>NZ_SMGD01000010.1:1722-4997 GCF_004339545.1 Celerinatantimonas diazotrophica | reverse complement strand
GGATGGGGCTCAATTCGAAGCCTGGCAGTGACCTACTTTCACATGGGGAAACCCCACACTATCATCGGCGCTGTTGCGTTTCACGTCTGAGTTCGACATGGGTCAGGTGGTTCCACAACGCTATGGCCACCAGGCATAAACTAGTGCTCTTTAATCTGAAAAAGCTGACTCTCAACCCATAAGCAACAAGTATTCTCGCCATTATCGGCTCAACACCGCTTAGGTGTTGTATGGTTAAGCCTCACGGGTCATTAGTACAGGTTAGCTCAATGCCTCACAGCACTTACACACCCTGCCTATCAACGTCCTCGTCTCGGACGGCCCTTTAGAGACCTAAATAGTCTAGTGAGAATTCATCTCGAGGCCTGCTTCCCGCTTAGATGCTTTCAGCGGTTATCAGTCCCGAACGTAGCTACCGGGCAATGCCATTGGCATGACAACCCGAACACCAGCGGTTCGTCCACTCCGGTCCTCTCGTACTAGGAGCAGCCCCTCTCAATTCTCCAACGCCCACGGCAGATAGGGACCGAACTGTCTCACGACGTTCTAAACCCAGCTCGCGTACCACTTTAAATGGCGAACAGCCATACCCTTGGGACCGACTTCAGCCCCAGGATGTGATGAGCCGACATCGAGGTGCCAAACACCGCCGTCGATATGAACTCTTGGGCGGTATCAGCCTGTTATCCCCGGAGTACCTTTTATCCGTTGAGCGATGGCCCTTCCATTCAGAACCACCGGATCACTAAGACCTACTTTCGTACCTGCTCCACGTGTCTGTGTCGCAGTCAAGCTGGCTTATGCCTTTACACTAACCGTACGATGTCCGACCGTACTTAGCCAACCTTCGTGCTCCTCCGTTACTCTTTGGGAGGAGACCGCCCCAGTCAAACTACCCACCAGACACTGTCCCCAATCCCGATAAGGGACCAAGGTTAGAACACCAAGCCAACAAGGGTGGTATTTCAAGGGTGGCTCCATACCAACTGGCGTCAGTATTTCTAAGCCTCCCACCTATCCTGCACATGCAGGCTCAGTGTTCAGTGTCAAGCTGTAGTAAAGGTTCACGGGGTCTTTCCGTCTAGCCGCGGGTACACTGCATCTTCACAGCGATTTCAATTTCACTGAGTCTCGGGTGGAGACAGCTTGGCCATCATTACGCCATTCGTGCAGGTCGGAACTTACCCGACAAGGAATTTCGCTACCTTAGGACCGTTATAGTTACGGCCGCCGTTTACCGGGGCTTCGATTAAGAGCTTCGCTTGCGCTAACCCCATCAATTAACCTTCCGGCACCGGGCAGGCGTCACACCGTATACGTCCACTTTCGTGTTTGCACAGTGCTATGTTTTTAATAAACAGTTGCAGCCAACTGGTATCTGCGACTCTTCAAAGCTCCAGAAGCAAGTTCCTTCACCCTAAAGAGCGTACCTTCTCCCGAAGTTACGGTACCATTTTGCCTAGTTCCTTCACCCGAGTTCTCTCAAGCGCCTTGGTATTCTCTACCCAACCACCTGTGTCGGTTTCGGGTACGGTTTCGTCTATCTGATGCTTAGAGGCTTTTCCTGGAAGCAGGGTATCAACTACTTCAGCTCCGTAGAGCTTCGTCATCAGGTCTCAGCATTAAATGCCCGGATTTGCCTGAGCATTCTGCCTACACCCTTAAACGTGGACAACCAACGCCACGCTAGCCTAACCTTCTCCGTCCCCCCTTCGCAATACACGAAGTACTGGAATATTAACCAGTTTCCCATCGACTACGCATCTCTGCCTCGCCTTAGGGGCCGACTCACCCTGCCCTGATTAACATTGGACAGGAAACCTTGGTCTTTCGGCGGGGAGGCTTTTCACCCCCCTTATCGTTACTCATGTCAACATTCGCACTTCTGATACCTCCAGCAAGCTTTTCAACTCACCTTCGCAGGCTTACAGAACGCTCCTCTACCATATGTGCAAAGCACATATCCGCAGCTTCGGTGGCATGCTTAGCCCCGTTACATCTTCCGCGCAGACCGACTCGACTAGTGAGCTATTACGCTTTCTTTAAAGGATGGCTGCTTCTAAGCCAACCTCCTAGCTGTCTGAGCCTTTCCACATCGTTTCCCACTTAGCATGCACTTTGGGACCTTAGCTGGCGGTCTGGGTTGTTTCCCTTTTGACGACGAACGTTAGCACCCGCCGTCTGTCTCCCGAGTAGTACTCATTGGTATTCGGAGTTTGCAAAGGGTTGGTAAGTCGGGATGACCCCCTAGCCTTAACAGTGCTCTACCCCCAATGGTATTCGCTCGAGGCGCTACCTAAATAGCTTTCGAGGAGAACCAGCTATCTCCCGGTTTGATTGGCCTTTCACCCCCAGCCACAGGTCATCCGCTAATTTTTCAACATTAGTCGGTTCGGTCCTCCAATTGGTGTTACCCAATCTTCAACCTGCCCATGGCTAGATCACCGGGTTTCGGGTCTATATCCAGCGACTATTCGCGCAGTTAACACTCGGTTTCCCTACGGCTCCACTAATCGCTTAACCTTGCCACTGAATATAAGTCGTTGACCCATTATACAAAAGGTACGCAGTCACCCCCCTAAGAGGGCTCCCACTGCTTGTACGTAAACGGTTTCAGGTTCTATTTCACTCCCCTCACAGGGGTTCTTTTCGCCTTTCCCTCACGGTACTGGTTCACTATCGGTCAGTCAGGAGTATTTAGCCTTGGAGGATGGTCCCCCCATCTTCAGACAACCTACCACGTGGGCCGTCCTACTCGTTTTCAGTTTAAGTTCGCCACCGTGTACGGGGCTATCACCCTGTGTCGCTGTCCTTTCCAGAACATTCCACTGGCTCCCCTAAACCTTAAGGGCTAATCCGGTTTCGCTCGCCGCTACTCCCAGAATCTCGGTTGATTTCTTTTCCTCGGGGTACTTAGATGTTTCAGTTCCCCCGGTTCGCCTCAGAATGCTATGTATTCACATTCTGATAGTGCACTGAATGCACTGGGTTTCCCCATTCGGATATCTGTGGTTCAAATGCCTCTTATCGGCTTACCACAGCTTTTCGCAGATTAGCACGTCCTTCATCGCCTCTGACTGCCAAGGCATCCACCGTTTACGCTTCGTCACTTAACCATACAACCCTAAACAGGGTCAGTTAGTAACCGGATACGCCGTGTGTATAAAGCACAACGCTCCAAGTACGATTTCACCTATAACACCAAGAACACTTGTTTTAAACTCATGTTCGTTGAGATAATCTTTTATCAGCTTTTCCAAATTGTTAAAGAGCTT
>NZ_SMGD01000009.1 GCF_004339545.1 Celerinatantimonas diazotrophica | reverse complement strand
ACTGCCCTTGGGGTTCATTTAAACGCATCCTGAACTTTGTTGCCCCCTGCTTGCTTCACTCATTAAGCGACGCAGGGTGCGCCGCGTTCAAAATGGGTTTAATTTGAACAAAATTCAACCACCAAAGGTCAACAGTCCCTAGAGCACCATAAGACAATTTTTTACACTATGCTACAGCAAGTGTCTTCTACCTTGGCATAGTGGCTAGTAGGGAGAGGCTTTAGGGGAAGAATCTATCAATAGTGATTATCAAATCTTGATTTGGCTCTGCTCTTCGGCGCGAGCATGAATGCCCCTTTTCTATGCGAGCTATCTCGATAGTGCCTTGGACTTTATTTCGTTAGGTGACACTGATCCTTTGGCTCGTCTGTTTCATGTGACTATTTTTAAAGCCCCTGAGCTGGACCGCTCGCTATTGCAATGAGTAGCGGCTTTGGGACTTGGTATGGTCGGTTATTCAGCATTATTGCGGGTTCAATATCCAAGTTGGGGTCATAATTTTTTACCCGCACTGATTGTTCTTGTATTGGTCGTTTATCTGGTAATTTCTTAAGGGGGACATAAAGCTAAGCAAGGCCCTAATTAGTAGGCCTTGCATGTGGAAACATGACTATTTTGCGTTCAGCCAGACGCCCACTTCGGCATGCTCAGTATAAGGGAATTGATCAAAGATGGCCCACTGACTTAATTGATGTGTTTTTGTCAGGGTTTGCAGGTTTTCTAATAGCGTCGCTGGATTACAGGAAATATATAAAATATTGGCGTAGCTGTTAACCATCGCTAATGTGGCGTCATCGAGTCCCGCTCTGGGAGGATCGACAAAAATCGTGTCACATTGATAATCATCGAGTGACACATTGGCTTGCGCTAAGCGGCGGAAGGTTCGCCCTTGCATGGCCTCGGTAAATTCTTCGGCTGACATCCGTAAGATTTTAACGTTTTCAATCTGATTGACGCGGATATTAAATTGGGCTGAATCGACAGAGGGTTTTGCAATTTCAGTCGCTAAGACCCGTTTGAAATTCTCTGCTAAAGCGAGTGAAAAGTTCCCGTTACCACAATAAAGCTCCAGCAAATCACCACTTTGTTTTTCGGTGACATCCAGCGCCCAGCCCAGCATTTTTTCATTGATCCCAGCATTGGGTTGGGTAAAGCTATTCTCGACCTGTTTGTAGTGAATCGGACGTTGATTCACGTTCAATGTTTCGACGACAAAATCTTGATCAAGTAAGATTTTTTGTTTGCGGGCACGGCCAATCAAATGTAGGTTAAATTGCTCTCGCAGCGTATCGCGCAGCTGGACGGCTTCGTTTTGCCAAGCTGAGTCTAACTTCTTATGGTAAAGCAAGCTGACGACAATTTGGTCGCTTTGCGTTGAGAGAAAATCGACTTGAAATAACTTATGGCGCAGCATCTGATTGCCCTTGAGACGTTCGACTAATTCAACCATCACCTGGTTGATTAGCTCGCTTGCAGGGCCGAATTGGTCAATGCGGATTTTCTGCTTGGTCTGTGGGTCAAACATGATGTAATAAAGATCGTCGCCATCATGCCAGACCCGAAATTCGGCACGCATTCGATAATGACTGGGTTGTGAGGCAAAAATCTGAGGCTTCATTTGGGTGATACATTCAAAACGTGCTTGAATACGGGCAACTTTTTGTTCAAGCAAAGATTGATATTGTTCTGGATAGTAGGCAATGTCTGCCATAAAGTCTTATCTCATGCCAAGGGGTGCTAGGGGGGCCATTTTAGAGTGCATTTTTCGTTGTACAAGGGGAACCTCTGGTTTTTTGCAAAATAATTTTGGGTCAAAATGACCTCATTCATCTTCCTTTCATGACATCGATTGCCTTACTAACTTCATATCGTGATTGGGCAGTATTAGAGAGCTGCCTGGATGATGAATAATTTGAGTTATCCCAAAGGAGGATTTTTCAGTAAACTTATAAGGTAACTGGTTAAAACAGCATTAGAGTGGCGGTACGATCCGCTTAAAAGGGAATCTGGTGAAAATCCAGAGCTGGCGCGCAGCGGTAACGATAGCAATGGTTTATCCAATTTTGAACCTATGTTGAGGTTCATAATGGACCACTTTCGCAGATGCGATGGGAAGGGAAACCGCCATTATCTAATGGTCTCGAAGTCCGAATACCTGCCTGATGCTTCTCAATCATCTAGACTAACGCGTTCTTAGGATACATCATGAAATCTTTCTGGGTGTTAGGGGCCCTTATCCCCTTTGTAAGTCATGCGCAGGCAAGTATGCAGGGTAATGATATGATTGTCACTGCTAACCGAATGCCACAATCAATTAATAATGTTCTTGCTCCTTTTACAGTTATTAGTGCTAAGCAAATCGAACAGATGCAAGTTAAATCAATTGCAGATGTTTTAGCGATGCAGCCGGGGGTACAAATCCGCCGCTCTGGTGGCCGTGGAACAGCGACGTCGTTGTCAATTCGTGGCAGTAACTCGAATCAGACTCTTGTCTTAATTGATGGCGTGCGCGCGATGAATGCCAGTGCTGGATCTGGTTCATTTAACTTCTTACCAACCAGTATGGTTGAGCGAATTGAGATTATCCGTGGGCCAAGAGCGGCCCGTTATGGTGCCGATGCGATGGCTGGTGTGGTGAATATCATTACCAAGCCTAGTGCCAAAGAAAAAGTGAACCGCCTGCGACTTGGTTTGGGAGCCCATAACTATTGGCAGAGCGGTTGGCGTTTTGTCCATCCTATCGGTGATGACACTCAATTTCAGGCCAATTTAGATGCTGAGGGAAGTGATGGCTATAACTTCAAACCTGATTCCACACCGGCTCATAATTACGGTTATAGTACCCAACAGGCACTTTTTACTCTTCAGCATCGTTTTAATGATAATTGGTCGGCTGACGGTGAAATGATACTTAACCGTGGACATGGTCAGTATAATGGCTATGGTATGACGACTGAGGCAAATAACACCCTTATTCAGCAATATTTTAGCAGCTCGCTGTTTTATGATAGTGACGCTTATAGCTCGCATTGGAATTTAAATTACGGTGTGGATGACTCGCGTGATTACAGCAGTTCTTATTCGCGCTTTGTAACGCAGCGCTATGCGGGCAGTTGGCTCAACAGCTGGCAGTTAAATGATAACTGGCAGATTGACGCCGGGATTGATGCTCGCCAATCCGATCTGGGGCGCTCTAGCATCGAGTATTCCCAAACTAAACGCTATAATATCGGCGGCTATTCAAGTGTCTCATATATGCAGGGGCCATATCATGTTGATGCCAGTTTACGCCAGGATCACAACGAACGTTATGGCAATAACACAACCTATTCGGTTGCTGGTGGCTGGTCTTATCTGAGTAATCAGCAGGTCACATTAAGTTATGGAACTGCTTTTCATGCGCCGAGCTTTAATGATCTCTATTGGCCTTTGTCGTATGGTTATCAGGGGAATCCAAATCTTAAACCGGAGAAGTCACAAAACCTTGAGTTAGGTTTTAAAGGGCAAATTCAAAATATTCACTATCAATGGAACCTCTACCACACTAACTATCGAGACTTGATTGAGACTACTTCTGATTATTCAACATCAGAAAATATTAGTAAGGCCCGTATCATGGGTAGTGAATTGATCTTAAAATTTGCCACAGGGCCTATTCAACAACAACTGAGCTATACCTATCTCGATAGTGAAAATAAGCAGACGAACAAAGTCTTAATCTATCGTCCTTGGAATAGTGGTAAATGGCAGGCAGACTGGTTAGTGTTGCCGAAATTAAACCTCCATACTGGAATTAATTGGAGTGGTCACCGCTTTAGTTCTTCAACCGAGCGACTGCCGAGTTACTGGACAATGAATATTGCTGCAGGTTATCAGTTTACTTCTGCGTTTAAATTATCTGCATCAGTGCATAACTTGTTTGATCGCGATTATCAACAAGTCGCTAGTTATCTTGCGCCTGGTATCCAGACGAATCTGACGGCCCAGTACGATTTTTAAAATCAGTAGGTTATTTGATCAACCTTATTTTAAGTAATGATTTATCTTAAATTAGGGTTGATCAATGAGCTACAAATCGTCATGATCCCGCCCTTTCTTTGTGTATAAACCACCTTTTAGGCTTGATCCATACACAAAATGTCCTCGATATAAAAATTAATGTAGTAGGAAATATAGTGAAGCAAACGCTGAAGACGACCGATATTATCGCTCTTGGATTTATGCTTTTTGCATTTTTTCTGGGGGCGGGGAATATAATTTTCCCTCCTCAAGCGGGGCAATTTGCAGGAGAACATTATATCAGTGCAATGGGCGGTTTTTTATTAACAGCGGTTGGATTGCCTTTATTAAGCTTGATTGCAATAGCGATTGCTGGTGGTTCATGGGAGGCCATTAGTCAGGAGCTTCCCCGCAAAATATCGGTACTCATTGTCGTTGTGATGTTTATTATTATTGGTCCAGCGTTTGCGATTCCCCGAACTGCAGCTGTTTCTTTTGATATGGCGATCAAGCCATTTATAGGAGCAGGGTCAGACAGATTAGCTATTTTCTCTGGCGTCTTTTTTATGTTGGTTATTGTCTTTGCGCTTCGCCAAGGACGCCTGATCGATACTATTGGTAAGTTATTGACTCCTGTACTATTGATTGGATTGATTGTCCTCTCGCTGGGGGTGTTCTTGGCCCCCCAAGGACATATTATTGGTGCAAAAGGCCATTATATTGATATGCCACTGGCCAGTGGTTTCTTAGATGGTTATAACACCATGGACACATTTGGAGCACTGTTGTTTGGGATGCTGATGGTTGATGCCATTGGCTCTAAAGGGATTACGCAGAAAAAAGCAGTTGCACGATACCTCTTTTTTTCTGCCCTGATTGCTGCTGCAGGGCTAGCATTTGTGTATGTCTCTCTCTTTTATTTAGGTGCAACCAGTTCGCAAATTGCGGCACATGCCAAAACGGGGAGTGATATTTTAAGTATTTATGTTCAGTCGCTATTTGGCCCCTATGGACAGTGGGTTTTGTCGACCATTGTACTGCTAGCCTGTCTCACAACAGCCATTGGTTTAACATCTGCTAGCTCAGAATATTTTTCTCGATTAAGCGGAGTTGGCGTTCGTTATTGGGTGGTGGGGGTTGGCGTACTCAGTGCTATCATTACGAATATAGGGCTTAAGCAACTAATTAATTTATCGATTCCTGTTTTGTTGGCACTCTATCCTACGATCATTATGTTGGTGTTATTAACCTTTATAAGACATAAGTTGGCCAATCCTAAGTTGGTCTATCGGTTTGTGTTAGCGGTGAGTTTTATCTTTTCGTTGATCGATGTGATCCACCGGTTAGATCTAAATGTGTACTGGTTTGACCGTTTGCCTTTACTGGCTGTCGGAATGGGGTGGTTGTGCCCAACACTTATTATTCTGGTTGCCATGTTAGTGATTGATCGGGTTTTGCCCTTCAAGTTGGTGCAAAGCCAAAGCATCCATTAGTTAGTGTCCCGCTGAGCTAGAATATAAACTCATTGGCCCGGAACTGATTGCGGCGTAAACTAAGGACCATTTCTAATTTTCGTAAAAAGAGATGTCCATGACGCCCCATCTGGCTGTATTTGATTCTGGCGTAGGCGGGTTATCGATTGTCCGTTCACTAGACAGTCAGCTTGGCAGTTATCAATTAAGTTATCTATTTGATAATGCCCTTTTTCCATATGGCGAACTTAATGAGGCAACATTAGTTGCGCGGGTTCTAGATTTAGTGGTTCCTTTTTGCCAGCAGCAGCGTCCAGACTTATTGGTGATTGCCTGCAATACGGCCAGTACCGTTGTTTTAAAACCGCTTCGGCAGATGCTCTCTATTCCAGTTGTAGGGGTTGTTCCCGCTATAAAACCCGCTTGCCAAATATCTAAGTCTAAAATTATTGGCTTATTAGCAACACCTGCAACGATTCAACGTTGCTATACCAAGCAACTGATTGAGCGCTTTTCTAATCACTGTTTGGTGCTCAAAATAGGTTCCACTAAGCTAGTTGAACTCGCTGAACAAAAGCTCTCAGGCGATTGTATTCAGATACAAACACGATTACGTCCGATACTCTCAGCTTGGCTTGACGGAGATGTGCAACCGGATGTTGTGGTATTGGGATGCACGCATTTCCCACTGCTTAGAGATGAACTTCATCAGGTGTTGGGGGATAAGGTTTGTTTGGTTGATTCGGGCCAAGCCGTTGCTCAGCGCGTAGCCTCACTACTTAATATAAAACAGACAGGGTGTTATAAAATGGGGGCACGAGTTGGGTATTTCACCCAAAAAAATGCCCACACGGATCTACTGTGGGCATCATTTAAAGCACTACGATTTAGTGAACTTAATCCTCTTGAGAATGATCTTTGCGCTCATTGGCCGGACGAACTTTTAATGTCCGATGTTGAAAGTCTTGCTCATTAAGTGCTTTTTGAGCGGCAAGAGCTCCTTGTTCTGTCATTTCAACAAATCCAAAGCCCCGGCGTTTGCCGGTATGTTTATCTTTTAAAAGACGAACCGAAACAACATGTCCATATTGGGCAAATAGTTCACGAACAGCGGTTTCATTGGCTCGGTAAGGAAGATTTCCAACATAAAGTGTCTGAGTGGATTCCGATGAGCTACTTGTTTCGCTTTTGGGTGAAATTGGTGACGGTCTGACAAAAGCTACAACGAGTCCGGTAATAATACTACCGATGCTCATCGCCATTGGCGCAGATAAGTTTTTACCTACCAGTGCAGTTAATACAGCTAAAACCACTGCACATACGATCGTTAAGATAATAGACAAAGATAAAGGTGTTTTCATAATCAACCACTAGTTTATAGAAAAATCCATTTCGATTTTGATTGTGTATTCCACGAAAATAATCTAATCAATACAGTAATATTCAGTGAGTATTACAAATACTATTGATTAAACTTTCAATGTAGCATAAAAGTAGCTAAGTTTTCGCCATGTTTAGAGAGAAGAATTTTAATTTTGTGGATAAAACTGTGGTTAACATGTGCGAATACTGTGTTTTTGAAAAAGTTTTAAATTTATTGAAAAAAGCACTTGCACCCTGCGTCGAGATCCCTATAATACGCCCCCACTGACACGGCACAAACG
>NZ_SMGD01000008.1 GCF_004339545.1 Celerinatantimonas diazotrophica | reverse complement strand
CTGAGTGTGACCCGCAATCAGTTTCAGCGGGTCAAAGGCGATGCCCATCAGACCGTGGACGGGGAACACCGGGTGCATGTCCAGGGCGACCAGACCCAGGCGGTGGACCAGACCCTGCATATGAAGCAGGGACAGTCGTTGTTAGATAGCACCAGTCGAGAAATTCATTTAAATGGTGGTATTAAAGTAGTGATGGAAGCGGGTGCCGAGCTCACATTAAAAGCCGGAGGAAGTTTTATGACGATCAATGCTGCTGGTGTCAGTGCATCAGGTCCTTCTGTGAAATTAAATTCTGGAGGCAGTGCAAGTAGTGGCAGTCGCTATGGCGGACGTATTGCGAAGCTCCCCCAGCCGGTTATGAAACCGAATGCCCCTGATGAAGCAAAGATAAACGCGACCACTGCCAGCCAATCGACTTCGGGGCCATTACTAAAATCAGCGTCTGACTATTCAGTTCAACCGACAGATACTGAAGACGACTATTCATCGGCGCAACAAGCAACCACTTTGAATACGATGCAACAGCGCCAAGCGCTTATTTCTGCCGCAACGAAAGGTAAACCCATCTGTCAGACTTGCGAAGAGGCGAAAGAAAGCAATGCTTGATGAACCGATTTGGCAATCTGAAGCCAAACAGTGGTTGCTGTTAGATGGTGCGTTAGTGGGGCATGTCGTACGTTATGCTCGTGGACAGGTTGATAACGGTATTGACGTGATCAATTTGTTTTGGAATTCACCTTGGAAAGATCTAGATGATATTGGCCCGGTAATTGTTGAGTTTCACCCAGAGCTCTTTAACTGGGCGCAACAACAAGCGGGTTACCGCTATGGGCTAGCTTTTGAGAGTGATGCCCCCTTAATCACCTTATATGAACATTGGCAGTGTATTATTCGTTATCCACAACCTCAAGGTGGCGATTTTCTCCTGCGTTTATATGACCCGGTTATTTGGGATTATTTCTTTTTAGCCAGTGCCAAACCGATCCAAACACAACTATTTGGACCAATGCACACTGTGCATACATTCGGTGCTTTAGAACAACGTTGGCAACATTATTTGAAACCTGTGGATGACGGTGAGATGTCCGTTGAACCTATTAGGCAGATGAAAGTGTCTGATGAGCAATGGCAAGCGTTAACTGAAGCCAGTCGTCATTATCAAGCGATACGCGTGATGGAACATGCTGAAAAATACTTCCCCCAGCTGTTATCAGCTCCTGATGCAAAGTCAAATCATCAGTGGGTTATGGAAGAACTACGTCGATTATCGAAGATAGGTGCTAGTGATGATCGCTCAGCACTACTTTACATCAACATATTAGGTCGTATGGGGAATATCTGGGATGAACAAAATCCTAACCATCAAGAATTCACCCAGTTACTGCTAAGTCACGAACAATTGCCAACAGCTCGCATAGAACAGGTGGAAAAGCTCTCTGCTGATTATCATCAAAGCAATAAATCAGGAACTGATATATGAACTATACGATCAAAGCAAATGATACGTTAAGTCAAATAGCCGATAAATATAACGTCCCTGTGCAGAAAATAGTTGATTTAAACAACTCTCTCAAAGGCCATGAAGATTCAATTTTTGCTGGTGATTCGCTCACTCTTCCTGATGATGTAAAACTAGTCCCTAAAGAAGAGGCCACTGCGGATCCTGCATCGCAAGCGGCACTATTGGCTGATAGTGAAAATGATGATTCACCCGTACAAAGTTGCCCACTCCAAGGTGGTTACTTCACGATTAAACCACTGCGTTATGGGGTGGTTCATAAAGAAGATGTGTCGAATCTACCCGATACGCTGGTAACGACTGCAAAATTAACGCCGTTGAATGAGCACAAATACAATGCTCGCCAGTTATATCAACAGGTCGTTTATCTCTATAACATTAAAGATAACTATCTGCTAGAAGTTGAATATGGTGACGGTAAACCCGATGGCGGGATACTGCAATCGGCCGGTCGGTGTGTTTTTGGTGATGCGCCCTCAGCGGTTAAGGATGCCTTGCCCTACTTAAAACAACCTAAGAATGCGCAAGTGATCATGTGGTTAGCGCCTGAGCGCATTAGTCAGCGGTGGGCTAAAGTACTCGAGTCGCATCAGGAACAAATTTTAAAAGTTGGACAAAAAATTGATTTTGCCTTGGCAGCCAAAGGAAAGGCGGCGGACGTTTATCAATTAACCGATAAGAGCTTGCTCGAGTTACTTGCTGATGCCCAAGTGAGTGAGCCGATTAACTGGGTTCATCCATCGATCGCCCCCTTGAGTGAATCCGAGACTAAAAAGCTTATTGTTCCGTATAAAAAAATAACACCCAATAACCATTATGCGGTGTGTTTAATCGATGCCATTGGCATTACCAGTGATCTCTGTCGTGAATATAGTGCAACCTATCAGGCTCTCGTCCAAGAAATCGGCCATTCAGCGCACCCGTATATCATGGGGAAATTGACCCAAAAAGTCATTGATAAAACGGCTAAAAAATCAGTGAAAGGGATGGACGAAATAGCACAACGAGCGGGGCCAATCTATAAACCTTATCCTGAATATATTGATGACCTTTTCCAGATGCACTTACTGCCTAAGTCTGAGCAAGAAAAGTATCAGAAGTTGATTGCTAATAAAATCCAGCAAGCTCAGAAAGGCACATCTAAAACGGATGCAATTAATATTGTCGGTAATGATTTTACCGCGATACCTTATGCAGGATATAGGGAAGATCTTGTTAAAATACAGGGCTTAAAAGGCGATGAAAGAGAGCAATTTAAAAATAAAATCCAAGAGAAAGTAAAAAAAGAACTTGAAAGAAAAGCCAGAAAAAATTCACAAAATTTAGCCAATGTAGAGTTTCAGGACTATCAAGAGAAAAAATCTGATCTAGAAGAAAACATATATAAAGAGAAAATGGATGAGTATCTGAATACTCATGAAAGCTTCCATAAACAGGTCGCTGAGCGTCTCGAAACATTGGTGGCCGATTGGCTTATCTGGGCTCGTCATGAACAATCAGATCAAGCCCTCTCGTGGTTAGACCCATATGAAATAGACACCTATCAGCATCGTGAAGCACTTGTGCTTGCAATGCTGGATAACTTAAATGTGAGTGCTGCGGGCGACAAAGAGATTCAAAGTTGGATCGATGCTTGGCTCGCGGTGGCTAAAAACCAAAAGCCCAAAGGCGTTAACAATGGATTAGCGGCACATGTCGCTTTATCTGTCGGTTTTGTGAAAGATGCTTTAATGTCAGGTTCACCACTGATTAGCTTACTGATGACATTTTCAGGGACAGCTGAAAAAGATTTAGAAAATATAAAAACGTTAATTAAAAAGAGGAATTACCCTGCTACGGTCTATACCGATGAGTTGCTCTATATCTATGTAAATCGGTTAGTAATTACCGGGGTACAAAGCGAGTCGAGCCGGATCTTGATCCAAGATTATATGCAGATATTTCGGTATCGCTATTCCTACACCTTTCAGCTGTTTAAGTTTAAGTTAGGTAAAGTGCTTGCTGAAGCATCGGCGAGTCAAATGGCGGAGTTGTCACAGGTTACAGGGCACTTTGCTGGTAAACCGATAAATGATCCGACATTAGCCAATAAAACGGTGACACTCTATCAGTTAGATGAGAGGATCTATAGTACCAGCTCAGTATTGGAGCAGCCTGTAGGGGTTGCTACCAAAAATCCGTTTGTCTTTATAGCTCAGCGAGTGAAGGACTCTGCCTTAAAAAGTACCGGGAAATTTATTTTAAAAGCCAATGATTTATTAAAAAAATATGATAATAAACTCTTTGGCATGTTGTTATTTGCGCAACTTATTAATGCTTATGAGGTTTTTTTGGGAGTGGCTGAGGAGTCAAAATCTGGGTTTAGAAGAGATTTTGATAAATCCAAATCTATTATTGATTTAACGGTTAGTAGTATCTCTATGATCGATCGGTATCGGGTGAAAAAAGGGATGATATCATTATCGAAGTATATAACAGAAGGCGGGGATGAAGAGATTGTTATAAAGTCATTGAATAATATTGACAGATTATTCAATATTCCATCGATTACTTTGAGCAATAGAAAGATAATGGATTATAAGGTGATATCAGTCACAAAAGGAATAATATCTTTCCCGTTTAAGGCCCTTCCAATCATTGGCTTTTCAATCGGTATAATTTCAAGCGGACTAACGTTAAATGATGATGAAGATAATAGTCAGAACGTTTTTGCGAAAGGATTAGATTTCGCATCTTTGCTAGCGAATGGGATGGGGTTAAGTGCATCCATTTTAATTTTTTGGGGAGTTGCTTCACCAACCCTGCCTGTTTTCGTTATTCTTGCCATAGCCATCAGTTTAACGGCGGATTTGATTCATGGCTTAGTGACCGACGATCCTATTGAAGCGCTATTAAAGCGAAGTTTTTGGGGAACAGGGAACTATCAATATAATCAAACCCTGACAAGTCTAGAGGAGCGAATTAATTATTTTAAAGTCGATTTGCCAAAAGAAAGTGATGCAAAACTTGAAAAACTTCGCAATATACAACATCGAGAACTCAGTGATTTCTGTGATGAGCTATTTCGGCCTGTTTCTCAAATTATTTCATTTAGTTGTAAAGAGTTATTAACCAATTGGTTTAATGGGCGGGTGATTAAACCCGGATCGATGATCGCAAAATTGACGCCTGTTAAGGGGCATGCTTATTTGAGCCATTTTACATTTAAATTATACTTTCCCTATTATCAAAGGGGGATTAGTCAGGTATCCATTAAACAGTTCTATGGCTATACCAATGATGATGTTGAAGTATCTGTTCTTCCTCAAAATAAAAAGCCAGAATCAAAACATCTGAAAACTGACCTGCTTTCAGTCAATTTAGTCGAGAAGACTGAGCAGTTAACGGCAATTTTGGTGGCAGAAATCTCTGAAAAAATAAAGACCAATTATAAAAGCTATAAACTGGTTGTAGATTTTGTCAATCCTTCCGGTTATCCAGTTACTTTAAGGTATGCGCTTGATCTAGAAAATAATCGCGGAAGATGGGATCCTAGACAAGACTCTCTCAGTATAGATATGAAGCAGATTAACAATTTTAAACAAGCTGGAGATAATAGTGGTCTCACGAATTAAACAGCTGGATGAGAATACCTGGCAGGCTCCGGAATCTCTGGGACTGGTGCCTGTTTTCCATCGATATAACAATGGCCACCGAGTTTTTGGTAAAGCGGCGCAGGAAGATATCGTTAATCCTCCTCCGAAGCCAATCTATCGGGACAATGCGGCCTTTAGTAAGGATACTGATGGAGAAGAAGGTATCACTCAAGACGAATTTGTGCAAAGTGGTTATATGTTCGCTTCCAGCCAACATTCCGATTATCTGGACATGCGCATTGATTCGGTGATTAATCGCGGTAAATTTATTATTAGTGCATTATTTTTTTTAGCGATTTGGTTTATTGTGAAATTAACTTCGGTTTGGCAGGGGGAGTCGTGGTCACCGACTTTATTTGATTGGTCTTTTTATATTGGTACTATTGTCTGCTTTGCTTGGGATCTTTTGCGCCGAGCACAACTGCCAGTACGCTTTCATGTTAAAAATCAGGAAGTGTATGTCTATTATCGGCGAGTCTTATATCGGATCCCCTGGCAGGAATGCGAGATGTCGGTGAGATTAACCAAATACCATACTGGAATGGGAAATATGCGTGATGGTTATCAACTGGTGTTGTGGCTAAATTCAGATCATACAGTGAATAAACAAAGAAAGCGAAAATATAGACGATTGGTGTTAGAACATCTCGATGACGATCATATAAGTCCTTACCTTTATTGGGAATATGTAAGGCGTTTTATGGCTGGCGAATTGGCATATATTCCAGAGAGAAGCCAACACAATATTGATACATTAAAGCGACTTAACATAAAAGCAATATTTAACCTTTTCTTTGTTTATCCGATTTACTTGATCCTAAAAACAGATCAGGTCGCTTTAAAAATTGATTATTATAACCCATTTCACCGCCGCTGGCCCCAAGAGGTGCATGAATGGACGGGCGAGAAGTGTAACTGGCGATAAGATATAAAAGTGCTTCGTTGTCTTTGAATATTTGGTGAAGTGATTTTTGTAAGTTTTGACATTTCCCAATACTTAGGCAGTCCTTCGTAAGAAACAGAATGGGTACTGGGGATATTACTCGTCTTATTTCTCTAACTATTCTGTCTAGATATTCACTAAAAAAAGCCACAACTGATACATCTTAAGGATGCTTCGCTCTAATGCGTCCCTTCAATGACTTGCCATTGCTTATGTTGGATATCATATTCACGATGCAACACTTTATTGACTTTCTCCCAGGGAATGTTTCGTGGATCGGGGTAGCCCTGTTTTTGCGTGTATTTGATAAGTTTAGGTTGATATTCTTTAATAAATTCCTTATTTCCTAAGCCAAAACCATCCATCCCGTATACCTTATACGATTGCAGCGTTTCAATATATTTAAAGGGGCCACAGCCACCCAGCCAGACTTTTACACGACCATCCGGTAGAAAGCCAAAGTTAAAGACAAAGTAATGGCATTCTTCTTGTTCGCTGGGCCTATCAACCGGGGCCGACAGGGTGCCTTGGTTAATAATATCCCGTATTTGTTTTGTGACATTCACGCGGGTTTGATATCGCTTTAAGTTGACCAACGAGGTCCAGTTGATCTCAAAATAGTCGGGGAGTTCAGTGGTCCCCATGCCCATTTGTCCGGTCTCTTGAGTTGTAAATACACTTAACGGAAGGGCATAGCCATCGTAATGGGGAAATGTTCGGCGGACCGATTGAATCTTCTCTCCCACGGCTTGAATTTGCGTTCTAATAGCTGCCATGGGTTCGCCATTTTTATCCATGGCATTCATCTCATTGATTTCCACCGGATAAATGCTGGGGGCAACATAGCCGATTAACCAGCGATCCCTATCACTGGTGTGTTCGGGCTGGGCCTGGCAGGCGACCAGTGGCACTAATGCAACGAAGAGGGTGATTTGGATTACTATTGATTTAATTCTTTGGGTATTCATAGATGCTTCATGCTAATGCGTCCCTTCAATGACATGCCATTGTTTATGTTGCACATCATATTTACGATGCAACACTTTATTGACTTTCTCCCAGGGAATGTTTCGTGGATCAGGATAGCCCTGTTTTTGTATAAATTTAACAAACTTAGGTTGATATCTTTTAATAAAGCTCTTGTTTCCTAAGCCGAAACCATCCATCCCGTATACCTTATACGGCTGCAGTGTTTCAATATATTTAAAGGGGTTACAGCCACCGAGCCAGACTTTCACTCGGCCATCCGGTAAAAAGCCAAAATTAAAGACAAAATAATGGCATTCTTCTTGTTCGTTGGGCCTATCAACCGGGGCCGACATAGTACCTTGGTTAATAATATCTCGTATTTGTTTTGTGATATTAACCCGAGTTTGATATCGCTTTAAGTTGACCACTGAGGTCCATTTGATCTCAAAATAATCGGGGAGTTCGGTAGTTCCCATGCCCATTTGTCCTGTATCTTGAGTTGTAAATACACTTAAGGGCAATGCATAACCATCGTAATGGGGAAATATTTTTCGAACCGACTGAATCTTTTGACCTATAAATTGGACTTGCGTTGCAACAGCCGCCATGGGTTCGCCCTGTTTATCCATGGCATTCATATCATTGATTTCCACTGGATAAATGCTGGGTGCGACATACCCTATCAGCCAGCGATCTCTATGACTGGCTTGTTCTGGCTGGGCCTGGCAGGCGACCAGTGGCAATAATGCAACGAAGAGGGTGATTTGGATTACTATTGATTTAATTCTTTGCGCATTCATAGACGTTTCATGCTAATGCATCCCCTCAATAACATGCCATTGTTTATGTTGGACATCATATTTACGATGCAGGACTTTATTGACTTTCTCCCAGGGAATGTTTCGTGGATCGGGATAGCCCTGTTTTTGTATAAATTTAACAAACTTAGGTTGATATCTTTTAATAAATCTCTTGTTTCCTAAGCCGAAACCATCCATCCCGTATACCTTATACGGTTGCAGTGTTTCAATATATTTAAAGGGGCCACAGCCACCCAGCCAGACTTTCACCCGGCCATCCGGTAGAAAGCCAAAATTAAAGACAAAGTAATGGCATTCTTCTTGTTCGCTGGGCCTATCAGGTGGGGCCGACAGGGTGCCTTGGTTAATAATATCCCGTATTTGTTTCGTGATATTCACGCGGGTTTGATATCGCTTTAAGTTGACCACCGAAGTCCAGTTGATCTCAAAATAATTGGGGAGTTCGGTAGTTCCCCCCCCTAATTGCTCGCCTGCTTGGATTGTAAATACACTTAAGGGCAGGGCATAGCCATCGTAATGGGGAAATGTTCGGCGGACCGACTGAATCTTTTGACCTATAAATTGGACTTGCGTTGCGATAGCGGTCATGGGTTCGCCCTGTTTATCCATGGCATTCATATCATTGATTTCCACCGGATAAATGCTGGGGGCGACATACCCTAAAAGCCAACGGTGTCTATTACTCGGGTATTCCTGCTGGGCCTGGCAGGCGACCAGTGGCAACAATGCAACGAAGAGGGTGATTTGGATTACAATTGATTTAATTCTTTGCGCATTCATAGACGTTTTATACTAATGCGTCCCTTCAATGACTTGCCATTGTTTATGTTGGACATCATATTTACGATGCAACACTTTGTTCACTTTATTCCTAGGGATATGATAACGAGGATCGGGGTAACCTAAATCTGTTGCTCGTTGACTAAAATGTTTTTGCTCATCAATGTCCTCCTGACTAAAATATGCTGATTTTTTTTCCTCGATTGCTTTATAAGGAGTAATCGTTCCAACATATTTAAAGGGGCCACAGCCACCGAGCCAGACTTTCACCCGGCCATCCGGTAGAAAGCCAAAGTTAAAGACAAAATAATGGCATTCTTCTTGTTCGCTGGGCCTATCAGGCGGGGCCGACAGAGTGCCTTGGTTAATGATATCCCGTATTTGTTTCGTGATATTCACGCGGGTTTGATATCGCTTTAAGTTCACCAACGAGGTCCAGTTGATCTCAAAATAGTCGGGGAGTTCGACGGTCCCTCCCCCCAATTGCTCACCAGCCTGAATGGTAAATACACTCAAGGGCAGGGCGTAGCTATCGTAATGGGGAAATATTCGGCGGACTGACTGAACACTGCGCCCCACAGCTTTAATTTGCGTTGCGATAGGCGCCATGGGTTCGCCATTTTTATCCATGGCATTCATATCATTGATTTCCACCGGATAAATACTGGGTGCGACATACCCTAAAAGCCAACGGTGTCTATTACTCGCTTGTTCTGGCTTTGCCTGGCAGGCGACCAGTGGCAATAACGCAACTAAGATTGTAACTTTAATTGCAATCGATTTAATTCTTTGAGCATTCATAAACCCTTCGCTTGGTATAATTGAACCAGTCGTTTTATAATCGACTGGTTCACAGGTTCTTAATGCGTCCCCTCAATGACATGCCATTGTTTATGTTGCACATCATATTTACGATGCAACACTTTATTGACTTTCTTCCAGGGAATAACCCGTGGGTCGGGGTAGCCCTGTTTTTTTGCATGCTCAATGTAATAGTGCTGATATTTTTTATCAGAGTTTATATAGTCTGCCACCAAATCTTTTTCCGTTAATATTTTATAGGGAGGCAGTGTTTCAATGTATTTAAATGGGCCACAGCCACCGAGCCAGACTTTTACGCGGCCATCCGGTAGAAAGCCAAAATTAAAGACAAAGTAATGGCATTCTTCTTGTTCACTGGGCCTATCAACCGGGGCAGACAGAGTACCTTGGTTAATAATATCCCGTATTTGTTTTGTGATATTAACGCGGGTTATATACGTCTTTAAGTTTACCAACGAGGTCCAGTTGATCTCAAAATAATCGGGGAGCTCAGTCGTCCCCCCTCCCAATTGCTCGCCGGCTTGAATGGTAAATACACTTAAAGGCAGGGCGTAGCCATCATAATGGGGAAATATTTTTTGGACCGACTGAATCTTTTCACCTATGAATTGGATTTGCGTTGCGATAGCGGTCATGTGTTCACCCTGTTTATCCATGGCATTCATATCATTGATTTCCACCGGATAAATACTGGGGGCAACATATCCTAAACGCCAAGCATCCCTATCACTGGTTTGTTCGGGCTGGGCCTGGCAGGCGACCAGTGGCAACAATGCAACGAAGAGGGTGATTTGGATTACAATTGATTTAATTCTTTGCGCATTCATAGACGTTTCATGCTAATGCATCCCCTCAATGACATGCCATTGTTTATGTTGGACATCATATTTACGATGCAGGACTTTATTGACTTTCTCCCAGGGAATGTTTCGCGGATCGGGGTAGCCCTGTTTTTGTATAAATTTAACAAACTTAGGTTGATATCTTTTAATAAATCTCTTGTTTCCTAAGCCGAAACCATCCATCCCATATACCTTATACGGTTGCAGTGTTTCAATATATTTAAAAGGGCCACAGCCACCGAGCCAGACTTTCACCCGGCCATCCGGTAGAAAGCCAAAATTAAAGACAAAGTAATGGCATTCTTCTTGTTCACTGGGCCTATCAGGTGGGGCCGACAGGGTGCCTTGGTTAATAATATCCCGTATTTGTTTCGTGATATTAACGCGGGTTTGATATCGCTTTAAGTTGACCACTGAGGTCCATTTGATCTCAAAATAATCGGGGAGTTCGGTGGTCCCTCCGCCCATTTGTCCGGTCTCTTGAGTCGTAAATACACTTAAGGGCAGAGTATAGCCATCGTAATGGGGAAATATTTTTCGGACCGACTGAATCTTTTGACCTATAAATTGGACTTGCGTTCTAATAGCCGCCATGGGTTCGCCATTTTTATTCATGGCATTCATATCATTGATTTCCACCGGATAAATGCTGGGGGCGACATATCCTATTAGCCAACGATCTCTATTATCGGTTTGTTCTGGCTGGGCCTGGCAGGCGACCAGCGGCAATAACGCAACGAAGAGGGTGATTTGGATTACAACTGATTTGATTTTTTGCGCATTCATAGACGTTTCATGCTAATGCATCCCTTCAATGACATGCCATTGTTTATGTTGCACATCATATTTACGATGCAACACTTTATTGACTTTATCCCAGGGAATGTTTCGTGGGTCGGGGTAGCCCTGTTTTTTCGTGTATTTGATAAGTTTAGGTTGATATTCTTCAATAAATTCCTTATTTCCTAAGCCAAAACCATCTATTCCCAGTACTTTATAGGGTTGCAGTGTTTCAATATATTTAAAGGGGCCACAGCCACCCAGCCAGACTTTTACGCGACCATCCGGTAGAAAGCCAAAGTTAAAGACAAAATAATGGCATTCTTCTTGTTCGCTGGGCCTATCAACCGGGGCCGACAGAGTACCTTTATTAATGATATCCCGTATTTGTTTTGTGATATTCACGCGAGTCTGATATAGCTTTAAGTTGACCAACGAGGTCCAGTTGATCTCAAAATAATCGGGGAGTTCGGTCGTCCCCCCTCCTAATTGCTCGCCAGCTTGAATGGTAAATACACTTAAAGGAATGGCATAACCATCGTAATGGGGAAATGTGCGTCGAACCGACTGAATCTTTTCCCCCACAGCTTGAATTTGTTTTGCGATAGGAGCCATGGGTTCGCCCTGTTTATCCATGGCATTCATATCATTGATTTCCACTGGATAAATGCTGGGGGCAACATACCCTAAACGCCAAGCATCTCTATCACTGGTTTGTTCGGGCTGGGCTTGGCAGGCGACCAGTGGCACTAATGCAACGAAGATAGTGATTTGGATTGCGATTGATTTAATTCTTGGGACATTCATAGACGCTCCGTTGATAGTTGCCGTCGATAACATACGGTTTATAGGCCCCCATATGGCCCATGTGGCTAGAATGATGGATAAGATGGGCGGTAAGTAATTCTGCTGTACTCACATTGGTATAACATTGTCCTTTTTTAGCCGAGTTGAGAACTTGTTTAAATAATTTTTTAAAATTAAAGTTTCTAACTTGCTCAGGAATAAAAAATTCTTTATTTGCTTTAATTTCCCAAACAAGCGTGTCCATCTTCCCAAAAAATTCGTGAACAGGAACACCATAAAACTGGGATAGCCCAAACATCATGCCCAAATAAAGCTTAGAGAGCTCGCCTTCTACAATATGGGAAATATAAAGCTTACCGACGAGGTAATTATAGTTATCGCCTCTCCCTCTTCTTTGTGTGTGTTTAGTGATTTCAAGATAGAATCGATCCTTGGGCCAAATCCCCCGGTTTATCACGTTATTCGCTTTTTCTTGAATCAGTTCGCGGGGTCTCTGTTTATTATACCAGTGGATCGGTTCTTGCCACTGGGCGATGAGCAAGCGCTCTGCACAGACTAAATCATAGTCGTGCATGGTTGAGGCATAAGAGTATCTGGAAATGTACCCTCCGCCGATATCTGAGTGAGCCCCAAGGAGGGTATATTCATGGAAATTCTCCGCCGGATTGAGTTTGTTCGAGCTAAAGTTATAGCGAACTTCAATCTGATCATTGGCTCTGAGGTGAACGGCGTGTTTCACCCGTTTGGGATCTAACCATAACTTCACGTCACCATTGTCATTATTATGAATGGCTTCACCAAGCTCGGTGACTTCAGATGCCCACGCTGTAGCGGCGACTGTATCAAACAGCCCGGCAAAAGCGATATGGCAATCCGCATTATCGGACCAATCAAACCCATATTTAAGCGCGATTTGCTTTGCCCGACAGGCCGATTCAAAACGGCTGGCAAATGAGCCGTCTTGTCCGGACGTATCTAATACTAAGTTGATAAAATGACGCGCCGCAGCGGCCCCGCGGCTAAAACCATAGACATCAAAAATAATCTGTTGAAGACCATCAAATAGCGTCGTTTGTTTAAAATAATCGCGCATCAATACAGATAGACTGGTTAATATTTGTGAAATTCCAGTTTCTGCTTTTGCGATGACTCCGTACTCGCCACGGCCAAAAGCTTCTCCGGATATTTCTTCTTCCGCTTTATGGATAGTATGGATATTGTCGGTTCCCACCCCGGTAATATATTCACGGTGAATAAACTCGCGTTGATCATCTGTGAATTTATTATCTGTATATAAATCATACATCTTTTGCACATTGGTCATATCATTGGCAGCGCTATCTTCGACCTCATCAGGGTATGTTAGGCAGGCTGAACAATATTCAGTTAAATCTTTGGAGCTGAGCTGCTGAAGGGAGGTTAACTTCTTCCCTTCTTTATTGGAGCATTGTTCTAATGCCGTTTGCGCTAAGCTTTTCCATTTATGGTAATAACCATTGAGCTTTTTTTGCCCCCATTCGGCACTAAATGTATGGTTGGCGGTGCCGTCAAAAAACATTCCTAACCGCAGGGTAATATAGTTAAACCCCTGCACTTTGATGATATAGCTATGGCCGGTGACCAGCTTGAGTTTATCAAGACTGCCTGCGGCATGGCGCGCCGGTAGTTTCTCCGATTCAACTTGGGTTAAATCGGCTGCAGTGACATTTACCAGCTTGCGCTTCACCCCTTGATATCCTTTGGGGTTAGGCGCATCAGCTAATGTTTGACCTTGATCGCCATCTCTGTTTTTGCCACCGTCCTGATAAATGCGATGTTCTTGAGCTTCTTTGAGCCAGGGAGCTTTATCCAAACTAATCGTTACAATTCCTGCCGCTAATCCACTAAACAAGATCGGGCCATCAACGATGGTAAACGAGACAGGCTGTGTTGATGAGGGCGGTGTCAGTTTCCCATTGACCGGATGAAATGGCCGGTTATATTCATCAATCAATTGAATTTCGATCCAATGATCTTTGCGCTCACATTCGATACAAAGACCATCACTTGAAGTTACAGCTCCCATTTAGCGCTCCATGTCATGATTGATTATTCTGAGTTCTTGTTCGTTGAGATGTAACTCATTGGCAAGGGCATCGATTGAATAGTCATATTGCATCGCCAATTGACCTATGGCCCAAAGTTCTCGCTGGTCGTTGTCGAACCCTTGGTTAATCGCGCTCGTGAGATAATTTTTTAATTCACTTTGCGCATCATCTACATTGACTAATAATTCCGGAGAACATTGCCATAATCGTCGAGTCAAGCTGTAAGCATGATGGTCCACACTATATAAACTTTCGGTATCACTGGGTTCAATTCGCCACCAAGGACGTGGTTTTAGCTGCCATGACTGAGACTCTGAATTTTTAAAGGCTAGCCATTGTGCTTCATGGAAAAAGCTCAGAGTGGCAACAGGACCTAATAGCTGTGATTGGCGCTGAGCAGACATCCCTTTTAACATCGGTAACAGTACCTGCGGGTCATAAAACCGGAATGTCATCAGCTCCCCCTGATATGCTGCGATTAATAAGCTTCTGAAATGATCGAGTAGCTCATCGAACCTATATGAAGAATGAATCCCTATTCCTAGACTGAGGATAGCTTCAGGGAGAGTGGATAACTCTGAATGCCAAGGAATGAGCCATGGACTGTATTCGCTCAGTTGAGCAAACGGTTCGTCAAAAAACAGCATGGTGCCTCCTTCCATAAACACTTCTCTAGGAATATATGGCTCTACCTGAAGCAGCGTAGAATGAGACATCAGCCAGAAATTAAATTCTGGCTCAGTGTGTTCTTGACGAGTGTTCATGAATCATCCTTTTCTTTAGGACACAACTTCACTCCAACCACATGAGCAGTTTCTGCGGTTAAAAATGCGTCATGATCGATTCGTTTGGCCTCGGCCAGTTCAACGGGCGGCTCAACATCGCCCGGCAGTTTAGCGATCTGCCCGGCATAGCCACTACCTGAGCCAGCACTGCCACCGGAGTTGAGGTTAATCGCCGGGCCGACGATGGAAACCCCCGACGCATCGATTTTCACGAAACTGCCGCCAGCCGCGGCGGTGATTTCAGAGCTGCTATCCACCACAATTTTTCCCCCGGCTTTAAAGTGGATTTCTTGGCCTGCTTCCACCAATAAAGAACGGCCCTGCTTCATATGCAGGGTCTGGTTCACCGCCTGGGTCTGGTTTCCCTGGACATGCACCCGGTGTTCCCCGTCCACGGTCTGATGGGCATCGCCCTTGACCCGCTGAAACTGATTGCGGGTCACACTCAGGTGGTCGTCTTCACCTATCTCAGCCTTGCGGTCATGCTCGATGTGGCTGTTGAAGTCTTT
>NZ_SMGD01000007.1 GCF_004339545.1 Celerinatantimonas diazotrophica | reverse complement strand
ACGCAACAGCGCCGATGATAGTGTGGGGTTTCCCCATGTGAAAGTAGGTCACTGCCAGGCTTCGAATTGAGCCCCATCCGTTGGATGGGGCTTTTATATATCATTCAGGTGGTCATGAATTTATTTAAAAGTTTATGCCTGGTGGCCATAGCACTGTGGAACCACCTGATCCATGTCGAACTCAGACGTGAAACGCAGTTGCGCTGATGATAGTGTGGGGTTTCCCCATGTGAAAGTAAGACACCGCCAGGCTTCTATTAAGAGACCCTATCCATTTGGATAGGGTTTTTTTATATCTGGTGTTTTTATCCCAAAGCTTATCTTAGCTTGCTTAAGGTTTTTCTGATTTTCTGTATGCCCTGCGGGCATTGCGGGCAGCGATGTAGTGTAATAGGTGCTTTTAGTCGTTAATGATGCAGCCCTAACTAATTGCGCTTTTGCTTTGTTATCAGAGTATCGCTAACAACATGATATTTCTAAATATTAACTAGTATTAATCTGTTTTTATGATCAACATCTTAGCGGGATTATGTATGCTAACTCTATTGATGAAACACGTATCAGTAGGTTTATGCTTTTAGCGTGCAGTCGTCTATTTTATACTGGCAGCAGATAAATTATTTTGAGGCGACAATGGACGATTATATAGACCTTATTCGGGACGCACATCAGGCTAGTGTTTATCCTCGAGAGCTGCCGAGTGAAGATCAAATTATAGAAGTCGAAGAGCAGGTGTTAATGCCGCTGCCAGATGATTTGCGTGCTTTTCTAATCACGGTTAGTGACGTGATCTGTGGTTCGTTGGAGCCAGTGACAGCTGCAGATCCAAATGAAAATACCTACTTGCCAGAAGTCGCGGCTGTGGCTTGGGACCACGGTCTCCCCCGTTTTTTGTTGCCAATTTGCGCTTATGCAGACGGTTATTATTACATTGATCCGGATGGTGGGATCGGATGTTGGCACGAAGGGGATCTTGAGGAAGGCGAGGTGCAGTGGCCTAATATTTGGGAATGGGCCACGGAGATCTGGCTGAATAGTTAAGCTAGACGCCCGTTCAAAGTGATAATTCAAGTGCCGCAATTTGAGTGCCCTGCGGCTTTAACATGATGATTTTGAGGTTTTCTATGACTAAGCGCATTCTCGCGTTGATGTTAGTCACAATGACATTGCTATGTGTCTCAACTAACGCCAGTGCTCGTAAATTCGGAGGCGGTCATTCTTGGGGGCACAGTTACCACACGAGTCGCTCTTATGGGCATTCCTCTTCTGGTTCTGCTTATCGCTCCGGTTCTCGTGGCCGACTCGGATTTGGTCATGGCTTTTTAGGCGGTATGGTGACCGGGGGAATTCTTGGATCACTATTTGGGCATCATGGCTATGGCTATGGCTATGGTTATGGTGGCGGAGGATTTGGTTTTGGCAGTTTAATCCTGTGGGGGCTGATTATCTGGTTTGCTTGGCGATTTTTTCGTTCTCGAATGGGGCAATCAGGGTCGATGGGATCGATGTTTAATTCCCGCTCCCAATCTAGCGATAGTTTTGACCTGCCACAGGGATTTGATGTAAATGCCTTCCTAGAAGACGCTAAGCACCATTATCATGTCATTCAGAGCGCATGGAATCATAATGATCTTGCTACATTACGCCAGTATCTAGTCCCCGAGCTTTATCAGCAGATGGCCAATGAGCGAGCTAAATTTGGCTCGGCTCCCATGAATGACCGAATTTTGTATGTAGATGCGACGCTAGTGCGTGCTCAACACTCATCTCGTATGCAGCAGCTCAGTGTTCATTTTGTGGGGCAATATGTCACTGATGATGGGCGCCAAGCTAAGATCGATGAAATTTGGCATCTGTGTCTTGATACAGCCCGAGCGAATAGTAATTGGCTGATTGAAGGGATTGATGAACGAAGCGAACAATAACCACGACTCATCGATGAGCGGACATTGTTGGTCGAAATTTTACAGTGTTCTAGCAGGCAAAGTGCTTATCGATGGATGAGTGACAAAAATGACCGGATGTTTGCACATGGCGTGCTCAGAGGGGTGCGCTTTCAATAAACGCCTGCAAACAGCTAACTTCCTTTGCTATTAAACTGCCCCTATTCTCCGCGCCAGTGGCAAGTGCTTGAAGCAGAAAGTGTGCATCATAGAGCCAGCTACCTTTGTGCAAAATTGCTCCTCTTCCTCAGTACGTTTATGTGAGTCAATTTTCAGGAGAGCTGGATTGTATCTAAGAGTGGGTAGGGGACGGTCCTAATGGTGTGTATGGCACGATACAGGACCGATTATTGTGTTTGATAAACGATAACCTATTTAAAATAAATAGTGCTCAGAACATCCCTAAAAACTTCCACCATAGGTAATCCATGGGCACTAAAACAAGTGCTGTAATGATTGTTAATGGAATCGTGATCTTAAGTAGTTTATTCATAGGTTGCTCGGATAATTGCATGGCAACGGTTAATGGACCTGACTGATAAGGAAACAGTACGGTTGAAAAGCCAATGACCTGCGTCATTAATACCGCGTTAAGACTGAATCCAGTCAGGCTGGCGAGTTCTTTAGTCATTGGGGTGATAACAGCAGGAACACCGGGTAATGTTGTAATCAGGCCCGTTGCGAAAGAGACAAAACAAAGAGACAGAAAGTTAATGAAATCATGCTTCGGTTGTAATGGTAAGATATGCACTAATTGATGCGCAAACCAACTGCCTAATCCAGTAGCATTAACGACGGCACCAACGGCCAATATTCCTGAGATAAAAAGAATCAATCCGAAATTCACGCTATGATTGAACTCATTTGGTGTGACCACTCCTATCCCTGGCATTAGTAAAATAATGGCTGCCACTATCCCGATCCAAGCAGGGTTTATGCCATGGATACTATCTGTCATCCAGAAACCGAGTGTTAGTAATAAGACGATGATGACCGTAGTCTGTTTTCGCTTCATTAATGGATCTGGAGAGATATCTTGGTTCGTGCTTGGCGTTGATTTGGGATGATCTGGGAAAAAGAACATAATCATAACAACGATGATGGAACTTTTGAGAATCCCCAGTATTGGATAGTGTAATAACAAATAGTGTGCGTAGGTGACATTAATCCCTAGGATAGTTTGAGCAGCACCTGAGAGCACGATATTGGGGATGTTAGCTGGGAGTATCGCAAAACTTGGGATATGACACCCAAAAGCGATGACTAAGGCAATGGCCGTGCGGCCTTTTGCTTTTGGATTGAAGCCGACACGATCGGCTAGAGCCATTCCTATCGGAATCATCAATACGGTCCGTCCTAATGACGAGGGCATAATAAAAGCGAGCAGCATGCAAAAAAGCATCAACCCTCCTAGTAGCCGTCCATAACTGGATATTAAATGACGCTCCAGAAATATACCGATTCGTTCGCTTAGGCCGACACCTCGAATGGCTGCCGCAATAATAAAACCGGTGAATATCAGCCAAATAGCGGCAGAAGTAAAACCTGAAAATACAGTTGCAGGTGGTGCAATTTTTAGTATCAGTGCACATGCAAAAAAGCCAAGGCTAGCTAAGTAGCCCGGTACGATTCCTGTTGCCCATAGGCTCAATGTAATCAGTACCAGAGCTAGCGTTTGAGCTTGATTGTGGGTCATGCTGGCTGTTGGCATAGTTACCAACAGAATGGCAATTAGCGTTATTCCTGCAACAACTAGCTTTTTCAGGGATATCATAGAATTCAATCATCTTTTGTTATGTTGGTGATTATTTATTCTATTGGATTATTCTCGATGGTAAAATAGCAATATCATGTCAATTTATATCGAGAAAACGTCACGCATGTTACGTCAAGGTCCTGGGTGGAGTTTCGATTCAACAAAACCTGTTATTGTTCATGGTAGCCAGTGGGAAGCGGGTGAAGTTGGCCGTGTCGCCCATGCTCATCCTCGAGGGCAGCTGGTTTGGGCTGATCAAGGGATACTTCGGGTCGATACCTGCCGCGCGCGGTGGGTGGTTCCGAGCAGTCATGCTGTTTGGATCCCCAGTCATATTGTACATGAGATCGTGGCTGAAACGGATGCATCAGGGTGTCATGTTTTTTTAGATTCGGATGTGTCACTCCATCTTTGGCGGAGATGTGTTGTATTGCATATGACGCCTTTAATGAGACAATTATTGTTACGTTTTAGGCAGCTAAATCAGGAGCTGGATCCTCCTTTGCGTCATCATCATTTAGCGATGGTGATTGTTGATGAATTATCTCTGTTACCTGAAGCTCCTCTTTGTTTGCCTAGTGGAACAGACCCGCGTTTAAGGCGTATGACCTCGTACCTCCTTTTAAATCCTCAGGATTTCAGAACTCTATCTGAATTGGTCAGTTTTTCTGGGGCGAGTGTGAGAACAATGGAGCGCTTATTTAAAAGTGAAACGGGATTAAGTTTCACTGAGTGGAGAGGTCGGTTAAGGCTGATCAAAGCGGTCCATTATTTGAGTCAGGGGGAAACAAGTACAGAAATTGCCCGGAAATTAGGTTATCGTAGTTCAAGTGCATTTATTGCGGCATTTCGGCGGCATTTCGGTACTCCTCCACAATCATACCTTGAGCATTCAATTGGGATGCAATCTGTCAAAGCATCCGAATAGTCTATGATAGCATGTGGCTCTAGGTGCTATATGGAACAGATGGATGATCGGTGTCTGTCAGCGGCAAAGTCTTCCCCCATTGGTGAAGTGGCTGGCGGGGATTATTTATTAGAACCTGATGATTTCCTAGGACAAGGGTTTTTATGATGAAGGAGAAGGTGATTGAGTGCTCACCAATCTGAATATGGGCGACAGAGGTTTGGCTAATCCGTTAGATTCCCAGAAAAAGGCGTCTTATCAGGCTCATTTTTACTTAGTTATTGCCAGCATTCCGGCAGGCAAAGTGCTCACCTATGGACAAGTGGCTCAAATGGCTGGATACCCGCGCATGGCCCGCGCAGTAGGGCGCGCTTTAAAAGAGCTTCCTAAAAACAGCAAACTTCCTTGGTTTCGTGTGATTAATGCAAAAGGGGAGCTTTCTTTTCCATTAGGAAGCCCTTCATACCTGCGCCAGCGACAAGCGCTTGAAGCGGAAGGCGTGGTGTTCGTTGGCCATAAGATTTCGCTAAAAGATTATCGTTGGAATGGTGATTAACACCATAAAATTCGAATATTAATAATTGTATTTTCGGTTATTCCGAGTGTCATTGAAGAAAGTGCCGAATTGAGCTTTGAGTAAATCCGCCTAAACTGATTACAACGATCTTTTTCGGTAGGAAAATGTGATGACCTTCAAACGTGTTTCGAGCCTGCTTATTATTGCCTTGGCAGTGCTAACGTTATCCTTAGATGCTAGCGCCCGTAAATTTGGGGGCGGAAAGTCATTTGGTAAGAGCTTTCGTACAGCACCGCAGAAAACACTTAGCCAACGCCAAAATACTCAACCAGGACAATCGGTGGCTAGTAACCCTCGTCGCACTGGTATGATGGGGGGGCTGATGGGCGGATTATTGGCTGGCGGCTTATTTGCCTGGTTACTGGGTAGCGGCGCTTTTCAAGGACTGCAGATGATGGATGTCTTGATCTTGGCCGTGATTGCCTTTATTGGCTTTCGGATTTTACGCGGTATTATGCAAGCCAAGGCGATGAACACTGCGCAAAGCTCTGCTAATGCCACTCAATATCGGCAAAATGGGCAATCTTTCGAAGGTACAACAGGTGGAACAGCAGAACCTGCCAATCGAAATGATGAGGATTTCGTGCCATTTGATCTGCCTCAAGGCTTTGATATTAGCCAATTCTTAGAAGGGGCGCGAGGTCATTACAATATTTTGCAAACTGCATGGAACCAGAATGATCTAGCTAAAATCCGTGAATATATGGCACCTGAATTGTATCAGGTGTTAGTCGATGAGCGTGCGAAATTAGGGACTGAGGTGCTCAATAACCAGATTTTGTATGTCGATGCGAGCCTAGTTCGTGCCCAGCAGAGTGCTGGTGCTGCTCAGGTGAGTGTTCATTTCAGAGGAAAATATAGCGATACTCAAAATCACGAACATCCGATTGATGAGATCTGGCATTTGCGTCGTGAGCTCGATACAGTCAGTTCAGACTGGTTGATTGAAGGTATTGAAGAACGCGGTGAATGATATATCAACACCGATTTGGTCAGTGTATCTGATCCGAACGGTAAGCAATTCGCTTTATACCGGCGTGACCACCGATGTGGCTCGCCGGTTTGCAGAACATCAAAATGGCCATAAAGGCGCTAAGTATCTGCGTGGGAAAGGCCCCCTCACACTTGTTTATTACACTCCTTGTCAAAGTAAACAACATGCTTTTTCTTGGGAGTCTTTCATTAAACGCTGGCCTAAATCAACCAAAGAAGCATTAGTGAATAGTCAACTTCCTTTGTCTGTTTTTGCCAGTCAATTTGGCCTGTCAATGAAGTTTTCGTGAATACTTTGTTATAGACTGATAGACAGACTTATTTATTAGGTGTTTATCATGCTAAAACTAGCGCAGTGGGAATCTCAGTTTGAAGCGTTTGTGGCCGCTCAGGTTAAAGCTGACCCTGCCCATGATTTATCACATATTCACCGGGTTGTTGCCACGACCAAATTGCTTTCTGAACGTGCTGGTGCGGATATGTATATCACCCTGCCAGCGGCTTGGTTGCATGATTGTGTGGTCGTGGGTAAATCTGATTCATTGCGTAAACAGGCGTCGCGTTTATCAGCACAGCGTGCTCGGGCCCAGCTCATTAGCTGGTATTATCCAGGACAGTATATTGAGCCGATTTGTCATGCAATTGAGGCTCATAGCTTTAGTGCTGATATTGAACCGATCACACTTGAAGCAAAAATTGTTCAAGATGCCGATCGCATTGATGCATTAGGTGCTATAGGTATTGCTCGTTGCTTTGCTGTTGGCGGTAGTTTGCAGCATCCAATCTACATCGAGTCAGACCCATTTTGTGAAGTGCGTAAGGCGGATGATCAGCAAGCAAGCCTTGACCATTTTTATCAAAAATTACTAAATCTACCTCAGACCTTATCGAGTGAAGTTGGACGAGAGGAAGGGCGACAGCGGGTTAAATTTATGCGTCTATTTTTAGAGCAATTACGTGCTGAACTTTCTAATGAGCAATTGATGGTGAGAACGAATGAGTTGAGTGATCATCAATCGTGAAAAGTTATGAGGATTTATGTGGTTTCAAAAAGAAATTCAATTGAAACCCCGTCAGCGGGGATGTCATTTAATTACCAATGAAGTGCTCGAACAATTACCGATTGAGAATATCAGCATCGGTCTTGTTCATTTGTTATTACAACATACTTCCGCCGGATTAACATTAAACGAAAACGCTGATCCGACGGTACGTCAGGATTTTGAGGCTGTGATGAATCATCTAGTTCCTGCGGGCGCGGCTTATTATCAGCATACGTTCGAGGGGGATGATGACCTGCCAGCGCATATCAAAAGCAGCTTATTTGGCGTGAGTTTAACGTTACCCATCAATAACGGACATCTGCAGCTTGGCACATGGCAGGGGATTTATTTAGCTGAGTTTCGAAATTATGGTGGAACCCGACATATTATGGCTACTATTCAAGGTGAGTCTGATTAACTTCGTGTGATTCATCAGCTAAAGCCAGCATCTAGTTATTTATCATGGGTTAATTACTGTGCAATCTGTTATTATAAGAGTCATCTGCTTAGGAATGTTATACCGAGTTATGTTGATGTCTAGAAGAGGATGGGGTGATGAATAAACCGCGGGTGTTGTTGACTGAAGATTCTGCATCACTGGCGGTTATGTATCGAGCTTATCTGCGTGATGAACTCATTGATCTGGAGCATGTCGACTCTGGAGCGAAAACGCTCGACTACTTAGAGCGTCAGTGGCCTGACGTACTATTACTTGATCTGATGCTGCCTGATATGGACGGTATGGATATTCTTCAGCAGATTTATGAGCAGGGACTCAATTGTTCGGTGGTGATTATTACTGCACATGGCTCAGTGGATAAAGCCGTGGATGCGATGCGCTTTGGTGCCAGCGATTTTTTATCCAAGCCTTTTGATGCCAAACGTCTGAAAGTGACCCTTGCCAACATTTTAAAAATGCGTCGTCTAAATCAGTTAGTGCACGGTGCGCATGATCATAATCGAGAAAGTTACTTCGATTTTGTTGGGAACAGTGTGGCAATGCAGCGTGTTTATCGCGTCATTGAAAGTGCAGCCAACAGTAAGGCAACCATTTTTATAACAGGTGAAAGTGGTACGGGTAAAGAGCTGTGTGCCAGCGCAGTACATCAGGCTAGTGGTCGTAAAGATGCGCCATTTATTGCATTAAACTGCGCCGCTATTCCAAAAGAGTTGATGGAAAGTGAGATCTTTGGGCATCTTAAAGGTGCTTTTACAGGGGCGGTGAGTGATCGCAAAGGCGCTGCTCGTTTAGCTAATTCTGGTACATTATTCTTAGATGAAGTCTGTGAGATGGATTTAGAGTTGCAAAGTAAATTATTGCGCTTTATCCAGACAGGTAGTTTTCAGCCTGTAGGTAGCAGCCAGACCGAAAAAGTGGATGTTCGATTTATCTGTGCAACTAATCGAGATCCACTCGAAGAAGTTCGTCAAGGGCGTTTTCGCGAGGATCTATATTACCGATTGCATGTGATTCCTATTTCTTTGCCTCCGCTTCGTGAGCGTGATGATGATGTACTGCTTATCGCAGAATATTTACTGGCGAGGGTTAGTGAGGAAGAGGGGCGGCATTTCCGCGGGTTTGATAAAAAAGCCCAGCAAACGTTACGTAATTACGACTGGCCCGGTAATGTTCGCCAACTTGAAAATGTGATTCGTAATACCGTGGTATTAAATGAGGGGGAATGGGTTAGCCGAGCAATGTTGCCCTCGCCGCTGAATGATTTACAGCTGATGCCAAATGCCTTTAAACCGCCTGTGCAAGCTGTCGAAGTCACTCAGATTGACCCCTTGTGGAAGCAAGAACGTCGCGCTATTGAACAGGCGATTGAATTTTGTAATGGTAATATTCCTAAAGCAGCTTCTTTATTAGAAGTAAGCCCTTCAACTTTATATCGAAAATTACAAAGTTGGGAAAATCAGGTGTGAATATTGCTTAGTTTGCCTCTTTAGGCTTCAAATGGATTCTTTATGCAGCCATTACTTTGTGAAAAAACCCTGCATCAGTTAGCCGATGACATTGGTCCTGATCTGTTACCCGAATTATTTAATGTCTTCGTTGAAGAAAACACGCCTCTACTAGAATCACTGAAAAGTGATTGTGACCATTGGGATTTGCCACAGTTGCAATCACTCTCTCATACGCTTAAAAGCAGTGCCGCCAGCTATGGTGGATTACGTCTGGCGGAGCTTGCCACGCAGCTGGATCTGGCCTGTAAATTATCGGATAAAGTTACGATACAAACGCTATTGCCAGAGTTCATCGATGTCTATACTCAGACTTTGGAAGTCATTAAACAGCGTTACTGAGTATGTCAGAAATGAAAATAGCAACGGCCTTTTCAGTTGCCCGTCAGACTCAAGAGGCATGTTGCGAAGCCATTACCTCATTGAAGCAACAGCTTTGCCATCCTCCTGACTTTATTGTCTGTTACTATTCTGCAAATTATCAATATTTGCAAATTGCAAAAAATTTGCAATTTGCATTTTTATCAATACCAATGATCGCATGCAGCAGTTGTCGTGGTGTTTTTACCCAAGCTGGATTTCATAGTAATGACGGGTCAGGGCTGGCTTTATGGGCGATTACAGATAAATTTGGTAGTTATGGCACGGGTCTTGAATATATACAAAAAGACAGTGATATAGCATCTATTCGTAAAGCGTGTCAGAAAGCATTATTAAAAGCGCTGGATGATGCTAAACGTCCTGGGGAATTGCCTGAGCTCATTTGGCTGCATTCATCTCCGGGATATGAAGAACAAATGATTACTGCGCTGGAAGAGCTGGTCGGTGGACAAGTTCCTATTGTTGGAGGTAGCGCAGCAGATCAATCTATTTCGGGACATTGGAGTTTGTTTAATCAAACTGCAATGGCCACACAGGGTGTAGCAGTGGCGGCACTGTTTCCAGGGGGGGAGATCGGCTATTCGTTTCATAGTGGGTATGTGACGAGTCGAGCCCTGGGAATAGTGACCGCCAGCCATCATCGCACAATCCAATCTATTGATTCTCGACCAGCCGCTGATGTTTATTTTGAAGCAATTGGGGCTGATTCTCACCAAGTAGATTCAAGCTCAATACTTCCTTTAAGTGCTTTTTATCCGATTGGGCGACTGGCTGGACATCTTGATAGTTTACCGTTTTATCAGCTCGCTCATCCTCGAGCCATCACCGATGGTGGGGGACTTAAGTTGTTTGCAGACGTTCATTGTGGCGATGAGCTATATCTCATGGAAGGTTCTCGAGAAAGCCTGATTCAACGAGGTGGGCGAGTGACTCAAATGAGCTTAACTGAGCCTTTTTCACGGCAAAAGCCGATTGGCGCATTAATTATTTATTGTGCGGGTTGTATGTTGGCTATTGAGCATGATATTGAGGAAGTCGTTGCCAGTATTCGGAACTCGTTGGTAGAGCCGTTACCCTTTGTCGGTGCGTTTACATATGGTGAACAGGGGCATTTCATTACTGGTAGGAATGGTCATGGTAATTTAATGAGTTCTGCGGTGGTTTTTTATCAGCGAGAGCGCACATGAATGAGCATCCTTTTTCAGAAGAAAACATGCGAGAGTCGCTTGAAACGTTAACCCAGAAAACGCAACAAGAACGACAGCGGCGTATTGATACTGAATTAATATTACAAGGAAATCATCGCCTTTCTTTAGCCAAGGAGCCGGACCAGGCTTGGCAGGTCTTTCTCAAATTATTACGGCAGTTTTTCGATTATCAGCACGCCATGATTTGGCGCTGCGCAAAAGAAGGTTCTTGGCAGTTATTTTGGCATGATCTGCAGGAACCGAGTCTCGAACCGATGCTCAATTGGCAGCCCCATGAATGGACGCAACGATTACTCGATGGTGAAGTCAGTGCGATGTTCGACCCCGGCCAAATCTTTGAGTTTCGCACGCTTGCCGAGCCCTTGCCTGCCTATTTCGTCTCGGCATTAGGGTGTGCATTGCAAGGTGAGGTCAATCATTGGCTGTTGATTTTGGGAGATACTCATCAAGGCCACTTTGGTCCCTACCATCGGCAACTGCTTAAACGGCTCCGTCCCCTGTTGCGTCAGCAATTGATTAATCTCGAATACCAAGCGCATTTAAAATCAATGGTGGCTCAGCGTACGGAAGCGTTGTTACGCAGTGAGCAGCGTTTTAAGAGCTTTGCCCAGACTGCATCCGATTGGTTTTGGGAAACCGATGAGCAGTTGTGCTTTATCTATATCTCGTCTGGGTTAGGGGCAGAAAGTCAGCCTATTTATAGTTCTCTGCTCGGCCAGTCGCTGTTATCACTGACGGTTGCCGCGGCCTCGAAAACAGGCTCCGTTCAGTTCAAGCAAAAGCTAAACCAACGGCAGCCCATTCATAACCTCGATTTTACGATTACAGATGATGTGCAGGAACCGTTCTGGGGGGCGTTAAGTGGTGAACCTTACTATGATACGCAAGGGGGGTTTATGGGGTATCGCGGCAGTGTTCGGGATATTACCCAAGAGCGATCTGATCGTTTAGCTCTTCGTAAAGCTAAAGAGGATGCAGAAAAAGCCAACCATGCGAAGTCTGATTTTCTGGCAATGATGAGTCATGAAATTCGCACCCCCATGAATGCTATCGTGGGGATGGTGGAGTTATTGAGCGAAGAAGAAAATTCAGAACAGTCGCAAACATTGCTCAATAATGCCCATAATGCCTCGCGTTTATTGCTCAATATTATCAGTGATGTGTTGGATATCTCTAAGTTAGAAGCTGGACGGTTGGAGCTTGAGCAACAGCCTTTCTTGTTTCGTCAGGTCATTGAACAGGTTTATGGTCAATTGCTGCCGAGTGCAACCGCAAAACAGATCGAGCTTCGTTATGAGATGGATGAATGTGCCGACTACTTTTTAATCGGTGATCCGCATCGATTAGCACAGATATTGATGAATCTTGTTGCTAACGGCATTAAATTTACAGAAAAAGGACAAGTGTTAATTCGACTTCGCTTGATTGATGGCAAAGCACAAAGTTGCCAGTTACAAATTGAGGTGGTTGATACGGGTATTGGCATTAACGAGGGCGATTTTGCGGTGTTATTTGAACCGTTTCGCCAGCTTAGCCAAAGCCATGCGCGCCAATTCGGGGGCACTGGTTTAGGGCTGTCTATTGTCAAACAGCTGGTGGATGCGATGCAAGGGCAGATTGCAGTCGATAGCCGTTTGCGACAGGGAACTGTATTTCGAATTATGCTGGAATTGCCCAGAGCAAAAGCAAAACGGCACACTGAGCCGCAAAATCCTTCTTTATCACAGCTCCGTAAATTAGATATACTGGTAATTGAGGATAGTCCTTCCAATCAGCTCGTGATTCGATTGATGTTGGAAAAACTGGGACATCGGGTAATCATTGCTAATGATGGTTATCAGGCATTAAGTATTCCTAATATTGAAAAAATAAATTTGATTTTCATGGACTTACAAATGCCTGGCATCGATGGATATGAAACTACCCAACGACTACGGCAACGTCTTATTCGGTGTCCTATCATTGCTTTGACCGCTAATGTTCAGGAGCGTGAACGTTGCCTTGCATGTGGGATGAATGAACTGTTAAGCAAACCGGTGCGCCGTCAGGAACTGGCTGCACTACTCCACCAATTTTTTTAACCCATCGCCATTGATTCAAGTCTTAATTGAACGACTCCCTAGGTGAATTTAATGTGAAGTCCGTTATTTTCCATACCCTCCTTCGATGCTAACTCGATCAATTGAAAAAATCTTTAGGGCTTAAAATATCAACAGCCTTTTAGAGGACGAGCAATGTCCATTGTTCGTCCGTCGCTAAGGGTAAACGCTGATCCTCCAACGGTGTCGACGCGATTCTATTCTACAGACTGCTCGTTTTTGTTGCTTTTTCTTATCCAAATATCTGATGTTAAATATATATAATGCTTTTCGTTTTAATCAATTGAGATGTAATTATTTTGGTTGTTGGTAAATATGAATTTTGTTGTTTATCCGTATGTTTCTGGGTGTTTTTTGTGAGTATTAATATGGAAAATGCTGAATTGACGGCACTTTAAAAAATCTGATTATTTTATGCAAACTTGCAATTAGTTTTAAAAATGATTAGAGTACTAATAATAAAGATGCTTTTTACGGCCCTTATCCCATATTAACTTTTCGAGTTCAGTAGGATTTATGACAGTAAAACTAGAAGTAAAAAACCTATTTAAGGTTTTTGGCGATGACCCTAAGCGCGCCTTTCCGCTCATTGAGCAGGGAAAAAGTAAAGATGAGATTTTTCAGCAAACTGGTTTGACGGTTGGCGTTAATGATGCGTCTTTGTCAATCAATGAAGGGGAAATCTTTGTCATCATGGGCCTATCTGGCTCGGGTAAATCAACTCTCGTCCGTTTGTTGAACCGATTGATCACACCCACCAGTGGGCATGTCTTATTAAACGATCGTGATATTGCGGTGATTAGCGATGCGGAGCTTCGCAAAGTCCGTCGTCACTCCATCTCAATGGTCTTCCAGTCATTTGCACTGATGCCTCATCTAAATATCATCGATAACGCTGCATTTGGTTTGGAGTTGGCCGGTGTTGAGCAAGAAGCTCGTTATGCTGCTGCGCGAAAGGCGCTGGAACGCGTGGGTTTGGGGCCTTATACCGAATCATACCCGGATGAACTCTCAGGTGGGATGCAACAGCGAGTTGGTTTGGCTCGAGCGCTAACGAATGACCCCGAAATTTTGTTGATGGATGAAGCATTTTCAGCGCTTGACCCGTTAATCCGTACCGAAATGCAGGATGAGTTATTGCGTTTGCAAAATGATGATCAGCGAACCATTGTCTTTATTTCCCATGACTTGGATGAAGCCATGCGTATTGGTGATCGGATTGCCATTATGCAAGGGGGCGAAGTGGTTCAGATCGGGACCCCTGATGATATTTTACATAATCCAGCAAATGACTATGTCTCTTCCTTCTTCAAAGGGGTGGATGTTTCGAATGTCTTTGGCGCGAAAGACATCGCTCGGCGTAATGTGCCAACGGTTATTCGCAAAAATGAACACGATGGTGCCAGTGCCGCATTGCAGCTGATTGATGATAGCGACTGGGACTATGGTGTGGTGTTAGATAGAGCCGAACGATATCTCGGGATGGTCACTCTTGCATCACTGCGAAAAGCGTCTCGAGAACGTTCGACGCTGATGGCTGCTCTTGATGAAGATGCAATGACAATTGCCCCAGATACCCTGCTGAGTGACCTTTTGACCGATGTTGCCAGTGAGGCCAATGCGGTTCCTGTCGTTGATGAGCAAGGTAAATATTACGGTGTTATCACCAAAGCCCGTTTGTTGAAAGCTTTAGATAGAGAGATTTAATAACCATTATGAGTAACGCATCACAAGATCCATGGGGTGCAGCCCCTGCAAATACTGACGCTAGTTGGTTACATGCTCCAGCTCAACACGCACAGACTTTTGACTGGTGGCACCCGTTTCAGCATAAATTGATTCCTTTTGCCCATTGGGTGGAAACGGCGCTGAATTGGTTGGTGGCAAACTTTCGCCCTGCATTTAAGGCGATTAGTCTGCCGATTGATTATATCTTGACGCTATTCCAGACGATCCTACAGGCATTGCCTTCGCCAGTCATGATTGTATTGGCATTTCTAATTGCCTGGCAGATTGCCGGACTTCGTCTTGGTATCGCAGCAGCTGTTTCACTGGTGATTATTGGGGCCATTGGCGCTTGGAGCCAAGCAATGGTGACATTGGCATTGGTCTTAACTGCTGTTTTGTTCTGTTTGGTGATTGGCTTACCGATCGGGATTTGGCTGGCACGTAGTGAACGAGCCGCGAAGATAATTCGGCCATTTTTAGATGCGATGCAGACTACCCCCGCATTCGTTTATTTGGTGCCTATTGTCATGTTGTTTGGTATCGGTAACGTCCCTGGGGTTGTGGTCACCATTATTTTTGCTCTGCCACCCATTATTCGCCTGACTATTTTGGGTATTCGTCAGGTTCCTGCTGAGCTCATCGAAGCAGCTAATTCTTTTGGTGCAAGTCCAAAACAATTGCTGTTTAAAGTGCAATTACCATTGGCGATGCCAACAATTATGGCTGGTGTCAACCAGACTCTGATGCTGTCGTTATCAATGGTTGTGATTGCATCGATGATTGCTGTCGGTGGTTTAGGCCAGATGGTATTGCGCGGGATTGGCCGATTAGATATGGGACTTGCCGCTACGGGGGGCTTAGGCATCGTTGTGATGGCGATTGTATTAGACCGTCTGACTCAATCCATGGGTCGGGATGCTCGCTCTAAAGCTGCACGTCACTGGTATCAGACTGGACCTGTAGGGATAGTGCTGAAATTGACTGGTAAGAACTAAGACCGGTGTATTTCATGGGGCTGAGCTATCTTTTGGCAAACGGATAAAATCTACTAAAGGAGAGACACGACAATGAAAATGACTTTGAAACACCTAAGCCTGACCGCCACTTGTGGTATTGCTCTGGCATTAAGTGCTCAAGCCACTGCGGCGCCTCTCCCTGGCAAAGGCGTAAGTGCACAACCAGTGTACACCGTCCAAGAAGAGTTGTTTCAGACTCTGATTGTAGATGATGCGCTAAAACAGCTGGGGTATACCGTTAAAAACCCCAAAATGGTTGACTATAACGTTGGGTATACATCGATCGCCAATGGCGATACTACATTTATGACAACCAACTGGGATCCACTCCATAATAGTAAATACAAAAAAGCAGGGGGGGATAAAGTTTTTTATCGTAAAGGTGATTACATCACTGGTGCTGCGCAAGGTTATCTAATTGATAAAAAAACGGCTGACAAATATCACATTACAAATATTGCTCAGCTTAGAGATCCCAAAATTGCCAAGTTGTTTGACTCTAATGGTGACGGTAAAGCGGATATCGCTGGTTGTAACCCTGGTTGGGGATGTTACAAGGTCACTAACTACCATATGAAAAAATATGGTCTGACGAAAACGGCCGAGCTGAATGAAGGCAATTATTCAGCCATTATCGCCAATACCATTGCCCGTTATCGTGCCGGAAAACCCGTGATTTATTACACTTGGACCCCAAACTGGGTTGGTGGAGTGTTGGTTCCAGGTAAAGATGTGGTTTGGTTGCAGGTCCCATTTACAGCGATTCCCGGAGACCCTAACGCGGATACAACCATGCCTAACGGCAAAAACTACGGCTTTAACATGAATAACGAGCGAATTGTTGCCAATAAAAAATGGGCTGAACAGAATCCTGCTGCAGCGAAGTTATTTGCCATTATGAAATTAAGTGTGAATGACGTAAGTGCTGAAAACCTGATGATGCGTAAGGGTGAAAATTCAGATGCAGATATTGCCGCCCACGCGCAAGCTTGGATTAAAGCACACCAGAGTCAGTTTAATGATTGGATTAAACAGGCTAAGGCCGCCGCTAATAACTAGCCCATCTAACTAAATAAAAGCCATGTTTAACATGGCTTTTATTTTCATCTTGGTTTTTCACTGGGATTTTAGACAAGGATGTTCGTCGGTTTTATAAGCATTATCGCAACTATATGCAGAGTCTTAGCAGGGCTATTAGATTAAGTCACATTTAAGAGGATTTAAATGAAATTGATATCTCCCCATATTTGGCTAGGGTTTAGTTTAACGATAGTTGTCATGCAAGCGAATGCGGCGTCGCTCCCCGGGGCGGGGAAAACCGTTCAGCCAATTCAAAGTACGCTTCAGGAAGAAACGTTCCAAACGATGATTGTAGATAGGGCATTGGAAAAGCTGGGATATAAGGTAAATCCTATTAAGCAGGTTTCCTACAACGTTGCATATACTTCGGTTGCCAATGGTGATGCTACATTTATGGCCGATAGCTGGGAACCTAATCAGGTTGAAAAATATCGATCAGCGGGTGGGGATAAAGTCTTTTATCGCAAAGGGGTTTATATCGCCAATTCTGCTCAAGGATACATGATCGATAAGAAAACTGCCGATAAATATCATATTACCAATATTCAACAACTTAAGGATCCCAAATTGGCTAAGTTGTTCGATCAAAATGGTGATGGTAAAGCAGATTTAACCAGTTGTGATCCAGGTTGGGCATGCAGTGACATTATCAATTATCAGCTTAAACAATATGGCTTAAGTAAGACAGTAGAGTCTAATAGTGGCAATTATGCAGCGATTATTGCCAACACGATTGCACGTTATAAACAGGGGAAACCCATTCTTTATTATGCTTGGACACCATATTGGGTGAGTGGTGTATTGGTTCCTGGCAAAGATGTCGTTTGGTTACAAGTTCCGTTTTCAGCCATTCCGGGAGAGCCACAAGCCAATACCTCGGTGAGCAACGGCAAAAACTATGGTTTCCCGATGAACAACCAGCGAATTGTGGCGAATAAAAAGTGGGTTCAACAAAATCCTGCTGCTGGCAAGTTATTCGCGATTATGAAGTTAAATGTAAACGATGTTAGCGCCGAGAACTTAATGATGCGTCATGGACAAAGCAGTAATTCGGACATTCAGGCGCATGCCGACGGATGGATTAAAGCGCATCAAAAAACCTTTAATCACTGGATTACGGTTGCCAAACAGGCCGCGACAAAGTGATGAAATACTAACAAACAATCAGGGTCCCTGATTTTGCAATTAATAGTAGCTTGTACATAGAACAAGCGCATGGAGGAAATATGAAACTACGTTGGACAGCTATAGCGCTGGCAGCCGTTACCGCCGGCTCTTCTTTGAGCGTTAATGCCGCTGACTTGCCAGGCGCGGGTAAATCAGTACAACCGATTCAAAGTACCATTCAAGAAGAGATGTTTCAGACGATCATCGTTGATCAGGCGCTGAAAAAACTAGGCTATACTATCAAACCGATTAAGCAGGTGGATTATAACGTTGCCTATACTGCCATCGCGAATGGGGATGCAACCTTCATGGCTGTAAACTGGCAGCCATTGCATGACGAGAAATATAAAGCTGCTGGGGGAAACAAAGTTTTTTATCGTAAAGGTCATTATGTCACTGGTGCTGCGCAGGGGTATCTGATTGATAAAAAAACGGCTGAAAAATATCATATCACCAATATTGAGCAGTTAAAAAACCCGAAAATCGCTAAATTATTTGATAGTAACGGTGATGGTAAGGCCAATATGACTGGTTGTAATCCCGGTTGGGGTTGTGAAACAACAACCAACTATCAGATTAAGAAGTTTGGTTTATCAAAAACAGTAGAGATTGATGAAGGGAACTATTCTGCATTGATGGCTGATACCATCACGCGTTATAAAGAAGGTAAACCGATTCTCTATTATACATGGGTTCCATACTGGGTTAGTGGGGTCTTGGTCCCAGGTAAAGATGTTGTTTGGTTACAGGTCCCATTCTCGGCTGTTCCTGGTAAGCCAAACGCCAGTACCGAATTACCAAATGGTAAAAACTACGGTTTCGGTCTGAATAATATGAACATCGTTGCGAATAAAAAATGGGCGGAAAAAAATCCCGCAGCAGCGAAACTGTTCTCGATAATGAAACTGAGTGTCAATGATATTAGTGCCGAAAACTTAATGATGCGTAAAGGTCAGTCCAGTGAAGCAGATATTCACGACCATGCAACAGCATGGATTCATGCGCATCAAAAAGAATTTAATCAGTGGATTAAGCAAGCTAAGGCTGCTGCTAAATAGTTATACTGATTGGATTGTTGATAAATACCATAAAGCCAACTGATTAATCGGTTGGCTTTTTAAGTTTAGAGACCTGAGTGGGATAGTTTTTCAACCAGATAATCAATGAAAACTTTAATTTTGGTGGGCTGGTAGCGGTTGGGGGGATAGATGAGCCAGGCTGCGCCTGTATAACCGGTTAAGAAATGCCATTCTGGCAACACCTGAACCAGTTCTCCTTTTTGTAGCGCTTCGTGAACCGTAAAATAGGGTAAACTGGTGATTCCTAGTCCCTGTTTCGCTGCATCTAATCGGACTTGGGTATGATTGACGGCATAGCGGCCAGTGACTTCGATGGTGATTTTTTGCGTTTGCTTATGGAATGTCCATTGGCGATCTTTCGGTTGTTCACTTAAATAGATACAGCTGTGTTCCCGTAATTGGCGTGGGTGCTCAATGGTTTCAAAGCGAGTCAGATAATCAGGACTTGCACAAATGACATGCTCGATATTGAGAAGTTTTCTACCAACCATTCCTACCGGCGGATCCTCGGTAATTCGAATCGCCAAATCCATCCGATCATCAATCAGGTCGATATAGCGGTCTTCAAGCAGCATTTGCACATTGACTTTGGGATAACGATTGAGAAACTCTGGCATGAGTGGGTGGATTAACAGATGTCCAATCGCTTTGGGAATGCTGATTCGCAAGGTTCCTTGCGGTAAAGGATTCGATTGTCCACTAACATCTAGCACGGCATCTGCTGCACTGCGCATGTCTTTACAGCGTTGGTAGACGGCTTGGCCCTGCTCATTTAAACGTAATTTGCGGGTCGTCCGTTCTAATAGGCGACAATTTAACTGCTCTTCTAACCGGTTAATACTGCGACTGACCGATGAAGGGGAAACCCCCAGAATTTTGGCTGCAGCGGAGAAACTATCAGCTTCAACAACCGTTGCAAATACAGCCATTTCATAGAGTAGACCAATCGAATTATTTGTGCGTTTCATGCAAGAGTTGGTTCCTTTATTACTGAATTATCCCGGCAGGTAGCTAATTTATAATTATCCAGGTGAGAGATGCAAGATATTCGCGCTTTTATCAGTCTTTGTTAGGAGCTTATGGACCGAGCAGTTTGTTTCTAAACGATGGCTTTTGTATTCCAAATACGTTGTATTAGATGCGCAACGCCATTGTTCAAGAGTTGTAGCTCTTTGAGAGTGAGACTGTTTCTGAAAAAATACCTCTGTGAATGGCCAAAGACCAATCGAAGAATAAAGAGTCCAGCGGTGAACTGGGCATTCTGCTAAAATCCCACCGGTAAAATTTGGCTTTGATGTAATAAAATCTAATAATTAGAGTTCTAACTATAGTTCTCTAAACAATAATAAGATAGAATAAATTATAATCTTTAGCGAAAGTCCATTATTTATAGCATTTATGGGTGATTTAGTGGTCTTTTATATGATTTTTTAATAATTGATTTTACATTTTCCGTTTAAAAAGGGTTAGAAGGCTAATTATAATGATTGAGCGTTAGGGAAGCGAATCGTTTTTGTTAAGCCAGCGTTTAATCGAAACAATTTTTGAGAGATTTAGGTGGACTCATAATGGAAAGACATGAAGAGGTTTTAGTGGCTATTCGGCAGATTATTCGGGCGATTGATTTGCATTCGAGTCGCTTGAGCAAAGAGGTCGGCCTTACCGGACCTCAGCTGGTATTAATGCGTGAAATCCGTGATTCAGCAGAAGAGACTATTCGCCAGATGGCAAAAAATACCAATATGAGTCAGGCAACTGCCACAACGATTTTAGACCGTCTGGAAAAACGCGGATTAGTTGTTCGGTTGCGTAGCCAGCTGGATAAACGTAAAGTTCATGCCCACTTAACAGAATCTGGTCGCGAAGTTCTTAGTAAAGCGCCTCTGCCTTTGCAAGATGGTTTTGTCTCACGCTTTCAGCGCTTAGAAGAGTGGGAGCAACTATTGTTGTTGTCTAGTGTGCAGAGAATCTCTGCGATGATGAATGCAGAGCATCTCGATGCGTCGCCCTTATTAGTTGCCGGGAGAATGGCTGATGATCATCGGCATTCCTGAAAAATAGCTATTTGTGCCTATTGACTGTGAGAGATATCTCACATGGGTGTCAGATAAAGAACTGTTTTTTGTGAGTGAACTTTATAAATATAATATATTTCAATTAGTTATATGATTTAACAAAATTTTTACCATTTTTTATTATCGATTCGATGATCTTCTACGGGCCTCTTTCGCTATTATTAATCGCGTAGGGAGGCAAATTTTCCAAGAAGGAAAAACACTAAGGATAGTGGTAAGGATTTTCTCTAGGAATGAGAAAAGGGACACCTCCAGGAAGGAGAGAGCAGCAAGTATGGATTGCTTGTTATGCCAATGAAGGCTAAAGGATACGCAACGGAATTGTGAAGCGGAAATAAATAGGGATAGTTATTTAAGTCATTGGGATTGCAGGGAGCAATACAGGTTCACGGATATCGAGCCATATGACTATCGAGGCGGCACTTTTAGTGCCGCCTCAACTTTTTGTGCATTCGTAAAAATCTTCTTCTATTTTCCCCTCGTCATCCAATGCCTTTGATATACAAAAAACCACATGGGATGTGCGATATATCCCTCAGGCATGCCAGTTTTTTTGCTAAAAAATTGCCCGTAAAATTTTAATTAAATATTTAAATCAATCAGATAGGCAAGATAAAGAATCTTTACCTATTTTTAATCTTGGTTTACCCCAGTGATTAAAATTCCGATTGCAGTAGACTTTTAAGTGTAGGGACAGATAGGGCAGATAGGAAATCATGCTCGCTAGGAAGGCTAGGGAAATCATTGGACACCTCCCGGGAAGGAGATGTGCATCCAAGGAAGAAAAGATGCATAACCATTGATGGTAGGGATATGCTTGATAAGTATTGGGAATAGTGCTTGATCAGGTGGAAAGGAACGCAATGGATAGCGATTGCAGAGGGATAGTGCAGGGAGCCAGATTTGGTTAAGGAACGTACCAACAGTACTTTCGGGCAGCTCTTGTAGCTGCCCTCTCTGTTTATCGGTATGACTAATGATGATCTTTTCATTAAAATCGATCTAGTGGTCGCATCACACCCATTTTATCGGTATGCTATGCAGTGCTCTTTTGACTCGTCTTAAGAGTATATGCATTGCCTAATGATACTTTTTATCATTAAGTAAGACATATGTTTAGTTACTTTTTTTAGGGCCACTATTTCTCCCAATTAGTGGCCCCTTTTTTCCACACCCCAGTGTGTTTTAACCTTTCAGTACTTTCGCTTTTTATTTTGGCATATTTGTTGCTTATCTTATGATGAAACCACCATCGAGGATAATGTAATGACCCAGGAAAAACTTAACTATTTACAGATGATTAAAGCGATGGAAGTGGAAGTCGAGCAAGAATTATTGGAAGTCATGCTACCTGATGACTTGCCACAAATGAACCGTTATGGTGCAAATCGAATCACTAAGCGTCGTCGTGGTTCACAAGATATGACCTATTCGATGGCACCCCGCTCATAAGTCTATTTGACTCTCAACCGCTATGCTCTGTAGCGGTTGAGAACTTCTTCTTTTTATTACTTTCTTCCCTTGCTTGCTTTTTATTCGGTTCGAACCATGCTTAAGTAGATAACATATAACGGCTTACAATAAAATTTTTAGAGGCTGGGAACGATGTTTATAACGCAAGCAGGACGTAGCTACCCATTAGGGGCATGTCTTGAAACGCATGGGATCAATTTTAGCCTGTATAGCAAATCTGCTCAGAGCGTGACCCTTCTGCTGTTTGATGAGCTCAACAGTCGCACGCCTAGTGAGCGGATTGTTCTGGATCGACACAAGAATCGCACGGACAACTATTGGCATATATTTGTTGAAGGTCTGGGAGTGGGTACCTTATACGGGTTTCAGGTCGAAGGCCCTTATGATTTGGAAAAAGGGCTGCGTTTTGATGCCTCTAAAGTTCTATGTGATCCTTACGCCAAGGAGATTCGTTTTCCTAATAATTATTCACGCCAGCTCTATAGTGAATATGGTAAATCGACTGAGCATTGTGCGTTAAAGTCGGTCGTGTTGGAACGGCGTCATTTCGATTGGCAAGGAACGAAACCGATTCATCGTCCACTTGCCGATACAATTATCTACGAAATGCATATTGGCGGTTTTACTCGCCATCCTAGTTCTGGGGTGACCGAGAATAAACGCGGAACCTATGCTGGGGTGATTGAGAAAATTCCCTACTTGAAGAAACTAGGAGTGACCGCTGTCGAGCTGATGCCTGTAGCTCAATTTGACCCCTCTGATGCGGCGCAAGGCAAGACGAACTATTGGGGGTACTGTCCGATCGGGTTTTTTGCTCCGCACAGCCAATATAGTTCCAATCAAAAGTTGGGTGGACCATTTGATGAATTTCGGCTGATGGTACGTGAATTACATGCGGCTGGAATAGAAGTGATTGTTGATGTGGTGTTCAACCATACCAGTGAAGGCAATGAAAATGGCCCAACGCTAAGCCTCCGGGGACTGCAAAACGACACCTATTATATTTTAGAGCAGTCTGATCAACGTTATTACAGTAATTACAGTGGATGTGGTAATACCTGCAACACCAATAATTCGGTAATGCGCCGTATGATCCGTGATGTGTTAACCTTCTGGGTGACACAGATGCATGTCGATGGCTTTCGTTTTGATTTAGCCTCGGTACTGATGCGTGACTCACAAGGGCATGTTCTTAATGATCCTCCGCTGTTATGGTCGATTGATTCAGATCCCATCCTTGCTGGAACGAAGATCATTGCTGAAGCCTGGGATGCTGGTGGATTGTATCAGGTTGGGAAGTTTGTCGGCGATCGATGGAATGAATGGAATGGCATGTTTCGTGATGATGTCCGAGCATTTTTGCGCGGTGATAATCATCGCGTTGGTCGATTTGCCAGCCGTTTGTTGGGAAGTCCCGACTTGTATTACGAAGATCATCGAACTCCGCACCGCTCCATTAATTTTGTTACTGCGCACGATGGTTTTACGCTGCGTGATTTAGTCAGCTACAACCACAAACATAATGAGGCTAACGGTGAAAATAACCGTGATGGGGATAATCATAATTTAAGCTTTAACTTCGGGGTTGAAGGACCCACAAAAAATCGCCAGGTGCGTCAGATCCGAGAGCGGCAGGTAAAAAACTTCTTCACTATCATGTTAATGTCTTTGGGGACGCCAATGATCAATATGGGCGATGAGATTGGACGTACTCAGTGGGGGAATAATAATACCTATTGCCAAGACACGCCGCAAAATTGGCTGGATTGGTCGCTGGTGAAACAAAATGCAGGGCTGTTACGGTTTGTACAAAAGTTAATTGAGTTTCGGTTTCTAACGCCAGCCCTTGATCAGTATATTCATCATCCGTTAAGTTCAATTTTGAACGATAGCCAAATCAAATGGCATGGTGTTAAAGCCAATCAGCCCGATTGGTCAGAAGACTCGCATACTATTGCCTTGAGCTACAACTTACCATACCGTGAAGAAAACCTTTATTTAGCCGTGAATGCCTATTGGGAGCCGCTAGATTTTGAACTACCAGAGCTCAAAGCTGGTAAACACTGGCGTCAGGTGATCAATACAGCACTGGCGCCACCAGATGATATATACAGTTACCAGAATGCTAAATGCGTTGAATCGGATATCGTGAGGTTAGCTCCGCGTTCGGTTTTAGTGCTCATTGCATCGAAGTCACTCGAGATGCCACAAGAAGCCTAAATACGCTAAAAAAGGCCCAACTGCGCGCTAATAATTGCGTCAAAATCGAGCCCGACTAAAGGCAACAGTGCATCAGCAACGGGTTTGAGTTGTTTGTCGATGTAATGTTGATAATCGATGGGCGCCTCATGATATTCCAGTGCTTGTGGGCCATTAACGGTGATTACGTATTGAATCCAGCCGCGGTTTTGATAACGCAGGGATTTCCCAAGAGCCTGATTGCGCGCATCTGCATCGCGGGCAGCGCGCACTTGCGGAGGAATGTTTTTGCTGTATTCATCCAGATCACGGCGTAGTCGTTTACGATAAATCAACTGATTATCGCGTATACCATGGCGAGTTTCTTCAACCAGCGTACGGATCATCTCACTGGGGTTTTGCTCAGCAAAGACCAGCTGATAGAGCTGACTTTGAAAGTGTTTCGCTAACTCTGTCCAGTCGCTGCGGACATTCTCCAACCCTTTAAAGACAATCTGTCCTTGCGGCGTGATACCAGCGTAGCGCTTTTTGCTGCCAGCTTGGGAGCCTCGAATCGTTGGCATATGAAAGCGTTGATAGTGGGTTTCAAACTCTATCTCTAGAGTGCATTCAAGCGTAAATTGCTGTTGGATTTGCGCTTGCCATTTGGCGTTAATTTCATCTTGTAATTGCTGGCCCGTAGCTTGTGCTTGGCTCGGTGTAAAACCTTCACCTAATAACACAAAGGTTGAGTCGGTATCGCCATAAATGACATCAAACCCCGCATCGCGGATCCATTGGGCCGTTTGCTGCATGATCTGGTGGCCACGCATAGTAATGGAACTGGCTAATCGCTGATCATAAAACCGGCATCCTCCAGAGCCTAAAACACCATAAAAACTATTCATGATAATTTTAATCGCTTGAGAACGCGGTTTATCTTGATGCTGTTTAGCAATATCGCGCTGATGCCACAGATCGCCAATAATTGCGGGTAAGAAATGCTGGGTGCGAGAAAATTTAGCGCCTAAAAAGCCATCGATCGCATTATCTGGTTTCGCCAGTCCCTCAATCAACCCCATTGGGTCGATTTTGAAGGTGCGAATAATCGAGGGATACAAGCTCTTAAAATCCAAAACCAGTACATTCTGATATAGCCCCGGTTTAGAGTCCATCACATAACCACCGGGGCTAGCTAAACCGCCATCGGCAGGTAAGTTGGGCGCGATGTAATTTGCCCGATGTAGTTTGGGCATATATAGATTACTAAATGCTGCGACGCTGCCCCCTTGACGATCCAGCTCTAAGCCCGTTAACTGGCTGCGTAATGCTAAAAATTCAATGAGATGTGTGTGGCTGAAAATGGCTTCAACCAGTTGACAATCTTCAAGGTTGTAGGCTGCGAGGGTGGGCTTATCATAGTGGAAGTTATGTTCAATTTCAGCCATCCGATGGTCTGGATCCTCGGTGAGCTTACCGCGACCGAGTAGGGCTTGGGAGACTGACTCCAAGCTAAAGCTATCAAAAGAATAGGTTGCTGTTTTAAGGGCATCAATACCATCAATCACCACCCGTCCCGGAATGATAAAGGAGCCTTGGCGTGATTGCGTTCCCTCTTTAAAGCGCGCTAAAGTTTTGCCTCGTCCTAGCCGCAGTTCCAGCCGATTGATTTGAGCACGCTTAGCGAGCAGTTGGCAATCGAACTGCACAACATTCCAACCAATTAATAGGTCTGGGTCAAGCTGTTGCACGCAGTCGATCAAGCGGCTGATCAGCATTTTCTCATCACTGACCCATTCTATTTCAGTTGCGGCGGGTGTTGGTGAACCAATCATAAGTACTTTAGCGCATCCACAACCACTGAGACCAATACTATAGAGCTCGCCATGGCGTGAGCATTCAAGGTCAAAAGAGAGTACTTTAAGATCCGGAATTGGTGCATCGATCCCTCGTAGCTTGACTTGGTGATATTGTGTATAACCATCTTTGTAGCTGGGGGAGCCATAAAACTCGACCATTGCGTAGGCAAAGCGTTCCATTAGGTAGCGTTCGTGAAGACGAACATCTGCTTCAAAATGGATAATGCCAGCATGCTCAAGCTGGTCGCGGGCTCGATAAAAATGTTCCAGTGAGGAAAAGTAAAGGCCAGTAACACTCTGGTGGTCAAAAGTCTGATGTTGCAAGCTCTGGGCATGCCATACCAGTGAATGCAAGGCATTTTGGGCGGCTTCTAACTGGGCTGATGCAATAAATAACAATGGCTGCTGATCATCAATCCATAAGCGTACAGGGCCAGTTGCTGTTGCTAGCCATAAATCGATGACAGGGTGTTTACGACTGTCATAGCTTGCTCGATTAAGTAAAATCCCTTGCCCTGCTTGCACCCAAAAATCGCTTAGTTGTTATGATCATTATGCCCTTCATTATATAAAAATTTGCTATCAAACCGAGGGCGAAAAGGCTCATTTAGTGGGATTTTCTATCGGTGAATGAATGCTATTGCTTAAAAACTGACCGAGCAAGAAATTGCCCGCCGGGCAACTTTTTGCTCGCTCCAGGCAACTTCTTGCTCGACCGACTCAATCCCTCTCATCCCGAAAAATAAATAATGCTTAAAAACAATGCCTTATCATTTGTAAAAAAGTGGCATAGATGTTGATTCCTTTTTTATCGTTTCATCAATAAACCAAATCAAGAGGATTACATCCATGCCAACTCCTTGTTATATTTCCATCGAAGGTAAAACTCAAGGCAATATCACCGCCGGCGCATTCACCGCCGATTCCGTCGGCAACATCTACGTGCAGGGCCACGAAGATGAAATGCTGGTCCAGGAATTTAAACACGTCGTCACCGTCCCCACCGACCCGCAATCTGGTCAGCCGGCAGGGCAGCGGGTCCACAAACCGTTTAAATTCACCGTGGCCCTTAACAAAGCCGTGCCATTGCTCTACAACGCCCTGGCCTCCGGTGAAATGCTTCCCACTGTCACCCTGAACTGGTATCGCACCTCGGTTGAAGGCAAACAGGAACATTTCTTCACCACCACCCTGACCGATGCCACCATCGTTAACATCGATGCCCAGATGCCCCATTGTCAGGACCCGGCCAAATCCGATTTCACCCAGCTCATTGAAGTCTCCATGGCCTATCGCAAAATCGACTGGTCCCATGACATTGCCGGTACTTCCGGCTCCGATGACTGGCGCGCGCCGATGGAAGCGTAAGCACGACTTTTGTATCAAAAGGCCAACCGGCGAAGGTTGGCCTTACCAAGGAATTACTATGAAGACCGTTGTACGTATTTTACTCGGCGTGATGGGGCTATTTTTTGCTATTTTTGCCGTTTTAGGATTGGTGATGGGCGGCATGTTTGGTGCCTTTTTCGGCGCTGGGGCCGGCTCACTGATGTTAGTGTATCAGGTGGGGACCATTGCACTGGCCGTGCTGGGATTGTGGTCCGCATTCACCGGGAATCGGGCGTGTGAATGGGCGTTTTCCATCATTCTGCTGCCATTCTGGTATGTCGGCACCCTTATCGGTGCCATTTGCATTGCATTGTTATGGGTCGCGCAGCAAGGGACGGCAGACACGCAATCGGCAATGGTTGATTAACTGCCTTTTGCGCATTGCTGCATACAATCTGATTCATGTTATCACGACTTGAGAGCCTCGTTATTCAGGTCGTGATAATCGGGCTTTAGCGCGTCTGTGACCGACCTTATCGGGGAGTCGCATGTTTTTTTATGTTGATGTCGTATTGAATGGCAAGTGACTGCCATTTTTTATTCGGAGTTTGATGATGGCAGAACCCAGCGGATTACAATTTACCCTGACGATTGAGGGGCTCACTGAGCCCAGCCTGCAGGTGGTGTCCTTTACCGGTCAGGAAGCCTTAAGCACCCCCTTTGCCTTTACGGTGCAACTGGCCAGCCGCAATGACCAGCTGGACGCGGCCACCCTCATCGACCAGCCAGCCACCCTCACCGTCTGGCAGGATGGTGTCGCTCAGCAGCGCTGGTCGGGTATCGTCAGCACCTTTACCCGGGGCGACACCGGCTTTCATCACACCCGCTATGCCCTGACCCTGGTGCCGGCCC
>NZ_SMGD01000006.1 GCF_004339545.1 Celerinatantimonas diazotrophica | reverse complement strand
TGGTATTGGTTCATGGTTTTACTTTTGGCGAAGCAAATTATAACCCTTTACCATGCCGTTCAAAAAACCACCACGAAAGATCAACAGTCCCTAGGTAAGCGTCAGCAATTTAGCGTCGCATTAGATATTTCAGGAACAGAATTTCAACAGCAGGTCTACCAACAACTACGCCAGATCCCTTATGCGCAGACGCGAAGTTATAAGGACATTGCGCTGGCACTGGGTAAACCGGGCGCGGCAAGAGCCGTTGGTATGGCAAACAACAGAAATCGCCTCCCTATCATCATTCCTTGCCACCGAGTAATTGGCCGCAATGGTCAGCTGGTCGGGTTTGCTAGCGGGGTCGAAATTAAACAGCAGTTGCTAGAACTGGAACAAGACTACTTACCACAACCTTTGTCAGTATGAATGCGCAATCACGGTGACTTGCCTATATCTGTAACTGAGCGGCACCGATCGCCGCTTGTCCCAGAGCCAATCCCCCATCCCCACATGGATATTGCCGTGCACAAATAACCCGTTTGGACTTTAGATAGTATTCGAAGCGTGAGCGCAACAGCAGGTTATTCATCACCCCTCCGCAGAGCACTATCGTCTCGATACGACGCGCATCGGCCACCTTAAGGGCCAACTGAGCAAAACCATTAGCCAACGCATCATGAAATAACCATGCTTTTTGTGCTCGTGAACCTTTGACACTCAGCCATTGTTGCCAAAAATCAGTCATATCCAAATAATACTGATCGCCACATGGCACTAAAGCCATGGTTAAAGACGTAGGTAAACTGCTCACCTGCATCGCTAACTGTTCAAGGCTGATAGCCGCCTGCCCTTCATAATCAAGCACTCTTGGTGAGCAACCAAGATAAGCAGCAACCGCATCGAACAAACGCCCAGCAGAGCTGGCAAGCGGTGAGTTCACCTGCCTAGCTATGGCTGCGCTCAGTGGTTGAACGGGACAATCGGCTAGATCGTTTGGCCAACGTTCAGACCAGTTCGGCACAAATGCTAACCACTGCGCTAATAGATTTCGCCACGGCTGGCGCGCGGCTAAATTTGCTCCCGGGAGAGCCACCGCAGGCAACCCACCGACATGCTCAAAACTTTGGTAGTCGGCGACCAGACACTCACCGCCCCACCAGGTCCCATTGGGCCCCATCCCCAAACCATCCAAACAGATCCCGACCACCTGCTGGTTTGCTTTCACCTGAGCCTCAACCATTGCTGCAGCAACGTGCGCATGATGATGATACACCTTAACCACCTGCGCATTGAGTTGCTCAGCCAACATTCGCCCTATCTGATGGCTGTAATACCCCGGATGAGCATCAATGACGATATGTTCCGGATGGAGCTGATACAACTTCAGGTAATGCTCAATCGCTTGCTGATACTGATTTTGCACCGACAATGACGTCAGATCACCGAAGTGGGCACTTAAAATCACTTCTCGGTTTCTTGCCAGTGCAAACGTGTTTTTAAGATCAGCCCCCATCGCCAACAATGGTGCAGCCAGCATGAGAACTTCATCCATTAGGCTGCTTTGCGGCACATAACCGCGACTGCGCCGTAGCAGCACCGCTTGTTGCTGGTGATCTAAGCGTAACAGCGAGTCATCGACTCGAGTTACAATCTTACGGTTGTGACCAAGCATGCCATCGACCAAAGGGCCCAGTGTTTCCCAAACGTGTTCATCATCAAGCATGGGAGCCAGTGCTGACTGATTCGCCGAGGTTAACACCAACGGTCGGTTGAATTCTCGGGCAATTAGATGGTGCAACGGATTAGATGGATAAATAAGGCCTAGCTCATCGAGCCTCGGTGCCACTAAGGAGGCTATGGGCGCATCGATCCGCCGACGAAATAAGCCAATGGGCGCCGCGCTTGAACTGAGTAACCGATGTGCCACGGCTAATTGCTCTGGCACAACTAATTTAGCTAACCACTGATGATTAGGGACCATCAATGCAAATGGTTTACTCACCCGTTGTTTGCGCTGGCGCAAGGTTGCCAGAGTTTGCTCATTGGTCGCGTCACAAACCAGATGAAAACCACCTAACCCTTTGAGTAATATAATTTTCCCCTCTTGCAAGGTTGCAAGTGCCGTCGCAAGTGGGTCAAGATGGCGAACATGGGGGCTATGATCGAGCCAAATGAGTTTGGGCCCGCAATCAGGGCAAGCCGTTGACTCAGCATGGAAACGCCGGTTATCAGGCGAGTGATACTCACTTAAACAATCAGAACACAAGGGAAATTCATGCAAAGTCGTGCGTTCACGATCATAAGGCAGTGCTTCTATCACACTAAAACGAGGGCCACAGTGTGTACAAGTGGTAAACGGGTAACGGTAGCGATGGCTAGTTGGGGAAAAAATTTCAGCTAAACACTCTGGGCACGTTGCGGCATCAGGTGCAATAGCGGTTTGACTGCCATCAAGACAACTGGCTCGAATAGAAAAATTCGGGGGCGGCTGATGCCAGTGAAAAAACTGCCACCCCACGTTTTGAACATCAGACAAAGGCGGTGCATGCATTCGTAAATCTTGCGTAAAACGCTGCAAATCAGGAATAGGATAGGCTCTGATTAATACCCCAGAGCCGTCATTACAAACATCCCCACACAGTTGATAACGCTTAGCCAACTGCCAGATAAACGGGCGAAATCCTACCCCTTGAATCGTTCCCTGAATACGAATCGCAACCGCCTGATTCATACCAATTTAAGCACCAACAGCTTGATCTACTGCACTACGAAGCCGTGCTTTTAACTCATTGTAAACTTGAGCCGTATGATTTTCAGCCCAAATTTGATCGGCAATAGCACTCACTTTCACCGCGCAGTATTTAGTTTCAGGTGTTTTTGAAGTTGGATCCAGATTATCCTGAGTCAACTCATTACAAGCACCAATCCACCATTGGTAAGTCATATAAACCGCGCCTTTGTTGATCCGGTCATTATAGTTGGCACGAGTAATCACTTTACCACGAGGCGATTCAACCCATACGAGCTGCTGATCATCGATCCCCAGTTTCTGCGCATCTGCAGGATTCATTTGTACAAATCCGGGTTCATCAGCCAAGGTACGTAATGCAGCACAGTTACCACTCATAGAACGACATGAATAATGACCCACTTCACGGACAGTACACAACACCAGAGGGAAATCTTTACTTGGTCGTTCAGCCGGACTGCGCCATGCAGTAGCAAATAATTGAGCTTTCCCGCTCGGAGTTGAAAATTCATTTTCTTTGTACAAGAATGGTGTCCCTGGGTGATCCAACGTCGGACATGGCCATTGAACGTGCCCTAACCCTTCCATTTTTTCGTAAGTTGCACCGTAATACAGTGGGCATAACTCACGCAGTTCATCCCAGATCTGTTGGTTGTTATCATAGTGCATTGGATAACCCATTTCAGTGGCTAGCAGTGAAATGATTTCCCAATCACGTTTGACGTTGTATTTGGGTTCAATCGCTTTTTCAAACCGCTGGAAGCCACGATCGGCACACGTAAAGACCCCACCATGTTCACCCCACGAGGTAGCTGGCAGTAACACATCAGCTTGGGAAGCCGTTTTGGTCATAAAGATATCCTGCACGACCAAGAAATCAAGCGCTTCCATTCCTTTACGAACTAACCCTAAGTCAGCTTCGGTTTGCAGCGGATCTTCACCCATGATGTAGTAGGCTTTGACTTTCCCTTCTAGAGCCAGATGTGGCACCTGGGTAATACGAACCCCAACTTCTTTATCCATTTTTTCAGGGTCGATATTCCAAGCTTTCGCAAATTTCTCGCGAACAGCTGGATCAGTCACTTTTTGATAGCCGGGGAACAAATCAGGCAGAACGCCCATGTCACAGCCACCTTGAACGTTATTTTGACCACGAACAGGCGCAACACCGGCACCTTCTCGACCTAAGTTACCGGTTAAGGCAGCAACCGTTGACAGACCTTTGACCACTTCAGTGCCCTGACCGAATTGAGTCACGCCCATCCCCCACATGATGACAGCCGATGGGGCAGCAGCGTATGTGCGCATCGCTTGGCGAACATCACCTGCAGGCACACCCGTAATCTCTTCAACTTTTTCAGGTGAGTAATCTTTTACGACATCCCAAAGTGTTTCATACCCTTCGGTATATTTAGCAACATATTCTTTATCGTAGAGATTTTCTTCAATCAACGTGTGAATGAAGGCATTCACCAGCGCCATGTTAGAACCATTGTTCAACTGCAAATGCTGATCGGCAATTCGGGCCGTTTCAATTTTGCGTGGGTCACAAACAATAATTTTTGCGCCATTTTCGCGAGCTTTAACAACACGGCGAGCCACAATCGGATGAGAGTCGGCACAGTTATAACCAAAGACTAATAAACAGTTTGATTTTTCAATCCCAGAGATTGAGATACTCATCGCACCGTTGCCGAGTGTTTCACGAAGCCCTGCTACCGATGGACCATGACAAACACGAGCGCAGCAATCGACATTGTTCGCGCCAATCACAGCACGCGCAAATTTTTGCATCACAAAGTTCGTTTCGTTACCAGTACCACGCGATGAGCCAGTGGTCATAATGGAACGAGGACCGTATTTTTCTTTAATTTCGCTTAAGCGTTTCGCGGTGTATTTAATCGCTTCATCCCAGCTAACCACTTCAAATGGTTCACCGCGTTTACGCCGGATCATCGGTTCACGAATCCGTGGTGTTAATAATTTGGTATCGTTTAAGAAATCCCAACCGTAGTAGCCTTTTAGACATAACTCATTTTGGTTGGTAGCACCATCAGCGCCTTCGGCGCGAATGATTTTGCCATCTTCGACAACCAGATTTAATTTACAGCCAGCCCCACAATAAGGACATACAGTAGTTACTTTTTTCATCTTTATATCCTGAAATCTTAAAAAATAGAGGCGCTGGCATCGAGTGCAGCACGACGGCGTTTTTCAGCATTCATTTTGGCCAATTCATTGCGATCAACACACCGCAGAGCTTTGGTCGGACAGACGCTGACACACGATGGGCCTTCAGGTTTGTCATAACACAGGTCACATTTGTTAGCTTCGGCTTTTTCCACAACGACATTAACCGCCGCACCGGTATTGCGCACTACCGGGTGAGTCACCACTTCCATGGCACCATAAGGGCAAGCTACGACACAGGTTTTACAACCGATGCAGCGATCTTGCAGGACATGAATAAAATCGCCTTCACGACGAATCGCACCATTAGGGCAAACATTCGCACATGGGGCATCTTCGCACTGACGACATAAAGTGGCAGTACTGATATTGCCACCTTTGATCACTCGAATTCGCGGAGTGAAATTAATTGGATCAACTTCGGTTACATCGCCGTGAGCATCGTGAGCCACGACACAGGCTACCTCACAAGTCCGACAGCCGATGCATTTGTTCGCATCCGCTAAGATAAAACGATTCATGAGCACTCCCATTGTTAGTATTCGGTATAAAGCTGCCTAGATACCGCTGTTTTGTATATGTTATACATAATCCAAGCCAACTTATTTTTTACATATATTTCAATCAATTAACTAAAAATAACGACATCAGATTTGTCTGTTTCTCTCGTCTTTTCGACACAAATGACGAAGATGACGACATCTAAGCGCAGGGTTCGTCAGTCGTGTCATCAACCAGTTGCGGAAGTTGCCGCCAACTCCCATCAGCATCATTCAGTAAAGATGCTAACTGGGCGCAGGCCTCCTTCACCGCTTCAGTCATGGGGTAGCAAAATCCGACGATGTCAGGCTGAATGCCAATCATCACCACTTCATCAACCACTTCTTTTAAGTCGTCGATAAGAAAATTAAGCGGCATACTATGAGTGCTCATCAGCATCATTTCGCCGATCATGGCGGGATCAATTTGGCGAATCGCGCCCGGTGGCAGCCCCATTTCAGTGGCATCGACAATCACTAAGGTCTGAGGGGCGCTCTGGCGAATAGCAGCCGTCTCCCCTTCAGGAAAGCTGCCACCGACATAAATCTGCCAATCGCTCTGATGTTCTTTGAGCAAGTTAGCCAGCAATACGCCGGCACCGTCATCGCCCATCATGTCGTTACCAACACATAAAAGGGCTTGGGTTATATTAGTCATTAAGCCTCCGGACAATCAGATGAATAGCTTTTTCCTGTTGGATCATCTTAAGCAATTGCATCAATTGATCGCGCCAGTTGATAAATCGGGGTTCGCAATCTTCATTCATTGCCTTCAGTGCGGTGGCCAACATCACCACATGAGATGCATCAATAATGATTTCACCATATTTCGGTAAACCGGCTAATTTGGCATGGGCATAGGGCTCGTCAATCAACTCAAGCCAGCGCTGATAATCAGCGTAATCACAACTAAATTCTGGCTCAAAGCAGTCGATCACCCCTAAGTGATGACCAATTGCTAAGCCGTAATAAACCAGCTGCTGGCTTTGCGCCGGGCTGTCTTTTTCATCGATAAACTTGCGCCGTAGAGCAAAAAAGGTCACCGTTTCACTCATACTCGGATCTCATCGGTCAGTTGCGCCAACTGCATCATAATTTCAGTTAAACGCGGATCATTGCGCTCTTGTAAAAAACTGCTGAGCGCAAGCTCAGTGCGCGGTTTTACAAGTAATGCTAAAAACTCATCGGCAATCTGGTGGCCATAGCGATACCCTGCCAACTCGCGCGCTTTTCTCTCGATGGCCACCCGCAGACTCGGAGCCACTTTCGGGTGTCGAATTTCAGCAGCTTTGAGATCATTTTCAGAACTATCGCGCGCATGAATTTTCTGCTCCAACAGTCCTAAAGCCATCGCTAGACCATACAACGTTGCGGCGGGTGTAGGAGGACAGCCAGGAATGTACACATCGACTGGCAAAATTTTATCAGTCCCTCCCCAGACACAATAAAGGTCATGGAAAATACCCCCACTATTGCCGCAAGCACCGTAGGAGACGACAATTTTTGGATCTGGTGCCGAGTCGTACGCAAGCAGTGCCGGAACGCGCATCGAACGGGTCACTGCTCCGGTATATAGTAAAATATCGGCATGTCTTGGTGAGGGAACCACTTTAATCCCAAAACGTTCCGCATCAAAAAGGGGGGAAATTGATGCAAAGATTTCAATTTCACAGGCATTACATCCCCCGCAATCAACGCGATAGACATATGCAGAGCGGCCAATTTGATTCAGCAAAGTGCGTTTCATCTGCGCGACAGTTTCATCGACACTGACCGGGATCGGTTGTCCCTGACTATCACGAGGTCCAATCAATTCACTCATACTTTTTCCTCCCGTAATAATCGACCAATTTGTACTCGCTGCGACTGGGTAACATTCTGTTTTCGTTTGCATTCTGGACAGGTATAAAGCTGTTCAATCAGGCTTTGCTCATCGGTGTATTGACCACTTTGCAACAACACCTCTTTGGCATACTCAAGCTCTTTCGTCACGGCAAAGGGTTGACCACATTCACGGCAATGTTGAATTGGAAAATCTGCTTTGATATACAGATCATCTTTATTCCAAGCCGCCATCTGCACATCTTGGCCCAATTCAATTGCCCCGGTTGGACACACTTCTTCACAGCGTGCGCAGAAAATGCAGCGCCCCAGAAAGAGTGACCAGTGTTGCGTATTGGTGGCAATATCTGTTTCGACTGATAGCGCATTGGCCGGGCATGCATTGATACAGGCCCCACAAGCAATGCACTGCGAACTATCGTGTTCAGGTTTACCACGAAAGTTTTTATCAACATCCGGAGGGGTCAGAGGATCAGTTCCGGTAACAACTCCGGTTTTTAGTGCTTTTTTAAAAAATTTCAGCATGATTTACGCTCTCCGACCCTTTATTTCAGCGGTGAATTTTTACGTTCAATGCCATAGCGTTCGACCTCTTTATAAGAGACCGTTTTGCTACGCCGTTTATTAACATCGATAAAGGTCACCCGGTCTGTGCATGAATAACAAGGATCAAGGCTGCCAATAATGAGTGGCGCATCCGAAACCGTATTTCCCCGCAACATATAACGCAGTGTTGGCCAGTTCGCATAAGTGGCCGCACGGCATCGCCAGCGATAAAGTTTCTGGTTATCACCGGTCATGCTCCAATGAATATCATCGCCACGCGGCGCTTCACAAAAGCCCAGTGCAAATTTATTCGGCTGATAGGTAAACCCTTCGACCATCAATGGTCCCTGCGGCAAATTATCCAAGCCATAATCAATCAGATTTAACGCGGTAAACACTTCGTCCACTCGCACCATCAGACGCGACATCACATCGCATCCGTTTTCGCTGTGAACCTTCATCGGCATCAAGTCATAGCCAGCAAAAGGATGGTCACTGCGGGTATCGCGGGCATGGCCACTGGCTCGCACCATAGGCCCGACGTTACTGAAATCACGCGCAATCTGTGGATCCAAACGCCCTACGCCGACACCACGCTGTTCCATATTCGGCGTGCTCATCATGACATCCAGCAAATCCTTAACTTCTCGGCGCATCTGCTGAGCCAGCTTACGAGTTGCGATCATGTCCTCTTTTAGAATGTCACGACGGATCCCCCCGATGAGGTTCAGTCCATAGGTTTTACGAGCACCAGTGAGGATCTCGGCCATCTTCATCGATTTTTCTCGCACCCGGAAAAACTGCATAAATCCAGAATCAAAACCCGTAAAGTGGCATGCCAACCCCAAGTTCAAAAGGTGGCTATGCAACCGTTCGATCTCGAGCAAAATAGAGCGAATCATTTTGGCGCGATCAGGCACTTCAATCCCCATCGCATTTTCTACTGAGGTGGCATAAGCCGTGCTATGAGCAAACCCACAAATCCCACACACCCGATCTGCAAGGAAAGTAACTTCGTTATAACCCATACGAGTTTCGGCCAATTTTTCCATGCCCCGATGAACATAAAATAACCGGTAATCGGCATCAACGATCTGTTCTCCATCAACAAACAGACGAAAATGACCGGGTTCGTCAGAGGTAACATGCAATGGACCGATTGGTACCACCTGGTTACTGGCATCGCCTAGTTCATTGTCAAATGGATACGTTTCTCGATCAGTCGTAGGTGCCGGACGCTGCCGGTAATCCATACTATCTTTACGCAGTGGATAGAGATCTTCTGGCCAGTCATCAGGTAGGACCAACCGTCGTTCATCTGGCAATCCGACCGGAATCAAACCGTACATATCACGGACTTCACGCTCACCCCAAACGGCGGCAGGGACTTTCGGTGTCACTGATGGGAATTCTGGAACCGCTTCGTTCACCAATACCTTAATGGTAACCCAGCATTTTTCACCTTGTTCCATCGACAACACGTAATAAAGGCCGTAATGACCATTGAGTTTACGTTCATCATTACCAAATAGAACCGACAGCCAGCCACCTAGCTGGTAATAAACATATTCGACCACATCCGGCAACGCGTTAAGTTTGACCGTGATGGTCAACTGGTCAGCGGTCTGCCATTCGCTGGCTAACACCGCATTTGGAAATTTTTCGCCGACTTTCGCCAGATACTGCGCACCTTTTGTGCTTTGAGAAAATTGTTCAGTCACGGGTTAACTCCAAAGATACAGCCGAGGGAGAAAAAGAAGACGGCAGCGCTGAGCTTGCCGCCAGATTTTGTGGCACAGATTCAACATGCATCACAACTTGAGAAGCTTGTGTTAATAACTGGCTGACTGAATGTGGAATATGAGTCCCCATCAACAGCATCAGAGCCAGCAACAACGCCATTGGTGTTGTGGTTAACCAACCCAATTCGCCTTTCGGCAGCGAATCAGGACATGGGCCTAAAATCGCCTTGGCAATCAATCGAACCAAACCGGCCAATACAATGGTTAACAAAATCAACAAAAATCCAATTAACCAGAAATGGCCACTTCGAATGCCCGCCGTCACAGTGAGCAGTTCGCTTAAAAAGACATTAAAAGGTGGCATCCCACCCAATGCCAAAGCCCCACCCGCGAGTAGGACTCCGGTGAGGGGAGTTAAACGCAGAACACCTTTAACGACATTCAGGTCGCGGCTACCATATTTGAGTAAGACGTTACCGGAGCCACAGAACAACAAGGTTTTTGCCAGACTATGGTTTAAGGTATGCAACATGGCCGCCAATGTCCCAAGCGGACCACCGATGCCAAGTGCCAGAGCAATAAACCCCATATTTTCGACACTGGAATAGGCCAACAGCCGTTTCATATCGCGCTGCACTAAAATCAGCAATGCAGCCACGGCAACCGACAAGAAACCAAAAATCAGTAACAGATGTTGAGAGAAAGCACTCCCGATAGTGGCACTGACCAACACATGAAAACGGATGATAATCAGCAATGCACAGTTTAGAAGTACCGCCGAAAGTAGTGCACTGGTTGGGCTGGCTGCTTCACTATGGGCATCCGGTAACCAAGCATGCATGGGGAATAACCCAGTTTTCGTCCCAAAACCAATCAGGGCAAACACAAATGCCAATTTCATCAGCGTTGGATCCAGCATTTTGGCATATGGCAACACAGCGCTATAGAATATGGCCTGATTGGGATCGGGCATCACTTGCACAGCATTGGCGTACACCAAAATTGTTGCGTACAGACCAAATGCGACCCCGACTGTACAGATAATGATGTACTTCCAGCCAGCTTCAAGCGAAGTTCGTTTACCATATATCGCGACCAAAAAGGCTGAACTGATCGTGGTTGCTTCCACCGCCGCCCACATTAAAATCAAGTTATTACTGGTGATGGCCAATAACATCGTGAACAAAAACAAGTGAAACAATCCATAGTAATTACACAGTGTTGTTTCACTGACTTCACCATGGGCAAGTTCGTGATTCATATAGCCAATCGAGTGGAGGCCTGTCATAAAGCCTATCAGTCCCAAAATAGCCATAAATAATGCAGCTAAACTATCAATATGAAACCAATTGCCAAGCGCAAAAATGTCGCCCTGAGCATAAACCGCACAAGTTCCATACACGGTGAAGACCAAGAGCAGCACAATGGCAATCGTATGGAATGTGCTGACCCAGATTTTTTTATTGGTAAAAAGCCATTGGCAGGCAAACGTTAACGCCGATGCGACCAGCGGAATGGCCAGCAGGGTGAACATTAGTTCATTATTACTCATCCTTAATCACCCTTTCAGTTGTGTCAGTTGACGGACATCTAAGGTGTTCAATGTCCGGTAAATCTTACGAACCATCAGCACCATCACGATAACCGCAAAAATAGAGTCAGTCGCAATACCAATTTCGACCAGTTCGGGGGCTCGATATGCCAACAGCGCCAGCGTCAAATGGGCGCCGTTTTCCATCAGGCAATATCCAAAAATCTGTTTAAGGATATTGCGTTGACTAACAATGCATAAAATGCCCAGTAAAAAATGGCCCAGTGAAATCGCCAATACTGGCTTAAGTGCGGGATTCATCGGTAACGTAACGGGTTCAACCGCAGCAAAGCTAATTAAAACAATCACCACCGCGATGGCCACCAACACAGGCGTACTAATCAGCGGGGGGACTGGCGAACGGTCCATTTTGCGCAGCGCCAATAACATGATCCCCGGCACCAAAACCACCTTGGTGACAAAGGCACTAATCGACCACTTATACAGTTCATCTGCGCCAAGCAGATGCCCTAATGCAATAAAAGTGGCCACCAATACCAACGATTGCAGACTATACAGCCAAGCCGCCGTGGTTGGCCGCCGGGCAATGATGACCAGCATCGAAGTGATAATCAGCAGTCCGGCTATTTGAATGACAAGATAACTTCCGGTCATAATCCTTTCCTATTGCAACCAGAGCGCAGCAATCACGCTCGATATAAGTGACATAATGATCAGTACCACCAAAACCAATTTCATCGATACGGGCACTTCGCTCGCATTGGCAATGGTTTCTGAAGGCTCCCCAGGAACAGTTTTGCCGAACCAGTGTAAGAACCAGGCAAAACTGGCAACCGACTCCAAGAGCACCACGATCAGCAACGGAACTAACCACAGTTGTTTGGCACTAATGGCAAAACCTGCAGCAAACAGCGGGAATTTACTAAAGAAGCCGTTAAACGGTGGCACCCCGGCTACCGCCATCGCCGCAACACAAAAGCCAATACCTAACAGCGGCAATTTATGTATCATTCCTTTAAAGCGTGGTAATAAACGAGTACCGCAGCTATAACTCAAGGCACCAGCGACTAAGAAGAACAAGCTTTTCGCATAAGCGTGGTTGAAGATATAAGAGACCCCAGCATTAAATGCTTCGTGTGAGCCAAAAATCGACAGCGATAGTGCCAAAAAGATATAAGACAACTGGGTAATCGTTGAGTAGGCCAACAAGCGCTTCATATCTTTTTGCGGCAGATACATAAAGAAGCCATAAATCAGCGTAATCACGGCCATGACAACCCCAACGACCCCAATAATGTGCGGCACATTTCCGGCAGAGAGAATCGCCCGAGCAAAGATATACACCCCGACTTTGACCATCGATGCCGCATGCAGATACGCACTCACTGGCGTTGGTGCCTCCATCGCATCCGGCAACCAAACATGCATCGGCAACTGCGCTGATTTTCCCCAGGCAGCAAACAAGATGCCGCCAATCACAACCAATTTGCTCGGTTCATCAAGCTGAGCCATAGCCGCCAGATCGAAGGTGCCAGTTTTGGCAAACAACCAAGCGGCGGCAATGTACAACCCCAAAGAGGCAATATGGGTGACCAACAAGGCTTTAAGCGCGGCTTTGAGGGACTTCTCGCTCTGGTAATAGCCAATCAAAGCCCACGAACAACCGCCGGTAATTTCAAAAAACAGCAGCTGACCTAAGATGGTTGACGAGAGGGTTAAACCCGCCATGGCCCCGATGAAGACCAGCAAAAAGGCCCAGTAACGATTATCACCTGTCTGTGGATGTTCTCGGTTACCCATACTCATATAACCACATGAGTAAAGGCTAACTAAAAAGCCGAGCGACACCACTGCAAAGCCAATCAGCAAACTGACTTTATCCAGACGGAAACCAAACAACTGAGCGTGACCGACCTGATAAAGAATCAAAGTGGTCTCGTGCTGACCGTTTTGCCAGAACAAATAGGCTAAAGAAGCCATTCCCAGTGTCGCCACCAGCGCGAATAACGAGCAGAGCACAGGCCCATATCGTTTCGGTAAAATGGCAATCAACAGCGCCCCGATAAACGGCAAAAGCATCGTTGCCAGGGCTATATGCATCATCATGAAAAACAACTCCTTAGCTTAAATCCCAGTCAGGAAAAATACGAAGGCCAAAGCGGCGATTCCAAATCCCAGCCAGGTCACCCGATCGGTTAGCAAAAACCGGCCTCGGGCCATGGCATTCTCAACCAGAGCTGCCAGCACAAAGACCACTACTAATTTAATGAGCAGCGCCACAAAACCACCGAGAACACCGATGAATGAGGGCGAAACGCTTTTGCCAAATGGAATAAAAATGGCCAGAAATAATGCGGCAACCACAACCTGTTTAAGGCTTAGGCTCCATTTCATCAAAGCCAAACCTACCCCCGAGTATTCACTGAGAGGACCTTCTTGGAGTTCCTGCTCAGCTTCGGCCACATCAAACGGAATTTTGCCCATCTCGATAAACGCCGCAAAAGCACAGGCAATTAACGCCAGAACGGTAGCTGTCGGAAACTGCCAACTCTGAGCTAAGGTATGGCTAATCAACGAAATATTGGTCGAGCCAGCAATTAAAGCGACCACTATCATGGAGAGCATTAAAGTGGGTTCAACCAACACCCCTAAATTCATCTCACGGCTTGCACCTATTCCAGCAAATGGGCTCCCCGAATCAAGTCCGGCCAGAGCAAAGAAAAAGCGGAAAATGGCAAACAGGTAGATCAGCGTGATAATGTCTCCCCCGGCAAAAAACGGCGATTGCACCGTCAGCATTGGCAATGCCATGGCAATCACCAAAAGCGTGCCCAGCAGAATAAACGGTGCTATTCGAAAAGCAGTACCGCTGTCACTCGGCGCGACTTCCTGACGGGCCATTAATTTGAACAGATCGCGGTATTCCTGCCAGATAGGCGGTCCCTTGCGAGAGTGCATTTTGGCGCGTAGCACTCGGGATAAGCCGGCGAAAAATGGTGCTAGAACCAGCAGCATAACCGCCTGAATGAATCCACATAACAGAGGAAACCACAGAGAATGATAAGTCATAGTGTTTCTCCCTAAAGCATGACCGCAAACAGTAAAATCAACAGGGCCGCGACCACATACAAGCAATAGGCACGAAAGTCACCGAACTGGATCCATTGCACAACCCGACTCAGGCGCTGCGTCCCTCGAACCACAGGCATCACCAGATAGTTATCAAAGCTAGGCTCGATAAAGGCAGCCCCGCGCTGTGCAGCATTTAAACAACGATGTAGTATGGGGGAGGGATCAAGGGTTTGACGCAGTTGATACAAACCGCTAAAGAAAACGCGCAGGGGCTGAGCAAAACCGCCGGCGGAGATCGCCATCTCTTGCTCATAACCATAACCGCAAGCCCATGGGTCACCACGCCGACGAAACCCAAGACGTCCTTGGCGTAACACACTGGCAATGATCAGTGGTAATAATGGTAGAGCTAACAACAACACAAATAATAATGGTGCATTCAGTGCAGTCAGGGCGTGACTACCGGGCATGACAGCTAGTGAGCCCGCTGCAATCGTTGTGCTAGAGCTATGAACCAGTTGCGCAGCAACTGCGGTTAATACCGGTGCAATTTTCCAGGCGCCAAGTCCCAACACAATACACAGCAGAGCCAACAGTCCCATCGCAATACGCATGCTGAGTGCTTCTTCATGAGCATTCTGGGCCGCTTCACTTTTCGCTCGACCACAAAAACTCACACCATAGACTTTGACAAAACACATCGCCGCCAAAGCGCCGGTGATTGCCAGCAAAATAATGCCGATAGCCCCAGCCAGCTGCAGCCACATATGATGATGTAAAGCTAAAGAGAATAACGATTGATAGGTGAACCATTCACTGACAAAACCATTGAGTGGTGGCAGTGCGGCAATCGCCATACAGCCGATTAAAAAGGCTAAGGCCGTATGTGGCATGCGCTTAGCTAATCCGCCCATTTTTTCCATATTCTTGGTGTGCACCTGCTCAATCACCGCACCGGCACCAAGGAATAACAACCCTTTAAATACCGCATGGTTAATGGTGTGATATAGCGCGCCAAGCAGGCCAATCAATGCCAATAGCGGATGGTGGGTCGCCATACCGATCATGCCGGCACCAACGCCCATCAAAATAATGCCGATATTTTCAACTGTGTGGTAGGCAAGCAGCCGTTTAATGTCATGTTCAGCAAGCGCATAAAGCACACCCAGTACCGAAGAGACGGCACCAAAAGCCAAGACCACCACACCCCACCATGCTTGCTGCGCGCCGAGTAAATCAATCCCCACTTTGATGATCCCGAAGATACCGATTTTGACCATCACTCCCGACATCATGGCCGATGCGTGGGATGGAGCTGCGGGATGCGCACGAGGGAGCCAACCATGCAGTGGCAACATCCCCGCTTTGGCGCCGAAACCAAAGAAGGCTAACAAAAAGATAATTGAGCCTTGCAGCGCTCCGGGGTGAAATTGTCGAAACGAGGCAAAATCAAGGCTCCCGGTACCGCGATACATCAAAAAGAACGACAGCATAATGAGCACAGAACCGGCGTGGGCAATCAGAAAATATAAAAAGCCCGCGCTGACTGAGGATTCATCTTGTTCGCCAATCACCAAGAAATAGGATGACAAGGACATAGCCTCGAACAACACGATGAAATAAAAGGCATTATCAACAACCACCAGGGCAATCATCGAGGCGATAAAGATATTCATAAAAAAGCCCAACGCCCAAGCGCCACGCCCTCGATAATGCTGAAGATAGCCAATAGAATAAATCGCAGAGATGGTCGCCAACAGACTAATCACCAGCACCATGAAGGCTGCCAGAGCATCCAAACGCACAGTGAGATGGGCAAACTCAGCAAAAGGGCCAGCCCATTGGGCACTCACAACTTGCGCGTGAATCAGCACCGGCCAGATAGCGACAATGGCAACCACGCCTGCAATCGCGGTTAAACTGCCGCTTAAACGAATCGCCAAGGCTTCTAATTTTGGCAAACACAGCGATACCAGCGCACTAAACATAAATAGGCCGAGGGCAAATATAAGCAAGGCTAATGAATGATTCATTTTCGCCCTCCTGAAACAGGCTGATCTTGCCATGAAGTGATCGTCATTTGATTCGATTGAGGCAGCGCGCCTTGGATGCGTTTACGCTCATTCGATTGGGCGATAGCGGCATCGCTCACTTCAATAATGGCCCCAGTTGGACAAGTGGCGATACATGCCGGGCCTTGCTCACTAAAGGCACAGAGATCACATTTCACTGCGACTGAACGGACCCCTTTGCGCCAATCCAATAATGGACTTACCGGGCGGGCTTCACGCTCAGGCAAAGGCGCTTTATCAGTTGCGACATCATCGGGAATATCCACGGGTCGGGAACCACTTAAGGTAATCGCACCAAATGGACAGGCAATGGCACACAACTTACAGCCAATGCACAAGCTCTCGTTAAGAACAATGGCATTATTTTCTCGGCGGATAGCCCCCACCGGACAAACAGTCGCACACGGAGCATCTTCACACTGATGACACATTTGCGGAGCAGATTCCTGCTCAGTGCGCATCACCTTTAACCTGGGTTCACCCTGCAATCCTTGTTGGAGATGTGTTTGGGAACACGCCGCCACACAGGTATTGCAGCCGATACACAAGCTCGGATCAGCAATTACAAAACGGTTCATAATCTCTCTCTTTGCTTAATCTGACGTCACTTCTGGGAAAGGTGTTCGAGTGCTCGTCATTTTTGACGAGATCACCAAAGATGACATTTCTGTCGACATACCTACGTCATTTTCCATAGCATTAACGCCTGAGCCTTAAACTATGAGTCAGCATACAGCTGACGGGGTTTAGCCAGCATTTAAAGACCTGCTCGCTCACAGCTTATGGGTCGTTCTTTTGCTGCGAACTTGACGTCGTGTATCACAGCAAATCATATTTCTTAGTAGATACAGCATTTTTCGCACCAACCTGATAAAAATAAATAAAAATCCTTTTATTTCATTATCTTAATAAGTTAAGAGAGGCATTCAAAAAGAACTTGTCACGTATCAAATCGACAGCCACAGGCTTGGCGTAACATGATCTATGGAGTGCTTGGCACTGGTTTTGCTATATCAGCGTTAGATTATTTTTTGTTTTTCGAGACGTTCCATGCATGAAATTACGCTTTGTCAACAAACCATCGAAACAGTTGAGCAATATGCTTGCGCCAATGGCGCCAGAGCCATTACCGATGTCTGGTTAAGAGTGGGTGCTTTTTCGTGTATTGAACCAGCCGCTATGAATTTTTGTTTTGAGCTGGTCTGTCGGGAAACGCTGGCTGAAGGCTGCAAACTGCATCTAGAGCTACAAGTCGCTCATTGTTTTTGTAACCACTGCCAAAAAGAAATCGAACTACTTTCGTCATTGGTGAAAGTCTGCCCTCATTGTGGCAGTCATGATCTGAATATCGATGCAGACAATGATGTCACCATCGAACGAATCGAAATCATTTAAATCGTTATTGATAAAAAGACGTAGCGGTCTTTAAGGATCTAATATGTGCAGTACTTGCGGTTGTAGTGAAGGCGGTGTCACCATGTCTGGCAGCGATCATCACGAACATGATCATGAACATGAACATGAACATCATCATTGCGATGTTCATGCCCAACATCACCATCATCACCCCGATGGCTCGCACCCAAAAGCCAATTATATCGAAGTCCACCATCACTATTATCACCATGGTGATGTTCACCACCATATTCATTATCATGTGGACACGCTGCCCTCAGAACAACCACCGCAAAACATGACCCAAGGGGTCAAACGCACCATCAATATCGAGCAGCAAGTGCTGGCTAAAAACAATCAGCAAGCGGCTCACAACCGTGAACATTTTGCCAGCCACCAACAGTGTGCGCTCAATTTTGTCTCGAGCCCCGGTTCTGGCAAAACCTCTTTACTAGTAGAAACGCTCAAAAGACTTTTACCTGAGCACTCTTGCTACGTGATTGAAGGCGATCAACAGACCCAAAACGATGCGCATCGGATTGAAGCCACTGGGGCACCAGCACTACAGATCAACACGGGAAAAGGGTGCCATCTCGATGCCCAAATGATCCACGACGCACTGCATCGTCTTGAACCCAGCGATCACAGCTATGTGTTTATCGAAAATGTTGGGAACTTGGTGTGCCCTGCTGATTTTGATTTAGGTGAAAAACACAAAGTTGTGTTGCTATCAGTGACCGAAGGTGAAGATAAACCACTAAAATATCCGCATATGTTTGCCGCATCATCATTGCTACTGATCAATAAAGCTGACCTATTAGAACATGTCGATTTCGATCTAAAACAATGTATGGAGTATGCTCATCAGGTCAATCCTGAATTAACCATTATCCCGATTAGCACCACTACCGGTGAAGGAATGGATGAGTGGATGAGCTGGTTGGAGGCCCAACAATGTGCATAGGGACACCGGCACAGCTCATCGCACTCGATAATACCCAGCCAGATATCGGCATCATTGCCGTAGGTGGTGCTCGACGCGAAGTCGATCTCTCACTCATTGGTGCCACCGATGAAAGTGGTCAATCTCGGCTCGGTCAATGGGTATTGGTGCATGTTGGTTTTGCCATGAGCGTATTGGATGAGCAACAAGCAAAAGAAACGCTTGCAACGCTTGAGGCAATGAGTGAGCTGGAAAGTGATGTCGGTGCCTTTTTAAATAATGGCGGGGGCAGCCATGCGCTGGATTGATGAATATCGCGATGCGGATATGGTTCAAAAAACACTCGCATTAATCAATGCAAGGATGGAAACACTCAGTCAGTACAATGCGCGTGCACCGCTGCGAATTATGGAAGTCTGTGGCGGACATACTCACGCTATTTTTCGCTTTGGTCTCGATAAACTGCTCCCCGAAAGTATCGATTTCATCCATGGACCGGGGTGTCCTGTCTGTGTTTTGCCGATGGGACGTATCGACAGCTGCATCGAAATAGCCCATCACAAAGAGGTGATTTTTTTAACCTTTGGAGATGCCATGCGAGTTCCTGGCAGCCATGGTTCGCTACTCGATGCCCGTCGTGAAGGCGCTGATGTACGGATGATCTATTCACCACTCGACGCACTTAAAATTGCACAAGAGAATCCATCACGGCCAGTGGTCTTCTTTGCATTGGGTTTTGAAACCACCATGCCTGCTACAGCCATGACCTTCATCAAAGCCAAGGCGCTGAAACTCTCCAATCTCTTTGGATTTTGTCAGCACATCACCATCATTCCCACACTCAAAGAACTACTCAGCGAACCCGATCAACAAATTGATGCGTTACTTGGACCGGGCCATGTATCGATGGTGATCGGCGCAGACGCATATCAGGGCTTATGTCAGCAGTATCACTGCCCATTCGTGGTCAGTGGCTTTGAACCCGTTGATATGCTCCAGAGCGTCTTGATGATTGTCGAACAGATAGTCCAAGATCGATGCGAAGTTGAGAATCAATATGCTCGAGTGGTGCTAAGTGAAGGCAACCGTCAAGCTCAAGCAGCGATTGCGAAAGTATTTACACTCAAAGCATCGAGCCAATGGCGCGGATTGGGTAGTATTGCTAAATCAGGAATGCGCTTTCGTGATGAATTTGCCCAATTTGATGCTGAAAAGCAATTTACCCCGCATCAGTATGAGGTCAGCGAACAGTGTGGCGCTCGCTGTGGCGATGTTCTCACCGGCAAATGTAAACCTCAACAGTGCCCGTTATTTGCCAAACAATGCTCACCCAAACAACCAGTTGGTGCACTAATGGTATCATCAGAAGGCGCATGTGCAGCCTGTTATCAATATGCTTTGGAGGATGAATGTCCAACGATGTAATTACCCTGGCGCACGGCAGTGGTGGTCAGGCAATGGGTCAATTAATTGAAAATCTGCTCGTTAAGCAATTTGATAATCCCTATTTACGCCGTGGCGAAGACCAGGCTCGAATCGCACTCTCATCAATGAATAGCGAATCAGGCACTTTAGCCATGACCACTGACAGTTTTGTGATTGATCCCCTGGAATTTCCCGGCGGTGATATCGGTAAATTAGCTATTTGTGGGACCGCGAATGATTTGGCCGTCGGCGGAGCACGCCCTCAGTATCTGACCTGCAGCCTCATTTTGGAAGAAGGGCTGGCTATTGCGCGTTTAGAAAAAATTATTCAAAGCATGGCGCATACGGCTCGACAAGCCAATATTCAAATTGTCACTGGCGATACGAAAGTAGTTGGCCGCGGCAATGCCGATAAACTATTTATCAACACCACCGGGATTGGCTTCATCGACCCACGAACGCACTGGGGCATGGAACAAATTACCGCAGGAGATGACATCATTGTCACTGGCACACTAGGCGACCATGGTGGCGCGATTTTAAATCAGCGCGAAAATTTAGGCCTAGGCGATGCCCTGCAAAGTGACTGTGCGGTCCTCTGGCCATTGGTTGAACCGCTCGTGCACATAGCTGGCGTTCATACCTTAAGAGATGCAACCCGCGGCGGCGTGAATGCTATTTTGCATGAATTTGCGAAAACCAGTGGTTTAGGTTTTGAAGTCAGCGAAGTACTCTTGCCCGTTAGTGACGCCGTTCGGGGAATGTGTGAGCTACTGGGGCTTGAGCCATTGAACCTTGCCAATGAAGGCAAATTAATTATTATCTGTAAAAATAGCGCGACCACGCAGGTTTTAACACAGCTGCACAACCACCCTCTGGGAGCCAACGCCACCGTTATTGGCCAAGTGCAGGAAAAACCAGGGGTTCGCCTCAAAGGTGCTTATGGTGTAACTCGCTCTTTAGAGCTGCCCTATTTTGAACCTCTTCCACGTATTTGTTGATCGAGTTTAGGTTATTGAACAACTCAAATCATTATAATACCTGACAAACAATATGGCTTTGTAGATGCAGCTGATTTCGCGGTGATGAAGTAGGCGACTCAATATCATCTGATCATCTGTTATCGAATCCATTGCCTTAAATATTGCGTGTCATCGGTTAGTTAAGGCACTTGTCCAATGCTCATTCATGTTTCAGCGAGAGAGTCATGTTCATAACGACCAACGATCATACACAATCGACATTTTGGCTGGATTTGACTCATCAGCTCCTTGAGCAATTTACGATTGAGGATTTCCTGGGATGCTTGCAGCAAAAGCTAGCCACACACCCAGCGCACGGCCAACCGACCTTACTCGTTTCTACTGCTGAGCAATTGAGTTGGCACATTTATGACCCTCAATACCGCAGCTTGGAACAGTCAGAGTTATTTGAAAATGGCCCGCTTCATCAAATTCAGACCACTCGACAACCGCTTGAGTTGAGCTACGACGAATTCGTTAAACGTTATCCGGCATTATTTCGCCAAGTCAACTACCCTGAATTTAACTACTATACCGCGCTCCCGTTGGTCGATAATAAGGGGCGTTATAATTTATGTGAAATCTTGAGTGAGAAGCCATTTAAAGACGCCCAAGTACTCACCCACTCACTATCAATTGCTCTGGCCCATCTACAATCACACGTTGAACTGCGCTATCAAGAACGCCAGTTGTGTCGACAGCGTGATGACTTTCACGTTTTAGTCAATGTGACCAACTCAGTGCTTGCTCAGCGAGAGCTAGATAAGGTCATTTTACAAATAGCTCGGGAAATCCACCGCTATTTTGCGCTCGATGCCATCACCATTACTTTGCCTGATAACAAGCCCAAACATAATATCAGCTACAGTACCTTCTTTTTTAATGACCAAGAAATATCACTATGTGAGCACCGGTCACTGAGCAAAAAAAGTCCGAGTCGCCAAGTTTTTGAACATGCCAAACGCTCCCTGCACTCGCTCAACAACGATGAGGACATGGCCCTATCCGAACAAAAATTATTCGAGCTATGGCCAGCACTGTCTCATCAATTAGGGTTATTACCCATTATTTATGCTGGTAAGGTGTGTGGCGTTTTAAAAGTGGCGCACGGCGAGCCAAATACCGATAGCTTTAGTCAGAACCGACTAGCACTACTGGAGCAAATTGCGGAACGAGTCGGCATCGCTATCGATAATGCCCTTGCGTATCAACAAATTAAATCGCTTAAAGAGCAGTTAGTACATGAGAACCACTATTTAAGTGAACAAATCGACCAGATTGATCATCAATTTGATCAGATTATTGGCCGCAGCTCGGCTATCAGCAATGTGATGAAGCAAATAGAGCTTGTCGCCAAAACTGATTGTAGTGTATTACTACTGGGAGAAACCGGCACCGGTAAAGAGCTATTTGCCAAAGCAATCCATCAACTAAGTCCACGCAATGAAAAACGCATGATCAAAATGAACTGTGCAGCGATGCCAGCAGGCTTGTTAGAGAGCGATCTCTTTGGTCATGAAAAAGGCGCATTTACTGGTGCCAGTACCAGCCGCGCCGGGCGTTTTGAGTTAGCACATCAAAGCAGTTTGTTTTTAGATGAAATAGGCGATATGCCACTTGAACTACAACCGAAACTGTTACGAGTACTCCAAGAGCAAGAGTTTGAAAGACTCGGCGGAAGTAAACTGATTCAAGTCAATGTACGGCTCATTGCCGCAACCAATCGAGACCTCAAACAGATGGTCGAAGATAAAAGTTTCCGTAGTGATTTATTCTATCGGCTGAATGTCTTTCCGGTCCGTTTACCTCCTCTTCGTGAACGCCTTGAAGACATTCCAACGCTCGTTAAGTTTTTTGCCTTTAAAGCGGCTCGTCGCCTCGGTCGAGAGATCAACAGTATTCCAGCCAAAGTGCTCCACCAGCTCCAACAGCATCCGTGGCCTGGCAATGTTCGCGAATTAGAAAATGTCGTCGAGCGCGCCGTCTTACTCTCACCAGGACGGGAACTCTGCTTGCCACCGGAGCTAAATATTCAAAGCGAATCGGACTTCGCCTCATTTTCCCATCAAGTCGCTCCGCCCCCTAAACCAGAGCATCATCAGTACGACCAGATTATTAGCGCTTTAAAAGCAACGAATGGGATTGTGGCAGGTCCGCGAGGAGCGGCGCAAAAACTGGGTATCAAGCGCACAACGCTGCTTTCGAGAATGAAACGGTTAGGTATTGATAAAAATGCCATTTTTAGTGATGGATCTTACTGATAATCTGACATAAATGCTTGTCGGTGATTTCAGGCCAAGGTCGATTCACTGCGATTAGAGAAAATTAGTGGCCTGACATAAAAAAAATGCTAGTCTCGCTTTCTCTGCATTAAGTTAAACATGTTATGAAACTCATTATTGTCGGCATTTTGCTGCTAGCTTCGGCCATTGTAATTGCGTCTACGCAGACGTATCAGCTTTATTATATCCGTGAACTGCACTCTCTTGGCAGCAACCTACTGTTTGTACCACTGGTATGTTTTGTAGTGATTATTTATGTGATCCACGATTTTGTACAAATCAGTAAAGGACCTAATTTGGTAGATAATCCGCATGCCAGACATAACGAAGATCATCTGCTGGCCGCTTGGAGCAACCAGCCAGCAACTGATAGCCATTACCATCAGCAAGGGATATGGCGTCAATATCTGCTTGGGTTATTGAGCTTTGATATTGGCTTTACGGTCTTAGGGCGCAAATGGCGAACTAGGCGCTGGCTAGAAAAAAAAGCCCGGAGCATCCCATCCCCTTATGCTTGCTGGGCAGCTCGCTGTTGGCTTACTCAAAAAAGTGAACCTAATTTTGCCAAAGCTCTCGAACAATTAAGTCTATCGGTAACACGCGAAGATCCAGCGGCTTATGGTTTGCTAGGCTTTATTTATAGCTGCCCTGACAGCCCATGCTATGACTGTGAAACCGCCATTCGTTATTTTATTCACGGAGCGAACAACCAAGACTGGTTTTCACGGCTCAATCTGGCGTATTGCTATGAACATGGGATTGGCATCAAAGAAGATAGTCAAAAAGCTCAACAATTCTACCAACAGGTTGCCGAACAAAATGGGCAAGTTGCTGCAGCGATGCGACTTTCATTAATACAACAGCAAGATCCAAATCAGTTAGAAAATGCTTATTACTGGGCTTATATTACGATGGTTGAATCTGAACGCAACGACATGGTTGTGGCATACCGTGCGGCATTGATGAACAAACTACTCCCTGAACAAGTCGTCAATCTTGAAGAACATGCTAAACCACTACTACGCTTACTGGCACTCAAACGCTCTAACCACATAGGAAGTACTAGCTGGCAAATATCGCAAAGCCTAAATCGCTAACGTGTAGTTCCTGTATTTGCCAGTGTTGACGATAGCTCCATTGGCAAATTGGATCTTGCCTTTGCTCGAACCATTGTCGCCCAGTGGATATCGGAAATAATGCCTGTCCAATCGCAAGTTCTTCAAACTCATTTAGCCTGCCAAGATGCCTCCAGTAATGTTTTCTCTTGGCATTTGACCTTACCCTTAAAACGATCCCCTTTCATGACTGGTCCTACCCCTTTGGGCGTCCCCGTCATTAAAATATCGTTGTCATCCAGCGTGGTGTAACTGCTAATCTCGGCTAGCATCGCCTGTGGCAAGTGGATCATCTGACGACAATGGCCCTGCTGAACTAGCGTCCCGTTAATCTCAAGCTCGAGACTTAACTCATTAATATCAACGCCATCCAGCGCCACAAAATGACTGAAAACAGCGGCCCCATCAAAAGCTTTTGCCCGTTCCCACGGAAGCGACTTACTTTTTAAACGATTTTGCAAACCACGCTTAGTTAGATCGAGGCCAAAGGCAACCGCAGCGAATTGACCGTCGCGAATCAAAAAACTTAACTCGGATTCATAATGCAGTGGTTCCTGATGAAAGCTCTGCAGTTGTTCAGAAATCGCTGAATTTGGTTTATTAAAAATAACCATTTGATCGGGAACTTCGTTGTTAAGTTCAGCGATATGTTCAGCATAGTTACGCCCAATACAGACGATTTTACCCGGAGTCACACGAGTTTGACCCATTAATACAGTATTCATACTTTCTCCATCATCTGATACTCGAAATCATTAGCTAATTCTCTATCTGCTCCTGCAACATTTAATAAAAGAGATAAGATTAATACTTACTTATTAATCTTATCTCTACTGTTCTCATAAAATAATTACAACAAACCACTCCCCGACTAAACTATCATTCGGGAGAGCACACTGAGCAAATCCACTCCGTCCCATAACCAATCAAATGCAAGCGCTTGACCTGGGGCAACGATCCTATCGATCATCACTTGGGGGGCGTTCACCAACTGCTCTTTCATGGATTCTCGAGAGCCGCCAACAATGACACAGGTTTGATAATTAATGGATTGCTTAAAAAATGCATCCATACTCTCAAATTGCTGCCAATAAACGGTACCACCTTGTCGAGGGGGCAGTTGTTCAAGGCTATTCAGCTGTCCCCAGCCAAGGTTCCCGAAATAGTCATAATCTTTGATTCGCCTCTCTAAACAAGCTTTTTGGAGCAATGCAAGCTGCGTGCTTCCTCGGCAAATGGATGACTCTATATACCCAGAGAGTTGGGCAAATGTTTTCTGACGCAATATGCTATCAGTACCAATCCAAACCAGTGCCCCGGGTGATGAACAAGATTGTTGCGCAAATTGACTAATGTCTTGAGCGAGCTGTTGCAATTGCAGCTGCACAGAATGCCCAGGCATCTGACGCAGACTCTGCTCATCAAAGACAGCTAATGACTGGCGATCAGCAAATGTGACTTCCAGCGCACCAGCGCTTATAGGATAATTTCGGACCTGCTGAATGGTTGCATCGCCTCCCCAGATCACTCGGCTCCGGCATTGCCGGCTCAAAGCGGCGGTTAATGCATCACTGTGCGGGTAGCGAACAAATCGGATCCGTTGCGCAATACAGTGCCAACGAGCTTGGCTCAATAGTCGATTGAGCGTTTCAAGAACTTGTTGCTGCTCGGGTAATTGTCGGGAAGATAAACGCACAATAGTTGGATTACCCTGTAATAACGAAGCAAAAGCCGAATGAAATGCCACCATCGGTACATTCGCAGGCACCAGATGGAAACTCAACCCGCGCGGAGCACGCAAATACTCTCGTTGGCGAATAGCCACCGCCTGTTCTAGCGCTCTGGCTCGCAAAAAAAAACCTAGCGCCCGGGCATTCGGCGCGTCGCTTAAATGACCTAAAGCATCGCTAAGCGCAGTAAAGAACTCCATCAGGACAGGGGCATAACAGGGTAATGGCTCAAGATTTAACGTTTGCACTTGAGCTTTTTGGGGCACTTCAACCTGGATGAGTTCAGACTCATCATCCGTTAACTGAAGGTATCGCTGCATCCTCTCACCTCTGCTTTTGGCTCCCGCCCTAACACTTTAAAATAGCGCCCTTTGCGACCGCATGGGCAATCATCATCGCCTAACCAAAGTCCCATATCTTCGGTCAAAATACTGTGCCCTGGATAGCTTTGAGCCAAAGCAGAGAAGACCTGAATTAATCCAGGCTTACCGATTGGACAGGGCGCTAAGTTCATCGGGTCACGAATGAGAATGTCTGAAAAAATAGGGCAATGCAGATGCCCTTGCTCGCAACTGACAAAGATGCTCCCGGTTTGTTCTGCCATCCCATAAAAGTTATGCACACACGAGGAGCCAATGGAAGCTTCACAGTGACGGTTAAATTGCTCAGAACTGACCGAAAGATGTTCGAGTTTTTTCCAGCCCCCACTGTGAAAAATAATGGCCTGTTCCAGCCCCAAACACACTCCTTGCTGCATCAACGGTTTAAGCAGATATTCCCAGAGCATGAAGGTAAAACCAAAAATCAGTACCGGTTGATTCTGATGCGCGGCAACGAATGCCTTGATCACGGGCCAATTGGGTTGCATCTGTTCATCTAACGCATAGCAATGTTCACGTCCCATAAAGGACAACCCTAATGCACCCGCCCCCCGCGCAGAGAAGCCGCTACGCTGAGCAATCAGATTACTCTGCTCAATCAACAGCATGGGTAACCGATCCCGACCAACCCAGCTTTGCATGATTTTCACCAGCGCCTTGCTCTGCAGTGCAGCCGTTGTTCTATCGAGGATAATCTGTGACTTAGAACCGCTGGTTCCTGATGAAGTAATCGTTTTAAACACTTCATCATCGGTGATACTCGACAACCGCACTTGTTTGAATAGTTGAACGGCAAGTGGCAAAATTTCGCTATAATCATTGGCAGCCACGCTAGCATGAGCGCTTTCCAACAGCGTGGCATAACTTTGGCAATGCTCGCGATGCCACTGACTTAATCCATTTAAGCGTGAGAGCAGAAGCTCAGCTTTATCAGATTGGTTCAGTCCATAAATTGGCGCATCCCACAAACTCTCCATCTGACTCATATCGATGCTCTTATGTGGCCTTTTCAATCATTGAAACCAGTCCGATATAGTCTAGTTTCCCGTTAATGTTGTGAGGTAAATCAGCAATCACCGCGACTTTAAATAACGATGGATGCAGTTGCAGCTCTTCACGAAGATACGATTCAACTTTGATCTTTTGCGCTGGAATTAACACTGAGATACGAAGTGCATTATCCCCCCCGCAACAGGTTGCAGGGATCCCTTGTGCTGCCAAAGCACTCTCTAACGAATCAAGCGCGGTACGCACACCAGCCAGCTTCACAATCCGTTTAAGCCGCCCAGTGACATAATAAAAGCCTTGCGAATCACGATACCCCAAATCGCCCGTTTTGAGAAACTCGGGGCGCTCCGGATGCGCCAAATCGCGAAGCTCTTCGGCGTAGCCGAGCATGACATTCGGCCCACGATAGATGAGCTCGCCCACTTTATTATCGCCCAGAGGTCGGCTCTGTTGATCATGAATCTCGAGCGTTCCACCAGGGATCGCAACACCGATGCTCTCCGAACGCGCCAATACTTGAGTCGCTGGCAAATAAGCGATCCTAGCTGTCGCCTCTGTCTGCCCATACATGATAAAAAATTCTTTGCCCTGCAAACTCGCCCAGTTAGCAAAGCGCTCTGCGAGGTTACTATCCATATGACCGCCAGCCTGTGTCAGTACTTCTAAGGCTGGCCACTCACTGCGACGGATACGGAGCTGTTCATAAATTTGGTAACTATAAGGCACACCGGCAAGCTGAGTAATATGCTGCTCACGCATCAGTTGCCAGAAATCTGTTCTTAAAGGATCTGGATCGGTTAAGACTGTCGCCCCTCCCACCCACAAATGGCTATTTAATAACGATAAACCGTATGAATAGGCGAGTGGCAGAACCGTTAAAACTCGAGACGAAGGTGTCATTTGCAAATATTGTGCAATAGAAGCTGCATTTGAGGAGATATTTTCAAGGCTGAGCTGCACCAATTTTGCGCCTCCCGTGGAACCGGAGGTTGTCAGCATCACCGCTAAATCATCATCAAATTGGTGACATTGTTGAGACAACTTTTGTCCCTGCAAACGCCCATTCAGATAACACCAATTAGGTTGATAGAGCTTTAAAATGGCCTGTTCAGTACGGCGATTTAATTTTGGATTAAAAAGAATGACTGGATGTTGACCCAATAATGCAGCCAGATAAACAATAACCGTTTCCGGACGATGGTAAGCCCGCAAGACAATAAGCTGACGTTCTTTTCCCCATTGGCGAACCAATAACTGTGCCTGTTTGAGTAACTGCTTATAACTTAAGGATGTTCCATCGTGCCAAAGGGCTTCACCTTGGTGACACGTTATCTTTTCCACTAAGTTCAAAGTTGCGTTCCTCCATCAACTTTTATGACTTCTCCGGTAATATAACTGGCCATGGCACTGGCTAAAAATAGTGCACACTGCGCGACTTCCTGTGCACTTCCTGCTCGTTTAAGAGAAATTTGCTGAATATGTTCAAGGCGTTGCGAATCAGTCAAATCAGCGACTAACGGTGTCTCAATAAAACCCGGCGCAATGGCATTCACGCGAATCTGATCACCCGCTAACTCTTTAGCCAATGATCGACTCATCCCAATTAATGCTGCCTTGCTCGCAGCATACACGCTTTGTCCGGCGTAGCCGTTGAGCGCCATCCCCGAAGACATATTGACGATACTGCCACCACCAGCTCGACGCATCATTCGGGCTGCATACTGGCAACAATAAAAAGGCCCAAAACTATTTGTGGCAAAACTCTCTGAAAGAGCATTTTTAGACGCCATCGCCAACAGCGAATCAATGCGCACACCCGCATTATTAATTAATATATCAAGCGATTTAGTCTGAGCAAATACATTGCGAAACCCTTCTTTTACAGCCTGAGCATCCCCTACATCAAAGGCATGCACAAATACAGACACGCCATAACGCTGGCGCAATTTCTCAGCCAAAGAGTCCAGCACTTCACGATTTCGGCCATTAAGATATAATGTGGCTTGATGCTCAGCAAACAACTCCGCTATCGCCCGGCCAATACCACTACTAGCACCGGTGATAAACGCCTGTTTACCCTGCAAAAGCGCATTCATTACACCGTTACTCCATAGTTCGCAAGAATTTCCCGAGCTTTAGCAACCGAGCTCATTTCGATAATGTCATCGGTATCGAGCATCACATCGTAACTGTCTTCAATGGCCGCAATTAGTTGCATATGCGCCACAGAATCCCACTGCACAATCGACTGATATTGCAGTGAATCATGAATCAGGCTGACATCGACAGCCAAAGCTTTCGCAAAAACTTCATTTAAAGGTATTAATTCAGACATGACGAAAAAATCTCATTAAATTCTGCCGCGCGCGGATATAAGATGGCGCGGTTAAGGTTAAGGTAACCCAATAATTTTCATTGGTTTGGGGTTGATAGCCTAACATCTGGTTTAGTTTTATCGCACTATTATTATCTCTTTTCACTTGGGTCTGTATCTGACCTATCTTAAATTGTTCAAATGCTACATCCAACTGACATAGCGCCACGGCTGCGGCCAACAAACCATGACGAACAGAGCTTTGCCCCAGATACAAACCACTGTCAGCGGTGTGCTGAGCACTCAGAGGAGCCTGCGCAAACCCTTTTAAATTAGCATAGCCGGTGCGGACATTGTTGACATAGGCACACCAGTGACATTGCGATTCATCATTGCTAATTCGCTCATACCATTGACGTTGCTGGGAAGGTGATATGAGCGTCTGGCTGAGCATATTCAAACGCACTTCGTCACTGTTACGCCAGCGCCGCAAAGCAGGTAAGTCAGCAGGCGAAACTGGTTTTAAACTCACGCCATAGCGCGTGATAGAGGGGGTTAACATATTCTAAATCGTTTCCTAAATTGCAACTCTCGCACGGTTCTTTTGTTCAACGCTGGTACTGAGCTCAAGAATATCTTACCCTTGAACATCTTCCTCTTTTAACAAGGAATTGGCATGGCGATCGCAATCATTCCTGCGCGCGGTGGCAGTAAACGGATCCCGCGTAAAAACTTAAAACAATTTTGTGGCAAACCAATGATAAGTTATGCCATTGAGGCCGCCAAACAAAGTCAATGTTTTGAGCATATCGTGGTCTCGACTGACGATCCAGAAATAGCTGAAGTAGCCAGACAATATGGCGCTAGTGTTCCATTTCTGCGAGATGCATCACTTTCTGATGATTACGTCGGCACCACCCCAGTGATGCTGGATACTATCCAACGCCTCGAAAAAGAGTGTCAGATTAGTGATAAGGTGTACTGCTGCATTTATGCAACCTCCCCCCTACTTGATAGCGATGCTCTCTCCCGCGCCCTGGCACTTCTAAAGCAAAGTGGTGCCGCTTATGTGTTTTCTGCCGCCGAATATCCATATCCTATTCAGCGCGCCTTAAAACGCGACCAGCAGGGATTTATAACGCCTTTCCATCTAGAGCATATCGGCAAACGCAGCCAAGATCTTGAGAGTGCCTATCAAGATGCCGGACAATTTTATTGGGGGATCCGCGAAGCTTGGCTATCTGGCGAAAGTGTCTTTGAAGGACGTGGCCAAGCATTGATACTACCGCGCTACAAAGTCGTCGATATCGATACCCCTGAAGATTGGAAGATGGCTGAGTTGCTGTTTCGCGCATTACACTTTGAGAAATAGCGCCCATGAAGATTCTGTTTCGTCTGGATGCAACAACAGCGATTGGAACAGGCCATCTGATGCGAGCCTTAACTTTGGCGCAGGCTTTTGTCAGCGAAGGACAGAAATTACAACGGGCAGTGACCTGTTGTTTTTACACTCAAACACTCCCCGCTGCCTTAAATGAACTGGTTTTAGCGCACGGGTTTAGCACACTGCATACCGATAAACTACACGCCGATATTGCCCCCATAGAAGCCGCTCAACCCGATTTAGTGATTGTCGATCACTATGCCTTAGATGCTCGTTGGGAAAGCAAACTATACGGCCGGTTTCCACTGCTCGTACTCGATGATCTAGCAGACCGCACACACCAAGCAAACTGGCTACTCGATCAGGGCCCACTGCGCCATAAAAGTGATTACCAGCCATGGCTCAATAGCGATTGCCAGCTACTCTTAGGTGGTCGCTATGCGTTAATCCGTCCAGAATTTCGCGCGGTTAAAAAAAATCAAGATCCAGCAGTGTTACAACACGGTTTTATCTGCTTTGGGGGGGCTGATCCTGTTCATGCCACACTCAAGCTGCTAACTGGCTTAAACAAAGTTGAAAAAGCCCGAACAATCCATTGGCGAATTGTTGCTGGTGCAGCGAATCCCGACTGGCTGCAATTACAGACGTTATGTCAAACATGTTCCTTAGCCGTTGAGCTGATTCACCATGACCCCAATATTAGTCAACAACTGGACTGGGCCGATTTTGCCATCGGCGCGGCTGGTGGCATGACGTGGGAGAGATGCTGTGTCGGGCTGCCGACACTGGCGGTGCCGATTGTTGATAATCAAAGCTTCAATGCTCAGGTCATCGACCATTTTCAACTGGCTCGATTACTCGATTTTACCCAACTTGATAATACTTTAGTGCTCAACAACGTCTTAGCAGAGCTAGGGCAAAAAGCTAACGTTTATCGACACAACTCACAACGGCTCATAGATGGCTATGGTGCCAACCGAGTTGCGAAACAATTAATCAGCGCTTTGTTTTAGCTAAATTTCTGCCACACTTAACCATATGGATCTCATGGGAGGAAGAGCACATGCCTTGGCAATGGAATGAATTACTCAATGCAACGCCTTGGGTTCCAGCTCTTTTAGTCGTTGCCTTATCGCTGGTCATTGGCTTGGTAGCCAGATTCTTAATTTTCCAGTTAATTCGTTATTGGCAAAAGCGTGATAAGCCGCTGTTTAAATCCCTCGAAAATCACCTACGTGGTTCGATGTTTCTATTTATTCCGCTACTTTTGATCAAAATAGGCATCAGCTACGTCACGATTGCCCCCAATATTATGAGTGCAATTTACACCACGATTAACATCCTTATTATTTTGTCACTGTGCTCCGTTGCTATTCGCTTAACAAATGTGGTTCAGGATATTTTGTTCCTGCGCTATGATATCTCCCAGGCTGACAATCTCCGAGCCCGAAAAATTCGCACCCAGATCATCTACATCAAAAAGGTTGCGATGGTGATTATTGTCATTTTGGGGATCTCATTTATTCTGCTCAATTTTGCCAGTGTGCGCCGCTTTGGTACCACCATCTTAACTGGGGCTGGCGTTGCGGGGATCATCATTGGTTTTGCACTGCAGAAATCGCTAGCTAATCTATTTGCAGGTATTCAAATAGCCTTTACCCAACCGATTAAGATTGACGATGCGGTTGTAGTTGAAAACGAATGGGGCTGGATTGAAGAGATTAATTTAACTTATGTCGTGGTGCGCATCTGGGATTTACGCAGGCTTGTGCTACCCATTACCTATTTTACCGAAAATGCTTTTCAAAACTGGACGCGGAACAGTGCGCAAATTTTAGGCTCGGTATTTTTATATCTTGATTATTCCATGCCGCTGGCACCACTTCGAGAATATTTTGAAAAAGTGCTCGATGAAACCGAACTATGGGACCGGCAAACGCAAGTTTTACAGGTCACCGACAGCACCGATAAAATCATGACGATCCGCCTGCTCATGACCGCAAAAAATTCACCAACCGCTTGGGACCTGCGCTGCTATGTTCGCGAAAAAATGATCGAGTATATTCAGCAAAACTATCCACAAAGCCTACCTAAATTTAGGGCCAGCTTAAGTGATGAAGACCAGGCAACCATTGCTCAGAGTATCGCAGATCACCCATCAGAACGGATACAGAACAAGCAATGATAAGAAAAGTGATGTCCTATTATGTCCAAAGCGTTTCTACGTGATGTTCGAGACACACAATGCAGCCGAGAAGGAAAGCTTTCATGACCTTTTCGTGCTGTTCATACTAAGCCAACGCAATTTATTCTTCTTAGTCACGGCCCCGGATGGGTCGCAATAAAAATCACCATAGCGAATCCTGCAGCAAACAGAACAAAACCAAAGCAATACAACCAGATGCGTTTAAGATAACTTTTCAGCAGTTTTTGCTCTCCTTTAGAAGAAACGACAAATGGCTGCTCACGGTAGGCCGGCTTAAGCATGTCATGACGTTGTTCGCCAGTACGTTGATCAACATGAGTCTTAAACTCTCCCAGTGCATATAATGGATCACCGGCCACAATCAGCGACTCGCTATACCGATAACGGTGGCTATAACCAATAGACTGCCCCCCGAGCATTTCATGACTCGAAATAGTGTCGTAGGTGCTGTTCACTCGACGAAAAATCGCAGGCGTTACATCGGCCCCGGCAGGATGCACACAGCAATGGCCCGTACTGTCCACTAGCTGAAATGGCGCATCGGAACGCTGGCTAAATATCGTTTTCCACTCGACGGTTTTTTTGCCATCTGCGTCCTTAGTTACTTCTTTGCGCTCTTTCTCAACAAAGAACCAAAGACATTCAAGGTTCGAAAATGGGGCATGCTGATAAGTTTGCCCCGGACAGGCCGAAGCCTGACCGATCAGTTCCACGTAGCCTTGTGGTGCAGAACGAATTTTTGATGTGGCGGTATCAGCTACCATTCGATAACGATGATAGTTTCTGCGAATAATCCCAATCAAGGCTATAAAGCAGATCAAAAAAATGCTACCCATGGCTAAGATGGCAGTCCATTGACCTGAAGACATTGAATCCACGCTCTTCTAGCTCCTTAATTAAACAGACTTTTAAGGTCGACATCGCGGGTCTGCTCTTGCGAAAAGGAGAGCATTTCAGCACTTTTAAAGCCAAAGCGGCGAGCGATCAAAACATGAGGAAACTGCTCAATGCGAGTATTCAACAAATTGACCGAATCGTTATAAAACTCCCGGCGATCGCTAATAGATGATTCTAACGTGCTGATACGCTGCTGCAGGTTGGCAAAGCTGTCATTAGCATGGAGGTCTGGATAAGCTTCGGCCAGTGCAAATAGTTTCCCTAGCCCGTTTCTAAGCTCACTTTCAGCCACGCCTACCGCTTTCACATCCCCCGCATCACTCGCCTGATAAACACCAGAACGAGCCTGCATCACTTGTTCGAAAGTTCCCTGCTCATATCCCATATATTGTTTACAGGTTTCAACGAGTTTCGGGATTTCATCATGACGCTGCTTAAGCAATACATCAATGTTTGCCCAGGCACGGGCAACATTATTTTTGAGATTCACCAAATGGTTATAGATGGAAATTCCGTAAAAGATAAAAATGACAATCAGTACCGCAATAATAATTACACTGGCCATCGAAGGGTTCATCGCTATCTCACTCTAATCAATTAATCCAACTGACTTATTTAACAATATTGAAGAAGGATTTTTATACAAAAACCAGACAGATGCAAGTCAGACAGCAACGGGGGGCTTTCACTCAAATTTTGAACCTAGAAGTTGAAGCGGCTGTACTCTGCGGCAATTTGAAATCAGGGGAATCCCTGCCCAGTGACCGCGAACTCCAGCAGTTATTTCAAACTGGTCGGGAGTGGTTCGCGAAGCCCTGCAGACGCTTCGCTAAAAGGGGCATGATCGAAGTCCGCAAAGGCGCGCATGAAGGCACTTATATTAAACAAATCGAGGTCGCGCAAGGCATCGAGCCAAGCATCGATGTACCTGGGATTGGGGAGAATTACAAGATCATCTTGAATTATATGTTCAGTAAAGCTGCAAATAGCCTGTCAGTCGTTACCCAGCACTTAAGTGGTATAACCAACCCGCGATCGGTTGGCAGTTGTTAACCAAAGGGATAGGAGCCTCTGCGACTAACCACTTTGAAGCAGGTGGTTTTATTCGTAGTAATGACCAAGTTGCCTATCCGAACCTGCAATACCATTTCCTACCGGTTGCCATTCGCTAATAACGATACAGGTGACCAATCATAATCAGATTGGTCACTTAAAATTAGCCCACTATATCTATAGTTAAATTTACCTCAGAAAAAACGTACAAAATAATTAAACCAATGAAAATTATTCACCTTTCTACACAAACATAACCTCCAGTAAATTAATAAAGATACAACCTTTTGACATCTAACCAAAACTCTGCCAACCTATTTTTAATTAAACGATTAATTAAAAAAAACATGCCTAAAGTAGGAATGCCCGAGATCCGCCGTCCACAACTGATAAATGCCACGATGGAAGTCATCAATGAAGTGGGATTAACCGGCGCGAGTGTTGCACTAATTAGTCGCAAAGCTGGCGTCTCAGCAGGGATCATCAACCATTACTTCGGTGGGAAACACGGCTTGCTAGAGGCCACCATGCGCTCAGTCTTAAAGTCTCTAGGAACAGGCATTACGGAGCGGCTCCGCCAAATCCCATCCGACCAAGTCATCGAACGAATCAAAGCGATTGTTGAAGGAAACTTTGCTCCTCAGCAAACCGAAAGCAAAGTGGTCAAAACATGGCTGGCATTTTGGTCTCAGTCGATGCATGACCATAGCCTGTACCGGCTGCAGCGAGTCAATGAACGGCGGCTACATTCACATCTACGCGGCGAGCTAAAAAAGGTCTTAAGCACCCAGCGTGCAGAATTTGTCGCCAGGGGAGTTGCCGCACTCATTGATGGCTTGTGGCTACGAGGTGCTCTTGCCCCAGAAGGGATCCAGAGAGAGAAAGCCATCGAGCTTATTCGCGATTATTTGGCTCGAGAAATCGAACTTACCGAAGTGCATTAATTTTTAAAGGAAAGATCATGTCACTGCAATCACCGATGGGACATCAACAGCTTTATATCGCTGGCCGTTATCACCGCGCAACCTCGAACGAGACATTTAAAACCATCAACCCAGCAACAGGTGAATTACTTGCAGAAGTCGACCAAGCCAGCCAGAACGATGTCAATCAAGCGGTAAAAAGTGCGCTCGAAGGCTTTGCCATCTGGTCCCAAATGAGTCCACAGGAGCGCTCTAGAATCTTGTTAAAAGCCGTTGCTCTGTTACGTGAGCGTAATGATGAACTGGCTAAACTCGAAGTACTCGACACCGGTAAACCACTGCAAGAAGCCAACTGTGTGGATATTATTACAGGTGCGGATGTCATTGAATATTACGCGGGTTTAGTGCCAGCCATGCAGGGCGAGCAACAACCGCTATCAAATACCAGTTTCTTTTATACGCGTCGCGAACCCCTTGGCGTCTGTGCAGGAATTGGCGCCTGGAACTATCCGATTCAGATTGCGATGTGGAAATCAGCTCCAGCGCTTGCCGCTGGCAATGCAATGATCTTTAAACCTTCTGAAGAAACTCCCCTGAGTGCGTTAAAACTGGCCGAAATATACAGCGAAGCCGGTGTTCCTGATGGGGTATTCAATGTGGTGCAGGGGGATTACCGAGTCGGCCAGATGCTCACTGCCCATCCGGACATTGCCAAGGTTTCATTCACGGGTGAAGTCGGAACTGGTAAAAAAGTGATGTCTGACGCCGCTCAGACACTTAAGGAAGTCACCATGGAATTAGGCGGTAAATCACCGCTGATTATATTTGATGATGCCGACCTTTACACCGCTGTTTCCGGGGCGATGGTGGCTAACTTCTACACCCAAGGAGAAGTATGTACCAACGGTACTCGAGTATTCGTTCAGCGCGGCATCTACAATCAATTTATCGAGCAACTTCGGGAACGCACAGCTAAATTGACGATTGGTGATCCGCTCGATCCGAATACACAAGTGGGGGCCTTAATCAGTGAAAAACAACTTTCTAAAGTACTGGAATATATCGAGCTGGCTAAACGCTCTGGCGCAAATTTAATTGCGGGCGGCGAGCGCGTCACGCACGGCGTTTTAGCGAATGGCTTTTTTATTGCGCCGACTATTTTTGCCGACTGCACCGATGAGATGCCTAACGTCAAAGATGAAATTTTTGGCCCTGTCATGTCCATTTTACCGTTTGATAGTGAACAAGAAGTTATTGAGCGCGCAAATGCCACGCAATACGGTCTGGCAGCAGGACTGTTCAGCAAAGACTTAAGCCGCGCCCACCGGGTCATCCACCAGTTAGAAGCGGGTATTTGCTGGATCAATACTTGGGGCGATTCCCCCGCAGCAATGCCTGTTGGTGGTTATAAACATTCAGGCGTTGGCCGTGAGAACGGCATTGAAACCCTCAAACACTATACTCAAACCAAGAGTGTTTACATCGAGCTCGGTACGTTTGAGAGTCCATATGTCTAATTAGCAGCTCTTTAACCAGAATAGAGGATTTATGAGCACCACCCAGTTCGATTACATTATTGTTGGAGCAGGTTCAGCAGGCTGTGTACTCGCGGATCGGCTTAGTGAATCGGGCCAATACCAAATTCTGTTATTAGAGGCAGGCGGCAATGACCACAGCATTTTTATCAAAATGCCGACTGCGCTATCTTATCCAATGAACACCAACAAATATGCTTGGCAGTTTGAATCGCAGCCTGAGCCAGGCTTAAACAACCGCCGATTACATTGTCCTCGAGGCAAAGTTTTAGGCGGTAGCTCATCGATTAACGGGATGGTTTATGTGCGTGGTCACGCTGAAGACTTCAATCAGTGGGTTGAGCACGGTGCAACAGGTTGGGATTATCAGTCATGCCTACCTTATTTTAAACGCAGCGAAAGTTGGATCAATGGTGGCGATCATTATCGCGGCGACAAAGGACCAGTTGGGACCTGTGCGGGAAATGAAATGCGCTATAACCCGCTCTATCAAGCATTTATTGAAGCTGGCAAACAAGCGGGTTACCCTCAAACCAACGACTATAACGGTTATCAGCAAGAGGGATTTGGCCCGATGCAGATGACGGTCGATGCTGGGGTTCGTGCATCAACCGCTCGTGCTTATCTAAAACGCGCTCGAAAACGTGCCAATCTGACCATCAAGAAACAGGTTTTAGTACACAAAGTACTACTCTCTGGCACACAAGCCGAAGGCATTGAATTTAGCCACAACAAGCAAACTTTTAAAGCTTTTGCCACACGTGAAGTTATTTTAAGCGCCGGCGCTATCGGCTCGCCACAGCTATTACAACTCTCTGGCATTGGTCCGGCCGAGCACTTAAAGCAAGCGGGGATTGAACCCATACTTGATCTGCCTGGTGTCGGTGAAAACTTACAAGATCACCTGGAAGTATATTTTCAACATCGCTGTCTACAACCCATTACACTTAACAGTAAATTGGATCTGTTAAGCATGGCTTGGATCGGAACACGTTGGTTATTGAGTCGTGATGGACTCGGCGCTACCAACCATTTTGAGTCTTGTGCCTTTATTCGTTCGTCAGCAGGTGTAAAATGGCCCGATATTCAATTCCACTTTTTACCCGCGGCCATGCGTTATGATGGTAAAGCTGCTGTAAAAGGTCATGGATATCAGGTACATGTAGGGCCAAATAAGCCCACTAGCCGAGGTTACGTGCGTATTCGAAGTAGCGACCCAACGGCCGCACCAATCATTAAATTTAACTATTTGTCCACCCAGCGTGATATTGCAGATTGGCGCAAAACCATTCGCCTGACTCGAGAAATTTTAGCACAAGAGGCATTATCCGCTTATCGGGGCGAAGAGATCGCTCCCGGGATTGATATTGACAGTGATGAACAAATCGATGCCTGGGTCCGCAAAAGCGTTGAAAGCGCTTATCACCCCTCTTGCAGTTGCAAAATGGGCGCTGACAATGACCCATTTGCGGTTTTAAATGCCCAGTGCCAAGTTCGCGGTATCAAAGGATTACGGGTTGTTGATTCATCTATTTTCCCAACCATTCCCAATGGCAACCTCAACGGACCAACCATAATGGTTGCAGAACGTGCTGCCGATATGATCCTCGGCAAATCCCTTCTTCCACCAGCCGACGTTGCTGTCTGGATCGATCCAGACTGGCAAACTCGCCAGCGTCTTCACCAAGACCTTCAGTTTACTCACCCCTGACGATAGTTTCGTCAAATTCTGTTCACCCAGACAGCTCAACCCATACAGGGTTGAGTGATATCACTTAAATCAAAGAGGATTTTTGTCATGGAGACAATCTCAAAAAAGAGACATCTTAAACTTTGCGGCGCCCTTCTGGCAGCCTTCAGCCTAACCTCTGCCGCACATGCTCAATCGAACTGCCAGACCGTACGTTTCTCCAACGTCGGCTGGACTGACATCAGTACCACCACTGCAAGTGCCAGAGTGGTATTAAAAGGCTTAGGTTATAAAACCACTACCCAAATGCTTTCGATTCCAGTCACCTACCGCTCACTCGCCAACAACGATATTGATGTATTTTTAGGGGACTGGGCACCAACAATGGATAGCAACATCGCCAAATACCAAAAAAATAATACGGTCGATACTATCCGCGCAAACCTTACTGGTGCTAAATTCACATTAGCAGTACCGGAATATGTTTACAATGCCGGAGTTCACAACTTCAGTGACCTGAAAAAATACGCAAGCAAATTCCATCGCCGTATTTACGGAATTGAACCGGGAAATAGTGGTAACCGTCTCATTAACTCGATGATCAAGAAAAATGCCTTTGGCCTGAAAAAATTCAATCTGATTGAATCGAGTGAAGCAGGTATGCTCTCTCAGCTCAAACGAGCAATTCGTCGTAAACAGTGGATTGTTTTCCTTGGCTGGGAGCCTCATCCTATGAACACTAACTTCAAAATTAAGTACCTCTCGGGGGGCGATGCCTTCTTTGGACCTAATTTCGGTGCCGCCGAGGTCTATACCAACGTGACTCATGGCTATGTCAAACGCTGTCCGAATGTAGGTCAATTGCTAAAAAATCTTAAATTCTCGCTATCGATGGAAAATCAGATCATGAACGCCATCATCAATCAAGGCCAACAACCAAATCAGGCAGCACGTGCTTGGCTTAAAGCGCATCCACAAATTCTCAATGGCTGGTTAAAAGGGGTCAAAACGATTGATGGCAAACCTGGTCTACCCGCTGTTAAAGCCTCATTAGGTCTGCAATAAAAAGCGTTTAACGCTTAAATTCAATTGAGGAATCTCATGAATTTTATTACCGAACACAAAATTCCTTTTGGCCACTGGATGGAAGTACTATTTGATTGGCTCAGTATCCATGCTGCTACCTTTTTCGATGCCATTTCTAATGGGCTAGGATGGGCGATTATGTCGCTGGTTGATCTATTTGAATGGATCCCACCACTGGCATTGATCGTCATCGTCGCGGCCATTGCTTATCTTATTCATCGGCGCTGGTCATTAGTGATCTTCATTTTGCTGGCCCTGGCTTTAATTTTGAATCTTGGTTACTGGCAAGCGATGATTGAAACCTTCGTTTTGGTCTTTATCGCAACCATACTCAGCGTTTTCATGGCTGTGCCAATTGGTATTTTTGCCGCGCATAAACCGCGGGTGTTCACCGTTTTACGGCCCATTTTAGATCTCATGCAAACTGTTCCAACCTTTGTTTATCTGATCCCTACCCTGGTGTTATTCGGCTTGGGCGTTGTACCGGGACTGATTTCAACCATTATTTTCTCCATCGCATCACCGATTCGACTGACTTATTTAGGCGTTCGGAAGGTGCCAGAAGAGCTCATCGAAGCAGGCAAAGCCTTTGGAGCCACCCCCATGAAATTACTATTTAAAGTCGAACTACCAGCAGCGATGCCGAACATTATGGCCGGGGTAACCCAATGCATTATGTTGTCACTGTCGATGGTCGTCATGTCAGCGTTAGTGGGAGCTAACGGCTTGGGGAAACCCGTGGTGGAGGCACTGAATAACGTCAACATATCACAAGGATTTGAGTCTGGATTATGTATTGTAATCGTCGCAATGATTCTTGATCGTATGTGTAAAAATCCATCAAGTGAACAGGAGGACTGATGAGTATTGCCGTAGAAATAAAAAACCTAGATGTCATCTTTGGTAACCATATCGGCAAAAGCGCTAATTTGCTTGATAACGGCCTATCTCGTCAGGAAATTATCGATAAAACTGGCGATGTTGTTGCCGTCAGCAATGCATCGCTAACGGTGAACAAAGGTGAAATTTGCGTATTAATGGGGCTCTCAGGCTCTGGCAAATCAAGCCTGTTGCGTGCCGTAAACGGGCTCAACCCCATTACTCGTGGTGCAGTGGAAATAGAATATGATGGCGACATGGTTGATCTTAGCAGTTGCAACCGTTCAACACTTCGTCATATTCGCACCAATAAAGTTTCCATGGTCTTTCAGAAATTTGCCCTAATGCCATGGCTAACCGTGCTAGAAAATGTCGCGTTTGGCTTAGAAATCCAAGGCATGAATAAACATGATCGCGAGCAAAAAGCACATGAACAACTAAAAATGGTGGGGTTAGATGATTGGGCTCAGCAGTATCCACATGAACTCTCTGGAGGCATGCAACAGCGTGTTGGGCTGGCCCGAGCATTTGCCATGGATAGCGATATTTTGCTGATGGATGAACCGTTTTCTGCTTTAGACCCGCTGATTCGTGCACAGTTGCAAGATGAACTGATTGAGCTGCAGCATCAACTCAATAAAACGATCATTTTTGTCAGTCATGACCTCGATGAAGCGCTCAAATTGGGTAGCAAAATTGCCATTATGGAATCAGGTAAAATTATCCAGTACGGAGAACCTGAAACGATTGTCCTTAAACCTGAAGACCAATATGTTGAAGACTTTGTCGCCCACACAAACCCACTGAATGTCTTGCGCGGTCAATCATTGATGACGCGGCTGAGCGAACTGAAAACAGCAGATCAAAAAGTTATCCTCAAAGAGTATGAAGATACCTACCTGAAATTGGCATTTGATGGCTCAATTGCACAAGTGACTCGCCAAGAGAAGCCGCTAAAAATTACTCGCTGGCAAAGCTCTCGTGATGATTTTACAGCGATTGAACCCGACTCAATCGTCGTCACGGATTTAGCCATCACCATGCGCGATGCATTGGAACTACGTTATCGCAGCCGCCAACCAGTGATACTCAGCGATGGCGGTCAAATGATGGGTATTTTGCGCGATCAAGATTTTTACCATGCTTTACTTGGCAAACATTTTGGACACTGTGCTTAGCAACCAATGGCAACTACCTAAGGGGCTCAAACAGCAACGAAGTAATTAACTATTCCAACGGCGCTTAAGAGCTTAAAATCCGATATCAGAGGCTGATATCGGATTTTTTTTACATCTTAATTCACCTAACTAAATAGGTTACTTCATCGAGCAATTCAAATTATTACTATCCCAATTGGCAATGGCACAGGGCAAATTCGCAATATCAACCATAGATGACCACGGCCCATTTGACCAACGATTATAAAAAGCCGGGCATACCCCGGCTCATTCAATTCGTTCATCTCATCACTGGATTAAGCAATATAAGAAGACAGCATCCAGACTTCTTTTTCCTGACTGGCGATATAGTCACTTAACAGGCTAACCGTGCCTTCATCATTAGCTTCAGCCGCTTTAGAAAGCAACTCGCGCTGCAACTGCAACAAAGTCTGATAACCCGCCAATAAACCACTGACACAAGTCATGCCATCGTGTACACCGGTATGTTCTTTAATACTGCTTGTTTCAATATATGCACTGTAGCTATGCGATGGCGTTCCACCCAAGGTGAGAACACGTTCTGCCACTTCGTCTATTTTCGTCAGTATATCGGTATAAGTTGTTTCGAATTTTTCATGTAATTCAAAGAACTTATCCCCACGGATGTTCCAATGATAGCCGCGCACATTTTGATAGAGTAGCTGATAGTTTGCTAAAAGCGTATCTAAGCCTTTGATAAGTTGTGATGCTGCTTCTTCATCTAAACCAATGCGATTCATAAGTGTTCTCCTTTTGAACCAAGTATGTATTGCTAATGAGTTATAATTTAAATGATAAAGAGCAATAACTCCAAACGATTAATGTTATAAAATTGATTGATTAAACCTATCCACTAAATCGCATATTCATCCATCAAGGGCACATCACAAAGCGAGGCCATTTTCTGTCGATAAGTTTCAACTTTTTCTGGATAAACAATCCCTTTCACACCGGAAAGTGAACGCAATGTGGCGAAAAGATGAAAATCATCTTCTGACAGTTCCCCATTGACGCCTCGCTCACAAGCAATCCATGAATTAAGTTGGACCAGCGCTTTGTTGATTCGTTCTAGGTAGTCATCAGTCTGCGTCAACAGCTCTTTAAAATCACCGAGGATATTCTGTTTAGCATTCGTATAATAAGCCCGCGCAGATTCAGTCGCGAACTCAGCAAATGGTAGATGTGGCGTACGAGGCATCACTAATTGATTCACCAGGAAGTGATTGTCATCCAGCCACTTTGATAGCTCTTGATTATGGCGTTGAGAGATTAAAGGTTGCCCATCTAGACGGTCAATCCAATGCACAATATCCATACTCTCAGGCATAAAGCTACCGTCTTCTTTTTCCAAAATCGGCACCATTTTTTTACCGATCATGGCTGTGGGTGTATCAACATCATCATTTAAGAGAATGTTAAGTGTGACCGGAATCCCTTTCAAACCGAAGATCATGCGCGCTTTTACGCAAAACGGACAATGATCATATTGATGTAACTTCATCCTGACCCCTTACATTTAAGGATACAAATAGCCTATGATCCATCGACCATTCTGGGCTGATTTTACATCCGAATCAACTCCCCCCAATAGGCCCGAAAATACTCTTGTACAAAATTTTCCAGAAAATGCTGTAACAAACTATTCTCATACTTCCATTTATTCACTAAAATAGTTACCCTTAGGCGCCTTTATTAATGGGCGATAATTAGTGACAGGTATGATCGCAAAAGGCACGCTTTACATTGTCTCCGCACCAAGTGGAGCAGGCAAATCATCGATGATTAATGCACTGATCAATCGAAATCCTAATTTGCCAATACAGGTTTCTATCTCACACACGACTCGGGCCCCTCGGCCAGGGGAAGAAAGTGGTGCGCATTATCATTTTGTCAGCAAAGAGCAATTTGAAGAATTGATCGCTCAAAATGCTTTTTTTGAGTATGCTGAAGTGTTCGGCCAATATTATGGCACCTCAAAAATGGCCATCGAGCAAACACTGACGCAGGGGATTGATGTTTTTTTAGATATTGACTGGCAAGGGGCTAGGCAAGTCCGTGAACAGATGAATGACGCGGTTTCTGTCTTTATTCTACCGCCCAGCAGCGAGGAGCTCGAAAATCGGCTCAAAATGCGCGGTCAAGACTCTCAAGAAGTGATTCGCTCAAGAATGCGCCAGGCAAAAGCTGAAATGAGCCATTATGATGAGTATGATTACTTGATCATTAATGAAGATTTCGACCATGCAGTCACCCAACTGCAGGCTATTTTACAGTGCCATCGATTACGTCAGAGCGCTCAGGCACTTAAATACCAAACAATTATTCAGGATCTGCTGGTAAATGAACCAGAGATCGATTAACATTTTGCGTTATTTTTGAACAACGGAGTTACACATGGCACGGGTTACAGTTGAAGATGCGGTAAAACAAGTCGGCAACCGCTTTGATCTGGTCCTTATGGCGTCACGTCGTGCACGTCAAATCGCACTGGAAGGTAAAGATCCTCTGGTTCCTGAAGATAACGACAAACCAACCGTTATCGCCCTTCGTGAAATCGAAGAAGGATTAATTAATAGTAGTGTCATGGATGCTCAGGATCGCATAGAACGTCAAGAACGCGAAGCAGCAGAACTGGCAGCCGTTGCAGCTATCGCGGATAAACATAATTAAGCATCCCCGCCTTAATTGATGCGTTGCGCCGGGTTTACTCGGCGCTATAAACCTTACATAATAATTATTAATGATATATTCCTAGAGCAGTGCGCCAAGGGGTGACAGCTTGTATTTGTTTGAAAGCCTCAAAGAAGTAGCGAGTCAATATTTAGACGATGAGCAGATGAATCTGCTCAAGCAGGCTTATATTGTTGCCCGCAATGCTCACGAAGGACAATTTCGCTCGAGCGGCGAACCATATATCACCCATCCGCTAGCCGTTGCGCGGATCCTCGCAGAAATGCGCATGGATCATGAAACAATATCAGCAGCATTACTCCACGATGTCATTGAAGATACCGAGGTCAGTTACGAAACCCTCTCAGCACAATTTGGTAAGAACATTGCTGATTTGGTCGAAGGCGTCAGTAAACTCGATAAATTAAAGTTTCGCGATAAAAAAGAAGCTCAGGCCGAAAACTTTCGCAAAATGATGATGGCGATGGTGCAGGATATTCGGGTTATTTTGATCAAGCTAACCGATCGCACCCACAATATGCGCACTCTCGGTGCTTTGCGTCCAGATAAACGGCGTCGAATCGCCCGTGAAACACTTGAAATTTACAGTCCAATCGCCAACCGTTTGGGTATTAATGCGATTAAAAGCGAGTTAGAAGAACTCGGTTTTGAAGCGCTCTATCCAATGCGCCACCGAGTGTTAAAAGAAGCAGTTAAAAATGCCCGAGGGAATCGTAAAGAACTCATAAAAAATATTCTTGATGAAATAGCCGGACGCCTTGAAGAAGCAGGAATTCGCGGCAAAGTTGTGGGCCGTGAAAAACATCTGTTTAGCATCTACACCAAGATGGTCAACAAGGAACTGCAGTTTCACGAAGTGATGGATATTTATGGGTTTCGCATTATTGTCGATAACTTAGACACTTGCTATCGTGTTCTGGGACAAATGCATAGTTTATATAAACCGCGCCCAGGCCGGTTTAAAGACTATATTGCTATCCCTAAAGCCAACGGTTATCAATCACTACACAACACCCTAGTTGGCCCTCATGGCGTCCCCGTTGAGATTCAGATCCGAACCGAACATATGGATCAAATGGCCGATAAAGGGATCGCAGCACATTGGTCTTATAAAAACCATGAGCCCGCTGGCAGTGCCGCACAGGTTCGTGCTCAGCGCTGGCTGCAGAGTTTGTTAGAATTACAACAAAGTGCGGGGAACTCCTTTGAATTCATCGAAAATGTTAAGACGGACCTGTTCCCTGATGAAATTTATGTCTTCACCCCTGAAGGCAAAATTATCGAAATGGCGGCTGGTGCAACTCCGGTTGATTTTGCCTATGCGGTACACACGGATATTGGCAATAGTTGCGTCGGGACTCGCGTAAACCGCCAGCCCTATCCTCTCAGCCGAGCGTTAAGTAACGGTCAAACAGTTGAAATTATCACCGCACCTGGTGCTCGCCCGAATGCGGCTTGGCTTAACTTCGTGGTTACCGGTAAAGCACGCGGCAAAATTCGCCAATTCCTAAAAACTCAGGAACGCCAAGACTCCATCGCTCTGGGTAAACGACTGCTTAACCACGCGCTCGGTGAATATTCCATCGACGATATTAAAACCAGTGACTTTGAGCGAGTGTTAGCGGGCACCAAATGCAATAGTCTCGATGAACTGCTAACCGAAATTGGCTTAGGCAATGCCATGAGTCAAGTGATTGCTCGGCGCCTGCTGGGCGAAGAAGATGAATCGCCGAACCACTCGCATCGCCATGGTTCAATGGCCATCCGCGGTGCCGAAGGGGTGATGGTGACTTATGCCAAATGCTGTCAACCGATCCCAGGCGATCCGATTGTGGGTCATATTAGCCCGGGCAAAGGGCTGGTCGTTCACTTAGAGTCATGCCGTAATATTTACGGCTATCAAAAAGAACCAGATCGTTACATCACTCTGCGCTGGAGTGATGATGCCGATAAAATGGGTGATTATCGCACTGAGCTGCGCATCGACGTCGTTAACCATCAAGGCATTTTAGCGCACTTGACCAACGTGGTTGCCTCAACGGGCGCGAATATTCATAATATTGTGACCGAAGAAAAAGAAGGTCGCGTGTACACCATCGACCTATTAATCACCACCAAAAGTCGCATCCATTTAGCGGGTATTATGCGTAAAATTAAGGCGATTCCTGAAGTTCTGCGCGTCATCCGCAACCGTAATTAACCATGCATTGGTACCTGTTGACGTTAATTTTTTAGAAAATACGGCAGTTGTTTCCACCTCCTCTATACTAAATGTGTAATCATCGGAGGTGGCAATGCAAGTAAAGAAAGTTCTTCCTATCCGCACCAAGCTTATTATTCTTGCAACCGTTTTAACCTTAACCATGCTTGCGGTCGTTGCACTGGTTTGGATCTCGCTGCAAAATAATCAAGCCAACGCTCAGATTATTAATATCGCAGGGCGCCAACGGATGCTGACAAAAAAATTCTCAGCTGAGCAACTTTATGCCGCGCTCAGTCGCTCCCCTAATCAGCAAACCGTCAAAGCCCTAGGTATGGACAACACCCAACGACTTTATGAGGTCTCATTGAAGGCGTTGCAAAACGGTGGTCAAACTTACCTTGATTTGGGTCTGAAGAAACCCTTTACACTACCAAATGTGGCACACAATCAAGCTTATCTGAATACTCTGGCCAAGGTTAAAGAACTTTGGGCACAGCAGCTTGAAGCCGCAAAACTGATGCGTCAAGCGAAAGGCCAACCTGATTTTGAGCAAAAAATTGATACTTTTTTACAGCTCAATCATCAAGCCATGGTGACGATGAATAAAGCGGTTGGACAGTTCACACAAACAACCAAAGATAATCTCGATGGGATGTTAATCGATGTTGAACTGCTGGCAATCATTAGCTTAGTGATTGCCATTGCGATGTCAGGATGGATCATTGCCAGCATTACCCGACCAATGGATAAGCTGATAAAAATTAGCAAGTTATTTAGCGATGGCAAGTTGGAACCCAATCATGATTTAACAACCATCATTAGTACGAGTGAGCCAGGTCTCATTGCTCAAAGCCTAGAAAAATTACGCGCCAATTTGCAAAACACACTGATGCAGATGCAAACCTCATCATCGCAAGTCCATCTGTCTGCGGAACAAGTCTCATCACTATCGGCAGAGATAAGCCAAGTCAATGCCGAAGAGCAAATACAATTTAAATCAATGATCGGCAGTTCCGATGAGCTGAGTATGGCTTCTCAACAATTTAGTGAAATCGCTGCTACCACTTCATCGATTGTCGAACAGTGCACCGAACAATCACAGCAAGCCAGTGAGTCAGTCTCAGATAATATTGTCATGATGCACGCCACAGCACAGGAAACGCAACGCGCCTCCGAAGTCATTCAAACCTTAAGTGCCACCGCTGAAAGCGTTTATGGCATTGTCGACTCAATCCGCAATATTTCAGATCAAACCAACCTGTTGGCACTCAACGCCGCGATTGAAGCCGCTCGCGCCGGTGAACAAGGGCGAGGCTTTGCCGTGGTCGCCGATGAGGTTCGCACACTAGCCGCTCGGACCGGCAGCTCAACCAATGAAATATCAACTTTAATTGGTGAGCTAACCGACGGCGTAAATAATGCGGTGACCAGCATGCAAAGTGTTGCTGATAAAGTCACCCAAAGTCAGGATAAATCCAACCTGACTGAAGAGAGTATCGAAGCGGTGCGCCAGTTAATCGCACAAGTCAGCCAATCCCAACAACAAATTGACGAACAGGCCCGCACTCAAATTGACCAGTTAAGTCAACTAAAAAGCCGGCAAATGAAATTGTATGAGACCCTCGATGAAAGCCGGCAAAAATCACATGCATCCTCACTGATAGCCGAACAGCTGGCTGCTATTTCAAACGATATTAATATCAGCTTGGCACAATTTGATTTAGGTAAAGCGAAACGTTCAATGGCGCGTATCGCCGAAGATAAACGCCATTACCCACGTCTCAAAGCGGGGCTGCACTATGAATTGAAGCAGGGTCAGATCCATTTTGAAGGGGTGACCGAAGATATCAGCCTGGGCGGTGCTAAGTTACTGGCCAGCGAAGAGATTAAACAGCTCAATGCCGCTGAGCCGATTGAGGTGTACTTCAATTACTCAAACGATCCGAACCAAAATCTACATATAAAGGCCAATTTAGTCGGACAATCACAGTCGGCCAATCACACCTTCCAATACCACCTGAAGTTCATTGAGCTTAATAGCCAGCAGAAACAATTACTGAATCATTTGTTTGCGCAACACCAAGTAAACAGTGAATTTAGCTAACGGATGAAGCTGACAATGAATAGCAAAAGCAGCAACTTAGCTATCTTTGTCAGTTTTAAGCTTAAAACACTCTGATCATCGGGTGTACAATGAACTTACGTTTAACGACATGATATTGAAATTATGACTGATATTGCCAAATCGATACCGCTTTGGCCCAATCTACAACCATCCAATGACTCACCAGAATACTCACAAGATGGCTGCTACTTTGCGACCTCACAACCGTATCTTGAAACGTTTTTTGCCCCTTACAACCCTAGCCATGGTGCGGTGATTATCTTCCCTGGCGGTGGTATGCGAGCATTAGCTTGGGCTAACGAAGGGAAAGACATTGCTCTTTGGGCCAATCAAACTCTGCAAATTGATGCTTTTGTCGTTCACTATCGACTTAGCCCTCATCACTACCCTGAACCACAATATGATGCCCGCCAGGCGATTCGATTGGTTCGCCATAACGCTGAACGTTGGCAACTCAATCCACAAGCGATTGGTGTGATGGGATTTTCTATCGGCGGACACTTAGGGTTACAACTGGCAATCGCGCCAGATCTATATCCACCTTTAGCTAACGAATTGGTCCAGTACGATGCCCGTCCTAATTGGGGAATTTTTGGTTATCCTGTTTCAACCATGAACGCCGATTTGGCTCATCAACCATCCACTGAACAAATGTTTAATGGTCTACCGGACAAAGAGCAACAACATGCCTGCGACCTTGCCCAGTGGGTCAGCGAAAAAACGCCACCATTATTTATCTTTCATGAGCAAGGTGACCCAGCAGTCACCGCAGAGCAAAGTATTCGGCTGATGCAACATATACAACGCGTGAATACCTTAAGTGAGCTATATCTATTTTCTGGCCATAAACATAGCCTTGGACTGGCGACTCACGAACCGGGCAACGTCCGGATCTGGCCAACCCTTGCTAAACGCTGGCTAAACTTCACCCAATTTATTTAACACTGCGACAAGCAAAAAGGGCAGACCTATGGCCTGCCCTTTCATTCTAGGGACTGTTGACCTTTTGTGATTAGTTTTGCAGAAATCTGAGAGGGATTTAGGCAAGGCAAACGTTGTGCCGTGTAGTTATTCTCCACAAAGAACGTTTAACGCTGGATAAATTCCTCTCAGATACTGCCCTTGGGGTTCATTTAAACGCATCCTGAACTTTGTTGCCCCCTGCTTGCTTAACTCATTAAGCGACGCCGGGGGCGCCGCGTTCAAAATGCGTTTAATTTGAACAAAATTCAACCACCAAAGGTCAACAGTCCCTAGGAGAGGAAAAAGTTAATCCTTTTTATGCGCCAGATATTTCACTAGTGCAATATATTCACCGACACTACGAACAGAGCCAGGTTCCACTTTATATTTCCCATTGACGATGACAGTCGGAACGCCCTGAATTTGGTAATCTTCTACCGACTTGTTCATCTGTGCCACTAAGCCATTGACAGCAAAACTGTTCACCGCATTATCAAACTGTTCACCAGAAACACCATTATCGATAAAGATCTGGCGAATATCATTGCGACTAGTAATCGGCATATGCTGAACTTGGATCGCATCAAAAAGTGCTGGTACCATTTTTTTACTCACATTAAGCACTTCAGAGACCGCATACGCGCGAACCATCTCTTCGCCCATCTTGCCGCCTAAAAAGGCCACATGTACCCGTTTAAAGGTGACATCGGGCATGCTTTTTTCCATTTTTTCAAAAATCGGTTCAAAGGCATAACAATGAGGGCAAAAAAGTGAGAAAAATTCAGTCACTTGCGGCTTTGCGGTTGCTTGCTGACGAACGACTTGGTAGTTCTGCCCCTCAACGAAGGCCTGCGCACTGGCAACCATCGGCAACATCAAAGCAAAAATAAGAATAAACAGTTTTTTCATTGAAAATAATCCAGTTCAATTTAAGGCCGTCGTTTAGCTTACGGGGTAATAAAAACCAAATCAACGCCTGCTTGATAGCAAAAATGATTAATACAATACCCGCGACAACGGCGCTTCACGCAGCGCCGAAAGCTGCTCTTTGAGCGCCAAAATCTGGTTTTCCCAATATTGCTGAGAGTTAAACCAAGGAAATGCGCGCTGAAATGCACCATCTTCCCAGCGCTTGGCCAGCCACCCCATGTAGTGAATCATCCGCATCGCCCGCAAACACTCTATCCATTTCAGTTCTTGATCTGGAAAATGAGCAAACTCTTCGTAACCATCTAATACGGTATCTAATTGAATCAGCTGATCCTGGCGTTCACCATTTAACAACATCCAGATATCCTGAACAGCTGGCCCCATCCGAGCATCATCTAAATCCAACAATTTCGGTCCATCCAACCATAAAATATTGCCTGGATGACAATCGCCATGCAAACGTATTAACTCGGTGGGCCGATATTGCGCGCACACTTCATCGCGTACTTGCTCAGCAATCGCAAAAAAGGCTTTTTGAATAGAATCAGGGAGCCAACTTCGCAAAAGAGCCAGCGGCTTGTCAATGAAATCATCGAGGGTAAGTGTTGGGCGCGCCCGAAAAGGCTCTTGGGCACCAATCTGGTGTAACCGACCTAAATAACGTCCCACCTGCGCGAGCTGAGCTAAATTATCCACTTCAAAACTGCGCCCACCAACACTATTGAACAACGCAAAACGTACATCTTGCCAATGCAGTAATGTTTGCCCTTGGATCTTAAGTGGCGCAACAATTGGAACTTCGGCTTCGACCAGCTGCTCGCAAAATCGATGATCTTCTAGAATTTGCGCATCACTGAGCCGTTCGGGACGATAAAACTTCACCACATAACGTTTATTGTCATCGGCCAGAAATTGGTAAACCCGGTTTTCATAGCTATTGAGGGCCAGCAGCCCACTTTGCGCATAGACACCAACAGATTCTAAAGCATCAAGCTGGCAGTCGGGTGTCAGGTTAGAAAAATTAAATTGCGCCATAATCGCCTATCCGAGCAAAACACCATGATAGCAGATTCAGGCGCATCATCAGCCAGTGTTATTTGATAATTCCGCGGGCTTTTAAAATCGCAGATTTAAAATCTTCTTCGTAATCTTTTTGTAATCCAGGAATCGCTTTGCCCTCACCGGTCTCTTTCATTTTCAGCTGATAAATCAGCGTATCATCACTGAGCTCTTCCAATGTACCGGTAAAACCTGCTTCTTTAGCAAGCAGCGCGAGCATCTCTGTTAAGTTTAATTCCTGATGCTGTAGCCAAACAGGGGTTAACAACTCTATGAGTTCTTCTATACGATGGCACTGCATCATTACTCCTTAGCATACATGTTACATAACCATTACAAAGTGTAGGGGATAGAGCACAGTGAAGCAATCGATTCTGTGAACAGCTGCACTTAATTTAAGGTATGATAACTTATCTGCACCAACGTTATAAATAAGCTCACTCGGTGAGCATTCAAAGATAACGGATGAAGCATAAAGCTAATTATTCTATGATGAACGAACATTGATCTTATCACTGACGCATTTTTTACGAAAAATTGCAGCAATCATGTTTATTCATTCGATATTCACTATCATTTGGGGATAAAAAGTATGTTAGAAAAGATAAATCCTACCCAAACGGCAGCGTGGCAAGAGCTTGAAGCACATTTCAAAGCTATGAAAAAGACAACTCTTAAAGAGCTCTTTGCAAATGACCCGAACCGTTTTGATAAATACACTGCCAGCTTTAATGATCAAATTCTTCTGGATTACTCAAAAAACCTGATTACGGATGAAACCCTAAACAAATTATTTAATCTGGCCAAACAGTGCAAACTTGCCGATGCAACCAAAGCCATGTTCAGCGGCGAAAAAATCAACCGGACGGAAGACCGCGCAGTACTGCACACCGCTTTGCGTAATCGCTCAAATACCCCTGTCTATGTCGACGGTCAGGATGTCATGCCGCAGGTCAATGCTGTTCTTGAAAAAATGAAAGCATTCTGTGAAAAAATCCACAGCGGTAAATGGACCGGCTACACGGGTAAAGCAATCCGTAGCATTGTAAACATTGGCATTGGCGGTTCAGACTTAGGTCCGGTGATGATCACCGAAGCACTCAAACCTTATAAAAAAGCCAATATTGAAAGCTATTTTGTATCAAATGTTGATGGTACTCACATAGCTGAAACACTGAAAAAGCTTGACCCAGAAACCACGCTATTCCTAGTTGCCTCAAAAACCTTTACCACTCAGGAAACCATGACCAACGCTCATAGCGCTCGTGATTGGTTCTTAGCTAGTGCTAAAGATGAAGCCTTTGTTGCCAAACATTTTGCAGCACTGTCAACGAATGCCAAAGCAGTGAGCGAATTTGGGATTGATACCGACAATATGTTCGAATTCTGGGACTGGGTCGGTGGTCGTTATTCGTCATGGTCAGCCATTGGTTTATCGATTGCCCTAAACATTGGTTTTGATAACTTCGAAGAGCTGCTCGCAGGTGCCCATGAAATGGACCAACATTTTGTGAATACACCTATTGAGAAAAACCTTCCCGCCCTGCTGGGATTGATAGGGATCTGGTATAACAACTTCTTTGGTACACAAACCGTTGCCCTACTCCCTTATGACCAATATATGCACCGTTTTCCGGCATATTTCCAACAAGGTGATATGGAGTCAAACGGAAAATATGTTGACCGTAATGGCCATCCTGTTGATTACCAAACGGGCCCAATCATCTGGGGGGAAGCCGGTACAAATGGTCAGCATGCTTTCTACCAGCTAATTCATCAGGGCACTAAATTGATCCCTGCTGACTTTATCGCCCCAGCACAAACCCACAATCCTTTAGGCGATCATCACCAAAAACTGCTGTCTAACTTCTTTGCTCAAACAGAAGCCCTAGCCTTTGGTAAAGATGCCGACAAGGTTCGTGCTGAATTTGTCGCACAGGGTAAAGCAGAGGATGAAATCGAACAGTTGGTTCCATTTAAAGTCTTCCAAGGAAATCGCCCAACTAACTCGATTCTAATGCAGAAAATTACACCTCGGTCATTAGGATCATTGATCGCAATGTATGAGCATAAAATCTTCGTTCAAGGGGTGATTTGGAATATCTTTACATTTGACCAATGGGGCGTTGAACTAGGTAAACAGCTCGCCAACAAAATTCTGCCTGAATTAGCCGATGATGCAACTGTCACCAGCCATGACAGCTCAACGAATGGCTTGATCAATACCTTCAAGAAATGGCGTTAATCACACCATTTAGATAACATCGCTACAGAGCCTGCCAGCGGCAGGCTTTTTTATGCGCTAGAATGTGTTCGCTGTACCCAACGACATAAAAAATCAGCAAAACAGTCCCTCACTGATCGCCTTTGCTTAAAAACTGACCGAGCAAGAAATTGCCCGCCGGGCAACTTTTTGCTCGCTCCAGGCAACTTCTTGCTCGACCAGCTCTATCCCTTACATCACGAAAAATAAATAATGCTTAAAAACAATACCTTATCATTTATAAAAAAGTGGCATGGATGTTGATTCCTTTTTTATCGTTTCATCAATAAACCAAATCAAGAGGATTACATCCATGCCAACTCCTTGTTATATTTCCATCGAAGGCAAAACTCAAGGCAATATCACCGCCGGCGCATTCACCGCCGATTCCGTCGGCAACATCTACGTGCAGGGCCACGAAGATGAAATGCTGGTCCAGGAATTTAAACACGTCGTCACCGTCCCTACTGACCCGCAATCCGGTCAGCCGGCAGGGCAGCGGGTCCACAAACCGTTTAAATTCACCGTGGCCCTTAACAAAGCCGTGCCATTGCTCTACAACGCCCTGGCCTCCGGTGAAATGCTTCCCACCGTCACCCTGAACTGGTATCGCACCTCGGTTGAAGGCAAACAGGAACATTTCTTCACCACCACCCTGACCGATGCCACCATCGTCAACATCGATGCCCAGATGCCCCATTGTCAGGACCCGGCTAAATCTGATTTCACCCAGCTCATTGAAGTCTCCATGGCCTATCGCAAAATCGACTGGTCCCATGACATTGCCGGCACGTCCGGCTCCGATGACTGGCGCGCGCCGATGGAAGCTTAAAGGCGGCGTTGGATTTAACCCCGGGCTGAGCGGGTATCGCTCAGCCCGGATGTTTTGTGTTCGTTTTACACAGCTGCCCCGGGTATGGCATTGCCGACATACCCACGTTCTCCCGGTGCTTTACCCTGAAGCAGCGGTGCGGTAGCTATGCCCATTTCACAGGATGGTTCGATTATGGCAGAACCCAGCGGATTACAATTTACCCTGACGATTGAGGGGCTCACCGACCCCAGCCTGCAGGTGGTGTCCTTTACCGGTCAGGAAGCCTTAAGCACCCCCTTTGCCTTTACGGTGCAACTGGCCAGCCGCAATGACCAGCTGGATGCGGCAACCCTCATCGACCAGCCGGCCACCCTCACCGTCTGGCAGGATGGCGACGCTCAGCAGCGCTGGTCGGGTATCGTCAGCACCTTTACCCGGGGCGACACCGGCTTTCATCACACCCGCTATGCCCTGACCCTGGTGCCGGCCCTC
>NZ_SMGD01000005.1 GCF_004339545.1 Celerinatantimonas diazotrophica | reverse complement strand
TGCTTGCTTAACTCATTAAGCGACGCAGGGGGCGCCGCGTTCAAAATGCGTTTAATTTGAACAAAATTCAACCACCAAAGGTCAACAGTCCCTAGCTATAGGGAATGTGACAGGAGCGCCTGCCGGAGTGGAAAATGAATTGCACAGCAGGATTTATGCACTAGTGCTGGCACGGTAAGGCCTACTACACTGCTTTTTGGCACATGGAGAATAAAGCTATGATAACAACCCTTGAAAATACACCATTTGATATGATTTATGATGCTTTCGTAGATGCATTCTCAGAATATGAAGTAAAGATGGATATGCCAAAAGATAAGTTGATGGAAATGTTTTCTGCGAGAAGTCTTAGTAAAGAAAAATCTATTGGATATTTCGAAGGAAAAAACTTAATCGGTTTTCTTCTTATTGGGTATCGAGAGATTGGAAATTTATCCGTTTTTTATGACGTAGCAACTGGTGTCCGGCAAATATATCAAGGACAGAAAATTGCAGATAAACTAATCTGTGAAATAAAAGGTTTAATGATTGCTAATAAAGTAGATAAATTCGTGCTTGAAGTTCTTGAACATAATGTTGCAGCTCAAAATTTATATATGAAATATGGATTTAGAACAAGTCGGAGACTTAGATGTTATGAATATAGCAGCGAAAAGAAAAAGTGTAGCCATCTAAATAATACAGAAAATGCCACTTTGGATATTCAACTAAATAATTTATCCATCAGTGAGTACTGTACTTTTGTACCGTCATGGCAAAATTCTATGATTTCATATATAAACACCAAGAATAATCATTATGTGGCTAAAATAATAGAAGATAATAAATTGATTGGATATGGTATTGTCCATCGAGATAATGGTTCTATATTACAATTAGGAATGAAGCCAGGTTGGCAGACGATCGAGGTCCTCAAAAGAATAGTGGACGAACTTTATATAAACACTCAAAGCAATGTGCTGAAATGTTTGAATATTGAAGAAAATAGTATTATGGAAAAACTCATTTTAGACATTGGATTCAAAAATACAATCAATCAATTAGAAATGGAATACAATATTACATAATAATCACTTCAACATGAGTCAGCGATTGTCATCGTTTGTGTTATCGTAGGCAAGTACTCTACACATATTTTTTGCAAAACCATGACCACTTTTTTTGTTGGTTTGTAAGTGATGAATATAGCGAACAAATCACGCCGCGGATGTTTATTAGCAGAGCTTGATTGGTTTCTATCGTAAGGTAGCATTTTTTAAGACTCGAGCACTATCAATATTGCCTATTTTGACTGACTGAGGTACAGATACTGAAGCACGATTATCCGCTGTATTTGGCGATGCTTCGTAACAAATCTGTACAGCAACAGGGAGGCACGATACAAAGAGAGGGTTGGTTGATTACAACAATGCACGTACCCATCCGGGAAGATGTGCTGTGGTAGAACGCCAATCGCTGATAATGATATCAGCGGATGGGAAAAAACGATTTGGACTGGAAAGAATTTCTCTTACCCTTAATCTGATAGATGCATCAAAAATGGGTAACTATTAGGTCCGAGTTGATAACCTTTAATTGTTACCAGATTGTGTTGTTTGTTTCCAATTTGAAAACGTTGAATAAGTTGCTGATAACTTATGTTTGTGTATAACTTTCTATAAGTTTATTTGGCCACATTATTTTTGATTTACTAAAATTGCTGCAGTCATTTAAACATGTATGTAACAAGTCTTTATTTTAGATAACATCATATATAATCCCAATATATGGATTTCACTAAGCAATACTACTACCTTGAATCACTCACTTCATCTCTATCATTATCCTCAATAAAATCGAATTGTGAGCCACTATTTTGAGTATTTTATAATAATCAATCTTTTCTTTATTGTTTATATGAGTTAGCCCTCATCTCGTTTTTTGCAGTCTGGTATGGTGATGTCGGAGTAATGCCTTGTCGATGTGGTTCATTTCATTTACCCCAGGTGATTTGTGTTTGGAAAACAAATCTATCTAGGTTCTATTCATATTTAATGACTGAGGCTGTATTAACTATTTTAATTGTAAGAGTAAAACAAGTATTCCAATTGCAAGGAGGCTATGGTGATCTTCAACAAGATGTCATTGAAAACTCAATTTATTTCGTTAATCGCATTGCCGTGTATTGTACTTCTACTTGTGAGCTGGGCAGGCCTTAGAGGGTTGTCTAGTGCACAAGATAAAACCAAACAACTAGCGGAAAATACCAGCGCACCGATGCGCTCTCTTGCGGAAGTTGCGTCACTGATTCCTAGAATGCGCGTCGGTATTGATGTCATCATGATGCAAGATATCCCGGATTTTAAGGATCAAAGAGGTGCACTTACGCGAGTAAAAGAGACGGAAAGTGAAGATATACCTGAAATGGATCGAGCCCTTAAACGAGCATTGGATGCTCAGGTGAATCCTCAAGTACGTAAAGCAGTGAAAAAGATTATTGATATTTTTGCTCAGGTTAAAAGTAATGAGCTTGGCCCGATGCTCTTAGCGATTGAGCAAAATGATCTTAAGACGGCCCGAGAAATATATAAAACCAAATATGCCAAAAGCTATACCGTTATGCGTAAAGCCGTTAGTCAGAGCCTGGACGACTTATTAGCGCAAGGGCATCAGGAATATGCGAAGAGCCAGAGCAATTATAAGAGTAGTCGAAATGACATCATTGTTTTGATTATCATTGCATTATTGGCTTCGGTATTGCTTGCTTGGATGATTATACGTCGGCTTCATCGGCGAGTGGCCTATCTACAAGAAAACATTTCGATTGCCAGCGATAAACTGGATCTTAGCTCAGTTTTGTCAATGAGTGGCAAAGATGAACTGAGTGATATTGCTATGCACTTTAATCAGTTTGTGGGCAAAGTTCGAAGCGCGATTGAAAATGTTGCTGAAAACTCGAAACTGCTTGCATATACAGCAAATCATGTTGCCGACAAGGCAAAAGTGACGAATAGCAACAGCATAACTGAGAGTGACCGTACGACGCAAATTGCGACAGCGACCCATGAAATGGTGACTACAGTAGAGAGTATTGCTGAAAACGCTTCGCAAGCTGCAACAGCCGCTCAAGAAGCGGATAAGCAAGCTAATCAGGGCGCTGAGTTAGTTGCACATGCGCGCCAAGGCGTCACCGCATTATCTACTGAAATCGAGCATATTAGTTCAGATATTGATTCACTGGCGACACAAACAGACTCGATTGGCAGTATTTTGGATACCATTCGTAGCATTTCTGAACAAACTAATTTGCTGGCTTTGAATGCCGCTATTGAAGCTGCTCGTGCCGGTGAGCAAGGGCGAGGATTTGCAGTGGTAGCCGATGAAGTACGTAACTTAGCAAATCGTTCGGCCGAAGCAACCGATGAAATACAAAAAATGATCGATATATTGCAGGAACAATCTGCGAAGACTGTTGCAACGATCAAAATAGGACTAGAGCAGAGTCTTGCTGTTGTTGAGCAAGCCAATGAGGCAAACAGCTCACTGAAACAGATTGCCACGCACATTGGACAAATTAGCGATATGAACATCCAAGTTGCCACCTCGACCGAAGAGCAATCGCTTGTGGTAAACGATATAAGTCAAAATGTTGAAGAGATTAGCCAGCTTACAACCCAAACATCAGAAGTGGCTGATGAGCTAACTGACTCTAGTGTTAAGCTGCAAAAACTGTCTGCACAATTGGATGAATTAGTGACTCAATTTAAAATTTGATTTCCAATCATGACTCTGGCCTTATGCTTGCTTTTTAATCGATAGCCGCCTGTTTTTGGGGGCTAATAATGCTTATTGGGATGAATTTTTATTGCTGAAAGTGCAGAGGTTATGCATATTGGACTAAACGTTAACCCTTTATACGAACTATTGAGCATAAGATGGAAATTAAAGCATTCGAGGACAGATATAAATCTGATGTAATAGCACTGTGGCAAGCGTGTGGTTTAGTCGTTCCCCAGAATGATCCCGCTCAGGATATAGAGAGGAAGCTTAAAGTCGATCCCGAGCTTTTTCTTATCGGAGTCGTGGACGAAACTGTCGTGGCGACTGTCATGGGCGGCTATGAAGGTCATCGAGGTTGGATTAACTATTTAGCAGTGAAGCCTTCGCAGCGACATAAAGGCTATGGGCAAGCCATTATGCAAGCTGTTGAAATGCGTCTTCGCCAGAAAGGTTGCCCCAAGATTAATTTACAGGTTCGCTCGACAAATAAGGCTGTAATTGAGTTCTACTCTGCCATTGGGTATGCCAATGATGATGTCGTAGGGTTAGGTAAAAGGCTTGAATATGATTCGTAGTCATAGAGTTAGTTGCAGATATCTTTGATTATTTAGAAGAGTACGAAAAAGTAGATGCAAATCATTATGATTATGATGAGGTTGAGTTTGTTTTAAGTAAAAGTGGAACTGTTTCCCCCATTTTGATGAACGGTTATTATATCAGCCTGGGGAAATACACTGCTGCAGCGAATATCTTGTATTATTAAATAATTTTGGGGTGAAGAGGCTGACTCTCAGTGCAAAGTCGTTCTCCAAGAACATTTATAATCGTGTTGTCACGCAAGTGTGCCTGTTTACTTTATCCGTGCCATGCGCTTTCGAGGAAAATGTTGAATAAATTTTTTATTTTATTTTTTGTGAGCCTATCGTTCACAGTATCGGCGGCGAATAAAGCTAAAGATTGTAGCCATAGTCGCGATGTAAAAACCACTATTGATATGAATGAGTGTTTGTCCCATAACTTATCGATAGCGCGAGCTGAAATGAACCAATATCTTCAGGCGAGTTTAGATAGAAACGCGGCAGATCCAGAGTTGATTAAATCAATCAAGATTGCGCAAAAGAATTGGGAAACTTATCGTTCATCGAATTGTGATTCTGTTTATACAGCCTGGCGAGAAGGAACTATACGAAATGCAATGGCGCTAATCTGTGGTATTAGGTTAACCAAGCAAAGGACTCATGAACTTTGGGAAGACTTTTTAACTTATATGGATAGTACGCCGCCTGTCTTACCCGAGCCCCAATAATCACTTCCCGATATTTATCCGCTGGGCTTAGCGTTAGTATGTTTATAAGAGATACTTATGAAAGTAATTGATACTGAAGAGCAGCGATGGTTTTTATTTGAGCATGAAAAAAAGCTTTATTTGGATGCAAATTGCAGCCACAGTTTTTTAAGTTACACATACATGATTGAACTCAATGAATCTGAATTGAAGCTATACCAATTAGAAGGCAGGGCGTTTCTAAATCGCCTCTGTCATGATATTCATTATTCAGTACCTATTGCTAAAGAAAGCCAGTCTGCCTTTAAAGGTCGAGATGTGACTCAACAGTTCTCCAAGCTTGCAAGTGAAGCGTTAGCAAAATGGAGTGCGTTGAAATAAATACAGAACAGACGATGATGGTGTTAATCGCTCATCGTTAGCTATATTTTATCCTTGTAATCTTACCCAGAATGGCAGGCATTGTTTCTGATTCTTAGTGGTAGCGATGAATCAAATGAGCATTCGCATTATAATAGTGGTTATAGTGTGATAACCATTGGTATTCTCAAAAAACACTATTTTTTTGCTTTACCATGGGCAGTTTTACATATAATGATTGACCTCTGCATGTTTAAACCTAGTGATGACTCGCAGAAGCAGGTGAGATGTTCAGCCTGAAGATTTTCGTGATGATGTTCAGTGAGTGGGCTGCTTGATGGTTGTGTAGCGATTGAGGAATAATTTGTTTTATGGATTGCCGATAAAGATCGCAGGTATAGGCAGTCCGATATGTACTTACCATTATCCACAATGACGTGAGCATGATAGCGCGTTATTAATTCATCATATTTTAAATAAAAAAAGTAGTAAGTTCAGAAATATCAAAAGGAGAAAGCGTATGTTCAGCCATATCATGGTTGGTGCTAATGATCTTGAAAAATCGAGACAGTTTTATGATGCGATTATGAAAGTATTGGGTTATTCAGCCGGTGTTCTCGACCATAATGGTCGTTATATGTATATGGGTTCCGAAAGTGTTTTAGGTATTACCAAACCTATCAATGGAGAGCCAGCAACACACGGCAATGGTATGACAATTGGTTTTAAAGTGAGTAGCCCAGAGTTAGTTGACGCATGGCATGCTGCTGGTGTCGCAAATGGTGGCGTAACTTGTGAAAATCCCCCAGGTTTGAGAGTTAATGGTGATAGAAAGCTATATTTAGCTTACCTGCGAGATCCAGCAGGTAATAAAATCTGTGCAACCCATATTGTTCAATCCTAGATAGATTTAGTCAGAGCTATCACTAGTACTGAAAATAGGCTAACAAACATGTGGTATTTGCGGTTTGCTAGATTAGGTTATGTTTAGCGAGCCATGAAGCTAAATATCATGTTTGTTGGCCACTTAACTTCATCAAATGTTCGCTGCATGATTATGCAGCGGGTTAACCTCTTGTTTGCGTAATGATTCAACTGCCGTTACTTGGTGTTAGCCTGAAAGGGGGTAAGTTTGAAGCTAGTGGATGTATTGCATGATGAGAGCTTAAAGATAGCACTTGTGATTGGCAATGGTATAAATCGATATCATAGTACGAGTGATGATGGTAATAACTCTTGGGATAAAATGCTGTTGGCGCTTTGGCAAAAGTACAGTCAATCAGCATCACAGCTGTCGGCCCCTAATGGTATATCGCTCATTGAATTTTATGATGCCCTTGATTTAACCAAGCGTTCTGACGAGATCAACTTACAGAAAGAATTTTGTGGACTAATGCGTCATTGGAAGGCTAAAGAGCATCATGTGGCAATTTCTTCATGGGCTAAGAATAAGGGCACTCCTATATTAACTACAAATTTTGAGGAAACTCTGTCTGCAAATATTACCCAAGAAATCACGCATTTTGATTCAAAATCTTTTACTGACTTTTATCCATGGGAAAGTTATTTTTCTGATCATAAAGTTGACGATCCTGCCAATGAATTTGCTATTTGGCATATCAATGGCATACAGCGATATAGCCGAAGTATACGGCTAGGTCTATCTCATTACATGGGTTCGGTTGAGAGAGCGAGAAGGTTAATTCATCCAGGTAAGGGAATAAGATTATTTGCAGGTAAAAATGTCAATGAGTGGCCTGGACGTCATAGCTGGCTACATATTATTTTCAATAATGATTTAGTATTTATCGGACTTGGGCTCGACACAACAGAAGTATTTCTAAGATGGTTGTTGATTGAGCGTGCAAAATATTTTTATCAATTCCCTAAACGCAGAAAAAATGCATATTTTGTCTATGCAGATACTAATGATCTATCCCCCGGACAAAAGTTATTTTTCGATAGTGTAAGGGTTCAAGTCATTCATGAACGTTCTTATGATGAGATTTATCACTCGCCGTGGTCCATGGACTAATAAGGTGCATCAATTGATCTTGTACTGTCTCACTTATTTTGCACCGAGAGCAGTGTTAAATGTGGTGGGGTGTAAATGAATGCGGTGTATTTTAATGACAGGTGCTAATCGAGGTGATGAGATGGTCTTTTGATCAAGTGTTCAACATGGGCAAATCAATCGATTAACGAGTGTTGCAATTCACGGTTTAGATTTAAATGAACCTTTCAATATGTCGGGCCTGACAACGTGCTATTTGACAAAGTGGGTGTTGTTGAGTCTCGACTAACCGATGAATCGACACCAAAGCACGAAGATTTTCTAGTCTATATAAATGGTGATCCAGGTTTAATTTGGGGGCTTTTTGCTTGTATAAAGTGATTAAGTCGTGGCAATAATACTTGAGATAAATCTTACCTTAAAAAGCTCTCAGAATAACTATCACAGTTTGTATTGCTCATTGCTTAACTAGCATGATATTGATTGAGGAAAAAACAATGGAACTGCAAAAACTCATGGAAGATTTAGAGTTGCTCGGTATCGAAAATGATCAAGCTCAATCTGACAAGTCAAAGAAATATCTCAATATCACAAGAGACACTGGCCAATTTCTCTTTGTTCTGGTTAAGGCCATCCATGCAAGTCAGATCTTAGAGGTTGGCACATCTAATGGATACTCAACGATTTGGCTGGCGTCAGCGCTTTCAGACCAGGGTATGGTTTACACTATCGAGGTGAATCCAGAAAAAGTCACACAAGCCAGTGCAAATATTGGTATAGCCAATCTCAGTTCAAAAGTAACTCAGCTGGTTGGTAACGCAAGTGACGTTCTTGCCGATGTTCCTGGACATGTGGATTTTATTTTTCTCGATGCCGATCGAAAAGAGTATGTAACATTAGCTGAACAGTTGTTTAATCTCCTAAAACCTGGTGGTTTGCTGGTTTGTGATAATGCAACATCACATAGGGATGAGCTTGAAGAATTTATCTATTGGTTAAATCATCAAAGTAACCTGAGCACCTCATTAGTCCCTGTCGGTAAAGGGGAGTTACTCGTATACAAAGGTGAACAATAGCTATGATAAAGTTCTCAATAAGAATCTCCAACGCTTGGCAGGTTCGGTTCAACTTTCAGTTTGACGCATATTGTGTTGCTGCTTTTTAACTCGTCACTAACCGACAAATTCTGGTACAGTATTTGAGTGTCGTTGAAAGCGCAATAGTGAGATACAAGAGGGACTGTAGCGCCCGTGGGAGGGATATTGAATAATTTTGCCAGAATACGCTGTGGTTTTAGTTCGCCAGAAGCGGTTAGCCAATACATGCAAGATAATCTGAAATATGCAACTAAAGAGCAGAAACAGGCGTCGAAAATCTATGGATGCTGGTGGAAAACTCCAGAGGAAACCTATTGTGACGGTTTTGGTTTTTGCTATGATCTTGCAAGCTTTGCTTTAGAGTGCCTTCTTTGTTCTAATTTGGCTCACGCTAATATACTGTTTGTTGCATGGGGAGATTGGGGGAAAGATTCTAACGCAGGGCATTTTGTTTGTACCTATCGCATTGACAGTTTCTATTATTGTATAGATAACGGCTATCTAAAAGGGCCTTATTCATTTGACCAGTTACTGCAGGTCACAGCACGAAATAGGGCCATTCATACACACCGATTTATTGAATCAGACCATATTCATTACCATCTAAAATATCAAGAAATGGGATGTTTTTTAGAGGATTAGATACACCCGATTTCAGATCATAAGTGCGATAGAAGATTTAAACTTCACTCTTCATGTATCCTACAATGCGCTTTGGAGAGTGGAACTAGGCTACTGGCCTATGCACAGTCAGAAGGACGAGCATGTGCTGATCTAAATGGAGATGAGTTGCTTGAATAGCCGCTCTTGCTTGGTTACGTGCTCATCCATCACATCATCCGCTCTGAGAATCTATCCAAAGTAATCGCTAACGTCATCCTGATAAATGCTAAACAAGTGGCGAATTGAAGTTATGTCAATCAAACTCTATTTTCTGGGAGTGAGAGATATAGGCCGCCAAGGTAATATTGATCAAATCCCATTAAGCGTCTTGAAAGCATAATCTTTATATTCACCCTTAATTCATTTGTATTCCAACTGATAAATAGAGTATCGCCTTTGATGCGGTTTATTCCGATCTTAGTGCATCTCTGGCTAGGATAAACCCACCAATTATTGCAGCTTCATTTTTCAGTTGTGCTCTGACGATGTAATTATCAAGGTTAGGGAGCTCAATATAGTGATTTAACTGTTGACTCACCGAAGCTTTGACCATCGCCAATAAATGTTCCTGTTGCATTACACCTCCGCCCAATATAATTTTTGCCGGAGATAAAATCAGGCTATATGTGACAATCGCTTGTGCCAAGTAATAAGCCTCAAGCTCCCAGATGGGGTCATCTTTGGCAATTTGATTCGGCTCCTGATTGGCTCGTTTAGCCAGAGCAGGTCCGGATGCCAGACCTTCTAAACAATCGGCATGATAAGGACATATTCCGGCGAAAGTATCTGATGGCAAACGCTTGACGGCGATATGTCCCAACTCCGGATGGTGACATCCATTGAAAATCTGCTGATCCACAACCACACCTCCGCCGATGCCAGTACCAACAGTGATATAAATACAGCTTTGTTCGCCAACTGCAGCACCGCGTTTTAACTCTCCAAAAGCCGCGACATTGACATCCGTATTCAGGGCGATCGGGATGCGATATTGAGCTTGTAGTGCCCCGAGGATATTAAAACCTTTCCATGCGAGTTTAGGCGTTGATTCAATATATCCATATGTCGAAGATGAATGATTCAGATCAAGGGGACCAAAACATCCGACTCCCATGGCAGCAATCGAATATGACGAGAAAAAGTCCGCTACTTTCCCCAATGTTTGGTTTGGATCTGTAGTTGGTACGCTGATTTTATCAATCACATTCAGATCCTGATCAGAAACTGCCGCAATAAATTTTGTGCCACCGGCCTCTATTGCCCCCAACATGAATGTATCTAACATAAAATCCTCATTTAATTATCAATAAAACACGGCAGTAATACACCTGTACAATATCACTCATGATATAATATATGAATTGGTATATTAAGCCGTGATTAATTTTAAAAAGTTAAAAGGTGCGTTAAATTCAGTAATTATTGGTGATAAAGATCGACTTTGTCTATCGAATTAAATAATTTCATTTTTGTTCGAATTACTTCTTTGGCAGCAACAATACAATCAGGATAAATAACATTTGGATCCCACCACTCATGTTCTGAAAGAATTTCTCTACATTTATCAAAATAAGCTGCTTTCATATCACTTGAAATATTTACTTTCTGAATACCGATCTCAATCGCGCTAACGATCTCTTCATCAGGATTGGCCGAACCACCGTGTAATACGAGAGGAATATTAACCCGGTTCACAATATCCGCTAGAATATCCAGCTTCAGTTTGGGCTCCATATCTTTTGGATAAATACCATGAGCGGTTCCAATAGCAACAGCTAGGGTATCGACTCCGGTTCGGGTTACGAAGTTTTCTGCTTCGGCTGGGTCAGTGTATATGACTTTGCTTACACCACCTTCTACTGAGGTTCCGGTTGAACCAATGGTGCCCAGTTCCGCTTCAACGGAAATCCCAAGAGGATGGGCCGCTTCAATAACTTTTTTCGTTAGAGCCACGTTATCTTCATAGGGGAGCAGTGAACCGTCGATCATCACTGAAGTAAACCCACAACTGATCGCCCGCATGACATCATCAAATGAGCCCCCGTGATCTAAGTGGATGACAAAAGGAACCGGGCTATTCGACGTTCTTTTCACTACGTATGCGAAAAACTCATTGGTTAGAAATGATAATTCCGTAGGGTGAATAGAAATAATTGCTGGTGCCTGACAGGCTTCTGCTTCTTCAATTACTGCACGTACAAAACAACTGTCGGCTACATTAAAAGCACCGATAGCGAATTTATTTTTTTGGGCAACTGATAATAAATAATTCATTGAAACTAACATAGATAAATTCCTTATAACTTAATTTTAATGATGTAAATAGTTACATAGGGAGGATTTCCCTTCTGATCCAGAAATAGAAATATAATGCTTAATTATTTCTTGACTCTGCTCTTCAGCTTGTCGAATAACCTCCCAATAGTTTTTAGTTGGATGCTCTTGGAGTTGGTTTTGAATGCTATTTACATTAGCTTTCATAAAATCGCTCCCAACGTTAATTTTATTAATGCCTAATGCGACTGATTGTTTTATATTGTCAGCACCCACACCAGATCCCCCATGTAAAACTAAAGGCGAATGGGTTGCTTGTTTAATCTTTGCTAGAATGTCGAAATCTAATTCTGGCACCATCCCTTGCGGATAGTTACCATGAGAAGATCCATATGAGACTGCTAAGGCATCAATCCCGGTTTCATCAATAAATTTTTTCGCTTGGTCAGGATTAGTAAACATGGCTTCATTGGTGTAATCTCCCGACATAGCTAGGCCAATATTACCCAACTCGCCTTCGACACTGGCACCATATATTTTGGCAAAATCTACAATTTCTTTTGTGTAGCGGATATTTTCAGCCAATGAATATTTGGATGCATCGACCATCACACTCGAAAAACCATCAACCATGCATTTTTTAATTAAGCCAATATCTTCTCCGTGATCCAAATTTAAAGCGACATCAATATTGGCTCGACTCGCCAATTCAATTACCAGTGGTGTGATTAATTTACTGTCACAGTGATGGCATAGATGCTCCTGAACAATATCGATGATAATTGGAGCACGGAGTTCCTGTGCAGCTGAAATTACACCCCGGACTGTTTCTAGATTGAAGCAGTTAATCGCCATGATCGCGTAATTGTGTTGATTCGCCTGGGATAACATCTGTTTCATAGAGACATACATGTTGTGACACCTCCTATTCATTAAGAAATTTTGATAGCTGAGAGATCGAGTTCTTCTTCATCCTCATCTTCATTTTCTGCTTCTAAGTCTTCCCTAGTTTTTTTCTTCAGGATCACAAGCAGTAATGCGGTGATAAATGAACCGGTCAGTAAAGCGATACAAAATGAGATAGGATGGTTCATGGCAGGGACAATAAACATCCCGCCGGATGGCACCGGAGAGCCGATTCCTAGATACATAGATATTCCGCCACCAATTGCGGCACCAACAGTGCAGGAGAAAATGACTCGCAGTGGATCGACAGCGGCTATGGGAATGACACCTTCGGTGATCATACAAATCCCCATAGGGAAGGCGATTTTTATATTATTTTGTTCAGAAGTAGAGTAGATTTTTTTACCAATGACTTTGGATATCAATAGTGACATAGTGACCCCGAAAGGTGGCACCATCGATGCTAGTATTTTGATTGCTTCCGGTTCTTTAATTCCTTCTAGTAATAGCCCGTCAGCAAACAGCGATGCTACTTTATTAACTGGTCCGCCGAAATCAAAGGCCGCCATTCCCCCCATAATCATCCCAAAGACAAACCGGGTTCCACCTTGCATACTCATCAGGAAAGTGGTCAACACTTTGGTTGCCCAGACAATGGGAACACCGATGACAAAATACATCAGAATCCCGATACAAACGGTGGAGACCAACGGAATGATCATCATTGGCATCAAGCCCTGAGCCCAGCTCGGGACTTTGATTCTATCTTTTAAAAATAAGATAAAGAATCCAACTACATAGCCGCCTAACATCCCACCAAGGAATCCGGCGCCAATTGAATTGGCAATTAGCCCCATCATCAATCCGGGCGCAATCCCCGGGCGATCCGCAATCGAATAGGCAATCGCCGCAGAGATTACTGGGGCTAATAGTCCCATCCCGAGGACCCCCAAAGAGAGCAGGGCATCTGGAATATTGTAAGCTGCTTTATAGTTATCAATAACGTGCCCTCCGGTTAAATTACCTATGGCAATCAATAAACCGGCGGTGACAACTAAAGGCAACATGTAGGATATGGCAGTTAATGCATGTTTTTTTAGTTCAAGTTTCATGGTTTAACTCGCTCTAATAAAGTTAGACTTTGGGGATCAAATCTTCCTGTAATTTATTGATTAACGCTTTAGAAGATTTAATTAATAATTGCGTTGGTACTTCAACAATACGTTTTCCCACAAACCTCTCTTTCCCTGAAATTTTTATATCAGCAGCAATAATAACGATATCCGCATTGGCAATACTGTCTTTCGTTAATTCATTTTCAACACCAATAGTTCCTTGGGTTTCAACATAAATATTGTGCCCTAGAGATGTCGCAGCTTTTATAAGTTTCTCTTTAGCAATATAAGTGTGGGCGATTCCAGAGGTGCAGGCAGTAATAGCGACTATATTCATAGTGTTAATCCTCTTCTATCTTTTCAAATAAATTAAATAGTTCTTTTTTTGTCCTGATGTTTAAAAGTTGATCTAATAAATCATCATCCGCTAAAAGCTCCGATACATGAGCTAATAATTTTATATGTACTGCAGATTTATCTACCATTCTGACGGCAAATAAAATAATAAAGCGTACTGGAAGGTCATCCAAAGATTCCCATGCAACATCGTGAGGTGTTTTCCCAATGACAATCGATGTCTTAAGCACCGAATTTGATTTTCCGTGAGGTATTGCTATATGAGAACCTAATCCAGTTTCGCCTTCGTTTTCTCTTAAGTAAACATCTTTTAAAAAGGCATCTATATCTGAAATACACCCATTGTTATAGAGCATATGACTAAGCTCCATTAATACTTCATCTTTTGTATTTGCCTGAAGATTTAAATTAATTAGTTTTTCGTTCAATACATTTCTGATATTCATTGCACTTTACCATTTAATTGATTGAAAGTTACACTTATAACGAAGGATGACTACTCGTTTCTATATCCTTTGTTATTTTTAATATGCTGTCGATATCTTTTTCATTAATAAAAGCACTAACATGAACATAAGGTACTTTATAGTCGAAACTGTCTATATTAATAGTCGTCAATATTAAATCTATATTTTCTATATGCTGAATTTCATTTATTTTGGAAAAAGGAATGATGTCGATAATTTTCCATTTTGGGAAAGACTTTATAACTCGACCTTTCAAAAGGTGAGATGTACCAATGCCTGTGGAACAAACTATGACAACATTTAAAGATTGTAAGTGTTGCTCATAGTAATATTGGAAGTATAAAGTTAGATAACCTATTTCGTCATGGCTAATATTTTTATATTTATTAAATTGGTTGGAACCTTCAATGATCTTTGTTAAAGAGTTAAATAAAAAATAACACTCGCTCCTAATCTCACCCAACAGTGGGTTATGGATATTGATGTGATGTTTTAACCTCATAATCAATAGTCTTACGTGAGGCATAAGATTTCTGCGTAGCTCATTGCTATCAAAAAATTTGGCTGAGCATTCATCAACCATATTAACGATGAGGGAATTAATGAAATTAACACATTCGATTTCTTCATTGGAACTATCAAATTTATCTATGCTATAGTTTTCAGAAAACCTAGATGAATAAATGAGATAATATAGATTTTCTTTTTCATATTCATTTAAGACCATCTTAGTATAAGACGATATTTTTTTAGCTAATTCATTTGCTATTTTTTTAATTGATGGATTTTTTGTTTTGTCTCTATTAATGTAATTTATTTTGCCTAAGTCTTGTCCTGATTTAATTCTTTTTATAGTCACAATAATATAAATAAATATATTTATGTAATAGGGTTCTTCTAGTGATAGGTCTCTTGATATAATATATTTTAAAATGTTTTTAGTAAAAACAATCTCTTCATATAAAAAGTAGTCTTGGAGTAGGATAAGGTCATAACTGTAGTCATTGTTGGTGATTATGTTAATGATGAAGTTTTTTAGTAATTCTCTGATTTTTGTCTCATCACCATCTATAAATGTACCTTGATTCGTTTTTATTAGTTTAACTTTTGTGTCGTTGAGTATTTCTTTTATATGATCAAGATCATGGGCAATAGAGGATGCACTGATCATATATAATTCTGCTAGTCTGGAAATTGAAGTTTTTTCTGGAGAACTGAGCAATAAATAAATGAGTATTTTTTCTCTTCGTTCACTCGTGGACATTGCATGTTTTTTATAGGTACTGTTATTTGAGCTAGAAAACTTATTAATGTATTCTTCGTAATTTATTTTGAATCCTTTACCGATATGGTTAATGATGATATCCATATATTTGGATTGACTTTCTTTAATATTTTTTATTTCACGATATATGGTCTTCTCAGACACATTAAATTTTGTAGAGAGCTCTTTCGCAGTAATAAAATTATCCTCTTGAACTAAATAGTCAAGAATATTTTTTTGTCTTTTAGATAAAATCATATTACCTCTCTACCTGTAGTTTTCCAATTGTCCTTACCTACAATATTTCTATCATAGCAATACAAATCACATATAATGAATAACATAATTTGTCCATTTTAAATGGACAAAATTAAAGTTAAAAGTTTGATCTGGATCTTATTTAGTTGTGGTTATTAAAATTTTAATGAATTAGTCTATCCTAATTATCCTTTAATTTTTGGGTTCCATGACTAGTCCTAGAAAATATGAAACCGTTATTTCTAATATTGTAGGAAGATGCGTTAATTGAGTACAACGAGGAATTTCCTCATGGTGCATTGAATGATCTAATATTGTGAAAATATTTAATGAAGCATGCGCAGGCTGAGCAGTCTAATTATAGCTGCTACTGATTAAGGGAAGAAATTACAACTTTGACTGATTACTTAGCCGCTACCACAAGTTCTTTGCCCTCTCCCAGTGGGAGAGGGAGAAAACCAGCGTCGGATGAGTTTGTGCAACTATCTGAGACGGGTGATATCTTAGTGTTACTTTAGCCTTGTCCAAATTTTGGTAAAGGTTTCTTCACAAACCCATCCGGCACTTGGAATACACTGTCGTGCACTGGCTCTACCTTAGTGCTGTGCACTTGGTATAGGTAGTGGAAGATTGGCTTTTCACCTTTAGGTTTTGTTTCTGACTTCACAATGTTGCCGATTAGCTTGCTGGCCATACTCATCAACTTATCACTAGGATCGCTAGCCTCACTCGTCGCGGCGGTCTGCTCATTGTTGCTCTGACAGGCGTTGTTCTTTTGGTACCAATTGAGATCGATCTTGAGCGGATAGCCTTTGATGGTTGCCAGCTTGCGGCTGACGTCGTTGTGCCAAGTCTGCTTGCTGCTATCTGTGTCACCACTGAAGGCCGACAATGCGCGGAAGATATCTTGTGGCAGGAAGCGGGCGAGTGGGTTATCTTGCAGATGGGCTTCTTTGAGGTAGGTGTCAGTTAACTTCTGGTGAATCTCCCAAACTTTTTTCATTTCTCCGGTGGGGGATGTGGTCCAAAAATCGATCTGTAACTTGTTGACGTTCTGGTGGTGCGCCGAGTCTTCGGAAACAAGATTCCAGGTCGCCCGATATAATCTTGCTTGGTGTCCACTCAGGGTCTCCTCTTGGCTGGTTTTAACCACGCTGAACCGGTGTTGGATCATGTGCAATGGGCAGGTTTCGGTACCGCTGGGAACGTACTGATCCGTTTTTTCATCGGTACTCTGATTGCTCGCGGCTCGCAGGATATTTAGTATGCTCGGACAGCTTTCAACATTGCATTCCCAATAGGTCCGCCTATTGAAATCGACTTTATAAGCCTTATTTTGGTCGAGACGAAAAATATCTGCTGTATGAAGATTGCTGAACAGTAGTTTGCCCCACCAAGAATCTGCCTTTGAATGGCCATCGATGGTACGGCGGTCAGCGCGGGTATATGCCACTTCAGTGCCATGGAAATTTGGTAGGATCGAGCCTTGAATTAGGCTCGTTGCATGAATGACTGCCGTAGGATGAACGGGGGTGTTGTCGACTTTTGGTGGTTGATAGGCTGTTTGGGTGGCGCATCCAGCTAACATGAGGAAGGTGGTGACGGACAGAGCCGAAAAAAATTTATCCATTCCCTTGGTTCCTTGTTGATTGTGAGCAATGCCTCTTGTGTACCCATATGGGGCCAAGGCGGTCTCCATTATGACAATGGTTAGAATCTAACAGTTCTGTAACATAGAAGCTATGATGTCTGCTCATTAATTGAGCTCAAGGTGAATATGCTCACAAATCTCTTGGTTATTAAACAGCGCTAAGCTATCTGCTCTCTGTCAAAAAAGCCGATGTAACACTCATTGCTTAATCTACAATCATATCTTTGAGAAACCGAAATCCCTAGGGGGCATCTGCGGCGGCTTTAAGCAATATTTATTGCAAAATTGAACGTCCGATTTATAGGATCACGCTAATTTTAATCGTAAACTGCTAGGGACTGTGGAACATTTCGCCATTGCTTCAAGTGATCGCATTTTGTGAGAATGAAGTCATATATTTATGGTCGGGTCAGTGTTTCACTAGATTTAATATTAACCTTCAAGGGGTAAACGATGTTTATCGCAGTTTATGAATTTGAAATAAAAGACGGTACGGAAGCTTTATTTCGTCAAGCATGGCTAGAAGTGACTAAGGCAATTTATCAGTATTGCGGTAGTTTCGGGTCTAGGCTCCATCTTTCAGACAAGCCAAATATCCTAGTTGGTTATGCTCAATGGCCTAGTCGTGAGCAATGGGAAAAAGACCGCCAGATTACCGATGCGTTGTATGAAAAAGCTCGTGATGACATGCGCAATTGTCTCGTCCAAGCGAAAACCGTTTATAAGCTAGATGTCAGCGATGACTATTTGCAAACTGACTCGGCATCAGCTAGCTAGGGACTGTTGACCTTTTGTGATTAGTTTTGCAGAAATCTGAGAGGGATTTAGGCAAGGCAAACGTTGTGCCGTGTAGTTATTCTCCACAAAGGACGTTTAACGCTGGATAAATTCCTCTCAGATACTGCCCTTGGGGTTCATTTAAACGCATCCTGAACTTTGTTGCCCCTTGCTTGCTTCACTCATTAAGCGACGCAGGGGGCGCCGCGTTCAAAATGCGTTTCATTTGAACAAAATTCAACCACCAAAGGTCAACAGTCCCTAATAAGCCAAGCTTTCTTGTTCATTAAGTTTCAGCTCTCAGCCACTTCGATAGACACGTTTGTAATTTTGGTTTTAGGCTGTATCAATAGTGCAACCAGCTTTGTTAAACGATACAAGGCTGCGTTGTAACTGAGTTAGCTGAGCTTACATCGGAAAACTTTAAAATGGGTAATCAGTGTTTCCTATGATGAGGGCAATATTGAATGCTGTCTTGGCTGACTATCTTCGTATCTGCTTGCTAAGTCATGTTCCACTTCATCCCCTTGCCGTAAGCGAGTCATCTCATAGCAGCGAACTATCTTGTGTGCCAATAGAGTAAAATAAGCTAGTACATAGAATGACATTAATGAAACATCATTGTTTTTCGCTGTGGCTTGATGATGAGTAAAAACTATGTGGTTTTTTACAGAGGCAGCAAAAATGTTTACTTCCATCTCTCGTACTTCATTTTTAAGTAATGCTACATACCTGATACAACCATCTAAATCAAACTGATTTCCATTTACAGTTTGTCCTTATTGACAATGGGAATACTCTCTAATTTTTTTAGAATGCTATATATCATTAATAGGATGATTTGTCTCATATCATATGCTTATAACGATAATAATATTGAGGATAAATTAGCTATTTACATCTATATTTTAGGATCAGTTGTTAGGAATATAACGGATGTGATTTAAAAATATATATTTGCTCAGAAAAGGCTGTATATACCAATCGTAGAGGATAAACGAGATTATGGTTTTGATTTGAATATAATGAACGTTATTATATCGGGGTAAGCAGTAAATTAGCATGCTATTTATATAGTTTTATGTTGAAGCTGCAGAACAATAAGCTATATTTTTATTGCTAAATTGGCATCGTTATCTACAGCAGACTATCTGTCTATTATCCATTGGTAACCTTCCTATCGTTAAAAATTTGAACTCAATCTATCATGGCAGTTGGTACAGAGAAGCTTGCTCTAGGCTGCGAGAAATAGTTACTAGTTGGTATATTTTATCAGAGTAAGGAAATTTATTTTTTGAAATGTTTTTTATCTATATGATTTTTAAATAAAAACAGATATTTTGAAACGTTTTAGTTAAATTCTTATAGAGTTATTTTTAGGCAAAAATTTCAGCCTGCTATATGCTTTGTTAAAGCACTTTTAAAATATATAAGTGGCGATAATCGGAATGCGTATACGTATTAGTTTCATCATAATCGGATTTTTCAGTGTCCTGAGCATTGCAGTGTTCGCTCAGGATCCACCGATTAAACGAATACTTGTTTTGCATTCTTATGATGCTTCATATTTGTGGACGGCAAGGCTTCAAAAGGGGATTGAAGATGCCAATCAATCGACCGGTAACGCTTTAAAGATGTCGATTGAATATCTAGATACCAAACGGATTTCAAATGAAGATTATTTAGCAACAATTCGTTATTATTTGCAAAAGAAATATAAAAACTACCCATTTGATGGGGTGATTATCACGGATGATAATGCTTTGAACTTCATCAATAGTCTTGATATGCCGAATATTCGCAATTTACCTAAAGTGGCTGTTGGTATCGGCAATGTAAATGCTTCTTTAGCAAAAGGAATTATTCTTTATGAGAAAGACTATATTGAAGAAAATATTAAGTTGATTTTGAAGCTTCGGCCCAAATTACAAAATCTCTATTTTTTGGTTGACAGAAGTTACAGTGGCAATTTAATCGATAAAGAAGTTGTACAAATTGTTAAAAAATATCCACAGATCAATTTGGTGCGAATTCGTGATTTCTCTCTCAGTGAGACCCGATATTTGCTAGAGAAAGCCTCTGATGAGGATGCCGTATTGTTGACTCATTTTAATACTGAAAAACGATCTAATATTTTTCACGAATATAGTCAGATAGCTTATCAAATAGGACATTATAGCCGACCTCCTGTATTTGTACTCTGGAAATTTTATATCAGTGGTGGAGTGATGGGGGGTTATGTTACTCGCTCTTATCAATTAGGTGTTCGAGCGGTTCAATTATTAATAAATCAGCTTCCGGGGGAGATTCAAGAGCCGACTTCAAACTCGCCAGCGGAAGGGTTTGTATTTGATTATAAATCACTACAGCGGCATCATATTGATGAAAGCCTATTACCTCATAATTCTTATATATTGGGCAAGCCTAAATCATTTATTTACGCTAACTGGAAGATTTTAGTGGTTACTGGTTCGACGATTACTATTTTAATTGTCATTATCTTAGTCTTAATGTTGTTATTAAAGCGTAAGCGTGAGATTAATTCTCAGAGTCAGAAAATTGTTGAATTGCAAAATCAAACCGTGAATGTGCAAAAAGATCTGATTCACCTGTTGGGAGATGCGATTGAAATTCGTTCCGGTGAAACCGGTAACCATGTTAAACGCGTTGCTAAAATGTCAGCTATATTGGCGCAACTTTGCCAACTAACTGCAGATGAATGTCAGATTATTGAAATTGTTAGCCCAATGCACGATGTCGGGAAAATAGGGATTCAAGAAGCCATTTTAGAAAAGCCGGGCAAGCTAACTGCTGAAGAGTGGCGCATCATGCAAAGTCATGTGGAGATCGGCTATAGAATTTTAAGTTCCAGTGAAGGCGAAATTTTGCATTTCGCCGCTATCATTGCTCTAGAGCATCATGAACATTGGGATGGCAAGGGGTATCCTACCGGTAAAGCTGCTGAGAATATCCATATTTTTTCCCGTATTACAGCGATTGTTGATGTATTTGATGCGCTGTTAAGTGAGCGCAGCTATAAAAAACCTTGGTCATTAGCGAAGGTCGTTCAATTATTTGAAGAGCAAGCCGGTAAACAATTTGATCCGAAATTAACGAAGCTATTTTTAGAAAATCTCGACCGTTTTGTTGCTATTCGAGAAAAATATCCTGATAAAGTGGATAATGCACTGACATTAGTAAGATAAATTTGGCCAAACCCGATATCGTAGCATCCATTTACTTCCTCAAAAATTTAGGGATCACAATTGTAATTGTTCCTGAAAAATCACAATGTCTTCAACAACCTTTTTGCTCATTTTTTCTGGAAATTCATTATATTATGCATCTGAATGAAGCTAGATCATGATAATATCAAGTTAAAATGTATAATATTTAGAACTTGAGTCCGTTATAAATCATATAAATATAAAACATGCCGATTTCCGTAATGATAAATCAGATCCTAGTCCTCTTTATTTTGATGGCTCTAGGATATGGATTAGCTAAATACAAAGTGATTGATGCCCATTTGAGTCATAAGCTGACTTGGTTGCTTTGCTATGTAGTAATGCCATGTTTAATCCTCAAGGCCTTTCAGATCCCATTTTCGACTGAAATGTTACATAATTTTGGGGTGATGTCGGTTGTGACGATAGCGATCCATGTTGTCTATATTGTCCTCAGTAAGTTGCTGTTTAATAAACATACGCTCAAAGATGAATCGTTGATAGCGCCAATGCAATTTACGTCTGTTTATTCAAATTGTGGTTTTATGGGGATTCCGTTGGTGGCTGCAATCAACCACTCTGGCGTTTTTTATGGTTCAGTTTATATTGCGATTAATGGCCTATTTGTCTGGACTCATGGCTTATTGACTTATACTGGGAAAATTGACCGTAAAGCATTACTCAAAGTGCTACTTAACCCTAATACCATTGTAGCGGTCATTGGTATCATCTTCTTTATTGGTTCGGTGAAATTGCCTGTACCGATTGTATCCGCACTCGGTTACATTGGTAGCATGAATACAGCGTTATCGATGATAGTCGTAGGTGCTGCAATGACTCAGGTTGACCTTAAAAAAATATTCGTCAATGGGATGGCTTGGGTGATTACTTTAGTGCGTAATCTGTTATTTCCCAGTATTGTTTTGATTGGGTTAACAATGGCTGGGATTAATAGTCAGTTGTTGGTGATTTTGCTCGTTTTATCAGCATGCCCAGTGGCCGGAATGGCCGTCATATTTGCCCAGTTGACGGGGCGAAATACTGTTTTCCCATGTATCAGTTTGGCGCTTTCAACTATTATGAGCATGGTATCTATTCCAGTATTGTTGGCCTTGGCTGCGATGATTAATTAAACTTAAGCTGGCAGAGGCCTTTGATATTTACCGAGCAAAGTATCTTAGACAAGGACAGGTCATCGGTGACAATTAATTTTAGCGACTGCCAGCTGGTTAGACCAACATTAGCACTGCATGAGGCTTTTGAAGCCTTTGTTGATGATTTTTTATTGTATGATGGCCCCAATAGCAACGAATATATCCCTTCAATGGATAATTTTCCTGAATATATTCGCGCGCTCCATCGCCAGAGCCAACCGTCTCGGCATTCTTCAGAAGCTACTTTGTGTCATCATTTCTGGCTCTATAACTCCATCAATCAATGCATTTATGGCGTGATTCGTATTCGTCATCCGCTTGAGGGACGGTTTCTTCTGACTGAAGGAGGGAATATTGGTTATCATATTGCACCTAGTTACAGGAATCGGGGACTTGGTAAGTTAATGTTAAAACTCGCTTTACCCAAAGCTCATGAATTGGGTATTGAAAGGGTACTTGTCACTGCAAAAGAAGATAATCTGGCTTCTCGGGCAATTATTCAAGCTTGTGGCGGTCAGCTCGAAAATGTTGTTTATGGGCCAATTTTGGGGTATCGAATTGCCCGTTACTTTATTCATCTATCAGGGGAGCAACAGTGATGGGTTGTATTTTTTGCGATATAGTTGCCGGGAGAATGCCGTGCCATAAAATATGGGAAGATGAACATCATATGGCCTTTTTATCTATCTTTCCCAACACTGACGGCTTTAGTGTAGTGATCCCGAAATGTCATTACGACAGTTATGCCTTTGAGCAAGAGGATAAGGTATTAGCCGATTTAGTCATTGCCACTAAAAAAGTAGCTTTATTATTAGATAAAGCGTTTGATGATGTGGCTCGCTGCGGGATGATGTTTGAAGGTTATGGAGTGGATCATTTGCATGCGAAGTTATTCCCCATGCATGGTACGGGCGATGACAGCACGTTTAAGCTTATTGAATCAAAACAGCATAAATTCTTTGAACGTTATGAAGGTTATTTGTCATCGCATGATTGTGAGCGTGCCAATGACGAACATTTGGCGGCATTGGCACGAAAAATTCGCAGTGCGGATGGCAAATAGTCGGTTCGACGTAGCTTGTTGGTTAGGGAACTAATAGGTTACCGATTCTATTGGCTTCACTGCTGGCTATTCTTGCTACTAGCATTCCTGCTGTGGCAAATCGTTGCCAATGGCGAGCATAATACATCCCATCGACAGAGGCATATAGCGGTGTCAGCTCGTCATTTAGCGGATTGAGAATCTCCGCAAGTAATTGTCCTTGGCTGACCACTTCGCCAACCTGACAGTGGTGTAAAAGGACCCCGGAGACAGGTGCGTTGATATATTCACATCCAGCTAGAGGTGTCGCAGGATAAAGGAGTTCTGGTAGCGGTGATTGATCGCCTTCGATGTAACCGCAGTAGATCAGATAATTGATAATTGCATCTGCATCTTTTTGGGCTTGTTTAGCGTTGACATCTCTCACGCCACGTAACTCCAGCGTGACAGGTTTAAGTCCCAGCTCTATTGGAAAACGCAATCCTAAATGTTGCCGTAAATAGTACCATGGTTCATAGCAAGCTTCGTCAAACGGTTCTCCGCCAGAGATATCTGCTAATAATTGTGCTTTAGTTCCTAAATAGCGTGCCAGTGGTTCGATTTCAGGCCAAGCTGAAGGGACCGTATACAAATGAGCACTCGCCTCCCAGTCACAGTGCAGATCGAGCATTAACTCGGCATCGTAAGCCAATTTCAATAACTCAATTTTAAGCGACTTCAATTCAGTCGTGGGATTGAGTGCATTTAGCTGGTCGGCTAACGCCTGACGTATTCGCTGGGTATTTTCTTTTGCGTTAGCCGTTAGCTCTGACTCAAGTTGTTTAGCCAATAGCGGGCCAAACATTGGATAATCACGGTTAAAATCTTGCCCACTTTCTTGCTCAAAACGACCCATTTGTGTGCCATGGACAAACTGACCTAAGCCGATAGGATTGGCTATAGGAACCAAGGTTATACTCGCTTTTAGACGGCCTTGTTCTTCAAGAAGTTTGAGTTTTTGTTTCAAATACCACGTGACCACCATTCCGGGTAATTCATCAGCGTGCAGAGAACCTTGAATATAGACTTTTTTTTCATGGTCAGAGCCAAAATGGAAGCTGCTAATTGATCGTGATATTCCAAGCGTTTGGGGGGTAAGCAGATGCTGGCAGTGATGCATAATAAGTTCCTAAAACAAAGGCACTGCACGACGGCAGAGCCTTTGTATTTGAAATAACGGGATATTATTTATTCTGTGGAATCACAATTACATTTGTTGTGAAGTATTTTTTCTCAATCTTGGTAAGTTTGCCAGATTTAGCAAGTGTCACCAATGCCTTATCAATTGCAGTTTTTAAATTTTTATCGCCTTTTCTAAGGCCTATGGCGGTTGGCCCGACTAGACCTTCGGCCGATACTGCTTTACCGGTTAGTGCAAAGTTTTTAGCTTCTGGTTTTGACAAAAAGCCAAACTGAGCTTGTACTGCATCAGTGAATAATGCATCGATACGACCATTGATTAAATCGGATTCAACTTGAGATTGATCCGCGTAACTAACCACTTCGACACCGTGTGATTGCCAGTTTGCCTTCGCGTAGGTTTCTTGGATCGTACCTTGTTCAACCCCTACTCGTAGCCCTTTTAGTGATTGAGCTGTTGGTTCAAGGTGTTCGCCTTTACGAGCAACTAAGCGAATAGGTGTATTGTAGATGGGGATTGAGAAGTTAATCTCTTTTAAGCGTGCATCGGTAATGCCCATATCAGAGAGAATTGCGTCGAACTTGCGGGCTTTTAAAGCCGGGATCATGGTATCGAAGTTACTTTCTTTCCATACACACTTAGCTTGGAGCTGGTGGCAGATTGCATTGCCTAAATCAATATCAAATCCAACGAGTTTGCCATCAGGTTGTTTCGATTCAAACGGTGGATAAGTTGGGTCAACAGCAAAACGAATAGTGTGAATTTTCGCTTGAACATTCATTGCTGCGCTGGCGACTAGTGCAAATAGACCGACCTTAATGGTTCGATGACAAATTCGATTAATCATATACGATACGTTCCTTTGTAATAACAGATGAATAGCGCTACACCATACCATTAGATGGATAAATAGGAAAATTATGCATTTTTAATAGATAAAAATTTGAAATATATTTTCTCAGTCATTGCATCAAACCATCAGACGCAACAGGTAACAATGGTCTGCTCACTTTTACCAGGCGCTTTTTCGCCTGTCTTTCACCTGTTTCTCAGTATTTTTAAGATACTGAAATAGCAGGTAATTAAATATGTTACTCATAGCGATTACGCGTCGGGTTAGCGGCTCAACTAAAGTGGTTTTCAATGTATGAGTCCTACAACCACTAAAGATTTTATTCCCTTTTGTGTGATTAATAGTTATTTATCATGGCTGATGGTCTATCAATTTTTTTCTGCTTCCACTATAAGAAAGAGAGTATTGGATAAAATATATTAAAATGCGTTATTTTAGTGCTCTATTTGCACTATTATGGTGAATATTGTGAGTGTTTGTTTATGACTATTATTTGTGATTTTAATTAACTAATTGTTTATTCATTATTTTTTTAAAATAATTAATAAACAATTGCTTGGCATACCTATTGCTTTGTTCAACAATGTGTTTTTATGATCTGACAATTTAGGAAATTCGATACATTTATGAGCACCATAGCTAAGACATCTAACTCGCATCGTCCAATACTGTCAGTTGAGAACCTGAGTGTAAGCTTTGTTTTAGAAGATGGTGTGGTGGTGGATGCAGTCGATGACCTGAATTTTTCGATTGCACCAGGGCAGACATTGGCACTCGTGGGAGAATCGGGCTCAGGTAAATCAGTCAGCTCGATGGCGATTATGCGCTTGCTGGATTATTCTCCGGCGCAAATTCGTTCGGGTGAAATTATCTATCGACCCGAACCGGGGCAAGAATTCAATTTATTACAGCTTGATAAATCACAAATCCGTCAGATCCGAGGTCGTCGTATCGCGATGATTTATCAAGAACCAATGACGTCTCTGAACCCCGTTTTAACCATTGGTCAGCAAATGGTTGAAGTTCTTAGAATGCACTTGAATTTGTCACAACACCAGGCGAATGAACGTGCGATTCACTGGTTGTCTAAGGTTCGCTTACCAGATGCCAAAGCAATGTTACAGCGATACCCCCATGAGCTTTCTGGCGGAATGCGTCAGCGGGTGATGATCGCGATGGCTCTGTGTTGTGAGCCTAATTTACTGATTGCTGATGAGCCAACAACCGCCTTGGATGTCACGATTCAGGCTCAGATCCTCCAGATTATTCGTCAGTTGCAGGAGGAAATGAACATGGCGGTATTGTTCATTACTCATGATATGGGCGTTGTGGCCCAGATGGCTAATGATGTGATTGTCATGCGCAAAGGACAAGTGTTAGAGAGAGGCCCGGTTCAGCAGTTATTTAGTTGCCCTGATCACCCTTATACTAAAGCACTGTTAAATGCAGTGCCGCAAATTGGCTCGATGAAAGGGCAACAAGGGCCATCGTATTTTACATTGCTCGATGAACATGAAGCGAATGATAACTTACCCAAGCTTAAGGAGCCTGATTGGCAAGAGCCTCTGTTGGAACTTACAGATGTCACGACTCGGTTTACGGTGAAAAAAACTTGGTGGGGTAAACCGACGCACCAAGTTTTTGCTAGCGAAAAAGTCTCGCTTACGGTTTATCCCGGAGAAACATTGGCATTGGTGGGAGAGTCCGGTTCGGGGAAATCAACAGTTGGCAAAATGATTCAACAACTACTGCCAATTCAACAAGGCGATATGTTCTATCAGGGGCGTTCGTTTCAAGCCATGAATAAAGCGGAGAAGGTTGCTCTGCAGCGTGAAATTCAGTATATCTTTCAAGATCATTTTGCATCACTAAATCCGCGGCGAACCATTTTTGCCAGCATTGCTGAGCCCATGACAACCCATCACCTGGTGGCTGGAAAAGCGAACGTCAAGCGCAGAGTTATCCAGTTACTTGAGCAAGTGGGGCTTGATGAAAGTTATGCTCAGCGCTATGCCCACGAACTTTCGGGGGGGCAGCGTGCTCGAGTTTGTATTGCCCGAGCTTTGGCTCTTGAACCAAAATTGCTCATTGCCGATGAATCGATTGCTGCATTGGATGTGTCGATTCAGGCGCAAATTCTTAATTTGTTGATGGCCCTGCAAGCTAAGTTAGGACTGGCGTGCTTGTTCATCACTCATGATATGGCGGTCGTAGAAAAGATTAGTCATCGGGTAGCAGTGTTATACCTGGGACAAATTGTTGAATATGGTCATCGCGAAGATATTTTTGAGAATCCACAGCATCCGTATACACGTAAGTTACTTTCAGCAGTCCCGGTTGCTGATCCGAAATATAAGCCAGCTTTACTAGCTATTAACGAAGATATCCCCAGTCCTGTTCGTTCTGTCAATAATCCGCCTGTTGCGCAAGCTTTACAAGCGGTTAGCAAGCATCACTGGGTTGTTTCACACCAACAAAAGGATTTAGATCATGCGCAAAATATTTCCCACGGCTCGTAAGAGCGTGCTCGGTCTGGCTATTGCCGCATCATTGGGGTTATCGTTTAACAATGCTTTGGCCGCTGATTCAGATACGTTGACTGTGGCGGTTGCTCAAGACCCAGGTACTTGGGATCCAATTGATACATTTTTAGTGAACTGGTCGGTTGTCGCCAATGATATATTTGATGGACTCATTGCCCGGGGGCCCGATCTGAAGCTGAAGCCCGCACTGGCAACCAGCTGGCAGTTCATGAACAATAACAAAACGATTCGCTTCCATTTGCGCCACGGTGTGACATTCCAAAATGGTGAAGCCTTTAATGCTCAGGCTGTAAAATTTACCTTTGATCGCCTATTGGCGGATAAAGCCAGTCCTCAGCGCTCAAATTACACGGCGATTAAATCGGTGAAAGTGATTGATGATTACACCGTTGATTTTCATTTGGCGCAACCAGATCCAGTTTTGCTGACTAAATTAGCCGGTTACGGCGCGATGATCGTGCCACCTAAGTACATTAAAGAAAAAGGGGATGCTTATTTTAATACTCATCCCATAGGTACTGGGCCTTTTAAAATGGTTTCTTATAAACCCAATGTCTCAGCAACTCTGGTGCGTAACGACCACTTCTGGGGAGATAAGCCCAAATTAGAAAAAATTGTTAACCGGTTTATTAAAGAGCCTGCCACTCAGGTTGCTGAATTACAGTCTGGCCGGGTAGACATCATTACCAGTATGCCAATTTCTATGATTAAAAAGGTGAATAGTCAGCCTGATTTAGAAGTAATTAGCCACACAGGACCAACCACTTATGCGTTGCGTTTTAATACTAAAAGAGGCATTACTAAAAATCTAAATGTGCGTAAGGCACTGATTATGGCTGTTGATCGTAATGCCATTATCCATTCAATTCTTGCTGGTCAGGCTGAACCGATCACCAGTTTTCAAAGTAAATTGTCTTTTGGCTATGATCCATCACTAAAACCATTGCCTTATGACTTAAAAAAAGCCAAAGCACTGCTTAAAGCCGCGGGTGTAAAAAATGGTACGAAAGTCGAAATTGATTTTCGTGGTAATAACGGTACTTTCCGGGAGGTTGTGCAGGCCGTTGCTGGGTATTTGTCGATGGCAGGGATACAGGCCACCATTAAACCTTATGACTCGAATGTGTTTTTAAATGATATCGTGCCAAACGGAAAAACGGGGGCAATGTTCCAGCAGTCATGGGGCGGGTGGACATTTGATTATGACAATACCGCTTATCTGCTTTATCACTCCAATGAAACCTATAATCCATACAACAAAAGTGCCAAGTTAGACAAACTGCTTGAGGAACAACGGCAGATGGTTGATCCGAAAAAACGGTTACCGATTTTGCAGTCGATAGCCAAGTACGTCTATCAAAATCATTGGGAAATGCCGCTTTATAACCTCAATACTATTTATGGGGTCAATAAACGAGTACAGAACTTTGCTGCGCCTGCTGATATGCGTTTACGTTTAACGCACGTAAGCGTTAAGTAAGTGGAACTTGATTAATTATGCTGTTTTATATTACTAAAAGGTTGATTCAGGCGCTGTTTGTTGTGTTTGTGGTGACCTTATTAGTTGCTTGGGCAATTCGCCTTTCTGGCGATCCGGCTGTTATGTTAGCCGGCGCCGGAAATCTTTCACCGCAGGATCTAGAGAATATCCGGCAAGCTTTAGGGCTTAATCAGCCATTCTGGGTGCAGTACGGTCAATTTATATTAGGACTATTGCATGGTCAGTTTGGCTTTAGCTTTGTTGGACACCGATCCGTGGGGCATATGATTGCTCAGGCATTGCCTGCAACACTAGAGTTAGCGGTCAGTTCTTTGGTGTTGTCCATTGTGATTGCTTTGCCCATGGGGATGCTTGCGGCAATTTATCGCGGCGGCAAACTTGATCAGATTATTCGAGTGATCTCGCTGATTGGACTGTCGTTTCCGAACTTTTGGTTGGCGCTACTACTAGTCCTATTTTTTTCCATTACCTTGGGGTGGTTACCACCCAGTGGTGCGGATAGTGGTGTAGGGCTGATTTTGCCAAGTTTGACGATGGCGATCATCCTCTCGGCTATTAATGTGCGATTGGTTCGTACTACCATGCTTGAGACGCTTAACAGCCAGTATATTTTAGTCGCTCGTGGAAAAGGTTTAAGTGAATGGCAGGTTTTGTTTAAGCATGCATTACGTAATGCCGCAATTCCGTTAGTGACCTATTTAGGACTCCAGTTCGGTAGTTTAGTGGGTGGGATTGTTGTCATTGAACAGGTCTTTAGTTGGCCTGGGATGGGCTCATTAGCATTTAATGCAATTAGTAACCGTGACTATGCCGTATTACAGGGCGCGGTTACAGTATTGGCATTGTTAGTGATTGGGGTGAACCTCGCTGTTGACCTGTTGTATGGACTTATCGACCCAAGGATCCGTCATGACAACTAGTGAAAGTGCTCAAGCCATAAAAGTGCTTAAACCTAAGCGTTGGTACCGCAGTTTTGAATTGACCGTGGGAGCGTTATTAACCTCCGTGATGTTGGTAGTGGTGCTTATTTCACCATGGTTATACCCTAATGGTGGTAGCCAGATTGATTTAATGCATCGTTTACAGGCGCCGTTTAGCTCTGTAACCCATATTTTGGGGACCGATCCACTGGGCCGAGATATCCTCGCTAGGGTGATCGTCGGAGGTCAGGTCTCATTGTTAATTGGTTTTACTTCAGTTGCTGGATCATTAGTCCTCGGTGCAATTATTGGGTTAATTGCCGGATTTTATCGTGGTTTTTGGGACATGTTTCTGATGCGCTTTGCCGATGTTCAGTTGGCTTTGCCATTTATCTTGTTGGCAATCACATTTACCGCCATTGTAGGTTCCAGTATTGGTTTTCTGATTTTGTTTATGATTATGGCTCAGTGGGTGCAGTATGCTCGTGTGATCCGTGGTAGTGTTCTATCGTTAAGAGAGAGAGAATTTGTCCAAGCCGCGCGTGCGAGTGCAATTCCGACTCATTTAATTATTATCCGGCATATTTTACCCAACTGCTTCGGCCCGGTGTTAATACTGACCATGCTCAATATAGGTAATAATATTCTGCTGGCCAGTAGCTTGAGTTTCTTGGGGCTCGGTGTTGACCCTAGTGTGGCCAGTTGGGGCGGCATGTTGGCAGATGGTCGCACTTATATGCAAACTGCATGGTGGGTGTGTGTGTTCCCTGGGTTGGCTATTATGTTAACGGTTTTGGGGATGAATTTATTGGGAGATTGGCTACGTGACCGATTAGATCCGAATTTTCATTAATCATTAAGTTCACGCCGATTTTCAGGAAATACGAGAAGGAGAAGGTATGGCGCTGCCAGAGGTTATTTTACAAAGGCAATTCAGAGCAACTATCGAATGGCTGGCGGAGCAGACCAGACCGTTTAAGGCGTGGGTGTTTGCGGATCAAGTTACCCGCCGTCGGGTCGAATATCAATTAAAGCAGAAAGGTATTGAGGCACGGATTTATAGTGCTTATAAGCCACTGGTTCATTATTTTCTTGAAGATGCGCCACTTGATGATTCAATTGAACGGATTCGGATCACATATCCGGCACATCCGAGCGATAGAAAAAGTAAACGGTTTTTGTTGGAGGCTTTTCCACTGGCTGGGTTGCTTGAAAAATATCAGATTGAGTTTCGCTCCAAAACGACCGCGGATAACTTTTATGAGGTGATGTTTTTCAGCCGCAATGGCGATGTACAAGTCGAGCGGGTGTTCGCGCCGAATAAGTTCCAACAAGATCATACCAATGAATATATTTTTAGCCCTTGTGGTTGGATTCAGTTTTCTGAGCAGGAGCAGTTTGCACTCAAATGCGATGTTCATAGATTGTTTGAGCAGTTAATTGGCCATTTGCAGTCGTGGACATGGCCGGAGCAAGAGCCTTATTTTGATCGGCTTAAGGTTCATGTTGATGTGCCATTTGCTGATCTCAAACTCAAATGGGGCGAAGAGCATATTAGCTTTATCGAAGCACTGCATGAAGATATCTACTTTTCGTTAATTGAGTTTTTTAATGTCTATAGTGGACGAGAGGCAGACTCAAGAGAGTTGCAACCGGGGCAAATTGTTCCTGAAGTTTGTTATCACGATGGACCATGGCAGTTGCAAGTGACGTTGGAACCCTATCAAGCCATTGAGTTTCCAGCTGAAAAAGCACTCTCTGCCGATGCCCTTGCACAAGTGAGTGAGCCTCTGACCCCGAATAAAATTACTGCAACATTGACTCAACTGACCCAAGATTTAGAAGGGCAGTCATTGGATGGCATGAGCCGCAGAGGATTAAATGTTCCAGCTAGTTTATTTGAAGGAACGCATCCGGGAGTGGTCATTACTGGCGCACAGCATGCCAATGAAACAACCGGAACATGTGCGCTCTTGCGTGCATTGCCTATTCTGCGTAAGGAATATCCGGTCGCGTTAGGCTGTATACCGATGCATAACCCTGAAGGCGCCAATTTATATCATCAATTGCGCCGCGATAATCCGCTTCATATGTTACATGCGGCGCGTTATACCGCTTTGGGTAATGATATTCAAAGTCAAAGTGATGAGCAAAACTTTGAAAAAGCGTTGCGTAATAAAATCGTAGCCGCTACTGGGGCAAAACTACATTTGAATCTGCATGGTTATCCTAGCCATGAATGGACCCGACCATTTAGCGGTTATAGCCCGCGCGGATTTGAATTGTGGGCGATTCCGAAGGGGTTTTTCCTGATTATGCGCCATCAACCTGGTAAAGCAGATGCTGCGAGAGCTTTTTTAGAAGCGATTACCCAAGATTTAAGTCAATTTGAGGCGTTGGTGAGTTATAATCAGCGACAACTGAAGTGTTATCGTGCCCATGCTGGCACATTGCCATTTGAGTTAATTAACGGTTTTGCCTGTGATGTTAGTGAACGAGAAAATTTGCATGTCGAGTTTGAGTTAGTCACCGAATACCCTGATGAAACCAGTATCGGTGCTGATTTTAGACTGGGTCATCAGACTCAATTCGAATTCATTCGGGCGGCCTTTGCTCATTTGGATATTGTAAATCAAACCTGATTTTTACGCCCACTCTTGAGTGGGCTTTTTTAATAATGGAAAAATCCTTGATAAAGCATCGAAATAGCAAGGGCTAGCAGTATCATCCCCATCACTTGATTTGAGCGTTTTAAAAACATTTGCTGATTCATTAGTAAGCCAATTTGTCTGCCGACTAGAGCATAAGACAATGGTGCACCGACAGCCAGCAAGCCCAACAAAACTGACCAAATCACAATGTTGACCCCTTCAATATGAGCTGTTGGAAATTGCACGGTGGCAACAGGCAGAACAACCATCGCACTCTTAGGGTTTAATAACTGAATCAATAGCCCGTCTTTAAATGACAAATGTTTTCCCGATAATTCACTTTGCTTGTGCCCTTGGGCGCGCATCAGATGATAGCCCATATAACCGACAAATAGGCCTCCAAAGATAGCCAGATAACGCAGTAAATTAGGTGTTATAAATGTTGCACCTACATAGCCAATCAGCGTAAATAGAATCGCTAGTGCGACGCCAATTCCTAGATAAAAACCCATTGACTGAGTAATTTGGCGCTGTATTCCACTGTTTAAACCTAATAGGTTTACGGGACCTGGCGTATACATCACCACTAAGCAGAATAAGATAATTGCAATCATGAGGTTAAATTCTAAATTGTCGTTGGTATTGAGATGGCGTGATGCCATATGATTGTTTGAATTTTCGACAAAGATGTGAGCTGTCAGAAAATCCAGCTAGCTGCGCACACTGGGTAATATCCTGACCTTTTTGAAGCTGTTCTTTGGCCAAGTTGATGCGACAATTAATAATGTATTGGTGAGGCGTGAGGCCAAATGATTGTTTGAATAATCGGATAAAATGAAATTGTGACAGATTAGCTTCGTTGCTGATCTGTTCAATAGTTAATGACTCATTTAAGTGAGCATGAATAAACGTTTTGGCGCGCAGGAGCAGGGTATCTGCATGTTTTATAACGCGCTGTTTGTTGCATGCAAATCCTTTAAGCTCCAACAATCGTTCCACAATGGTATAAAGCACGGCATCATATTCAATGCTCTGAGTGTGATGGCCTTGTACCAGCGAAAACATCTGATATAACTGTGCTCTTAATTTTGCATCGTTATAGAGCGTGTCGGCAAAGCGCAGTTGATTTGGATGAATGGCACCTAACGTTTTAATCATCGTCTGCATCTTTTGCGGCTCGATGTAGAGCATTTGATATTTTAATAGGGAATCATTGCCAGCGTGGCCATCATGGATCTCTTCGGGATTGAATAAAATGATATTTCCCGCCTGACTTTTATAGAAACTGCCAGCGCAAAAGAAATCCTGACGACCATTAAGAGTCAACCCTAGACAATATTCTTCATGAGCGTGTTTGTTATACGCGAAATTCTTCATCTGGGCCGACAGGGCAGTAATGCCGCTTAAATTCGGATTCTGGATAAATCTGAATTGTTCGTTTGTACGCATGATTCACCTATCAAATGACCCACAACAGAATCACTATCTTAACGGTAAACGCTTCGTTACATATAGAATGAAATTGCGCAATTGTTTTGCTGTGGCGATTTGTCGGATCTCTGGTCAGTCAAAAACCAGCTGGCGCTAATGATCAAGGCGTTAGCTAATAATAAAAGATTTCTCCTTGTACGCAATTTACAATCAAAACTCAATTTCAACGCTCGTTTGAGATTGACGGCGATTTTCACCGACGAGCTGTATTACAAATACTTGGGTTTACTTGGTATGAATTTTTTATATCCTACCAACTTAAAATGGTTGCCTTAATTTTGTTTCCCTCTAAAAAGGGAAACTTTTGCGATTATTTTTTTGCTGTAATGGTCTGAGTAAGAGAATATTCGTGTTGATTCTGCCACCAATGGTGGTGACATGGAGGATCATTAAATGTCACACATTGGCCAATCATTGGACAAGTTAGCTGATAATCATAAGGTGTTTTAGCCTTGATGAACCTCTCAATCGGCTCTTGCCAACGATGAAATGCTAACTTGAATTTACTATGGTGCTGAGTAATTACCAATTTTGATTTAAGATCGGCTGCGGCTTGGGCACTCTGTTCCGGTGTCATGTGTACGTGAGGCCATGCTGTATCGTATTGACCACATTCGATAAAGGTTAAATCAAATGGGCCATATTGCTCTGCAATCGCTGCAAAATGACTGCTGTAGCCTGAGTCACCGCTGAGGAAAATTCGTTTATGCTCACCTAATAGAGCATAGCTTGCCCAAAGTGTGCGGTTTTTATGGAATAGTCGACCTGAAAAATGTTGTGCGGGCAGTGTCACAACGGTCACTTTGCCAGCGAAGGTGTGCTGATTCCAGTCGCATTCGGTGATCATGTCGTCGGGATATCCCCATTGCCGAAAGTAACCACCAACACCTAACGGAACAATCACGTGGTGCACTTTTTCTTTAAGTGCAACAATGCTTGGATAATCAAGGTGATCCCAGTGATCGTGAGTTATCAGAAGATAATCAATAGCTGGCATATCTGTGGCTACGTAAATATTACTTCCAGCAAACGCTCGATTGGTTGCAGGTATTGGCGAAGCGTTGTTACTGAAAACGGGGTCAATTAAAAAGCGCATCCCATCTAACTGTATGAAACTACTGGAGTGGCCTAGCCATACGGCTAAGTCAGTTTGCGGATCGAGCGTCAATAAGTTTGTTTTATCTGTTGCAATGGGTTTATTTGGACGGGCACCGTGGATGCGTTGAAAGAGAAACCGAAATAGAATACTTGATTCATTGGTCGCACTTTGATGTTGCGGCATATGATCATTATGAAATTGTTTGTCACGATAATTGGCTCTGAGTGTATTGGGTGACAAAGGATGATAGTTGGCACTTTTATAAGGTGCCCGAGAGAGGATGATAACCAAACTGACCACTATGGTGATGATGACTACCAGAGCTACAATAAACCAGATCATCTATTTAATTCCTCAAAGCTGAGTTGAACTTTCTAGGGCATCCGATGAAGTTGCATATTGTTTCGAACTGCCGCATGGGGTGAGTTTTTTAAGTGATAACTCTGATGACAAAATCAACCTTCAATGCCATGCTAATACGTCGAAGTCTGCAGGTTTAATGTTACTTTTCCAATTCATATTAAACGAATAAAAAAATTAGGTGAAGACTTTTATTGGGGGATTAATGGAAAGTTCATTGCAGCTATTTGCTGCTCCGGGCCTAACTTGCGAGCGATCAATCAGAATATAATATTATCTATTTCAGAGAATTTTTTGCTAGTGCAAAAGCGACTGCTTTGTTCGGCTCTCCATTTAGGGAGAGGCAAACAGAGAGCTCTTGAACCAGTCATCTTCATCGCCAAGGTGGGGTAATGTGATAAATCTGTCTTCTTAGTGGCGTGATTGGTCACGAGGCGGGGGCAAAACATTCACTTGGCGAATCACCCAACGAATAAAACGGCGCGCATTTCGCTCTGAATTATTATTAGCACAACTTAAGAAAAATGCATTGCGATGACATTCTATAGGTTCTCGCAGTGCGACAAGCTCGCCATTTTTAAGAAAATCCTGAACATGCCAGTCCCACACTAATGCAACGCCAGCGCCACTAAGTGCGGCTTGCGTAATCGCGATTTGGTCTTCCATATAAAGCGCATTACTTGGTGTTTCATAGCCAAAGCCTATGCGTTCTGCCCAAGTTTGCCAATTTTCCCAAAATATTGGTTCATCGCGTAACATTAAAAGTGGTTGTTGCCAGATTTTGCTAAGGTTTTGGCAATCGGGATATTTAGCTAAAAATGAAGGGCTGCAAACGGGTAGAATTCGCTCATTAAACAACAGATAGCTGCCGCGTTGCTGAGAAGTTAAAGAAGCATAATAAAAAGCCACATCGTAATTAATGTTGTCACCGATATCGCGTTCATTATTAATCGTGATGTTTAGCGTTATATTTGGATATTTTTCGCGAAAGCTATCCAGTCTGGGAATCAGCCAATAATGGGAAAAACAGGCTCCTATCTCGACATTGAGCGGCAAAGGGTGGTCACTATCATCCATAATTTGCGAAGCATCCGTTAACGTATCGAGTGCCTGCATGACTGATCGCAGGTATATCTCACCTTTGTAGGTCAAATTCAGTCCTTGTTTGCGCCGAATAAATAATTTGGTGTTTAAAAAATATTCTAACTGGCGAATTTGTTTGCTGATAGCCGTTGGAGTTACGCATAACTCCTTGGCTGCACCAGTAAAACTTCCTAAACGCGCCGACGCTTCAAAAATCATCAGAGCACTTAATGACGGAATGGTTTTGTGATGGATGGCCATGTTCTTCTGTTTATCTTTAACTTTTAGTTCATTTGAGAGTAACAAAATAACGTTTTACTAACAAACTCTGCTCTTTAGTATGGAAAAACCGTATTTTATTCAGCAAGGAAATTATGCATAAAGTTAATCATATCCATCATCAGTGGTTACCACTACCGGATGGTACTCGCTTGGCCTATCGAGCCTGGCTTCCCGAAGATGCGCTCGAAAATCCTGTTCCTGCTATCTTAGAGTTTCTGCCTTATCGTAAAAATGACGGCACGATCGTGCGTGATGAAATAACCATGATGCAAACTGCTGAGCGGGGATACGCTTGTATCCGCGTTGACCTGCGTGGCTGCGGTGAATCTGACGGTTATTTAAGCGATGAATATACGGCTCAAGAATTGCGAGATGGTGTTGATGTGATTGCATGGCTGAGTCAACAGAGCTGGTGTAATGGTCGTGTAGGCATGGTTGGGATCTCATGGGGTGGGTTTAACTCATTACAAATTGCAGCATTGAATCCACCTGCGCTTAAAGCAATTATTACCCAATGTTCAACGGATGATCGCTTTCGTGACGATATTCACTATATGGGTGGATGTTTGCTCAACGATAACTTAGATTGGGCGGCATTTTTTTGGGCATATGCGCAAGGACGTGCACCAGATGCTAAATTAGTTGGTGAGCGGTGGAAAAAACAGTGGCTTGAACGCTTAGAAAATATGCCTTTTTTAGCCAAACCTTGGCTAAGCGAGCAAACGCGCTCTGATTATTGGAAACATGCTTCTGTCTGTGAAGATTATTCAGATATCAAAATTCCAGTCTATGCAATCAGTGGCTGGGCCGATAATTATCGAAATACAGTATTTAGTCTGCTTGAGAATCTGGCGACGCCACGTAAAGGTCTGGTGGGACCGTGGGCCCATAAATATCCGAATATTGCTTATCCAAACCCTAAAATTGATTATGTGAGTGAATCGGTTCGCTGGTGGGATTATTGGCTTAAAGATATCGATACCGGCATCATGGATGAGCCTATGTTGACTTACTACATGCAAGATAGTGTGGTTCCCAAAAGTGATTATGAATCGCGTCCGGGGCAGTGGATTAGTGAGCCTAGTTGGCCTTCAAAACGCACGCAACATCGCCGTTTTTACCTAGGTGATAAAGCCCTGCTTAATGACACTCCAACCGATGAACTTGCGCTCAGTGTAAGATCGCCGCAAACGGTTGGCTTAAATGGTGGCCGTTTGTGTGTTGGTATCCGTTTAGATATGGAACAACCAAGCGATCAAAGAGCCGATGATGCTGGTTCATTGTGCTTTGATACTTCGCCATTGACTGAAGACTTCGCAATTGCTGGACAAGTGAAGGCTCATCTTAGTATTCAAAGTGATAAGCCAACCGGGCAGCTCGCTGTGCGAGTCTGTGATGTTCACCCAGATGGCCAGGTCACCCGTATCAGTCTCGGATTATTAAATCTGACACATCGGAATAGTCATGAATTTGCTAAAGAGATGATACCTGGCGAGCAATATCAGGTCGTTGTGCCAGTTAACCATATTGCTTATAAACTTCCAGCAGGTCATCGGTTACGAATTAGCATTTCAAGTGCCTATTGGCCTTTGGTTTGGCCCTCGATTGATCGTCCCAACATCAGCATTGATACAAAAAATAGCCATATTGATGTGCCTTATCGAAATGAGCTGATCACGGAGTTTGAACCCGCGGCTTATGACACGCCTGTCGATTTTGCTGGCCAAACACTACGGGCGAGCGATAGTCAGCGCATTGTTCATCACGATTATAAAACGGGTATCGTTAGCCTTGACACGCGGGATGACTTTGGCCGTCAATATTTTAACTCTTGCGATAGCATTATCGACTTTAAGATGAATCAGCTACAACGTATTCATCCGGATGATCCACTTAGTGCCACGTCAACACTGAACTTTGATCTAGCGATGGGCCGAGATGGTTGGTGGACAGCGCTCAAAAGCCACTATCATATGAGCTGTGATCAACATAATTTTTATATTCAGGCCACCTGGCAGGCACTGCATGAAGATGAAGTGATTTTCGAAAAGACGTTCGATGAAACCATTGTTCGTAACTTGACTTAACCTAAGCCAATGAAAAGGAATTGATGATGTTAAAATCGATACGTCCATTAGTTTTTCTTCCGACCTTTTGTATCTTAGTCGGCGCACTGATTTATAGCATGATTGACCTGAAAAGCTTTATCGCTTTGACCAAGGTCGCTAACAACTTTGTATTGAATAATTTCTCGTGGCTGTTCAGCTTAGGTAGCTTTTACTTGCTGGTTCTCGTAGTTTTTACCTATTTTTCAAAATTGGGAAATATTCGCATTGGTGGTAAAAACGCAACACCCAAGATTGCTAAGTCTCGTTGGTTTATGATTGTGTTGTGTACAACGCTTGCCGTCGGAGTTCTGTTCTGGACAACTGCGGAGCCGTTGTATCACCTGCATTCACCAGCTAAAAGCCTAGGAATTGAACCGAATAGTTCCAATGCTGTGCTATTTGCTATCTCGGCAATGTTTTTGCATTGGGGGCCAACGCCTTATGCCATATATGCTGTGCCAGCATTGATTTTTGCACTCGCGTTTCATAATCTCAAACAGCCCTATTCAATAAACAGTTCACTCAAGCCGATTTTTGGGCGTTATGTTTCTGGTCGTTGGGCCGACCTAATTGATGCTTTGGCTCTGTATTCGTTAGTGGTTGGGATGGCGTCATCGCTTGGCACTGGCGCTTTAACATTGCTGGGTGGGGTCGGTCAGTTTATCCCTCTAGAAAAAAATGCATTAACGCTCGGCTTCTTTATTGCCATTGTGGTCATCACCTTTGTAATTTCTGCGGCGAAGGGGGTGATTAAAGGGATTGCCAGACTTTCAACCATTAACTTTTGGTTGTTGATCGCGTTATTTATCTTTGTGTTCATTTTTGGTCCAACTATTTACATTTTGGGTCTTGGGGTCGAAGGGTTAGGACGGTTTTTAACAAACTTCTTCTCAATGAGCTTGTTTACGGGTACGGCAGCTAACGACCCATGGCCACATAATTGGAGTGATTTCTATTGGGCGGTTTGGTTTGCCTGGGCTCCGATCACCGCGATGTTTTTGGGCAAAATTGCTCGCGGTTATACGGTACGGGAATTTATTCAGGTGAATGTCTTCTTTCCCAGCATCTTTATCTTTCTGTGGGTCTCCGTCTTTTCTGGTACCGCTATTTATATGGATCAGCATACCGGCGGAAGTCTATATGCTATTTTAAATAGTGGTGGGATCCAGAAGCTGCTTTATCATATTTTTGGTCAGTTGCCTTTGGGGCTTATTACTTCAGCATTCTTGGTCATTGTTGCTTTTATCTCTTATGTGACAGCGGCAGATTCAAGTACCGATGCAATTGGTGATCTATGCGTAAGAGATTATACGGTTGACTCTGCAGATCATGTCGGCTTGCCGATCAAGGTGTTATGGGGTGTCATTATTGGATTAGTCGCATGGATTATGGTTAGCACAGTTGGCGTTCAGGGAATTAAATCACTCTCTAATTTGGGAGGATTGCCTGCAACACTGATTATTTTGCTCTGTTCCTTTACTTTATGGAAATGGCTGAAGAATCCAACACTGCTGGATGAAGATGTTAAATAACTACATCAGATAATCAGTTATCTTAGTGTAAAGCCAGTTAATGAATATTAGCTGGTTTTTTTATGTCACATTTTTGTGCTAGTACAATGGTGATGAATGCGATAGTTATAGAATCTGTCTCGTATAAAGTTAAGGGAATATAAAATGTTGCAAGTGTTAACTCATCGCCCCTCAATGAATATTCAACAGTGCGAATTAACTTATATTGAAAGTGAACCGATCGATTTTGATAAAGCATTGTTGCAACACCGTCATTATTGCCAAATGCTGACGCGTTGTGGGGCGCAAGTAAAAGTGCTTAAGGATAACCCGGAGCTTGCGGATAATGTGTTTGTTGAAGACCCGATTATAGTGTTTGATGAAGTTGCAGTGGTTGCATCGATGGGAGTGGAATCACGACGGGCGGAGACCTCGGCCCTTAAAAGCTATTTCATGCCGCTTCGACCGATCCGAACCATTGAACTGCCAGCTAAGATAGAGGGCGGGGATGTCCTAGTGTGTGGGCGTAAAGTGTATGTTGGGCAATCGTCACGAACGAATCAGCAGGGATATGAACAATTGCGAGATATCCTGACACCATTTAATTATGAAGTGCTCGCGGTTCCAGTCACGGGTTGTTTACATCTAAAAAGCGGTTGTTGCGCTCTTGATGAGACTACTTTATTGGTTAATTCGAGTTGGCTGGATACGACGATCTTTCAAGAATTTCAGAAAATCGAGGTTCCCAAAAGTGAACCATTTGGCGCCAATATTATTGCAATTGGCCAAACCATTTGTATGAATGCACAGCATGTTAAAACGGTTCAATTGGTCAAAAATGCGGGGTTTCATGTCGAAACAGTTGATATTAGCGAATTTGCTAAGGCTGAAGCAGGGCTTACTTGTATGTCGATTCGTTACCAGTAAGATACATCGTATTAAATTTCGATAGATTGCCCTTTAAGCGATGGCTTTAAACTGGACCATTCGTTCATCTTTTACGAGAGTGTAATTATTTGTTTTATACAGCTTTTTACATTTTTTGATTTGTGATGTGTATTGTGTCTTTATAACCAATTTTCCACCATTTTTTTGATTCTTATCATTATAGAGTATCGAATGCTAACCAATAGTATGTAGGAGGAGCGTTACGGACTGTTTGCGCGTTATATTGAAGATGATTTATGTAAGTCAGATGTTACAACATAGACCGCTGAATCGTAACTGGCACTCAAGCGTTGCGAGATCATTCATAGAAACGGGCTTGGCTTTTATGAATGACGTTTTAAGAACAAACGCTCCTAGAAAATTTTTAAATGGCTGTATTGATTCATCGGTAAGAACTACCGATAACTGCTCATGTTAAGGGACAGATTATGAAACTTACTAAAGCAATCGCACCTGTTGCAGTGGCTATTATTATTGCTCTTATTCCACCACCACAGGGCTTAGATGCTTATGCTTGGCACTATTTTGCAATTTTCATTGGATGCGTCGTTGGACTGATTCTTGAACCATTACCGGGAGCTGTGGTTGGGGTTATTGCAGTGGTAGTCGCGGGACTTTTAAATCACTGGGCGTTGTTTTCTCCGGGACAACTGGCTAACCCCCATTTTCACAGTGCTAAGGCCGCCTTTTCATGGGTAGTCTCGGGATTTACCAATGGTACCGTATGGCTCATCTTTGGGGCCTTTATGTTTGCACTGGGTTATGAGAAAACCGGGCTTGGACGGCGTATCGCTCTGTGGCTGGTAAAAACCATGGGTAAGAGAAGTTTAACTCTTGGCTACGCGATTATGATCGCTGATACCATTTTAGCGCCATTTACACCTTCTAATACCGCTCGTAGTGGGGGAACCATTTATCCTATTATCCGCAATTTACCGCCGCTTTATGACTCAAATCCAGATGATGAGTCACGTAAACGAATCGGTACGTATCTAATGTGGACAGCCATTGCAACTACTTGTGTGACCAGTTCAATGTTTCTGACGGCTTTAGCACCTAACTTGTTAGCGGTTGCTTTAACAGAATCATCGACAGGGATCGTCATTAGTTGGGGAGACTGGTTTTTGGCGGCTGCCCCAGTGTGTATTTTATTGTTACTGCTTATACCACTATTGTGCTATTGGTTAGTTCCGCCAGAAGTGAAATCAGGTTCGGCAGTTTGTGAATGGGCTGGCAAAGAATTAACCACAATGGGCTCACTTTCTCGTAATGAACTATTGTTGTTAATCTTTGTCGTGATGGCGCTGCTGCTATGGATTTTTGCGGGTCAGTATATTGCCGGGGCATTAGTTGGATTGTTAGTGATTAGCTTGATGCTCATTTGCAAGATTCTCACCTGGGACGATATTCTTGCCAATAAAGCAGCCTGGAATACTCTCGTATGGTTTGCAACGTTGGTTGCCTTAGCGAGTGGTTTAAGTAAAGTTGGGTTTGTGAGTTGGTTTGGCCAGTTAGTTGGTAGCCATATTGATGGGCTTAATCCTGTGGTCGCGATGATCATTTTGGCACTGATATTTTTTGTGCTGCATTATTTGTTCGCGAGTGTTACAGCTCATACGACGGCATTATTACCCGTTATTTTAGCTGCCGCTTCTGGTATTCCAGGCATCAATATGCATCTGTTTGTCTTTTTATTAGTTCCAATGCTTGGGTTGATGGGAATTATTACACCTTATGGTACAGGGCCAAGCCCCGTTTATTATGGTAGTGGATTTATCCCTGGCGGAACTTGGTGGCGATTAGGAGCTATCTTTGGTGGCTTATATTTGGTCGCTTGGCTTGTCCTAGGATTGCCTTGGTTGATGATGATCTTTTGAGTGAATTGAACGGCATGGCTTAATCCACTGATCTATGTATGGATTAAGCCATTTGTATTAAAAGCTCATTTTAGCTACGATATCTCTCAGCGGCTCTGGCTCGTTTATTCGATTAGCCCTTGAATGGTCAGAGTTCGCTCTTTTCATAACTACCTGCCTTTAAGCTGAAAAACATAACAGTGATCGAGAAATCAGATGTATGATGAAATTGCTATGATTTAAACGATTGGCTGTGACGAGGATAATATGGAAAAGCTAGCGATTAAGAATGTCATTTTTGATATTGGTAATGTCATGGTGCGCTGGTCACCTGAGGAAATTATTCGCCTAACATTTGGTGAAAATGCCGATATTGCATTGATCCGATCAGAGGTGTTCCAAAATGAAGTTTGGATGAACTACAATTTGGGGAATATGACTCAAAAACAGGTTTCAGCTAGTCTTATTCAACAATTCGGTTTTTCGTCTGATCAGATGGACTGTTTTTTTTACTATCTGATGACGACTCAAATTCAGATTTTCGGTCAGCAGCAGTTATTGCAGCGAATTAAAGACGCAGGATTCGGTGTCTATGCGTTGACTGATAATGTCATCGATATAGTCAATTATTTAAAAGAGCAATATGATTTCTGGGCGTTATTTGATGGCGAGGTCGTCTCTGATGACGTTCACCTGTTAAAACCTCAGCCTGAAATTTATCACCATTTACTGGATACTTATCAGTTGAAAGCACAAGAGTGTGTTTTTACTGATGATATGAGTAGAAATATCCGTGGCTGTGAAGCGGTTGGAATGCATGGCATTGTCTTTGAGAATTCAGCACAGCTTGAAGCGCGATTGCACGAACTTGGCCTTGAGTTTTAATTGAATTGATTTGCGATTTAGTTATCAGCTTTTAAATAAAAAGTTGTGTACTCCACTAAATTTAACTAATTTTTGTGTAGGGATATAGAGGCGGATAAAGGGAGCTCAATGCGACTGTTTAGGCGAACCAGATTAGCAGAAGTAGCGCCAGAATTAATGGCTCCATCGCTTGAATACTTACCTCAGGTGGGTGATTACGACTCAGATCAATTTGTTTTTCAGGCGGTTTTTCGGCTCAATACTCATCTTGACTATTTGTTGATGCATGGTTCTATTCTCAATCGAGATACGTTGCCAAACAAGGTTGACCCCGAGCAGGGGAATTGGCTGCGTTTTGCTGATAGTGTGTTTAATAGTGACGATGATACAGTGTCAACTGATGCAGGTGTTCTAAGTGCTCATTGTTATCTTCAATATATCATTATGCTTAAAAAAATAGTGAGTAGTGATCGTTCGCTGCGAGCAAAAATTGATTTATTGACACAGGTTGTGCAGATCTATCCACTCTTTGAGCCCATTGAAAAACGCCTGCTGGTAAATTACAAAGCGGTTGATATTGTCGCATTGATGTCACGATTTTTGCCTCCTGATGAACGAATGTTTTGTTGTAAGGATAAACCAGGTTCAGTGTTAATGGTTGATGCCGTTGATTTAGGTGTGGCAAGGGAGTTAGCACGACAAGGGGTAACAACGCTTGATGAATTATTATTGATGAGTGAAGAACAACTCTTGTCAGTAAAAGGTGTTCGTCCGATACAAGCCGAACGAATTATTGCCCACAAAGAGGCTATTAGCTCACTTTTATTACAGTATTAGCATTAGCGATTCTGAAGTGGTGTTTGACGGTGATTCGTTAGCTGCCAAGTCACTAATATTGTGTATAAAATAAAGGCAATAAAATAACATCCTGCCATAGTTAAAGCCATTGCTGCTGGGGAGCTTCCGCCTAAACCACTTATCGGGGCACTGATCCCTCCAAGAATAAACATCAATGAACCTAACAAGGCTGATGCGCCGCCGCTACCACTGGCTGCGATTTCTTGCATGGCTAAAGCGGTACTGGTTGTCCCAATCATGCTGTTAACAATCACAGCGCAAAATAGCAAAGGCAGAAATATCCAGAGAGAGGCGTTAAGGTAGCTACTTACCAACAGTAAACTAACCGCAACGACAGCAAAAATTAAAACGGCTTGCATCACCTTTTGTTCGCCAAAGCGAATGGCTAATTTGGCACTCATCTGAGCACTAACCACGAGCCCGCAGCCATTGACAGCAAAACAGACGCTATAGAGCTGCGCCGAAAGGTGATAATGCTCTTGCAACACAAAAGAAGAAGCCCCGATATAAGCGAACATCCCTGCTAGCACAAATCCTTGTGTTAGACATAATCCGATAAAGCGTTTTCTAGTTATGAGTTTTCCCATCTGCTGAAATGAAATTAATAGTGAACTATTTGAGCGATCCGATTTGGGTAGGGTTTCTTGCAGTTGCAGATGGCTAAATAGTAACAGCACAATACTAATGAGCATTAATACGATAAATATACCTCGCCAATCCATAATTGTGAGCAATCCAGCCCCGGCGACGGGGGCCACAATGGGAGCAATACCGTTGATCATCATGAGTAAGGCGAAGAATTTAGTCAGTTCATGGCCTTGATAGCGATCCCTTGCGATGGATCGAGAAATAACTACGCCACCTGAGCCACTAAGACCTTGAAATAAACGAGCGATAATAAGTTGTTCCATCGATTGTGCAAAACAGCAAGCAAGAGTCGATAAAACGAGCAATGTCAGCGATATCATGAGCGGAAGACGTCGACCATAGCGATCACTGAGGGGCCCAAATAGCAATTGACCAATGCCAAGGCCAACTAATGAACTGGTAAGACTTAATTGTGTCGCAGATGGGGTCGTGGCAAATACTTGGGTAATTTCAGGGAGCGATGCGATGTAAAGATCGGTGCACAGAGGGCCGAGTGCCGCTAGATATCCGAGGATAAGAGCATAATTCAGGCGCGTCTGGGGAAGACAGCCAGCCGTTTTCATTATCTGATTCCTTCAAAACATTTGGCGGCGAACTGATTCGCGCCAAATTTGGATTGTAACGATATGCTGATGACAAAGAATCAATAGCTGAATTTAGCTACCGATGCGTGGAACTGTTCAATTGATCCAATATTTTGTGCATCACTTAAGTTCTGGCATGGGTGATGATGTTCACCACAGGTAAAGAGGATTAAGCGGTCACGATGAGAGTTTTTGAGCTCCATGGTGAACCGCATCAGCTCTTCACGAGTGAGCTTCATTAACTCCTCGACGACCTCTTCACGCTGATTAAAATGTTTATCTTTATTGGCAATACTGACCCAGAATCGTCGAGCTCGAGTACGCATGTTGGTTTCTTTTTCAAGGATTTGCCCCGCTAAGCCATGTTTGGCTTCAATCCACTGCTGCTCGCTGAGTTCATTTAATACTTTGGGAAAATGGTCAATAAATTGATCAATCGCATCGAGCAGACTTTGAGGCGCGCTATTGGGAGACTGAATATAAAATAACATTCCTGGATGGCGGTTAAGTGGTAAGTTCCCATTCCCCACGATATAACCCAGTTGCTGCTGGGTACGGAGCTCATAGAAAAAGATCGAAGACATGAGCTGGTTACATAATGAAAACAAAGCGGTTTGTTTGGCACTGACAATTGGGCTTTGAAAATACATGAGCAAGGCTGAATCATTATGTTGGCAATGATGGCGATAGTTTAATGTTTGTAATCCTTCCAGATTCATTAATTCGCGCGGTGTTTCGTTAGCAGGGTTATTTCCTTCGACTAGTGTTCGGCGAATGTATTGGCCGATTGACTGGGCCTGCTTTTTAGACCAACTCCCATAAATAAAGGCTTCAACGTGAATATTGCGATAAATATTAGCGATAAATTCGCTCATCTGTTCAACGTGAACATCTTCAATGGCGGCTGCGAGTTGGGCACCAGTAGGGCTTTTCGGCTGTAAAATAGCAGTCAGCTGGTGGAATAACTGATTAATTGGCTTTATTTTACTTTGGTTTAACCACGTGTGAATGAGTTGTTGTTTCACTAATTTAAAGCGCTGAGCATTGTACTGACCATGCTGTCGACTATCTAACACCAGTTTAATCAATTCAAACTGACGTTCGCTAAATCCGCTGCTATGCAACGTGAAGCCGCCTTGATGAGGATAGATCTGGTAACTCATCCCTGCTATTTCAGCTTGGTAGGTGATCTCAGCTAAATAATCGAGGATAATTTCAACTGCCAATTGGTTTTGGGCGATATGCTTAACCGATTGCACAGCAAAAGCCGAGTCAAGTGAGATGTAAATATGCCCTTTGGGTAGCTTAAATTCACCATCTTGATAGTGCCAAAGTTTAAATCCTTTTTCATCAATCAGTGGGTAAGGGACCTCCGTTGTATCATTATACTGATTTTTCGGATTGGCTAGATTTAAGAAAGGATTTTCCGACGGGAGCTGGATCGGCATGACCTGCGGATTGCTCCACCGCTTTAATTGTTCGTGATTAAAGGGGATCTTTTTATAAGGTGTATCATACCAAGGTGCAACAGCATCGGTGTCGACACCGGGGCTGACCAAGGTTAAACGCATCGTTTGTGGTGTCATTTTCTGAATGAATTTTTGAATCTGCTCTGGTTCAAACTGTTCCATTAAATAATCACCGATTAATACATCTTCTTCGGCGAATTGCTGTAAATTAATTGCGTAGTGGGCAGCCAGATCAATGGAACGGCTGCGTTCTTGATAATGCCATGCCCTTTTGAGAAGCTGCCGTTTTTCCTCGTAACGCCACGATTCAAGCCCTTGCTGAGCAATTAGTTGTATGAGTGAGAAGGTCGCTTCTACGATGGTATCAATCGCATTTAATCCATCTTCATTAAGCTGATAGCTGATGGTGAATTCTCGAAAATTTTGGCCGCTAATCCCGCCGCCAGCTGCCATATTTTGGATTAATCCTTCATGACGTAAAAGGGCAATGAGGCTATTAGGGCCCTCATAACCGATTAAATTAGCTAAGAATTCTAATGGTTTATTAGGATAAAGTTCCTGAGGATGAATATTCTCAAAGTTAAACGATAAAGTGAGCCGATGGACCTCTTTAAGAGGCTCAACGTTGATAATTATGCCTTGGTCTTCATCACGTAATAGCGGAATCTGCGCCCGCGCATGCCAGTTTCGTTTTTTTATGGGCGCAAAAAAACTCAGCCAATTTTGCTGTTGAGCCAATGAGTGGTGACTAATAAGAACAAAGGTCATACGGTCAGCTGAGTAATGCTGATGGTAAAATTTCAGTAAGTCATCTCGGACACAGTGATCAGGGCGATCGGCAAGCGTTTTCTCAGAGCCAACTGAGAACTTGCTAAAAGGGTGCTCAGGATTAATAGTTTGTTTGTGAACCTGGTAAAGTCGGCGAACATCATCTTGAATTTTCAATTGATACTCTGAGTCGACGGCTTGACGTTCTTTATCAACCAACTCAGGGGTAAATAATGGGCTAATGAAAAATTGACTGAAACGATCTAGGGCACCTTCAAGCCAATCATTATCAATATCAAAAAAGAAGTTAGTAAATTCTGTACCAGTCCACGCATTATTGCTGCCGCCATGATGACTGATGTACTGCTGATATTCTCCTGCATGAGGGTATTTTTCGGTACCTAGAAACAACATATGCTCGAGAAAATGAGCTAGGCCTTCTCGTGGCAGAGGATCATCAAAATGACCGACGTTGATGGCTAGGGCCGCCGCCGCTTTTGGGGTTTGGGGATCACTGATGAGCAAGGCTTTCAGGCCATTATCGAGGGTAACTGTTCGATATTCTCGTGAGTCAGTCGGACTTGTTCGCAAAGAACACTCCATATTTTAATGGTTTCGAATTATTATCAGTATGACAGCATAGACATGCAATCAATGACAGGTCATTTTCTGTAACTTGTTTTATGTTAGGTCAACACAGGGTAACATGTCTTTAATTTTAGCATGATAGGTAAATACAATGGATATTTATGTTATGCGTCATGGGCAAGCAGAGATGACGGCTCAGAGTGACAGACAACGACAGTTAACTGCCAGGGGGCGCGGACAAGTGCAATTGATGGCCGCTAAACTTGCTTCTGTGATCACTAAGTTCGATTATGTTTTATTGAGTCCTTACTTGCGGGCTCAGCAAACTTGGGACGAAGCAACCGGTTATTACCAACAGCCAACCCATCTGGAAACGCTTGATGAGTTAACGCCCCATGGCGATGCAAAAGATGTGGTTTATTTTATAAAACAATTAGCAAGTGATTCAAAAGTGCTGATCGTCTCTCATTTACCATTAGTCGGATACATTGTTCAAGAACTTGTTCCCAGTGCTGGAGCTCCGCTGTTTGCCACCGGTGGTGTTGCTCATGTCGTTACTGGCGATGAAAACGAATTGATTTCTCTTGATAATCCTGCGAATTAAAAAATAGAGGCTGAGTTGAATCACTCAGCCTTGTACAGCACTAAACAACGCTTGCACTGATTGCATCAACGGCAATAATAGCTTGTGCGATATCTTCAGCCGTTAACCCAGTATCTAGATTGCCTAGCGTATCACCTGGGGCAATTGCTTGTTCTCCCACTTTTAGCAATCCTTCAGCAGATTCATTTTCTAAATGCATCTCTTTGAGTGTGGTCGGCATCTTAATGGCACGATAGAATCTGATGAATTTTTCTAGCTCTTCCCGAGATCGTTTTTCTAGAACCATCTGGACAAGGGTTCCGTACGCGACTTTTTCACCATGGGTAAGGTGGTGAATATCGCCACTTAATGCTGTAAAGCCGTTATGGATAGCATGGGCACCGGCAAGGCCTGCATTTTCAAACCCAAGGCCAGAAAGCAACGTATTAGCTTCAATTACAGCTTCTACCGCTGGGGTTACAACTTTTTTCTCAACGGCGTTATAGGCATTTATTCCATGCGTAAGCAATGTTTCCTGGCAGGCTTTTGCAATGGCCACTCCGGCAATGGATGGACGGGCTCCGACCATAGAGTCGCTATTGGTGCGGATGACGGCTTGAGCTTCAACATAAGTTGCTAACCCATCAGCAATACCTGATGCAAATAAACGTACGGGGGCTTGCACACATACTTGAGTGTCGACAAAAACGAGATCGGGATTTTTATTATAAAAACGATAACTATCAAATTCACCCGCTTCAGAATAAATAACTGACAGAGCGCTACAAGGGGCATCAGTTGAAGCAACGGTTGGAACGATCACCACTGGTTGGTTTAAATCATCTGCAACTGCTTTAACCGTATCGAGTGTTTTACCACCCCCAATACCGACGACGACCTGAGTTTGTTCTTGTTTCGCGATTGTAACTAAGCGGGTAATTTCTTGGTTAGAAACTTCGCCCTTAAACTGTTCATAAGTATAGGTTAGGTTGGCTTCTTTAAGAGAGCTTTCACATTTTTCAGCAACAATTTTCCAGACGACATCATCAGCAACTAGCAAAATATGCTCTCCCATGATGCTGAGCTGTTTGCCAAGCTTACTTAAAATGCCGAATCCTTGCATGTACTTAGAAGGGGATGAAAAGATAATCTGGCTCATTAGAACTCCTTAAATTTATGATCAAGTGGCTTAAGTTGGCTGAATTGTCTTCAAAAGACACAATAATCGTTTGTGTAAGAACTATATTGGCACTGAATAGAACTTCCACTCACAGTCACTGACTAGACGAATGAGTCACTGTGAATCGTTCATGAATGAATTGCTAAATCAAAGGGCAGAGTGGATTCCAAGTAGCAACTTTAATAATTCATTTTAATATTTGTATAAGTAACCATCAAGGTAATGATTTGGGAGTGTGAGCGGCCAATCAAAATTCATTTTTTGATAGAGGAAAAGCATCGAAATGTCATATGGCGATCACATTTCTATTATACATTCGCTTTTCGATTGAACTTTTTGTGATATAAAACTCTAAGTATATTGACCAGCACAAAATTCAATGCTGTTAAAAAGGATATCTACAACTTTTCTATATTTCGAAATCGTGGACTATGGAACTTTTTAACCGATTTCATTGATGTAGTAGGTATAAATATGAAAATTTTTAAAAAATATTCTCCTAAGCATATTGCTCGTTATGTCAAAGCCTTTTTTAAAGGTCGCATTTATATTCAAGGGCGTGGTGCATATGAATTTGACCACGGTAAGTTGATTATGCTTAAGGATTATCAGACACCTAAACATCGTCGAACAGTTAGTGAAATAAACCACTGTATTGATCAGTTCAATCACGATCACGAAGCTGCATAGTGATTCTTCAATAGTCACAACATTTGAATTTTTATCATCATAACTCTTAATTCCGGGGTAGGTTAATCAGAGCAAGTAGTGCACTGTTGCCTCCCCATTGACGAGGTGCTTGGCTAAAACACGCGATGTCAGGGTGTTGTGCCAACCATTGAGGCACTCTCTTTTTCAAGATATTTTGGCCATGACCATGCATAATACAGACAACACTAACCCGTTGTTTTAAGCAGGCGTAAAGTAGTGCGGCTATCTCCTGTTTGGCTTGTTGCTGAGTGAGGCCATGTAAGTCAAGGAAAAGTTCAGGAGCATATTGCCCCTTGCGTAACTTTTTTAATTCGTTTGGCTCAGTTTCTGCTGCGCGCCACACCATCGGCCCATCTTCTGGCAATAATGGGCTATATTCATCAGAAAAATAATAGCTTTGCTGACTAATTCTTTGGTTTATTTGACCCTCATTTGGCCTTTTTTGCTTGATTCGAGGTGGCTGTAGCCGTATTTTATCTTGTTCTAATGGCCTAACCCCGTTTAGGGCATCTTTAAAAAGTGCTAAATCAGCATCAGTTGCAGTTTTTTTGGGCATATAACAGCTAAACAAATACATCAATATGTGTAATTGTACGCAATAGCGGAGTGAAATTGGAAAAGATTTTTGTTGACGAGGCGGTCAAAGAGCTTCACACAATACAAGATATGCTGCGATGGGCGGTAAGTCGATTTAATTACGCCAATCTGTATTATGGTCACGGAACTGATAATGCTTGGGATGAAGCAATCCAATTGGTTTTTCCCGCATTGTATTTACCGATTGATATTGGTCAGGATATAAAAGAAGCGCGCTTGACTAAAAGTGAGCGAGAAATGTTGGTTGAACTGGTTATAAGACGCGTTCAGGAGCGTATTCCGGTTGCTTATTTAACCAATAAAGCTTGGTTTGCAGGTTTAGAGTTTTACGTGGATGAACGGGTGTTGGTTCCCCGTTCCCCCATTGCAGAATTAATTGAACAGCAGTTTCAACCATGGCTGCGTGATGAACCGAAACGAATCCTTGATTTGTGTACGGGCAGTGGCTGTATTGCGATTGCCTGCAGTTATGCTTTCCCCAATGCAGAAGTCGATGCGGTCGATATCTCTGATGATGCTCTGGCTGTAGCGGAGATTAACATTCAAAATCATGGCCTGGAGCAACAAGTATTCCCGATTCAGTCGGATGGGTTTGCCGGTCTTGCTGGCCAGCGCTACGATCTGATCGTCAGCAATCCGCCATATGTGGATGAAGTTGATATGGCGCATCTACCTGAAGAGTTTTGTCATGAGCCCGAACTGGGGCTGGCATCGGGCAGTGATGGCTTGGCACTTACACGGCAAATATTACGCCACGGTAGTGAGCACCTGAATGATGAAGGTGTATTAATTGTCGAGGTCGGCAACAGTCAAGTTCATTTGCAAGAGCAGTATCCACAAGTGCCTTTCACATGGCTTGAATTTGCTAATGGTGGGCATGGCGTGTTCGCTCTGACGAAGCAGCAATTAGTTGACTATGGTCAAGAATTTTAAGAATAAATTTAAGAGTTGAGGCATAAATGGCGGGAAACAGTATAGGTCAGCATTTTCGGGTGACTACATTTGGCGAAAGCCATGGTATTGCTTTGGGATGTATTATTGATGGTTGTCCTAGTGGCTTAGAAATCGATGAAGAGAAGATCCAGAAAGATTTGGATCGCCGTCGTCCGGGCTCATCGCGTTATACTACTGCCCGCCGTGAAAGTGATTCGGTGAAAATACTCTCAGGTGTTTTTGAAGGGAAAACAACCGGAACGTCGATTGGTTTGCTAATTGAAAATACCGACCAGCGTTCTAAAGACTATTCGGCGATCAGTCAGTTATTTCGCCCGGGACACGCTGATTATACCTATCATCAGAAATACGGTATTCGTGATTATCGTGGTGGTGGTCGTTCGTCTGCTCGTGAAACAGCGATGCGCGTTGCTGCCGGTGCTATTGCGAAAGCATATTTGAAAGCTCAGCTAGGCATTGAAATTCATGGCTATTTAAGCCAATTGGGTCCGATTAAAGCGCAAAAAATTGATTGGCAGCAGATCGAACAAAACCCGTTTTTCTTTCCTGATGCCGATGGCTTAGATGCGCTTGATGCGTTTATGCGGGATCTAAAAAAACAAGGCGATTCGATCGGCGCGAAAGTGAGTGTCTGTGCTAAACATGTTCCGGTAGGATTAGGAGAACCAGTTTTTGACCGATTGGATGCGGATATTGCGCATGCGCTGATGAGTATTAACGCGGTTAAAGCGGTTTCTATTGGAGATGGTTTCGATGTTGTTAATCAGCATGGCAGTGAACATCGTGATGCCTTGACGCCTCAAGGGTTTGCCTCTAATCATGCCGGTGGTGTATTAGGTGGTATTTCATCCGGTCAGGATATTATTGCCCATATTGCACTTAAGCCCACTTCTAGTATTACTGTTCCTGGTCAGACGATTAACATTGATGGTCAGTCAACTGAAGTTGTGACGAAAGGACGCCATGATCCGTGTGTTGGTATTCGAGCGGTGCCGATTGCAGAAGCTATGCTGGCAATCGTGTTAATGGATCACTATCTGCGCCATCGTGGGCAGAATATGGATGTTCACACTAAGACACCTTTTTTAGCCTAATCTAGGTCAGCGATAAATGTATTAAGCCTTACATTTATCGCTGTTAAACCAAACATGTTACTGAAAAATATTAAGTGGCTGGGAGGCTGCTACTTTGCCTATTTTGGTGTACTAGGCGTTATAGTTCCCTATTTGTCAGTTTTCTTGTCCGGACGAGGATTCGATTCGGCAACGATTGGTACCATCATGGCGATTACGCTAGCCATGCGAGTCATTAGTCCTGGACTTTGGTCTGCTATTGCCCAAAAGAGTGGTCGGCGAGTGCAGATGATCCGCATTGGCGCATTGCTTACCATCGCGACGTTAGTCTGTTTAAGTTTTGATCTTGCTTATTGGGTCATGCTCGCTCTCTTAGCTGGATACAATCTATTTTGGAATGGATTACAGGCACAAATTGAAACGTTAACCCTTAATAGCCTCGCCACCCAGGCAGCCCGTTATCCTGCGATTCGAGCGTGGGGGAGTATTGGTTTTATCATCGTAACGATGATCACCGGTGTGTTGGTCCATCAGTTTGGCAGTGAAACCATCGAATGGATTGCAGCTGTTTCGGTTAGCTGTTTAATCTTATTCACAATTCCCGTCGTTCAACCTCAAGTCCAAATGGTCCAGACACCTGATCGACGACATACCAATCTTCAAGCGCTCTTTAAACCAGCTATGATTCTTTTTTGGTTGGCTATTTTGTGTCTGCAAATGAGTCATGGTCCTTACTACACTTTTTTTGTACTTTATCTTCGTCAGGGTGGCTATTCAACGACCTTTGCCAGCGCCATGGTGTCATTAGGTGTGTTGGTTGAGATCTCCATGTTTATGGTTGCGGGGCGGCTCTTTATCCGTTTTAGTGCCCATCGAGTTTTATTATGGGCATTAGGTTTAACTGTTGTTCGTTGGTTGTTACTTGGGTATTGTCGCGATATCTTACCGTTGCTCGTGCTTGAACAAGCATTGCATGCTGCCAGTTTTGCACTTGCTCATGCCGCATCAATGCAGTTATTGAGTCGTCAGTATACTCAGGCACAGCAAAGCAGTGCACAAGCCCTGTATGCCAGCTGTGGCTTTGGTTTAGGCGGTGCGCTTGGGGCCTTTTTTTCCGGTTTATTTTGGCATGATGGCAGTGGGGCCCAGTTGACGATGACAATAGCTGCAGCCTTGGCGTTTCTCGGGTTCATCTTAGTTGCTCTGATGCCCAAAGAGATGTTTGAAAAGGATATAGCGAATGCATAATGCAGATGATTTAACTAGGGACTGTTGACCTTTGGTGGTTGAATTTTGTTCAAATTAAACGCATTTTGAACGCGGCGCACCCTACGTCGCTTAATGAGTTAAGCAAGCAGGGGGTAACAAAGTTCAGGATGCGTTTAAATGAACCCTAAGGGCAGTATCTGAGAGGAATTTATCCAGCGTTAAACGTTCTTTGTGGAGAATAACTACACGGCACAACGTTTGCCTTGCCTAAATCCCTCTCAGATTTCTGCAAAACTAATCACAAAAGGTCAACAGTCCCTAGGCTTTCAGCGATTACACGACTGTTTTGATGCAAGGTAATGCTTAAACAGTCAGGTTCTATCAGGAAATGAATAAATGAGAAAATGCCGTACCGACGATGAATACTGTCAAGATTTGATAAATATGTTCGTGGGAATTCTTCCTAATCTAACAATAGAAGGTGAAGCTGACGAGCCGTTTTATCAAGCTCCTCGAGCTAACAGCAATGCAATCCTTTATTTTAGGAGTAATTATCCGAGAAGCCTGCTACATGAAATGTCACATTATTGCCTCGCTGGCGATCGGCGGAGGGATTTGGATGATTTCGGTTATTGGTACACTCCTTGCGGAAGAACAACGGAGGAACAGCTGCGTTTTGAAGTTGTTGAAGCGAGGCCGCAAGGATTGGAAAAATTAATGTGTGAAATTGTCGGCATTAAGTTTTCACCAAGTACTGACGATTTTTCAGGACGTCCACCCTCGGAAAGTTTTCTGCAACATTTAGAGCTAGCCTATCAAGAAATGCTGGTAAATCCACCTCCCACCGCAAATAAAGTATTGTCTGGTATGAGAAGCTACTGGGTAAACTAATTCGCACATGTTGAGCAAAGTCTGATATATACTGTATTGGTTTGTCTAAGTTTAGCTATCAACTGGGTCGAATATAAAATATGAGGGCATTGTTTTTTGCATCATTAGCAATGATCTTGAGTATGGTTTGATATGTAAACTGTTTGAAATGACTATTTGTGCTGCATAGCGTATAAGCATAAAAGTACTATTTAATTCCACCGGAATTATCTACGGTTTTTATGATGGATTGATCTTATCTTTCATTTAGAAAATAGACCGAGGGGTAATGATCATTGACAGTCAATAAGATGGATTTCGATGAAATTAAGCACAACAGTGGTAAAAAATAATCCGGTTGTTTCATTTTTCCTTTTTTCCTCGTTTCTCCTGACTATCGCCCGCGGTGCAGTCATCCCGTTTTTGGCGATATACTGACGGCTGCCTTCGGTGAAAGTATTACTTCTGCCGGTTTTGCATTATCGTTGAGCTCCATTGTTGGTATTGTTTTAAGCCTATACGCTGGCAGGCTTGCCCACGCTAAAAACGCTTGGATGACAATATTCATTCTGTTGCTATTGATTCTTCTGTCAATGTTTTTGGGAGCTTTGTCCGGAGGACTGGCTACGCTTACATTGCTCCTTATCGTGATGAACTTTGCTTATTCCTGTATCGAGATATTACTTCGAACTTATATCTCCAGTCAGAAAGGGATCCTCGATAAAAAGAAAATTTTTTCGGCCAATTATTTTGCAGTTAATATGGGATGGGCGCTTGGACCGTTGCTTGGTGCTCAGGTGCAAGGTTGGCAACTAAATGCGATTTTTTACGCCGGTGCAATTGCGTCACTTTTTCCGCTTATCTGGCTAATTATAAGGACAGATGTTCCCCGAGAGTTCCGTATTCAGCAAGTCAAAAATAATAAGGAGCGCTTATCAACTGATAGTAAAAAAATACTCCGTCAGGAGGATTTTTCATCAGGGAAGTTGTTTCTGTTAACCTTGGCATCATTTTTGGGAGCATTTGTATACGGTAATCCAGTTGCTTATCTTTCGCAGCATTTAGTACAGCACTATAGTGCGCAGACAACATCCAGTATAGTTTCACTGATGATGTTCACTAATGCGGCAGTCGTGTTGCTATTTCAGCATTATATTATCAGTAAGATAACTCGGGGCAATATGCTTAAGTTTCTGATGATTGCGACAGGTTGCTTTGTAGCAGGCCTCATTATTTTTCTTCATGCTGGCGAGTCTCGTCCGGCTTGGATCGCAGGCATGTTCTTATTTGCTCTAGGCGAAGTTATTTTTGTTCCTACATTATTTTTAATAACCGATTTGATAGCGCCTGCATACGCTCGTGGAAGCTATTTTTCGGTACAAAATCTTGGAGCAACGGGGGCGGCCTTAAGCCCATTCGTGATGGGGTATATTCTTAGCACGGAGGATTCGGTTGTTGCATTTGGTTTTCTGGGTATAGTTATCTTTTTTAGTTTTTTATTGATTTATTGCATGAGAATTAATCAGCTAAGAGTCAACGAAAGTTAATAATTATCCAAGGATGACGGTGATTCATTCCACAAGTCTGTATTGCCCCAAAATTATAGATGGCCATATACTTCATTGAGTTTGATGTACAAATCAGTTTTTCATCGCTGCTTTTTATATTTACTAGGGACTGTTGACCTTTTGTGATTAGTTTTGCAGAAATCTGAGAGGGATTTAGGCAAGGCAAACGTTGTACCGTGTAGTTATTCTCCACAAAGAACGTTTAACGCTGGATAAATTCCTCTCAGATACTGCCCTTGGGGTTCATTTAAACGCATCCTGAACTTTGT
>NZ_SMGD01000004.1 GCF_004339545.1 Celerinatantimonas diazotrophica | reverse complement strand
CTGGTTGAGAATGCTTTCGCAAGGATTAAGCACTTTCGTTCTATATCAACGAGATATGACAAGTTAGCAAGGAATTACGCCAGTATGGTATCACTGGCATTTACGATAATGTGGCTACCGATGTATTGCTGAATGAAATATGTACAGCAAAGATCAACACGCCCTAGACATTAAGGAGCAAAAACTCCCTTTCCCATGAGCTGATAACCTGAAAGAAAGTTTGATACTCTTTGCGCTTTAAGGCTACATAAGCACTCACAAATCGATCCCCTAAAATGTTGCGCATGTCATCGCTTTGCTCGAGTAGCTCTAATGAATCTTCAACGGTGCGTGGCAGTGAATAAGGCGCTTGAGTTGCATCCCCGACATACATGGGCGTTGGGGTCAGTTTTTGGGTCATGCCTAGATAGCCACATGCTAGCGATACCGCCATGGCCAGATATGGATTCGCATCAGAGCCTGCATAGCGGTTTTCAACGCGTCGTGCGGCGGGTTCCGAGTAGGGAACCCGCAGCCCTACCGTGCGGTTATCGACTCCCCATTCGACATTGGTGGGGGCGGCATCACCGAGCATTAAGCGGCGGTAAGAGTTCACGTTAGGCGCAAAAAAGGCCAGCCCGGCCGGTGTGTATTTCTGCATGCCAGCAATGTAGTTGAGAAACAGTGGGCTATTGGTCCCATCTTCTAGGCTAAATAAATTACGCCCATGTTCATCGGTCAGGCTTTGATGAATATGCATGGCACTGCCTGGTTCTTGCTCCATGGGTTTCGCCATAAAGGTGGCATAGACATCGTGGCGGTGAGCTGTTTCGCGCATGGTTCGTTTAAATAAGAAGACCTGATCGGCTCGCGAGAGTGGGTCACCGTGTAAGAAATTGATCTCCATTTGAGACGCCCCAGACTCATGGATTAAGGTCTCCACATCTAACTGCTGAGCCTCACAATAGTCGTACATATCTTCGAATATCGGGTCGAACTCATTGACGGCATCGATGCTAAATGACTGCCGGGCCGTTTCGGGACGGCCGTTGCGCCCAACTGGTGGCTCAAGTGGATAATCCCAGTCGAGATTGCGTTGGACTAAAAAGAATTCGACTTCGGGTGCTACGTGTGCGAACCAACCTTGTTCAGCATAGAGTTTGAGCACTCGTTTAAGTACCGAGCGCGGGGCAATATCGACCAACTGATTATGGTGGTTATAGCAGTCGTGAATGACTTGAGCGGTGGGTTCTTTGGTCCATGGCACCAGCCGAATAGTTGCTGGGTCGGGTTCTAGCTGCATATCCCGCTCGGTGGGGTCGACCATGCTGTCATCATCGGGCCACTCACCAGTTACTGTTTGGAAAAATATTGATTCGGGCAGCCGTAGACCTTGTTCATGTAAATATTTACGGGCCGGAATGATTTTACCGCGGGCATTACCAGTCATATCTGGAATAAGACATTCCACCTCAGTGATTTTGTGATCGGTAATCCACTTTCTTATGTGATCCATAGTTCCTCGATAAGATGAACGTTGATGAATGCGCTAATTTATCTATCAAACTTGCTCTTAATATCTACACTGCTTATGACAAATGGTCGGTAAGTTAAAAAATTTTCACAATCATTTGTTTATCATCAGTTTAGATAAGTAGCTGTGAACTGGTGAATATTTTTAAGGCGTTTAAAACACATCAACACGCAAGGAGAGCTTATGCAATCGCTTCATGATTTGCCATCTTATTATCAGGCTAGCGCTCATAAAGCCCCTGAGAGTGCGCCATTGCAAACAACGACGCGTGTGGATGTCTGTGTGATCGGCGCCGGGATAACCGGCCTGGTGAGTGCGCTGAAGTTAGCCGAGAAGGGATATCGGGTTGCAGTTGTCGAAGCCAATGAGATTGGTCATGGAGCTTCGGGGCGAAGCGGTGGACAAGCTATTTTTGGCTGGGCGGTTGAACAGCGTAAATTAGAGCAATGGGTTGGTTACGATGATGCGCATCATTTTTGGCAGATTGCACTGGAAGGTCTCGAGAAAACAAAGCAGCGCATTCGTGATTATGGCATTGATTGCGATTGGCGCGATGGCATGGTGCATTTAGCGACGAAACCTGCTCAAGATCGCGCACTACAAAATGAATATCATCAGCTGGTTGAGCACTACGGATATACCAGTTTAGAATTTTGGGACCGGGACCGAGTTCGTGAGCAAATCGCCAGCTCTCGTTATACCAGCGGTATGTACGACAGCAATAGTGGTCACTTACATCCGTTAAACTATACCTTGGGACTCGCCCGGGCCGCTGTAAGCGCTGGCGCTGCTATTTATACTCATTCCCCCGTCATTCAGCTGAGCCCTGGAGCGCTCAATCGTGTCACCACTTTGCAGGGGGCTGTCGATGCGAACCATGTGATCATTGCGGGCAATGGCTATCTAGATGGCGTTTCAGAACAGCTCAATCGCTATATTATGCCGGTTGGTACCTTTATTGGCGCAACTGAGCCACTCACTGCAGCGCGTTGTGAATCGTTAATCAAACAGCAAATCGCGGCTTGTGATATTAATCTGGCGCTTGATTACTATCGGTTCAGTCGCGATCACCGGTTATTGTTCGGCGGACGGGTCAGTTATAGCCGCCGTGTGCCGCGGAATCTAAAAGAGTCGATGCGGTTAAAAATGCTGAGAGTTTTCCCACAGCTTAGTGATGTTGCTATGGAATATGCATGGGGCGGATGGCTTGGGGTGACCTTAAACAGAGCCCCCCATTTTGGTCGATTATACCCGTCCGTCTATTTTGCGCAGGGCTATAGTGGTCATGGGATGGTGGTGGGGGCGATGGCCGGAGAATTGATGGCCGAGGCCGTAGCTACCAATGCCGAGCGCTTTGATATTTTTAGCAAAATACCGCATCGACCATTCCCTGGTGGGCGAATGCTTCGTACGCCCGCATTAGTGTTAGCAATGACTTACTATCGTATTCGTGACGCTCTCTAAGCATTTTTATGGCTGCTTGATTGTTGGTCGGTGATTTCTCCAAATTAGCAAATTGGGTTGGGTGACAGCGCCAATAGCGCTAGACTTCCGCACAAAGGAGAAATTATGAAGAAATATCTGTATTTGACCTTGATTGGTCTTTTGTGGGGGGCTCAGTTCGTTTTTATGCGTCAGGCCGTCGCGGAAATCAGCGATGTTTGGGTGGCCGCTGGGCGTGCAATTACCGGAGCTTTGACGCTCTGGATCTTATGCGCTGTGTTTCGTTTTAAGAGTAAAGCGCGATTCTGGCCAATTTATCTGCTTATTGCCCTTGTTGATGCGACACTCCCTTTTTTGCTGCTTGCTTGGGCGCAAAAGCAGGTTGATAGCTCTGTATCAGCGGTCATTATGGGGATGATCCCTCTTTTAACACTCCTTTTTGCTCCTATTGTTATTGCGGAACGATTGCGGCCTATTGCACTGGTTAGCGTATTACTTGGGTTTGCTGGGATTTGGGTTTTATTTGCGCCCCAACTGCAAGGCGCGGGGAATAGCTTGACCCGTTTTTGGCCGTTGTTAGCGATCTTAGCCAGTGCCGGTTGTTATGCTCTCGGTATGTTACTAGTGAAACGATTTGCGCGTGAATCGCCGCTATTGGTGGCACGCAATATTTTAAGCTGCGCGGCAATTGAACTGGTTGTTGTTGCGCTCATTAAAGCCCCTGCTATAGCGTCTCCCTCGACCCATTCGCTGGTATCGCTTTTGATGTTAGGTGTGTTATCAACGGGATTTGGTTATTTTGTCTTCATGGCTTTGATTGCGCTCAGCGGCCCCACTTTTGCATCGATGAGCAATTATCTGGTGCCGGTGATCGGCTTTTTACTGGGCGGCTGGCTACTCAATGAACGTCCGCCGCATACAACGGCTTGGGCATTGCTATTAATTTTACTAGCGATCGCATTGAATCAGTGGGGACGACGGGTTAAGCGACCTATATCTGTTTAGTTCAAAGCAGTAATTTCGAAGATCGTGAAGTGAGTATAAATTCGCGTAAATATTGTTCGCAATAAGTGATCATTTGATGCTATCTCGTTAAGCTAGAAACGAAAATCTATAACAGTGAGGAAGATATCAATGCGAAACTTAGCATTAACAACGACGCTTGCTGATGTCAGCCCTATTGCTTTTGGCTGTATGGGACTAGGTGGCGATAAAAATTCTGCAACTTTCAGCAATAGTGATCGTTCTCTTGCCCGGCAATGCATTGAGGTTGCGCTGGAGGAGGGGATTAATTTTTTTGATCATGCTGATATCTATTGTAATGGGCGTGCTGAACAAATTTTTGGTGACGTTTTAAAAGAACAGCCAGATTTGCGCGAGCAGATTTATATACAATCTAAATGTGGTATCTATCTGCGCGATGATATTGGGCCGCAGCGTTATGATCTAAGTTATGAACATATTATAGAAAGTGTTGAAGGCTCTTTAGCAAGATTGCAATGCGATTATCTGGATATATTACTCCTGCACCGTCCTGACCCGTTGATGGAACCAGAAGAAATTGCTCGGGCGTTTAGGTTATTAAAAGAACAAGGCAAAGTTAAACACTTCGGTGTCTCTAACATGCATGCCGGACAGATCAGTTTATTGCAAGAGTTCATTGACGAGCCATTGGTGGTCAATCAGCTCGAACTGAATTTAGCCCATCGCGATTTTATTGAAACCGCGGTGACAGTGAATGACTGTCAAGGCAAGAACAGCTACTTTAATGAAGGATTGTTAGAGTATTGTCAGCGTAATAAGATTCAGGTGCAAGCGTGGAGTCCGTTGGCACAGGGACTGTTTGCCAGAGAACCACGAAATGCTGAGATTGCCGCCGCTCAAGAGCGCCTCGATGCGTATGCTTTAGAATATAATGGTACCCGGGAAAGCATCTTGTTAGCTTGGTTGATGCGCCATCCAGCCGGTATTCAGCCTGTGATTGGAACGACCCATGCGAAGCGTATTCGCGCTTGTGCCAAAGCAGCTGATATTGAGTTAACTCGACTTCAGTGGTATTTATTACTCACAGATGTTCGCGGGCATCCAATTCCATAAAAAGTAGAATAAAATTCTGGTGGGGCACATTTGACAATAAAAATTGGCCAAATGGTGTAAAAATCGCACAATTGATAAATTTTTTTGAAAAAGGTCTAGACATAGCCCCTTCAAGTGCATAATATACGCCTCCGCCAGCGTTGAGCACCCGTAGCTCAGCTGGATAGAGCGTTGGCCTCCGGAGCCAAAGGTCAGAGGTTCGAATCCTCTCGGGTGCGCCAGGCAACGCTAGCTACTTTAAGTAGCAAAAGAAAGACAATGGTGGGTGTAGCTCAGTTGGTAGAGTCCCGGATTGTGATTCCGGTTGTCGTGGGTTCGAACCCCATCACTCACCCCATTGCGAAGGTGGTGAAATTGGTAGACACGCTAGCTTCAGGTGCTAGTGGCCTTACGGCTGTGGGGGTTCAAGTCCCCCCCTTCGCACCATTTTATGAGCAATCATAAAATGAGTTTAAGAAGTCTATATGTCGGTGAATAGCGCAGTTTGGTAGCGCATCTGGTTTGGGACCAGAGGGTCGGGGGTTCGAATCCCTCTTCACCGACCACTTCTTCTGTATTGATGTAAGAATTTCTAAGCTTAAATATACGTTTAAGTTCCATCTTAAGGGTGGTGAAATTGGTAGACACGTTAACCACAGTTATGGCGATTTAAGTCTCCTTTCTCGCACCATGTTTATGGATGGATAGCAAGTTATCTATATGTCGGTGAATAGCGCAGTTTGGTAGCGCATCTGGTTTGGGACCAGAGGGTCGGGGGTTCGAATCCCTCTTCACCGACCACTTCGAATTTTCTTCTTATCACTATTTCCTATCATTCCTATTTTATTCGATTGATCTGTTTCTCTTTGTCGCACTTATCCCTTATTTCGCTTTAGCATTCACTAGGCAATGACATCTAACGTTATTCAGCATGACCGTCTGCAATGGCTTCATCTTCCGCAAATGATCGCAATGATTGGCTGTTATTCTATGTTATTGAAATAACTTACCAAAAACCTCGTTACTTTCTAGAGTGATCGATGATTACTGTGATGATGGAGCGAATGAAAGCCCTAAGCCAATAGAGACTGCTATTTTCAGTACAAATGCTGTATCAATCATCCGTATGATCCTTGGGGACCAAGAATATCGGGCACATTCTGTCTTTTTTGCCGCATACTTTGTTTTATAAATATGATTGAAATAACGATAAATCATCATGCTATGAAATATTGTAGAGGAGTTATTGTGCACGCACACTTTGTGACAGAGGTGTATCTGAGCAACAGCATGTATTTATCTAATAATGATCACTATAGGGATCTAGAATAAAAGTGTGCAGGCAGTTTTTGAGTGTGCACAATATAAAAATGTTATGTTCTAGGAGGAAATTCATGATTAGGGAAATCACAAAAGCCGATTTTGAGTCGTTTTGGCCAACATTTTCAGCGGTCATTCAAGCCCAAGAAACTTATGCCTTTGATCCAAATATGACGCTAGAACAAGCATTCGCTTTATGGTGTGAATCTCCCCTGAAAGCTTTTGTTTTCGTAGAAAATGACGTTGTACTGGGTTCTTACTACATCAAGCCAAATGCAATGGGGCCAAGTAGCCATATATGTAATTGTGGATACATGGTGTCTAGCGAGGCTAGAGGCAAGGGCATTGCACGCCTGATGTGTGAACATTCTCAGGAAACTGCCTTAGGGCTTGGCTTTGATGCTATGTAATTTAATAGCGTGGTTTCTACCAATGAAGTTGCGGTGAAGCTGTGGGAAAAGCTAGGATTTCAAATCATAGGTACGATTCCCAAGGCATATAAGCATGCTCACTTAGGGTTAGTTGATAGCTATGTTATGTACAAATGGCTACAAACATAACAAGAGACTATGGCGTCAATAGTTAATTTCTGGCGCTATTGTTATCCCACATTACACCGCCTGTGAGCCTCGATTTTAAGATCATAACCATCTTTCTCATATAGGCAGCTATCACTACTTTTTTGGGTTTTCCTGCCGCAAGCAATCGTTCATAAGTAGCCTTTAGAAGTAAAATGGACACACAGTAACGATTGATTTTCGCAAATTGAATGCCTGTTTTTATGACTTAAGCATTGGTTTAATTGCGCGGTTTGTTATAAAAGTATTAATGAAAGTGTTTTAAGATTAATAATTAATCGGTGTCGCAGCCAGAATAACGTGCGTAGGGAAATGATATAACGCGCATGCTAGAATTTGTGTGTTGAGTGGCAACGGGTTAAGCTTTAAAAGAGGCAGAAAACAGAGTGTTAGAGGTGATTGTTTGAGCTCTTTAGCACCGTGTAAACGCGCATTTGCATTATTAAAATGTTATGTTTAAGGAGAAATAATGTCACCATGGACGTCAGGGATTTTAAGTGGAATATTAGGTATTTTAATCGGTGCTTTTATAAATCATAGGTTTGCAATTGGAAGAGAAAGAGCAAAAGAGTGTAGGGCTGTAATTATTCCATTAAAACAAAAAATCTATGAACATATTAATAATTTTGATTCAAACCCAACACATAAGAGGATAATTCGTTCAGATATTGAAACTATTCGTGTGTATATTTCAGAATATCGATATAAGCGGATTATCAGAAAGTGGAAAGAATATGATGAGTTAATGTGTAAATCTAGCTCTACTGATAATTATGGTCAAGAACAATGGTGTTCTGATTTTGAAAGTAATATAAAGAAAAAATTAATGGAACTGAATTCAGCGATAAAAAAATAAACATAACAAAACGTTCCAATTGACCTCCTACTGTCACGAATTTTGGTTTCCAAAATTAGCGCCAGTAGTCGGCAATTGAACTACACGTCATGAATATTAATATGGACATGTATTCGATGTTTGAAAATGAATCGAAAATGCAAGAGTGGTTGGTCAGTGAGTTGGAAGGTTTGGATGGGTTAAATGATCTAATATCCAATTCTGACTATTTAGATAGCTATGAAGCTGATAGTGAGGAAGCTAGCAAGGTTATTAGTTCATTCTCTAAGTGTGCTAAGTCTCTGAATATATTGGATCTAATATCAGAGGATGAGAACATTTCCATTGAAAGACCTGACTCTCTGAGACCTGACTTTCTTTTCTATTCTGCTGAATCACAGGGAGTTGTGATTGTCGAACTGAAAAATATATCAGGACCGACAAGAGAAGTCGGTACAGAATTATCCGCTTACTCTTGCGAAGTGAGGAGCTATATTCCTTATTTGTCTGAAGGGGACCTATTTCACGTTATAATATCTAACCATTGGCCTACTTTAATGAGGCACTATATATTTCATGATATCTTTTGGGATCAAAAAAATATTATATGTCTCCAACCCCAAAATACTGATGATGGCATTAAGTTAGAAATTATAAGTATTGATTCAATATTGGAAGCAAATGTTGGGTTTAGTATTTCTGAAAGGCACTTGGCGGGTTATCAACTTTGCTTATACGATAATAATCTATATGATCGAAGTGCCGATCGAAGTCGATTAGATAATCATATTGAACAGATGAAAACTGCAATACAGGTGATGTCTTCTGAAGGTCATAGACAAAGATCAAGTGGTTTTGCATTTCTTTGGAAAGACCATTTGGAAATTAGTTTGGCTCCCTACAGCATATCTATTTTCAACATGGCTCCATTCAAATCTATCGAACGTTTTCTTCATGAAGTTAGTAGCTTAGATGATTTAACGGAAATGCAAATGCGATTCTTAAAGCTGACGCAATGGCATGCTCCAACTGGTCAAGGAGATGCTTTACAGAACATTTCAGATTCTGGTAAACCTTTTTTAAGAAAGTTCTGCTCACCGCGTCTAGAAGGATTTCACGAGTGGATAGACTATAAACCTATGATGTTAGATCGAGCAGAGCTTTTGTCTTTTCATTGTTGGGGTATTTTTGAAGAGATGAGAAATATCGTTTTAAAGGAGGAATACGATAGGGGAAATTTATGCTTAAAAGTGGATGACCCTCAGCTGGGGTTGGAAGTGATTAATCGCATAATAAATGATGAGTATGAATTTATAGAAGTAGGCTATCTCGACCTAGAACCATATTCATAACAAACGAGTATGGTGTCAATAATTAATTTTTCGCCATATTTGCGTGCCACATAGTTCCATCTCTGAGCATCGAGTTTAGGATCACAACCATCTTTCTAACGCAGGCAATGATCGCCACTTTCTTTAGTTTCCCAGCCTCAAGCAATCGTTGATATGTGGATTTGAAAACAGGGTTAGATAGCATAGCGGACATCATTGCCATATACAAAACGGTTCGAACTTGAGCACGACCACCTTGGATGATTCGTTTACCTTTGTAGCGGCCACTTTCTCGATTCATGGGAGCGACACCGATTAGAGAAGCTGCTTGTTTATTGGTGATATAACCAAGTTCAGGAACGTTACTGATAATGGCTGCCGCACTCACTTTACCTATGCCAGGAACACTTTGCAGAATGGTATTTTTGCTCTGATAGGTGGGGACTGTTTCAATAAGCTTGATGATTAGGATTTCTATTTTTTCTATCTGTTTTTTGAATAGTGTGATGATTGGATTAATGGTCGAGTGAAGCGATTTGGGAAGTTGTTGTAAACGATTTTTCTCCATGGTTTGCATCGTTAATATTTGATGTCGTCTTGCGACTAAGTCACTCATTAAGCGCATTATTTCTGGTTTTAACTGAGTGAGTTTAGGCTGAATCACTTCGCTATAATGAGCTATTAATTGTGCGTCGAGCTTGTCCGTTTTAGCTCTACGTCCAATTGCCCCAGCAAAGCGTTTAATGTGAATGGGATTAGCAATCACAAAGGGCATTTCAAGGCGACCAGTTGCTTCAATCACAATGCGTTCAGGCTGGTGTTTCTTGATGATTTTGATTGCGTCTTTAATGCCTTTATCATCATTGGGTACAGTGAAAAAAATCTAGCGGTCGGATGTAGATATCAAGATTTGCTTTGCCAGTATCAATACCGACATGAATGTTTTGAAGTGCGTTTGTATTCATAATAAGCTAACTCATGCTTGCGTCATGCGGGTTCGAGACCCGGTCGAGTATTCGAGTTTGATGCTTGGAGTTCTATGTCGCGTTCATGTTTGTTATCGGTCTCTCGATAGAGGAGCCAGAATTCAATCGAACTACAACATAGAGAGCTTTAGTTGCAGCTAAAGCTTGGGTCTCACTTTACCCTAATTTGAGTAGTTATTATCCATACAAACTGTTCAAGAGGGATTCGCAACGCATGGCATTTTTACTATGCGTTGGTTCAAGTGTTTAAGGTGGTATGCGGCGGCTTTGGTATTGCGTTGCTCACCCCTTAACAGGGCGTTAACTGTTCAGGAGAGTCATGCACTACTTCGCTTACGGATCTAATATGTCACTTTCTCGACTAAGGGAAAGAGTTCCAAGTGCCGAGACTATAGGTTACTTTACTCTTAGTCATCATGACTTGAGGTTTCACAAGTCGAGCAAAGACGGTTCGGGGAAATGTGATGCATTTTTCACCGCTGATTCGGAAAGTGTCATGTATGGTGTATTGTTCAAAATTGATCCTGCTCAGAAACCTGCATTAGATAGGGCTGAAGGCCTTGGATATGGATACGAAGAAAAAGAAGTAACGGTAACAGCCGATGATGGAACTCCAATAACTGCTATAACTTACGTTGCCACCAAAATCGATGAAACATTAAAACCTTATTCTTGGTATGTAAATCACGTTCTGATAGGTGCACATGAGGCATCGCTTCCACAGGATTACATTGATATAAAAATCAGATCGGTTGAAGTGATCGAGGATAGTGATAAAGAAAGGGATGCAAAGCAGCGAGCCATATACAGTTAACAAGGCTAGCAACAGAAACGGCTTTTTCGTTGCGGCTTCGCCTTCACTACAAAGCCGCACGTGCTGGCTGCGTTAGCTTTCTCTCCGTAAGCAATCAGATATTATGTGGCTATGAGTGAGGTTGGAGATTTAATTTCAATGAACAGTGAACTAGAACAGCAAGAGTACAAACGCAATGCAACTGACGAGATCGATTGGATTGAGATCACGCAACTTCATGAAGCGACTTTGAAAATTAGTCAAAACTGTTTTGAGTTCAAAAAATTGTGTGTAGCTCTAATTGGCGTTGCGGCTGTGGCACTAGGTAAACTTACATCCAACAATCTTGACCCATCATACTTCATTGTACCTTTGTTGATTTCCTTTGGTTTTTGGATCGCAGACTTTACAGCTTATTATTTTCAGCGTGTAACACGACGTCGAATGAATACTCGATTGCAGGCAATTGCAAACAGAAATGAAGTTACTGATACTGACATTCGTCCAGTTGAAGCTAGCTGGATTAGTTCCATGTTTAACTTATCAATGACACTCTACTTCGTTTTAATGACTCTGTCTGTCTTGGGCTTAGTGCTATTGTTGAAAGGTGTTATATCGTAATGAATATATTTATTAGTTATACACTTATAGACGAAGAGGTCACCTTTGATTACCTCAAGGCAGTCTCAAATATTGTATCAGAGTATGGGCAACCATTTGTTGATGTCTTTGATAACCAAGCTACTGATAAACAAAAGTTTGTTATGGATGCTCTAGATTGCTCAGATCTAGTAGTGTTGATTTCCACAAATTCAATAACTAAATCACAATGGGTTCAGACAGAAATCGATAGAGCTAAAAAAAATAAAACTCCTATTATTCGGGTCTCTTTAACTTCTAGTTACGATAATAGTTTGAAAAATTTAAGAAATGAGCTTGAGGCTGTTGTTCCAAAAACATAACAAACGAGTATGGCGTCAATAGTTAATTTTTCGCCATATTTGCGTTCCACATAGTCCCATCTCTGAGCATCGAATTTAGGACCACAACCATTTTTCTAACACAGGTAATGATGGCCACTTTCTCGATTCATGGGAGCCACACCGATTAGAGCAGCTGCTTGCTTATTGGTGATATGGCCAAGCTCAGGAACATTGTTAATCAGCAACGCCGCTACGATTTTCCCCATGTGAATAGGATGGGTGTCCTGTTATTAGTTATTATCCATACAATAAATTTAAGAGTGATTCACAACGCTTGGCGCTTTCACTCCAAGTTAGTTGAGTATTTATGGCACAATGGTTTAAGTAAGGTGGTCGCGTTGTTCGCCCCTTAATTTGGCGTTTATATTTCATTCAATATTGAGGATACGATGCAAGATAAAAGAGTCAAAGACGTATATAGCTCTTACTTCCAGTTTAATAATAAGCGAACCCTTTCAACTGATTTGGCAAGTGAACTCTCTTTGGTTGAAACGGAAGAATGCTCTGTTTTTGTGGATAAAACACGCAAGTATGATAATCAGATGATCATCCATGGCGCTTGTAGCGCAGAAAACTTAGAGCATCATCTGAAATTGTTTAAAGATAGCTTTTCACCTGAGGTTTCGATTGAGCCAAAGGCCATGACAAACGATCTGAAAGCATGGTTATCAAGCCATAAGTTTGTACCAGCTTATGAGCATGAGTTTCTTGAACTACGGGTATCAGACTACGCAGTGTCCAAAGCGGTTTCAGATCGCGTATCAGTTGAACGATGGGCTCAAGACAATGTTGATGAATTTTTGGCTTTGCTCAAAACGTCAGGATTAGAGTGTACGGACGAAATCTGGGAGAAGAAGCGCTCGCTATATTGTACTGATACTTTTCGTTGCTATGTTGCAAAAATAAATGGTAAGCCATGTGCTTGGGCAACGAGTTTTATCGAGAATGAATATGCAATATTAGCTAATGCCTACACACAAGAGAGCTATCGTTCAAATGGATGTCAAACGGCATTACTGAGAGCTCGAATTGAAGATGCCATATCTTTAGGTCTCAAGGTGGTTTTAACCGATGTAATGCCCAACAGCACGAGTAGTAAGAACTGTAAATCAGTAGGATTTAGTAGCGTTGGTGTACGAAGCGTTTGGTGTAAAGACTAGCAATATAGCAAATCATTCAACCGTGACTCGCAACGCGTGGTAATTTTGGTTTGCGGTGAGTTTTGTGTTTATAGCGCAATGCTGCAGCTTTTGTATTGCGTTGTTTACTACTTAATTGGGCCGAAGAAGGCAGGATAATTACTTAACGAAGTAAAATTTGGCGAAGGTTTATGACCGTTTGGGCAAATAGTTACACGCTCATAACCCTTGGCGCCCAAACCAGTAAATCCTGAATCTCGCCAGTGATCTTGCGGGAATCATGCAAAAAACCGAGACACTGCTTCGCTTGCTCGCGAGGTTCATTTGGACTTCGGATCTCGAAGGTGTCTGGATTTTTGAGGTACACCCGAACGGAGAACAGCTAGTTATTATTTCGGCAGCAGCGGGCAGTTCTTTTGCAATCAATCAAAGCTAACCAGGCCATTCACCGGATGGTAAGCATTAGACATAGCGGAGCATTAATATATGAACTCTAAACGGATCGCACTTATCACCGGAGCAAACAAGGGCATTGGCCTGCAAGTATCACGAGAACTTGCGCTGATGGGGTATACTGTCCTGATTGGCGCTCGCTCCAAGCCTCATGGGACTGAAGTCGAAAAAAAATTCACCGAAGAGGGGTTAAGCGCTGTATTTGTTCCGATTGATGTCACCGATCACAAGACGATCGAGGCAGCAGCGAGTCTGATTGGCGAACGTTTTGGCAGGCTCGATGTTTTGATCAACAATGCAGGTATTGCCTTAGACGGCGGAGTGCCGCCAAGCCAAGTAAGCATGGAATTACTTCGGAAGACCTTCGAAACCAATGTGTTTGGTGCTTTCGCGGTTATACAAGCCATGCTGCCATTACTTCGCAAATCTGAAGCAGGACGAATCGTCAATATGTCATCTGGACTTGGGTCGTTGACACAAAACAGTGATCCAAATTACGAGTTTGCACATGTGAAACCGCTCGCCTATAACTCATCCAAAACTACGATCAACGCATTTACAGTTCAGTTAGCCTATGAGTTAAAAAACACGGCCATTAAAATCAACTCGGCGGATCCCGGCTTTACCGCGACTGATCTCAATAATCACAATGGCACACGCAGCGTGGAGCAGGCCGCACAGATCGTCGTGAAACTCGCATCTTTGCCAGAATCTGGTCCAACAGGTGGATTTTTTGATGAAAATGGACCGGTGCCATGGTGACAATGTCCCACTAGGGTTTGCGGAGGGTGGCCAAGACGGCCACTCCCGGTGAAGCCGGTCGATAGGAATAACTGCGAAAAAAGACGATTTAGTTGCGTTTGGCAATAGAACTGGTACCCCTTGGCTGGATAACAATGTGTCCAGGGGCGTCGTTATTATGATTTTTCGCGAAACCATGATAACAGCCCCATTAGCTGTTTACTTTTCATACCACACAGAGCAACTCGCTCTATCTCTATATTGGTAAAGCCTTACCAACCTTCAATTATGTTTTGGAGCAATCACGTTGATGAGTCGATTAATATGAACTGCAAGATATGTAATTTCTTCGTTCGATATATTTTCTTTGTAAGTCTCAGAAATGTAATCACGGATTTTAAAAGCACCATTCATCGCTTTTGGATATTTAAATTGTAGATGCTCAAACAAAAGGGTTTCATTATCTTGCAGCATTTTTCCAGTGAAGAATCGTTCGACAAAAAATTTAACGTGCGTAATAAATCTTGTGTAGTGAATATCTTCTAGGGATATATCACCTCCTACAGTGTATCGAACAATATTTACAATTTTCCCTACCAGATGCGCATATTTAGTACCATTAGCATCTGTACTATCGCCATTTTGCGCATTGATAATATGGAACGCGACATTCGCTGCTTCATGTTCTGGCAGTTCAAGATTGAGACGTTGATTGAGTAGTGAGACGGCATATTTACCGATTAAAAACTCTCTACTGTAGAAAGTTTTTATCTCCCAAAACACTCGGTTGGTGATCGCGATTTTATTGTGAAAACGTTCAACCGCAAAGTTAAGGTGATCCGTCAAACTGAAATAAATAGCATTATTTAACTTTTGACCTATCACCTTTTCTGCGTAAGTTACTATCTCTTGGGTTAATTCGAAGTAAACCGCAGGGATCGAATCTATGCTATCAAGCATTTGCTTGACATAAAGGTTGTCCACCGGCATAAAAACTTGGCTGACATCATCATACTTGATTTGTGACCCTTCTTTTTTACCGTAGCCAATCCCTTTACCCAGCAAAATCATCGGTTGACCATTCTGTTCAACCAAAACCACGCTTGAATTGAGCGTCTTCTTTATGGTTAGCATAGGTTCCCTGTTGATGCTCACTTACAGTGATGAGCCATTTGTTTTGATAACATCTTTATACCAATAAAATGAATCCTTTTTAAGACGTTGTAAGGTCCCATTACCGTCATCATCTTGATCGACATAGATAAAACCATAGCGCTTAGACATTTGTGAAGTACCGGCACTGATTAAGTCAATGACTCCCCAACTGGTATAGCCAATCAGATCCACTCCCAACTCAATGGCCGCTTTCATTTGTTCAAAGTGTGCTTGGAAATAAGCAATGCGATAGGGGTCATGGATTTTTCCATCCACCACTTCATCTTTGGCGCCCATCCCATTCTCCACAATCATAAGCGGTTTTTTATAACGGTCATACATTTCAAGCAATGAGATTTTAAGACCAATCGGGTCTATCTGCCATCCCCACTCGGTCGATTCTAAGTAGGGGTTTTTCACGCCCAGAATGGTATTGCCGGCGGTTGTTTCTAAATCATCACGAGCAGATTCAGTTAACGACATATAGTAGCTAAATGACACATAGTCGACGGTATGCTGTTTAATAATGTCGAGGTCCTGTGGTTGCATGTCGATATGGATGCCTTCCAATGCCCAAAGGCGTGTGGTCAGAGATGGGTACTCACCAAAGACCTGAACATCAGCATAAGATAGGTTTTCTAGGTTTTTAAGCAGCGTCTTTTCGACATCTTGCGGATGACAAGTATTGGGATAAGTCGTCAGCTTGGTCAGCATACATCCCATCTGACTTTCCGGAATCATCTCATGGCACGCTTTGGTGGCCAGAGCCGAAGCCACAAACTGATGGTGCAAAGCCTGATAAATCACTTCTCGCTCTTTGCCTGCCGGGCACTGATCTGCAATGATACCGGCTGTCGTAAATGGATGACGGAAAATACTGTCGATCTCATTAAATGTCAGCCAGTACTTCACGTACGGTTTAAACGCTTCAAAACACGCTTTACTAAAACGCACAAAGTGATCAATGACTGCGCGATCATACCAGCCGTTATTTTTGACCGCTAAGGCGAGCGGCATCTCATAGTGAGAAAGCGTCACAATGGGTTCAATGTTATTCTTTTTTAATTCTTCAAATACATTGATGTAAAACTGCACGCCTTCCATATTTGGCGTTTCTTCTTCACCGGTAGGAAACAGGCGTGTCCACGCAATTGAAAGGCGTAATGCTTTCAGTCCCATTTCACCAAACAGGGCGATATCTTCTACATAATGGTTATAGAAGTCGATTCCCCGACGCTTCGGATACATTTGATCTGTCTCATCTTGCATGGCTTTGGCAATGAAGTCCGAGGAAATCACCATGTGGCTGTCATAATCCTTTACATCAACATTTTTCTTGTAAGTGGCCATATCAGCGACGGAGAGCCCTTTCCCCCCTTGATTCCATCCGCCTTCGACTTGGTTCGCTGCAACAGCACCGCCCCATAAAAACCCCTCAGGAAAACTATTCATGTTACTCATTACGCTAACTCCTCTACCATCATAATGACATCTTGATTTTTTACTTGATTATTATTCATAACTGGTTGAATTTTATATTCATTTGAGTTGGTGATTACACAAACTACCACCGTGTCATAACCACTTTGTTCGATGTTCTCTCTCTGGAATTTAACCAGTGGCTGGCCGGATTTGACTCTTTCACCTGACCGAACCATCGGTTCAAAAAACTTACCTTCTAGCTGAACGGTATCGAGACCAATATGGAAAATAATCTCGGCACCGTTATCAGCGATGAAATTAACCGCATGACCTGTTGCATAGATACTTGTCACAACACCGTCAACGGGCGCATACAATACGTTGTCATCTGGGATAATGGCGATACCATCCCCAATCAATTTCGCGGAAAAAACATCATCATTCACCTGCTCGATAGGAATGACTTCTCCTGATATGGGTGACTTAAAAGGAAATGCTTTAGCTGCCTTTTCAGCGGTTGCTACCGGTTCAGCATCGTCTTGTTGCTTGGTTCCATCGTCTGCATGCCACAAAATCAAGGTCGAAAGGAAAGCAGCAAAGAACGATATAGGGACTGAGATAAGCGCATAAATAAGGTTCATTGAGTTATCTGGCGAAGTAAACATCGAGATACTCGCAAGCCCTGGGCCGACAAGGGCGAACGCTTCAATCCCAAACAGTCCCATCACCGCCCCACCGATAGCTCCCCCGATCATGACACTATACAGAACCCGTTTGTGCAGTAAGGTAACACCATAAATAGCCGGCTCTGTAATACCGAACAATGCTGAGATCCCCGCTGAAATTGCCGTAGAACGTAAGCCGACATCCTTTGATTTGAGAGCAACGGCAAAGCTTGCCCCCGCTTCTGCAATATTGTGAGCCAGAGATGCAGGAAGGTATAACACCTCTTTGCCGAATTGGCTCATAGCGTTAACAGCGTAAGGGATCATCGCCTTATGCATTCCTGTCGCTATCATAAAAGGTAGAATGGCAGCCAATAAGGCAACCGCAACAAATCCCAGCGTATGAAAAATAGCAAGAATGACAGTAGACATACCTGTCCCGACGGTATATCCCAAGGGGCCTAGCAGCAATAAGGTAACCGGAACGGTCACCGCTAAACAGACGAGTGGCACGAAAAAGACCCGTATTGATTTAGGTGCGTAACGCGTCACCAGACGTTCCATTTGAGAATAAAATAACACGGTTAAAATCGCAGGAAACACCTGATATGCATACGGAACATTCTGAAGTGATATTTCAAAAACCACCGCGCCAGAGGCAAGCAGCTTCGTCATACTCGGGATAAGCAAAGCGCCAACTGCAGATACCGCTACGATAACATTGACTTTGAGCTTCATCGCCGTTGTGATGGCAACTAAAATTGGCAGAAAATAGAGCGGCGCACTCCCGATAGCATCGAGTATGGCATAGGCCGTTGACCCTTTCTCCATCCATCCAACGCTAACCAAAAGAAGCAGTAATGATTTTAATACGCCACCACCGGCCATGGCGGGAATGAGCGGTTGGAAGATACTAATGACGAAATCGAGCACTACGGCTGACCATTTCTTATTTTCTTGAGCACCTTGCGAGCCAGTGGTATCGCCGACAAGCTCTCTAAGCGCGTCATAGACCTCGATCACTTCATTACCGATAATGATCTGACACTGCCCGGTATTTCTCACGCCAATCACCCCTGGAACAGATTCCAGTGCTTTATAATCGGCTAAAGAATCATCAACAAGGGTCAGCCTAACTCTTGTCGAGCAGTGAGTCAGGTGAGAAATATTCTCTTTCCCTCCAATCTGTTGGAGTATTCCCTCTGCAGTTTTTATGTAATCCATAACACATCGCCTTTGCGTTTTATTTAAGCAAAAAAAAGACCCAAACGAGTGAACACTAGTGTCTGTTCACTCGTCTGGGTCCTGCCTGCTTTACCAGTTACATGCCCGAAGCAATTTGTCCCGTAAGTTAATGTTAAGTAGAAATTTTATTCAATTTACAAAAATGAAATACCAGATGAACCTCAAACAATTTAGCGATATTCATTAGATTAATATGATGGTAATCACATTTTATGATTTACTAAGCTGGTGTTTTTTCAAGCGAGTTCAAAACACCGCTAACCAAAAATCGCAGTGGACACAGATAACACCTGATATTCCTGGTTTTGAGTCTTTACTGGTGGTGATGGGTAGGCGCGATGGCATCAGACAATGATGAGATAGAATGCTCAAGCTATCAATTGCTATGGTTTCGTTGTGTTTTAGCTGTGAAGCGTGGGCTTAAAGTAAGTTAAGATGGCTTCTATGCTTAATAACAGCGGTTACAGAAGCCATGTAAGTCGTGACAATGAATGACAGTATTCATTCAGGCTTTGGAGCCTGTAAACTGTTAACGAACCACCTATAAAAAAGTCCCTAGGTTTTATTCCGCAACCGTCAGTGTTACGTCAATATTACCGCGAGTTGCATTTGAATAAGGGCAGATCTCATGGGCTTTATCGATGATATTTTGTGCAATACTGTGTTCGACTCCTGGGATATCGACTACTAATTCAACCTCGATACCAAACCCTTCACCGATAGAGCCGATCCCCACCTTACCTGTCACTTTAGTCTGGGCGGGGAGTGCTACTTTTGCGCGAGATGCGGTCAACTGCATCGCACTTAAAAAGCAGGCTGAATAACCAGCTGCGAATAGTTGTTCAGGGTTTGTGCCGTTACCCCCTTTACCACCGAGTTCTTTAGGCGTTGCAAGATTTAAATCTAATGCGCCGTCTTCTGAGCTGGAGTGCCCTTCGCGGCCGCCGGTGGTGGTTACGCTGGTCTGGTAAAGTACTTTTTCAATGGTCATCGTTTATTCTCCTGAATATATAGGATATAACTCTGTTTTAAATGTTCTACCTAAAATCAGCTTCTTTCGCTGGGTTTAAGCATGGTGTTAATAAATGAACTCTTTGCGCCGCTTAGCAAGCTTTGGCCGCTCACATTGATTGGCCTAAGCATCGGTCATCTGTATCCGAAAATGCCGTGCCTTGGTGATTAAGTGCTCAAATCATTGCCTTCCCAATGTTGAAAGGGCTTACTCATGACTCAATACTTATCTCTTTATTAGAGCCCATGGTTTAAGCGCACACGAAATCTACTTGTGAGGCAATATCAAGCACCTTCAATTGACTCTGTAAATCGTGCTGATACATCGCATCGTTCATGTTGTGATATCTAGTAATTATAAAGATAGCACACAATTTAATTGTTCACTATCTTTATGGCGAATATTATATGATTCATTCAGAGTCATGCGTTAATTAGGTGCTCCCATCGTAAAACGGGCATGGTTTAAAGCACCATCAATCAATTGTTGGTGAATGGCGATTGGTTCGGCAAAGTAGTTGCTACAGGCTTTTAGAAAACCATGGCAAACATGAGCAAAAGGTAACGAGGATTGATAATCGAACACTAATAATGTTGGGGGTTGCCATTGAACCACTGTGAAGCGGGGCGGGGGATTGTCAGCATAAATATGACCGATTTCAAGTTGTAAGGGGGTATCAGGGTGACTGAAAAGCTCGAAGCAGTCTTTGGCGTTATCGAGCAGATCAGGGTGTTGTTCAAGCAGATACTGAAATAATACACGGCCAAATTGGCGTTGCAGTGCGTTACTATCGAGTTTGAGTTGGTGAGCAAGCTCATCCAATACCTGAACCGGATGTTGATAGTGGCTGGCTAATTGTTCGAGGTCATAGCTTAGTAAGTCAGATTGACCATGATATTGTCGCAAATCAATGCGTAGCATCTGCTCAAGCGGATCCATCATCACCATGAAAAAACTCCATTAAGGTAATAACCTTAACTTTAATCATGAATTAATTGGTGGACTTTGTACAGATTTAAGGTGGAAACAATAGCCTGAGCGTGAGCTCAGGCTATTAAAGCGAAGGTTAAATAATTGACCCGCTTGCAGGTTTGGCAATTGAAGTGGTATCTGGTTTGCGGAAGAAGGCATAAATAATACCTGTTACTGCAGCACCGACTACAATTGAGATTAAATAAAGCAGGACGTGATTGATTGCATGTGGAATCGCTAGAACGAAGATACCACCATGCGGAGCCATCAGTTTACATCCAAAGTACATTGATAGCGCGCCTGTAATTGCGCCCCCAATCATGTTGGCTGGTATTACGCGTAATGGATCTCGTGCAGCAAATGGAATTGAGCCTTCAGTGATAAAGCACAGTCCTAGCACAAATGCGGCTTTACCAGCTTCGGTTTCTGCTTTGCTGAACTTCCGGCGGGCAATCACGGTAGCGATAGCCATACCCAGAGGAGGAACCATACCTGAAGCCATAATTGCAGCCATTGGCGCATAAGTCTGAGAGGCTAACAAGCCAACACCAAAGGTATAGGCCGCTTTGTTAATTGGGCCACCCAAGTCAAAGCACATCATCAATCCTACAACGATCCCCAACAAAATTGCGTTTGCTGAGCCCATGTTTTTCAGGAAGTGAGTCATGCTTTCCATCAGAGCCGCAGTAGGTTTGCCCACGACGTAGATCATGACAAGGCCGGTAACTGCGCTGGCAAGCAGAGGAATAATCAAAATTGGTTTCAGTGATTCAACACTTTCTGGCAATTTAATGGCTGTAGCAAAAAACTTAGCCGTGTAACCTGCGAGGAAACCAGCAATGATACCACCGATAAACCCGGCACCGAGAGTGCTTGCGAGTAAACCACCAATCATACCAGGGGTTAAGCCAGGACGGTCAGCAATTGAGTAAGCAATATAACCGGCGAGCACTGGGATCATCAGTTTAAAGGCTGTTCCGCCACCAATATCCATTAATGCTGCAGCTAGAGTGCCTTTTTGTTCAAACGCATGGATCCCAAAGATAAATGAAATCGCAATCAGCAAACCACCGGCAACGACCATTGGCAGCATGAATGACACACCTGTTAACAAGTGTTTGTAAGGCCCTGATTTTTCTTTTTTACCGCTACCACCGCTCGTTGCGGCACCAGAGGATGAGCCAGACTGAACAGTAGCATTTGCGACTGCGTCATCCAGTACCTGTTGAGTTTTCTTCAATGCTGAGCCAGTTGAACAGTGATAAACTTTTTTACCGGCAAATGGTGATCGGTCTACTTCAATATCGGTTGCCAGAATCACTAAGTCTGCGTTGGCAATTTCATCATCTGTAAGTTGATTTTTGGCGCCAACACTGCCGCGAGTTTCAACTTTAATTGTCCAGCCACGACGTTGCCCAGCTTGTTCGAGGGCTTCGGCAGCCATGAAGGTATGCGCAACACCTGTTGGACAGGCTGTTACGGCAACCACATTAAGATGATCCGAACTTTGTGCTGGTGCGACCTGTTGCGGTGCTTCAAATGATTTTGCATCACTATCAAGTACTGCCTGAGGGTCAGCTAAAATTGTATCAATACTGCTTAAAACAACATTTAGCCCGTTTAATCGGGATAAATCCACATTGTGATTTTGCGGAACAGCTAGAATCACCTTATCGCACTGAGCGAGCTGTTCGGCGGTTAATAACTGAACGGGTTCAACATTAGAATGACACTCAACTAATGTTTCAATACCTTGTTTTTTCGCCTTTTCTTCTAAGCGTCTTGCTGCCATAAAGCTTGTGGCGACACCCGCAGGGCAGGCGGTAATAATGGCTATTTTCATCCTTTGGCTCCTCACGTATTAGGCAATTCACTAAGTTGTATTTGCTCAATTAACGACTCGAGTTTGCTTTGATCGCCGATGCCGACGCTAACCTGTGTTACAGCCAATGCTGAAACTGCTGTGGCATAAGTGACGCTCTTGGTTACATCCCAGCCCTGAGTGAGAGCATGGGTCATTGCTGCAACCATAGAATCTCCTGCTCCAACGGTACTGACAACATTCATTTTAGGTGGCTTAGCTTTAACAACTTGTTGCTCCGTTACCCAAATAACGCCATCACTGCCGCGCGAGACCAACACATGGGTAATTCCCTTGTTGATGAGCTGGCGTGCCGCTTTAATGATTTCATTCTCATCGTTAAGTTCATGGCCAATCCATTGAGCAAGTTCATGCTCGTTTGGCTTAACCAAATAAGGTGCAGCCTCAAGTCCATAATTGAGTGCATCTGCGCTGCTATCAAATATGACACGAGCACCTTGCTTGTTGAGTAACTCAATCCAACGCTGATAAAGAGTTGGGCTCACGCCGCGAGGGAGGCTTCCTGCGAGCACGAACCACTGGTGATCAGCGACTAACTCGGTGAGTTTCTTCTCCATCTGTTGAACAGCCTGATGGTCGATGGCCATGCCGGGGAAATTAATATCGGTCACGCGGCCATTGATTTCGGCTAATTTTACATTTGTTCGCGTTGTTCCTCTTTGTCGCAAAAATTCGTCTCTGGCATCAATTTGCTCAAACAGATGAACAAATGGGTCTTGGTTTTCATCGCCTAACCAACCGCTGACCGTTGATTTAGTGCCCAGATCGCTGAGTACTCGGGCCACATTAATCCCTTTCCCTCCAGGCGTCAGGCTGGCCTGATCGATAAGATTCACGCTATCAACTGTCAACGTGTTGAGCTGGCCTGTAAGGTCTAAAGCTGGATTTAGGGTTATCGTTGCGACCCTCATAGCTTCTCTCCTAAACCAGCATTGATGGCTTCTTTGATATGATCCAGAGCTTGGCGGGCGTTTTCACCTTCAGCGGTAAAGCGCAGTTCATGGTTGTATTGGGCTCCTAGGCCGATGACCTTCATCAGGCTGCGACCATTCACGGGACCGGTCCCTTCGGTGAGGTTTTCAACAGTAATTTTTACATCATATTCTTTGATCGCTTTGACCAGAACCGCGCCAGGACGAGCATGTAAGCCATGAGGGTTTTTCAGTTTAACCACCTCTTGCTCTGCCCCTTCTGGGAGATCCTGAGCTGGTGCGTCAGAGGCTTGAGCAGGTGCTGTATTATCGCTTAACAGCGACAGTAACTCATTGTTGTCTTTGGCTTCGTTAAGTTTAGATAGCTGATTGTTATTGAGCAGTTCAACCAATTTTTCTAGTACCGGTTTCGCTTTGTCATCTTTAGTAGCAACGCTGATGAGTGTCTGCACTTTGAGCCCATCATGATCAAATGGTTGCTGAGCACGGATGATACTAATGCCACTGGTTTGCACATCTTGACTGGATGAGCTGAGTAATACGCCATCATTCAGTGGTGTAGGTGTAGCACTCATCAATTCAGTGATGCCTTGATCGCCAATAATTCCGGTCTGTTTGAGCTGTCCGGCTCCCACCGCCTGTAACTGTATTAAGTTAGAAACTGGGAAATCAAGAACGATGCAATCAGTGTCAAATTTCAGCGATGCGTTGCCACTGAGCAAATCAACAATGACCTGAGGATCAGTGACATCTTTAAGCTTTTTATCGAGGTTATCTTGGTCGAGTACCCGAGTTAACTGGCGCAAAATCGTCAAATGTTCATCCGATTGGGCAGCAATCCCGATGGCGAGATAAACGATATTGCCTTCGCCCCAGTCAACGCCCTGTGGAAATTGCACGAGTTGCAGGCCAGTCTGTTCAACTTGGTCGCGGGTATCGGTTGTACCATGAGGAATCGCGATTGCATTTCCCAGATAGGTACTTGACTGTTGTTCTCGAGCTAACATGCCATCAACGTAACCGCTCTTGACAAAACCAGCATCGCTCAGTTTGTTTGCAATTAGGCGAATCGCTGCCGTTTTATCTGCTGCGCTAGCACCTAGTGAGATATTGTCAGTATGAATTTTCAGCATACTCGATTCCTTTTGCTCGTTGTCGCTGTTTGACTTTAGCTTAGCTAAAACGATTCAGCCGTTGGGTAAAAAAGAGAAAGTGTGACTTAGTTCTATATTTTGAAAAAACCCACACTATCAAAAGTTTTTTTAGCCCCAATCTGTTTGGGACAAAATAATTATGAGGTATGCTGAATCGTGTCAGCATTTGATGCAATAGCTATTTTTGTTTTTTTTTCTAGGTTGTGAGCCGGATCAAATTGAGGTGTGTCCATGAAACTTGCTCAAATTGCGTTGTTAGCCGGAGTCTCGCGAACGACTGCCAGTGCTGTTATCAATGGCAAAGCTCAGCAATATCGCATTAGTGACAAGACTGTCGCACGGGTAATGGCGGTGGTTGAGCAGTATAAATATCAACCTAATCAAAGTGCCGCACAACTGCGCTCTGGCAGTAGCCGCTCACTGGGGTGCATTGTGCCCGATCTGGAAAACCCCAGCTATGCTAAGTTGGCCAAGCATCTGGAGCAAAGTGCTCGAGAGCGTGGTTATCAGCTGATTATCTGTTGTAGTGATGATTTACCCGAGGTCGAGATCCATCTGGTACAAAGTCTGGTTGCCCGAGGGGTTGATGCACTGTTGGTTGCCAGTAGTTTACCTCCTGATAATGATTTTTATCCGAAGTTATTAAATTCTGGTAAACCGATCGTCGCTCTGGACCGGTGGCTTGATCCACAGCTATTCGCCAACATTACCAGCGAAAACCGCAAGGGAGCGGCGGCGTTAATGCAATCGAGCCTGAATGAGTCCATGCATCGAGTGGCGATTATTGGCGCGCTGCCGCAACTGCAAGTCTCCAGTGAGCGTGAAGCTGGAGCCTGTCAGGCGCTTAAAGAAAATCTTCCCCATGCCGATTATGAGTTTTTCTATGGTCATCATTTTAGCCAAGAACAGGGGGCGGTGATGATGAATAGGGCTTTGGAGTTTAAACCCGACCTTATTTTAACGACCGCCTATGTGCTGCTTGATGGGGGGCTTTCGCAGTTAGTTCAGCGCCCCGAATGGCTTAACAAGCTGACGTTGGCTACATTTGGGAATAATCGCTTATTAGATTTACTGACTCATCCGGTAAACAGCTTGACACAGCAGATGCCGATTATTGCTGAAAAAGCGATTAACATCGTCTTAAAAGCATTGGATGGCGATTATCAAAGTGGGCTGGAAGTGGTTCCGAGGCGTTTAATTATTCGCAATAAACACAATAAAAGCATCTTAATGAATGAATATCACGCTTAAACAGCTGGATTGCATTGCTAAAGATCCCGCACTTCATCTGGCATTTACTGATTTAGTCTATTTTGCAGGGCGACTTTGGCTGGCTTATCGAAGCGCCTCCAGTCATCACCGTCAAGATGGAGTGATTATCGTGATGGTGCAAACCCAAGATGGCTGGTGTGAAAATGCAGTGATTCGAGCCGCTGGGGATTTAAGAGATCCAAAGTTTTCTGTTTCGGTCGGTGGTGCGTTATTGCTCAATTGTGCGCGGGTTGAAGGCAAGCAGTTGTACTCCGTTTTATATCAGTTTGAGCAAAATCACTGGCAGCAAGTGGCGTTGCTAGCTGAACCAGACCAGTGGTTGTGGCGGCTGCAGGGCTGCACTGAGCGGAGTTATGGATTTGCTTATCAGCATCCAAATACACTTAAATTTTATCAGATCCAGCAGGATTTTAGTTCTCAATTATTGTTAGATAACCCATTGAATGAAAATCAGATTGTCGATGGTTATCCGAATGAAACGGGGTTGTGCTTGTCGCCACAACAGCGCATGTATTGTTTGTTGCGTCGTGATGGGAAAGATCCGCGCGCAATGCTGGGACAGAGCGAGCCGCCATATCTGCATTGGCAGTGGCAAATACTGGATACCCGGATTGGCGGGCCGGTGTTAACTTATTATCGCCCGGATCAACCGCTGTTGGCGGTCGTGCGATTGTTTGAGCCGTTTCGTACGAGTATTTGTCGGATTGATATTGAACGCGGTGAAATCATTGAAGTTTTAGCGCTGCCATCCGCTGGAGATACCAGTTACGCTGGACTCGCGTGGCTTGATGGAAGCCAATTGCGGGTCAGTTATTACTCCTCTCATGAAGGGCCAAGCGCAATTTACTTGGCCCAACTTGTCGTCAGTCAGTAGTCACTAATTTGCACTCTAACTAACCGTTTTTGAGTTCATTAAATAGACTCGTTGCAAAGCTTTTCTCGCAGTAATGACACTTCAATTTTACCTGGTCGGTGTTGCTGGCCTGTACTAGAAAATGGCTCGGAACCATTTCTGTGTGGGTGATGCAGTTGCTGTTTGGGCATTGAAATACCCCTCGGATTGATTTGGGTTGAGTGACCTGAAACTTATCCACAACCGTATAATTTTCAATCACGTTAATGGTTGCCGTCGGAGCAAACAATGCCAGCTGGTTGGCCTGTTCGGCGGTTAAGATGGTCTCTGCAACTTTGATGAGGTCTTTGGCCTGATCATTATGAGTTGGCAGGTTTAGACCAATCGTTAAGCGGCGATTTGCATCCGCTAACTGCAAGAAGCGTAAAATTTTGATCCCCTGACCGGCTGGAATGTGGTCAATCACTGTCCCATGTTCAATGGCTTCAACTTGTAATTTTTTTTCCATTGTTACGCTCCAAAGTGGTTAGTCAGAACCAAAGCTAAGAGTGCCTGACGGGCAAACACGCCATTACGGGCCTGCTCAAAATAGTAGGCATATGGGGTTTGATCGACATTGACATTAATTTCATCGACTCGCGGCAATGGATGTAGGATCTTTAAGTTTTCTTTTACCGACTTGAGCATGCTGGCTTCCAGCACAAATGCCGAGCGAATATATTGATATTCGGTTTCATCGAAACGCTCTTTTTGTACTCGGGTCATATACAGAATGTCTAAATCATCAATCACGTTTTCAATATTCTGATGGAAATGACAATCGATGCCCTTTTCGGTGAGCTCATCAATTAGGTAGTCGGGCATTGCGAGCGCAGGAGGTGCGATAAAGTGCAGTTCGCAGCCAAACACAGAGAGCGCTTGTGCCAGTGAATGAACTGTCCGACCATATTTTAAATCGCCCACAAAGGCGACTTTCAGCCCTTCTAATGTCCCTTGTGTTTCATAAATGCTAAAGAGGTCTAACAGGGTTTGGGTCGGATGTTGGTTAGAGCCATCGCCACCGTTGATGACTGGCACGCTGGAAAATTCACTCGCTAGCCGCGCGGCGCCTTCGCGGGGATGGCGCATAAAGAACGCATCGCTATATGAAGAGATGATTCTGACTGAGTCTGCCAGTGTTTCACCTTTTTTATCCATCGATGTGTTACTGCCATCAGGGAAGCCAATAACACTGCCCCCTAAACGATGGACTGCGGTCTCAAATGATAAACGGGTTCGGGTTGAAGCTTCGAAAAAGCAGCTAGCTACGACTTTATTTTTTAACAATTCTGGTTGGGGAGAGGCTTTGAGTCGACTTGCAGTGTCGATGATCAATTCCAGCTCCGCGCGAGTTAAATCGGTAATTGAAATAATATGCCGATGAAAAAGCGGGTTGGTCATGATGTGATCCTAAGGTCCGATGGGGGAATCGGAAGCGTATTATAGCAGTGCCGGCGTATAATAAATAGTAGTGATGCTCGCTGTTATATAATCTTGTGAGGTAAAGTATGACAACTGAGTTATCTGTAAGAGAAATCTCACAAATGTAAAAATAGAGCTTTTATCTATAAATATCGCTAAAACAGCTAAAAGTTTTAATTAGTTTTGAACTGTAGCGTAAATTAATGAATCATCAGTGATTTGCAGTTATTGTTCGCTATGTCAAATGGTCATATCATGCAAAAGACCTACGATTTTTACATATATCGTGTAAACTGCCCCGCCTAAGTTAGGCGAAAAAATATAAACCTCAATGTAAGCTGAATTTTTTGAGCCTTTTTTGGGCTCTGGTTTAGTCTCTTGTGTCTATGTTTATGGGACATAAGGTCAGCTTGCGCTAATAAAAATATCATAAAAACCTGACGGCTGATTCAGTTGTCAACAGGTCATTTTTTGGAGAGCAAAAACTATGGATTTTAACCAGATCGAGAACGCTATTCACTGGTTTATGGACCCGATAAGTCACTTTATCTGGACCTATATTCTCGTGTATCTACTGTTAGGGGCGGGGATCTTATTTACGTTGTTTACCCGCTTTATGCAGTTTCGCCTGTTGGGACATATGATGAAAATCACCTTCCAGCGACGAGCGGCTGGAGAAACAGGGATTAGTGCATTTCAGGCCTTTGCGACATCTTTGGCCTCTCGTGTGGGTACCGGGAATTTAGCGGGCGTTGCGATTGCATTGTGGGCCGGTGGCCCAGGGGCCATTTTTTGGATGTGGATGACTGCGTTGGTGGGATTAGCAACAGCCTTTATTGAATCCACCTTGGCCCAGGTTTATAAAGAACCGCACCGGGATGGTTCGTTCCGTGGGGGACCCGCTTATTATATTGAGCGCGGATTGGGGCATCGATGGATGAGTATTGTGTTCGCCGTGTTCTTGCTGATTGCTTATGGTATTGCCTTTAATGGAGCGCAAGCCAATACCATAGCCCAAGGAATGACAGGTGCATTCGCTATTCCAACCTATGTCACTGGAATTGTCTTGGCTGGGTTAACCGCCTTGATCATTATTGGCGGGGTGCGTTCTGTGGCGAGAACCGCTGAGAAAATTGTGCCAGTGATGGCCACGCTATATTTGTTGGTAGCCGTTTATATTCTGCTCGCGAATATTGGTCAAGTTCCTGCGATGTTAGCGCTTATCTTTAAAAGTGCCTTTGGCTACGGACCTATGGTCAGTGGCGCCGTTGGTTATTCGGTGAAAATCGCTATGGAAAATGGTATTCGTCGGGGGCTATTTTCTAACGAAGCGGGGATGGGCTCGGCGCCTAACATGGCCGCTACCGCAACGGTGAGCCATCCGGCATCACAAGGGTTGGTGCAAGCTTTTGGGGTCTTTATCGATACGCTGGTGATCTGTAGCTGTACTGCGGTAGTGATTCTTCTCTCTGGGGTGTATGACAAATTGCTAAGTGGTGGTTTGGGGCAGAAGATTGAAGGGATCCAACTCACTCAGCAGGCAATGACGGAACATCTCGGTGTATTCGGAACCTATTTTGTGGCGATCGCGATCTTCTTGTTTGCCTTTACCTCGATTATTGGCAACTATGCTTATGGCGAGATCAACATCGGCTATTTGTTTAAAGGTCATCCTAAAGTGGCAATCTGGACGTTACGAATTGCCGTGATCGCGATGGTGTATATTGGTTCTGTAGCTGATCTTAAATTTGTTTGGAATCTGGCGGATTTTGCCATGGGATTGATGGCAACAACCAACTTAATTGCCATTATTTTCTTAGCTCCGGTGGCATTTTTTGTGCTTGAGGATTACGAGCGACAGCGAAAAGAGGGCATAAAACGTCCTGAGTTTGACCCGACGCTACTTGAAAATGTGGCGGGCCAATACAAAAAAGATATTTGGTAACGCAGTCTGAGGAAAAACCAACTGGGAGGATTCCCAGTTGGTGTGTCACTATTTAGTCAAGTTTTGGGCCGGCTTTTACCAGATCTTTGCCCGCTTGTTCATCGGTGTACTGATGGAAATTATCGACGAACAGTTTAGCTAGATCGCTCGCTTTTTCTTGCCATTGAGCTGGGTCGTCGTAGGTACAACGAGGGTCAAGAATGTTAGCATCGACACCATTGAGATGGGTGGGGATGGCTAACTCAAAGATTGGCAGAGTTTGTGTTTCAGCGTCATCTAGCTCTCCTGCCAAGATGGCATCGATGATGGCTCGTGTATCTGCAATTGAGATCCGTTTCCCAGTGCCATTCCAACCTGTATTGACCAGATAGGCTGTTGCACCGCTAGCTTTCATGCGTTTGACCAGAACTTCAGCATACTGAGTGGGATGCAGGGTTAAAAAGGCCGCGCCAAAACAGGCTGAAAATGTTGGGGTCGGTTTATCAATCCCGCGTTCAGTACCCGCCAGTTTGGCTGTAAATCCAGATAAGAAGTGATATTGAGTTTGCTCATCGTTTAGTTTGGCAACCGGAGGGAGTACGCCAAAGGCATCGGCTGTTAAGAAAATGACTTTCTGCGCATGACCTGCTTTTGAAACGGGTTTAACGATGTTATCAATATGATAGATAGGGTATGAAACGCGAGTATTCTCCGTTTTTGAGCTATCGTCAAAATCAATATTTCCTTGATCATCCACCACTACATTTTCCAACAACGCATCCCGGTGAATCGCGTGGTAGATATCTGGCTCGGCTTGCTCGCTTAAATGAATCGTTTTGGCGTAGCACCCACCTTCAAAGTTAAATACGCCATCATCGTCCCAACCATGCTCATCATCACCAATCAGTGCGCGTTTAGGATCGGTCGACAAGGTAGTTTTCCCTGTCCCTGACAAACCGAAAAATACGGCTACATCGCCAGATTGGCCGCGGTTAGCACTACAGTGCATGGCTGCAATACCGTTTAGCGGGAGATAATAGTTCATCATGGAAAAAATCCCTTTTTTCATCTCGCCGCCATACCAAGTTCCACCGATGAGTTGCATCCGTTCGGTGAGATTAAAGACAGTGTAGTTTTCTGAGTGTAAATTTTGTCTTTGCCAGTTCGGATTGGTTGTTTTCGAAGCATTGAGGACCACAAAATCAGGTTTATAAGTCGCTAACTCTGAGTCATCGGGGCGGATAAACATGTTTTTGACGAAGTGGGCTTGCCAGGCGACTTCGGTGACAAAACGAACACATAGGCGTGAGTCTTCATTAGCTCCGCAATAGGTATCTACGACAAACAGTCGTTTAGCACTTAGTGCATCAACTGTCAGCTCTTTAAGCTCATCCCAAACGTCTGGACTAATGGGTTTATTATCATTTTTAGAGTGTGGGTTGTTCCACCATACAGTGTCCCGAGTGACATCATCGTCAACAATGTATTTATCTTTTGGTGAACGGCCAGTAAATATGCCAGTATCAACGGCTACGGCCCCCAGATTGGTTTCTTTACCACGTTCATAGCCAGCCAAGTCAGGCTTAGTTTCTTCATCGAACAATTGTTCGTAACTAGGATTATAGACAATTTCGGTTATATTTTTGATGCCATAATGTTGCAAATCTTGTTTAAGCCGATCATGGTGTTCGTTCATAATTAAAGCTCCATGTAGGGGAGGTTTTAGTGACCATAACTATTGTTATATAGTTATAGCTGAAAGCAACTTGTTTATTTGCAAGGCTTCGTAGTAATGAGGATTATTGCGAAATGCTTCAAATAAACGCGTCGTTATAACAATATAAAAAGGCAGCAAATGCTGCCTTGATGTTAAAAAAATTAATGAGTTTTTGGTTGGTTAGCTGCTCCGTGGAAGAGTTCGGTAATAGCATTTTTATCAAAGCGATACTCGCTGCCACAAAATTCGCAGTGCATGGCAATTGCACCTTGCTCTTCACAGATACTTAGAAGTTCATCTTCATGCATTGAAAAGAGTGCTGCCTGACAACGTTCTTTTGAGCAAGTACAAGCAAATTCAACCGGTTGAGGATCAAATAAACGTACTTTTTCTTGGTGATAGAGTCGATAAAGCATTTGTTCGGCAGGTAAGGTAAAAATTTCCTGTGCGGTAGCCGTTCGGGTTAACTCATAAATATGCTGATAATCGTTCGATAATTCATGGGCTTTCACTGGCAGTTGCTGAATCAGTAACCCAGCACAGCAAGGTGATTTTTTATCATCTTGAAAGAACAACCATAAATGGGTGGGGAGCTGTTCAGACTGAGCAAAGTAGTTTTCAATGGAAGCTGCTACGCCTTCTTCGGCTAAAGCCACAATGCCTTGATAACGCTCGCCATTGGCCGGAGCAATGGTGATCACCAATCGAGCATTGTCACCGACCAGCTCTGATAACACGTCGCTATCTTGGTAGCTGGTTTCATCCCAACGGGCGACACCGCGCATTTGTTGCTGGTTATTGCCATTGATCGCAACATAATGCAGTGTTCCAGTGCCTTGCAACTGAACGGTGATGTCCCCTTCAAATTTCAGTGTTGCGGTCAATAAGCTAGTTGCCGCTAGCAGCTCAGCAAGAATGGTGCGGATCGCGGGTGGATAATCTCGCTGAGACAAAATCGTTTGTAGTGTTTCATTAAGTTGCACCAGCTCAGCACGGACCTGGTAATCTTCAAAAATATAGCGGTATAAGGTATCGCTTTGAGCCATGATTTACTCACCTGTGTGTTGGTGTTTAAACTGAATAATTTGCCGGCGTTGTTTTTTATCGGGGCGCCGCTGTGGTGCCAGTGGTTTGGGGGACAGTTTACGTTGCTCCTGATGCAATTGCCGTTTGGCAATACTCTGCTCAGTCTCTTCATAGAGCGTTTGCGCAATCGTTGCATTGGCACGCTTTTCACTGAGTGCTTTGACAATTACTTCTCGTTGCTCATTGGCCTGCCATAGGCTAATTGTGGCCCCTATTTCAACAATGCGACTAGGTTTGCAGCGCTGGCCATTATAGTGCACTTTTCCACCTTGGATGACATCCGTTGCCAATGAACGGGTTTTATAAAATCGGGCCGCCCAGAGCCATTTGTCCAAGCGAATTTTACTGGATTGTGTCATCGGACAAACTCGCATTGTTAAAACGCCATTATAACAGGTTTGTGAGCACCCTCGCAGCTGGATTTAAGATGTTCTGGGCCACTTTTACCGTATTTTACTATTAAACCATTTGGATGTTTGCTGCATAATAATGAATTGGATGTTTTCTGTATAATAATGAAACTATTTGCAGTCTATGATTAAGGTTTAACAATCCATAGATATACCTTGACTGAGCTTTGAACATTGGGCAACCTGCGCATAATAAGAGTATCTGCGTAATTAATTTACATTTCTGAGTGTAAGTTGCGCTGAACTTAAGCGCTTTAAGACAGTCATAGCTTGCACGAGATAAAAGTATTAAGAAGATGAATCAGTTGAATCAAATAGCATTGTGGTTTAGCAAGGAGCAGGTACGTGCCAAAGCTTTTGCCGTATTTAGTTGCTGTTTGATCATTCTGGGATGCTATCAGCTCGCCTTGCTCAGTTGGAAGTTGTGGCCACAAGATAGTGCTTCGTCACTTTCATTAAATAGTTCGATAGGTGCCCACTCAGCAGATATACCGCCATTTAATGATCTTTTGGCTATTCATTTGTTTGGTCAAGCGTCAGGGGTTAGTCGTCCCGGGGCTTTACCTAACACGCAGTTACCGATCACCTTAGTTGGTGTGCTTTATAGCAACGACCCATCTCAGGCGTTGGCGGTCATAGCTCGGTCGGGCCAACAGCATGTGTATGGACAAGGTGAGAGAATTGAAGGGACTCAAGCCACACTAAAACGGGTGTATCCAGACCATGTTGTGATTACTCGTAAGGGGCATGATGAACAGCTCTATTTGCCTGATAGCGAGCACAGCGCTCAAATGTCTGCGCCGGTGAAATCAAATGCGTTGCCGTCAAGTGAAAAAGCTGTAGCGATCCCGTCACTCGCTGACATTTTTCAAAATCCGGCCAAGCTCAATCGCTATATCAGTATTAAACCGACTTATCAGGGACAAAAATTACTCGGTTATGAGCTCTTTCCCGGACCTGACCCAAAACTGTTTAATCAGTTAGGGCTGCAAAGTGGCGATCTGGCGGTATCGATGAATGGACAAGCTTTAAATGAGCCCCGAGGCGTCATTAAAATGTTTCGACAGCTCAATAATGCAACCGAATGCCAGGTGATTGTGATTCGCCATGGAATGCGCAGAACCATTACGATTCATTTTCCCACCTAATTAGATGTAGGAGATTCAGTTTTAGATGAAAAAGGGAACAAAGGCACTTTGTCAGGCTCTGTTCATTGGCGTTTGGCTGCTGGTGTCGATTCCAGTGATGGCCGCAGACTATTCAGCCAATTTTAAACAAACTGATATCACTGAATTTATTAATACGGTGGGACGAAATCTTCATAAAACGATTATTATCGATCCATCCATTCACGGCAAAGTAAACGTTCGTAGTTACAATATGCTCAGCGAAAAACAGTATTATCAGTTTTTCCTGAACGTATTACAGGTCTATGGGTTAGCGACTGTGGATATGCCGGATGGCGTGATTAAAGTAGTGCCTGCGCAAACGGCTAAATCTGCAGCGATTCCGTTAGCATCAGCGAAGCATCCGGGGCAAGGGGATGAGATGGTTACCCGAATTGTGCCGGTGAGTAATGTTTCGGTCAAAGAACTGACACCGATTCTTCGCCAGTTAAGTGATGCCAGCGGCAGTAGTAATGTGATCCACTATGCGCCATCAAATGTCATGATGATTACCGGCCGAGCGGCGGTTGTTAACCGCATGGTTGAGATTATCCATCAGGTCGATCAGTCAGATGATCAACATGTGGATGTGGTTCGGTTAAAATATGCCGCAGCCAGTGAAATCGTTCGCGTCGTTGATTCGGTGCTAAGTAAAACGGACACTCGTGATCAGCCAAGTTCACTGGTGCCCTCTGTCGTGGCCGATGAGCGCACTAACAGCGTATTAATTTCAGGCAATCCCAAAGCACGTGCTCGTATCGCGCATCTGATTAATCAGCTGGATAGCGAGCTGCAATCCTATGGCAATACCCGGGTGTTTTATCTTAAATACGCCCATGCTAAAGATCTCGTTAAAGTGCTAAAAGGTGTTAGTCAAACCATTAATGAACAGCAGAACAAAGCCAAAGGCGGTAAAAGTGCTAGCACGAGCGGCAGTGATAGCAATTTTTCTATTGAAGCGTTTGATGACACTAACTCATTGGTGATTACCGCCAAACCGCAAACGATGCGCTCGCTGAGTAAAGTTATTAACCAACTCGATATTCGTCGGGCACAGGTGCATGTGGAAGCGATGATCGTTGAAGTGGCTGATACCTCAGGTGCCAATTTAGGCGTGCAGTGGGTGACTCCTGGGGGCGGGACTCAGTTTAGCAATGGCTCGAGTGTTCCGGTGAGTTCTGTGGCGCAAGGGATTTTTAATGCCCGTAGCACAACCGCGACCACTTATAACTCTAATGGTACCAGTACCTCGACCTCATCCTCTGGGGATGTCAGTGATTTGGCCTCGGCTTTATCAGGGGTACAAGGGGCAATTGTTGGGTTTTATAAAGGCGGTTGGGGCGCTCTGATTCAGGCTTCAAAAACCGATTCGAGAACCAATGTCTTAGCAACACCTTCGATTACCACATTGGATAATCAACAAGCATCTTTTTTAGTGGGTGAAGAAGTGCCGATTAAAACCGGTTCAACGACTGGTTCTGATAATAGCAACCCATTTACGACCGTTGAACGTAAAGAGGTTGGGATTAAGCTAACGGTGACGCCTCAGATTAACGACGGTAATGCCGTTCAGTTAAAGATTAAGCAGGAAGTCTCCAAGGTGAATGGTCAGACCGCGGTGGATGTAACTTTCTCCAAACGCGAGCTTAATACGACTGTGCTGGTGAACAACAATCAGACCCTGGTGTTAAGCGGCTTGATTGATAATGAAGTCGAACAAAGTGTGAGTAAGGTCCCGCTGCTGGGGGATATTCCGTATCTGGGCGCGTTGTTCCGTTCTAAATCGAGTGAGCAGGTCAAACGCAACCTGATGATTTTTATCCGGCCAACTATTGTCAGTGACAGCCAGACAGCAGGTAGCCTGAGTGCTCGTAAATACACGGCTATTCGAGCGCTGGAATTGTATCGTAAAGATCAAGGCATTATGTTATTGCCCGGTCATGAACAGCCCGTTTTACCGACATTTGGAACCCAAGAACAAGTGCCACAAGCTGTTCAGAAGTATATGAATAAAATGAAAAAATCAACAGGCGCAGGGCATTCTTTGGCACCGGGATTAACGCATGAGTGAGTTGAGTCCTCAGCCAGTGGTGGTGCGTTTACCTTATGGTTTTGCTAAGAAAAACTTAGTGCTGCTTGATTCTGCAACGCATATTCTTTACTGCGCCGGAGAGCTCTCTGCTGGTGTTGTGCTGGAAGTACGGCGGATTGCTAGTCGTGCTTTTGTGATTGAAAAAGTCAGTGAACAACAGTTTGAAAAACTACTCAGTGACTATTATCAGCGCGATTCATCACAGGCCCGTGAGCTGATGGAAAATCTGGGCAGCGAGATGGACTTTTATACCCTCGCGGGTGAGTTTTCCGATGATGAAGACTTGCTTGAATCGGATGATGATGCGCCGATTATTCGGCTGATGAATGCGATGCTTTCAGAGGCCATTAAGGAGCAGGCGAGTGATATTCATATCGAAACTTTTGAAAAGACCTTGTCGATTCGGTTTCGTATCGATGGCGTTTTGCGAGAAATTCTTCGTCCGAAACGTCAGTTAGCGGCGCTGTTAATCGCCCGTGTGAAAGTTATGGCTAAGCTTGATATTGCCGAAAAACGTCTGCCTCAGGATGGCCGAATTTCACTGCGCATTGGTGGCCGAGCGGTCGATTTACGAGTCTCAACTATGCCGTCGAGCTTTGGTGAACGAGTGGTTTTGCGACTGCTCGATAAACAAAGTTCTGGCATGAGTTTGGCCAACTTAGGAATGAGCGACAAACAGCACGATAAGCTTAAAGAATTGCTCGCTAAGCCGCATGGAATATTGTTGGTCACTGGCCCGACCGGGTCAGGGAAAAGTACCACCTTGTATGCTGGGATTAATGTTATTAACAGCCCTGAGCGCAATATTCTGACCGTTGAAGATCCCATCGAATACAATATCGAAGGCGTGGGCCAGACGCAGGTCAATAGCAAAGTCGATATGACCTTTGCGCGCGGGTTGCGCGCGATTCTGCGGCAAGATCCTGATGTGGTTATGATTGGTGAAATTCGTGATTTAGAAACGGCTGAAATTGCCATTCAGGCCAGCTTGACCGGCCACTTAGTATTATCAACCTTGCATACTAATACAGCCATTGGTGCGGTGACTCGATTGCGTGATATGGGTATCGAGCCCTTTTTATTATCATCGTCATTGCTCGGCGTCTTGGCGCAGCGTTTAGTGCGGGTTTTATGTCCACATTGCCGTAAAGCCCATCAGCTCAGCAAAAAAGAGTGCCGATTATTCAATCTGGATGTTGCCAAGTACCATCATCACGAAGTCTACGAGCCTGTAGGATGCACCCACTGTAATCAAACGGGGTATCGGGGCCGCACCGGGATCTATGAGCTGATTGTTACCAATGATAAGCTGCGTGCGATGATCCATGAAGGTGCTAGCGAACAAAAAATGCTTGAAGAAGCTCGAAAACATACACAAGGGATCCTCGCCGATGGTGCGAGCAAAGTATTATCTGGACAAACGAGTATTGCTGAAGTCTTGCGTGTGACAATTGAGGAGCATTGATGGCTGCTTATCAGTATCAGGCTCTTGATGAAAAAGGGCGGACTAAAAAAGGCGTCATTGATGGTGATTCAGCGCGCTTAGTTCGCCAGCAACTACGCCTGCAGGGGCTCACACCGCTTGCCATTGAAGCAACCTCTGAGCCTGCGCAGCGCGATGTCCGTGTTGTGCGGCGTAAAGTACGTACCATTAAGTATGCCGATCTGGCATTGTTAACCCGCCAACTCGCTACGTTAATTGCCGCTTCGTTGCCGGTTGAAGAATCTCTGCGAGCAGTAGCCCATCAAAGTAATAAGAATCAAATTAAAGCATTGGTTTTTGAGTTGCGCAGCCAAGTTGCTCAAGGGTTCTCTCTGAGTGAAAGCATGGCGGGATTTCCCCGTATTTTTGATGACCTTTATCGAGCGATGGTCGCAGCTGGCGAGCGTACTGGGCATCTTGATTTGGTCTTGAATCGGCTGGCCGATTATATCGAGCAACGCCAACAGATCCGTATGAAAACGCTCCAAGCACTTATTTATCCGGCAATTCTAGTGGTTGTCTCGATTTCAGTGATCTTCATTTTGTTGACTGCTGTGGTGCCGAAAATTGTGGCGCAGTTTGTCTATATGGGTCAGCAGTTACCGTTTTCCACTCGCGTACTCATGGGGTTAAGCCATGCTCTGGCGCAGAATTGGTGGTGGCTACTTCTAGTTATTGCCGCTGCGATTTTGGCGGCTAAAATGGCGTTGAAAAAACCCGAGATACGAAAGCAATTTCACCGGTACAGTTTGCGTCTGCCCCTGATTGGCAAAGTGGCTCTGGAACAGCAAACCGCGCGATTTGCCAGGACGCTGAGTATCTTAACTGCCAGTGCGGTGCCACTGGTTGAAGCGATGCAAATTGCCTCGCAGGTATTATCTAATATGCATGCCAGAGAGCAACTTACGCTCGCTAGCGAGTCGGTTCGCAACGGGAATCCGTTGTTGGATACGTTAAGCCAGACTCAACTTTTTTCTCCCATGTTGCTGCAGATGATCGCTAGTGGTGAGCAAACCGGTGAACTGGAGCAGATGCTGCTTCGCGCAGCTGATTTTCAGGATCGCGAATTTAGTTATCGGGTCTCGATTGCATTAACGATTTTTGAGCCTGTGCTCATCATTACCATGGCTGCAATCGTGTTATTTATCGTAATGGCCATTATTCAGCCTATTTTGGCACTGAATAATATGGTCGGTTAATCATATCCAGGAGAAAATGATGGTTCAGCCATATCCCAAACGACGTCACACGCAGGGCTTTACTTTGTTAGAAGTGATGGTTGTAATGGTGATTATCGCTTTGATGGCGACTTTGATCGTGCCTAATCTATTAGGAAACAAAGAAAAAGCTGACCAGAAAAAAGCGCAGGCCGATGTGGTTGCACTCGAAAATGCTCTGCAAATGTACAAGTTGGATAATGGTCGGTATCCAACCACTGAACAGGGGTTAAAAGCACTGGTGCAGAAACCGCAGAGTGCTCCTATTCCGCGTGATTATCGCCATGGTGGGTATATTCGTCGGTTGCCCAATGATCCGTGGGGAAATCCCTATCAAATGCGCTCGCCAGGTGAACATGGTGATATTGACGTGTTCTCAGATGGTCCCGATGGACAGCCAGGAACGAAGGACGATATTGGTAACTGGAATATTCAGTAATGCGCAAATACGGCTTCTCCCTTTTGGAAATGTTGCTGGTTATTATGTTGATCGGCTTAGGGGCAAGCGCAGTCGTATTATCGCTGGGGGAGGGTCCGTCCGCGAGTGAGCTTAAAAAGCAGGTGACGTTAATTCGAGCTCAGCTGGAATATGCCCGTGATAAAGCAGTGCTCGATCAGCGCCCAATTGGTGTGAAGTTAACGCCTCATTCGTATCAGTTTTATCTGTATCAAAAACCCGGTGATTGGCGGTTATTGGCGGGGCGCTTTAAACCGTTAAAGACCCCATTGAATTATCAATTAAGTATCGATGATAAAGCGGTGGATTTAACCTCAAACGAATCGGCGAATAAAGCCGCTACTTGGCAACAGCCGTTGTCATTGCCAGACGATGCCCCAAAGGCTCAATCGGTATCACCACATTTTGCACTGATTCTGACCGGTGACGGCATTTGGCCCAACTTTGTCCTCACGGTGAACCACCACCATCGCAGTTGGCAATTGCAGCCAGCATCGGCTGGAGATGGCTTTGAACTGGCAATGGGTAAAGCGTCATCATGAAGACGCGTGGATTTACCCTACTGGAAGTGATTGTTGCACTGGCGGTGTTAGCGATTGCTGGGATTGCCTTGCTGCGAGTGGGAAATGATCGGATGCATAACCTCGAGCATCTGCAGATCAATATGGTGGCGAACTGGGTTGCTGATAATAAACTCGCTGAGCTACGTTTAACCCAAAGCCCTCCCCATGCCAGCCAAGGACAGGTGAAAATGGCTGGGCGAGTCTGGTATTGGAAAGTTGTGGTTGGCCAGGCGAACCGTTACTTAGTGCCTTATCAAGTGCAAGTTCGTTTAAAACCGAGTGGCGATCCAGTGCTGACGCGCAGCTCTTATGTTGCTAGCGCATTTGGAGGGGAAAACTAATGCGCAAACTGGCCGGTTTTACGCTTTTAGAAATGTTAGTGGCGTTGGCTGTCTTTGCGATGCTCAGTCTCGGTGGCTATCAAATGTTACATGGCTTGTCGCTTAGCACTTCGGTTAGCTCTAAGCGTAGCCAGCAGATGGCCGCGCTAGAGCGCACGTTTGCGTTGATGGGCGCCGATTTTCGCCAAGCGGTTTTTACTAAATTACGTGGCGTTAAAGGAGAAGGTGTCGCAGGGGGCGCCCACTGGTTGGGCAGTGCGCAAGGCGGCGTATCACTGGCACGTATTGGTTGGCGTAATATCGATGCCAAAGAGCAGCGTTCAGAGGTTCTACGAGTTGGCTATCTGGTTGATAACAAAGGTTATTTAATTCGCCAGTTTTATCGACATTTAAATCCGTCTGCGCAGCAGCAACCCATTCGTCAGAAATTGCTGGCGAAAGTTCGGCATTTAAGTTTTCGGTTTTATTTAAAAGGTCGGGGTTGGCAGACGAGCTGGCATCGTAATGACCAGTTGCCTATGGCCATCGAAGTTGAGTTTAAACTATCGTCTTTGGGGTGGCTTCGACGGATATTTTTGCTCCCACCTGGACCACAAAATGAGCAGCTGGTGCAGCGAGCGCAGGAAGATCTCAATGATTAAACATCATCGGCAACAAGGTGTTGCATTGTTGATTGTGCTGTTGATTATCACCATTATGGTCGTTCTGGCCAGTAAAATGGCGCTGACTGGGCGTATGGATATCGCTCGTTTAAACGATGTCAAAACGCAGTCTGATAACTGGCAGCGGTTACTGAGCGCTGAGCAGTTAGCCTTAAGTGTGCTGCGTGATTCGATGCGCGATTCTACGCGATTGAGTCTCAATCAAAAATGGGCAAAACAGGTCACACTGCCAGTCGATGGCGGCTCAATTCGGGGGCAGATCGTTGATGCATCACGCTGCTTTAATTTAAATGCCTTGGGACAGCCGAATGATGCATCGGGTCAATCTATGGTGCAGACATTATTTTACCGTTTGCTCGTAATTGAAAAAGTACCTGCGCAAAAAGCGCAGATGATAGCGGCTGCAACCCGTGATTGGGTTGATAGTCATTCTCATGCGCTCGCCGGTGGTGGTGAAGATGAGGTCTATCAGGATGCCGGCTATAAAGCGCCGAATACGATGCTGGTGGATGTTTCGCAGTGGCGAGAAGTCCGCGGTGTGGATGAGCAAATTTATCGGCGGCTTAGTCCGTTGTTGTGTGCCTTACCGACCCAACGGCTACGGATCGATATCAATACATTGCAAAGCGCTCAGGCGCCGCTGTTAGAGATGCTCTTTTATGGCTATTTAACCCGAGAAAAAGCGCTAAAAGTGATTGCTCAAAGGCCATCAAGAGGCTTTCAAACTGTCGATCAGATCTTTACCTTGCCCGAATTGGCGAAGGTTAAACTTATGCACGGTGTCCATAGTGTACTCGCCGTGACCAGTTATTATTTTGTGGCTAAAATGCAGGCTCGTTCTGACGATGGCACGCAACAGGTTTTGTATTCATTCATTGAGCGTCAGGGAAGTGATAAATTTAATGTGAGGCGCCGGATGTTAGGAGATTGGCATTGAGAGAAAGATTACTCATTCATCTGGGAAGTGATGAGCATCAGCCAATAGACTGGTTATGTTGGACAGACGATGAACAACAAGTGGTTGCCAGTGGTGTATTGAAAAATGCTGAGGAATTGGTTCAGTTACAACCATTGGCACAGACGCGCCAAGTCATCGTGTTATTACCGGGCAGTGAAATTGCGCTTCAGCAGTTAGCATTAAATCGTGCGCAATATAACAAGGTCCAGAATAGCTTGGGTTTTTTGTTCGAAGAGCAATTGGCGGCTGATCCGCAAACGCTACATATCTGCAGTGTTGATTATAGCGATGGCCTGCTTACGGTCGCCGTGGTGGATAAATCGCTCATGCAGCGCTGGCAGCAGTGGTTAACCGATGCTGAGCTTGAAACGACGCAGTGGATCCCCGATTTTTTGCTATTGCCCAATCCGCAGCCTGAGCAGCTCGTTTTATTGCATTGTCGAGGTGGATACCTACTTCGTGGTGGCAAAATGGGGGGCGGGTGGCTCGATGAGAGTTGGCTCAGCGATGGCCTCGATCTGTTTGACCCGGAGCGGCAATATCGTGTTTTGGGCGATGTCAGCAGCGAAGTTGCGGGTGGGCGAGAGGTGGACGAGCTCAATGTTGAACTGCCATTGATGGTATTGGCTGAACAAGTGAAGTTTTGTCCGGTGAATATGTTGCAGGGCGATTATCGGGTTCGCCAGAGTGGTCGCTTCAAACAGGCGCGTTACCTGATAGGTGCAGCAATCTTTTGTCTGAGCGTAACCGCCGCGAACTATTTTGCGCAAGCTTGGCAGGTCAATCATCAGCTTGACCAAACTCAACAGCAGTTGGCGAAGATCTATCAGCAAACATTTCATCAAAATGTACCCAATGAGCCGTATTTGGTACGTCGTGCGTTTTATCAGCTGGGTGCTAAGAATAATCAGCAAACCCGTGGTGATTTGTTGACTATGCTGCGGTCATTGACCCCCGTATTTAAGCAATTTCCAACCATGCAATATCAGAGCCTGAGTTATGAGCAAAGCTCTGGCAAACTTGTTTTTCAGGTCAGTGCGCCTGACTTTGCAACCTTTGAAGCTTTTCGTAAAGCGGTAAAATCGTTTGCTGTGCAAACCGGGGCGCTCTCCCGTCATGATCATCAGGTGGTCGGGACTTTAACCATTAAGGAACGTTCATGAAGCAATGGTGGTATAACCTGCAAAGCCGGGAACGAGTGATGGTGTCAGTTGGCGCCGTGATTGTGGTGTTAATTCTACTGTATCAGTTTGGGTGGGTGAGCTATCAAAATGCCCTTGTTCGCTCCAGAGCCCAACTGGCCCAAGATCAGCAAACGTTAAACTGGGTATTAGCGCATCGTAATAAGCTCAAAAATCCGGAGCAGGCCCGTTCGACGATCAAAAGTGTGCCCTTTTCACAAGCGGCCAATCAGCTGGCGGGGGCGTTAAATATCTCGATCACGCGTATGCAACAAAGCGATAATCATTATGTGCTGAATATTGCACCGTTACCTTTTAATACGTTACTTGAATATATCCATCGAATGCAGAATCAATATGGCTATCAGGTGATTGTCTTGAATTTGCAAGCCGGTGAGGATGGCCAAGTCCAAGTTTCACAGTTGCAATTTAAACAAGGTTGAAAGCTGTGCCCAAAAAGTCGCTATGTTTGCTCATCGTTGTAGCACTATTAGTTTATGTTGCGACGCTTTTTTTTAATATGCCTGGTGCTGTCGTTGTTCGGCAACTTAAGTTACCGGGTGTACAATTACTTGGCGTCCAAGGTTCGCTCTATCAAGGACAGATCGCACAGGTCATGTGGCGTGGTCAGTCGCTAGGAAAGCTGCATTGGCAGTTAGCGCCGTGGGCTTTGTTAAAAGGACGAGTTAACGAACAAGTGAGCGTTGATGGCAGGCTCTCCGGCTCGTTGGATCTCTACCAGTCGATGTTTTCCAAGGGCGTTAACAATTTGCATCTGACTTTTTCTGGGCAGAGTCTGTCAGAGCTTACGTCACTGCCAGTTAAGATTCAGGGCCAGTTTAAAGTGACCGTCTCGAAGTGGGCGCTGTCGGGCCGCCGCTGTCAGAGATTAAATGGCCAGATTCACTGGCTCCAACCGCAATTGAGCACTTTGTTGGGGCGCTTAAATTTATCACCGATTCAGCTAGAGATGAGTTGCTCGAAGGGACATTATGTTGCTAAAGTCAATCATCAGGGGGCGATGTTAGTGTTGCAGGGCAACGCTCAGTTAAGTGGTGCAAGATGGCAAGTTGATCTACAGGCCCGGCCGACAGAGCATTTTCCAAAGCGCCTTCGAGTGTTACTTGATCCTCTGGGGGCACCGTCTCCGGATGGCTTTTATTCATTCAGGACGACAGGCGTTTTCTAAAGCTGTCTTTAAATTATGCGATTGCACATAAAACTCACAAGTCTGTGGATAGTGACAGCGTTATGGTTTGCAACCGCACAATAAGAGAGGAACAATGCCAAAGAAGAAACCGAAAATTCTTGAGCAACATATTGCTGCACAGAGTCATTTCTTTCAGATCGAATCGTTGCATCTGGAGTTTAGTAATGGCGAGCGAAGAGTCTATGAAAGATTAGTCGGTGGCCAGCGAGGCGCGGTGATGATTGTGCCAGTGACCGCCGATAGAGAGCTGTTGCTGGTGCGCGAATATGCTGTTGCAACCGATCGCTACGAGCTGAGTTTTCCTAAAGGTGCAATAGACGCGGGAGAAGAACCACAACAGGCGGCGAATCGTGAATTACAAGAAGAAATTGGCTTTGCGGCACAAAAATGGCATATGCTTAAGGAAGTGACTGCTGCTCCAAGTTATTTTGGTGGAGCGATGCAAATTTTTGTCGCTGATGAGTTATATCCATCGCGTTTGTTAGGAGATGAACCTGAGCCATTGGTGATTGAAACGATTGCGATAGATGAGTGTCTGTCGCTTCTTGAACGTAAAGAATTTAGTGAAGCGCGCACCATTGCTGCTTTATTTATGTTTAAGCAGTGGTGGCAGAAAACGTGTAAGTAATTGCATGGATTGACTCATTGTTGTCATTTTAGCGATCATAATTGAGTCGTTTTCAAACGGTGATATATCCGTTGGCCTGCTCATAGCACCGCATAGCTCAGTCATTCCCATTGAGTCATAGCTGCTTATTATGTCACAGAGCTAAATTCTGAAAGCAAGCTTATCAGGGTAGGTTTTATTTGCGAAAAGAGGTCAGGCATGCCACAACCATTAACTGATTTGCTCCCCGCAGTTGAGCGGATTGCCCGTAAAGCGGGACATGAGATTCTAAAACTGTATCAAAATGGGCATTACAAAACTGAGCAGAAATCTGACCATACACCGGTGACGAGTGCTGATATTGCCGCGCACAATATTTTGTGTGAAGAGCTTCGCAAATTAACGCCAGATTGGCCCGTGCTTTCTGAAGAGGATGCCAGTATTGCGTTATCCGAGCGTAGGCAGTGGCATTATTATTGGTTAGTTGATCCGATGGATGGCACGCAGGAGTTTGTCTCTCAAACCGGTGACTTTTCCACAATGATTGCCTTGATCTACTCAGGTGAGCCCGTTCTCGGCTTGGTTTACGCCCCCGTCACGGATACCTGCTATTATGCCATTAAAGGTTCCGGTGCATATAAAATTCAGGGAAATCAAGGACCGCAAAGTATTCAATGTCGCCACTATCAGCTTTCACCTGAGACCATTCGGATTGCGGTCAGTCGAGTGCAAAATTCCGATAAACTGCGAAAAGTGCTCAGTGATCATTTTAATTATGAATTGTTGCCATTAGGCAGTGCTAGCTTAAAAAGTTGTTTGGTCGCTGAAGGCGCAGCTGATTGTTATATTCGACTGGGGCCAACAGGCGAATGGGATGTGGGTGCACCACTGGTTATTTTACGTGAAGCTGGTGGAACATTGCTGGATCTGAATTTTCAAGCCATGAGTTTTAATTGTCGAGAAAGTCTGATTAATCCTGACTTTATCGGTATTGGCGATCGCAATTTGCCTTGGGAGAAGATAATTGTACATGTTCCGAGCAATGATCGCTCAAGAGATCGCCAAGAACGTAAATAAAACACCAAAAAATCGGGTTTAAATCACGAAATTAACTATAAAACTATCGTATTATAGGGACAGTCAAACATCGAATGATGAATGGCTGTCATAACAGGTAGAGATTGGTTTCTAACTATCTGTATTGATTTGGCTCTGTAAGCATTAATTGCTTAAGCGCCGTGTTCAGTTGAACGCGGCGTTTTTTTATTGCTGTCGCTCAGTTATTTGGCTGTTAGCCAAGACATGAGTGCAAATGCGATGGCCGCCATCGCCATCGATCCGGCTAGGTTCAGAGCCATATTGCTAATAGCTGTGGTGTATTTGCCTAACTGGAACAACGTCAAGGTTTCCGCGGTAAACGTGGAAAAGGTGGTTAAGCCGCCACAAAATCCGGTTGTGAGCATCAGCTTCCAGGCTGGATCAAGGCTTGGCATTTTGGTAAAAATGGTCATCCCTACTGCGATAATAAACGCCCCCAGCATGTTCACTGCTAAAGTTCCCAGTGGGAGTGATGCCCCAGTACTATTGAGTTTTAAACTAATAAACCAACGCAGCATACTGCCGCAACCGCCCCCAATAAAGACGGCTATCAATGTTGCTAACATAAATCCTCTTTTATTCGAATGATTTAAAGCGTTTTAATTTGCTTATGAAGATCGTGTGACGATCCAACTTGTCATCAGGCATCATCAGCCAATGGGGCGGTTAGAGGAGGAATGCCATCTCCTTAACATGGATTTTACACACTTTTGTGCTAAAACGCAGCTTGCAAGTGGCGAGCTATTTTTTATCGGCAAGCATTTGGCGAAGCGCGGCAACGCCCGCTAACCCTTTTTGTTGGCGCTGCTCAGGGGATTGCTCGACGCGGCGGTTGTTCCATTGGAGGTCGTCCTGTGGCAATTCCATTAAGAAGCGACTCGGTTCAGGGCGCAGCAGTTCGCCAAATTGGCGGCGTTCTCGAGTGAGGGTAAAGGTTAGCTCCCGTTGGGCTCGAGTGATGCCGACATAAGCAAGTCGGCGCTCTTCATCGATCTGATCTTCATCGATAGAGCTTTGATGGGGGAGCAATCCTTCTTCCATTCCGATGAGATAGACATATGGAAATTCCAGACCCTTAGAGGCATGGAGTGTCATGAGCTGGACTTGGTCGGCATCTTCATCATCTTCAGAGCGTTCCATCATATCGCGTAAAATCAGCCGATTAACGACTTCAGTTAAACTCATCGCCGGATTATCTTCATCCCCTTCCAGCATATCGCTGACCCAGCGGAACAAAGTGGAAACGTTTTGCATGCGCATTTCCGCTGCTCGAGCGCTGGGACTGGTTTCATATAGCCAGTCTTCATAATGGATATCTCGTACGAGATCGCGTACCGCTTCAACCGTGTTTCTCCGCTTGGCGCGGTCAGACAGTTCAACTACCCAACGGAAAAAAAATTCCACAGCTGAGCGTGAGCGAGCCGGTAACGCTGTTTGCAGCATTGGCTCACAAGCCGCTGCGAATAGACTTATGTGTTGTTCGTTGGCAAATCGGCCGATTTTTTCAAGTGTCGTTGGACCAATCTCGCGGCGTGGTACATTGATAATTCGCAATAGTGCACTGTCATCATCAGGGTTGACCATTAATCGTAGATAGGCCATTAAGTCTTTGATTTCACTGCGCGAGAAGAATGATTGTCCGCCACTAATTTTATAGGGAATACGGTTAGTCATCAGCGCCTTTTCAAGTAGCCGGCTCTGATGATTACCGCGATATAAAATCGCATAATCATTGTATTGGGTGCGATTGATAAAGCGATGTCCCATCAGCTCGGCGATTACTCGCTCAGCCTCTTGTTCCTCATTTTTGGCCATAATGACTTTGATCGGTTCGCCGTAATTGAGCTCGGAGAACAGTCGTTTATCAAATAGATGGTCGTTGTTTTCAATGAGAATATTGGCACATTTTAAGATGCGTTGAGTCGAGCGATAGTTTTGCTCTAGTTTGACCACTCGCAGCGCCGGAAAATCGGTTTTTAGTTGTGACAGGTTCTCTGGGTTTGCCCCGCGCCAAGAGTAGATAGATTGGTCATCATCGCCGACCACCGTGAAAAAAGCGCGCTCGCCAACTAGCAGTTTAATTAATTGATATTGACTGGTGTTCGTATCTTGGTATTCATCGACCAGCAAATAGCGTAATTTTTTTTGCCAACGGGCGCGAACCTGTTCATTGGTTTTTAAAAGCAGGGTAGGCATCAAGATCAGATCGTCAAAATCTAATGCATTGTAGGCGTGCATTTGCTTTTGATAACGTTGGTAAAGCTGAGCAAATAGCTGTATTTTGGCATCATTGGGAACCTGAACATGTCCCGGCAGTAGAAGGTCGTTTTTCCAACGGCCAATCTGATGTTGCAGCTGGCGCAGCAGATCTTTATCACCATTGAGCTCGGTTTCACTGAGATCTTTTAATAGAGCGAGCTGATCTTGGTCGTCAAACAGTGAAAAATTTGCTTTAAGCGACAGAGCTTGATGTTCACGGCGAATGATATCCAACCCTAAGGTATGAAAGGTAGAGATGGTTAGGCCGCGGGTTTTCTCCCGACCAATGGTATGGCGTACGCGCTCGGCCATTTCGCGCGCCGCTTTGTTCGTAAAGGTCACGGCTGCAATATGGCGAGCATGGTAGCCACAACGCTCGATTAAATAGGCGATCTTATTGGTAATGACGCGTGTTTTACCGCTACCCGCACCCGCCAGAACAAGGCATGGGCCAGTAGTGTATTCGACGGCTTGCTGCTGGGCACTGTTGAGTTTCACGAAAAGCCTCCTACCATTGGGTGAGGCATTTTACCAAGAGCTCTGAACAATACCAATGACGATTACACCAAGGGGAGCGGCATACCACATAGCCTTGGGATTTAAGCCTAAATTGGTTACTGCGATGTCTAACCATCTCTGGCTACAGAATAAATTGTGCCACCTCGGCATTGAGTCGTTTGGTGATCCGATGTAAGTCCTTGGCTTGATGTTCGTTATTATCGGCATCTGTTTGCAGTTTTTGGCAGGTTTGTTCGAGCCGTTGGCTGTTGTCTCGCACGTTTTGAGTCGCTTGGTGCTGCTGTTCGGCTGCGCTACTGATCTGGTTAGCCATATCTAAGATGGTTTCAATGGTTTGATTGATTTCATCAAGAGCGGCGGTTGCTGCATTCGCTTGTTCAACATTGCTCTGGGCTTGTTCACGACTTTGTTGCATGGCATTAACAGCTTGATTGGTATGCTGTTGCAACTCGTTTAAGACAATTTGGATCTGCTCTGTTGATTCATGTGTTCGTTTAGAAAGGTTGCGTACTTCATCGGCTACAACGGCAAAGCCGCGGCCATGTTCGCCGGCTCGGGCTGCTTCAATCGCAGCATTCAATGCCAATAGATTGGTCTGCTCTGCAATGCCTTGAATGATACTGAGGATATCGGTAATTTTTTGATTACTCTGCTTTAATGCACTCATACTGCTAGCGTTTGCTTCGAGTTGTTCGACCAGCTGCAAAATTTGTTGCTGGTTTTGCCGGATCACTTCTTTACCCGATTCACAGCTGAGCTGTGATTGTTGGACACTGGTATTGGTATGCTCAGCATTATCAGCGACATGTCGAGCACTTTCGGTAATTTCATTAAACGAGTCGGCCATGGCACTAATTTGTTGACGTTGATGAATGACCGATTGCGTTGATTGGTTAGCATAATGCGTCACCTTTTCAACATGCTGGGCGAGTGCCCCTGAGTCGTTTTTGACTCCCAGCAAAAGCTGATGGAGCCGTTCTAAGAAGACATCAACACAATCTCCAAGCTTACCTATTTCGTCGCGACGTTTAAGATTCAAACGTTGGGTCAGGTCGGCATCTCCTTGCCCTAAATTATGAATTGCTGCTTCGAGTTGTTTCAGTGGCCGGAATGAAATCGAAATCAAACTGTAGATCACTAAGGCGACCACGATAAACATAATGGCCGTGTTTTGAATACTGCTTATCAGCTGCTCGTGAACTTGCGCAAATTCTTTATTCTTATCAAAACTCAGTGCAATCAACCAATGGGTGTGGGGAATGTGCGTGAAATTAAGCAGCACAGGTCGTTTATTAATGGTGGCATTAATCAGCTTATGCTGTTCTTTAATTTGTTTTGCGGTGAGAGTTTTATCGAGTTCGCTAATATTATGCTCTAACAATTTATTGTCTGGATAGACCAGTAATGTGCCGTCATCGGCAATGATAAAGGCCTGAACTTCAGAATTACTGAGCGCTTTCATTTGCGTGCCCATCACTTTCAGCGGTAGGTCGGCTGCATAAACACCCGTGGGCGATTTAATTGCAATCGTCATTACCATGTTGCCATCGGTCCCGGTATAAGGCTGAGAGAAGTAAGGACTATGTTGCTGTGCGCCCATATACCAAAGGCGGACGCGCGGGTCATAGCCATAGGGGATTTCATAGTTTGGATCACCCGCGATCATTTGCCCTTTTTCATTGCCATAATAAACACTGGAGAATCCGGCCGCTTTTTGTGCTTGATACAGCTCTAACTGAAATTCTTTATTGGCTGGGGTTTTATCAGTGACCGATTGAAGCGCTCTGAGTTTATCACTGAGCCAGGCCGAAAGTTCTGTCGCTGCGGTTGTGGAAAGTTGCTTGGCCTGATGTTGGATATTGGCGGTGACATTATGTTGCATACTTTGCAGTTGTTGCCATTCTTGCGTAATAGAGAGTAGGGCTAAAATGAGAGTAACTGCGATAACGAGCTTGTGTTTGATAGACATAGCGACAATTTCCGTGCAAAAAGCTTCCACTGCAATGAGCTGTGCTTAAATGTGCTTATGTTCACTGCAAAATAACCCGCTCAGAGTAGCGAGCGGTCATGACAGCTTTATGACAAATGTCGGGTGTGAATTGATCTGGAATAACTTTGGACTAGGTTCTTAAATCAACTGATTTTTTTAGTGAGTTATACAGAGAAAAGGAAGATCAAAAATAAGGTGAAACATCGCAATATAGGTGGATGTATCTTGCGATGTATCGGTTTTACCGCCGGCGTTTTTTCGCGTTTGCTCGGCGCTGCTTATTATGTTGCTTTTTTTGTTCTTCTTTTTCTTGGCGCAATTGAGCAAAGTGCGCTTCTTCGGCTTCAATCTGCTCCGGATGTTCCAATGTAATGGGGCCCAATGTCCCTTCGCGGAGCTCACTTAATAAGATCGTAGCGACTTTAGTGAAATCCACATGCCCACCACGGACCAGACAGCCTCTTTGGCGGCCGAGTGTTTCCAGCAAATCAATTTCATCGCTTGGTAGGGTTTGCCAACCATAGCGTTCTTTGAGACGTTGCGGATAATACGCCAGTAGATATTCACCGGCAAAGGCAGCGACATCATCGTGGCTGATGGCGGTATCTTTAATGGCACCACTGGCGGCTAGACGATAGCCGCTGTTTTCGTTATCGAACTTCGGCCATAAGATCCCCGGAGTATCGAGTAGCGTAATATAGCCGTCGAGCCGAATTTTCTGTTGTGCTTTGGTGACCGCGGGTTCATTGCCTGTTTTAGCAATTATTCGACCCGCTAATGCATTAATGAGCGTTGATTTGCCGACATTAGGGATCCCACAAATCAGTGCCGTAATGGGCTTATCAGCACTGCCTTTATTGGGAACCATCTGCCGAATCAAGGTGAGAATAGATTGGACCTGCGTTTGCTTTTGCTGATCCAGTGCGACTGCCCGGACATTATGTGTCTGCTGGAGATAATCAATCCATTGCTGGGTTGATTGCGGATCGGCTAAGTCACTCTTATTGAGAATTTTCAAACAAGGGGTACCACCACGCAACTCAAAGACCAGCGGATTATTACTGCTATAGGGGAGGCGAGCATCAAGGACTTCAATCACAAGATCGACATTGGGCATTACTTCACGGATCTGCTTTTGTGCCTTGTGCATATGCCCAGGGTACCACTGAATAGCCATTGAAGGGGCTCCTGTGAATTATTTGCTTTGGGTGATGGCATCGGCTAAATCTTGCGGATGTTCGACTAGACTCTCCGCTTCTAGGCTTGGCCCAACGGCTAAAAAATAGCCATCTTCAATCATGCCGATGACCCAGCGCTCGAGAAATGCATCTAACTCAATGGCTAACGGTTCGCAATGGGCATGTTCCTGTGTGGCCCAAGCTTTGGCTGTCGCCTCATCTGGCCAGATGGGTAAACACTGTTCTTCATCGCTGGAAACCATAATACAGCCTTGCTCATCTTTGAGCGTCCAGAGCTTCTGATTGCGGCGGATGGCGGCTAAGGTCAGTTGGTAGCGAACTTCGCTGGATTGGTCATAGAAACTGTGCACGGTGTCATTCATAGTGTTTATCCTGGCAGAGCCATTAAAAGAGGCAAATTGTAGCAGATAGCCATAGAAGGTGCTGCTGGAATTACCTATTTTAGTTGCTACCTGCCAGCTCTGTAGTGTATCGCGTATTGATATGCTGCTAGTGGGTTAAAAATCCTGGCATTCCGGCCAGTGGCGGCATTTGATACAAAGTGACACCTAATATAATCAGCAATAGCGCGCCAAATGCAGCGGGTAGTGCTAATAGATAGGGTGAAACCTCTTTGTTGCCATAAACCCGAATCATCAATCCTCGAGCGGTAACGGTGATAAATGCCAATGCCGAGGTGGTTGAACCGGTCCCCAGTGCCATCACAATCGCACTGATGACGCCAATCCAGTAAACCCCCATGAGGGCACTGACGGTTAAGACCAACAGTGCGCCGCTGCAGGGCCGGGCACCAATACTGATAATCAGTGCCAGATAATCCCGCCAATTGTGCGCATCTGCTAGTTGTTCTGCACTGACACTATGGTGGTGACCACAGCCGCACTGAGGCGGGTGGTTTTGCACTGAGCGTAAAACTGCCGATGAGACATGATTTGCCGGGTATGAAAATTGTTGATAGTGAATTTTAGGTTTTTTGGGAAAGCATTTTTTAAGTGCCGAAAAGGCAAGCCAAATACCTAGAGCAATGACCAACAAGCTGTTCATGTGAATAATGTTCATGGCATTGTTGTTGACTTGATGGGCTGTTTGCGTGAGAACAAAGCGCAATACTGTGACTAAAGCGATAGCCACCAGAGCCTGCATCATCGCGGCCGCCATGGTGAGACAGATACTAGTCTTCAGTTTTTGTCGATGGGTCGAAAGATAACTTGCCATCACCACTTTACCATGGCCAGGACCAACAGCATGGAAGACGCCATAGATGAGGCTGAGTGCCATTAGCATCCAAGCGTTTTGCCACTGATGCTCACTCAGTGCAATTAACAGATTGTCAAAATGAGAATAGATCAGTTGCTGCATTTGCATGCTTTGTAACAAGATGATCGGCCAGAAATGCCAACAGGCACCGATTAATAAAATAACTAGGACGCAGGCTGTTAGACGCGAACTGATGACTTTCATGGTGAACACCTAAATATTAATTTTTGGGTGAAAATCTGCCCTAGCTTATAGTCTGGATCAGCATTGGGCGGAAGCGACATGGCATAACTGACGTCCTTGGCGGTTGGATGCGGTTTTTCAATATGAAATTTGCAGTGTCCTTGCAAATCAGGAGAGAATTTAATCGAATGGATATTATCCCAATACATATCGACGTAATAAGATGGATCAAAAATTAACAATTTCAGTTGATGATTATCCAATGCTAATGGTTTTGCTAAGGGAATGGTGAAATAGAGGATCATTTTGTGTTTGGGCATGGTCACATGATATTGATGAACCATCCTAAAACGCACTGGCTTTGAGTCGCGATAAAAATAGGTGAAAAAATGATCTGGCATCATATGCGCAATGATACTCGCCCCAACCTTTTGTAAGGTGACATGTCGGTGTGCTTTGGACATATCTTCGCCGTCAAGAGTGTAAGCCGTGGTGATAGCGTCAAAACTCCAGACCATTTTTAGTGCTGTAATGTGGTTATCCTTGCCCTCAATGGTCGTGTACTGTTCAACCCATGAGTGGGGATGAGCGAGGCTTAGACCGGGAATGAGCAGCAGAGCAAAAAAAACGAAAATGCGCATCATAGTGAAATAAAACAGGATAAAATATCGCTATAAAGTAGCATTTTGTCTGCGTCAATTGAATGCTCATTGGCTAAATAATGATAGATAAAGATGATGGAGCAATTGACTGGCAAGGATTACAACTACTATTGCAATCGCTAAATCTAAGATGCGCTGGGCTTTGGGACGCATTAGCCACTTAGCTAAATAGCTACCCATAGCGGCCAATAAAAAAAACCAGCACAAAGATGCTGAGACGCCACCGGCGACTAACCATGGTTTATTTTCTGCTGCAACAGAGAGCGAATAACTTCCCCAAATTAATACCGTGTCGAGATAAACATGGGGGTTAAGTAAAGTGATTGCTAGCGTGGTTAACATCACTTGGTGAAATTGGCGAGACTTAAGGCGGCTACTTTGCGTGTGGTAGTTGTTTTGCCAGACGCGTTTTAAGCAGCTGTACGCGTAGTAGTATAAAAATATGCTACCAAAAGTGAGTAAAACATGCTCTAGGATGACGGCTTGATTGAGCAGTTGCCCGAGCCCATAAACCGACAGACTCACCAAAATCAGATCAGCTAGCGTGCAAATAGTCGCAACCCAGTAGTGATAGCGACGAATGATCCCCTGATTGAGTACGAAAGCATTTTGCATCCCGATCGGCATAATTAGCCCTAACATTAATAAGTAACCCTGAATAAACGTTGCCATGTCTCGTTTTATCTTATCTGTTGTTTATTTGGAATTAGCTTATAAAAAGATCTAAATGAAGTATAATTAATAATAATTAACTATCATTAAAAATTCTTATGATGCGGATCGATTACAATCTATTAAAAGCGCTGCACGCTGTGGTTAATTTGCAAAGTTTTGAACGGGCCGCTCAAAACTTAGCGGTCAGTCAATCGGCTGTATCCCAACGAATCCGGCATTTAGAACAGCTCATGGGAGAGCCCGTATTGGTGCGCTCACAGCCACCACGATGTACTGCGATGGGCCAACAGTTACTGAGCCACTATCAACAGGTACAACAGCTGGAGCAACAACTTGCCCAGCGACTTGATGTCCAACAAGGTTGTCCGGTATTACCTCTGGCGGTGAATGCTGACAGCCTGGCAACGTGGTTTCTACCTGCGCTTGACCCTTGGTTACGCAATGCTCAAATCCAATTGCAACTTTATGTTGAGAACGAATCGCAAACGTGGCGTCGACTGATCTCAGGAGAGGCACTCGGCGCAGTGACCAAGCAAAGTAAAGCGGTGAATGGTGCCTTCAGTGAACCGCTTGGGGCTTTAACATACTTATGTGTCTGCTCAGCTGAATTCCAATCGCGATATTTTGCTGGTGCCAAACCCACCAAAGAGCAGCTCAAGCAGGCCCCCGCGATTGCATTTGATCCTCATGATGACATGCATTTTAACTATATTAAGGACCATTTCGACTTATCGGCAGGAGATTATCCGTGTCATATCGTGCGTTCATCAGAAGCGTTTGTCGCGATGGCCTGTTCTGGCTATGCTTATTGTTTAATTGCCAGGCAACAGGTGCAACCACTGCTCGATAACGGGACATTGATCAACTTGTTACCAGAGCTTTCGCTAAAAGTGCCGCTGTATTGGCATTGTTGGCAATTTAGCACACACTTAATGCAAGCGGTGAGTGAGTCACTCATTACCAATGCCAGAGGTTGTTTAGACTAGGGACTGTTGACCTTTGGTGGTTGAATTTTGTTCAAAATGCGTTTAAATGAACCCCAAGGGCAGTATCTGAGAGGAATTTATCCAGCGTTAAACGTTCTTGGTGGCCAATAACTACACGGCACAACGTTTGCCTTGCCTAAATCCCTCTCAGATTTCTGCAAAACTAATCACAAAAGGTCAATAGTCCCTAAGAATAACCAGTTAGCTTTTTGGCAAAAAATTAGCCAAACTTACATAGAGTGTGTTGATCTTTGGTGGTTCAGTTCACATTGAACGTGGTGCAGTCTGTGAAGCTTAATGAAAGCCAAGCAGGGCAACAAAGTTCAAGAGGCTAAATGAACCCAAAAGCAGCATCTGAGGTGGACTTAGCCAGCGTTAAACGTTCTTGGTGGCCAATGACTACACGATAAAACGTTTGTCCTGTTTAAATCAGCCCAGATTGTTGTAAAAATAATCACAAAAGGTCAACCGTCCCTAGGCTATCTTATTCATTTTTCGGAGAGCACTACCATGAAAATTGTCGTTGCGCCTGATTCTTTTAAAGAGAGCCTATCTGCTCCTCATGCGGCTGAAGCTATTATCAACGGATTTAGCGAGATATTTCCCAGTGCCGATTATCATCCAATTCCTTTAGCCGATGGTGGTGAAGGGACCGTGGCGGCGTTGGTTGCTGCTAGTGGTGGACGAGTGGTGCGAACGAAAGTTCATGGGGCCCGGATGACGGATGTTGATAGCTTTTTTGGGATACTCAGCAATGAGCAAACTGCGGTGATTGAAGTTGCTGCAGCTTGTGGTTTAGAACAACTGACGCCTTCGTTGCGTAATCCGAAACTCACCACCAGTTATGGTGTTGGAGAACTCATTATTGCTGCGCTTGATCAAGGTGTCAGCCATATTTTGGTCGGGCTGGGAGGCACTGCAAGTAATGATGCCGGCAGTGGTATGTTGCAAGCATTGGGAGCTAAATTCCTGGATGCGCAAGGTCATGAACTCCCTGCTGGTGGTGCGGCTCTCGGTCAATTGGTGACCATTGATTTTAGCTCTCTCGATCCGCGTCTTAAAAAGGCTAAGATTGACGTTGCCTATGATGTGGATAATGTCTTGTGTGGCCCAAACGGTGCTAGTTTTATATTTGGCGCACAAAAAGGCGCAGATCACAAAGCGATCATTGAGTTGGATAATGCGTTGAATCACTTTGCTAAACGTTGTTATGAGCAATATGGCATGGACCTGCTCAGTATTGAAGGCGGTGGGGCTGCAGGCGGGCTGGGAGCTGCGTTTGCCGGGATTCTAAATGCGGTGCTGTCTCCTGGGGTTGAGCTGTTAATGGATGCATTGCAAATTGATGAAGCATTACAAGGAGCCGATTTGGTGATCACTGGCGAGGGGCGCATTGATGGCCAATCTTTGTCAGGAAAAACACCGTTTGGTGTGGCTCAGCGTGCTAAAAAATACGGCGTCCCAGTGATCGCTATTGGCGGTTCACTCGGGGATAATTACGAAAAACTCTATGAGCATGGGATTACCGCTATTTTTAGCTGTGTGAACAGGGTCGATCAGCTGAGTGAAATTTTAGCCAGTGCAGAAACCGATCTGATTAGTAGTGCTCGGAATATTGCCGCACTATGGAAGTTAGCCGCTAAATAGCCAGTCCTAACCCCTAGAGAAAATGGTTGTCGTGCAAAGGGTTAATCAGCGAAGCTAAGTTGTGATCCTGCCAGTGGCCATTTAGTTTGAGATATGAGCGAGCAAACCCTTCTTGCTCAAACCCTAAATGTTTTAGCAGATTATGCGCGCGTTTATTGCGGGGTGGATAGCAGCAGCAGACCCGGTGCAAGTCTAACTCACAGAACACAAAGTTTAAGCTATGACTGAGAACTTCCTGCATCAATCCCTGTCCTTGATTGGCTTCATCAAGGGCAAAATGTAACTGACAGCCTTTAAACGCTCCCTCTTGAATAGCGGTGAAATTGGCAACCGCCAAGACTTCTTTTTCATCAAGGCTTAATGCGCAAAAATAAATAGCTTCATCATTTAAAAACGCTTTGTAAATCTGATCCAGCCGCTCACGCCAGTAATCAGCACTAAAATAATAATTGGGTCGGGAGGGAAACCAAGGCTTAAAAAATGTTTGATTTCGGGCATAAAAATTAGCCAATAAGGGCGACTGTTCGCTTCTTAAAATGGTGGTGATGGCTCTTTCACTCACTAATCTTGGTATGTTTAGCATAACCCATCATCTCGCTTATTAAATTGACTGCTCAAGCAAGCATAGACTCTGACGTCCAGATTTTCTCTTGGTTTGGTGTCAAATTACGCGATAGATCTATTATTTTTGTATGGCTATCAGACAGATGATAAATGATAACCTTTAAAATATTGATACCAGTGTTGCGGTAAGTCCCTGCGGGCCTTAAGCAATGAGTCATAATCAATCAGACACATTGGCAACAAGCTCATTGTCAACTGATACTGTCCATGTAGAACCGCCAGACTGGCCAATCGTTGTCTCAGATAAGATAGCCTTGAACTCGGGGCTTGGGGGTGTTTCAACACCCTGGCAATTCCACTGCATGTCCGCTGGCTGAGTGCCGGTGTGAAATGACTAATCAGTAATCGTTTTGAACTTCTGGCCATATGTAACCCCGCTTGCCAGCAACCATTACGATCACTGCGTTTGTTGAGATTGACAATTCGCAGGTCCGGATATGATTGCTCAGGGACATTGTTATGTTCTGCTAACCAAATGAGTTCTGATTCGATTCCAGTTTGTCTGATCGTTTGCCAAGTATCGATTAATAAGCTCATCTGCCGGGGAGGACACGTACTGATGATACTTAATTGAATGGTTCGATTGGTTTGTTTATCCATATGCTTTACCACGATACTCTAATGGGGCTGAACGTCCTGTATGGTTAAAGTTTAGTCGTTAGATATGAATGGTGTGTGACAGTTTAAAATTAAATCCATCAATATCTTGGTTTTCCGATATAAAAATCAATTAAGTCGATATTGTTGAGTTTTTACAGGATTGCTTAAATAGGCGCCGTAGCACCAAAGCTCACAATGACGGTGTATAACCATAACGACAAATGAAGTTCGGAGATAACTATGAACATCAAAAAACTAGCCTTCCCTTTAGTCATTCTTGTTGGTGCGCTGTCTTTAGCCGCTTGTAATGATGATAGCGCGGATCAACCTCAGGGCTCGACTCAGTCAAGTTCGCAGATGCAATCGTCTGATAATAGCGCAACGCACTCTGATGCAGCAACTGCTGACGGTTCGGCAGCTAGTGATAATACCCAAAGTAGTGGTATGAGTACGACTGCACCTAAAACAAACAATAATGGTGATACGGCCGTAAACAGTAGCAACTAATAGTTACCTTTTGGATCGTTAACTTTATGAACCACAGGCACTGTGCGAGCAGTGCCTGTGTTGTTTGTTTGAGAGGTTATTGGTATTGATGAGAGTGGGTATGATGTTGATGATATTGCTGAAATCCTGGCACAATAAACGTTAGGCAGGAACCGATTACAATAAATGTAATTCCAACGACCGTATTCTCATGCAGCGCATCACCTAAAATAAAGGCCGCCATAATAGGTGCAAGTGCCGGTTTAATAAAAAATGTAATGGAGGCCGTTGAAGCGGATGTTTCATCCATGGCTATAAAATACAAACTGTAGCCTAACCCGGTCACAAATACGCCCAGATAAATCAATGATGGGATACTATTCCACGTTACCCCTTTCACAAAAGGAATGTTCGCAAAATCAGTCAACCCCATTTGTGTGATAGCGTCTGCAATGGCGGGGACATGGCTCAGCAGCATTAGCATGAACATTTCAACACAGCCGACGACAAAGCTAAAGAATGTTAAAACTAATCCATTAAAACCATAGCGACGTCGCCCAATCTGACCAAGAATGCCATATAGTGCGAAGGTGATGGCAGCCAGTAGTGAGAAACATACGCCTAATACGTTCGGAATATGTTCTGGGTTAACGATAAAATACATTCCGATCAAGCTTAAAAATAGCGAACTGACACTGATTAATGTCATTTTTTCTTTTAAAAACAGATGAGCCAATGGAATCACAAAAACAGCATTGCAGCTAAATAAAATAGCAACCAGTGATGCCTGTGCATAAACAATCGCCAGTTGGAAAAAGGTCATACTGACAATGACACATAAAAATCCTGTGATGGCGAAAAATGGCAAATGAAAATAGTGCAGTTTTAAATTAGCCGCTTTGAGGCTTCGAAGCGCCATTGGCCAAAGTACCATTGAACCAATAACAAAGCGTATGAAATTAATTTGGATAGGATTAAATTGATTTACAACTAACTTCAGGGCTATCTCCATAGAACTAAAAAAGAAAGTTGCCAGAAGAATATATAAATAACCTTTGTTGTGCATGAATACTACTCTCTAAGAAGAGAGACCTCTTTTAATCAGATAAAAGAACAGTACTCCTGTGTTTTGGACAGGATATTGACCGGCAGTTAGGATAACGCTGGGGAGATTGCCTCTTTTGTTGCGAAATCAATTTTCTGTTAGAAAATCATCGAAAAAAACGTCAAAAATTAAGCGCGGCGGAGGATGAGGGGAAACTGTACTTCGATTTTTTTGAAATTAATTTGATTAAGAATCATAAAGATAACTCCAAGACTGAATCAGTTTGTGGCAGTATTTTAACTTTGGCAAAATATTTGCTTCTATTCACTTAACCGACAAGGTAAGGTGAGTTCCTAAGTTAAACAGCAGTATTGATTGAGTTAAGAGGAGAAATGCATGTTTTCTATGAATCATACAATGTATTTGTTTCCCCTGAGGATTTTAAAGCAGTTATTTAATGACGATGGTTATGACAATGCAGGTGATCAGATCCTACAATGCTTAAATGGAGTTTGTCGGAATAATACTAAGGTGAGTACCCGATTTCATTTTGATACGTCCCACACCAATCAGTGGTTCCATTATTTGGGACTTTCTGTCAGCGGATTAAATAGCAAGCAACAAAAATGTTTTGAGAAAGCGTTGAATAAAGCTGGATTTATCTATTCCAATTAGCGTGATTCTCGATCACGGCGGTGGCTGAATGCATAAATCAGCGCAATGATTAACAACACCGGGACCCAAACGGGCAGGGTAAAGGCACTTAAGCAGATGATGCCAATGCTGCCGAACAGTAGTACAAGTCCAAATCCGATAAAGAATAAGACCATAAAAAGAGCTGCGATTAAAATGGTACTGATGACTGGCAAAATAGGCCATCCCATCGCAGAGGTCTGGTTGTAACCGATAAAATTCGGGTAGACGTGGGCTAAATTCCATCCTAAAAAGACTGAGCCGATGATTACTACCACCATCAGTAATGCTTTCATGGGTGTTCACCTGAGTTATTCACTCACTCTAGCCTAACTCAAGCAGAGAGTGAGTGAAAGTGAAAGAGTGACTTAGGTTATAAGAAGAACTGACAGGCTGGGTTGTCCGTTTCGCAGCGATAACTAAAACCAATTTGGTCAAAATAACCTGTCAAAGTCGAAATCGCTTCTCCATTATCCTCAAAGCCAACTAAGACCTGTCCGTAAGCTGCCCCATGGTTACGGTAGTGGAACAAAGTGATATTCCATTTTTGCCCGAGAGTTTGTAAAAAGCGCAGCAGAGCTCTGGGTTGTTCAGTAAATTCAAAGCTGAATATATGCTCTTTTAACGGTTTACCGGCTTTTCCTCCAACCATATGACGCACATGTAATTTAGCGATTTCATCATCGCTTAAATCAACCACTTGATAATCTGCTTGATGCAACGTGTCGATAATTTGTGGCAACTCCAGTTCGCGATCGGCAACTTTTATCCCAACATAGATATTGGCTCGCTCACTATTGCCATAACGGTAGTTAAATTCAGTAATCGCACGGCCACCAAGGTACTCGACAAACTCAAGGTAAGCGCCAACTCGCTCGGGAATTGTCACCGCTAAAATGGCTTCTTTTTTCTCACCTAGTTCACTGCGTTCACTGACATAACGAAGATTATGAAAGTTAATATTTGCGCCCGAGAGGATAAAGGCAAAGCGTTTGTCTCGAAGCTGATGATCACTGATATAGCGTTTTAAACCGGCTAATGCCAATGCGCCAGAGGGTTCAGCAACCGCACGCGTGTCATCGAAAATATCCTGCACTGCGGCGCAGATCTCATCGCTAGAAACAGTTAAGACTTCATCGATATATTGCTGGCATAGGCGAAATGTTTCGCTACCAATACGGCGCACGGCCACACCATCGGCAAATAATCCCACTTTGTCGAGTGTGGTAGGTTCTTGGGCTTGCATCGCTGCCTTTAGACATGCACTTTCATGAGGTTCAACAGCGATAACCTTGATATGCGGTAATAGCTGTTTGATGTATACCGCGATCCCGGCCGCTAATCCACCGCCGCCCACAGGAATAAAAATCGCATCTAAATGACTGTCTTGGTCGATCAGCTCTTTTCCGATGGTTCCCTGTCCGGCGATTACATCTGGGTCATCAAACGGGGGGATCATCGTATAGCCATATTGAGCCGTTAATTGCTGGCAGTGTCGGCTCGCTTCGTCAAAATTATCCCCGTGTAACACAACCTGAGCCCCGTGTGACCGAACGGCACTGACTTTTATATCTGGGGTTGTGACAGGCATTACGATAATAGCTGTAATGCCGAGGCGTTTAGCCGACAATGCGACCCCCTGAGCGTGGTTCCCAGCGGAGGCGGCGATAACGCCTTTACTTTTTTGCTCATCACTAAGCTGCGCAATTTTATTGTAGGCGCCACGTAGCTTAAATGAATGTACGGGCTGAGTATCTTCACGTTTTGTGAAGATGGCATTGCCAAGGCGTGAGCTCAGGCGATTCATTGCTTGCAGCGGCGTGAATTGAGCCACTTCGTAAACAGGTGATAATAAGATTCGGCGTAAATAATCGTTCGCCGACACAACAGATTCTGGCATAACAATACTCAATAGCTAGGACTCTGGCAGCGCACTGCCAGAGCGACGATTAGTCTAATTTACTTTTGTCACGCACGGCGCCTTTATCGGCACTCGTGGCGAAGTGGGCATACATTTTTAATGCGGTTGAGACTTGGCGATCTCGATTCAGCGGTTTCCAGCCACTGGCATCTTTTGCTTGGCGACGGGCCGCAAGGGTTGCATCATCCACTTGCAACTGAATACTGCGGTTGGGAATATCGATCGCAATGCGATCGCCGTTTTCTACTAGACCGATCGTTCCGCCACTGGCAGCCTCTGGTGAAACGTGACCAATAGATAGACCTGAAGTGCCACCAGAGAAGCGACCATCAGTAATCAGTGCACAGGCTTTACCTAAGCCAACCGATTTCAGATAACTGGTGGGATAGAGCATCTCTTGCATCCCCGGGCCACCTTTAGGGCCTTCGTAGCGAATGACAACAACATCCCCGGCTTTTACTTGGCCATTTAAGATGCCATCAACGGCTTCTTCTTGGCTTTCAAAGACAACGGCTGGGCCTTGAAATTTGAAGATAGACTCATCAACGCCGGCAGTTTTAACCACGCTACCATCAGCGGCCAAGTTGCCGTTTAAGACGGCCAAACCGCCTTCACGGCTATAGGCATGTTCGAGATCACGGATACAACCGGTTTGACGGTCAGTATCGAGCTCATCCCAGCGACATTCTTGACTAAATGCTTTGGTCGTTCGGATGCCCGCTGGTCCGGCTCGATAGAAAGTTTTAACCTGTTCGTCATCGGTACTGATCACGTCCCATTTAGCCAGTGTATCGGCGAGTGTTTCGCCCAGAACATTGGTCACGGAGGTATCGAGAAGTCCGGCGCGATTGAGCTCTGCTAACAGACCCATAATGCCACCCGCGCGATGAACATCTTCCATGTGATAGGTTTGCAGCGATGGTGCAACCTTACATAGGTGCGGCACTTTGCGCGACAGGGCATCCATATCTTTCATGGTAAAGTCAACGCCCGCTTCTTGGGCCACGGCTAATAAGTGCAGCACGGTATTGGTGGATCCACCCATGGCGATATCAAGCGACATAGCGTTCGCGAAAGCCGCATGTGAGGCAATATTGCGTGGCAAGACGGAGACGTCATCATTTTTATAGTAACGGTTGGCTAGCTCGACAATCTGTTTGCCCGCATTGATAAATAGATTACGCCGGTCAGCATGGGTAGCCACGAGAGAACCATTGCCCGGTTGAGATAAGCCGAGGGCTTCGGTTAAACAATTCATGGAGTTGGCCGTGAACATCCCAGAGCAACTGCCACAGGTGGGGCACGCGCTGCGTTCTACTTGTTCACTCTGCTCATCGGTAATGTTTTTATCGGCGGCCATGACCATCGCATCCACCAAATCCAACTTGATAATCTGATCAGACAGTTTAGTTTTGCCGGCTTCCATTGGGCCGCCAGAAACAAAAATAACGGGAATATTGATCCGCATTGCGGCCATTAACATTCCAGGGGTGATTTTATCGCAGTTAGAGATACAGACCATGGCATCAGCACAGTGCGCATTGACCATATATTCAACCGAATCGGCGATCAGATCGCGAGATGGCAGTGAATAGAGCATACCACCATGACCCATCGCAATGCCGTCATCGACCGCGATGGTATTAAATTCTTTGGCGATCCCTCCGGCCTGGTAGATCGCATCGCTTACTAGTGTTCCTAAATCTTTGAGATGGACATGACCCGGCACAAACTCAGTATATGAGTTGACAACAGCGATAATCGGTTTACCAAAGTCTTCATCTTTGGTTCCGGTGGCACGCCATAACGCTCTTGCTCCGGCCATATTGCGTCCTTCGGTGGTTGTGGCACTACGCAATTTTGGCATAATCTGATCCTTTTGCTCTTTTGTTATTTTAAAAGAAGCCGGAAAACGAGGTTTCCGGCGATAAATCTTAGTTGATGTAGTCTAACCAACCTTCTGTATCTTCGGTTTCACCATTAAACAGACCAAAGAAAGCCTGTTGCAGTTGTTTGGTGACTGGGCCACATTTGCCAATCCCAACTTGCTGGCCATCAACGCTGCGAACGGGAGTAAGTTCAGCGGCTGTTCCACACATAAATACTTCATCAGCCAAGTACAGGGCTTCACGAGCAATATTTTGTTCAACGATTTCGATACCCAGACGATTTGCCAGGTTAACGATGGTGTCACGAGTAATGCCAGGCAGAATACATGCACTCAATGGGGGCGTATAAAGCTTGCCTTTTTTCACCAAGAAGACGTTTTCACCCGAACCTTCACTCAACAGACCATTGACATCCAACGCCAGACCTTCGGCGTAACCGTGGCGGTGCGACTCTTCATTAATCAGTTGTGATGACAGGTAGTTCCCGCCTGCTTTAGCTCCTGTGGGCAGGGTATTGGGGGCAACGCGAGTCCAAGAGCTGACGCAAACATCAATCCCTTGTTCGAGTGCTTCTTCGCCTAGGTAGGCACCCCACTGCATAGATGCAACGACCACTTCACAATTTTTTCCTTGCGCTGAGCCTACGCCCAGACCAACATTGCCAGCAAAAATGAGCGGGCGAATATAAGCACTATCAAACCCATTGACGCGCACGTTATCACGAATCGCTTCTTCTACTTGTTCTTGAGTGTATGGTTGTTGCAGGCGATAAATTTTGGCTGAATCGAACAACCGTTGCACATGATCCTGCAAGCGGAAGATGGCGGTGCCTTTGTTTGTGTTATATGCACGAATCCCTTCAAAGACCGAAGTGCCATAATGCAACCCGTGGCTTAAGACGCTAACGGTTGCTTTCTCTTCAGGAACGTTTTCGCCATTAAACCAGATAAGAGAAGATTTTGAGTCTGACATATGTATTTCCTTTAGGCCCACTTTTGTTGTTGATCGTTGCAAAGCTCATTGATTTGGGCAACATCAATCAGTTTGTTTAATTGGTTAAAAAGTAGTGATATTGACCGTTCACTACAAACGGTAAAACGGATTCGAATCGCTTGCTCGCTTCCCAGTTCATCCATTTGCATCGATTTGACTGTAAACCCACGATGTCGAGTGACGCGCAAGATCCGTTCTAATACTTCCGGTGCTGACCGGGTTTGCATTTCAAAGGTGTGCTGATTCATGCCTGATCCTCCAGCATTTGATGGTTAGCCGCACCGGGTGGAACCAAGGGCCAGACATTTTCTTTTTCGTCGATAGCCACATGTAACAGATAAGGACCGTCACATTTAAGCATGCGATCCAGTGCCTGAGCAATCTGCTCTTTCTCGGTGATCGATTCGCCTGGAATATCAAAGGCGCTAGCTAAGGTTATAAAATCGGGATTATCATCCAGAATGGTTTCGCTTTGGCGACCATCAAAGAACAAGTCTTGCCATTGGCGAACCATTCCTAATCGGTGGTTGTCAATTAAAACTATTTTTATCGCCAACTGAGCGCGCTTAATGGTGCCAAGCTCCTGAACATTCATCATAAATGAGCCGTCGCCGCTGATGGCTATCACGGTTTCATCAGGGCGCGCAAATTTTGCGCCGATAGCCGCTGGTAAGCCATAGCCCATCGTGCCAAATCCAGAGCTGGAGATATGATCGTAGGGATGGGTAAATTGCATATGCTGAGCGACCCACATTTGGTGCTGGCCCACATCACAAGCGATAACATGGCGACCGGGCAATTGATCACTGAGCTGTTTCAGCAGCGCGGGTGCATAAATGCCTTTACCCGGATGGTTATACCGCCAGCGGTGTTTTTCGATCAATTCGCTGGTGTGTTGTCGCCACTCGTTAATATTTAATGGCATCTGTAAAGCGTGCAACACTTCGCTTAAATCATCGCTTATCGCAACATCTGCGGCACGCAGTTTGCCGATTTCAGCCGCATCAATATCGATATGAATGACTTTTGCATGAGGTGCGAAGGTATCGAGTTTGCCAGTGACGCGATCATCAAAGCGGGCGCCCGCCACAATCAGCAGATCGCTTTGCTGAACAGCGAGGTTCGCCGCAGGATTGCCATGCATGCCTAACATTCCCATAAAACAAGGGGTGTCAGGTAATGCGGTGCCAATCCCTTTGAGGGTCGTAACCGATGGAATCTGCGTGACGTTGATAAACTCGCGAGCCGCGGTAACGGCATTCGCCATACCAATGCCTCCGCCCATATAAAGAACGGGTTTTTGAGCACTATGCAGCAGTGCGCGAGCTTGCTCTATGCGCTCTTGATCTAGCCGCTCTGGTGAGTCGTTAATTGGACTAAGTTTGGGACTGCTGGTGGCGATTGTAGCGAGTTGAACGTCTTTAGGAATGTCGATGATAACTGGACCCGGACGACCCGATTGAGCAATAAAGAACGCTTCATCCAAGGCCGCCGCTAATTGCTCTGGCTCATTGACTAAAAAACTGTGCTTACAACAGGCTAACGATAATCCCAAAACATCCACTTCTTGAAAAGCGTCGGTGCCAATCACTGGATTACTAACTTGGCCGGTAATGGCAACTACTGGAATCGAATCCATCATGGCATCCGCTAACCCTGTGATAAGGTTCGTGGCGCCTGGGCCTGATGTGGCGATACAAACCCCAACTTTGCCACTAGCGCGCGCATAGCCAATTGCGGCAATGGCAGCCCCCTGTTCATGGCGAGTTAGCTGATGAGCTAAGCCACCATCGTACAAAGCATCATATAACGGCATTATGGCCCCGCCCGGATAACCAAAAACCTGGTTAACCTGATTCGCTTTGAGCGTGTTTACGATAAGCTGCGCCCCATTCATGGTGTATCCCTTTTGCTTTTATGTAAAAAAAAACCCCCGGACCTTGCGGTGCGGGGGTTTAGATATCGCCTGTCTTATGCTTGTTGCAATGACAAACGCCCCGCAGGCGAGTGAATAATCACCACCTGGACGACGACGTTTAGAATTAAAGCAACAAGTTTCATTATATTTTAAATCTTCTTTAGCGATGAGTGTCTGCATTTGATGTATTTAGAATTACCATACCCAGCTGTCGTGTGCAAGACTAATTTAATAGAAAATTTGTGTGGCTATTGCAGTTTCAAAAAGAAAATTAGTTAGAATCACTAATTTTTAAGATAATAGGGAAATGTTTCACTTTAATTGAAGCTTCTGGATAAGTAATATTCTTAGATATTGCCCATTTAGTAAAAGCGATTTTTTTCTGAATTTTGCGCCGATCGATGGAGATTTTATGAGAAAACATTTAACAATGAAGCCATATTGGCTCCAAAAGTAGCAAAGCCGGTCATTGTCGATGCTGCGCATCGGTTATTATAGATGACTGTGTTATTTTTGAACAAATTCATCCAAACTTAACCACATGGCAACAACGATGGCGCACTGCAACACTCGGCTATGAATCATGGGTAGGTTATATGCTTACCATTCGCCTGATATGGCTTTTCATGATCCCCGTCAGCTCTCATCTCGGTGAATAAACAGATTAAATCGAGCATATAGCCTTGGTTGCTGACTCTAGTTAGGATAGAGTAAAAGTACATAAATTATAAGATGCTTAGGATAATGCTATCTAAGCAGGTATTTGAAGGTGAACGTTGTTGTTTTTAAATGCCCCAATAAAAGATATATGCTTAGATTATGAGTGAATTCTCTGATTTTACTATTGCGGACCGTCCAGCGGTCAGTTTACAAATATACCAGTACCTTAAACAGGCAATTATTAGCTGTAAATTGGAACCCGGACGCGCTATTTCTGAAAAAGAGATCGCATCTTCGATGGATGTCTCTCGACAGCCTGTGCGTGAAGCTTTTATTCAGCTTGCCAAGTGTTCGTTGGTTCGTGTGTATCCGCAACGTGGCACTTATGTGACACAGATTTCGATTAAAAGTGTTCTCGATGGGCAATTGATTCGATCAAGTATCGAATGTGCACTGATGGAGCGATTAACTGCCTTGATTAGTGCTGAGCAGCTCGAAAATTTAACTTATTTGTTAAGTCAGCAACAACATGCCATTGACACTCAGAATTATCAGCTATTTCTGCACCAAGATGATGCGTTTCATCAGCAGTTTGCGTTGATCGCTGATTGTCCGCTTGCGTGGGAAACCATTGAAACGGTGAAAGCCGTCATGGATCGGGTGCGGTATTTAGATCTCACTCGTGAATCAACAATGGAGCAAGTGCTAAGCGAACATCGCGCGATCATCGATGCTTTAGCTAATCGAGATGTGCATCAGGCCAAAATATTGTTGAAACAACACTTAAGTGATTTTCCGCAGGTGATTAAGTCGATTCAAGAGCGCTACCCAACTTGGTTTGCTGAGCAGTAGTTACACCGTTTGTGTGAGGCGATTCAGTAACCGATCCATGGCTCGATAGCCGAGCGCCTCGACAAGTTGAGCATGCTCAAGTGGTTGTTGGTTTAGATCACTGATCGTTAATGCAACTTTCCAGATCCGATGATAAGCACGGATCGATAATCCAAGTTTTTCGATGGCCTGCTCTAAAAAGCTTGCTTCGGTATTATTTAATGGCGCAATTTCTCGTAGCATCGCACCACTGAGTTCGCTATTTAAACACCCCTGACGTTTGAGTTGCCGTTCTCTGGCTTGGATCACCTGTTCTCGCAGCTCTTCAGTGCTGAGCCCTTTAGGCTCTTGATTGAGGCTACCGCGGGGCAAGCTGGTAACCTCAACACTTAAATCAAATCGATCTAAAAAAGGTCCCGAGAGACGGCTAAGATAGCGCAAGATTTGGTCGACATTACTGCGTGCTTGATGTCCTTGATAGTAACCGCTGGGACTAGGGTTGAGAGCACCAATGAGTTGAAAGTCGGCCGGAAAGGTGACCTGTTGCATGGCTCTGGAAATATGCACCATCCCTGACTCAAGCGGTTGGCGCAGGGCATCGAGCACTGCACGTGGAAACTCGGCCATTTCATCTAAGAACAAGACACCATGATGGGCGAGCGAGATTTCACCCGGACGGGGTTTGCTGCCACCACCGACTAATGCCACCGCCGAGGCACTGTGATGAGGGCTGCGAAACGGCGGTGTATACCAGTGACTTAATGCTCGCTCATTCCCTCCAAGTGATTCGATGGCCGCTACATCAATAGCTTGATGAGTATTTAGGGGCGGTAAAATACCTGGTAAACGGCTTGCAAGCATGGTTTTTCCAGTTCCCGGAGGGCCAAGCATTAACAGATTATGCCGAGCGGCAGCGGCAATTAACAACGCGCGTTTTGCGCTGTTTTGACCGATGACATCACGAAAGTCACCTGTACTGGGTACCTGTGTGGGTTGGGGAAGTTCATCTGCTTTTGTCAGAGCTAATGATTGTTGACCATTAAGCCAAGCGACCAATTCGCCAAGACTGGCCGGAGCATAAATTTGCGCTTGTTCAACACGTGCAGCAGAGCCCGCATCCGCTGGCGGTAAAATCAATTTGTGCTGAGCTTTCACCGCGGCCATTGATGCACTAATGGCCCCGGGAATATGGCGAATTTCCCCCGATAGTGCCAATTCACCGAGTAATTCAAGCTGCTGTAGTGGGGCTTCCGGCAATTGAGCTGACGCAACCAAAATGCCAATCGCGATCGCCAGATCAAAACGACCACCTTCTTTAGGCAGATCTGCTGGAGCTAGATTGACGGTGATTCGGGCAGCCGGGAATTCAAAGCCGCTGGTGAGCAGGGCGCTGCGAACCCGTTCTCGTGCTTCGCGTACCGATGCTTCAGGCAGCCCAACCAAGGTAAAAGCTGGAATGCCATTGGCCAGATGCGTCTCTACCGTTACCAGTGGTGCATCGAGGCCAATGGATGCCCGAGAATAAACCACAGCTAGTTTTTCCATTGTGACTTTCTTTTATTGATTTTTATATCAATTATGCCAGAGCGATAAGCAAAAGTCCTGTGGTATCATTGTGTTAATGTTAATCATTCGGATTCTACTAAGCTGCATCTGGAAAACATTAGGCTAATTCGGTCGGTCACTCAGTCAAAGCGGAGCATGCGCGAATATTGTTTATCCAATGAGATATCGTCGAGAATTAAGGCCATTGTGGATGGCAGGCATTGCCCGGAGTGGGAAGCTCATGGCAATGCATAATAAGATAGCTATAGATAAGTATCGAAATTGCATTAGATATTTAAAATTAGATGAAATGTTTCATAGATAGCGATCCTTTCCATGAATGTCGCACTTATCATATGAAATCGGGAGTAATCTTATATAAAGATATTTTATCGTTAAACCAAACTTAAATTTTTTATTAGAAATTCATTAATCCAAATGGCTGATGAAATTCATCATAATAGTAGTAAGGTGGGTGGGTATTAACAAACTCTTTTGCCTTTTTTGAGAGGAGATTTTTTTTTGCACTGCTTATTTTTGTGTTTAATCTATATTTTTGAGAGCCGTTCTTCTTAAAGAAAATAGATAAATCTTCACCGTAGAGTGAAATAATCGAACCATAATAATAGGCTTTATCAATATTTTTGTCATATTCACCCCATCCTCGAATATAAGATACAAAAAGATATTTTATAAAATCTCTATCACCTGACTGAACAGCGAGTTTTTTATATTTATTCATTAACTTCACGTTTTTTCTAGACTCATAATATGTAGATAAAAGACTATATGCTGGAATAAAACCATTATTAGCTGATTGTGTTAGATACTTCAGTTTTTTAGACTTGTCATTTTTAAATAGATAAACAGCTGAACCTTGATAGCCTTGATTAAATGATCTTATTGCTATTTTATTTAATTTTTCTTGGCCCATACCAGGTAACCACTTAGTAAGTCGATACCAATAGCTATCTTCTTTGTGAAGCAATAAAGCAAATGTTGCTTTACCATTGCCTTGCTTTGATAATTTTTCCCAACCTTCTACGGCTTTACTTTTCCACTTGGAACTGCAAGGCCAAATGGAACAAAAAGAAAGCCCGTTATCTGGTGTCAACCGATACATTGCCCAAGGATCACCCATTTGGGCAGCCCTGAGCAGAATTCTCCCGGCATCCAGCCGTTTCATACCACCTTCCAGCTGATAGGTATTGCCCAGCCAGTACATGGCGTGGGCATTACCTTGTTCGGCGAGCTGACTAAAGACTTGTTCTGCCTCGTTATATTGATGATGCCACAGGGCATCAAGCCCATTGTGGATGGCAGGCATTGCCCGGAGCGGTGCTGAAACACAGATAAGAAGTAGAGTAATAAAATATTGGTTTTTCGAATGCGATACTTTCATAGATAAAATGTATTTTATAACCTAATTACTGTGCCCAATAGTATAAAAGAGTATTGGCATTGGTTCAGGCAAATCACCGATGTTCTTTTGGATTGACCGACTGGCGCGCAATGGAATATGAGCTTCTAGTCAAGCATCATTATATGTCATCAGCCATTATTATTCGTTATCTCAATGATGATTTATCCCACCTTTTGATGGTCTGACGTTTACCGTGAGCGATATCAGGTGGAGGCGTATTATTTTTAGTGAGTTTGTTGTAAATTACAAAAATCATTCAGAATTGTCGAGGTTTTTCTTGTTTGTGCCATGGTCGAAATGGGGATTGAGTACCTGTGTCCTGATGATATTAAGTGGTTGTCAGCCCTGGTATCAGGGGGTTGATAGCAAGACATTGTCAGAACAAAAAGTGCAGGCGATGGCTCAGCGAATAGACCAGCTTTACCCTAATCTGGATGGGGATGAAAAACAGCAAATTTTAGGCGTTGCGCTTCGGGCGATGGACAATATGCTGCGGGTTAAAGGTGGCAGTTTTGAAATGGGGGACTTTGGTATGAAATGCCGGGTTGCTGATACCAATCGCCTGAATTGGGACCCGAACGACCATCCGTGTTTAACTTCCCCCTCCTCACAACCCCACGGGGCGATGTATGTGCATCCGGTCACGCTCACCACCTATTACTTATCCAAGTATAAGACCACCTTTCGGGATTTTGAAATATTGCGCAAGGCGCATGATAAGCCACTCGCTCTAGGCAAAGGTTATCATGTGAAACGAAATACCTATGACTATAAAGGTTTTATGTCGAGGCATGGCAAAAATGCTGCGTATACCAAAACCTGGCAAAGTACCAAGGATTATTGGCATTGGCTCGGGCACATCACGGATGAGCCGTTTGATTTGCCAACCGAAGCGCAATGGGAATATGCGGCCCGCAGCCGGGGGAAACACTATTATTTCGCTACCAATAATAATTACTTGCAGTATGCTAATGATCATTATCGCAATCCCAAGACGGGGCGGTGGGTTACTTTTGACGAATCATCCGCGAACACATCATCAAATCCATCCAATGTGGACCGGTATCCACCCAATCCTTTTGGGTTTTATGATATGCAGAGTGTTGTGGCGGAATGGGTGAATGACTGGTATGCCAAAGATTATTACAAAGTGTCGCCAGTTAAAAATCCCACTGGTCCGAGCCATGGCCAATATAAAGTCACCCGAGGAGGCGGAAACATGCCGACCTTCGGGCGTTCACCTGAAAAGCTCACGCTTCCTTTTTATTCCGAGCTTAATAGCTTTCGCTGTGCCATCCAGTCTAGCCAGCTTTAAGAGGGCCTATACCTGCAATGACTATGGGGATGTTCCTTCCCCAGCACTTTGAATACTTACTCATCTGTTTGAATGCACTGTAATCGGAGTTATTGCCTGAAGCTGGAAACTCATGGCAGTGCATAACAAGGTGGCTATGGATAGGTATCGATATCGCATGGTTTATTTAAACTAGGCAAACCTTCTCTAGAATTTAATATAAAGCATTATCACCCACTAGAATCTCATTGCATAAATTGGAAAAGAAAATTCATCATAGTAGTGATATGGGGGGTGGGTGCGAACAAATTCTTTTGCTTTTTGGGTGAGTACAATCTGCTTATCTTTTGCGACCTTTGCGGATAATCTAAATTCTTTAGGAGCATTTTCCCCAAAGAATTCGGATACATCATCTCCATATAAAGTGGTTATTTTTCCATAGTAATAGGCTTTGTCAAAATCCTTTTTATAACTAAATATACCTTGTATATACACATCGAACAAAAATTTTATAAATCCCGTATCCCCTGATTGAATAGCTATATTCTTATATTTATTCATAAAATTAATATTGTTTTTTCCTTTATAGTATATAGCTAGTTTCGCATAAGCTGGGATGAAATTATTTTTGGCTGCCTGTGTCAAATATTTTAAGTTGGCTGATTTATTATGATTAAATAAATAAACAGCTGCACCTTGATACCCTTGATGAAAGGCTTTGAGTGCCATTTGATTCAGTTGCTCTTGTCCCATACCCGGAAGCCATTTTGTAACATTATACCAATATGTTCTTTCCTTGCGTAAAACGAGGGCAAATGTCGCTTTACCATTCCCCTCTTTTGATTGTTTCTCCCAGATTTCTGCAGCCTTACTGTCCCATTTTGAGCTACATGGCCAAACGGTGCAAAGTGAATACGGATTTTTGGTGTAAAGACGATACATCGCCCATGGGTCGCCCATATTAGCGGCCTTTAGAAAAATCTCCCCGGCATCCAGTCGTTTCATACCGCCTTCCAGTTGATAGGTATTGCCTAACCAATACATGGCATGGGCATCCCCTTGTTCACCAAGCTCTTGAAAGACCTTTTCGGCTTTTTGGTAGTGGTGATGCCACAGGGCATCAAGCCCATTGTGGATGCCAGGCATTGCCTGGAGCGGGAAGCTCACGACAATGTATAATAAGGTGACTATGGATAAGTATCGAGATTGCATGAATATTTTTAATAAGCAGATAGGAAATATGTATCCCCTGACTACTACCAATTAAAAGTCCATCCCATCAAATGGGAAAGAATATTCATCATAGTAGTGATATGGAGGGTGGGTGCGCACAAATTCTTTTGCTTTTTGGGTTAATACAATCTGCTTATTTTTTGCGACCTTTGTCGATAAACTAAAGTCTTTAGAGCTCTTATCTGCTCTAAAAAATCCTGATACATCATCTCCATATAATGAAGTTATTTTGCCATAGTAATAGGCTTTTTCAAGATTTTTATTATATCCAGGTACCCCTTGTAGATACGCAAAGAATAAAAAACTTATATATTTTTCATCACCAGATTGAATTGCCATTTTATTATATTTATTCATTAAAGTAATGTTTTTTTGTCATTATAATATATGGCTAATTTACCATAAGCTGGGATGAAATTATTTTTGGCTGCCTGTATCAAATATTTTAAGTTGGCTGATTTATTATGATTAAATAAATAAACAGCTGCACCTTGATACCCTTGATGAAAGGATTTGAGCGCCATTTTATTAAGTTTTTCTTGTCCCATGCCCGGAAGCCACTTTGTAACATTATACCAAAAGGTTCTTGCTTTACGTAATGCGAGGGCAAATGTTGCCTTTCCATTGCCTTGTTTGGATTGTCGCTCCCAAATTTCAACAGCCTTGCTATCCCATTTTGAGCTACAGGGCCATACGGTGCAAAGTGAATAGGGATTTTTAGTATAAAGACGATACATCGCCCAGGGGTCCCCCATATTTGCGGCCTTTAGAAAAATCTCCCCGGCGTCCAGCCTTTTCATACCGCCTTCCAGTTGATAGGTGTTGCCTAACCAATACATGGCATGGGCATCTCCTTGTTCCGCTAGCTGGCTAAAGACTTGTTCTGCCTTTTGGTAGTGGTGATGCGACAGGGCATCAAGCCCATTGTGGATGGCTGGCATTGCCCGAATCGGGAAGCTCATGGCAATGCATAATAAGATAACTATGGATAAGTATCGAGATTGCATTAGATATTTTAAATCAGATGAAATGTTTCATAGATAGCTATATCATCTACTTGAATTTCATTACATCAAATGGGAAAGAAAACTCATCATAGTAGTGATAAGGGGGGTGGCTGCGGACAAATTCCTTCGCTTTTTGGGTCAATATGATTTGTTTGTCTTTTGTTAGCTTTGACGACAAGTTAAAACCTTTGAAAAAATCAGATATATCATCTCCATATAGAGAAGTTATTTTTCCATAGTAATAGGCTTTTTCAAAATCTTTATTATACCCAACTACACCTTGCATATATGCAAAAAATAAAAACCGTATAAAACTTTTATCTCCTGACTGGACTGCCATTTTTTCAAATTTATTCATTAGCTTAACAATGCCTTTATTTTTGTAATATATGGCTAGCCTATTATAGGCTGGAATAAAATTGCTCTTAGCAGCTTGAGTCAGATATTTTGTATTATCGGTGTTATCATGATTGAATAAATAAACCGCTGCCCCTAGATACCCTTGGTGAAAGGCTTTGAGAGCGATCTTGTTAAGCTTCTCTTGTCCCATGCCCGGGAGCCATTTTGTGACATTATACCAAAAAGTTCTTTCCTTGCGTAAAACGAGGGCAAATGTTGCCTTTCCATTGCCTTGTTTGGATTGTCTCTCCCAAATTGCTGCAGCCTTGCTATCCCATTTTGAGCTACAAGGCCAAACGGTGCAAAGTGAATAGGGGTTTTTGGTGTAAAGACGATACATCGCCCAGGGGTCGCCCATATTGGCGGCCTTTAGAAAAATCTCCCCGGCGTCCAGCCGTTTCATACCACCTTCCAGCTGGTAGGTATTGCCTAGCCAGTACATGGCATGGGCATTCCCTTGTTCACTAAGCGTTTGAAACACCTGTTCGGCTTTTTGGTAGTGGTGATGCCACAGGGCATCAAGCCCATTGTGGATGGTAGGCATTGCCTGAAGTGGGAAGCTCATGGCAATGCATAATAAGATAGCTATGGATAAGTATCGAGATTGCATTGGATATTTTAAATTAGATGAAATGTTTCATAGACAGCGATATTATTTACTGGAATCTCATTACGTAGAATGGGAAAGAAAACTCATCATAGTAGTGATATGGGGGATGAGTGCGAACAAATTCTTTTGCCTTTTTTGACAATAATTCTTTTCGTTCATTTGAAATTTTTTCATCTAATCTATACTTATTAAGCCCATGCTTGTCATAGTATATAGATAAATCTTCACCATAGAGAGTAGAAATTTTGCCATAGTAATATGCTCTATCCAAATTTTTCTCATAGCCACCCCAACCATGTAAGTATGATATAAACAGATATCTTATAAATTTCATATCACCTAAGTGAACAGAAATATGCTTATATTTATTCATTGATTTAATGTCTTTTTTGGACTCGTAATATGTTGACAATATATTATAAGCGGGTTTAAAACCATTTTCTGAAGATTGTATGATATATTTTATATATTTCGACTTGTCATGATTAAATAAATAAACTGCTGCACCTTGATATCCTTGGTGAAAAGCTTTAAGCGCCATTTTATTAAGTTTTTCTTGTCCCATACCAGGGATCCATATTGTGACATTATACCAAAAGGTTCTTGCTTTACGTAATGCAAGGGCAAATGTTGCCTTTCCATTGCCTTGTTTGGATTGTCTCTCCCAAATTGCTGCAGCCTTGCTATCCCATTTTGAGCTACAAGGCCAAACGGTGCAAAGTGAATAGGGATTTTTGGTGTAAAGACGATACATCGCCCAGGGGTCGCCCATATTGGCGGCTTTTAGAAAAATCTCCCCGGCATCCAATCTTTTCATGCCGCCTTCCAGCTGATAGGTGTTGCCCAGCCAGTACATAGCATGGGCATTGCCTTGTTCACCAAGCGTTTGAAACACCTGTTCGGCTTTTTGGTAGTGGTGATGCCTCAGAGCATCAAGCCCATTGTGGATGGTAGGCATTGCCTGAAGTGGGAAGCTCATGGCAATGCACATCAAGGTGGCTATAGATAGGTATCGATATCGCATGGTTTATTTAAACTAGGCAAACCTTCTCTAGAATTTTATATAAAACGACGGTATTACTGCTAGAATCTCATTACATCAAATCAGCATTAAGTATAATACTCTATTATATTACTTAATATCGAAAGAGTCCCCATGGTTGGCTAAATTCATCATAGTAATGATAGGGACGATGATTTTTAACATAAATTTGTGCTTTAATTATCAATTCTCTTTGTTTAGGAACTGGTATTCTAGAATTTAATCGATATTCCTTTGGTCCTGTATTCTGAAAAAAAGGACTCATATCCTTGCCATATAATGCAAGGATTTTCCCGTAGTAATAAGCTTTGTTATAATCTTTCGTATAAATCCAACCATTTGAATAACATGTAAACAATACATTTAGTATTTTTAGATCACCTATTTTTACCGATTTACCCAAGTATTTATTTGCTAAATTATTATTTTTATTGGAATAATATGAGGCTAATATTTTATATGATGGTTTGAATTTGTTCTCTGCAGCGTTTATAATAGTTTCTAATTTTTTATTTACTGGTTTATTAATATTATTAAACAAATAAATAGAAGCTCCTTGGTAACCTTGATTATAGGCTTTAATAGCCATTTCATTTAATTTTTCTTGCCCCATTCCTGGTAACCATTTCGTAAATCGATACCAATAGGTATTTTCTTTGTGAAGTAATAAGGCAAATGTGGCTTTGCCATTGCCTTGTTTTGACAATTTCTTCCAACCTTCTAATGCTTTATCTCGCCATTTAGAATTACAGGGCCAGAATGAGCAAAAAGAAAAAGCATTCTCTGGATCTAATCGATCCATTGCCCATGGATCTCCCATCTTTGCTGCTTTCAATAATATTCTTCCCGCATCTAGCCGTTTCATGCCGCCTTCCAGCTGATAAGTATTGCCCAGCCAGTACATGGCATGGGCATCCCCTTGTTCGGCGAGCTGGCTAAAGACTTGCTCAGCCTTTTTATATTGATGATGCCACAGGGCATCAAGCCCATTGTGGATGGCAGGCATTGCCTGAAGTGGGAAGCTCATGGCAATGCATAATAAAGTGGCTATGGATAAGTATCGAAATTGCATGGTTTATTTAAAGTAGACAAAACTTCTCTAGAAGTTTATATAAAGCATTATCACACACTAGAATCTAATTACATTAGCATTAAGAATAAGTACAAAACTCTATTATATTACTTAATATCGAAAGAGTCCCCATGGCTGGCTATACTCATAATAATAATAATAAGGTTTATGTTCTTTAACAAATTTTCGGGCTAAAGAATCTAATAATTCCTCCTTATTTTTAGATAACTTTGTATCTAATTGGTAGTCTTTTGAGCCACTTTTTTTAAAATAGACTGATAAATCTTCTCCATAAAGCCATACTATTTTTCCATAATAGTACGCCTTTTCAAAGTTTTTTTCTCTATTGCCCCAACCATGGAGGTAACTTAAAAATAAATATCTGATAAAGCTTACATCACCTTCTTGAATTGATTTGTTCTCATATTTATCTCTGAGTATTAAGTTTTTAGAATTATAAAAAGTAGAAAGTAAACTATATGCAGGGATGAAACCACTAACGGCTGCTCGACTTAGATATTCTACCTTATTATAATTTCTATTATTAAATAAATAGAGGCCCCTTGATAACCTTGTTGGTAGGACTTTATAGCCATTTTATTTAACTTTTGTTGGCCCATACCAGGTAACCACTTCGTAAATCGATACCAATAGCTATCTTCTTTTTGAAGCAATAAAGCAAATGTTGCTTTGCCATTACCTTCTTTCGACAATTTCTTCCAACCTTCTAATGCTTTATCTCGCCATTTAGAATTACAGGGCCAGAATGAGCAAAAAGAAAAAGCATTATCTGGATCTAATCGATCCATTGCCCATGGATCTCCCATCCTTGCTGCTTTCAATAATATTCTTCCCGCATCTAGTCGTTTCATCCCGCCTTCCAACTGGTAGGTATTGCCTAACCAATACATGGCATGGGCATCCCCTTGTTCACCAAGCTCTTGAAAGACCTTTTCGGCTTTTTGGTAGTGGTGATGCCACAGGGCATCAAGCCCATTGTGGATGCCAGGCATTGCCTGGAGCGGGAAGCTCACGACAATGTATAATAAGGTGACTATGGATAAGTATCGAGATTGCATGAATATTTTTAATAAGCAGATAGGAAATATGTATCCCCTGACTACTACCAATTAAAAGTCCATCCCATCAAATGGGAAAGAATATTCATCATAGTAGTGATATGGAGGGTGGGTGCGCACAAATTCTTTTGCTTTTTGGGTTAATACAATCTGCTTATCTTTTGCGACCTTTGCGGATAATCTAAATTCTTTAGGGGCATTTTCCCCAAAGGCTTCAGATATGTTATTATCTCCATATAAAATAGTTATTTTTCCATAATAATAAGCTTTGTCAAAATCTTTTTTATATACCAAATCACCTTGTATATACACATAGAATAAAAACTTTATAAATCCCGTATCACCTGACTGAATCGCTATATTCTTATATTTATTCATCAAGTTAACATTATTTTTTTCTTTATAGTATATGGCTAGTTTCGCATAAGCTGGAATGAAATTATTTTTGGCTGCCTGTATTAGATATTGTAAGTTAGCTGATTTATTATGGTTAAATAAATAAACCGCTGCACCTTGATATCCTTGGTGGAAGGCTTTGAGCGCCATCTGATTCAGTTTCTCTTGCCCCATACCAGGGAGCCATTTTGTGACATTATACCAAAAGGTTCTGTCTTTACGTAATGCAAGGGCAAATGTTGCCTTTCCGTTGCCTTGTTTGGATTGTTTTTCCCAGATTTCTACAGCTTTACTGTCCCATTTAGAATCACATGGCCAAACGGTGCAAAGTGAATACGGATTTTTGGTGTAAAGACGATACATCGCCCATGGGTCCCCCATGTTGGCGGCTTTTAGAAAAATTCTCCCGGCATCCAGCCGTTTCATGCCTCCTTCCAGCTGATAGGTATTGCCGAGCCAGTACATGGCATGAGCATTGCCTTGTTCGGCGAGCTGGCTAAAGACCTGCTCTGCCTTTTGGTAGTGGTGATGCCACAGGGCATCGATCCCATTGTGGATGGCAGGCATTGCCTGGAGCGGGAAGCTCATGGCAATGCATAATAAAGTGGCTATGGATAAGTATCGAAATTGCATGGTTTATTTAAAGTAGACAAAACTTCTCTAGAATTTTATATAAAGCATTAGCACACACTAGAATCTCATTGCATAAATTGGAAAAGAAAATTCATCATAGTAGTGATATGGAGGGTGGGTGCGAACAAATTCTTTTGCTTTTTGGGTTAATACAATCTGCTTATCTTTTGCGACCTTTGTCGATAAACTAAATTCTTTAGAACTTTTATCTGCTCTAAAAAATCCAGATACATCTTCACCATAGAATGATGATATTTTGCCATAGTAATAGGCTTTTTCAGGATTTTTACTATATCCCAGAGCACCTTGCATATGCGCGTGGAATAATAAGCTTATAAAGTCAGTCTCACCTGATTGCAGTGCTTTTTTCTGATATTTTTCAGCTAATTGAATGTTATTTGTTTTTTTGTAGTGTACCGTCAATACTCGGTAAGCAGGGATAAAACCAGCACTTGCAGCCTGTATGATATATTTGAAATCATGAGGTGTAGAATGATTTGCTATATAATAGGATGCTCCCAAGTACCCTTGGTGAAAGGCTTTAAGTGCCATTTTATTCAACTTCTCTTGTCCCATACCCGGAAGCCACTTTGTAACATTATACCAAAAGGTTCTTGCTTTACGTAATGCGAGGGCAAATGTTGCCTTTCCGTTGCCCCCATTGGATTGTCTTTCCCAAATTGCTACAGCCTTACTATCCCATTTTGAACTACAGGGCCAAACGGTGCAAAGAGAATACGGGTTTTTGGTATAAAGACGATACATCGCCCAAGGGTCGCTCATTTCGGCCGCCCTGAGCAGAATTCTCCCAGCATCCAGCCGTTTCATGCCGCCTTCCAACTGGTAGGTATTACCCAGCCAGTACATAGCATGGGCATTCCCTTGTTCACCAAGCGTTTGAAACACCTGTTCGGCTTTTTGGTAGTGGTGATGCCACAGGGCATCAAGCCCATTGTGGATGGTAGGCATTGCCTGAAGTGGGAAGCTCATGGCAATGCATAATAAGATAGCTATAGATAAGTATCGAGATTGCATTGGATATTTAAAGTAGATAAACCTTCTATAAAATTTTATATAAAACAACGGTATTACTGCTAGAATCTCATTACACCAAATGGGAAAGAAAACTCATCATAGTAGTGATATGGGGGGTGGGTACGAACAAATTCTTTTGCTTTCTGAGCTAATACAAGTTGCTTATCTTTTGCCACCTTTGCAGATAATCTAAATTCTTTAGGACCATCTATTCTAAAGAATCCAGATACATCTTCGCCATAGAATGATGAAATTTTACCATAGTAATAAGCTTTATTAATATTTCTATCGTAACTATCCCTCCCATTTAAGTATGTGTGAAATAATACGCTTATAAAAGTGGTTTCTCCTGATTGCAAGGATTTTTTCTGATACATTTCTGATGATTTAATATCATTGACTTTTCTGTAATATACAGATAATACCCGATAAGCAGGAATAAATCCCTTTTTGGCAGCTTGTATAATATATTTGAAGTCATGGGTTTTAGAATACCTAACTAAATAAAACGATGCACCTAGATACCCTTGATGAAATGCTTTAAGTGCCATTTTATTAAGTCTTTCTTGCCCCATACCCGGAAGCCACTTTGTAAATCGATACCAATAGCTATTGTCTTTATGGAACATTAAGGCAAATGTCGCTTTACCATTCCCTTCTTTTGATTGCCGCTTCCAGATCGCTATGGCTTTACTTTTCCACTTGGAACTGCAAGGCCAAATGGTACAAAGAGAAAGTCCATTATCTGGATCCAAACGATTCATCGCCCAAGGATCACCCATTTGGGCGGCTTTGAGAAGAATTCTCCCGGCATCCAATCGTTTCATACCACCTTCCAGCTGATAGGTGTTACCCAACCAATACATGGCATGGGCATTGCCTTGTTCCGCTAGCTGGTTAAAGACTTGTTCTGCCTTTTGGTAGTGGTGATGCCACAGGGCATCAAGCCCATGATGGATAGCGAGCTTGGCTTGTAGTGAGAAACTCATAGCAAAGCATAATAAAACAGCTATTTTTAAACATTGGGATTGCATGAATATTTTTAATAAGCAGATAGAAAATTTGTATGCCCTAGTTACTACCGATTAAAAGTCCATCACATCAAATGGGAAAGAAAACTCATCATAGTAGTGATAAGGGGGATGAGTGCGCACGAATTCTTTCGCTTTTTGGGTGAATACAATCTGCTTATCTTTAGCGACCTTTGTCGATAAGCTAAATTCTTTAGGAGCATTTTTCCCAAAGGCTTCGGATATATTATTATCTCCATATAAAGTGGTTATTTTGCCATAGTAATAAGCTTTGTTAAAATCCTTATTATATCCTAAATTACCTTGTATATACACATAGAATAAAAACTTTATAAATCCCATATCTCCTGATTGAATAGCTATATTCTTATATTTATTCATCAAGTTAACATTGTTTTTTTCTTTATAGTATATAGCTAGTTTCGCATAAGCTGGGATGAAATTATTTTTGGCTGCTTGTATTAGATATTGTAAGTTAGCTGATTTATTATGATTAAATAAATAAACAGCTGCACCTTGATAGCCTTGATGAAAGGCTTTGAGCGCGATCTTGTTGAGTTTCTCTTGCCCCATACCAGGGATCCATCTGGTAAACCGATACCAATAAGTGTCTTCTTTATGAAACATTAAGGAAAATGTGGCCTTACCATTGCCTTGCCTTGATAGTTTCTCCCAACCTTCTACAGCTTTACTTTTCCACTTGGAACTGCAAGGCCAAATGGTACAAAAAGAAAGCCCATTATCTGGCGTCAACCGATACATCGCCCAAGGATCGCCCATTTGGGCTGCCCTGAGCAGAATTCTCCCGGCATCCAGCCGTTTCATACCACCTTCCAGTTGATAGGTGTTGCCTAACCAATACATAGCATGGGCATTCCCTTGTTCACCAAGCGTTTGAAACACCTGTTCGGCTTTTTGGTAGTGGTGATGCCACAGGGCATCAAGCCCATTGTGGATAGCGAACTTTGCTTGTAGTGGGAAACTAATAGTAAAGCACAATAGAGCGGTTATTTTTAAGTATTGAGATTGCATCAGTATTTTTAATAAGCAGATAGGACATTTATATACCCTACCCATCTATTTATTAAAACTTCATTACATCAAATGGAAAAGAAAATTCATCATAGTAGTGATATGGAGGGTGGGTGCGAACAAATTCTTTTGCTTTTTGGGTGAATACAATTTGCTTATCTTTTGCGACCCTTGTCGATAAACTAAAGTCTTTAGAAGTCTTATCTGCTCTAAAGAATCCAGATACATCTTCGCCATAGAAAGATGATATTTTGCCGTAATAATAAGCCTTATCAATATTTCTATCGTAACCATTCCCCCCATTTAAATATGTATGAAATAATACGCTTATAAAGGTAGTCTCTCCTGATTGCAACGCCTTTTTCTGAAACATTTCTGATAGTTTTATATTATCAGTTTTCCTGTAATATACAGATAACACCCGATAAGCAGGAACAAAGCCCTTTTTGGCAGCTTGTATGATATATTTGAAGTCATGGGTTTTAGAATACCTAGCTAAATAAAATGATGCACCTAGATACCCTTGATGAAATGCTTTGAGCGCCATCTGATTCAACTTCTCTTGTCCCATACCCGGGATCCATCTGGTAAATTGATACCAATAAGTGTCTTCTTTATGAAACATTAAGGAAAATGTGGCCTTACCATTGCCTTGCCTTGATAGTTTCTCCCAACCTTCTACAGCTTTACTTTTCCACTTGGAACTGCAAGGCCAAATGGTACAAAAAGAAAGCCCATTATCTGGCGTCAACCGATACATCGCCCAAGGATCGCCCATTTGGGCTGCCCTGAGCAGAATTCTCCCGGCATCCAGCCGTTTCATACCACCTTCCAGTTGATAGGTATTGCCTAACCAATACATAGCATGGGCATTCCCTTGTTCGGCGAGCTGGCTAAAGACTTGTTCTGCCTTTTTATATTGATGATGCCACAGGGCATCAAGCCCATTGTGGATAGCGAGCTTGGCTTGTAGTGGGAAACTAATAGTAAAGCATAATAAAACAGCTATTTTTAAACATTTGGATTGCATGAATGTTTTTAATAAGCAGATAGAAAATTTGTATGCCCTAGTTACTACCAATTAAAAGTCCATCACATTAAATGGGATGGAAAACTCATCATAGTAGTGATATGGGGGGTGCGTGCGAACAAATTCTTTTGCTTCTTGGGTTAATACAACTTGATTATCTTTAGCGACTTTTGTCGATAAACTAAATTCTTCAGGAGCATTTTTCCCAAAGACTTCGGACACATCATCCCCATATAAAGTAGTTATTTTTCCATAGTAATAGGCTTTGTCAAAATCCTTTTTATATCTAAATATACCTTGTATATATACATGGAATAAAAGCTTTATAAATCTCATATCACCCGACTGAATAGCTATATTCTTATATTTATTCATCAAGTTAACATTATTTTTTTCTTTATAGTATATGGCTAATTTCGCATAAGCTGGAATGAAATTATTTTTGGCTGCCTGTATCAAATATTTTAAGTTAGCTGATTTATTATGGTTAAATAAATAAACCGCTGCACCTTGATATCCTTGGTGGAAGGCTTTGAGCGCCATCTGATTCAGTTTCTCTTGCCCCATACCTGGGATCCATCTGGTAAACCGATACCAATAAGTGTTTTCTTTATGGAACATTAAGGAAAATGTGGCCTTACCATCGCCTTGCTTTGATAATTTCTCCCAGCCTTCTACAGCTCTACTTTTCCATTTGGAATTACAAGGCCAAACGGTGCAAAGCGAGAGCCCATTATCGGGATCTAAACGCTCCATAGCCCATGGGTCTCCCATCTCTGCGGCTTTCAATAGTATTCTTCCCGCATCTAGCCGTTTCATGCCGCCTTCTAGCTGATAAGTATTGCCCAGCCAGTACATGGCATGAGCGTTCCCTCGTTCGGCCAGCTGGCTAAAGACTTGTTCTGCCTTTTTATATTGATGATGCCACAGGGCATCGATCCCATTGTGGATGGCAGGCATTGCCTGGAGCGGGAAGCTCATGGCAATGCATAATAAAGTGGCTATGGATAAGTATCGAAATTGCATGGTTTATTTAAAGTAGACAAAACTTCTCTAGAATTTTATATAAAGCATTATCACACACTAGAATCTCATTACATCAAATGGGAAAGAAAACTCATCATAGTAGTGATATGGAGGGTGGGTGCGCACGAATTCTTTCGCTTTTTGGGTTAATAAAATTTGCTTATCTTTAGCGACTTTTGTCGATAAACTAAATTCTTTAGGAGCATTTTCCCCAAAGTCTTCAGATATGTTATTATCTCCATATAAAATGGTTATTTTCCCATAGTAATATGCTTTGTCAAAATCCTTTTTGTATCCAAATATACCTTGTATATATACATCGAATAAAAACTTTATAAATCCCGTATCACCTGACTGAATAGCTATATTCTTATATTTATTCATCAAGTTAACATTATTTTTTTCTTTATAGTATATGGCTAATTTCGCATAAGCCGGGATGAAATTATTTTTGGCTGCCTGTATCAAATATTTTAAATTAGCTGATTTATTATGGTTAAATAAATAAACAGCTGCGCCTTGATAACCTTGGTGAAAGGCTTTGAGCGCCATCTTGTTGAGCTTCTCTTGCCCCATACCTGGGATCCATCTGGTCAACCAATACCAAAAGGTGTATTCTTCATGAAAAAACATTAAGGCGAATGTGGCCTTACCATTGCCTTGCTTTGATAATTTTTCCCAACCTTCTACGGCTTTACTTTTCCACTTGGAACTGCAAGGCCAAATGGAACAAAAAGAAAGCCCGTTATCTGGTGTTAACCGATACATCGCCCAAGGGTCGCCCATTTGGGCCGCCCTGAGCAGAATTCTCCCAGCATCCAGCCGTTTCATGCCGCCTTCTAGCTGATAGGTATTGCCCAGCCAGTACATGGCATGGGCATTGCCTCGTTCGGCGAGCTGATTAAAGACCTGTTCCGCTTTTTGATATTGATGATGTTGTAAAAAATTTAACCCCTTACTTATATTTGCTAAACAGTTAGCGGATAGAAGAATACCAAATAAAGCGATTAATATTCTATTCATCATGTTGGCCCAGTCTGTAATTATTCAAATTAAGCAATTGGAATGTACTGTTTATTGATACATCTATTTTTTTACTTAAGTTTTTATCCTTAATAATTGTTACGCATGAATTATTATCGTTAATATCCAATATAGGCCTAGATGGTGTGGAAAGTGAATTAGGGGAATAATAAAATATTTTATTGGAAATCAGGTTTGAACAAATATTTATTAAGCTATTGTGATTGTGCAGAGCATCTGCAGATATATTTGTTACCTCCTGTTGAATTAATTTTGAAACTACTCTATATGAAAAGCTTATAATACAAATAAAATATCGACCAAATCGTTCCCATTGTTTAGATTTATCTAGCACTTCATTTTTACTTAAACCTATTCGTTGAATGCTTTCAATCAGGAGGCGTTTGTTTTTACTGTTTCCTTGTGGATTGATCCAGTTGAATATATTATAAATTGCTTCCTGTTGCTGTACATTTTTAGTTCTTATGAGTAGGCTCTCTCTTTCATGGTTAAAGAAGCTATCTTCATGGTACTGAAGCAATGAAGTCAAAATAGGGGCTAGAACCTCGGGCGGTGCTTTTCTATAAAAATCGATGTTCGCTTGTTTTAGATCTTTATCGGTGATTGAGTCTGCGATTAAGTATGAGCTTTCTTTCGTTAGTAATTGCGTGTGAATTGAGTCAATCAGCTTAAACGGTAAACATAAAACCTCACCTGCCGTTAACCCCATCATCAGCATGACTGAGAGCACTTTGTTAAAGGCCGCAAAGGAGGATGTTCCATCGGGATCATTCTCATCTTCATGGAAAAATTCAATATATCGGTAGTTGGCTTGATTCATGATATTTAAAATGGTTTTAAAGAAGTTATCGGCCTGTAGAGGATTAATTTCAAGGCCGATACTGCCTCCAGCACCCATCCCAAACGTTGCTGAGGCCGAGACCACAATGATAAAGCAGTCATTTTTAAATGCCAACTGGCATTGACCATTCACTCCGGCTCCTGCGCTTAATGACACTGAAGAGGAAACTTTGGCGAGCATTTGAAAGTGACGTTCTTGTTTCGCTTGGCCTGTCGTCAAATGCGATGGTGTTGCGTTTTTAGGAGGACACCAGTCAAACTCACAGTCGACATTGCCACCAAATTGCATGCCCGCAAAGGCTGAAGCACTGCCATTCATGCCCGTTGTAATCCCTTTGGTATAAGCATCGGGGTTTTGAGATATCGGTTCATTGCTTGACTCTAACGCGCCTGCATCGTTTTTAAATTCGCCTCTAACTCCAAATTCACCAGCTGAATTATATCCTAATTCCATTTGCTCTGAGAGGGCAATACTGGCTCCTAGGAATCCTTGCACGCTGCCATTCACATGGATTTTATATTCCCCCGCCGTATAGGAGGCATGTTTACGTTGACCATCTTCATGGTAAATATAAGGAATATCGAATTTTTTGCCGGTTCCATCTTTGGGGTATTTAAAATCGAAGTTCCATGAGGCCTGGGCTAAGACGGCTTTCCCGGTAAATGAACTATTTTGTCCGAGCACTTTGGGGTCAGTGGTGAGGCCTGAGTTCGCCTCATGAATAAATCTAAAGAATTGTGCTTGCGAGCCGCTTTCCCATCGTCCTTTTACGCCAAATAAATCAGTTTCTCTTACAAACCACGGTGTTAATTTCTTATCGCTGATTTCTGCAATAGATTGTGCTTGTGCTTGTGCTTGTGCTTGTTCTCCTGTTGGACTATACAAAGCCAGCGATGTTGATAATTTGGCAGATTTAGAGTCTTTATCTTCGCCTTGCTCTTTGTTTTCTTTTGCGCCTCTTTGCTGTTCTTGCGCGATGTTTGTTACTTTTCTCTTAAATTCTTTTGCTAAAAATTTACGAGTGAACTTAGCCTGAGTGGCATCACCAATACTGATTGCTGGCAAATCGACCGTAAAGCTATTTTCATCAGAGAATTTTTGGAATATCCCCAAATTGGAACGGACATATCCGATCACAGTTTGCTCTTGTGATTCTGAAGCCAGAGAACATTCGACTAGGAATATTTCATTTTTCCCTGAGTCGTTATAGATCAGATTGGTTCTATCTTTTGGAACCCACTCATTTTCATTCCAGATGATATGAGGAATCGGGTTGTCATCCGCATATATGATATTTTCCGAAGTCTGAATATATGTATCAGCTATGATGATGTCCTTGATTGACTTGGCTCTTCGACATTTTATTTTAATATTGTTCTCTATTTCGCGGTATCGATTCAGAACGGAAGAGGTAATGGTGACGAGCTTTCTCAGTTCTTGCTGATATGGTGATTTTCTCGCACCTGTTAGCTTAATGAAGTCATTTAATCTTTTTGTTGATATTTCAGTTAATTTTAAATATAACGCATAGCAACACTGATATCCCATTTCTTTAATCGGTATTGATAGTGATTTTACTTTATCTAATATATCATTAACACGATCATTCTCATCGAAAGATAGGGCATCGACTTCACTGAGTCCATGATATAACTCTTTCTCTGTCATAACCTGTTCTTTAATGAGGATCCCCGAGAGGTTTAATTGGTAGATAGATTTAACCCAATCCTTTATATCTTTGTCTATGCCAGCGTTAGTGTCATCTATACTATAATAAGAATCTATATACCTAGTAAAATCAAGAGAGGTTTTTATTTTAGAGCCTATTTCTTTTATACATTCTTTCCAGCGAACATAGTATAGGTGTGAGCGAGTTAAGTAAGGTATTTTTGTATTGATATCAACATCCTGAATCATTAATTCATCAGGAAAGCCGACTGATTTTCTAATAGATTTTAATGCCTTTAGTTTTTTATATATTTCTACTTCATTATTGGAAGTGTAATACTGTTTGTTCGCTCCTACAAAAAAACGATAGGTATGCTTTTTTCCGTCGGCTGAGGTGAAATGTTTCTTTAGCGCATTTTGTTTTGCTTTATGTTCATATTTTTTAACGGCATGGTCAGATAATGATTCGATTGCGTTTTTTATGATATACCGAAGTGCTGAGTTAACTTTCTTTTTGTGGTTTGTTTTATATGCAACAATATCTTGTTTTGTATCATTCCACATCTCATATGCTTTGATTTTAGATTCTTCCGTATAGAATCTACTGGAACTCATTTTGTCATATCTTAATTTATAATTGTCTCTTTGCTGATAAAGCATATTTAGTTGTGTTTCTTTTTGTTTATCTAACTCACTTAATTTTTTTATTATCTGTGATTTGTAATCATCAAAGCCTATTTTTTCATCTCCACCAGGAAATGATATCTGTTCTTGCTTGCCATTTGAATACAGATCATTATAAGTAAGATACTCTTTATTAAGAAGAATATTTTTTACCCAAAGCAAGAGGTTTAATGCCGTTCGATAATTTAATTTATCATCTTTATCTAAAAATTTTTCATGCGCATGTGTATTAATACCATCTAAAATTCCTAGCTTAGATAGCCCTTTCATAATGCCAATATTATCTTTTCCTTTGACGGCACTCATGCAGCTATTCATTTCTTCTTTGACAGCCTTTTGAGCTTCTTTTGTCAATAAAATAACTTTGTTGCCATTTGAGTTTGGCAATTTAGGAACATAGAGCGCATCGACATAGATCTTTGGCTTGCAAGCTTTACTCGAAAGATTCTGAGTGGAGAATTTATAACAAGGCTCGATATTTGGAAAAAATAAATCTGTTGCCTTTTCTGGAATTTTCACCTTATCTGGAATTTTTATGACATCATTGGCATATATAACATTAATATCTTTGATTTGATCAGCATTGAGCTCTTGCAGTTTAGTGGTGCTGGTGTCATATAATTTTGCAAGTTCTGATAATGTTTCACCAGGTTTGATCGTATGTTCCATGGTCACGCGATTAGCCCCTCTATTATGGTATCTGAAACACTGAGTTGATTGAATGTAGTCACAGGGTCGTTAAGTTGAATCAACGGGTGATTATCATGTAAAAGTGATGGCGATAGGTAGATTGCGTCGGCACATCCACTTAATGTTTGCAACTGCTCTTGAGTGAGAGATTTTGACAGTGACATCCAAACGTTAGGCGAGTAAAACCGACAAAGCCAGAGTTTGCCACTCTGAGATTTTATCGTGATGTTTTTACGTAATTGCTCTTGTAATGTTTCAGCTAAGTTTTCGTCTTCTAGCTGGTAGATAATGGCGCTACTGGCCCAATTTGGGTCCTCTTCCCACCTTTTCCAAAGGATGTCTGATTGCTCTAATGTGATAAAAAAAGGCGAATTTTTAATTTGAAATGACCACTCAGTATTTAAATAAAAAGGGGTGATCTCATAATTGTTAGAGCGTAGCCATTGTTCGCAGTTATTTATTCGGAGTTGATCTAATAGCATTATATATTGCATAAAACAGTCACTTTAAGCATGGGCAGTCGTCCAGGGGACATGTGTTATCGGTCATTCGCTGACATACTTCCATGACTGCGACGTCAAGATTCGCTAACGCTGGCAGTCGACTAGTCATGATTGGCGTGGTTGGTGCAACCAGTTGTGGTTTAAGCTCTGTTGCAGCCTCAACATCGCCCGGCAGTTTGGCGATTTGTCCGGCATAGCCGCTGCCTGAGCCGGCACTGCCACCGGAGTTGAGGTTAATCGCCGGGCCGACGATGGAAACCCCCGACGCATCGATTTTCACGAAACTTCCCCCAGCGGAGAGGGTGATTTCTGAGCTACTTTCGAGCACCATTTTGCTGCCCGCTTTGAGGTGGATCTCATGCCCTGCTTCTACCAATAAAGAACGGCCCTGCTTCATATGCAGGGTCTGGTCCACCGCCTGAGTCTGGTCGCCCTGGACATGCACCCGGTGTTCCCCGTCCACGGTCTGATGGGCATCGCCTTTGACCCGCTGAAACTGATTGCGGGTCACACTCAGGTGGTCGTCTTCACCTATCTCAGCCTTGCGGTCATGCTCGATGTGACTGTTGAAGTCTTTCTGCGCATGAATAAAGATTTCTTCCTTCTCCGCCTGGTCCTCAAAGCGCAGCTCATTGTAGCCCTGCCCCTGATGGGTCTC
>NZ_SMGD01000003.1 GCF_004339545.1 Celerinatantimonas diazotrophica | reverse complement strand
TCTGTGAGTGCCCACACAGATTGCTTGATAGATTGTTAAAGAACGTTGCTTCATCAGCACTTTGCCGTTGAAGCGGATGCGCATCTTACGCATCAACGGAAAGTCTGTCAACGATTATTTTCGTTTTTTGCTTTCCGTTTCAACCGTGATAAACCCGGCTGAAACCCTGATAGAGCAACCGTTGAAGCGGTGTGCCGTGTCAGTGGTGGTGCATTATAGGGATACGGCAGTTTTACGCAAGGGCTTTTTATGAAAAACTTCGTTTTTTTATTTACTTGCACAATATTCAAACAAATTCAGAAACTCTTCTATATAAGACTCTCAAGGTTCTGTTGTATGCCTTAATTGGTCGACCAAATATGACAGTTGATTTTTCTTGGGTAGCATTCTTTATTCAAATTAAATGTGTTTTATTTAATAAAGAAAATTCCTGTATAGAAGAGCTAAATGGAGGTGACTTCACTAGCGCCCATCGGTTAACATAGCCGCCTTTTTCTTGAAGCTATATAAATATCCTAGGAGTAATTGTTCAATGGTTTTTTCCCTCGGTCAACGTTGGATTAGTGATTCCGAATCAGAGTTAGGTCTAGGTACAGTTGTTGGTGTTGAAGGCCGCATGATTACAGTGTTGTTTCCGGCAACGGGTGAGAGCCGACTTTATGCAAAAGAAGATGCCCCTATTACACGCGTTGTTTTTAATCTCGGTGATGAAATCACCCATGTTGATGGCTGGCATTTGAGCATCACGAATGTCATTGAGCAAGATGGCTTACTCGTCTATCAAGGAACACGCCATGACAATGACCAAGAAGATGAAATAAAGGAAGTCTTTTTAAGTCATTTCTTAAAATTTAATAAACCGCAGGACCGACTGTTTGCCGGACAGATTGATCGCTTTGATCGCTTTGTGATTCGTCATAATGCCCTATTACAACGATATTCAAACCAACGATCTCCTCTTCGAGGATTACTTGGGGGTAAAGTCAGCTTAATTGCGCATCAATTATACATTGCCAAGGAGGTCGGTCGACGCTTTGCTCCTCGGGTCATGCTTGCCGACGAAGTCGGATTAGGTAAGACCATTGAAGCGGGATTAATCATCCACCAGCAACTAACCGCAGGACTTGCCCAGCGTATTTTGATTGTGGTCCCCGAAACTCTCCAGCACCAATGGTTAGTCGAAATGCTGCGCCGTTTTAATTTATCATTTAGTCTATTCGATGAGCAGCGTTGTGTTGAAGCCTATGCGGATTCGGATAACCCATTTGACACCGCTCAGTTGGTATTAGTAAGCATGGATATGCTGAAGGCGAAAAAACGCCGCTTTGAGCAGATTTGCGAAGCACAATGGGATTTAATGGTTGTTGACGAAGCGCACCACCTTGAATGGCATGCGGAACAACCAAACCGACAGTTCCAGATTGTGGAAGCCCTCAGCGATGAAATTCCCGGTCTATTACTATTAACGGCAACCCCTGACCAACTCGGCCACTTTAGCCATTTTGCTCGTCTGCGACTCCTCGACAGTGCCCGTTTTCATGACTATGACGCTTTCTTAGAAGAAGAGAAGCATTATCACCAATTAGCCGAAATTGCTGAACCACTGATGAGTGACGCAGCGATTAGTGCACAGCATTTGGATAATCTAACATCTTTAAGTGGCATCTCTTTAACCGCTTCTCTTGAACAGATTAACCATTCACAAAACGATATTCGTCAATCAGCTCGCCATAAATTGTTTAATGAACTTTTAGATTGTCATGGAACCGGTCGAGTTATGTTCCGTAATACTCGTTCAGCGGTGGATGGTTTTAAACAGCGCCGGTTGCAAGCCCATCCGTTAAAACTCCCTAGTCAATACCAGACCGCTTTACGAGTACATAATATGATGAGTGCTCAACAAAGCCATGAAAGCCGAGCCGAGCAGTTACTGTATCCGGAATCACTCTACCAAGCTCTCGAGGGAGAAGGAATTCAGTGGACTCACTATGACCCTCGAGTACAGTGGCTCATTGATTTTCTACTCGCAAATAAACGCGAAAAAGTGTTAGTGATCTGTGCCAGTGCACAAACGGCCTTGGCTATCGAGGAAGCGGCCCGAACCGAAGAAGGGATTCGTGGTACGGTTTTCCATGAAGAAATGAGTATTCTCGAGCGTGACAAAGCAGGCGCTTATTTTGCCCAAGAAGAAGCCGGTGCCCAGGTCATGGTATGCTCAGAAATTGGTTCTGAAGGGCGCAACTTCCAATTTGCGCGTCATCTGGTGTTATTTGATTTACCAACTAATCCGGATTTACTTGAGCAACGGATTGGTCGACTGGATCGAATCGGGCAACAACATGATATCGCCATTCATGTCCCATTTATGCAAGACACAGCTCAGGATAAACTGTTGCAATGGTACCATCATGGACTTAATGCGTTCGAACAACCGTGTGCTACAGGCAGTGCCTTATATCAAAAATATGCGCCACATTTAATGGAAGTTCTAGCTACCGGGCAAAGTGATAAATTAGAGACCCTGATTGAACAAACTCATCAAGATCATCTGGCGCTGCTAGCTCAGATGGAAGCTGGCCGAGACCGCTTACTCGAAATGCATTCCAACGGTGGCGAGCAAGCCCATCAACTTGTTACTGAAATTAGCGAACACGAAAACCACCCAGAATTTATCAACCAAACGTTACGTCTCTTTGATGTTCTGGGAGTTCAGCAGGATGATTTAGGCGAACAGATTATGCTGTTTAAACCGACCGAACATATGCTCGTTGCTTCACTGCCAGGATTAGCAGCCGAAGGGCAATTAGTAACATTTGATCGGGACAGTTCTCTGCATCGGGATGAAGTTGCGCTGCTCAATGAAGAACACCCGCTTTTCGAAGCAGCATTGGATGCCATTTTATCTTCCGAAACAGGTTCAACATCAGTTGCTCTACTAAAAAATAATGCTCTTCCAGCAGGGAATTTCTTTTTAGAGTGTTTGTTTGTCGTTGAAACTTCCGCACCACCACAGTATCAGGTTAGCCAATACCTCCCAGCAACACCAATCCGTATACTACTGGATAAAAATGGTAATGATCTTTCGGCCAAAGTAGGCTTCGAAACGTTTAACAAACAGCTCAGTGCAGTTAACCGTCACATTGGTAGTAAATTAGTGAATGCCTCACAAACTCAGATCCATGAATTGCTACGGCAAGCCCAACAGCGGGTAAAACCGCAGGTCGAAACGTTAGTTAAGCACGCGGCAATGCGAGCCAAAACTCAATTAGGCGATGAATTAAGCCGCATGCAGGCACTGAAACAACGTAACCCAGCTATTCGCGATGATGAACTGGAGTTCTGGCAGACGCAACAACAGGAAGTGCTAAATTATCTGGATAAAGCTCAACTTAAACTCGATGCACTGCGCTTTATTGTGATTGCACCTTCAAAATCTTAACTACATTAAAAATAGAATGAATACATTAAGCACTGCAATCGCAATGGATGGTTTTGTTTATCAGCCACCCCAGTCACCTTATATGCCGGTGATCTATCATGATGATGATATTGTGGTCTTTAACAAACCCTCGGGGTTACTTTCAGTGCCCGGTCGACAACAAGCCCACCGCGAGAGTCTAGCTCTTCGAGCATTGCGCGTCTGGCCAGATGTCCGGGTCGTTCATCGTTTGGATATGGCGACCTCAGGATTAATCGTAATGGCTCTGAATAAGGCGGCCCAAAGTCATTTGAGCCGCCAGTTCCAGCAGCGGCAACCTAAGAAAACCTATTTAGCAGAGGTTTGGGGACATCCATGTGAAAGTCAAGGTGGCATTGAACTGCCTTTACGTTGCGATTGGCCTAACCGGCCAAGACAGATCGTTGATCATACACAGGGAAAATACGCGCTCACTCACTGGCAAATCATCGAGTGGCGCGAGCAAACCGCACTGGTAAAACTCATGCCGGTTACGGGCCGTTCCCATCAGCTACGTGTCCACATGCAAAGCCTCGGTCACCCGATTATCGGAGATAAGCTCTATGCCAGCACTCCAGCATTAGCTGCAGCCTCCAGACTGCACTTGCATGCGGCCCAACTTAGCTTTTATCATCCTCGCAGCAATCAATGGTTAAGCTTTGAATCACCAGCGCAATTCAGTTAAATTTTATATTTTCTGTGATAAGCCGATAATGACAGCATAATCTTAACCCTTTATAAGGATTAAACTTATGCTGCGCTGGATTTTGCTAGCGATTGTTGCCATATCATCGAGTATTCAGGCTCAAACCATCTCTGCGCTTTGGCAACAGGTTCCCGGTTTTAAGCCCCTTGATGTCGGGACTCATCAAGAAGTTTCGCTATGGCTCAATGAACGCACCGCAAAAAAAATGGGGAGCATTATTTTATTACCTGACTGGGGTAATCGTCCTACTGATGACGATGCTATCGAACCACTACGCCAACAGCTTCCCAATTGGGGATGGCAAACCATCGCAATTACTCCACCCCAGCCAGCCAAGCGTGACACGCTCATTGAAGGTAAAGATACACAAGCCATTGAGGACTATCAAAAGCAGTTACTGGCAAGCCTCGATGCACTAGATAAAGCTAGAAACGAGCGATTTGGATATCAGGTCGTCGTCGCGCAAGGGGCAATGGCAGCTTGGATCATCCGTATTTATGCACAGCGGCAACGGCCACTGCCAGATGCATTAGTCATTATTGACAGTTATTACCCAAATTTGGCGCTGAACAAAGCAATCGCCAAAGAACTTGCACAACTAACCTGCCCAGTTTACGACTTGTATTTCCGCGATGCTAACAACTGGGCATTAGCCGGTGTCAACGCTCGGCGTATAGCAATGCAAAAAGCTCAAAAAAGTAATTATCGCCAAAGTGAAATTCAAAGTGCAGCTTATCTTTCGGTATCCGGGAGTTTACTCGCGAAACGCTTATATGGCTGGCTAAGTTCGTTAGGTTGGAATTAAATTGTGAATCGTTCAATTCAGACATACCGTTGACAAACATAACACGTTACCATAAACGCCCAAGCTAAAAACAATAAAGGAGCATCGAATGGCTATAGTCGTTTGTCTAGAACGTGATAGTCTGGGCCAGCAATTTACCCTCCCAAGCCTCAACGGCGATCATGAGTGGCGGGATTATCCCAGCACAACGCCTGAGCAAGTTGCCCCCAGACTACGCGATGCCGATGTGGTTGTTGTCAATAAAGTCGTCCTTAATGAAAGTTTGTTAAGTCAGTTGCCCAAGCTTAAATGCATCGCGGTCAGTGCAACTGGTGTGAATAATGTTGATTTAAGCGCCGCAAGCCGTCTTGGAATTAAAGTTTGCAATATCCAGCGCTATTCAGGGGATGGTGTCGCCGAGCATACCTTTATGCTGATGCTGGCGCTGCGCCGCAGTTTGATCTCCTATCATCAAGCCCAACAAAACGGTCATTGGCAAGCATGTGGGCAATTCTTCTATGCCGATTTTCCAATCGATAATTTAAAAGGTCAGACTCTTGGACTCATTGGCAGCGGAGACTTAGGTCAGCATGTTGCTCACATTGCCCAAGCATTTGGTATGAAAGTACTATTTGCTGCTCGCAAAGGACAAGCAGCGAGTAATGGCAAGGTGGCCTTTGAACAATTGCTGGAACAAAGTGATATTATTTCGCTTCATTGTCCACTAACCCCCGAGACACAAAATCTAATTGGTGAACCTGAATTTGCGAAAATGAAGGAAACGGCCATCTTGATCAATACCGCTCGTGGGGGGATAGTCAATGAGCAGGCGTTATTGCAGGCTCTTGAGACAAAACAAATAGCTGGCGCTGGATTTGATGTCAGTGAACAAGAGCCTCCCAGTGATAACTCACCATTAATGCAAGCAGCTCAATACGATAATTGCATTGTGACCCCCCATATCGCTTGGGCGAGTCAACAAAGTCGCCAAATATTAATCGATCAACTGATTCATAATATCCAGAGCTTCTTAGATGGTCACCCTAAGCATCTGGTAAACTAACAATGCTTATAAAGCAGGCTAACGCATCCCGCGTTCCTGCTTTATTAACTCATAAGCATGCTGAATTTCCTGAGCCTTTTTCTTAGCCAGCTCCAACATCTGTGGTGGCAATCCCTTCGAAACCAATTTATCAGGGTGATGCTGGCTCATTTGGCGACGATAGGCCCGCTTTACTTCTTGATCCGTTGCCGAAGCTTCAATATTCAATAGCTTATATGCATCAGACAACGACTGTTTAGAACTCTCATAGTGATCCCTCGAAGACGACCCTGAATAACTATTTCCCTCAGCCCCTCGATGCGACCAATGTCCCCCGCTTTGACGACGTTGTTGAAAACGCATTTCAGCTTCCCAGCGCGCAATGACTCGTTCTAAATCAATTTGACTAAATCCTAGAGCTCGGCCTACACGCTCAATCATCTGTCGTTCAACCGGATCAATGATGCCATCAGCAAAAACACCTGACATTTGCAACTCCAAAAACATCTGCAACATGTCAGAACGCCCTCGCACTAATTTAACGAGCTTCTGCAATTCTTGTTCAAGTGGATAGTCGCTGCGTTTACCATCGCGGAAAGCTTCTTGTGCTTGTTGGCGAGCTTCACCTTGTAATCCCATCTGGTCCATTAACATACTAGCGATCTGGATCTCTTGAGAAGTGACCACTCCTTTCGCTTTGGCAATGTGCCCCATCACAGCAAAAGTAGTTACAAAAAACTGAGACTGCCCATCAGCGCTACTAAATGAACCTAAGTTAAAGTTCTGACCTAATGCTCGATCGAACATATGGCCAAGCCATAATCCAATGATTGCGCCCAACCATCCTGCGAACATCAATCCAAATATAAAACCGAAAATTTTTCCCAAAATACGCATTAACTAACCTTGCACTCGATAAAATTAAGAAGGCACTTCACTTTCAGACCGCGAAAATAAAATTTGGTTGCAGCAACCATAAGCTACCATTTAGATTGCAATAAAGACCGACAAGTCTCAATAACTATGAATAAATTCATGAATTATTCACCATTTAATTGGTCTTACGATAGCCGAATAGCATAATTTCCAGTAAGATGACCAATTAAAGTTCACAATGGTCCCTGCCCGACATAAATATTTTAAATGGGCAGCATTTGACCCAATGATGATGAGTATGATTCAAAGGATATGACCAGCCCTAAATCTCTTTTATTTTGTGCAACATCTATTGCATTGCTTTCTTTGAGCGCTAAAAGCTACGCGGATGTCAATTCGAATCAACCTTTACCGAATGGCAGGTGTTATGTACCACCAGCGCCGCGATTAAACACGCCTCAAACACAAAATAATAAACAAATTGCGATCCGCTCCAAAACTGCGAAGTTAGTCCGTGGGAAAAATGCAGAATTTAACGATGACGTTGCGGCCACGCAAGGCAAGCGTCGCATGGTATCCGATAAAGCATCGCTGAATCAGCAGACTCAAACATTAACTGCTCAGGGTAATGTCAAATATCAAGATAACCTGATAGATGTTGACAGTAATAAGATCCAGACTAACTTAAAATCGCACGCCACAACGATTGATCAAGCAAAATATCGCTTTAATGGCCAGAGTGGACGCGGGGCAGCGGATAACCTGAAACTAGAAACCAATAAAGCTTTGTTGATGGATAACGCCGTTTATACGGCATGCCCACCGGGCGATGAGAGCTGGTCCATTAGTGCATCAAGTCTTTATATTGACAAAAATAGGGATTGGGCAACCGCTCATAATGCAGTATTTCATGTCCTAGATGTGCCGGTTTTTTATCTTCCTTACTTCAGTTACCCTATTAGTAACAAACGGCAAACAGGTTTTCTCTACCCACAATTTACCAGCTCATCTAATAATGGTTTTGATCTAAAAACGCCATTTTATTGGAACATGGCTCCTAACTATGATTTAACTCTGACCCCTCGATTAATGACCAAACGTGGTCAACAATTGACCACCAGTTTTCGTTATTTAACACTAGGGCAGTTAGGCCAACTTGACTATGAATACCTACCCAATGACAAGATTACTCATAGAAACCGTTATCTGATTCACTGGCAGAACAACGGTGGGATTGGTGATCACTGGCGACTGCACAGTGATTATTCACGGGTAAGCGATCCAAACTATTTTTCTGATCTTGGTAGCACAACAATCGGTAGTACAGATGAATTGCTCCAACAAGGTAAGGTTGACTATCGAGATGAAACTTGGAATGCGGGGTTACTGGTTAATAATTATCAGATCTTAGGGAGTACCGAAGACCCCCATAAAGTCTTGCCTGAACTGCATTTTAATGGCCTTTGGGATACTGGATTAGGCAGTTTGAAATTTGGATTAAAGGGGCAGATGGTCAATTTTACTGATAGTGACCCAACTGTTTATACCGCCCAACGCTACCATATTGAACCTACTCTGAAACTACCATTAAGTGTTCCTGGCGGGTATCTCAACAGCCAGATATCCTTAATGCAAACTTATTACAATCAGGATACAAAAGGCGACAGCGCACTTAAAGCACATATCAGCCGGACGCTCCCTGAGTATCGAGTCAAAGCTGGCCTTAACTTCGACCGTTCAATGAACTGGTTTGGTGAAAAATATCAGCAGACCTTCGAACCACAGGTTCAGTACTTATATATTCCATATAAAAATCAATCAGATATTGGTATTTACGATACTGCAACTTTAGAGCAGGATTATTTTGGTATGTTCCGTGACCGCCGCTATAGTGGTTTAGACCGGATCTCGGATGCCAATCAGATCACAGCAGGGGCAACGACACGTTTTCTGAATGCCAATAACGAAGAAAAATTGCGATTATCGGCCGCACAGATCTTTTATTTGCAATCACCTAAAGTAACCATACCCGACAATGACGACCAATATACCTACAGCTCTGACCGGTCAGCACTAGCCATTGAAGGTGACCTAAATGTATATCATGATTGGTTTTTCCACTCAGGTATGCAGGTTAATGACACCACTTGGAAAATTAATAAAAGTAATACCGCACTGGAGTGGAAACCCGGTGTCAACAAGATGATCCAACTTAATTATCGTTATGGACGCGATGATAACGGAACCTTACGCAATGAAATTAATCAAATAGGTACGAAGATGGTCTGGCCGCTACGCCCGAACATTCATTTAGTAGGAAGCTACTATCGTGATTTGTACTTGAATCGTAGTATTGAATCAATTCTGGGAGTCCAGTACGATTCATGCTGCTGGGCATTTCAGATTTCATTCCAACGCGCGCTGACTACGCATTATGAATATAACGGCGCAACGGATCCACGAGGTGAAATTGATAACGCGATTAAATTCCAGTTCATCCTCAAAGGAATCGGGAGTGGAACCAGCAATGACTCAGATGCTTATCGTAAAATGATGGATTCAGGTCGATTGCCTTATGGTCATCCTTTTTACTTAAACAATTAATCAAATACAAATAACTAACAGGCAGTCTCATCAGACTGCCTCAGCAATTTTAGGGTTCACATGAAAGTAGTATATCGATTATCACTGCTCCTATTAGCTTTACTCAGCCCAATCTTATGGGCCAAGCCAGTGCTAGTGGATCAGGCCATTGCCATCGTCAACAACGAAATCATCACACAAACAGATTATGATCAGCTCAAAGCTACGGTTGAACGTAATGCCCGAGAAGATAATCGTCAACTTCCACCAGCAAAAGCGCTGCGCCGCCAATTGATGGATAAATTAATCGATGACCAGTTGATCTTGCAACAAGCTAAACGCATGGGGATTGAAATTAGTGATGCCCAGTTAGATCAAACGATTGAAAATATTATTCAGCAGTCAGGTAAAAGTCGCCAACAGTTTATCAAAGACTTAAAAAGTCAGCAGAATCTATCTTATAAAGAATTTCAGCGTCAAATTCGCCAACAGCTATTAATTAGTCAAACCTCACAAAGTGCGGTTCGTCGTCAGATCAGTATTGATAAACAAGCGGTTAAATCCATGGTTAAACTCCTGGATCAGCAAGGCGAAAAACGGATCCGCTACCATATTGAGCATATCATGGTGAAATTTTCCGACTCAGCGAGCCCACAAGCCGCGCAAAAACAAGCGCAGCATATTATGGCACAGTTAAAAGCGGGGGCAAATTTCACCAAGCTTGCTTTAAGTGAATCTCAAGGGCCGAAAGCGCTCAAAGGAGGTGACTGGGGCTGGATGGGGATTAATGAGATGCCGACAATCTTTGCTCAGGTGATTCATCAACAACCTGCAGGCACCCTCATTGGGCCATTTAAATCGGATGCTGGCTACCACATTCTGAAAATAGCCGGGGTGAAAGGTATCGATAAAGTCGAAGCCACCGAAGTCAAAGTTAGGCACATTTTGATCAAACCATCCATCATTATGAGCGATGCCAAAGCAAGAGAGCTACTCAGCCAGATCCGTAAAGACATTTTATCGGGTAAAGGAACCTTCGCCCAATATGCCCGGAAGTATTCTCAAGACACAGGCTCAGCCGTAAAAGGAGGGGAACTGGGGTGGACAGATCCGAGCTCGTTTGTACCCGCTTTTCGTAAAATGGTCGAAACCTTGCCAATCGGTAAAATTAGCCAACCATTTCATAGTCAGTTTGGTTGGCACATCGTTGAAGTTGAAGCACGGCGTAAAACAGATAAAACAGCCGAGTCGAAACAGCAACAAGCATTTCAGATCCTCTATCGCCGTCAATACCAAGAACAGATGCAGAACTGGCTCGACGATTTACATCGGCACGCCTATATTAAAAAACTTAACGTTAGCATCCATTAACCTCAATTCGGAGCCGATTCTCTTCGGCTCCGATTATATTTTGAACAGATTGGACATCATCCAGATATTCACATCAAGCAAAGCAAGGTAAAATTATTCACTACAGCCACATTCTGTTACTATAGTGAATTAGTCTCAATTTGCGATTCAGACTATCTGGACGTATTTTCTTCGCGCGCTAAGATAGCGCAACGTAGCCGTATAAATTACACCCAAATGGTTAATAACCTTAATGAATAACAAGCTCCATCAAGGCCACCAAGCTCGTAAACGGTTTGGTCAAAACTTCTTAAGCGATGACTACATCATTAGTCAAATCGTCTCAGCAATCTATCCCCAACCCAGCGAAACACTTGTTGAGATTGGGCCTGGATTAGCCGCGCTGACTAAACCTGTCGCTGAACAGGCAGGCCACCTGAATGTCATTGAATTGGATCGCGACTTGGCTGACCGACTTCGTCATCGCTCCGATTTAAGTGATAAATTAACGGTTTACGAAGCAGATGCAATGAAGTTCGATTTTACCCAGTTGCAGCAAGGTGATCAGAAAATACGTGTGTTTGGGAATTTGCCTTATAACATATCGACTCCGCTGATTTTTCATCTACTCTCATTCAGCTCACTAATTAATGACATGCATTTCATGCTGCAAAAAGAAGTCGTACAACGTATGGCCGCCGGACCGGGAAGCAAAGCCTATGGAAGACTAAGTGTCATGACCCAATACCACTGTAAGGTGATTCCTGTTATGGAAGTACCACCGGAATCATTTAAGCCAGCTCCAAAAGTTGATTCGGCGGTTGTCAGATTAGAACCTTATGAGCAAGTGCCCTATCCTGTTAGCAATATCAAAGCATTAGATCGGGTTTGCCGAGAAGCCTTCAATAAACGACGTAAAACATTGCGCAACGCATTAGGACAGTTATTTAGTAGTGAACAATTAGAAGAGCTTGGTTTTGATCTCAGCCTACGGCCCGAACAGTTAAGTGTAGCCGATTTCGTTAAGCTGGCTAGCCACCTCGATTTACAATAAAAGCTTGTCACGGAGAAACCGAATGTGTTCAGCCTCTGCAACCATCCAGATTGGTGTTGAAACCGAATATTTAGAAGAACACTCTTCTGAGCAAGATGAACAATTTACGTTCGTCTATACCATCACAATTACCAATCAGGATGATATTCCTCTTAAACTACTTCGCCGCCACTGGCATATCACTGATGGCAATGGCAAAACTAATGAAGTAGAAGGTGAAGGAGTCGTGGGCAAACAACCTACCCTGAAACCGAAAAAGCCGTTTACCTATACCAGCAGTGTCGTGATTCAAACCCCAGTTGGAGTAATGGAAGGAAACTACACTCTGCAAACTGAAAAAGGTGAGCTTCTAAGCGCTCCTATCCCTGCCTTCCGCTTGGCCAAGCCCAATAGCTTACACTAAGCAATTGATCTTACAGGTAATGATAATTATAGAGTATACAGGTAGTTAATAATGCATTATATGATTGGGGATCTCCATGGTTGCTACGACGAGTTACGCCAGTTATTGGAGATTGCAGACGTTAATCTTGATGATAATCAATTCTGGTTTACGGGTGATTTAATCGGACGAGGCAACCAGCCTTTGGAAACCCTGCGATTTGTTCGCTCCTTAGGAAAAAATGCTCAAGTCGTACTTGGTAATCACGACCTGCATTTTTTAGCCGTCGCCGATGGTGTTGCAAAGGTAAAAGCTAAGGATAAAATCGATACACTGCTTGAGGCACCCGATCGAGATGAACTCATTGACTGGCTTTGGAACCAACCATTGCTCGCTCAATTAGATCCACAAACCGTCATGGTTCATGCCGGAATAACACCGCAATGGTCACTTGAAAAAGCCTTAGATTGCGCCGCCGAAGTCCATAACCTGTTTGTTCAACCACAGCTACGCCATGAGCTGTTGATGAATATGTATGGCGATGAGCCGAATTTATGGGATGAAAATCTAACAGGTGCAGAGCGTTATCGCTTTATCATTAACAGTTTTACTCGCATGCGTTTTTGTTACCATGACTTCACCCTAGATTTCAGCTATAAAGAAGGGCTAGCAAATGCCCCGAAAGAACTGATCCCATGGTATAAACTCCGTCAGGATGAGACAGTCATTATCTTTGGTCATTGGGCCGCTTTAATGGGTCAAGTCGATAACCCGCAGATAAAAGCCATGGATACTGGTTGCATCTGGGGAAACCAGCTATCCATGCTTGAGTGGGAAACAGGCCGTCTCTATCAGAGCCAATGTGATGCTTACCGACGTTCGAACTGAACAAAACGGTAATTATATGGATTATGCTCATCGGCTTGATGAGCACTCTCAACACTAACTTGCCATTGGTCTGGCTCATAATCAGGAAAGAATGTATCGGCATCACCCACATTCAAATCGATAAACGTTAGATACAAGCGTTGAGCGAATGGCAGAAACAGCCGATACAGCTCACCACCGCCTATAATTACTAGTTCTTCCGTTTCATTCAGCTGTTCTAACTCGATTGCTTGTTGCAATGCAGTAATTGCAATCACCCCATCAGATTGCCAATGGCTATCTCGGGTTAGAACATAGTTATGCCGTCCAGGTAGTGCACGCCCAATCGACTCATAAGTTTTGCGTCCCATAACGATAGGCTTACCTAAAGTGGTCTGCTTAAAGTGCTTTAAATCTGCAGGCAAATACCAGGGCATCTGATTGCCTCGTCCAATAACTCGATTATTTGCCATGGCAGCAATCATAGATATCAACATAACTATCCTTTATACAGCAGCTAACTTAGAACGGCTCATTATATACGCAAAGCATCGTATCGATACAACCGGACATAAGGCATGCATCCACTTATCCAATAAAAAGTCAGCTTATCGCTGACTTTTTATGCATGATTTAGCCGAAATTTTAAATCGAAAATTTAATCACGGACATAAATGACTTCAACCCCATCATCGTCATCATCATCGTCATCCCAATCATCCTTTTCATAAGCTGGCGCCTGTTCAGCAATTTTCGACTGGTGGTATTCATCCCACTGAAAATCAACTTGCTCAGTGAGTGGTTCATCCTCAATATCAGGCAACGTTTCAATATAGTCCATGAGATCTTTACAAAGCTCATCTGTGCCTTGTTGTGTAATAGCTGATATTTCATAAACAGGACCTTTCCAGTCAAGTGCCTGACAGACCTGCTCTTTTACTTGGATAAGTGTTTCCCTATCAAGTAATTCAACTTTATTTAAAATCAACCAACGAGGTTTATCACAAAGTTTTTGACTATATTGACACAATTCATCAATAATCGTTTGAGCATGCACCGCAGGTTCACCGCCATCGACGGGACAGACATCGACCATGTGTAATAAAACACGGCACCGTTCCAAATGTTTTAAGAAGCGAATACCAAGCCCAGCCCCTTCAGCAGCACCTTCGATCAACCCTGGTATATCTGCAATGACAAAACTCCGTTGGCTTGACTGACGAACCACACCAAGATTAGGTACTAACGTGGTAAACGGATAATCTGCAACTTTAGGTTTCGCCGCTGAAACACTACGAATAAACGTTGATTTCCCCGCATTTGGCAAACCTAATAGCCCTACATCAGCAAGGAGCATTAGCTCTAGCTGCAACATGCGAACTTCACCCGGAGTTCCATTGGTTTTTTTTCGAGGGGCTCGATTCACACTGCTTTTAAAGCGTGTATTACCTAATCCGTGAAAACCACCCTGAGCGACTTTAAGCCGTTGACCATGACGTGTTAAATCGCCAATCACTTCAGCTGTATCAGCATCTGTGGCACGCGTTCCAACTGGCACTTTAAGATCAATACTGCCGCCTCTCCGTCCAGTACAGTTACTCCCTTGCCCATTTTCGCCACGCTGAGCCCGGTGAAATCTCTCAAACCGATAATCAATAAGCGTATTTAAATTTTCATCCGCGACCAGATAGACACTTCCGCCATCGCCGCCATCACCGCCATCGGGCCCACCTTTAGGAACGTATTTTTCCCGGCGGAAACTAATACACCCATTACCACCATCTCCGGCTTCGACTCGGATTGTCGCTTCATCTACGAATTTCATGTTCGCTCCGTCGGTTATTACCGAACAACTTTAACTATCGTGCTTATGGTTTTTAGTATACAAATAAAAAGCCCCGCTTGATAAGCGGGGCTTTGCTATTTTCTAAAAGGTCTAGTTATTCAGCGATAACACTGACGAACTTACGATTCTTAGGACCTTTTATTTCAAACTTCACTGTTCCTTCAGCAGTCGCAAACAAGGTATGGTCTTTACCTAAACCAACGTTTGCACCGGCATGGAATTTAGTACCACGCTGACGAACAAGAATGTTACCCGCTAAAACAGATTCACCACCAAAACGTTTAACGCCCAGGCGTTTACTTTCTGAGTCACGACCGTTACGGGTGCTACCACCTGCTTTTTTATGTGCCATGAGTGAGACTCCTAATTAAGCGTTAATACCGGTAATACGAACTTCAGTAAACCACTGGCGGTGACCAGCTTGTTTCCGAGCATGTTTACGGCGACGGAACTTGACGATTTTCACTTTATCGCCACGACCGTGAGAAACAACTTCTGCTGTTACTTTACTACCTTCAACATAAGGCGCGCCGATTTTAACATCTTCACCGTTGGCTATCATCAGAACGTTGTCAAACTCGACAGTAGCGCCAGTTTCAACTTCTAACTTTTCCAGGCGAATGGTTTGACCTTCGGCGACACGGTGCTGTTTACCACCACTTTGGATAACCGCGTACATAATTCAAACTCCGCTAGCGCCTAAATTACTTTTCGATGTATAGGCGCATTAAATTCTTAACAATGGCCGCGAATTCTACGCAAAATCGAGCAGCTCGGCAAGTCCAAACTGTAAAAAAGTCTAAAAAACATTCACTCTTAAGAAAAAAGCACCATCAAAGCTGCGTTTATGCGACTTTTCATGTAAAATTTGCCTCATTCTTGCCTTGCGCCAAACTAATAAAAGGTAATCGTACAACTTTATGGATCTCCAAGCCATTCGCGATTTATCCGAAAAGGATATGAACGCCGTCAACCAATTGATCTATCAAGAATTAAGTTCTGATGTTGCACTGATAAACCAAGTGGCAGTCTATATTGTCAACAGCGGTGGCAAACGGATGCGCCCTCTCCTTGCGGTGCTAGCCAGCCAAGCGCTTGGTTATAATCAAGGTGACGATCATATAAAGATGGCTGCCATCATTGAGTTTATTCATACTTCGACTCTGCTGCATGACGATGTCGTCGATGAATCAGAACAGCGTCGGGGACAAGACACTGCTAATGAGCGTTTTGGTAATGCTCCAAGTGTCTTAGTCGGGGACTTTCTTTACACCCGGGCATTTCAGTTGATGACGCAGCTACACGACCTAAAAATCATGAATATTTTGGCCGAAGCGACAAACATCATCGCCGAAGGTGAAGTTCAACAGCTGATGAATTGCAATAACCCGGATATTAGCGAAGCGGATTACTTCAAAGTCATTTATTGTAAGACAGCAAAACTGTTTGAAGCCGCAACGCGACTGGCCGCAGTACTAGCCAAACAGGATGAAAAAATAGAGCAGGCACTTGCTAATTACGGCAAATATTTGGGGACTGCATTTCAGATTATGGACGATATTCTTGATTATGACGCTGACACGTCCAAAACTGGTAAAAATGTCGGCGACGATTTAGCCGAAGGAAAGCCCACCTTACCGCTTCTTTATGCTATGCACCATGGGAATACAGAGCAAGCCCAAATGATTCGTCAAACGATTGAACAAGGTGATGGCCGTGGTCGGTTTGATGAGGTTCTTAGTACCATGCGTGAAACCGGTGCGCTAGAATATAGTCATCGCGCGGCCCAAGCGGAAGCAGATAAAGCCATTGCCGCGTTATCTATTCTTGAAGATTCACCCTATAAAGAAGCATTAATTGGCTTGGCTCATATTGCGGCGGAACGCCAAAATTAATGACCAAGAGCGGTACTCAGTCACCGCTCTTAGCTCTTCTTCTCTGGTTTTGGACTCAATGTCGCAAGACACTCTCCCCAGCAAAAACTGATCTAATACATCTTTAATAATTTATTGAGATGTAATACTGAGGAAGTCGCTGCCTTATTTTCCTTATATGCCTTTATTTAGTTGATAATCAATTTAACTAATTGATTAGAAACGCTATGCTTAATATACATATTATCAACTAGAGGAAGTCTTATATGTTTGAATCTAAAGAAGGTCAAGCCGTCCCTCAGGTCACCTTCCCGATTCGTCAAAATGATGAATGGATAAATATCACCAGCGACGCGCTCTTTAAAAATAAAACGGTCATTGTATTTAGTCTCCCCGGGGCTTTTACTCCAACATGTTCATCGGCTCATCTGCCGCGTTATAACGAGCTGTATTCTGTTTTTAAAGCGCACGGAATCGATGATATTCTTTGTGTTGCAGTCAATGATACGTTTGTAATGAATGCTTGGAAAGATAGCCAAGAAGCAGACAATATCACCTTTGTGCCCGATGGTAATGCTGAATTTACCGACGGTATGGGGATGTTGGTTGATAAAAAAGATCTCGGTTTTGGCAAACGCTCATGGCGTTATAGCATGCTAGTTAAAGATGGCATCATCAAAAAAATGTTTATTGAACCTGATGAACCAGGTGACCCATTCAAAGTTTCTGATGCAGATACCATGCTCCAATATATTGCACCGGATTATCAGACTCAAGAATCAGTTACCATGTTTACCAAACCAGGTTGCCCATTTTGTGCCAAAGCCAAACACTTGCTCTCTGACAAAGGGCTCCAGTTTGAAGAAGTTGTTTTAGGTAAAGACGCGACCACGGTTAGTTTAAGGGCAGTTTCTGGCTCGGTGACAACACCACAAGTATTTATTGGCGGTAAACTCATCGGTGGCAGTGAAGATTTAGCAGCTTACTTAGCTTAACGTTTAAAGCCCCCGAGGGGGCTTTTTTATAGACAGGGTTGGTTTTTCGTAAGCGCTAACCAATCACAGTCTCATCATGCACAAATCGTTCTGTTCCTTTATATGGGAACGAACATTCCTAACCTTTAAGCGTCAATACACTTCATCAAGAGCTAATTTCAATATACTCCAGTAGTATCACGAGAATACAAGAGGTTTTAACCGCCTAAATGTTCGGCTAAATAATCCACCATTAAGCGCACTTTAAGCGACAATAACCGATTATGCGGAAACAGCGCCCAAACGCCTTCACGGTCATCTCGCAATGCAGGCAGTACTTCAATGAGCTCACCATTTTTGAGGTATTCACTGATGTAATAATCTGGTAACTGCACCAACCCCATCCCTTTGCGCGCTGCATCTAAAAGTGCATAACCACTATTACAGGCAACTTTACCACTCACTTTTAAAGTGCGAGCATAGCCATCGACTTTAAATCGCCAATGATCATAGGTTCCCACCAAGCACTGATGCCCATTCAGTTCAGAAAGGGTATGAGGTGTACCATATCGTTCTAAATAATCTTGAGTTGCACAGACATAGAGTTGACGATTACATAGCTTTCGATAAGCAAAGCTTGAGTCATCTAACTGCCCCAGTCTTACCGCGATATCGACGCTCTGCTCAATCAAATCTAACTTACGGTTAGTCAGCACTAACTCTAATTCAAGCTCTGGATACACTTTTAAAAAGTCATGTAACAGCGGTGCTATTTTACGCTCACCATAATTAACTGGCGCAGTGACTTTGACTTTCCCTTTAGGCGTTTGTTGCATCTGTGTCACAACGAGCTCAGCCTGAGAGAGCCCTTCCACTAATAGCCGACAATGCTGATAATAAAGCTCGCCAGCTTCACTCAGAGACACCTTACGTGTCGTTCGATGCAAGAGTTTTACACCTAAGCGTTGCTCCAGCAGATTGACTCGCCGGCTAATATTGGCAACCGACGTAGCTAATCGCTTGGCGGCATGGGTAAAACTACGAGTATCAGCCACAGCCACAAATTCATTAACGCCTTCCCAATTCGCCATACCATCTCAATTATTACAAATATGTAAAAGTAATTCTTATTTTGCCCTGATTATCAATCAAAATCGAACAACTATAATTAAATTTTGGTTCAACCAGCCATCTCAATCAAAAAGAGGAAGCGCACATGCCACAAGATAAGTTTATTAAATCCCGAGCAGCGGTTGCTTGGGGACCCAATCAACCTCTCAAAGTTGAAGAAGTTGATGTCATGTTGCCACGTAAAGGTGAAGTACTCATTCGTATCGTGGCTTCCGGAGTTTGCCATACGGATGCCTTCACCCTCTCAGGCGATGATCCAGAAGGCGTATTCCCGGCCATTTTGGGCCATGAAGGTGGCGGCATTGTCGAGATGGTTGGTGAAGGTGTTACCAGTGTCGAAGTGGGCGATCACGTCATTCCCCTTTATACCGCTGAGTGCGGCGAATGCAAATTTTGTAAATCAGGTAAAACAAACCTTTGTTCTGCCGTGCGCGAAACGCAAGGGAAAGGCCTGATGCCAGATGGAACCACACGTTTTTACAAAGATGGCGAGCCGATTTACCACTACATGGGATGCTCCACATTCTCCGAATACACAGTCTTGCCAGAAATTTCTCTGGCAAAAGTCAATAAAACAGCACCATTAGAAGAAGTTTGTCTGCTGGGCTGCGGCGTCACAACAGGCATGGGAGCGGTCATCAATACCGCCAAAGTTCAAAAAGGTGACAATGTCGCAATTTTCGGACTGGGTGGCATTGGCTTGTCGGCTGTTATCGGTGCAAGAATGGCAGGTGCCGGACGTATTATCGGTATTGATATCAATGAGTCTAAATTCGAGCTTGCCAAACAATTGGGAGCAACAGATGTCATTAACCCACAAAAATTCGATAAACCAATTCAAGAAGTCATTATCGATATGACCGATGGTGGCGTTGAATTCTCCTTTGAGTGTATTGGCAATGTCAATGTGATGCGCCAAGCATTGGAATGCTGCCATAAAGGCTGGGGAGAATCCGTGATCATTGGTGTGGCGGGAGCTGGGCAAGAAATTTCGACTCGGCCATTCCAACTGGTCACAGGCCGGGTTTGGCGTGGCAGTGCGTTTGGCGGAGTGAAGGGGCGTTCACAACTACCAGGCATCGTCGAACAATATCTGGCTGGTGAGTTTGGCTTACAAGAGTTTATCACTCATACCATGAGCTTAGATGATATTAACGATGCATTTGAGCTAATGCACAAGGGAGAAAGTATTCGCTCGGTTATTCATTTTTAATTCACTTCCAGAGCTGCTCGCTATGCAGCTCTGGAGACTATCGTTTTGTATTTCCAAATCCCCGAGGAAGCTCTTATGGATTTATCACATGTCAGTCAATCAAAAGTATTTGGCGGTTGGCACAAACAATACCGACATGACTCTAAGATACTGAACTGCCCCATGCGCTTTAGTATTTTTCTCCCTTTGAATGCAACGGATACCACACCAGTTCCGGTATTATATTGGCTGTCAGGTCTCACCTGTACTGATGAAAACTTCATGCAAAAGGCTGGCGCATTTCGCAAAGCAGCCGAGTTGGGCATCGCTATTGTCGCACCAGATACCAGCCCTCGAGGCGACTCGGTTCCAGACGATCCACAGGGCAGTTATGACTTCGGTCTAGGAGCTGGATTTTATCTCAATGCGACTCAAGAACCTTGGAAAAAACATTACCAAATGTATTCGTATATCACTAATGAGCTTCCCAAGCTGATTGAAAAAAATTTTCCGGTCACATCGCGTAAAGCCATTTCAGGGCATAGTATGGGGGGGCATGGCGCATTGACCATTGGTCTTAAAAACCAGGATCAATATGTGTCTATTTCAGCGTTTAGCCCTATTTGCCATCCCAGTATTGTTCCTTGGGGACAAAAAGCCTTTCGCCATTATTTAGGTGAAGATAAATCCAGTTGGTCAGAATATGATGCGACAGAGCTGCTTAAAGCATGGTCATTGAAACGTCCGATTCTTATTGATCAAGGCGATGCAGATAACTTTCTGGAAGAACAGCTCAAACCTGAAATACTACAATCCGTTGCATTACAAAAACAGCTCCCAGTTACTTTGCGCATGCAACCGGGATATGATCACAGTTATTTTTTCATCCAGACTTTTATCGGAGAACATCTTAAGTTCCATGCTCATCATTTAAGTGAGTCTTTATAAACAATTCACTTCCAATATTCAGCAACAGCTGCTCACATCATGGCAGCTGTCCTCTCTTTTCGTTGCCTCGAACATCAAAACTGTGTGTCTGATTAGTCAATCTATTAGGCAAGTCAAAATATAACTATGAATGCTGAAATGACTATTCGTCACGTTTACCAGCCATTGTAGATAACCCCACCGCTAAGGCTGGTTAAAGAAGGGAGAGGGAGTTGGCCGATAAGCCGGGTTCTGTCGTGGACAACCATTCCTCTAGGCCATCAGTCGCCCGATGGCTCAAGCAGCCTACCCGCCCCCAACGCGGGCCGCGCCGTACGGGGGCCTATTTGGCCTTGCTCCGGGTGGAGTTTACCATGCCATGAACAGTTACCTGCCACGCGGTGCGCTCTTACCGCACCCTTTCACCCTTACCTGTGCCCGAAGGCCATCGGCGGTTTGCTCTCTGTTGCACTTGTCGTAAGCTTTCGCTTCCCAGGCGTTACCTGGCACCCTGCCCTATGGAGCCCGGACTTTCCTCCCCTTTGCCCGTCTGCCCAACCAAGGACACAACGACAAAGCGGCGATTGTCTGGCCAACTCCGCGGCGCAGCATAGGGGATGGAGGCACAAGAGTCAAGCAAAGTTCGCCTACAACCCCATCTCCAACCCTAATTTATAGAGCATATTCTTTTTCAACTGATAAATTTGTGCTGTTAGCGCTGCCGCCTTTTTAAGTGGTAACTCTTGGCTTAACAAACTTAGCGTCTGCCTAGCCTCACCAGAGATGGCATCAGGATCTTTTACAAATCCTGCGATCATTAATACGATTTCGCCTTTTTGCTGGTCACTGTCACTTTTGACCCAAGCCAACATATCACCCGCACTTTTACTCGCAAAAGTCTCGAATGTTTTGGTTAACTCGCGAGCCAATACCAACTGCCGATCAGCCCCGAGCACCTCGATAATATCACTGAGAGTGTCGACAATCCGATGAGGAGATTCATAAAAAACTAACGTAGCGGACTGTTCTTTTAATGCCTCAAGAGTTTGCTTACGCGCATGCGATTTAGCTGGAAAAAAACCTTCATAGTGAAACCGATCAGTAGGCAAACCAGCAGCAGACAACGCAGTAATTGCAGCACAAGCCCCCGGAACAGGAATCACTTGAATATCAGAGCTCCGGCAGAGGTTTACCAATCGATAGCCGGGATCATTAATTAAAGGCGTGCCCGCATCCGAAACCAATGCCAGATTTTGCCCTGCAACAAGTCGCTCAACCATTGCGGCTGCCTTTTGTTGTTCATTATGGTCATGAAAAGCAATGCACGGTGTCGCAATATCAAAATGTCGTAACAGTCGCCCCGTATTGCGCGTATCTTCAGCACAGATAAAATCGACCTCGGCGAGGGTTGTCAACGCTCTTTGCGATATATCAGCTAGGTTACCAATCGGCGTTGCCACTACATATAACGAGCCTTGCTCAGCCATTATTCTTCGCTCCTTAATCAAGATGTTGCAACTGTAAAGAAAAGCACTGGCAAGCTCAATGACTAATGTTGATTGTCGATGGTCGCTGGATTATTTGGCGCTAGACTTTTAAGATATCACCTGTATTTATCTCTATTTAGCTACAGCAGGTCATTTTGTTCATGAAAACTATGTCGTATTGGCGCATTTTAATTCCTACGCTTGGCTTATTGCTACTGACCGCCTGTAGCTCCAATGGCATTGCGCCCAAGCTAACCGCTCAGCATCCACCATCGATTACTCAATGGGCGCAGTACGATGCGACAGATTATCTCGCGCAGGCTAAAGCCGTCCAAGGCCCTTTAATTTTTGACTGGCAGTTACTGGCGGCTAAAGCGTATATTCAAAATGGACAAATGGGTCAGGGACAACAATTACTCGAAACACTCCACCTTAAAGCTCACTCCGCCCGACAAAAAGCGGCTTGGCGATTAGTCTCAGCTTATGCAGCACAGCTTAATCATCATCCTCTACAAGCTATCAAGTGGCTGCAATTTCCGAGCGATGAGCAGTCGTTGCCTAAGGACTATTACAAAAGCGCCTATCAACAATTGGCCCAACTTTATGAATCTCAACATCAGCCCATCAATGCAGCTAATGCACTGATTAAATTAGAACCTTATTTACCCCAGCAGCAAGTCAACAATAATCGTCATCATATTTGGCAACTACTGAAGCCATTAAGTAGCTTTAAATTACGCAGCTATGAACAGCCCGGACAGGATATGCTTAACGGCTATTTAGAACTCATTGCGATCAGTAATGAGCCAGTGAAAAGCCCTCAGCAATTACTTGATCGGCTCAACCAATGGAAACAAACCTACCCAAATAACCCAGCTGCTAATTTCATTCAAGGCAGCTTAAGTAAAGCGCTTCAACGTAGCTTATATCAACCTAAGAAAATTGCAGTTCTGCTGCCACTTTCTGGCCACTTTGCTCAAAGTGGTCAATGGGTACGCGACGGACTCTTAGCAGCCTACAGCGACTTAGACCGAGGGAATGTACAACTCGATTTTATTGATACGAACAGCCAAAGCATGGCAACGATCGGTCATAAAATTACGGCACTCAATAGTGATTTTATTATTGGTCCGTTACTAAAGAGCAATGTTCGTGAATACGCTAAATTGGATCTAAACAAGCCTTGGCTAGCCCTGAATAACCTTGATGATGTCAACGCAGATAATAATGACCGTGCTAAGCGTTATAGTCTGTCACTCGATCCAGAAACAGAAGCTGTACAGGCAGCGATTCAAATGAGCAATTTAGGTGCAATCCACCCATTATTACTCGTACCTGATAATGACATTGGGAAGCGAATGGCGGACAGTTTTAGCCTAACGTGGCAGAAAAATCATAAAGATATGCCTGATATCACTTTCTATCATGGCCGCAATGACTTACAAAATGCGGTTAAACGCATGCTTCTGACTACCCAAAGTGCACAGCGTATTAATCGAATCAAGGCATTGCTGGGGCAAGATTTAAAAACAGAAGTCCGTTCGAGACGTGACTCGAATAGTGTCTATATTGTGGCCAATAATATTGATACTAAGCTTATCGTTCCCTTTATTAGTGTCACAATCAGTCCATTTGCCAAACCTCTGCAACTTTTTGGTAGTTCGCGTAGCCATCAAGAAGGGGTCAATAATAATGAACTTAACGGTATGAGTGTCACCGAAATGCCATGGTTATTAGATAAAGTCAGTGACAATGCCCAGCGGTTCGCAAAACTCTGGCCACATGCAACGGATACTGATAAAAGTTTATATGCGATAGGTTATGATGCTTATAAAATTCTGCCACACCTTGCCCAAATGCGGGGCTTTAAAGATTATCATCTGCAAGGACTTACAGGGATTTTAAGTGTGACAGAAAATGGAACGATTCATCGCCAGCTAGTATGGAGCAGTTATCAGGATGGCCATCTGGAATCTGTTTACGAACAATAATCCTAAAACGCAGACGACCCGGGTTCGAGGTCAGCAGGGAGAAGATTTAGCCTGCCATTATTTGCAAGCGCAAGGATTAAAAATTATCAGGCGAAATTATTACTGCAAAGGCGGTGAAATCGATATTATCGCGCAAGACAAAGACGTGTTAGTTTTTGTTGAAGTCCGGATGCGCAAAAATCGTCGTTATGGTGGTGCTCTTGCCAGCGTAGATGCAGCCAAACAGCAAAAATTGCGTCATAGCGCCTACTGTTATTTGAACCAGCAGCAAATAAATCCCACCCAACTAGCAGTTCGATTTGATATTATAGCGATCGAGCAAGCGGAGCAAATCCACTGGTTAAAAAATGCGTTTGGGGAGTAGTATGCAAGAGCGTATCAAAGAGATTTTTCGCGAAAGTATTCAGACAAAAATAGCTGCAGCTGAAGCACTGCCAGATAGTATTGAAAAAGGCGCAACTACTATTGCGCACAGCCTGTTAAATGGAAACAAAATTCTGACCTGTGGCAATGGTATTGCAGCCAGTTTAGCCCATCTTTTAACCTGTCAGTTGGTAAACCGGTTTGAAGCTGAGCGTCCAAGCCTACCCGCATTATCATTATGTGCAGATCAAGCTTTGATTGGTGCCATCGCTGGCGACGGAGTCATGGATGATATCTATGCAAAACAGATTAGAGCTTTGGGGCAAGCCGGAGATGTTTTAGTCGCCATTACCGATGATGGTAATGCCCGTAATCTAACCAAAGCACTGGAAGCTGCAGTAAACCGCGATATGACCATCATTGCGTTATCTGGCAAAGATGGTGGTGAAATGGCGGGCTTACTCAGCCAACAAGACGTCGAGATTCGAGTCCCGTCAGACCGAAGTGTGCGAATTTTTGAAGTGCATCATCTGACTCTCAACAGTATGTGTGATTTGGTTGACCATATGCTGTTTCCTCGTCAAGATAGCTAAGACTCATAATAAAGGTAATTCAACATGCGTAAAATGCTTCCCGTTGCTTTGGCAGTAACATTGATGTTGCAAGGATGCGCGGCTGGAGTTATTGCCGTCGGTGCCGGAGTTGCCACTGATTCTGCGATGGATAATCGAACTGTGGGCACCCAGATTGATGATCAAACTGTATCACTACGTGTCACTCACGCACTTGGAACCCATAAAAAACTATGGGAAGACAGCAATTTATCCCCTGTTGTACTTGATGGGCAAGTGTTAATGATTGGCCAAACGCCAACACCACAAATGCGCAATCAGATCACTGAGATTGTCAAAAACGTAGATGGTGTGAGAAAAGTTCTGAATGAAGTTCGACTGGGACAACCCATATCAGTCTCTACTGAAGCCCGAGACACTTGGATTACGACTAAAGTCAAAGCGCGGTTGTATGCCAATAAAATTCCACCAGGAAGAATTAAAGTGATCACTGAAAATAGTGAAGTATTTTTAGTCGGAGTGGTCACTGAAAAACAAGCGAACATAGCGGTGAATGAAGCGCGCTATGTCAGTGGTGTCAGTCGCGTAATCAAATTCTTTAAAATTATTAAGCCATCTAAATAGCATATGATAGACAACAAATAGCCCGCTATAAGCGGGCTTTCATGATTGCTATTTAATCACACGAAGTGAGGGTCGCCCTTTACCTTTGGGAGGAGTTGGCGGTTCATCATCATTTTCTTCATCTGATTCAGCGACAACTTCTTCATCTACAGGGCGCAGCGCTGGCTCATGTGCTTTGGAAGCACCATCTTCACCTTGCTGATCATAATATGGGTCAGGTTCAAACATTGTTCCAGCACCATTTTCACGCGCATAAATTGCCAGAACAGCCCCCATAGGGATATAAACTTGGAAAGGGACTCCGCCAAAGCGAGCATTAAAACTCACATCTTCCATTCCCATATTAAACTGCCCCACAGCATTCGGTGAAATATTCAAAACAATCTGCCCGTTTTGTACAAATTGTTGAGGCACTTCAACCCCAAAATAGGTTGCATCAACTACCAAATGAGGCGTCAGCTGATTATCCAGTAGCCAGTCAAAAAAGGCTCTGAGTAAATAAGGACGGTTAGGAGTCATATCATTCATATTAGTTTAATGGACCAGTACGCAACTCACGCTCAACTTCAGTCAATGAAGCCTGAAACGAATCCCGTTCAAATACACGCAACATATACGCTTTGACAGATTTAGCGCCAGAACCAGTTAGCTCGATACCAAGCTCCGGCAAACGCCATAATAGTGGTGCCATATAGCAATCCACTAAAGTAAATTCTTCGCTCATAAAGTATGGGTATTCAGCAAAGACCGGACCTAGTGCTAATAGGCTTTCTTTAAGTTCTTGACGAGCTTGCTGAATATTATCCCCATCCATAATGCGTTTAGCCAGTGAATACCAGTCGTTTTCGATCCGGTACATCATCAGCCGGCTAGAGCCACGAGATACAGGATATACAGGCATCAATGGCGGATGAGGAAACCGCTCATCTAAATATTCCATAATAATCTGAGCTTGGTATAAAACCAACTCACGATCCACCAGTGTCGGAACACTGTTATATGGGTTCAACTCGATTAAATCTTCAGGCAACACATCGGGGGATACCTGATGGATCTCAACACTCACGCCTTTTTCGGCCAAAACAATTCGAACTTGGTGACTATATAAATCGTTGGCACCCGAAAACAGTGTCATCACTGAGCGCTTATTGGCAGCAATAGCCATTGAACCCTCCAAAACCTTCATTTAGCGAATATTATTCAGACTCTACAGACTAATTATAATGTCAACTCATTGATATTTAGTCAGCTATAGAGATATCAGCATAAGATTGTATCAAATTTCGCGACTCTTGGGGGAAATTTAGCCCCCTGTCTAGGACAAGATACAGATCAAATAATAAAGCCCGGCAATACACCGGGCTTTTTCATCACAATACCAGTTAATTTGACAATTAACGTTTTGAGTATTGTGGACGTTTACGCGCTTTGTGCAAACCAACTTTCTTACGTTCAACTTTACGAGCATCACGAGTAACATAACCTGCTTTACGCAGATCACCACGCAGACTTTCGTCGTATTGCATGAGTGCACGAGTGATCCCGTGACGAATAGCGCCAGCTTGACCAGAGGTACCACCGCCAACAACAGTGATGTTCAAGTCAACTTTTTCCAGTAATTCAGTCAGTTCAAGTGGTTGACGAACAACCATCCGAGCTGTTTCACGACCGAAATAAGTTTCTAGTGAACGTTTATTAATAGTGATATTGCCGCTTCCTGCTTTCAAGAATACTCGAGCAGTTGAGCTTTTGCGACGGCCTGTGCCGTAGTATTGATTCTCAGCCATTTTCTAATTCCGTAACTTAAATGTCTAAAACCTGTGGTTGCTGAGCTGCATGGGTATGCTCAGGACCGGCGAATACTTTCAGTTTACGGAACATTGCACGGCCCAGAGGACCTTTTGGCAACATACCTTTCACTGCTGACTGGATAACACGTTCAGGTGCTTTATCAATTAATTTATCAAAAGTAATTGATTTAAGCCCACCTGGGTAACCAGTGTGCGAGTGATAGACTTTGTTTTTCGCTTTGTTACCAGTTACGGCAACTTTTTCTGCGTTGACCACGATGATGTAATCACCAGTATCAACATGCGGAGTATATTCCGGTTTATGTTTACCACGCAGACGAGTCGCGATTTCAGTAGCTAGGCGACCTAACGTTTTACCTTCCGCGTCAACAACGAACCATTCACGTTTAACCGATTCTGGTTTTGCTACAAAAGTTTTCATTTGTATATAACCCAAAAAAACTGTTACAAATAACTTGCTAATCATTTAACAAGCATAAAAAAGCTAGCCTGCTACCCCTTCGAGTATGGCTGCTGTATAAACTATTACGCCACCTTATTGGCAGCTGGTAACGTGGGCATGCGTATTATAGGCAAAGGAGTTATAAAGATCACCCCCAATTTGCAGAAAATTTCACCGTTATACCCAGAGTCAGTTCAATTTATGGTAAGTGCTCAAGATCTAAATATTCTTGGGAGTCCATCTGCTGTAATCTAGAGCAACAACGCTGATATTCAAATGCCAGTCGTTGCCCTTCATAGAGATCTTGCGGTCTGGCTTGCATACTCGCCACGATAATGACATGCCGTTCATAAAATTCATCAACGAGCGTGATAAAACGGCGCAAGGCATCGCTCTGGTCGTCATTAAGAAGTGGAATATCACCAATGATAACGGTATGAAAACGATGAGCTAGTTCAATATAATCATTGGCAGAACGAGCACTTTGGCATAATCGAGAAAAATCACTATATAACACCCCGTTGTAGCAGCCGCGACAGGCCACTTTACGATGGTTTACTTCAATTTCTTGTGGATTAGGCAGAGTATGAGTTAACTGCTCAAACATCTTGTTGAGCGAGGTTGTCGCTGACTCTGATAAAGGCCAATAAAAACAATGACCACTTTGAATGACATTTTGTCTGTAATCGGTTGGCCCATCTAAATTAATCACCTCGCAATGGCGTTTAATGAGCGCTATCGCTGGTAAAAAACGACTACGCTGCAATCCATTATGATAAAGATCATCCGGTACAATATTTGATGTAGCGACCAGTGATATACCACGCCTAAAAAGTGCCGAAAACAACGTGCCAAGCAACATGGCATCCGTAATATCGGTGACAAAAAATTCATCAAAACAAATCAAACGAACCTGCTGGGCTATCTGCTCAGCAATTTTTTCAAGTGGATCGGTTTGACCTTGATATATTTTTAACTGCTGATGAATATCTTGCATAAAGTGGTAGAAATGCTGTCGTCGAACCACTGATGCTGGCAAACTAGCAACCAATAAATCCATTAAATAGGTTTTACCACGCCCAACGCCACCCCATAAATAGACACCTCGAATCGGGTCATTTAGAGTTGTTTTAGCCGTAAAGCGTTGCCACCAACGGGTTTTGGGCACGAGTGAATCCGGCTTCGGTTGCGAAAAAGCACGATGAACACGCTCAAGTTCATCAACCACTTGCATCTGCGCGGCATCAAATACAATTTTTTGTTCACTGATATCTTTTTTATAACGCTGCTTTGGGGAGAGCACAGTTCAATAACACCTTGTAAAGAGACTAAATAATAGGAATAGTTAAATATTAATTGCTATCTTAGATAGATAAAACAACTCACATATATCAGCAATAACATATTGCAATGCTACAGCCAACAATTAAAGACCTTATCATGGATGACTGGCCGTGTTATAAAAAGAAGTAAGGTGCAGAAAAGCTATCAATTGTGCAATACAAACACATACTATGAGGTGGCGCTATGGATATAATGACTAGCCTGATACTGGTTGCCGCGGGGGTAATCATCGGGGTTTTAATCAGTCAAATTTTGACACACAACCACAAACATGAAAGCTCCCTCAAAAAAGAGTTAGAACAAAACCAAGCCGAGTTCAAGGCCTACCGCAAACAAGTCAATGAACATTTTCAAAGCAGTGCTCAAATGTTGGATGAACTCGCGCAGCAGTATCAAAAAATCTATCAGCATATGGCTGAACAGTCGACCCAGCTTTTAGATGATCAACGCCAAAACTTTCCCATGTTTGATCCGGATAAAAAGATCCTTTATCCCCCAACTCAATCACAACTGGATGCGGAAATTGACGAAACTGAAGAGAGCAGCCCATCGGCTCCACCGAAAGATTATACCAATGAGCGTTCGGGAATTTTAAAAAATGACCCAACCTAAGCGATCAGCGGAGATTAAAACAAAGGAATGTATGAAAAATAAAGCTTTGGTCATTTTATGTAAATCTAATTCGCTCAGGATGATAATTCGGTAGGATAACGTCTACATCATTATTGAGTTAGAGTTAGCAATTTAATTCTCAGACCTCTCTTAAAGAGATGTTTGTAGAAATAACATGAATTGTCTAGCTCTATCAGGAGTCATTTTGCTCAGAAATGCGTTTAATTCGCATTTTTGGGCCCCATAAAATAACTCCAATGGTTTATTCACAAAGGAGCTCTCTTGATATGAAGAAGTTAACCATGGGTCTTGTTCCCGTTGCTCTGGCACTGACTTTAGGCTTATCCACAAGCCCTGTTGCATTGGCACATCAATTACCGAAAGCAGTTGAAGACCAGCAAATGCCAAGTCTTGCCCCAATTGTGGCAAAAGTTTCACCGGCAGTTGTAAGCATCTCAGTTGATGGAGAAATGGTCACTAATGCCCAAGCTCCTGAACTGTTTCAGTTTTTCTTTGGTCAGCAACCACCGCAAATGCAAGGACCACATAAAACGCCATTTAAAGGGCTAGGTTCTGGTGTCATCATTAATGCTGACAAAGGTTATATAGTCACAAATAATCACGTCATCAAAGACGCCAGCAAAATCGAAGTTACCCTGCAAGATGGCCGTCAGTTTAAAGCCAAAGTGATTGGGGCTGACCCTATGTCAGATATTGCTTTATTGCAGATCAAAGCAAAACATCTGACCCAAGTAAAAATGGCTAACTCAGATGATCTGAAAGTAGGTGATTTTGCAATTGCTTTAGGTAACCCGTTTGGGCTTGGACAGACAGTTACATCGGGGATCGTGAGTGCTTTAGGCCGAAGCGGCCTGAATATCGAAGGTTATGAAAACTTCATTCAAACCGATGCTGCGATCAACAAGGGGAACTCCGGCGGTGCTTTGGTTAACCTTAAAGGTCAACTCATTGGGATTAACACCGCTATTTTAGCACCGGGTGGTGGGAATATCGGGATCGGATTTGCCATTCCATCAGATATGGTCCAAAACATTGTCCACCAGCTGATCAAATATGGTGAAGTTCGCCGCGGAATGCTTGGTGTTGCGGGAGGTAACTTAACTCCGGAACTGGCTCAAGCGATGGGAAGTTCTATACAACATGGAGCTTTTGTTAATCAGGTCATGCCACACTCCGGTGCTGCAAAAGCGGGATTAAAACCTGGCGATATCATCGTTTCTTTGGATGGCAAACCCATTCACAATTTCTCTGAACTAAGGGCTCGCGTGGCAACCAGAGGTTCGGGTACGACCATTGAGCTAGGAATTATCCGTGATGGCCATGAACTACACGTCAAAGCTACATTACAAAAACCGAAAAGCTCTCAAATAAATGCCAATAATATTAGTACAGCGCTCTCTGGTGCAACGCTTACTAATACCGATACAAAAGGTGAGAAAGGTGTTGAAATCACCTCAGTTAAACCCAACAGTTCAGCCGATCAGTTTGGTCTGAAAAAAGGTGATATTATCCTAGGTGTAAATAAACATCGGGTTAAAAACATCAGTGAGTTACGTAACATTCTAAAAAGTAAACCAGATGTTCTAGCCTTAAATATCAAACGAGGCGATGCCCAGCTTTACATCGTTGTGCAACAGAATCAATAAATCAGCAGATTTCTTTGCCAGTTTACTGAAAAGGGCTACTTATGTAGCCCTTTTTTATTTGCACATAGCTTGAGCAAATCAAGCCGTGCTATTCTAAAGAAGTTTTTTCTGCCAAAGCAAGGGCTTGCTATCCATGATCAAATACCTAGCCAAATCCATTGTGTTGGGACTGACCATTGCCGTCATTTTTTTATTTGTCGTACCAAATACCCAAAAAAGCAATTCATTACTACACTGGGCTGATAAGCCTCAAGAAAAACCAATGAGCTTTGCCAGAGCAGCGCGTTTAGCCTCTCCGGCGGTGGTAAATATCTATACACGCAGTTTTAGCGATAGTCACTTAAGTAATAAACCGCCAACGGTCACCAGTGAAGGGCTCGGCTCTGGGGTGATTATGAATAAACAAGGTTACATTCTCACGAACATGCATGTAATCGCGAATGCGGATCAGATTATTGTCGCATTACAAGATGGCCGCGTCTTTATCGCCGAGTTGGTTGGAAGTGATGCCATCACTGATTTAGCCGTCTTAAAAATTGATGCAGGAACTACAGCCCTCCCCGTCATTCCACAGTCGAACCAATTACACACTCAGGTTGGCGAGGTCGTTCTAGCAATCGGCAACCCATACAATGTGGGCCAAACGGTTACTCAAGGCATTATTTCGGCAACTGGGCGCAGTGGCATGAGCGCGAGCGGACGACAAGACTTTTTACAAACTGACGCCGCAATTAATCGGGGCAACTCAGGCGGTGCGTTGGTGAATACTTTAGGACAGCTAGTTGGCATCAATACTGCCGCCTATCATCTAGGACGCAATAGCGAAACTTATGGAATAAGCTTTGCGATTCCTTACCCATTAGCCAAACGCATTCTAGAAAGTTTAATCAGGTATGGAAAAGTCGTGCGAGGCTATGTGGGTGTTGATGCGATCAATATTCGCCATATGAACCCCAAAGAACTCAAAAAACTTCACATTAAAAACAATCATGGCCTCTATGTCGAAAAGGTCGATCCAAAAGGCCCAGCCAGTAAAGCCGGATTACGAACCAATGATGTCATTTTAAAAATGGATAATCGCGCAGTGAAATCGGTGAAAGATGCTATGGATTTTGTTGCAGAAACGAAACCGGGGAAAATCATCACTCTGACAATTGTCCGCAATAATAAGCAACAGAAATTAGATATAAAAGTCGCTGAACTCAAAGTAAATGAAGTTAGGCATTCTGATTAAGCTTATCCCCACTCACAGCTATAAAAAAAGGAGCAGATATCTGCTCCTTTTTCTTAACTACGACAACATAGTCAGCGTTTGCCAGTTATTCAGCGACACGTTCAATTTTAGCACCGAGACCTGCAAGTTTTTTCTCAATTTTTTCATAACCTCGGTCAATATGATAAATACGCTCAACGACGGTTTCATGCTCGGCAACCAATCCAGCGATAACAAGGCTAGCCGATGCGCGCAAGTCAGTTGCCATCACTTGAGCCCCTGTCAAACGCTCACAGGGGTGGCAAATGGCACTATTGCCCTCTAAATCAATCTCTGCCCCCATTCGAATTAACTCTGGGACATGCATGAAGCGGTTTTCAAAAATCGTTTCTGTTACCCTAGCACTGCCCTCTCCGATCACATTCAGCAAGGTAAACTGCGCCTGCATATCAGTTGGAAACGCTGGGTGTGGTGCAGTTTTGATATTCACCGCTTTTAGTTTTCGACCACGCATATCTAATTCGATCCAGTCATCACCCGTGGTAACCTCTGCTCCCGCTTCACGTAATTTTAAGATAACTGCTTCCAAACAGGATGGCGCGGCATTCAAGCAACGAACATAACCCCCGGTCACAGCAGCAGCAACCAAAAAGGTGCCTGTTTCGATACGATCCGGGAGAACTTTGTAATACCCCCCATTTAAGGACTCAACACCATTAATAGTAATCGTATCGCTACCCGCGCCCTGGATATCGGCGCCAAGGTTAATCAGAAACTCAGCTAAATCGACCACTTCTGGTTCCCGAGCAGCATTCTCAATGACCGTCTGTCCTTGAGCTAAAGTTGCAGCCATCATCAGATTTTCAGTGCCGGTCACACTGACAATATCCATCAGGATATGAGCCCCTTTTAACCGACCATCAATGCTGGCATTAATATAACCATCTTCAACAGTAATGGTCGCTCCCATCTGCTGAAGTCCTTGAATATGTAAGTTGACTGGCCGGGCACCAATTGCACATCCACCAGGCAAAGACACTCGAGCTTGGCTATAGCGAGCCAACAATGGCCCTAAAGCCAAAATGGAAGCGCGCATTGTTTTGACGAGTTCATAAGGTGCTTCAAAATAGGTAGCTGCCCCGGCTTCAACAATCAGTTTGTTATTGTCAAAACAAATCTGACGTCCCGTCTCTTTTAACATCTCACAACTGGTGCAAATATCTTTCAGATGAGGCACATTATCAATGATAATCCGACTTTGACTCAGCAACGTTGCAAACACAATCGGCAAAGCTGCATTTTTAGCACCTGAAATGTTGACGTCACCATTGATCTGGCAACCACCTTGAATCACAAACTTTTCCATCAAATACCTCAAGCGCTAAATGGGCTGACCAAACTTTTTAGCTTTTTCCCACTCCGCTGGAGTATAAGCTTTTATAGTCAATGCATGAATAGTGTTATCAGCAATATATTCTGCTAATGGTGCATAGATCATTTGTTGCTTCTTGACTCGTGATAGTCCGTCAAAGATTTCGCCGACCGCAAAAACTTCAAAATGACTATCCTCGCCTTTAACTTGAAGCTCATCGACAGCGAGGGCAGTCTGCAAAATTTGTTTAATCTGCTCCGGTTGCATAAGGCTATGTTACTCCGCGGTTAAACCGGTTTCGGATGAATGAATCAGGTAAGGCTCAAAACCATAGAGCGTTACCAAGGGTTTGATTGACTCAGGGCAATGACGAAGATTAATCTCTTCACTGTCATGACCACTTAATAGGGCGGTGATGATAGCGGCTAATCCAGCAGAGTCAATTTGTTCAATTTTTTCTAAGTCAGCACAATTAAATGACTCTGTAGATAATTGCTCCCAGAGCTCTCTGACGGTCGCCATTGTCCAGCACCCGGTAAAACCGAGTACCTGGTCATCAATCCGAGCAAAAGACCCATTAGCCATGGTTCGCAGCCTTACTTTGGGCCTGATCCATCGTTTTACTGGCATCAGATTTAAGCTGGCGGTTTTCCAACATTTGAGTCACCGCATCAATCCCTTTTTGATTGATAAGGCCCCCTACTTCAGATTGATTCGTCGACAATAAACTAACCCCTTCGGCAATCATATCGAAAGCCAACCACCCTTTATTATCTTGTAAATGACGAAATTTAAACTGGAGATGAATCGCGGGACCATCCGGTTGAAGAATTTTTGCTGGGACAACCATGATTTGTTTGTTCTTGAATGGACGAGGACGAGCAATTTCAATCTTCTGGTGATCGTATTTCCCCAAAGCCTGAGAATATGTATTCACAAGATAAGTATAAAATGCCTTCACAAACTTTTCTCGTTGAGCTCTGGTCGTTTTGGGTAGGTCACGACCGATCACCATGTATGCAGCATAACGATAATCGATATACGGCATGACATTATTAATAATAATATCTCGAGCAGAATTTTCGTTTAACTTTCCTTCACTGTTTAATTTTTGCAGTTTTGGAAAAGTATTTTCTACCACAGATGTCATTGTTTTGTATGGATTTTGAGTCGGCGTATTGGCTACCGGCTGCATGGCATACGATGCGGCTGAAAACAACAAAATCAGTGCAGCTAATCCAATAAATGGTATCTTTTTCATTATTTACCTTTTCCTGAAGATGCGGAATAGAGGAATTGACCAATCAGGTCTTCGAGAATAATGGCTGATTTCGTATCATTAATACTACTGCCATTATGAAGATCCTGCGGTTTTTCACCAGGCATATTAAAGCCAGGACGAATACTGATATATTGTTCACCCAGCAACCCTGAGGTCAGAATTCGAGCTGAACTGTTAGCTGGGAAATCACCATATTTTTTGTACAAACGAATCGTCACTTTGGGTTCAAATGTCTGCGGATTTAAACTAATCGCTTCAACACGCCCCACAACAACCCCCCCCACTTTGACTGGAGAGCGGACTTTTAGTCCACCGATGTTATCAAAGTTAGCATAAACAACATAGCTATCCCCATCGCTGACAAAATCATTGTCAGCGATTCGCAACGCCAATACTAATATGGCGAGCAGCCCTAAGAGCAAAAAAACGCCTACGGCAAATTCTGTTTTATCTACTTTCATGAGTTAACTTCCGAACATGAGCGCTGTTAATATAAAATCCAAACCCAAAACGACTAATGAAGAATGGACGACACTGCGAGTGGTCGCCTGACTAATTCCCCGAGAAGTCGGTTTGGCATCATAACCGTTAAATAGTGCGATCCAGCTAACTGCAATCGCAAATACCACACTTTTTATAAAACCATTGCCGATATCAGAGACTAAATGCACATTAGCATGCATGATTGACCAGAAATTGCCATCATCGACGCCCAACCAACGCACCCCTACTAAGTATCCGCCCCAAATACCAACCACGTTAAATAACATTGCTAATAGCGGCATACTAATCACACCGGCCCAAAAACGAGGGGCAATCACTCGTTTCAGTGGATCGACCGCCATCATCTCCATCGAACTTAATTGTTCGGTGGTTTTCATCAGCCCTATTTCGGCAGTCAACGCAGAACCAGCCCGGCCAGCAAACAACAAACCAGTCACAACTGGCCCTAATTCACGTAACAATGCAAGAGCAACCAACGGCCCTAAACTTGTTTCAGCACCAAACTTAACCAGAATGTTATAGCCTTGCAACGCAAGCACCATACCGATAAACAGACCCGAAACCAGAATAATAACGAGTGACTGCACACCCACAGAATAAATTTGTCGCCAAATATTACGCCACAGTTTAATCTCAGGTTTAACCAAGATAGCCTGAGCCAGCATCATACCAGCTCGACCAACCCCGGCTAAAACGGCCATTCCCCCCGCCCCTAAACGGGTAATCGATTCAATGATCATGCTTTAAGAGACTCCAAATAAGGGGGGGCAGGATAATGAAATGCAGCTGGCCCGTCTGCCTGCCCCTGTAAAAATTGCTGCAGATGAGGATTACTGCTTTTCCTAACACTCGCTACATCCCCTTGCGCTAAGACTTTGCCCTGATCAATGATATAGACATAGTCTGCAATACTTAAGACCTCTTCAACATCATGGGAAACCACTATAGAGGTTAATTGAAGAGCCTGATTAAGATTGCTGATTAGCTTGATTAATACTCCCATTGTAATCGGATCTTGGCCGACAAAGGGTTCATCATACATAATCACATCAGGTTCTAAAGCAATTGCTCTGGCCAACGCAACGCGTCGAGCCATTCCCCCCGAAAGATCAGATGGCATGAGTTCGGCCGCTCCTCGAAGACCGACAGCTTCGAGCTTCATGAAGACCAGATTGCGTAAAACTTTCTCAGGCAAATGAGCATGTTCGCGAAGTGGAAACGCAACATTGTCAAATACATTTAAATCTGTAAATAACGCCCCACTTTGAAAAAGCATTCCCATTCGTTTACGTAGCTGATATAAACTAGAACGGCTCTGACGATGAATATTTTCACCAGCAAATATTACTTCACCGCTATCGGGCTGCAATTGCCCACCTAATAGCTTCAGCAGCGTTGTTTTCCCCGTGCCACTGGGTCCCATCACCGCTGTTACTTTTCCTTGAGGGAAACTGAAATCAATCGAATCAAAAATCTTCCTATCCCCACGGGAAAAGGTTAATCCTCTGACTTCAATAATATTTTCAGCCATAATGGCGATACCTAATTGGTTGTATCAAGAAGATTATTTTATGGGTACATTCAGATCGACTCAAGCTAACTCTTCCCTTTTATTGTTAAAATACCGACAATGTGCCTTTTAATTATCATTTTGACATAGGCTATATTATCAATGTGGATTGATATCATTGTATTAATCACCAGTTTCGCATGCCTTGTATATAGTGCTGACCGGTTTGTGTTTGGGGCAGCGGCTCTAGCTCGAAACCTTGGGATATCGCCCATGATTATTGGCCTGACCATTGTGGCAATGGGCTCTTCTGCCCCAGAAATAATGGTTTCAGCAACCGCATCACTCAATGGTCAACTCAATACTGCGATTGGTAATGCCATTGGTTCAAACATCACCAACATTACTTTAGTACTTGGTGTCACTGCGCTCATGCACCCTATATTAGTCGGCAAATCAAGCTTGCGCAGAGAAATCCCAGCAATGCTCTTTGCCACTGCCATCACGGGGTATTTACTCAGTGATAATGATCTGAGCTTTTTCGACGGGTGTACGCTCTTTGGGCTATTTTTTCTCATGATGGGATACCTTATCTGGCGCTTGCAAAAACAGCACAACCAATTACAACCTTCTAACGCTGCAAACAAGAGTGAAGAAGACCAACTAATCGAGCAATATGAAGCTGATATTCCAGATCAAGTGCCAATGACTAGGGCCATTTTTTGGCTGATTGTAGGCTTAGTGATCCTGCCGATAAGTTCTGATTTTCTGGTGGATTCAGCCAGTAATATTGCCCGTCACTTGGGAATTAGTGAACTGGTCATAGGTCTCACTATCATTGCTGTAGGCACTAGTTTACCTGAGTTAGCTGCATGTGTAATTAGCGTCATCAAAAAGGAAAATGATATTGCCTTAGGCAACATCATTGGCTCCAATATTTTTAATCTATTAGTCGTTTTGGCGATTTGTGGAGTGTTAGCGCCTGGGAAAGTAGATCCGGCAGCATTTGCCCGAGATTACTGGTGGATGCTCGCCACGAGTGCTTCAATTGGGTTACTAAGCTTGCTCGTTAAACCACATCGATTAACACGATGGGCTGGAGGATTGCTTTTGATCACCTTTATCAGCTACCAGCTCGTGCTATTTTTATGAATCTATTTTATAAGTTTAAATTTTATAGGTCACGATTGTGAGTTTCGATTATATAAAAACAGCCCAACGGGTTATTAACATAGAAGCACAAGCAGTCAACGAGCTTCTCAGTCATTTAAATGCGGATTTTAGCGCCGTATGTCGTCAGTTGGCGCAATGCCAGGGCAAAGTGATCGTCACTGGAATGGGCAAATCCGGACATGTTGGTCGCAAAATTGCTGCCACCTTGGCATCAACTGGAACACCTGCGTTTTTTGTTCATCCCGGAGAAGCAAGCCACGGAGACTTAGGGATGATTAGCGCAGGCGACCTTGTATTTGCGCTCTCTAATTCCGGAGAATCTGGCGAAATATTAGCGCTTTATCCGGTCTTGCAACACCGCCAGATCACAATTATTGCGATGACCAGCAACCCAGGTTCGGCGATGGCCCGCGGCGCTAATTTACATTTGAATATTAATGTTCGTCGTGAAGCTTGTCCTTTGGGTTTAGCCCCCACAGCAAGCACCACTGCAGCCTTAGTGATGGGAGATGCGATCGCGGTAACCTTACTCGAAGAACGTGGCTTTACCGCCAATGATTTTGCGTTATCTCACCCAGGTGGTGCATTAGGTAAGAAATTATTACTCAGCGTTCCAGATATTATGCTTAGCAAAGATGAGATCCCTCTGGTAGGGGTTGAACAAACTATCCGTGAAGCACTGCTGGAAATGAGTGAGAAAGGACTAGGTATGACCGGTGTGATTGACTCTGAAGGACGTCTGGTGGGGGTATTTACCGATGGGGATTTACGTCGAATACTTGACCTTCGAGCCGATATCCACGAGACTGCCATCGGCACCGTTATGACCAAAGATCCCTACGTCATTGAAGCGGATTGGCTGGCATTTGATGCTTTAAAATTTATGAAAGAAAAATCAATTAATGGGCTATTTGTAACTGACCAACGAATCCCAATTGGAGCCTTTAACATGCATTCACTTTTGCAAGCTGGAGTTTATTAATGTCAGCTGCTTTTATCACCACCCCTTATGGACAGGTAAGTCACGACATATTTGATAAAGCATCACGTACAGCTCTGCTCATTTGCGATGTTGATGGTGTTTTTTCAGATGGCCGAATTTATCTGGGAAATCAGGGAGAAGAGCTAAAAGCATTTCATACTCGAGATGGGTTTGGTATCAAGGCTGTTGTCCGTCATCAGATAGAAGTTGCAGTCATTACGGGCCGACACTCAAAGATTGTTCAACAGCGTATGCAACAGCTCAATGTCCGCTATATTTTCCAAGGGCAGGAGAATAAACAAGCTGCCTTTACAAAACTTTTAACTCAAGCAGGTGTCAGCGCAGCACAATGCGCTTATATTGGTGATGATGTAGTTGATTTACCCGTGATGCAGCAGGTAGGATTAGCTATCGCAGTCAATGATGCGCACCCATTAGTCAGCGCCAAAGCCGATTACCAAACTTTCTTAAAAGGCGGTTTTGGTGCCGTACGCGAAGTCTGCGATTTACTCTTGCAAGCTCACGGCCAACTCAGTGATTTTACCGGGAGCAGCATATGAAGGGGCAGAATTTAACGATTCTGGCACTACTTGTTCTAGCAGCTCTTATCTGGGGATGGCGAAATTTGCATTCAGGATCAGAGCAACCGGCTCAAACGGTGCAAGCACCTGATTTTACGGCAAGTGGGTTATATAGTGTAAGCTATGATAAATTAGGCCATGTGCAATATCGAGTCTATGCGGATCAAATGCAATATTACGAAAAAACGCAAATTAGCACATTTGATTCGCCGCGGATCCTGATTTATCCAGGTCCGAATAAACCGATTTGGCAGGTGGTTTCCCGAACAGCGAAAGCTTATAAACAAGAATTAGTGACTTTTCAAAAGGATGTGGTGATCAAAAATTTAAGCAACGATGGCTATATTCAAGACCTATTAACCCCACTGCTACACGTAGACTTAACGACGAAGACAATGGATACAGACCGTCAAGTAACGGTTGTGGGCCCACAATATGAACAAACTGGAATAGGTATGCATGGCAGTCTTACCACGGAAGTAGTGAACTTACATCAGGACATAAACGCGGTATATCATAATGAACAAAATTAATTCAATAGCCTTCTTTGTATTATTAACGCTCAGTGCATCAGCGCAAGCTCTTGAGTCCGACTACAGCCAGAAAATAGTCGTGAATGCAGATCAACAGAAAGTCGATATAAAGAAAAATACAGTAACGTTCTTTAATCATGTGACTGTAACACAAGGCTCAATTAAACTTAACGCTGATAAAGTAACCGTATATGGAACAGGTGAAAAAGGTAGTGAAGTCATGATTGCAGATGGCCATCCTGCTAAATTCCAGCAGAAAATGGATGATGGCCGACTCATGAAAGGCCATGCAAACCATCTTCGCTACGAGCTTAAATCGAGAATTGTGACATTAACTGGCGATGCCCAACTGCAACAGCAGGAAAGTCTCGTCAAAGGTGACACAATCCGCTACAACATCAAATCACAAGAAATGGTGGCAGATGGCGGTAAGCAAGGTCACGTCACTACTATTTTTGAGCCACAGCAGCTCCAACAGAACAAAAACAAGCAGAAGTAATTTATATATGGCATTGCTTAAAGCAGAGAATCTGGCCAAGAGTTACAAAAAGCGACAGGTCGTAAAAAACGTCAGTTTAGAAGTTGAAACTGGCCAAATTGTCGGTTTATTAGGTCCCAATGGCGCAGGGAAAACAACGACCTTTTACATGGTCGTTGGGTTGGTGGCGCGTGACGAAGGCCGCATCAGTATTGATGAGCAAGATATTACGCTCAAGGCAATGCACTCAAGAGCTCGCATGGGGATCGGTTATCTTCCCCAAGAAGCCTCTATTTTTCGCACCTTATCGGTCGAAGACAATATTATGGCCGTGCTAGAAACGCGAAAAGAGCTAGACCGAGGTGCCAGACAACTGGTACTTGACGAATTACTCGATGAATTTCACATTGGTCATATTCGTAAAAGTTTAGGACAGAGTTTGTCCGGAGGTGAACGCCGACGTGCAGAAATAGCCAGGGCGCTAGCGGCAGGACCAAAGTTTATTTTACTTGATGAACCGTTTGCAGGTGTTGACCCCATTTCGGTGATTGATATAAAAAAGATTATTGAGCATTTACGTGACCGAGGATTAGGGGTGTTAATCACCGACCATAATGTTCGAGAAACATTGGATGTTTGCGAACATGCATATATCGTCAGTCAGGGAGAACTTATTGCATCAGGAACCCCAGAACAAGTTCTATCGAATGACCATGTTAAAAAGGTCTATTTAGGTGAACAATTTAAACTATAGTAGGGGTTCATAAACCTAGTTTAAGGCTGAAAAAATAAAAAGGGATCAGATTCGTTAATGAAAGCCGCTTTGCAGTTACGTCTTGGTCAACAACTGACCATGACGCCACAGTTACAACAAGCCATCAGGCTTTTACAATTATCGACATTGGACTTGCAACAAGAAATCCAAGAGGCACTCGACGCCAATCCATTATTAGAAACAGCCGAGGAAGATAATGCCGATAACGACAATAGCTATGATGATAATCAGCAAGAACAGGAACCCACAGTTACAGCAAAAGACTCGAGTCAAGTTGAAACAAGTGATGCGATAACCAACGAGCAAGTCAGTGATGATCTTCCAGTTGATTCAACTTGGGATGAAATCTATAGCGCCTCTTCGGCGCCAGCGGCACCATTGCCTGATGACAATGAACATGTTTATCAAGGCGAAACAGTCGAGTCACTTCAAGAGCATTTATTGTGGCAAATGCGTCTAACCCCTTTTAGTGACACGGATCAGGTCATTGCGCTGGCAATTATCGATGCCGTCGATGAGTCAGGTTATTTAACCCAGAGTAGTGAACAATTACTCGAAAGCCTCAATAGTGATGATGATCAGGAGTTATCACTTGAAGAAGTCAACGCAGTCATTAAACGCATCCAGCATTTTGATCCATTAGGCGTTGCCTCTCATACGCTTCAGGAATGTCTGCTGTTACAACTCGAGCAGTTCGATCACCAGACGCCATGGCTGGCTGAAGCGAAATTGATTGTCAGTGAATATATTGATTTGTTAGGAAATCGCGATTATCGAACACTATCGCGCAAAACTAAGCTCAAAGAATCTCAGCTTGCTGAAATTATGCGCCTAATTCAAAGTCTTGATCCTCGTCCAGGCAGTAGCATCAACCCATCGCAGGCCGAATATGTCATTCCGGATGTATCAGTCAGTAAAAAAATGGGGCATTGGGTCGTTGAGTTAAACCCAGATGCCGTCCCTAAATTACGGGTCAATGCCCAATATGCCGCTCTAAGCCGCCAATCAAAAAATAGTGACGATAGTCAATATATTCGTTCACACTTACAAGAAGCAAAATGGTTTATTAAAAGCTTAGAGAGTCGCAATGAAACGCTTCTAAAAGTAGCTCGTTGCATTGTCAGTCACCAGCAAGCATTCTTTGAATATGGTGATGAAGCCATGAAGCCAATGGTCCTTAACGATGTTGCCGAGGCAGTTGAAATGCATGAATCGACCATTTCCAGGGTAACAACACAAAAATATATGCACACCCCTCGCGGCATTTATGAGCTAAAATATTTCTTTTCCAGTCATGTCAGTACTGAAGGAGGTGGCGAGTGTTCATCTACAGCTATTCGAGCCTTGATCAAAAAATTAGTGGCCGCCGAAAACCCAGTTAAACCGCTCAGTGACAGTAAAATTGCAGATGTATTAGCCGACCAAGGAATTAAAGTCGCACGGCGTACCATTGCCAAATACCGTGAATCTTTATCAATTCCGCCTTCCAATCAGCGCAAGAGCCTGATATAAAGGCCGGCCAATAGATGGGAGAGTTAATTCATGTACACATGAATTAAACCACTCAACTCATACACAAAGCATGTAGGTTTTCTATAAATAAGGATAAAGCCTTAAGGGTATGGACAATAATCTAATATGAATAGAAACGTTCAGCAAAGAAAACCTCTTGCATTAGGTAATAGACATTCACGTTATGCAACTGACTCAAGTTCTAAGTAAAGACTGCACACGCCGAGTAGACGCCTGTCAGTCCAAAAAAAGGGTACTGGAGATCATTAGTGAACTCGCAGCCAATCGACTTGGTGTCTCGGAAAAAGAGATCTTTGATAGTTTGTTTAACCGGGAAAAGCTAGGCAGTACAGGCATTGGACAAGGGATCGCTATACCTCATGGTCGCGTGGAAAATGATTTACCACCGACAGCGGTATTTATTCGTTGTGATCAACCTATTGGGTATGATGCCATCGATAAACAGCCTGTCGATTTATTATTCGCACTCATTGTCCCCGGAGAAGAGAACAAACAGTATTTACAGATATTAGCTGCGGCGGCAGAAAAGCTGCATAACAAGCAGATTTGCAAAAGCCTGCGCCAAGCTGAAAGTGATGAGCAGATCTATCAGATCATCACATCTTAGGGGGTAAGGATGGAGTTCTTTATTGTAAGTGGGCGCTCCGGTTCAGGTAAAACCATTGCTCTGCGAGTCCTCGAAGATTTAGGGTTTTATTGTGTCGATAATTTGCCATTGGAATTATTGCCTCAGCTCCCCAAAACTCTAGCTGGAAATTATCCCAAAGCGGCCGTCAGTATTGACGTGCGAAATCTGCCTGATAACGTGCAGCGGCTCAAAGAGCTTATGTCACAATTTCGCGCACAAGTTCAGCTTACTAGCTTGTTCGTAGATGCTGATGACTCGACCCTGATTCGCCGTTATAGTGAAACACGCAGACTCCATCCACTGAATAAGACCCACCATTCTCTAGCCGATGCAATTGCGGCTGAATCGACCTTACTTGAACCTTTGGCAAGTAAAGCGGATATGCATATTGATACCAGTAAGTTGTCGATTCACCAACTCAGAGAACAACTGACAGAGCGGGTTTTAGGTAAACCGAATCAGGAGCTGGTTTTAGTCTTTAAATCATTCGGTTTTAAATATGGACTTCCTCAAGATGCAGATTACGTTTTCGACGTTCGATTCCTCCCCAACCCTCATTGGCATGATGAACTGCGCCCTTATACGGGGATAGATCTTCCTGTTCAGCGTTTTTTGGGACAGCAACCAGAAGTTAGAGAACTAATCTGGCAGTTAGAAAGTCTGCTGAGCAGTTGGTTGCCCCATTTAGAACGAAATACCCGAGCTTACGTTACCGTTGCCATAGGTTGTACAGGGGGCAAGCACCGTTCTGTTTATATTGCTGAACAACTGAGCGAATATTTCTCAAACCAATATCACGTTCAGACTCAACATCTCAACCTTGACCAAAAGGCGCACCCAGCAGATGAAAGTAAGAGCCCAGCTAACCATTGAAAATAAATTAGGACTCCATGCCAGAGCCGCGATTAAGCTCGTTGAACTAGCCGCCAAATACGATTCTGAAGTCTTGTTTATTACCGACGAGAAGCAAGCTTCAGCAGCAAGTGTATTGGGATTGTTACTACTGGAACGCTCCCAAGGCGAACAAATCACCATTGAATGTGACGGGCCAGATGCTGAACAGGCATTGACCGCTATCAAAGCACTTATTGAAGCGCGCTTTGACGAACAGGTATAGCATCTTTTTTAGTCTCAAATAAGTATAAACTAATCGGTATTCACCCTAGCTTAAGAGCAAAACATTATGTCTGAGCGGGAAAATCATCATAGCCAACACCAACGGATACTCGAACTTAACCGTGCTTTAAACGACGGTATGTTCGTTCACGTGCGACGTATGCTTGCCCAGATGCCCGCTTGTGATGTCGCATTGCTGCTGCAATCAACGCCAGTTGCAGGGCGAAAAATCCTATGGCAGTTAACCGACCCTGAGCAACAGGGTGAGATCCTTGAAGAACTCAATGAAGATGCCATGGAAAGCATCCTCAAAATGATGGATCCGGAAAACTTAGCAGCTGCAACCGAGGGCATGGATATCGATGACTTATCCTATGTCTTGCGCAGTCTGCCAGCTGATATTTATCAGCAAGTCCTTGAACAGATGGACAGCGAAGAGCGCCACCGCGTCGAGATAGCACTGGCTTACCCCGAAGATACCGCGGGAAGCCTGATGAACAACGATACCATCGCTCTACGTCCTGATATCTCAGTGGATGTTGTATTACGCTATCTGCGTCTACGGGGTGAGTTGCCAGAAGCAACTGATGCATTGTTTGTAGTCGATAAAGACAACAAATATTTAGGCGATATCTCTTTAGCGCGCTTAGTGACCGTTGATCCCAAAGAACAAGTTGCAGCGATTATGGGAAAGCGCCCAGAGCGCATTATTCCGGTCTCTATGCATGAAGGGCAAGTCGCGCAATTGTTTGAACGCCACGACTGGATTTCTGCCCCCGTAGTTGACCCCAACGGTCAACTGGTGGGACGGATCACCATTGATGATGTCGTTGATATTATTCGCGAAGACGCTGAACACTCAATGATGGGAATGGCCGGGGTTGATGATGACGAAGATACATTTGCCCCTATTTGGCAAAGTACTCGTGGCCGAACCTTATGGTTGGCGATTAACTTACTGACCGCACTCATGGCCGCATCCATTAGTAACTTATTTGAAAACACCCTTGCGCAAATGGCGACTTTAGCCGTCTTAATGACCATTGTCCCCAGTCAAGGTGGCATTGCAGGGACTCAAACGCTGGCTGTTGTTATCCGAGGGCTAGCTGTTGGCCACATTGGGGAAAGTAATACACGCTGGCTAATCCTCAAAGAAGTCGCTATCGGTGTACTCAATGGCATTATCTGGGCAATAGTTATCGCGTTGGTCGTAACACTCTGGAAGGATAGTATTCAACTGGGGTTAATTAGCGCAGCTGCGATGTTTGCAGATATGTTTATGGCCGGATTAGCAGGAGTTTGTATTCCCTTGGTGATGAAAAAGATTCACATCGACCCGGCTCTTGCTGGCGGGATGGTGCTTACAACAGTGACCGACACCGTGGGTCTATTTGCCTTTTTAGGCATCGCAACCGTTTTGTTAAACCATCACATCGCGATCTGAACACTCAAAAAACCGGCAAATGCCTAATGCCGGTTTTTTATGAGTCTATCTTCTAATAAATTAATTCCCAGCAATTTTCATCGAGTCGACTAATATTGAGCCCGTTCGAATTGCATGAGTGGGGTCAATATCATTGCCAATTGCTACAATATTTTGAAATATATCTTTGAGATTTCCAGCAATGGTAATTTCATGAACAGGATAGGCAATTTCACCATTTTCAATCCAAAAACCAGCCGCACCACGCGAATAGTCTCCGGTCACAATATTTACACCCTGCCCCATTAATTCAGTAACTAATAACCCCGTTCCCATCTGTTTAATCAGTTCTGCTTGGCTTAGTGCAGAATTGGTCACTAACCAGTTGTGGATCCCACCGGCATGTCCGGTCGGTTGCATCGCCATTTTACGAGCCGCATAGCTGGTGAGCAGATAGGTTTGCAAAGTCCCATCAGTGATAATATCCCGTGCCTGTGTTTGCAAGCCCTCATTATCAAATGGACTACTGCCCAGCGCTTTTTTAAGCCAAGGATCTTCATGGATTGAGAGCCATTTTGGAAAGACCGCTTGTCCTAATGAATCGAGTAAAAATGATGAACGCCGATATAGATTCCCACCACTAATTGCCATGACGAAATGGCCCAACAGACCGCTTGCCACATTTTTGTCAAATATAACTGGCACTTGAGATGTATTAATCTTGCGGCTATTTAAACGGCTCAAGGTTTTTGCAACAGCCTCATCGGCAACCGATTGTGCTGAACGAAGTTCATTATAGTCAATCGCGACACTGTACGCGTAATCGCGTTGCATCTGCTCTTCTCCAGCGATAAGCACACAGCTCAAGCTATGGCGACTCGTTGGATAACCTTCAATAAATCCGTGGGTGTTGCCATAAACCCGAACACCATAATGGCTATTCACACTCGCGCCATCACTGGCCTTAATCCCGGGCTGAGAGAGTGCTATTTTTTCACATTCACTGGCTAAACTAACAAACCGTTGTGGTTCAAGATTAGTCGGATGAAACAAATCTAAATCGGGGATCTCTGTAGCCATCAGCTCTTTGGGAGCAAGTCCCGCAGCGGGATCAGCTGAGGTAACATCACTAATATCTACCGCTGCCTTCACGCTACGACTGATAGCTTCTTTACTTAAATCAGAGGTAGAGGCATTCCCTTTTTGCTGCCCTTGATAGACGGCAATGCCTAACGCCCCATCACGGTTAAACTCGAGGGTTTCTATCTCACCAGAGCGCGTTGAGACTGAAATACCAGTCTGTTTAGAGATAGAAACCTCAGCGGCACTGGCCCCAAACCGTTTCGCTTCATCTAAGGCAAACTCAACGGCTTGTTTTAACTGAGTTAATTCTTTATCCATGGACTGCTGAATTGATGACATATCCAACCTTATATCTACGCGTATTACCCTAAGCATAACAAATCGAAGCACTCAATTGTTAGCTTACCCGCCAAAGAACAGTAAAGCCTGCCCATCCGGTTCTATTTCTTGATAAACTTACCCTATGTACCTTCAACGACAACCAGCTATGAACGAGCCAACCCCAAAGCGCCAAGACGACGAGCAATGGATCAGCAAGACTCAGCTCAAGCATGAAGCCCAACAACTGAAGCAGCTTGGCCAACAGATTTGTGAATTAAAACCCGCCTTCTTAGCCACTGTACCCATAAGTGATGCGATGCTTGAAGCGGTGTCACTAGCCAAACGACTCGCGGGCAAACGAGAAGCCTATCGACGCCATATGAACTATATTGGCAAACTCATGCGCACAGAAGATATTGAAGCAATTGAGCAAGCGATGGAAAAAATTAAAAATCGCCATTTTTATACACAACAACATCAACACCAACTCGAACGGATTGCCGTTGAATTGATTGAATCAGAACAAAGCGATGACAAAATCCAGCAGCTGCTGGAAGAATACCCATCACTTGATCGCCAAAAACTAAGGCAACAAGTGCGAACCGCCAAACGACAAGCGCAACAATCAACAGAGCTACCGATCAGTCAAGTAGCTAAAGAATTGCAGCGTTATCTAGGTGAACATATTCACCGCAGTTAACACTAAAGATTGGGCACTAGCCCAATCTTTAAGCTGTGCCACCGACAGTCAGTTCATCTAATTTCAAAGTCGGTTGACCAACCCCAACAGGCACACTCTGACCATCTTTACCACAAACGCCAACGCCAGCATCCAAATCAAGATCATTGCCGACCATAGAGACTTTAGCCATCGCCTGCGGCCCGTTACCAATCAGGGTTGCCCCTTTAATCGGAGCCGTAATTTTACCATCTTCAATGAGGTACGCTTCTGATGCGGAAAACACAAATTTTCCAGAGGTGATATCGACCTGTCCCCCGCCAAAATTCGGCGCATAGATACCGCGTTTCACTGATGCGATCATCTCTTCTTTTTCAGATTCACCAGCGAGCATATAAGTATTGGTCATCCTCGGCATCGGCACGTTGGCATATGACTCACGACGCCCGTTTCCTGTCGGAGCAACGCCCATCAACCGAGCATTAAGTTTATCTTGCATGTAACCTTTGAGAACACCGTTTTCGATCAAAACATTATACTGAGAAGGCGTTCCTTCATCGTCAATGGTGAGCGAGCCACGGCGATTCGCCAGCGTTCCATCATCCACAATAGTGCATAAACTGGAAGCAACCTGCTCACCAATTCGGCCACTAAACGCAGAAGAGCCTTTGCGGTTAAAGTCGCCTTCGAGACCATGGCCGACAGCTTCATGCAGTAATACTCCTGGCCAGCCAGCCCCTAATACAACAGGCATCATACCAGCAGGGGCATCAACCGCTTCAAGATTCACCAGAGCCTGACGAACCGCTTCACGAACATATTGCATCGCGCGTTCTTGACCATCATCAAGCTCTAAAAAGTACTGATAATCGAACCGGCCTCCGCCACCAGCACTCCCCCGTTCACGGCGACTTCCTCGCTCAGCTAATACGCTACAATTAAAGCGTACTAACGGACGAATATCAGCGGCCATCGTTCCATCCAGAGCGGCAACCAAGACCTGTTCATAAACCCCACTGAGACTGACAATCACTTGAGTGATGGCCGGATCTAAACTACGAGCAAATTTATCAGCTCGTTGCAACAATGCAATTTTTTCTAATTTATCTAAACTTTGGATTGGATTTTGCGAACTATAGAGTTCTTTCACTGGCGCTGACTGCGTAACCTGCACGCGGCCTTCACCTTGACTACGACTAATCCCGCGGGCTGCCTGGCAAGCCTTTTCAAGAGATTGAAAATTAATATCATCTGAGTAGGCAAATCCGGTTTTATCTCCCGAAATCGAACGGACACCCACCCCCTGCTCGATATTAAAACTACCATCTTTGACAATACCATCCTCAAGAACCCAAGATTCATGGCGACTATGCTGAAAATACAAATCACCCTGGTCAATATCAGGGCCTCCGAGTATAGCCAAAGCTTGATTTAATGATGAAAGCTCAAGTCCTGCAGGCACCAATAACGATTGATTTACTTGTTCAAATGACATCGTAATTATTTACTCCAGCTGATGGTCAGGTGGGAATGTGGTTTCACGGGCATTCGTGCGCGCAAAGAACGCACCTGTTGAGAATCAAATTTACCATAACAAATGCCGCTTTGCTGCTCTAACTGGGCAATGACAGTTCCCCAAGGGTCAATAATACAGGAATGCCCCCAGCTCTGGCGAGTATCGTCATGCTGACCACATTGAGCCGCCGCGACAACATAACATTGATTTTCAATCGCTCTGGCTTTGAGCAAGGTCAACCAATGCGCCTTACCCGTCAATTGCGTAAATGCTGCCGGAACCAGCAAAATTTCGCAACCTTGGCTAGCGAGCCAGTGATAAAGGTAGCTAAAACGCAAATCAAAACAAATGGATAAACCAATTTTAGTCTGTTGACAGGTAAACCACTTGGGGTGATTGCCAGCGATAAATCGCGATGATTCACGATAAGACCCTACATTATCCGCTAAATCAACATCAAACAAATGCATTTTGTGATAATGGCCAATGTAACGACCAAAGCTATCAAACACTAAGCTACTTGCTCGACAGCGTTTGTGACCATTCACTTTTGTCGGCAAACTGCCTGCAATCAAGGTAATTTGATGCTGTTTAGCCAATTGAGCCAACCACCGCTGAATCGGACCTTCCCCAGTTTTTTCAGCGATTTTAGAGTAATCGGCCCCTACCCCCAAATAAGCAAAATTTTCGGGTAGTAATAACACATCGCCGGGTTGAGGCGGATAAGCTGCTAATAACCGCTCAATTTCGGCTTGATTCGCACTAAGATCTAAGCGACTAGTCATCTGCAATGCTCCCAGACGCCAGTTTTGATCAGGATTAATTTGAGCCATCAGGTCTACCTTGTAAGTTTACAGGAACTTTGATTTTTCGTTTTTCGCGTTTGACTTCTATCAGTTTAGGATGGTCGATATCACCTGTTATATCAAAATCAACCTGAGTTATCACATCAATAACCGGTTCAAGCAACTTTGATAACGCCAAAACGGCAGCGCCTGTCACCGGTGTCACAGCAAAAGCAGCTAATACGGGCAAACTTGAAGTAATCTTCGGAGAAAAACTCACATGATAATTAACCTGACCTGAGATTAAATTTAATTCGCCATGGCCATGTAATATTCCCGAGACTGCGTCCATATAATAATCATCATTTTTTAACACGCCATTGGTAATGGTCGCGGATGCTTTAGCAGAATTAAAATATAAGCCTTTATCAAAGATGTCTCGAAAATCTAATTTTAGACGCCGCCGTAAGGTATCCAGACTGGCAAGGGTGAACAAGCGCGCGCCCTTGTCACTAACATCAGTTAAAACCCCTTCACCGGCTTTCCATTTGAGCTGCCCATTGAGCGTTTTTTTATCTATTTGATAAGGTAATCCGTGCCAGCGAAGGCCAAATGACCCTTTCATGGGGGTTTGTTCAAGCTCTTTGGCAAATCCTAGCGATGCTAAAAATTTCCCCGTTTCTTTGGTTTTGAATGTACCCTGATAAAAACTGGTCATGCCCCCGGGTCCAGGAAGCCAATTAACGGTTGCATCTAGTTTCATACCGCCGACCCCGTGCATTGTGACCTTACCATTTTTCATTTGCCCATTGGCAAACGGTAAGACAACATTCAATTGCCCAAGCCGATACCGACCAATCTGACAGCTCTGGCATTCAAACTCAATAGGCATCAGCATTGGCGATTTCGCTGCTGGTTTAGTCTTTCCTTTTACCGATGGTGAATGGGTTAGCGACTTCAGTGCCGACAGATCTAATTGAGGTAAAGTGGCTTTCACAATATTGAGCCGCCACGGATTTGTAAGAGAGGGCTTCACGGGCGCGATGAAAGAGCCATTTAATTGCTGACTGTTAATCTTCCATACATGGCCAGTTTGCTGATAATCCAACTGCATCTGGTCAAGTGGTTGGGAAAAAGCATCAAGTTGCTGGGCCAAAATATGAATCGACTTCAAATCAGGCAATAATGATACATTCTGAACATGGTCGGAGTCCGACTCACTCGCAGCATGGGATTTTACGCTAGATGCCGATGAGATCATTGGCAAGATATAATCTAGCCACGGTTTTAAACGGGTCTTGTCAATATTGGCATTAATGACACTGCCCTGTTCGGGAAGCTGCTCAGAAAGATGAGGAAGGCTCTGAGCATTACCGACATTCAAACGTAACTGATCCAAATGGAACGGCTGATAAAGATAATGAAAACGGCTCTCTAATCGGTCTTCGATCGAGAGCGAGCCATGGCCACTCTGATCATCACCGCTCACATTAAGTGTCGTTGGCCATGACTGGTTGGCAGATTTATCAAACGGCTTAGCTAATGCTAATTTAAACTGAGCAAGTTGTGAGGAAAACTTAGCGTTATACTGAAAAGCACTATTTTTCAAAAAAGCTATATTTATTTGGCCCTGCCAGTTGAGCTGCCCAGAGGCTGGCTTTAAAAGCTTTGGATTAGATAGCTGTTTCTGTAAAGAGCGCATATCCCAATGGCCACTTAACCCAATCCCCAAGTGATATTTCGATGGGTTGACCTGCTCACTGCCTATATCAATAGCAAGTGGTTGACCCAACCATTGAGCGTGGAGATTATGGGCACTAAGGTTGCCTTGCTGAAAGAATAACCGCCCATTCAGAGAATCCAGATCCATCTGCATAGTTTTCACCTGCATAGCCGCATCTTTAAAATCTGCATAGCCAGCAACTTTCACCTCAGAGTTGTCTAACGGAATATCCAACAGTAACTGTCCACTTAATGTTCCAGCGCTCATCGGCAACTGTTGCATGGTTGAAACCAAGCTGGTCACTGGTGATTTTTCTAAAAGCTGATGAACTCCCGTCAGATCAGTATGATGCAGTTGGGCTTGTATCTGAACTTTTCCTTGGGAATTCATTTCTTCGATAGCGGCATCAATATGCTTAATTGGAATTCCGGCGATATTAGCCCGATCACTTGCCATATGCAGCGAATCGTCTTGAAATAACAGATTTAAATCCATATCCGTTAAAGCTGGCCAGTCAGGCTGAAATTTAAAGGTACTATGGCGAAGCGGTACATAAACTTGAAATATTCCCTGGTGAGCACGGTAAGGGAAATGATTTACTCGACCAAACCATAATAACTGCGCATCCTTAACAGAACCAGACTGAATAGAGGCCTTGAGGTAATTTGCCACGTTCTCCGGCATCAATGGATGTGGATAAAAATGATGAGCCTTTCCCGCATCGGGAAGGTTCAATTGGGCACTTAAACTCAACCAAGGACTCGCCTGGTCGTCTTGCCAACTCAACACCCCCAGAGCATTCACATTGAGCCAAGGACTCTGCATTACCAGTCGATCTAACCTGACAACAGGATGCGCATTAGCCCATGAGACTTGTCCGTGGGCAGACAACGATTCGATTGGCCAACTTTGATCAAAGCTATGCTTAAAATTAACCTGAGATTGGCCTAATCCAACTGAAAAATTAAGATGTCGCTGATCCCCCTCAATCTTCGCGGATAATCCAGTCACCCCAGGCCATACGCCCGTTGCCTGAGAACTAAAATTATGGACCTGCGTACGATAATTAAGTTGACCATCACGCCAATTATAACGTAGCCGGATGTCTTGAAATTGCCCAGTTTTAATCTTCACAAGCGCCATCTGTTGTGGCTTGGGCAATAAAGATATTAACGGTTCCATCTCAGCCATCGGCAGTTGATTGATATACCAGTGCTGAGCTTGACTGTTAAGAGCACCTTGAACCGTAACATTCCCCCAAGATTTGCCATCGGTTTTTAATGACAAATCACTACTATCAACTTGGTAATAATCGCCTTTGTCGCGGAGTGTAAACACCCCTTTATCAAGACTGAGATGATGCTTATGGCCTTGTGGATTTTGCCAATCTAAAGTACTCGGTTGCCATTGCCATTGCCAAAGTGCTGGCTGTTTACCACCAAATTTTCCCCACAACTTAAAGTTAAGGTCAGTATTAAATTTCATCAGCTGGCTGACATTAAGCAAATGCCCAATTCGGGACAATTGAATATGTTTTCCCTGTGCATAAAACTGCCCAGGAATATCTAGCAAGTGATGACGGCCACCGCTATTATCCAGCTTTAAAGCAAAATGGATGGTACTCGTAGATTGCCCAAAGTGAGGTAAGTAAGCATCGCCCTCGGCTTGATGAATATGGCCTTGGTTACGCCAAAACATCGATTTTATATAAAGTTTATGCGATTGATTGTGCTCTGCGAGAAAATTAATTTGGGCATTCTTAACTTGAAAGTGATCTAGTTGATGTAAAAATAGCTTCGCAAACGTCTTCGCAACACTGATATCAACGGGATGAGAGCTTTTATCAGTGCCATTGTGCTGAACCCAAGGTAAGGTTGCATTAACATCATTAAGCTGAATATTACGAAAAACTAAGTGCCCCTGCTTAAGCGAATTTAATAAACTAAAATCAAGTAGGATCGAGCGCATTTTCAGCTGATAACGGCTCGAATTTTGCGGACTAAAACGAACATCTTTGAGAATCAAAATGGGATGGAATTGCTCTAACGACGCACTCATGCTACCAATCTGCAACTGCTGCGCAGAATACCCAGTTAGCCACTGGGTCATCTCATCGCGGAAATCATTAGCGTAGACAAAAAAACCTCGTAAAACGCTCAATAATACAGCAGCAGCAATAATGATAATCGCTAAGGTTAACCAACAATGATGTGCAATTCTTCGCAATAATGGCGCCATAGGATTACATCATGACAACATCAAACTGTTCTTGGTTATACATGGTTTCGGTCTGCACTCGAACTTCTTTTCCCATAAAAACCTCGAGTTCAGCCAAACTGTGCGACTCTTCCCCAGTTAACAATGCAGCAACCGGAGCCGAAGCATAAACAATGAAATGATCCGCTTGATACGCTTTTTTAATCCGTAGAACTTCGCGCAAAATCTCAAAACAAACTGTTTCAGCTGTTTTCACCGATCCCCTGCCATGGCAAGCAGGACAAGGTTCACACAATACGTGCTCCAAGCTTTCTCGCGTTCGTTTACGAGTCATCTCAACCAGACCCAGCTGAGAAAAACCGCTGATATTAGTTTTTGCTCGATCATGGGCTAAAGCTTGTTCGAGACTCAATAATACGCGTTGACGATGCTCTTCTTGCTGCATATCGATAAAATCGATAATGATAATACCACCTAAATTGCGCAATCGCAGTTGTCGCGCTATCGCCTGCGTTGCTTCAACATTGGTATTAAATATTGTTTCTTCTAAATTACGATGTCCAACAAAAGCGCCCGTATTAATATCGATAGTGGTCATTGCCTCAGTCTGATCAATAATCAAGTATCCTCCTGATTTCAGATCGACCCGCCGTTTAAGTGCTCGCTGCGCTTCATTTTCAATATCATAGAGATCAAAAATAGGCCGATCAGCGCAATAGTACTCAAGTATCGGGGCAAATTCAGGCACATAGTCCTGACAAAAAATGATCAATTCTTCATAACTGGCTCGTGAATCAACCAAAATTTTGTCCAATTGAGTGCCCACAAAATCACGAACAGTGCGAGGCGCAAGCGACAAGTCCTCATAGAGCATACTACAGCTGGGGTATTTTTCCTTACGTTGCAGAACCTTACGCCACAAGCGCTTTAAAAAAGCCGCATCTTGAGACAACTCATGCTCACCCACACCTTCAGCGGCGGTTCGAACAATAAATCCTCCCAAATCATCAACATATTTACTCGCGAGTGCTTTAAGGTGGTCCCGAGATTCTTCCCCCTCAATACGCTGGGAAACGCCAACATGGGAGCTTCCAGGCATTAATACCAAATACCGAGATGGTAAAGTAATATCTGTTGTCAATCGAGCCCCTTTGGTTCCCAACGGATCTTTAACAACTTGAACCATAATATCCTGCCCTTGACGAACAAGAGCGGCAATATTACCTGCCTGGAAATTTGCCTGCTCCTGAGTATCAACACATTCAGTATGAGGCATGATATCGGATGCATGTAGAAACGCAGCTTTATCTAAGCCAATATCAACAAAGGCAGCTTGCATACCGGGTAATACCCGGCTAACCTTACCTTTGTAAATATTGCCCACGATACCGCGTTTAGCTTCACGTTCAATATGGATCTCTTGGAGGATCCCCGTTTCGACCAATGCAACACGCGTTTCGGTTGGGGTCACATTGATCAATAACTCGGCCGGCATTATAACTCCTCATTATCCAACCTATCTGGATAAAAACATTTTTAGCAATTGTTCGCTTTCAACCAACGGTAATCCGACCACAGCGCTGTAGCTACCATCAATAGCCTTTACAAATTTTCCGCCAATCCCCTGAATTGCATAACTCCCTGCTTTATCACAAGGTTCACCACTTTGCCAATATAATTTGATTTCATCATCACTGATTGAGCGCATTTTTACTATCGTAGTGACTAATATCTGTTCCATCCGCTCTTGATTCACCACACAAACGGCTGTTAATACTTTATGAGCTCGCCCTGAAAGCCGGCGTAGCATATACCGACTATGTTCAAAAGATTCTGGCTTAGCTAATATTTCATTATCGACGCTGATCGTGGTATCTGCACCTAAAACGGGGCGACCATCTGCACTGTTTTTCAGTCCACAATAGGCTTTGGAGCGAGCCATTCGCACCACATAATCACAATCCGATTCAGAGACCGCTGGCGTTTCATCGATATGCCCATCAACAATATCAAAGGTATAGTCAAGATATTGCAGTAACTGAGATCGACGAGGTGATTGTGATGCGAGATGAAAATCCACTAAGCCTCCACACGGAATCGACGCCGGAGTTTACGCAATAACAGATATATCCAAGGCCAAATAATCAACGAACCAATCGCAGAATAGAAATAACCAGCCGGCATTTGTACTCCATGGACAATATAATTGATCCAGAATATCACAGCCTTATTCGCAATACAGGTTAAAGCAAATACAATGGCCTGCTGCCAGAGCGACATATTACGGATACGCACATAGTTGATTGCAGCAATATAGCCAACCAACGAAAAAGATAGCGCCCGAATCCCTAAAGTTGACCCTAATAATAGATCTAACACCAGACCGCAAACAAATGCGCCCAAAACATTAAATCGCATCGGTAACGCAATACACCAGTAAAAAACACATGCCAATAACCAGTCGGGACGGAAATTAGCAAACTGTTCTGGAACTGGCAGGATCTGTAAAACAATAGCGACCAGCAATGTCAAAATAACAATCAGCAGACTGACAAAGCCTCTCATTTATGGGCCCCCTCAGTAGCTTTATTCTTAGCATTAATCGGTTGTTTTAAATCACTTTTATTTGGCCATAATAACAACAAATAACGCAATCTCTCTAAATTGACGACAGGCTTAGCTTTAATCGAGGCAAATGGTTGCCCTTCCCGATAATCAAATTGAGTCACTCTGGCAACCGGATAACCTTCAGGAAAACGGCCTCCCAGTCCAGAAGTAACGAGCTCATCACCAACTTTAATATCAGTACTGCGGGGCACATTCGGCACACGCAAACTATTGATATTTCCATCACCTTCTGCAATAACTCGAATGTCATTGCGCATGACTCGAACAGGAATAGCGGCAGAACTATCGCTAATGAGCAGAACGCGACTACTGTCAGTTGCTACATGGACGATAAAACCAACCACACCAACATCATTAATCACTGGCTGACCTTGATAAACGCCATCATGACTGCCTTTATTGATCACAACCTGCTGAGAAAACGGATCGGAATCAACCGCAAGAATTTCAGCTACCATACGCCGACCATCGGTATGTACAGGCGATCCAAGCAGTGCTCGCAACTGTGCATTCTCTTTTTTTAAATTCGCCATAGTCAGTAGTTGCGCCTGCTGCAAACGCAACTGCTGTTTTAGACGAGTGTTTTCTTGGCGTAGTCGATGAGCACTAATAAATTGTTCGGAAGCATCATCAAGAAATTCACGAGGAGAATTAGCGACATACTGCAAAGGCGAAACCAGCGAGGCTAGATAGCCTCGCACAATGGAGAACGGCTTAAAATGGGAATCGGTATAAATCAACGCCATCGATACAATTAATGCCAAAAGTAAGCGTAACTGTAATGATGGTCCACTAGAAAAAATTGGCTTCATAAGCAAAAACCGAGCTAACTAAAGCCGACCTTATTCATATTGAAACAGATCGCCACCATGCATATCAATCATTTCGAGCGCTTTACCACCGCCACGAGCGACACACGTTAATGGATCATCTGCGATCACAACTGGAATCCCTGTTTCTTCCATCAGTAACCGGTCTAAATCCTTCACCAGCGCTCCACCACCTGTTAACACCATGCCTCGTTCAGAAATATCAGAGGCAAGTTCTGGTGGTGACTGCTCTAAAGCAACCATCACTGCACTGACAATACCAGAAAGGGGCTCTTGCAATGCCTCAAGAATTTCATTGGAGTTCAGAGTAAAGCTTCTTGGAACCCCTTCGGCGAGGTTTCGACCGCGCACTTCAATCTCTTTGACTTCATCACCAGGATAAGCAGACCCAATGACATGTTTAATCCGTTCAGCTGTCGCTTCACCAATCAAGCTACCGTAATTACGGCGCACATAATTAATGATAGCATCATCAAATTTATCACCACCAATACGTACCGATGAAGAATAAACCACCCCATTCAAGGAGATAATCGCCACTTCAGTGGTCCCACCACCAATATCAACCACCATTGAACCGGTCGCTTCAGACACCGGTAAGCCGGCGCCAATTGCAGCAGCCATGGGTTCATCAATCAAAACGACATCACGAGCCCCTGCACCTAATGCAGACTCTTTAATCGCTCGACGTTCAACCTGAGTTGAACCACAAGGCACACAAACCAACACGCGAGGACTCGGGCGCAGAAAATTGTTTTCATGAACCTGCTTGATAAAATACTGCAGCATTTTTTCGGTCACGTAAAAATCAGCAATCACACCATCTTTCATCGGCCGAATGGCAGAAATGTTACCTGGCGTACGGCCCAACATCTGTTTGGCTGCATGCCCCACTGCGGCAACATTCTTGGGGCTCCCAGCACGCTCCAAACGAATAGCAACAACTGACGGTTCATTAAGGACGATGCCCTGGTCTTTAACATAAATGAGGGTATTGGCGGTTCCCAAATCGATCGATAGATCGTTGGAAAAAAGGCCTCTGAGCTTCTTAAACATCGCTAGCTAAAATCCTGAAAATTTTGGGGATGGATTATCTCTAAATGAGCCTAACTTTACCAACGCTCGACCAATAGAGCAAGCGCAACCGTAGGCTTATAAGTGATCGCTTACATTTCAATTCTACCATCTTATTTAGTGCTATCCAGTATGGCACAGAATCAATGAATAGGAAGAGCGTTTTCGTAATAAAATAAAAGCCGCACAAAGATTATCCAATCCCCGCAAATTTAACTATTGAGTAACAATTCGAATCAATATTAATCCTCTTTTTCGGGGGCTATCACTGGGGAAAACCAATTCCCCTGGCCAGCATTCACCCCCAAGCGCTCTAGGACTTGCCAGTCTCGATCCGATTCGACCCCGACAGCAACAACTTTGGCTTTGCCTTCAGCACTGGCCAACAAACTGCTAATTGCTAAGCGATTCACCTGCCGTCTGGCCAGATCTCTAACAAGACTCGGATGAAGCTTAATATAAGCGGGTTGAAGATCATTGATATACTGAGTGCTGAGCACATTTTGCCCAGCACGGTCAATAGCGATCAGAATTCCTTTTTCACGTAATGCATTAATGCGAGCCTGTTGACGACGCCCCAAAAAAGCAACTTGCTGTTCTTTAAGCTCGATGATTAACCGCCCAGCCTGGCGCGGATTGGTTTCCATCGCCCAATAAATGAGTCGTCTGATCACCGCTTTTTCTTGAAGCGTTTCGACATCTAAGTTGATATTTACAGAGATAGTACTCGTTTTTAATCGTTCCAAGGCATTCTCGATAGCCAGATAATCAAATTGTTTGACCATGCCACAGCGTTCCACCCAGGGCCAAAACACACTAGCCGTCAACCAAGTCGAATCTGAATCTTGGATCCTAGCCAGTAATTCCACCGAATAGGGAATTCGATTTCGAGCATAAATTAACTGCTCGAAATAACATACTTTGCCTAATGAAAGAGCTTCTTCTAACATCGCCCGCCAACGCACTGAACCTTGCCCAATATAGGTAGCTGTCAATTGCCGGTCGACCGTAAACCAAGCATTTCCGCCTTGCTGTTTGGCAACACGCAGTGCGTCTTCAGCCTGATGCATCACCTCTTGTGGAGAATCGCCAAACTGATATCCAGCAATGCCAACAGCAATATAATCATCACTGTAAAATCCTGAAGGCAGCGGGATCCGCTCTAACTGTTTTAACAATGCCAGCGACACCGATTCGGCTTGTGCCAAAGTCACCTGAGCTAACAGTAATGCAAACTGGTCGCCACCAACCCGCCCCACAATCGCATTGGTATTATTTTTCGCATAATTGTTCAGCAACTGCGCAAACTGCTGGAGTAAAACATCACCAGCCTCTTGCGAATGGATGTAGTTAAATTCATCCAAAATCGTAATCTGAAAAAGCAAAACGGCTCCGATGTTGGCATCCCCATCGAGCATCTCTGTTTCAAGACGATTACTGAAATGCGTGAGGTTCGCCAGCCCGGTCAACTCATCGATAAAAGCATTCTCGCGGATCATTCGGTCAAATCGGGCCCGATCCTGGCGACTATTTTCCAGCTGCAAGAGCAACTGGTTAATCGCCCGGCTGGCACTTCGAGGCCATTCGCCAGGCTCCGCATTCATCACGCCATCTTGATGACCACCAATAATTCGCCTTCCTCGCCACTCAAGGCGCTCAGCCCCCTTAAACGCATTTTTGAGCCACTGAATACTAATTAGCAACCCGACCGCCACAATAATCACCCCTAAGAAGACATACACCATTGCATCCGGCGCATAACGCAGCCTTTTAAATGGACTCTCGACCCATAACGTAATAGAAAAATTGGGATGGGATTTCAGCTGGAAATGATAATGAATCAGTAAATTAGTATTCCCGTGATAACGAACGTCACGAAAGGTATAAACTGTTCCTCCCTTATTCGATACATCCATCCGAATAATTTGGTGGGCATGTAACCAATTGGGTAACCACTGTTCAAACTCCGGAGTATCAGGCTGAACATCCAATTGACTATCGAGAAGCTGCACAATCGCTTTGATTTTAAACGATTGTTGATCATAGGCGAGTTTACGGAATGTCAAGGCACCACCAATCCCTACCAAACCAACGGCAGTCACCACACAAATAACAATAAACAGAATAAATTTATTCGACAGTTTCACAGATATTCAATCACTTTTAATACTTATTCATTAACTCTCTAGGTGAACTGCCTAGCTTATCTAATTCATCCCAATAAATCGCCTTTTCGATATTGTAAATATCACCAGCAATGGCAAACTGTTATTTCATCTGACAACAACTAAGGAACTTTATGCCTGAATGCAGTTGGCCAGGGAACGATGCTCAATACCGCCAGTACCACGATCAATGCTGGGGAATGCCTGTTGTCGATAGCCAGGAACTTTTTGCTAAATTGTGTCTTGATGGCCAGCAAGCCGGATTATCTTGGATCACCATCTTACGTAAACAATCAGAGTATTATCGCTTATTTGAACAATTTAACCCTGAAAAAATAGTTCTGTTTGATGACAATAAAATCCAACAACTTCTGCAAGAGCCAGGTATTGTGCGTAATCGTCTCAAAATCAACTCTATCGTGCAAAATGCACAAGCCTATCTGAACTTACGTGACCAAGGCATTAATTTTAGCGATTATTTATGGTCTTTTGTAAATAATTTCCCAATTGACCACCAATTAGTTGATGGCAAAGATACACCAACGACCAGCCCAGAATCGAAGGCAATGGCTAAGTCACTCAAGAAACAGGGCTTTAAATTTGTCGGGGAAACGATTTGCTATGCCTTTATGCAAGCCGTTGGCATAATTAATGACCACCTTGTCAGTTGCAGTGCCCATTCTCGTTGTAATCAACGCGCCCGCGAATTGTTCTAGGAGAAAACATCAAATGCACGGACACGTCATCATAGCTTTTATAGGGACTTTTTTCGTTGTTTCGCTCACCCCGGGAATGTGTATGACACTGTCGATGACGCTCGGGATGACTATTGGTATCAAACGAACTTTATGGATGATGATAGGAGAACTGATTGGCGTGGGCATAGTAGCTGTTACTGCGGTTGTTGGTGTTGCGGCCATCATGCTCAACTATCCACATCTGTTTCACATCTTAAAGTATTTAGGTGGTGCTTACTTACTCTACTTGGGAATTCAGATGTGGCGATCTCGCTCGAAGCTATCATTGGCACAATCACAAGGCAATGTTAAACCACAATCGCGCAAAGCTCTCGCCTTTCAAGGACTGATTACTGCAATCGCCAACCCCAAAGGCTGGGCATTCATGGTCTCATTATTACCACCATTCATTGATGTCAATGAGCCCGCTGCTCCTCAACTGATGCTACTGGTTGCAATGATACTGTGTATTGAATTTACCTGTTTGATTATCTATGCCTCTGGCGGTAAAACACTTGGGTACTATCTCGCTCACTCGGGCAAACTAAAATGGCTTAATCGCATCTCTGGTGCTTTGATGGCGATGGTTGGGGTCTGGCTCGCGGCCAGTTAGTTAGTTAGTGCACTTTCATACCAATCAGCCGACTTACAGCTACAATCAATAATAAAGGATGACCACCATCCTTTATTATTTTTAGAACTGGCATGTTATTTGTAATAATTCAGTGTAGCGACAAAAACGTGACATCACGCTGTATCAATGCATCACTAAACTTGTCAGTTAACTTTGTTCGATTTCAAATGAGTGAGACTACAATGCAAAAACGAATCATTGCACTTTCAATAGCATACGCTGGATTGCTGCTGACAGGACAGTCAGCATTTGCCGCCACAGGCCACACTAACAACAGCATTAATGTTCAAGTAAACAACAAAAATATTAAAGGTGGAATTCAAGCGGCAGCTGGTGACAATGCTAAATTTTTTGCCAATGGCCAATATTCTGACGATAGTGGAACACTCGCTCAGGTTGGCGCTGAATTTGTAGGCAATTCAGACCCTATTTCCTTTGGTTTTGGCAGTAAAGCTGTTTTTCTGGATGCAAAAGATCATAGAAACGGTGGTGTGGTCGCTTTAGGTGGACATGTCTCTTATCAATTGAATGACCGACTTAAAGCAACAGCAGAAACTTATTATGCGCCCGATCTTCTTTCATTCCACCACATCGACCGCTATATGCAGTACGGAGCAAAAGCATCTTATATGGCAGTTGATAATGTCGATGTGGTTGTCGGATGGCGACGGACAACTTTTGGTTATAACGCTGGGCCTGATCTACGTTATGAGAACAACTTTTATCTTGGCACTGATTATAATTTTTAAAAAATACGCACATCATTCAGGAAGTAGGCAGGCTTATAGTACCGCTTCCTGAATCAATTTCACCAAACCACTTTGTTTGCCTAAATGCTCAAGCAGTACGAATTCGCAATGAGGGTATTTCTGCTTAAGTTCAGCCACTAAATCGGGCAAATCATGGCGGACATGCTTACCTGCAGCTAAGAAAAATGGAAATAAAGTGACGGAATGAACGCCCTCAGTAATCAATTGCTCAAGTCGGGCATGAAGATCTGGCTCACACAATTCTAAGAAAGCATGGCAAATCGTCTTAAAATGCCCTGCTAAAGCAGGTTGTAACTGCTGGGTGAACGCAATGATTTCGTGGTTGGATTCATCTTTGCGACTGCCATGAGCTACTAAAACAAAAGCTTTAGACATGAGATGTCTCCGGTTTACAACAAGAGCAGAAAAATATGGGCAACGAATGCCCATATTTATTCTAAAAGTAACCAGTTAATACTGATGCCAATCGGTTAGATAGACAAATTACCTAACTGCGTCTTTAAGAGCTTTACCAGGAGTAAATGCAGGCACGTTCGCTTCAGCGATATCAATTTCAGCGCCAGTCTGAGGGTTACGGCCTTTACGAGCTGCTCGATGATTTACTTTGAAAGTACCGAAACCAATCAGCTGAACCTGATCACCACCTTTAAGCGCGCCAGAGATTGATTCAATAGTAGTTTCTAATGCCACTTTTGCTTGAGCTTTAGACAGATCCGCCTTTTCTGCGATAGCGTCAATCAGTTCAGTTTTATTCATAGATAAGTAATCCTTTGTGATTATTTTCGATTAGCCGAGAACACTTTAAGAGAAAAAAATAAGCTTCGCAAAGATTTTTTTATCCAAGAAGCCAGATTTGACGCGGGATTAACACTATTTTGGAAAAAAATGAATGAAATATCCCATGCCACAGGCCACTGTAACAGGAATTATTCGTCCCGCAAACAGATCCCCAGATTACTGACATCTTCTTGTCGAGCTACTTTTCTCACCTGTTTGATGTAATCATGATTTCTCTGAAAACTAAGAGCAAAATCATAACATTGTTTTTGAAATGCCAACTCTTCTACTGCTAAGGGCTCTTTGAACACCGCCTCATCATCAGCAAAATCATTTTGCATCTGCAAAAAATTCGTCACCGAACTCAACGATAACTGACTTGCCTGTGCCGCCTCATCTCCATCAAACGTCAAGACGACACTAAATAATAATTCTAGTGCGACACAACAATCTAGGGCCGGATATACACCATAAATATCAAAATTTTTTACCTCTGGAATAACCGGATCTAATTGCTCGCGCTGCAAGGCAAAATTAATACGGGCTTTTGGATACCCCAAATACTCCCAAAACAGCGCCATGTATTTATCCAATGCATCATCACTGGCAAACCCAGTAGCCTGAGCAAACAACTTATAATTTGGCATCATTCGCTGTGCTAAACAAGCACAGAATAGCAGTTGCGCCATTCTTGGCAAATTTTTTAGATTTGTCAAAAAAGAAGCTGGTAGCATCAATAAACTCCTAGGTTGATGGAAGAGGTGATTTTAAAAGAAAGTCGTGAAATCACCAGTAAAATTATACATAAAAAGGCTAAAAATAAATCATTTGCTTGAAGATGGTACAATAAGTTTAAAAAGCAACCAAAAAAGTTGGAACACAAGCACTCTGAATGCGATCACTCGTATACGGATGTCACACTTATAGGACAAAATTAGGAGAGATAGAGCGACATTTCCTTATACATTATCTGACAGTTAGCATTTTGTATGCTTAAAAATATTCAAACCTCATCAACACAGACCAACGATCTCACTCGAAGTGACCCGTTATCATCTTGCGACCAATAAACTACCTCTATGTGATCTGGTGGACTTTGTCCGGTGAGAGCAATTTCAGTAATTTAGCTGCCGATGGTCGATTAGAGGCAAATGCATCAGCCCAACGGGTCGGCTTTGGTAACCGATAGCCATCCAAACACTGTCGAACAAAAGACAAACTTTGCTCTGTCGAGACCCTATTGCCTGGTGATAGGTATAATGGCTTACAACGTGCTTTTGAGCGCAATACATAACCAACGATATGGTTCTCATCGATAAGCGGTTGGACACTGCCCGGTGGTGCTTCAAGTGGTTGGTGCTCACCGGTTAATTTTGATTTGGCCACGCCGATTGTTGCGATATTAAGTTGCCACCCCAGCTGAGATGCATTACCAAAGCGACGCGGATGAGCAATCCCCTGGCCATCCACCAACACCAACTGAGGTTTATTCTCTAACAATTCATAAGCCCGAACCAACGCCGGAACCTCTCGAAAACCAAGCAACCCAGGAATATATGGCATGGTATTCGGTAAAGTGACAATACTAAGTTCTAACGGAGTTAAGCAGTTGGCATCAAAAGTACAAATTGCTGCTCGAACCATGGAACCCTTATTCGGTAAACCAATGTCAGCTCCCGCAATACAGCGAACGGGGTGTTGAAAAGGGGTTAACTGCAGTTGGGATGCGGCTCGAGTTTGAAATTCACGAGCTTGCTGGACTGAAAAAGGCCATTGCCAGTCCATGAGAGGCTCCATCTTTTATCTTGAATCGTTACTGGATGTTAGCACACCCAATAAAGGCGATATATCATCATCGTTCAAAAAAGACGCGGGTGGGTTCAATAGAATCACCGTTGCATTATCGTCTGATAATTCATCCACATGGGTCTGAATATCAGCCTTAGCCAAACAATCATCATAACGACTAAACGCATCTACAACGACAGCATCCACTAATACTGATTCCAGCTGGGATCTACTTGGCATATGCAAGCTTTGCAACCAAACTTGAACCTGGCATGAGCGCAACCAATAAATGGACTGATTCGCTTTGGCAATATCATTATGTCTGGGCCAATCTTTGACAAGTACAATGAGATTACGCCAAGAAAAATGAATTTTTAACAGTCTATCGAGCAACTGCTCAAACCAAAATTTATCGCTGAGCAACTCATCATCGATCACAATTAACAACGGCCCAGCAACATGTTCAAGCAACATTTTCTCGGCACACGACTGAGCCTCCTCTAAAAACTGAGAAGTATTAAGACACTTGTCTTCATCGTTAAGCATCCAGCCATCCCACTGCAAACAAAGCTCACTGGCATTTTTTTGCATGAGCTGCACTGGTTGACAGGCTGGAATTTCAACACGGGATTCAGCCTGAGCTGATTTCATTACATTGCTCATGGAATAAGCATATGCACCTTATTGAATTGACTCAATTGGGGAAAATCCCTACATAGGCATCGCATAAGACCTGCAAAAATTTACAACATCTAGCACTGTTCTCCTCTGGCGAATGCGCTATCATGTAATTCAATACTGATAAATTGAATAATCTCTAGGATATTTTTATGCTCAAACAGCTTTCAATTATCGCTTTCAGTTCACTAATTTTATCTGGATGTGCGCAATTATCCCCCACTGATAGCCAGACCCAGTCCGCCCATCCCGGTGCATCACAGACTTATTCAACCAAAGATTTGAACGAACAACAGATGCAAGCTTTAGTCTGGATGCAACGCTCAGCTGAATATCGCGCACTGTGTTACCAAGCATTTAATGTTGCCACGAATCAGTTGAAAAAAGAGCTATCTAGTGATCATGACAAACCTTTGGCGGTTGTCGTCGACATTGATGAAACCATTTTAAATAATTCGCCGTATCAGGCTTGGTTAATCGGTAAAAATCAGGGCTATTCAAGTAAAACCTGGCAACAGTGGGTCAAACAGAGCAAAGCGAAAGCAATCCCTGGAGCATTATCGTTTTTAAATTTCGCCAGTGAAAATGGTGTTCAGGTATTCTATGTCACTAATCGTGCTGAGAAAGTTCGTCAGGCGACCTTAACAAACCTTAAACAGCTGGGATTCCCGGATGTTGTTAACTCACACCTGCTCATGAAAACCACCAGCAGTAATAAAGGGCCTCGACGCGACCAAATCCGCGCTCATTATGATGTAGCTCTCTACATGGGAGATAATTTAGGTGACTTCAGTCATAAGTTTGATGGCAAAAGCATGCAACAACGCCAGCAATTAGCAGACCAATATCGTCCACAATGGGGAACCAAATACATTGTACTACCAAACCCAGTTTATGGGACTTGGGATGGTGCCGCCATTGATTATAAATGGGGAGCAAGTGCTGCAACTAAAAACAAACTGCGTAAAGAAGCCCTGCGCGTCTGGCACCCATAAGACTTAAATACTTTCTCACCACGTAAAGGGCATTATTTAAGCCATAAATATTTTAATAGCAATGGCCAATAACAAGATCGCAAATAGACGCTGCAAACGCTGTTGTGACCAGCGATGAGAGAGTTTTGCACCAAAGCGAGCAAAAACAGAGCTGGTTAAGATAATCCCCAACCAAGCGGGCAGATACACATACCCAACGCTCCACGCGGGTAAAACTGCGTTCTGGCTCCCTGCAAGGAGATAGCCGAGCGTACCGCTAATAGCGATCGGTAATCCACAGGCCGCTGAAATCCCAGCGGCTCGTTTCATTGACTGACCAAAATAATTTAAAAACGGTACCGTCACGGTGCCGCCCCCAACACCGAAAATAGCAGATTTAAATCCGATAAAGATACCGACGCAATTGGTAACCCACACAGCAGGCATAGACCGATTAGATATTTGCGGATGGGCAAATAACATTTTTAAGGCGATCAACACTAAATAGACCCCGAAAGCCCACTCTAACCAACGACCATCGATAAAATGCGCCAGCCAACTTCCGGAGAAAGCACCGATAATAATCCCTATGGTCAATTGCCGAACAATTTTCCAGTCGACACTTCCTTGTTTGTAATGGCTATAAGTTGAACTTGCTGCGGTAAAAATAATGGTCGCTAACGATGTTCCCATTGCCATATGGATGGACAACTCAGGAGGAAAATTCGCCCAGTGAAAAATGACCACTAAAGCTGGCACAATCAGGACGCCTCCCCCCAGACCAAATAATCCCGAGAGTGTGCCGGCAACGGCACCTAACACCAAACAGATCAAAAACATAAATAACCTTAGAACAAATACACTAACTTAAAGAGCGCTTGTTATCTCTAAGAGAGACGACGGCCGCGATTCACTCCTTTATAGGAGTTTGATGATAAGACCGACTATATTGGTGAACTGCATCCACAAAAACACCAGCATGATCGGCAGGGACATCCTGGTGAATACCATGTCCCAGATTAAAGACATGGCCACTACCATGACCATATTGATTAAGGATTCGCTGGACTTCACGCTCAATTTTATCTGCTGGTGCGTACAACATCGACGGATCCATATTCCCCTGCAGAGCGACTTTATCGCCAACTCGGCGACGCGCGTCATCCATATCACATGTCCAGTCAATCCCAATCGCATCACAGCCCGTTTCGGCAATCCACTCCAGCCATTGTCCCCCGTTTTTAGTAAACAGAGTGACCGGAATATGTTGCCCATGAGCAGAATGGTGGATCCCTTCGACAATCTTTTGCATATATGCCAGTGAAAACTCTTTATAACAATCGCCACTTAATACCCCACCCCAAGTGTCGAAAATCATCACAGAGTCAACCCCAGCCTCAATTTGCGCATTAAGATAGTCAATGACAGACAGCGCTAATTTATCCAGCAAAAGATGCAATGTTGCGGGGTCACTAAAGAGCATTTTTTTGATTTTACTAAACTGCTTGCTTGACGCGCCCTCCACCATATAAGTAGCCAATGTCCAAGGGCTGCCAGAAAAACCAATCAACGGAACTTGCGAATCTAATTCACGGACAATGGTTTTAATCGCCGCTGGCACATAAGCCAGTGACTTAAGCGGGTCTGGCACTGACAGCGCTTTAACATCGCTTAACGAGCGAATGGGATGAGCAAACTGAGGCCCCTCGCCTTTCACAAAATAGAGCCCCAGTCCCATGGCATCAGGAATAGTTAGAATATCAGAAAAAAGAATGGCTGCATCCAAAGCAAACCGCCGCAGTGGCTGCAGTGTCACCTCACAGGCCAGCTCAGGACTTTGACAAACCGACATGAAGTCACCCGCTTTCATACGCAATTCACGGTATTCTGGCAGATATCGGCCAGCCTGACGCATCATCCATACCGGCGTCATATCGACCTCTTCGCGGCGTAATGCTCTTAAGTAACGGTCATTTTTTAACTTGCTCATAATATTCCTGAAGCTGGCACAAACTGTCGGCATTGTATGGCGATTTGCCAATAAAGGCTATAGTGATGCACTGAATTAGCTCTGCACAGATCCAGCAATTTCATCGACTAAAGTGTCAATAATTTTACGGGCGATCGTCCCCGGCTTCGGTAATAGCGGTAGTTTGGTAATCTCAAACCAGTTGGCATCAATCAGCTCGCTACGTTGGACTTTGATCTCACCCGATCGATAGTCGGCTAAAAATGCCATCATTAAAGAATGAGGAAACGGCCACGGTTGGCTACCTGCATAACGTATGTTATCGACCCTAATACCAGTTTCCTCAAATACTTCACGCACGACACACTGTTCAAGGGTTTCACCTGTTTCGACGAATCCCGCTACGGCAGTGTAAATGGGATTATCTTTTTTGGCATGTCGTTTATGACAGGCCAACAAAATTGAATTTTCTCGACGAATCGCGACAATAATACACGGCGAAATTCGTGGATAAGCACGAAATCCACAATGATTACATTGCATTGCAAATTCCCAGTCAACACGCTCCATCGGCTTGCCACACTGCCCACAAAACTGATGCGTCTTTAAAAACAGAGACTGTTGCATCGCTTGCCCAGCGAGCATCAAGAAATCCTCATTCAGTTCACTCACCAACTGATAAAGCGACTCCCACTCTCCTAACCCTAGGTCAATCGGTCCATCTAATGCTAACCGGTAGCATGGCTCACCCATGTAATCATTAAAATACTCGGCTTGAGTCAACCACGATTCAGTCACGGGCAGATCATCCATTTGGCCAAACGGAATACGTTGGCCTTGAGGCACACACAATAATTTATCTTGCGAGGTAAAAAACCACCAGCCGGCTAACGACTGACGATGAGGATGGAAAGCAGACATAGAACTCCTTATTTTTCGATCTTTAGCGCTGGATAACTTGATCAAATCCGCTCATTCAGCCACAGTTAAATTAAGATAGCTCCCTGTATTATAAAGAAGCCGGAGGTCACTATGCTTAAACGAGTCGCCCAAGCCCAACAACGTTGGGGTGGTGCTAGTCAGGTTATTGATAACTGGCTTGCTGAGCGCAGCCAACTAATCGTTGAATATTGCCAGTTGGTCGGACAAAAACAACCTAAATCAATGCAGAAATTGCCACAACTAGAGCAGATCCAACATTTCTGCCACCATCTGGTCGATTACGTTTCAACCGGACACTTCGGTGTTTTTGACCAGATAATCGAAGATTGCCAAGACTATCGAAGAGTTCATGGCTACATCCAACAACTTGCGCCCACCACAGAAATAATCGTTGATTTTTACGACAAATACGTCGAAGTCAGTGACTTAAGCGAACTCAATGAATTTATCGATACATTAGGGATTATCGGTGAAAGTTTAGAAAACCGTTTTGCCATTGAAGATAAGTTGCTCGCTGAGCTTTATCAACATGTTGTTGCAGAGCAAGCTCAAACAAACCCTTAAACTAAAGAATAATTAAGCGATCCCAACTTATATTAGGATCGCCTCGATTCTCGATTATTTAGTTGAGCTATCAGAGGTTGAATTTGATGATTTTTTGACCTTAAGTAAATCAACATCAAAAATCAATGTCGAATTACCAGGGATAGAACCTGTTGCATGGTCACCATAAGCCAGTTTTGCTGGAATATAGAAACGATATTTACCGCCTTGATGCATCAATTGTACACCTTCAGTCCAACCAGGAATCACCTGATCCAGTTTAAAGGTTGCAGGCTGATGATGCTTCGCAGAACTATCAAACACAGTACCATCGATCAGAGAACCTTTGTAATTCACTGTAACAATGTCAGAAGGTTTTGGCTGCGGGCCCGTTCCTTTTTTCAGAACTTTATACTGCAACCCTGATTTGGTTGTTTTTACACCTGGTTTTTTAGCATTCTCTTTAAGAAACTTCGCGCCTTCAATTTTCGCTTTTGCTGCTTCCTCAGCCGCTTTTTTCTTCGCTTTCGCTGCCAAGTCTTTACTCATGTCAGTTAAAACGGTTTGAATTTCTTTATCAGAAAGCTTCGATTTGCCATGAAGGCCGTCTTTCATACCTTCGATGATCAGATTACGATCTAGTTTGACACCGATCTTTTCCTGCTGCTGCAGTGATTTATCCAAATAACGAGCCATTGAAGCACCCACGGCATACGCTTGTTCTTGTGCTTCGTTTTTAAAATGCTCGGTTGCAGCACTCGCTTGAGCCGTTGCAAACAATACCGAGCTGGCTAGTAGCGATACTGCTAAATATTTTTTCATGAGATGAACTCTCCAGACCTTAAGTTTTGCCAATAATAATCAATAGAATGGCTTCATTTCTATACACATTAGCCGATATACTTATCTACTGATTCGTCAATCAGCCGTCTATACTAGCGTCTATAAACCTATGTAGAAAGATATGAATACTTATTTCACACAAATTTACTTAAGACGCGGCTATTTCAGCGCTATTTTATTCCTCATAGCACTTTTAGCCGGCTGCACGCCTAAAACAGAGGCAATTAAGACTATCACACAAGATAGTAATGGCGTATTTGATGCTGCTCTGAGCCGTGATGGCTCTCTCAGTTTAATGTCAAGCGCCGACAATGATGTGACGCTCTGGCAGCTAACCCCCAAAGCTCAAGCCAAGTTTCGCTGGCAACAACAATCGCAAAATAATGTTTTTCTTGTAAAATTTTCGCCAGGTCATCAGTATGCCGTAACGGCTTCACGCCACGATTTTGCCATTTGGTCAACGCATACCGGACATTCATTAGGTTTTTATTCGATTGCCCAATCGGTGATCCGCGACCTTGCGATATCGGCTAATGGTCAGAATGTCCTCGTCGGTTTAGAAAATAGCAAAGTTTTGTTTATCAATCTAAAAACCGGCCGCCGCTTAGAATTTTTAGCTCATACCCAAGCCATTAATGTAGTGCGATTATCAGCCAATGGACGTTATGCATTTAGCGCTGGCAATGGCGGGGATGCCATTTTATGGGATACGCAAAGTGCACAAATCATCACCAAAATCCATATGGATAGCCGGATCACGCAGATCGCGATGACTCCCGATGGTAAATATATCTTTGTGGCCGGTAGCCACAATCTGGCCAAGATCTTCACCATTCCGCAGGGCAAACTCGTAAGTAAACTAGCCATCCACACTCGCCAAGAAATTTTTAGTTCAGCACGCTTTGTCCATCATGATCAGTGGCTGCTCACTGGTTCAGCGAATCGTAGGCTCCGTTTATGGGATATCAAGAGTGGGCAATTACTTGAACAGTGGAAAGTTGGTCTTAATACTAACCGTCGACCGGCCAGTGCGGTTGTATATGATGCCACAATCGATGACAATGGACAGGTAATAAGTGCCAGCTCTAGTGGCTTGGTTGAATACTGGTCTGTACATAATGAATAATCTGATGACATCTGAATTACAAGAGCATATTGAACAACTGGAAAGCCAGCTGACTTTTCAGGAAGATACCATCGCGCAGCTCAATGACGCGATTACTAATCAGCAATGGCAAATTGATAAATTAACTCGCCAGCTAAAACTGCTCAGCAATAAAATTCAGCAGATTCAGCCTTCCCAGATTGCATCTCAGTCTGAGGAAACACCACCACCACACTATTAAAGACAAAGGAAGTTTGATGGTAGAGTATCAATTACGCAACGCAACACCGGCGGATCTTGAAGCGATTGTGGCTATTTACAACACAACTATCGCCTCCCGGCAAGTGACCGCAGATATGGAGCCGATTAGCGTTGCTGATCGTAACGGTTGGCTGGAAGAGCATCAGCGTATCGGACACCCGATTCAAGTCGCGATTTCTCAGAATAAAGTAATTGCTTGGTTTAGTTTTAGTACCTTTTATGATCGCCCGGCGTATCAGCAAACTCGCGAGATTAGTATCTATCTGGCCGAACAGGTTCGTGGGCACGGCTTAGGTAAAAAGCTCTTAGCTGATGCCGAAAAATTAGCCAAAGAGCAAAATATTAATGTTTTGATCGGTTTTATTTTTAGTCATAACACTCCCAGCATGAAGTTATTTGAACACCATGGCTATCAACTTTGGGGGGAATTACCAAAGGTTGCAAAGCTGGATCACACGCTATACAACCTATCCATTTTAGGGAAGCGCCTTGATTAGAGTTTAAATCGCGCAATGGATGCCTCTGGTGGCTGTTTTGGTGAAGACTGAGATGCGTCTTCTTGATCTTCAAATAGATAGCCACAGTGAACACATTTGACTTTATCATGCCCTTCGCTATCTGACTCAATAACCAGTGTATCTTGTTGATGACAGTGTGGGCAATTGGCTCCAGCAATAAATCGTCTTTTCATTATTAACCTATTTTTCGCAGATTTCGACAGTTCAACCATTTTTACGATATGATCCATCATTATTGCATTTTAAGTTATCACTATGATCACAGCTCAACAAATTAGTCTGCAGCGCGGCATCAAAATCCTACTGGATAAAGCATCGATGACGATTCATCCTGGCCAATCAGTCGGTTTAGTCGGCAAAAATGGCTGCGGCAAATCCTCTTTATTCAGTCTGTTAAAAGGAGAGATAACGCTTGACAGTGGCGAGCTCGACTTTCCAGTGAACTGGCAAATTGCCAGTGTCGCACAAAATACGCCAGCACTTGAATGTTCGGCTATCGACTACGTGATTGATGGTGATCAGGAATATCGACACGTGCAGGCCAAGCTTGTCGAAGCGGAAGCCAACCAGGATGGTATTGCCATTGCAGCCCTGCATGGGCAATTAGATGCCATTGGTGGCTACCAGATCCAGACTCGCGCCGCGACACTGCTAGCCGGTTTAGGGTTTGATGAAGCAGCACAACAGCATCGTGTCGCTAGTTTTTCTGGCGGCTGGCGCATGCGCTTGAACTTGGCCCAGGCACTATTATGCCGCAGCGATCTACTACTGCTTGATGAACCGACAAACCACCTCGATATCAACACCGTTGTTTGGCTAGAGCAATGGCTAGGACGCTACCAAGGGACATTAATCATTATATCCCATGACCGCGATTTTCTAGATCAAACCACTGAACGCATCATCCATATTGAAAATGCTCAATTTAATGAATACACCGGCAACTACTCAAGCTTTGAACGCCAAAGAGCGACCAAATTGGCTCAGCAGCAAGCATTGCATGAAAAACAGCTCAAACAGCGCGATCATCTGCAAAAATATGTTGACCGATTTCGTTACAAAGCCTCCAAGGCGAAACAAGCCCAAAGCCGTTTAAAAGCGCTCGAAAAAATGGAACTGGTCGGTCCAGCGCATGTCGACTCACAATTTAGTTTTGAATTTCAGCCGCCAGATACACTCCCAATGCCGCTACTGCGAATGGAAAAGGTCAGTGCCGGATATCAAAACAAAACGGTTCTCAGCGAAATTCAGTTTAACCTCGTTCCCGGCAGTCGGATTGGCCTGCTTGGCCGTAATGGCGCAGGAAAATCGACGTTCATTAAATTATTAAGCGGTGATTTAACCCCGCTTAATGGCGTACTCGATCTGAATAGCAACGTTAAAATTGGCTACTTTGCACAGCACCAGTTGGAGACACTTCGAGTCGACGACACTCCACTGGATCATCTGCGCCGCTTAGCCCCAGACCAGAACGAGCAGCAACTACGTAATTATCTGGGAAGTTTCGGTTTTATTGGCGAACAAGCCCTTGCGAAAGTAGCGCCATTTAGTGGCGGCGAAAAAGCGCGATTAGTTCTAGCGATGATTGTCTTTCAGCGACCTAACCTGTTATTACTTGATGAGCCGACTAACCATCTGGATCTGGATATGCGTCATGCCTTAACCATCGCACTGCAAAGCTTTGAAGGCGCAATGGTATTGGTCTCGCATGACCGGGCTCTACTGCGAGCCAGCTGCGATGAATTCTATCTGGTTGATAATGGCAGTGTCCACGCTTTCAAAGGCGATTTAGATGAATACCAGACGTGGTTAAAAAGGCAAAACCAAGGCAACAGTGCGCAAAGTAAACCGCAATCCCTAAACTCTCAAAGCTCAAGACAAGAGCAAAAGCGCCTGCAGGCAGAGTTTCGCAAAAAAACGCAGCCGTTACGCAAAGAGCTGGAACGACTCGAAAAACAGACGGAGAAATTAACCGCACAACTGTATGAAATCGAAACTCAAATGAGTAATCCGAAATTATATGAAGCGGACCAGAAATCCCAATTAGACACGCTCATAAAACAACAAGCCAGTGTTCGCTCACAACTGGAACAAACCGAAGAAACTTGGTTAGAATATGAGTCGCAACTTGAAGAACTTAACGAGCAAGCAGCTGAATAGACAGGTCGCTCTCGCCTAAAAATAAAAAAGGCTGCAATGCAGCCTTTTTTATCACTCAAACAAACTTAGATTTGATAGTTACTTAATTTAGCAACAGCTTCATCTAACTGAGGTTTAGCAACATCTTCGCCCATTGCCAAACCTTGAGCATAGACCACTTCAACTTCACGGATGCCCAAAAAGCCTAACAGGGTTTTCAGATAAGGGATTTCAAAATCACTTCCACCTTCTTGGTGAATGCCACCCCGAGTGGTCACAATTAATGCTTTAGTATTTTCAATCAGACCCACGGCACCCGTTTCAGTATAAGTGAAAGTTTCGCCAGCACGAGCCACAAAATCAAACCAGGTTTTAAGCTGGGTTGGGATAGCAAAGTTGTACATTGGAGCGGCCATGACTAACAAGTCAGCTTCTTTAACTTCTTTAATCAGTGTGTCAGAAAGTTCTTTCGCTTCTTGCTGACGAGCACTCAACTCACCAGAAGGACGCAGCATGCCAACTAATTCTCCGTCCAAGACAGGGACAGGATTAGCTGCTAAATCACGCACAATCACTTCACTATCTTTGTATTGAGCAAGAAATTCATCAATCAATTTTGAAGACTGAGAATATTCACCAAGCACGCTTGATTTGAGCGCTAAAATCTTTGCCATCTTTTTGATCTCCTTGTTTATGATGCAAAAAGAGTAACACGGCCTTACATTCGAATATATGTGATTATTTTAACTATTGTGTTCGATTTTTTTGAACATTCACTCTTTTTATTAATCATCAAGATTCGGCGCCAGCCATCGCGAAGCTTCTTCAATCGTCATTCCAGCACGCTTAGCATAGTCTTCAAGTTGATCTCTTTGAATTTTCGCCACAGTAAAATAACGCGCTTGGGGATGACTGAAATACCAACCTGATACAGAAGCTCCAGGCCACATCGCGTAACTATCAGTGAGTTTCATGCCAATACGCTTTTCAACATCCAACAATTGCCAAATCAAGCGCTTTTCCGTATGCTCCGGACAAGCCGGATACCCCGGCGCAGGACGAATCCCCTGATACCGCTCACGAATTAATTCATCGTTTGTTAAGGATTCATCTGGACTATATCCCCAATGGTCGCGGCGCACTTGAGCATGCAGGTATTCAGCAAACGCTTCAGCAAGACGATCAGCGACCGCTTTAACCATAATAGCGTTGTAATCATCACCAGTTGTCTTAAAGCTATCAGCCCATTCGTCCTCACCAATGCCCCCCGTCACCGCAAAGGCACCAATATAATCAGCCACACCAGAGTCTTTGGGCGCAATAAAATCCGCTAGTGAATAATTACACCCTTTGGCTTTTTCACTTTGCTGACGCAGCTGATGGCTGACCCCCAGCACTCGAGCGCGCGACTCATCAGCATAGATCTCAATATCATCCCCGACACGATTGGCCGCAAATAAACCGAGCACACCACGGACTTTCATTTGAGGATCTATCTGAAGCGTATCGAGTATCGCATTAGCATCATCAAAAAGCGCTTGAGCCTGAGTTCCCACTACTTTGTCAGTTAATATGCGCGGATATTTACCAGCCAGCGACCAAGTCATAAAAAATGGAGTCCAGTCGATGTACTTACGCAACGTTGCAATCGGGACACTATCAAATACTTGAACGCCAAGTTGATTAGGCACCTTTGGACGATAACTTTGCCAGTCAGTGACAAATGCGTTATCGCGAGCTTTTTGCAATGAAACTGGCGCACTACGAGGCCGTTTTCTAGCATGTTGTTCACGGACAACCTCATATTCTTGTGCTAAGCGCTTCACAAAATCCACTCTAAGAGTTTTCGATAGTAAATTCTGGCAGACTCCCACAGCACGTGATGCATTTGCCACATAGACGACAGGATGAGAATAATTTTGCTCAATCTTAACGGCGGTATGCGCTTTTGAGGTCGTTGCCCCCCCGATTAATAACGGAATATCGAACCCTTGGCGTTCCATCTCTTTGGCCACATGGACCATTTCATCTAACGATGGTGTAATTAAACCTGACAAGCCGATCATATCAGCCTGTTCATCTCTGGCTACTTGCAAGATTTTTTCGCACGGGACCATCACGCCAAGATCAATCACTTCAAAGTTATTACACTGCAACACGACACCAACAATATTTTTGCCAATATCATGCACATCACCTTTGACCGTGGCCATCACAATTTTACCGTTAGACTTTTGATCGGCTGATTTTTCAGCTTCAATGAACGGATTGAGATACGCAACTGCTCGTTTCATGACTCGGGCGGATTTCACTACCTGAGGCAAAAACATTTTACCGTCGCCAAACAGATCCCCCACGACGTTCATGCCATCCATCAAAGGCCCTTCAATAACATGTAAGGGCCGCTCAGCCTCTTGGCGGGCCGCTTCGGTATCCTCTTCAATAAACTCTGTGATACCTTTGACTAACGCATGCTCTAGACGCTTACTAACAGGCAAACTACGCCATTCTAACTCTTTAGCATCAGTCTGGTTCGCTTGGCCATCTGCCCGATAGCTTTCCGCGACCTCTAGCAGTTCATCGGTAGCTCCTGGATGCGTATTGAGGATCACTGCTTCAACTTTTTGTCGAAGAGCAAGGGGGATATCTTCATAAATCGCTAACTGCCCAGCATTAACGATCCCCATATCCATGCCATTGGCAATTGCATGGTAGAGAAACACCGCGTGAATAGCCTCCCGAACAGGATTATTGCCACGAAATGAGAACGAAACATTAGACACGCCCCCAGAGATCATGGCATAAGGCAACTGCGCTTTAATCTCTTTAACCGCCTCGATAAAATCTAGGGCATAGTTATTGTGCTCTTCAATCCCCGTAGCCACAGCAAAAATATTGGGGTCGAAAATAATATCTTCCGGCGGAAACCCAACTTCATCGACCAATACGCGATAGCTACGCCGACAAATTTCAACTTTACGTGCTTTCGTATCGGCTTGGCCGGTCTCATCAAACGCCATGACAATGACAGCGGCACCATAGCGACGCAATAATTTAGCCTGATGAACAAATTTCTCTTTCCCCTCTTTGAGCGAGATAGAGTTCACAATCGGTTTGCCCTGCACACATTTAAGGCCAGCTTCTAAGATGTCCCATTTGGAGGAATCAATCATCACCGGAACTTTGGCAATGTCGGGCTCAGCCGCAACCAGATTTAAAAACCGCACCATCGCGGTTTTAGAATCGAGCATCCCTTCGTCCATATTGATGTCGATAATCTGAGCGCCATTCTCGACCTGCAGTGCGGCCACCTCTAATGCCTTGTCATAATCCTCATTCACAATCAGACGCTTAAACAACGCGGAACCTGTCACGTTATTGCGCTCGCCGACATTAACAAACAAACTCTGAGCCGAGATATTGAGCGCTTCTAAGCCAGACAGCCGACATTCATGAGCCAGTTTTGGCAAAGGTCGAGGAGGAATATCAGCGACGGCATCCGCCATTGCTCGAATATGTTCCGGCGTCGTACCGCAGCATCCGCCCACAATGTTTAAAAAACCATCCTTCGCCCACTGCTCTATCTCACGCGCCATATCCTGAGCATTCAGATCATACTCGCCAAAGGCATTTGGCAACCCAGCATTAGGATGAGCACTGACAAAACTTTCACTGATTCGCGAAAGCTCCTGCACATATTGACGCAACTCTTTGGGCCCTAACGCACAGTTAAGCCCGATCGCTATCGGCTCGGCATGACGTAACGAATTATAAAACGCCTCCGTTGTCTGTCCTGATAACGTTCGTCCAGAAGCATCGGTAATAGTTCCCGATATCAGGATAGGCAATTCATATCCAAGTGTTTCAAAAACCGATTTCACAGCAAAAATCGCAGCTTTGGCATTGAGGGTATCGAAGATAGTTTCGATAAGAATAAGGTCTGCGCCACCTTTGATCAGTGCTGTCGTTGATTCCTCATAGGCACTCACCAGCTCATCAAAGTGGACATTGCGAAATCCCGGATCATTGACGTCTGGCGAGATCGAACAGGTGCGGTTGGTCGGCCCTAGCACACCAGCAACAAATCGCGGTTTTGATGGCTCACTGGCGGTCACTTCATCTGCAACTTGGCGCGCAAGCTTCGCTGCCTCATAGTTGATCTCATACGATATTGCCTCCAACTGATAGTCAGCCATGGCAATAGTCGTCGCATTAAAGGTATTCGTCTCAATGATATCGGCACCACTTTGCAGGTACTGTCGATGAATATCGGCGATCTTGTCACTTTGGGTGAGCACTAACAGATCATTATTGCCTTTGAGATCACATGGCCAATCGGCGAATCGTTCGCCACGATAGTCTGACTCACTCAGTTTCAACTGCTGAATCATGGTTCCCATCGCGCCATCGAGAATCAGTATGCGCTGCTGTAATTGTTCGGTTAACAACTCAAGGGTATTGGCCATGAGTACTCCTACATGGTCGATTTAATCATTTTCAGAGGGATGCATTACTTTCAAATCATACGGAGTGATCTGATAAACACAATAATTAATCCAGTTACTATAGAGCAAACTACCGTGACTCCGCCAAGTCGCTAGCGGCTCACAACTGGCATCATTATTAGGAAAATAATTGTGGGGTAAAGCAGGTGACAATCCAGCGGATTCATCACGGCGATATTCATTGGCTAGGGTATCGGCATCATATTCAGGATGACCGGTAACAAATACTTGGCGCAGATCATGGCTCGCAGCCAAATAGAGTTCATCACTTTCAGGTAATTTAGCAAGAACATCCAAATCGGTATATTGCTGAATTGCGTGAATAGGAAAAGCAGCATTTCTTGATAGCGGGGCTAAAAAAGTGTCATCAAAGCCACGCAATAGTTTGCTATGACCACCGACACTCTGATGTTCATAGACCCCTGAAAGTTTATTATCCAGCGTATACCGAGGTATTCCATAGAGCACATTTAACGCAACTTGAGCCGCCCAACACAAAAACAACGAAGAGGTCACATGCGTTGTGGACCAGCGAATAATTTCACAGATCTGCTCCCAATAATAAACATCTTCAAATGGGGTAAGCCCTAATGGCGCACCAGTGATAATCAACCCGTCAAAATTGCTCTGGCGGATCTTATCAAAATCCCGATAGAAGCGATCAATATGCGCCTTAGGTGTATTTTTAGACACTCGGTGATCGATACGTAATAAGTGGACATCAATCTGCAATGGCGTATTTGACAGCAACCGCAGGATCTGATTTTCAGTCTCGATCTTTTTGGGCATCAGATTTAACAAAATAACCTTTAAAGGACGAATTTCCTGAGCTATTGCACGAGTTTGTGGCATAACAAAAATATTTTCGCCACGTAACACCTCTGCCGCCGGCAGTCCATCAGGGATCCGAATGGGCATCTTTAGCACTCCAAAATACAAGTCTAGACATCTAGATGCCTATTCTAGATGGTTTGCCGGTTAAGTCCAGCCTTAATCAAGTGAAAACCACAACATAAAATTTTTGACTAATATAAAAAGAAGGCAGGCTAACCGACTAAAAACCATGAGTGATATAAAAGTAGCTGTGAACCGACTTGCTATTGGCATCTATGTTAAGTTGCCGGTTAGTTGGCACCAACACCCCTTTTTACGCTCAAATTTTAAGATCACTAGCCAAAGTGAGCTGACAATTTTACATAACCTCGGACTCAAGTATGTCTTTATCGACCCTGTTAAAAGTGATGCTCCCCCGCTCCCGCCAACAAGTCACTGCTTGGGAGATCTAGAGCATCCCATTCAGGCTGATACGGATAGGCTAACCAGCGAAGCTAAAACTCTGGCGCAGTGGGAGCAACTTGACCACCAACAACGCTATACACTAAGTCTGAAACAGGCTAAGACACTTTATACTGACTGTTTAGATCAACTAAACCAACTCTATCAGAGTCCCCCCAAATTAGATAATATTCGCAGTTCAGCAGAACGAATCGTCAATAACTTCTGGAATAAATTGAACGAGTCAGATGAACATATTATCCATATCATTCCATCTGATGAGCAAGTAAATCAGCTAGGCGCTCATTGCTTAAATGTGACCATCTTGAGTATGCTCATAGCGCAATCGGCAATGCGTAGTGAATACGAGATTAAGCTCATTGGGCGGGCAGCATTGTTTCACGATTTAGGCTGTTTGGTGATTGATGATCCGCAACAGCATCATGCAATGCGCTCTAGCCAGATACTCAACGCGGCAGGCATTAATGATCATCAACTATTGAATATAATTAATCAGCATCATGAGTACTTAGATGGTAGCGGTGAACCAGGGAAATTAATTGATGAACAAATTCATCCACTCGCCCAGATATTAAATGTAACCAACACCTTTGACAATTTGTGTAACCAAGATGCGATTAAAAGCCCCCACATCGCACTAACAGCATTAGCGCAGCACTATCAGACCAAACTGAATAAAAACTATATTCAGCTCTTAAGTAATGAAATAGGGATCTACCCGCCAGGGACATTGCTAAGGCTTTCTGATGGACAACTTGCGCTGGTTGTCGCCATCAACCAACATTACCTGTTATACCCGTTTGTTCAGTTTATTGAACAACCTCTGCGGCCTGTACTTTCAATGGCGGATTTGGATGTTGAAGTGAGCCAAGTGCTAACAGAGCGAGATACAACCCAAGCCCAAAGAATTCTGCCAAAAGCACAACGTATCAATTTTATGCCAGAGGCATTTAGCAACGCAGTTCTTAAATAAATTTCAGACATAAAAAAAGCCGGGCTTAAGGCCCGGCTTGATAAATATTTTGTAGTTACTCGGCTGATTCTTCTTGAGAATCTGCGCGATCAACCAGCTCAATATAAGCCATTGGAGCGTTATCACCAGCTCGGAAACCACATTTCAAGATACGAGTATAACCACCCGCACGAGCCTGAAAACGAGGTCCCAAATCTGAGAACAGTTTACCAACTACTTCTTTGTCACGAGTACGTGCAAAAGCCAGACGGCGGTTAGCAACACTGTCGTTTTTAGCCAATGTAATCAAAGGCTCTACAACACGCCGAAGCTCTTTAGCTTTAGGCAGAGTTGTTTTGATAACTTCATGGCGAACCAATGAACTGGCCATATTGCGAAACATAGCTTGACGGTGGCTGCTGTTTCGGTTCAATTGACGACCACTCTTACGATGGCGCATGACCTTATCCTTCTAAATAATACTATCGGACCAGTGACTGATTACTTCTCAGCAATACTAGCAGGTGGCCAGTTTTCTAGGCGCATGCCCAGAGACAATCCACGACTTGCCAGAACATCTTTAATCTCTGTAAGAGATTTTTTACCTAAGTTAGGAGTTTTTAACAACTCAACTTCGGTACGCTGAACCAAGTCACCAATATAATGAATCGCTTCTGCTTTTAAGCAGTTAGCGGAGCGAACAGTTAATTCCAGATCATCAACAGGACGTAGCAGGATCGGATCGAACTCCGGTTTTTCCTCTTTCTCTTCGGGTTCACTGACATCACGCAAATCAACAAATGCATCTAGTTGCTCGGCCAGGATCGTAGCAGAACGACGAATCGCTTCTTCAGGATCCAAAGTACCATTGGTTTCCATATCGATCACTAACTTATCTAAGTCAGTGCGCTGTTCTACACGAGCAGCTTCGACATTATAAGCAATACGCACAACTGGGCTGTAAGCTGCGTCGACTAACAAACGACCAATAGGGCGTTCTTCGTCTTCGGCGTGAACGCGAGTTGATGCAGGAATATAACCGCGACCCCGTTCTACTTTAATCCGCATGTTAACTTCAGCATTGCTGCTTAAATGACAGATAACATGTTCTGGATTAGCAATTTCGACATCACCATCATGGGCGATATCACCCGCTACGACTGGGCCTGCACCAGATTTGGTAAGAGTAAGCATTGCTTCATCTTTACCTTCGAGCTTCACAGCAATACCTTTCAGATTCAACAAGATTTCTAAAATATCTTCCTGAACCCCTTCCTTACTGCTGTACTCATGCAACACGCCGTCAATCTCAACCTCGGTGACTGCGCAGCCAGGCATAGATGAAAGCAGAATGCGACGCAGCGCATTACCAAGCGTATGACCGAACCCCCTTTCAAGAGGTTCTAAAGTCACTTTTGCATGAGTAGGGCTAAGTTGTTCAATATCAACTAGCCGTGGCTTAAGAAATTCTGTTACAGAACCCTGCATTGTGTCCTCTCTTAGAAATTAGCTTTACTTAGAGTAAAGCTCGACGATCAGCTGTTCGTTAATGTCTGCAGACAGATCTGTGCGTTCTGGGATACGTTTGAAAACGCTTTCCATTTTAGTCGCATCAGTTTCTACCCAAGTTGGTTTTTCACGCTGTCCTGCAATTTCCAGAGCAGCTGTGATACGAGATTGCTTTTTGGCTTTCTCGCGAACGCTGATAACATCTTCCGGTGAAACCTGGAAAGAAGGTACGTTAACTACTTTACCATTAACCAGGATCGCTTTATGGCTTACCAGCTGACGTGCTTCAGCACGAGTTGAGCCAAAACCGATACGATAAACAACGTTATCCAGACGGCTTTCAAGCAAAGTCAGCAGATTTTCACCAGTATTACCTTTTAAACGTGCCGCTTCTTTATAGTAGTTACGGAATTGTTTTTCCAATACACCATAAATACGACGAACTTTTTGCTTCTCACGAAGCTGTAAACCGTAATCAGACAGACGTGGTTTACGTGCACCATGTTGGCCTGGTGCTGAATCAAGCTTACACTTAGTATCTACCGCGCGGACACCGCTCTTTAAGAACAGATCAGTACCTTCACGACGGCTAAGTTTGAGCTTAGGCCCCAAATATCTTGCCATTATTCTATCTCCTGTCTATCCCAAGAATTACACGCGGCGTTTCTTAGGCGGACGACAACCGTTATGTGGAATTGGAGTCACATCAGTAATGTTAGTGACGCGGAAACCTGCCGCGTTTAACGCACGGATTGATGACTCACGACCTGGACCCGGGCCATTCACGAAAACTTCTACATTTTTCAGGCCATAGTCTTTTGCAGCTTCAGCTGCACGTTCAGCAGCAACCTGCGCTGCAAACGGAGTAGACTTACGTGAACCACGGAAACCAGATCCACCGGCAGTTGCCCAAGATAGAGCATTACCTTGGCGATCGGTAATAGTAATAATTGTATTGTTGAATGAAGCATGGATATGAGCCATACCATCAGCAACTTGCTTTTTAACGCGTTTACGAGCGCGAGTCGGAGTTTTAGCCATTTGTCCTCACCTTATTTCTTAATAGGTTTACGAGGCCCTTTACGGGTACGCGCATTAGTTTTAGTGCGCTGACCACGAACGGGCAAACTACGACGATGACGAAGTCCACGGTTACAACCGAGGTCCATCAGGCGCTTGATATTCATTGAAACTTCGCGACGTAAATCACCTTCAACAGTAAAATGACCTACCTGCTCACGCAGTTTTTCAACTTGAGATTCATCTAGTTCTCTGATCTTCACATCTTCAGCGATGCCAGCAGCTGCGCAGATCTCTTTTGCGCGGGTCTTGCCGATACCGTAAATAGCAGTTAACGCGATAACTGCGTGTTTCTGATCAGGAATGTTAATGCCGGCTATACGGGCCATTAGGGAACACTCCTATAATTTCGTAAAACGAAGGCCATCTGTGAAAAGCCCGTAAGGATACTCAACAGATGACCAATTTGCAATCTAAAATGTCTAGAAATCTGCTTATTAGCCTTGACGCTGTTTGTGCTTAGGCTCTGTGCAAATTACCCGAACAACACCGTTGCGTCTGATAATTTTGCAGTTACGGCAGATTTTCTTAACGGAAGCACGAACTTTCATTGCTATCTCCGCAAAAGTTTCACTAACTTTAATTGACTCGGACCTTATCGACCGTAGTTTTTCAAATTAGCCTTTTTCAGGACAGAATCATATTGATGACTCATCATATGGGTCTGAACCTGTGCCATGAAGTCCATGATGACTACAACGATAATGAGCAATGAAGTACCACCGAAGTAGAACTGCACATTCATCACCTGCATCATAAACTGTGGAATTAAACAAATAAACGTGATGTACAAGGCACCAGCTAGTGTCAAGCGAGTCATCACCTTATCAATGTAACGCGAGGTTTGTTCTCCTGGGCGAATACCCGGAATAAACGCACCACTCTTTTTCAAATTATCCGCTGTTTCGCGTGGATTAAACACCAATGCAGTATAGAAGAAACTGAAAAAGATAATCGCGGCCGCGTATAGTATCACATAAAGTGGCTGACCGGGCTGCAATGTTAAAGAAATATCAGATAAAAAGCCAAAGCCCTTATGCTGACCAAACCATTGCGCCAGTGTTCCTGGGAACAAAATGACACTTGATGCAAAAATTGCCGGAATCACACCTGACATATTAACTTTCAATGGCAAATGTGAACTTTGCGCGGCATATACTCGGCGTCCCTGTTGGCGTTTAGCATAGTTCACGACAATCCGTCGCTGACCACGTTCCATAAACACCACAAAAAACGTAACCGCAAAAACGATGACAACGATAAGTAATAGCAGCAAGACATTAATTTCACCCAAACGAGCCTGTTCGATTGTCCGGCCAATTGCAGGCGGAAGCCCAGCAATAATCCCGGCAAAGATCAAGATCGAAATACCGTTACCAATACCACGCTCAGTAATTTGCTCACCTAGCCACATCAAGAACATTGTTCCTGTTACTAGACAAACCACCGCGGTGATATAAAACGCCATACTTGGGTTATGAACCAATCCAGTCACCATTCGAGGTAACCCAGTAGCGATACCAATTGATTGGAACAAGCCCAGCACTAACGTGCCATAACGAGTATATTGAGTAATTTTACGCCGCCCAGCTTCGCCTTCTTTTTTCAATTCGGCCAAAGTTGGATTCACCACAGTCAGCAACTGAATAATAATTGATGCCGAAATATACGGCATAATACCCAGTGCGAAGATTGAGGCTCGAGCTAAGGCACCACCAGAGAACATGTTAAACATTTCAATGATGGTCCCTTTTTGTTGCTGCATTAACCCAGCAAGTACATTAGCGTCGATCCCAGGAATTGGAATAAACGAGCCTGCTCGGAACACAATCAATGCCCCCAGCACGAATAACAAACGTCGCTTTAGCTCGCTCAGCCCGCCTTGTCCACCTTTTGATGGTAATCCTGGTTTCTTAGCCATTTACGTACTATCCTTCGATTTTACCGCCTGCTGCTTCAATAGCAGCACGTGCGCCTTTGGTTACACCGACACCCTGGATAGTTACCGCTTTTGTGACGTCGCCAGAAAGTACGATTTTCGCAGTTTTGGCTGTACGAGCGATAACGCCAGATTGTTTGAGAGTGTCCAAACTTACCACGCCTTGCGCTACTTTAGCCAGTTCTGATGTACGAACTTCAGCTGCGGTAGCGGCTTTACGAGACGTAAAACCAAATTTTGGTAAGCGTTGTTTCAATGGCATCTGACCGCCTTCAAAACCTGCACGTACGCGGCCGCCAGAACGAGATTTCTGACCTTTATGACCACGACCACCGGTTTTACCCAGGCCAGAACCGATACCACGGCCTACACGTTTAGCTGAAGGTTTAGCACCTTCAGCTGGTGATAGAGTATTTAAACGCATCTTATTCACCCTCTACCTTAACCATGTAGTAAACCTTATTAATCATACCGCGAACAGAAGGAGTATCTTCTAATTCAACTGTGTGACCAATGCGACGCAGACCTAAACCAGTCAGAGTTGCGCGATGTTTTGGCAAACGACCGATAGAGCTCTTAGTTTGTGTTACTTTAATTTTCGCCATGCCCAATTACCCCAGAATTTCTTCTACGCTCAGGCCACGCTTCGCAGCGACATCTTCAGGAGCATGCATATGCTCTAAAGCGTCGATGGTTGCACGGACGATGTTAATCGGGTTAGTCGAACCGTAAGCTTTAGACAGTACGTTCTGTACGCCTGCGACTTCCAGTACGGCACGCATCGCGCCACCGGCAATAATACCGGTACCTTCTGATGCTGGCTGCATGTATACCCGAGAACCAGAATGACGGCCCTTAATCGGGTGCTGCAATGTTGTACCGTTTAATTTAACAGCACGTAGATTGCGGCGAGCTTTTTCCATTGCTTTTTGAATAGCAGCTGGAACTTCTTTTGCTTTACCGTAACCAAACCCTACTCGGCCATTTCCATCGCCTACTACAGTCAATGCAGTAAAGCTAAAGATACGACCACCTTTCACTACCTTAGAAACGCGGTTAACTGCGATTAGCTTCTCGTTCAGATCACCGGTTTGTGTTTCAAATTTAGCCATGACTCACCCCTTAGAGCTGAAGGCCAGCTTCACGCGCAGCCTCTGCTAATGCAGCGACACGACCATGATACTGGAAACCAGAGCGATCGAAAGAAACTTGAGTAATGCCTTTTTCTAAAGCGCGTTCTGCAATTGCTTTACCAACAGCTTTAGCGGCTTCGACATTACCGGTTTTTGTTAACGCCTCACGAACTGCTTTATCAACAGTTGAGGCAGTTGCAACAACGTTAGCATCTGGTGAAATAACCTGCGCATAAATATGGCGCGGAGTACGGTGAATCACCAGGCGAGTTGCACCCAACTCTTGCATAGCTTTGCGTGCGCGAGTCGCGCGACGCAGACGAGCACTTTTCTTATCCATAGTGTTACCTTACTTCTTCTTAGCCTCTTTGCGGCGAACTTGTTCGTCTGCATAGCGAACACCTTTACCTTTATAAGGTTCAGGCTCACGATAACGACGAATGTGCGCAGCCACTTGACCAACGACTTGTTTATCAGCACCTTTGATAACCAGTTCAGTTTGAGAAGGTGCTTCAGCACTCACCTCTTCAGGCAGTTCGTAAACTACTGGATGTGAGTAACCAAGAGTCAAATTCAATTTTTTGCCTTGAACTTGAACACGATAACCGACACCGACCAACTGCAGACGTTTTTCAAAGCCTTCAGTAACACCGATAACCATGTTGTTTGCCAATGCACGAGCAGTACCAGCCTGCGCAGTGGGTGCACCATCAGCAACAGAAAATGTCAGTTCATTTTCTTCTTTGGTGATGATAACAGCGTCATTCAAAGTACGAGAAACCGCACCTTTAGCGCCTTTAATTGTCAGCTCCTGGCCATTTAAAACCACTTCTACACCAGCAGGAATGGCTACGGGAGCTTTAGCGACACGAGACATATGAATACCTCCGATTAAGCTACGTAGCAGACGATTTCACCGCCCATACCCGCTTTACGCGCGGCACGGTCAGTCATAACGCCTTTTGATGTAGAAACAACTGCAATCCCTAAACCGCCAAGAACTCTAGGAAGTTCAGTAGCGCCTTTATAGATCCGCAGACCTGGACGGCTAACGCGTTGAATTGTTTCAATAACTTTTTTACCCTCAAAATATTTGAGAGTGACTTCTAGTTCGGCTTTAACGTCACCAGAAACAGCATAGTCAGTGATGTAACCCTCGTCTTTCAAAACCTTGGCAATTGCCACTTTCAGTTTAGAAGAAGGCATCTTGACAGATACTTTATTGGCCGCTTGACCGTTACGGATGCGGGTTAGCATATCCGCAATAGGATCTTGCATGCTCATAATTGCTTACTCCGTGAATGATTGGCTTACCAGCTGGCTTTTCTAAGACCAGGTACTTCACCACGCATAGCTGCTTCACGCAGCTTAATACGGCTCACACCGAATTTGCGCAGAAAACCATGTGGACGACCTGTAATGTTACAGCGATTACGCTGACGACTACGAGATGAGTCACGTGGCAGTTCCTGAAGTTTCAATACTGCATCCCAACGTTCTTCATCAGAAGAATTAACGCTTGAGATGACCTCTTTTAGAGCCGCACGCTTTTCAGCATATTTAGCGGCCAGCTTGGCACGTTTCACTTCACGTGCTTTCATTGATTGTTTTGCCATAACCCTAACCCTTTTATTTACGGAATGGGAAGTTAAAGGCAGCCAGCAGAGCACGGCCTTCTTCATCGGATGTCGCGCTAGTTGTGATAGTCACATCTAGACCACGAATTTTATCAACTTTGTCATAGTCGATTTCCGGGAAGATGATTTGCTCACGCACGCCCATACTGTAATTACCACGGCCGTCAAAAGATTTTGTACTGACGCCACGGAAGTCACGAATACGAGGCATTGCGATCGAAATCAGGCGCTCGAGGAACTCCCACATCCGCTCACCACGGAGGGTTACTTTACAACCAATAGGGTAGCCTTCACGGATTTTGAAGCCCGCAACGGATTTACGAGCTTTGGTGACAAGCGGTTTTTGACCAGAAATCGCAGCTAGATCTGCAACAGCATTCTCTAGCAATTTCTTATCATTTAACGCTTCACCTACACCCATGTTCAGGGTGATTTTCTCGATCCGAGGGACTTGCATGATGGATTTGTAGCCGTACTCCTTAAGAAGTGCAGGCACTACAGACTCCTTATACAAATCATGCAGTTTCGCCATCGTTTTACTCCAATTACTTAACTAGTTCACCAGAAGATTTAAAGAAACGGACTTTTTTGCCGTCTTCAAATCGGAAACCAACGCGATCTGCTTTGCCTGAATCGGCATTGTAAATCGCTACATTAGATACATCGATTGCAGCTTCCTGTTCAACGATACCACCATTCTCACCCGCTTGAGGGTTTGGTTTTTGGTGTTTCTTAACCAGGTTAATGCCTTCGACAAAAACTTTTCCGGCAGAAGGAAGGACTTTAGTGACTTTGCCACGTTTGCCTTTATCTTTACCGGTTAATACTACTACTTCATCTTCACGACGAATTTTATTAGCCATCTCTTGTTACTCCTTACAGTACTTCAGGCGCTAGAGACACAATTTTCATGAACTGATCGTTACGAAGTTCACGTGTCACAGGGCCAAAGATACGAGTACCAATCGGCTGGTTATTATTATTCAGAACAACCGCTGCATTGCGATCAAACCGAATTAAAGAACCGTCGGGACGACGAACGCCTTTACGTGTCCGCACTACCACAGCCTTGAGAACATCACCTTTTTTTACTTTGCCGCGAGGAATTGCTTCTTTCACAGCAACTTTGATGATGTCACCAATGTTTGCATAACGGCGGTGCGAGCCACCCAGGACCTTAATACACTGTACGCTACGTGCGCCGGAATTATCGGCCACGTCAAGCATAGATTGCATCTGGATCATTTCAGTGCTCCGCTTAATTTTTACATGAGGCGATTTATGCCTCTGTAACATTACAACTGACCTTAAAAGGTCTATGGCTGCCTATTTAAAGGGCGCGAAATTATAGCACCCTAAAAAGACAAATGATAGCCCTATACAAAAAATAGCCAATCATTAGTCAACAATATGTTTGAGATATCGCTACCAAGGGAGGATATGAATAGGGTAACGAAAGAGCGCGATTATATACATAATCAGTCAAAAATTCCAACGACTTATCAATTAATTATTAAATCAGTGAAATAATTATAGCGTTAGCCCCTCAGATCGAATCAATCGACTCAGTTCTTATAGTGATATTTATATCATTTTTGGCGATAAAGGTTAGCAAAAACTACTATGGACTCACACCAATTAGCATTCCCAGCAGAATTGGCACAAATACCCGCCTTTCGGAAAGGCTAAACCCGCCGGAGATAGGTCACTCACCTATAGCATCGAACCATTATTATTTATTGCAAACCACTGCTATAACTTCGCTCCCTATATGATGGAAACGGTTATGGCGATGGTTGTCAGCATTAAAAACAAGTTTAAGTATCTCAGATAACAACACTGCTTGACCGTGCTAATGGCCCTAAGCGCTTAGCATGTGGCAAATAACCATTTGTTTGGACATGCTGGTCATTGCTATCTGAAACCGACCTGACTTGAAGAGCTAACTCGCTCCCCATCCCAAAAATGAACTTCAAACCGGAACAAGGCGACACACTGAACTTTCAAAAACTAGCATTCCAACCCAATAGACATATGGTCCACACAGGGATCTCCTGAGTAAAACAACTGGGATTTTTTAGAACAGCAGAAAAGCGAAGAAGATAGACACGAGGGAACACCAGGCAGTGCCCGTCAATCAACAGCACCCCGGAGCAGGGGCAAAATCCCACCCATAAAAAAAGCCCCATCCAATGGATGGGGCTCAATTCGAAGCCTGGCAGTGACCTACTTTCACATGGGGAAACCCCACACTATCA
>NZ_SMGD01000002.1 GCF_004339545.1 Celerinatantimonas diazotrophica | reverse complement strand
GCTTGCTTCACTCATTAAGCGACGCAGGGGGCGCCGCGTTCAAAATGCGTTTAATTTGAACAAAATTCAACCACCAAAGGTCAACAGTCCCTAGTCACAAAAGTCTAATGTTTGCTGCTGTATCTGGCTTTGTTCGGCTAATTGAATAACGCGAATGGTATCTAATGCTTGTTCGGCACTGACTGGCAGGGGGGTATCATGAATTAACGATTCAGCGAGCTGGCGGTAAAAGTGATGATAACCTCCCTGGATATTGGTGATTTGTGTTTCATCTTGCGCTGTGTACAAAACTCCTGTTTCTGCCCCGGCTTGTTGAGTTGAGTTGGTATCGACAATGCCTGCTTTGATCTGGTCTTCTTGCGGATCTATCCCATATTTCACATAACTTCCCTGTTGACCTTCTAAGCGAAAGCGCAGTACCGGGCCGGCGCTCAATGAACTCGAGTGCAGAATCACCAGATGATCGGCATAGTGTAAGGTTAGATGAAAATAATCAATAGCTGGAGAACCATCGCGCATGGCCAGTACATCGGCACTGATTTGTAAGGGCCGGCCAAATAGTGCTAATGCTTGATCGATGAGATGTGACCCCAGATCATAAAGGATCCCCGATCCCGGTTGACCATCTTCTCGCCAACGAACTTTTACTTCGGGACGAAACCGGTCATAGTGCGATTGGAACACTTTAAGCTTGCCCAGTTTATTTTCTTCGATGAGTTGTTTGACGGTTAAAAAATCGCCATCCCAACGTCGGTTGTGGTAGACGCTCAGCTTCACATTGGCTTGTTTGGCCTGTTCGATAAGCGCTTGTCCTTGCTTGATATCGATGACAAATGGTTTTTCTAGTAAGACATGCAACCCTTTTTCGATAGCGGCGCTGGCTAACGGATAGTGAGCTTGATTGGGTGCTGTAATAATCACCAGTTCGGCATTGCTTTGCTCTATCAGAGCCATGGCCTCTGGATAGTGTGCAACATTTGGATATTCTGCATTGAGGGCATCACTCTGGCTTGAGCTAATGGCGACTAGTTCAAACATGGGTAGTGCGTTAATAAATGGCAGATGGAAGGTTTTGGCTGAATTTCCATAACCAATAACACCAACACGAATAGGTTGCATAACGACTCCTTGATTTCAGTCCTTGTCGAATCCTCGCCTGAGCGGCTTGAGTTGTCAATCTGTTATGCAAATGACTTTGATGGCGTTATTCTAGTGATAGCTTGACCGAACAGGGAATGAGTGAGGGGTTTGTGGATATCAATCAATGGTTACCGCTGGCAGCAGTATGTCTATTAGGCGCAATGTCGCCGGGGCCAAGTTTGGCTATGGTCATTCGTCATACCGTCAGTGGGGGACGCCGCTGTGGTTATATTGCTGCTTGGTGTCATACCACTGGTATTGCGGTTTATGCCGCTTTAAGTGTTTTTGGCTTAGCCATTATCTTGTTGAAAGCGCAGCTCTTATTCCATCTGATTGCTCTTGCTGGAGCAGGTTATCTGATTTGGATGGGAGTGATGTCATTTCGCCAAACTGCGAATAAATTCGAGCTTAATTCGAGCCGTGATGCGGTGCGCTCATCGCCAACCGATGCGGCGCGTGATGCTCTTGCTATCTCGTTGCTTAACCCTAAAATTTTACTTTTTTTTATTGCGCTGTTTAGTCCATTTGTACAAAGTTCTCATAGTTCCCATGGGGTGTTGGTGATGACTCCCTGGCTGATCGATGGCTGTTGGTATTCGCTGGTTGTGACGATTTTAAGTCGGGCCGGCTTATTGAGTTGGGTTCGCCGGCATAACCGTTATTTGGACTGGATTTGTGGTCTGATTTTAGTGGGGATTGGTGTCGAAGTGATTTTTTCGACACTCTTCTAAGTCTGTTCTTACTTTAGTTTTAGTCTCTTTTCGTTTGCGCAGCAAAGCGCGCAATCGCCTGTTTACGTGATTGTTTCAGATCGACCAGCGGTTGTGGGTAATTGACCTTTTGCCGTACTGTGTTGTCGGGGTCGTGGATTTGCGCTGCTGATAGTGATGCAAGCTCGTTCACCCAGTGGCGAATATAGTCTCCTTGGGGATCGAATTTCTGACTCTGACTGATGGGGTTAAATACACGAAAATAGGGGGCTGCATCGGTGCCAGTGGAAGCGCTCCACTGCCAACCCCCGTTGTTGCTGGCCAAATGGCCATCAATGAGTTTACTCATGAAGTATTTTTCGCCCTCGCGCCAGTCGAGCCAGAGGTTCTTACATAAAAATGAGGCGCAGATCATCCTGACGCGGTTATGCATCCAGCCAATTTCATTGAGTTGGCGCATGCCTGCATCAACAATTGGGATCCCTGTTTTTCCCTGCTGCCAAGCCGTTAGTGCGGCGGGGTTCTGCTCCCATTGAATGGCACGAGTTTCACTTTTAAAGGCTAACCCTTGGCTGATTGTGTCAAACTGGGCGAGCAGCTGAATATAAAATTCGCGCCAGATTAGCTCATTCAGCCAACAACCAGGACCCGTTTTTGGGTCAAGATATTGTTCAGGGTATGACTGTTGTAATAAATGCAGTGCTTGAGCGGTGGAGAATACCCCATGGGCAAGTGCAACCGACAGGCGGCTGGTTGCAGGTTCACTGGGAAAATCTCGCCATTGTTGGTAATGACTGACTTTCTGTTTGACAAAGAGATTGAGATGGTTGAGTACTTGCTCTTGAGTGACCGGCCAGCAGCTTTCGCCACCCGCGAAGCGAGTGAGCTGAGCATCGCTTAGCCCTTCATCGATTTTGGTGTTTTGGGGGTGTTGCTTGGGGGCGGCTAGCGGCGACAGTTCGTGCAATGATAACTGGGCTTTCCATGCTTTAGAAAAAGGGGTGAAGACTCGGTATGGCTGACCTTGAGCTGTAGTGACTTCGCCTGGGGCAACGAGCACCTGACTGGTAAAACGGGTCATTGGGATAGACTGCGTGGCTAATGCGGCATGAATTTTCTCGTCGCGCTGGCGTTCCCAGAGTCCATACTCGGCGCCCATAACCACTTCATCGATAGCCAGTTGCATACATAACTGCTCGAGCTCGTATAGGCAGCCGTCATAGTCATCGCAGCTTTTTATGATCAATGGAATATGACAATCAGCGAGTTCTTGGCGCAATGCGCTCAGGCGATTGAGGACATATTGATTACGTAAAGGGCTGTGATTTTGGCGCTGCCATTGCTGGGCCGTGATGAGATAGCATCCATAAACAGGTTGGCCGCTACGACAGGCATAGTTGAGCATGGGGTTATCCAGGGTTCGCAGGTCATGTCGAAACCAAACTAATTTTGCCATTCCAGACTCCTTTTTGATTCTTAGTTGATCATAGAGCCGATTGGCAATTCGCTCAACTTTGTCGCTGGCATCTAGGGAGCAAATTGGGTCTAATAGGCGCGTTAAACAGCGATGGTCTAAGAGCGGAAAATGTTAATTACAGTTTTGGATTATTTTGGGACGGCAGTGTTTGCAGTCTCAGGCGTATTAGTGGCCACAGGACGGCGGATGGACCCTTTTGGTGCGCTAGTTTTAGCCACCTGTACGGCAATTGGCGGAGGGACGATGCGTGATATGGCGCTTGGTGACACCCCGGTTTTTTGGGTGCATCAACTTGCTTATCTGTGGGTGATTCTGGGCGCTTGTATCATCAGCTTGGTTGGCTTGTGGCGGTTAAAAACGTTGCCTTGGTGGTTATTGCCAGTAGCAGATGCGATTGGTATGGCAACCTTTATGGCGATTGGTGCCGTTAAAGCTCGACAAAGTGGTGCGCCTCTTTCGATCTGTGTGCTCATGGGGATTATCACCGCCTGTGGTGGGGGCATGTTGCGCGATGTTCTAGCCAATCGGGTTCCGCTGGTCTTGCGCCAAGAGATCTATGCAACGGCATGTTTAGCCGGGGGGATTGTTTGGATTTTATCAGTAAGTGTTCACTCACCTTTTTGGATCAGCACTCTCCTATGTATTTTAACGGCTTTGTTGATCCGATTGGTGGCGATTCGTTACCATCTATCACTCCCAACGCTGATGGTTCGGCGTTATTAATGAAAGCTTGGGTTTGTCGTTCAAGGAGAATTATCCATGTTGCTGGTTAAACCAGGTGTATCGATCGATGAAGATGCGATTAAGATTTCTCAGATTCGCTCTAGTGGTCCAGGCGGGCAGAATGTCAATAAAGTGGCTTCGGCCGTTGAACTGCGTTTAGATATCACCCGCAGTGGTTTAAGTTATGCTCAGCAACAACGTTTGAAGAATTATTCGGATCAGCGTATTACCGCTCAAGCAGAGGTGGTGATCAAAGCGCAGATGCATCGGACCTACCAACTTAATTTAGATGATGCGAAAAAACGGCTCGTTGAGTTGGTTGCGAAAGCCTTACATCAAAATAAAAAACGCAAAAAGACCAAGCCAACTAAGGCGTCGGTGCGCCGACGCCTGGATAAGAAAAGTCAGCGCAGCTCGAAAAAGGCACTGCGCTCAAAAGTGCTTTAATTTAAGCCTGTTGTAAAATATTTAGCATCCGGCGTAATGGTTCGGCTGCGCCCCATAACAGTTGATCACCGACGGTAAATGCTGAAATATATTCACCCCCCATGGCCAGCTTACGAATTCGACCAATGGGGACATTGAGTGTACCAGTGACTTTCGTTGGCGAGAGTTCTTGCATGCTCAGTTGTTTTTCATTGGCGATGACTTTTACCCATGGATTATGGTTTGCCAAAATGGATTCAATTTCGCTCACCGGCAGGTCCTTTTTCAGTTTAATCGTCAGAGCCTGAGCATGACAGCGCATTGCGCCAACGCGCACACACAAGCCATCGATGGGTACTGGAGCATCACTCTGACCTAAAATTTTATTAGCTTCGGCTTGCGCTTTCCATTCTTCTTTACTCTGGCCTGAGGGCAATTCGGCATCAATCCATGGAATTAAGCTACCAGCCAGAGGGACCCCAAATTGATCGGTTGGAAAGCTGTCCGCGCGCATTTTAGCTGCGACTTTACGATCAATTTCTAAGATAGCTGAAGAGGGCGAATTGAGCTCATCAGCAACACAATCGTGTAATTCGCCCATCTGTGATAGCAGTTCTCGCATATTGCGTGCGCCTGCGCCAGATGCGGCTTGATAGGTCATTGGCGTGACCCATTCGATGAGATCTTTTTCAAATAAACCGGCTAAGGCAATCAGCATCAGTGAAACGGTACAGTTGCCACCGATGAATGTTTTAGTCCCTTCAGCCAAGGCTTTGTCGATGACATGTCGGTTGACAGGATCAAGAATGATAACCGACTCATCAACCATCCGTAGGGTTGAAGCGGCATCAATCCAATAGCCTTGCCAGCCTGACTCACGTAATTGCGGGTAAGTGGCTTTGGTGTAATCGCCCCCTTGACAGGTAACAATGACATCCATCTTAGCGAGTTCTGCAATCGCTGAGGCATCTTTTAACGGTTGACTCCCACCAATTTCTGGTCCCTTTTGCCCAATTTGTGAGGTGGTGAAAAATACGGGGGTGATTTTGGCAAAATCATTTTCTTCCTGCATTCGTTGCATGAGTACGGAACCAACCATTCCGCGCCATCCCACAAAACCTACATTCATCGCTGCCTGTCCTCGTTTAAGTTTACTGTTGTGACTTGAAATTGCGTCAATATGAATGACTTGTTATTTATCACATTAACATTGCTGATACGGGATATCTATAGACTTCAAGGCTAAACAGTAGGGATGATTAAACGCAGCGCAAAAGCTAGTAAATATGGCTACGAAATAGCTTAATTATGGTTAAGAACGCTGGTTGTTGGATAGAATTTAAGAGCACACTGGTGTTGGTAAACAGAGCAGAGCGTTAAAACAGGGGCAATCGAAGAATGATTGCCCCGTCCATTATTTTTGGGCTGGTGGCGTGACATCTGACAACAGTTTTTCTAATGATTCGCTGTCGACATGGCGGAAGTCTTTGCCTTTGACCAGATAGAATACAAACTCACAGATATTCTGAACTCGGTCACCGATACGTTCAATGGCTCGAGCACAGAGCATGGCGGTCATGACATTGGGGATCGTGCGTGGATCTTCCATCATGTAGGTCATCAACTGACGCACAACACCTTCATATTCACGGTCTACCTTTTTGTCTTCGCGGTAAACTTGGATCCCTTGTTCAATGTCCAAACGGGCTAATACATCCAGCACATCGTGGAGCATCTGAATAGTATGATTGCCCAGTGACTCTAAGCTAACTAACAATGTTTGGTGTTGATTGGAGAATTTTTCCAATGCCGTACGGCAGATTTTATCGGCTTCATCACCAATGCGTTCGAGCTCAGAAACGGTTCGAATAATCGCCATGATCAACCGTAAATCGCTAGCGGTTGGCTGCCGCTTGGCAATAATCTGGGTGCAGGCTTCGTCGATGCTGACTTCCATTGCGTTGACTTTTTGGTCATTGTCAATCACGGTTTGTGCCAGTTCGGCGTCGCCTTTGTTCATTGCCTTAATCGCATCGGTTAGCTGTTTCTCGACCAGCCCGCCCATGGTTAAAACTTGGTTGCGTACGGATTCCAGCTCAGCGTTGTATTGAGCCGAAATATGTTTATTGATGTTGAGGTTATCCATTATTTAGGCTCCTGATGTTAACCATAACGGCCAGTTATATAGTCTTCGGTTTGCCGTTGGCCGGGGGTTGTAAACAATGTATTGGTGTCGTTAAATTCAATCAACTCACCTAAATACATAAAGGCAGTGTAATCAGAGCAGCGAGCCGCTTGTTGCATATTATGGGTGACGATGACAACGGTATACTCTGATTTTAGCTCACTAATGAGCTCTTCAATGCGACCCGTTGAAATTGGGTCCAATGCAGAGCACGGTTCATCCAACAATAGCACTTCTGGACGAATTGCAATACCACGAGCAATACACAGACGTTGCTGCTGACCACCCGAAAGGCTGTTACCGCTGTTGTGTAGCTTATCTTTCGTTTCAGTCCACAGCGCAGCCTTTTCCAGAGCCCACTGGACACGCTCATCCATTTCTGGACGCGATAATTTCTCAAATAAGCGAACCCCAAAGGCAATGTTGTCGTAGATCGACATTGGGAAGGGGGTCGGTTTTTGAAATACCATCCCTACTTGAGCTCGAAGTAATGACACATCCTGACTCTCGGCCAGAATATTTTGACCATCGAGCAGGATCTCGCCTTCAGCGCGCTGCTCTGAGTAAAGGTCATACATTTTGTTAAATGTGCGCAATAACGTGGATTTGCCACATCCGGATGGGCCGATAAAAGCGGTCACTTTATTGGTTGCAACATCCATATTGATATCTTTGAGGGCATGGAATTTACCGTAGAAGAAATTCATGCCACGCACTTGAATTTTAGGATCGGTGATCGGGGTTTCAGTACTCATTCAAACGTCTCTCTTAATCTCGTAGATCCGATGGCTAACGGCTTATCCACGCTGTTTTTTTGCGAAAATAACGCGAGCTAAAATATTCAGTAGTAATACAAAGACTGTAATCAATAATACGCCAGCCCAAGCTAATTGTTGCCATGAACTGAAGGCGCTCATCGCAAAGTTAAAGATAATCACTGGCAAACTGGCGGTTGGATTACTTAAGTCAGTGTTGTAGAACTGGTTCGACAATGCTGTAAATAGCAATGGTGCCGTTTCTCCGGCAATTCGGGCGATCGCTAGCAGCACCCCGGTGATGATTCCTGAGACCGATGACTTTAAGGTAATCGACAGGATAATTTTCCATTTCGGTGTGCCCAGCGCATAGGCGGCTTCACGTAAACTGTTCGGTACCAGTTTAAGCATGTTTTCAGTGGTTCGCACGATAATAGGGATCTGTAATAGTGCCAGAGATAGAACCCCTGCCCAGCCTGAGAAATGACCCGTATTCATCACCACAATAGAGTAAATAAATAACCCTACAACGATCGATGGTGCTGATAAGAGGATATCGTTAATAAAACGTGTCACCCCCGCCAGCGGTGATTCTTTGCCATATTCGGCTAGATAAATACCAGCTAAAATGCCCAGTGGCGTACCAATGACAGTGGACCAAAATACAAACAAGCCACTACCGACGATGGCATTTGCTAGCCCACCTTCGGTTGAATTCGGCGGTGGGGTCGATTCAGTAAACAGTTGTAAACTTAGTCCTGAAACCCCTTTGGTCAACGTTGAATACAAAATCCAGGCCAGCCAAAATAGACCAAAGAGCATTGTTAGCAATGATAAGAACAATGCGATACGGTTTTTAAGACGTCGTTTGCCCTGCATTTTAGTGCGTGAAATGGCAATCTTTTGCTTTTGTAATTCGGCAGTTGTGCTCATGATTTGCGCCCCTCATTTTTTGATAGGCGAAAAATCATCAATTTTGATAACGCCAGAACGATAAAGGTGATGACAAATAAGATGAGCCCTAATTCCATTAAGGCAGAGGTATGAAGGCCAGGAGCGGCTTCGGCAAATTCATTAGCAAGCGCTGAGGTAATACTGTTCCCAGGCTGATACAGCGAAAAACTCGACATATTGTAGGTGTTCCCGATGACAAATGTAACCGCCATGGTTTCCCCTAGTGCACGTCCTAAACCCAACATAATACCACCAATGACCCCATTTTTGGTAAAGGGTAAGACGATATGCCAGATGACTTCCCAAGTCGTACAGCCAAGACCATAGGCCGATTCTTTCATCATTGGGGGAGTGCGTTCAAATACATCACGTATCACCGATGAAATGTACGGAATAATCATAATTGCGAGGATCACGCCTGCCGTTAAAATCCCAATTCCGAATGCTGGACCGGAGAACAAGAAACCGATTAACGGGACATTAGAGAGGAGGTTTCCCAACGGTTGTTGAAAATATTGTGCAAACAGTGGGGAAAAGATAAATAATCCCCACATCCCATAAACGATACTGGGAATTGCGGCTAACAATTCAATAGCAATCCCTAAAGGACGTTTGAGCCAGTTTGGTGATAACTCGGTTAAGAATAATGCGATTCCAAAACTCACTGGAACAGCAATAAGCAAGGCTATGAAAGAGGTCACCAATGTGCCATAAATTGGGATCAGAGCGCCGTACTTATCTGCCGGTGGATTCCACTCTTTGAGCCAAAGGAATGACAGTCCAAATTCGCGGATGGTTGGCATCGACGAAATAACCAGCGACACAATAATGCCACCTAAGACTAACAGTGTCACAATTGCAGCGATACGAACCATCGCAGCAAATAGGCGGTCAGTTAGTTTGCTGGGCGCTTTTCTTAGCGGTTGCACCATAACTCTCTCTATTATTTTATTGCTAATTTAATATAAACAAACTCCCTCCCCTTAAAGTAAGGGAAGGGAATGACTTGTTTAGAAGAGGCATTGGTAAGAATTGTCACTTACCAGATTGCTTTTCCATTAGCGCCTTTAAATTTAGTAGCCCATTCATGATGAATGACTTTTATGACTGATTTAGGCAGTGGCGCATAGTCTAATGATTTTGCTAATGCTGGATGTTTGAATCCGAAATCAACAAATTTCATGACTTGTTTAATTCGCGCAGGATTTTCAGGATGCGTATGCATCAAAATGAAAGTTCCTGAAGTAATAGGCCACGCGTGCGATCCTTTTTTGTCTGTTAAGTCCTGCTGGAACGTTCTTGACCAGTCAGCACCAGCGGCAGCGGCACTAAAGTTAGCACGAGTTGGACTTAAGATTTCGCCGTCATGGTTTTTCATTTTGGTATAGGTTAAGTGGTTCTGTTTTGCGTAAGCATATTCAACATAACCGATGGCACCGCGAACACGCTGAACAAATGCAGCTACACCATCATTCCCTTTGCCACCTAAACCAACAGGCCAGTTCACAGTTGTACCTTGACCGACTTGTGATTTCCACTGGCTATTTACTTTTGACAGATAGCCAGTAAAGACAAATGAAGTCCCTGAACCATCGGCACGACGCACAACTGCGATTGACATATCAGGCAGTTTCAGATTTGGATTCAATTTTTCAATTGCTGGATCATTCCACTTTTTGATTTTACCTAAGTAGATATCACCCAATACTTTGCCATCAAGAACCATTTGATTTGGTTTTACGCCAGGGACGTTAATTGCAACAACGATGCCGCCCACAACAGTTGGAAACTGAGCCAGACCGTCTTTAGCCAGAGTTGCATCGGATAATGGCTTGTCTGATGCGCCAAAGTCAACGGTTTTTGCATTAATCTGTTTAATTCCGCCAGATGAGCCAATGCTTTGATAGTTCAGCTGAATACCGGTTTTTTTGTTGTATGCTGCTGCCCATTTAGAATAAATAGGTCCAGCAAAACTTGAACCTGCACCTGTAATTGTTTGTGCAGCCATAGCTGACAGCGTAGTCAGAGACAATGTAGCCGCCATAATGCCGGCGACAGTTGTACGCATCAATTTCATGATCCCTCCTAATGGGAGCTTTTTGTAGAATCGACATCATTGTCTGATTCATTCAGTCGTTTTCAATTAACGTCTTGCAAAGTAGATGAATATGATGACAAGGATATTTCCTTTTGATGACAGTTTTGTGACACACACTGTAATAGTTTAGGTTTTAATCGCAAGAGTGTTTTCCCCAACCGCTAAATCTAATAGCGTGCCAATGTGGCACGATTTCCAATGGCAATTAGAAATTATGAATACTAGCGCACGATTAGAGCGTTAATTCGGTTGATTTTTCGACGAATTCATATATTTAGACTAAGCTCTCATAAAGAAGTCTTCTCATTACTTTATGCATAGCATCTTATGCATGACATTAGTCATGAGGGGGAGCTGTCCCTTTTATTGCGCTAACTGCATTTAGGTTGTAGCAGGTTTTAAAGATGATGTAAGAGGGGATCACTGATCGTATTACGGAGCTGTTTATGTCAGAAAACCGCTATTCTCACCTGTCGAGTAACCAACTGATCCGCAGAACCACTGCAATGGTTTTGGCCGGAGGTAAAGGGACTCGCTTGCGTGATCTTACTAATCGTGTCGCTAAGCCAGCTATTTCGTTTGGTGGCAAATATCGTATCATCGATTTCACTTTATCTAATTGCGTAAATTCTGGTATTCGTCGAATAGGCATATTAACTCAATATATGGCTCAAGATCTGATTATGCATTTGCAACATGGATGGCAGTTTTTTCATTCTGCTCTCGATGAACAAATTAGCATTATTCCTGCTCAGCAGCGTACTGGTGAAGAATGGTATCGGGGCACGGCTGATGCGGTTTATCAGAATCTCGATCTCATTGACAGTAATCGCTTTGATCGCGTCCTTATTCTAGGTGGTGATCATGTTTATAAGATGGATTATTCACGGATGGTGAACTTTCATGCAGAGAACGATGCTGAGATAACGGTGGCTTGTCTTCGTACGCCAATTGCGAAAGCATCATCGTTTGGTGTCATGGGGCTGGCTAAGGATGGCCGCGTGCTTAGTTTTGATGAAAAGCCAGATCATCCTAAGAGTGACCCACATGATCCACAGCAGGCGTTGGTTTCAATGGGAATTTATATTTTTAATACCGACGTTTTAGACTGCGAATTACGCAAAGCATTGCTCCAGCCCGGCTATGGACATGATTTTGGCCACAATATTATTCCATCATTGCTTTCTGAGCGGCGGGTCTATGGTTATGTTTTCGGCCCCACGGGACATCCGGGGAAAAATGGTTACTGGCGTGATGTTGGGGATTTGGATGCTTATTATGAAGCCAGTATGGATCTGTTAGCTCCAGAACCACAGCTGAATATGTATGATAAAGATTGGCCTATTATCACCGATCAAAAGCAGCGTCCGGGAGCGAAGTTTGTTTTCGATGATGATGATCGCCGTGGCTATGCGGTCGATTCCATACTATCTGCTGGCGTGATCGTCTCAGGTGCTTATGTGCATCACTCGTTGTTGTCGTTTGATGTGCGTATTGAAGAGTGCAGTGAGGTTCACGACAGTGTCCTATTGCCAGGGAGTAAAGTAGGCAAAGGGTGTCTGGTGAAGAAAGCGATTATTGGAGAAGATTGTATTATTCCCGATGGCATGCAAATTGGTGTGGATAAAGAACTCGATGCAAAACGCTTTACGATCTCCGATCAGGGAGTTGTACTGATCACCAGTGAAATGTTGTAAAATCAGCGTTGTTTTTTAATAAAATAGAAGGGTGTGTCCGGTATCATGGGGCACACTTTTTTGTTTGCCAAGCGCAGTTTAATACCTGAGAGCTTAGAAGCCATTTGGCTATGGGCTGCCCATCAAGTAAACTATCGAAATATCTTTCTTTGTCAGGACAAGTTCGTATGAACAAGCATGAGGACGAAACGACCGACTTTGGCTATACTCAAGTCCAGAAATCTCAAAAGGCCGACATGGTCGCCGATGTATTCCACTCCGTAGCCGCTAAATATGACATTATGAACGATCTGATGTCGATGGGGATCCATCGCATCTGGAAGCGTTTTACAATCGATTGCAGCGGTATCCGTCCTGGGCAAATGGTACTCGATTTAGCAGGTGGAACGGGGGATCTAACGGCAAAATTTTCTCGTTTAACTGGCCCTTCTGGACAAGTTGTGTTGGCTGATATTAATGACTCGATGCTCAAAGTAGGCCGAGCCAAGCTGCGTAATCGAGGTATTGCGGATAACGTCCGATTTGTGCAGGCTAATGCTGAAGAACTGCCGTTTCCTGATAATACCTTTGATCTTATTACCATTAGTTTCGGTCTGCGAAATGTTACCGATAAAGATAAGGCTTTGGCATCGATGTTTCGGGTTCTTAAACCCGGTGGGCGATTGTTGATTCTCGAGTTTTCTAAGCCCCAATATAAACTTTTAAGTAAAGTGTATGACCAATACTCATTCCGGGTATTGCCCTTCATGGGTAAATTGATTGCGCATGATTCTGATAGTTATCGGTATCTGGCAGAGTCGATTCGAATGCATCCAGGTCAGGAAAAATTAAAATCCATGATGGAGCAAGTGGGTTTTGAAAATGTCGAATATTTTAATTTGACTGGTGGTATCGTGGCGCTGCATCGGGGTTACAAATTTTAGGAGTTGCTATGCCTTTTGCTCCATTAATGTCTGCATGCCTGGAGTTAGTTAGTAATCACTATCTTAGTTTGGATGAGCATTCATCCAAACGGTTAAGTAAACTCAACGGGCGTGTCGTGGCGGTTAGAATTACGCCACTGCCGATTATTTATTTTAGTATAGAATCCCATCAGTTGGATATTCTGAATCATTTTGAAGGTCAGCCTGACAGTCAACTTACGGCTTCTGCGTTGAGTTCGTTGAAATTACGCGATCCAAATAGCCTCCCTGAGCTGATTAAATCCGGTGAAGTAGAACTGACGGGGGATATTCGTTTAATTCAGCAATTTGCCGCGTTATTTAGTGATGTGCAGCCCGATTTTGAGCAGAGATTGTCGCTATTGATTGGTGATGTCCCCGCCCATTTATTGGTTCAGCAAGTCCATAAATTGGTGGCTATGGTTCGTCAAAGCTCGGCTCAAAGTGTGGCGAGAGGAGCCGATTTGGCTATCGAAGAATGGCGTATTGGGGTTGGTAAAACACAGTTCAATGATTTTGCTGGCGATATCAGTGCGCTGAAATCTCAATTGGATCAATTTGAAGCGCGATTAAAGCAACTGGCGGATCAATATGGGAATTAGGGCTGTACTGCGTTTTTGGGTCATTGTTTATACGCTATGCCGATTTGGCATTGACGAAGCCATCCCTCGCAAGTTCTGGCCGTGGCCTATGCGTTTAGCTAGAAGGTTATTATTTTTTTGGCCAAACCGATATAAAAATAGACCCGTTGGGGAGCGTTTGCGTCTGGCGTTAGAAACGCTGGGGCCGGTGTTTGTCAAATTAGGCCAGATGCTCTCTACTCGTCGAGATATACTCTCTAAAGAGGTCGCAGAATCTTTAGCATTGTTACAAGATCAGGTGAAGCCTTTTGCGGGTGAAGAAGCGATAAAACGCATTGAAAAGGCGCTCGGAAGACCGCTCAATGAGATCTTTTGTGAATTTGATGTAACTCCCTTAGCTTCGGCTTCAATTGCACAGGTGCATTGTGCAACACTCTGTGAAAATGGTGCAGAGGTCGTGGTGAAGGTGATTCGTCCGGGGATTGAAGATGTCATTGATTCTGACATCAGCTTGATGCGACGTTTCGCTCGCATACTTCGATTGATCCCGGATGCGAGGCGTTTGCGTCCTGTTGAAGTGATAGAAGAGTATCAGCGTACCCTCATTAATGAACTGGATCTGATCCGTGAAGCGGCAAATGGCATCCAGCTGCGGCGTAATTTTGAAGGTGCAAAAGAGCTTTATATTCCCGAATTCTATAGTGAATTGTGCCATAAAAATGTGTTGGTGATGGAGCGAATATATGGCATTCCTGTCTCGGATGTGGATCGCTTAATTGAACAAGGAACCAACCTTAAGCTACTTGCTGAGCGTGGTGTTGAAGTTTTCTTCACGCAGGTTTTCCGCGATAGTTTCTTTCATGCTGATATGCATCCAGGGAATGTATTTGTCTCCTACGAGCACCCCGAAGATCCAATGTATATCGGGATCGATTGCGGCATAGTCGGGACTCTCAACCGCGATGACAAACGTTATTTGGCTGAAAATTTTCTGGCATTTTTCAATCGTGATTATCGAATGGTTGCGCAATTACACGTCGATTCAGGTTGGGTACCGGTCGATACCAATGTCAGTGAGTTTGAAGCGGCTATTCGTACCGTCTGTGAGCCTATTTTTGAAAAACCACTGGCAGAGATTTCGTTTGGCCATGTGTTGGTCAATTTATTTAATACAGCTCGACGTTTTAATATGCAGGTGCAACCGCAGCTGGTATTGTTACAGAAAACACTGTTATATGTTGAAGGGTTAGGACGACAGTTATATCCACAATTGGATTTATGGAAAACGGCGAAGCCATTTTTAGAAAGATGGGTCCGCCGCCAAGTTGGGCCAGCGGCACTATTTGATGCGATTAAAACAAAATCTCCCTATTGGATGGAGAAATTTCCGGAGATGCCGGAGCTTATTTATGAAAATTTGCAATTGGCACGTCGTCATCAGCAAAATTTCGGTGAGCTTTCTCAGCTGTATCTAAAACGGCAAAAAGCGAAACAGGCCAGCCTGTTCTATGGGTTAGGTGCTGGGGCATGCTTAATAAGTGCAGCGATTTTATATAATGTTGATGCAGAAATTTGTGCGGCATTGGCGGGCTTGACGGTTGTTCTAGGCGCTTTGGGCTTTAGAAAGCTTCGTTGACTTTAAACTAGGTGGTTAGGAGAAGGCTATGGGTGGCATTAGTATTTGGCAGTTGTTAGTTATTGCCTTCATTGTGGCGTTGTTATTCGGTACAAAACGCCTGCGGGGGATGGGCGGTGACATTGGGCATGCGGTTAAAGGTTTTAAAGACGCGATGAACAATGAGGACAAAAAAGAGGAAAAGACCGATTCGGAACAGACGCGTCAAAACATGGATGATAAAGACGATACGCATAAACCGAACTCGTAAATCGCTATGTTTGATATTGGCTTCTGGGAGCTGGTTTTATGCGCGGTCATTGGACTGATTGTCTTAGGTCCGGAGCGTTTGCCGAAAGCGATTCGAGCGCTGATGCGTTGGGTTTATATGCTGCGGTCTATGGCCAACCAGGTCAAAGATGATCTGGAAAAAGAGATCCAGTTAAAAGAGCTTCGCGAAGAAGTTGAAAAAGCACGGCAGGCTGGATACACCATTGGTGGCCAGTTAAAAGATAGCCTCAACCCCCAAGATATTCACCCCCAAGATACGCCTACTAGTGTCTCCCCGGATTCACAAGAAGCTAAAGAATTAACGCCTAAGGATAGTGATGAGCCACGCTCCTGAATCGGAATCAGAGTCTGCCCCTCTAATTACTCATCTGCTGGAATTGCGGCGGCGTTTGTTAATGTGCATTGTGGTTGTTTTAGTCATATTTGCTGCGTTGGTCTATTTTAGTGATACCATCTATAGCTGGGTTGCCAAACCCTTACTGGCCGTTTTACCGCACCATGGGACGATGATCGCCACCGGTGTTGCTGCACCATTTTTAACACCGATTAAGCTGACTATCGTCTGTTCCTTTTTTATCGCAATTCCTTTTATTCTATCTCAGGTTTGGTTGTTTATCGCTCCTGGCTTGTACCGCAGAGAAAAACAGATGGTCTTGCCGTTAGTTGTTGCGAGCACGGTGTTGTTTTACGCAGGAATGGCATTTGCTTATTTTGTTGTGTTTCCACTGGCGTTTAAGTTTTTTACTGCAGTTGCCCCGGCTGGTGTCACTATTGCGACCGATATTTCGAGTTATTTAAATTTTGTACTAAAGCTGTTTTTTGCCTTTGGTACAGCATTTGAAATCCCAATTGCCACTGTTTTAATCTGCTGGTCGGGAATAACTTCTGTGCAGTCATTGTCAGCTAAGCGGCCATATGTCATTGTAGCGGTCTTTGTCATCGGAATGTTACTAACACCACCAGATATTTTTTCTCAAACGCTGTTAGCGTTGCCGATGTGGTTTTTATTTGAATTAGGCCTGTTTTTCGCTCGTTTCTATACTCGCAAAAATGAGGCTGAAGAGACAGACTCGATAGATGATTGATATAGCTTTAAACCTGGCCAGCGGTCAGTTTGAAAAAGACCGAGATGAGGTGATCACCAGAGCTCGAGAGGCGGGGGTTGATCGTTTTTTGTTACTTGCCAGTGAAGTCGCTGAAGCTCGCCGGTTAACTGCGATGACAGCACGTTATCCGGAATGTTTTAGCACGGTTGGCTGCCACCCCCATCAAGCTGAGTTATTTGACAATGATAGCCTTAGTATTATCAGTGAGTTAATAAATTCAGAAAAAGTAGTTGCTGTGGGTGAATGTGGTTTGGATTATAATCGTAACTATTCACCTCGGGATGTTCAACGTCAGGTGTTTATCTCGCAGCTTGATTTAGCCGCTACACTTCGTAAACCCGTACTCTTGCATGAGCGTGATGCTTATGACGAGTTTATGGCTATTCTCGAACCTCGACTTACAGCTTTACCTGCTGCGGTGCTGCATTGTTTCACCGGTTCTGAGCAAAGTTTAGAGCGTTATTTAGAAGCTGGATTATATATTGGTATCACAGGGTGGATTTGTGATGAACGACGGGGTAAGGCATTGCGTGAGCTGGTGAAGTTGATTCCTGCTGACCGACTGTTCTTAGAAACAGATGCGCCTTATCTTTTGCCAAGAGATCTGCCTAATAAACCCAAAAGTCGGCGTAATGAACCATGTTACTTACCTCATATTTATGAAGTAGTTGCCCAGCTTCGCCAGGTTTCTGTCAACGAGCTCAAGGCTCAGATCCGGGATAATTTTCAGCGCGTATTTCTATCCTGAGATGTGTTATTTAATGATCGAATAATTCAAGTGGGAGTTTTCTTATGAATGAGTTAAGCCGGTTTCCTCTGCGGCGGATGCGCCGTCTTCGTGCCCATGATTTTTCTCGTCGTCTAGTGGCGGAAAACCAGTTAACGGTTGATGATCTGATCTATCCAATGTTTGTTTTAGAAGGCAGCGGCCGAGTTGAAGAGGTCGCTTCAATGCCTGGTGTTTTCCGTTATAGCATTGATGAGCTGGTTAAAGAAGTTAAGGAATGTGAGGCGCTTGGTATTCCGGTGATTGATCTGTTTCCTTATGTCGAAGCCGATAAAAAATCACTGCATGCCGAAGAGGCTTATAATCCGAATGGGCTGATTCAGCGAGCGATCCGAGCCATTAAATCCGAATGCAAAACGATTGGTGTGATGACTGATGTGGCATTAGACCCTTATACGACGCATGGACAAGATGGCATTATTGATGACGAAGGCTATGTCTTAAATGATGTTTCTGTGGATGTGCTCGTTCGTCAGGCATTATCTCATTTAGATGCTGGAGCGGATATTATCTCGCCAAGTGACATGATGGATGGGCGTATTCTGGCAATGCGGGAAGCCTTTGAAAAAGCTGGACACGTTAATGCCCAATTGATGGCCTATTCAGCTAAATATGCGTCGTGTTTCTATGGCCCTTTCCGTGATGCAATTGGTTCCAGTTCTAATATTAAAGGTGGCAATAAGAAGACCTATCAGATGGATCCAGCCAATGGAGCTGAAGCCTTGCAGGAAATAGCTTTAGATCTCCAGGAAGGTGCAGATATGGTGATGATTAAACCGGGAATGCCATATCTTGATCTCGTCCGCCAAGCTAAAGATACATTCGGTGTACCAACGTTTGCTTATCAAGTCAGTGGTGAATACGCGATGCAGATGGCAGCGATCCAAAATGGTTGGCTTGATGAAAAAGCAACGATTATGGAGTCGTTGTTGTGTTTTAAACGGGCAGGGGCCGACGGTATCTTAACTTATTTTTCGAAACGAGTTGCCCAGTGGCTTGCTGAAAAATAGTATCTTGTTCTTGTTTCTTTTTAATGAAATAGCCCTTTATTCTTAGAATAAAGGGCTATTTAGTTTGTTGTCTCATTTTTGGATATCTCTTTCAGTCGTTAATTATTTTACGGGTCTCTATTTTCGTGAATAGTCAGGGCATTGGCATGTCGTTTACCGCTTGTAACCTTTCTTATCTATTTGTTTTATAAGTTATTTTTATGAAACTGGTGCTTAGCAATAGATCTGTTATTATCAATTGTATAATGTTTTATTTATAGCCATCAAATCGATAAAGAAGGCAATTATGAAAAATGTCCATTTTGGATTATTCCTTGTGGGAGCCTTGTTGCTCGCCGGATGTAGTAGCCATCCATCGATGTATGCTACTGGCAGTAGAGTTCAGATTGATCGTCCTATCTATTTGCGTGGTGTTTTTACTTGGTGGGATGCTGATGAACAATATCAATTGCATCCAGTCTCTGGACAGCAAGGATTATGGATGACAGAGGTGGATCTGATTGCAGATGGTCGACCCTATGAATGGAAAATTGGGGATAAAGATTGGCACTGTGGAACAGACTTTGGGTATAAAACCGATAGTTCCATTTTAAAAGTAGGGCAGAAACGTGTTGTTGATGCTTGTGCTGAATTTAACAGTATTAAATTTATTCCTAAAACCGATGGGACTTATCAATTCTTTTTAGATCTTAGAGAGCAGGAACCGGTGGTTTATATTCGAAAAAAAGATTAGTGAGCCATTTGTTCTCTCATGTTTAGTGATTTGATCTGAGAAGGATTCTATCGTCCTTCTGTTTGGCGTCATACTTCATACGCGTTGATGGACTTATCACACGTAGTGTGTCCTTCTTAATAAAGTTTCACGTGAAACATATACCAATGTAGTGTGTCTTTCTCAATAAAGTTTCACGTGAAACACATAAAGTAATGGAGTATATGAATATCCAGTTTAGTCGAAGCTAAGTCTTGATCTGTTTCACGTGAAACGATGCTGAATATGGGAAGTGCTAACTTCCGTAGACTTGTACATTTTCCATTTTCCAATTAAATAGATGAATGAGTTTCTATTAAGTAGATAACAAAAAGCCCAGCATAGGTGCTGGGCTGTGTGTCATATGATAGCTGTAAGTTAATTATCTATTAACTTAACCTTCAATTAAATCCTGCTCGCGGCCTGAGTGAATTGTAATTTTTTTAGGTTTCAATTCTTCAGGTATTTCTCGCACAAGATTAATGTGTAACAAACCATTTTCTAAACTAGCAGAGTTCACTTTAACATGATCGGCTAGTTGGTAACGACGTTCGAAACCTCGTTCAGCAATCCCTTGGTATAAGAATTTGCGGGTGTTGGTTTTGTCTGACGCGCTATCATCTTCAGCCTTCTTGCTTCCTGTTACAATCAAGGTGTTTTCATGGCTGGTAATATCAAGTTCTTCTTCTTTAAAACCAGCGACGGCCAGCGTAATACGATATTGGTCATCGCCTATTAATTCGATGTTATATGGGGGATAGCCGTTACCATTTTGAGCAGAAGCACTTGCTGCTGCTTCAACTAAGTCAGATAAGCGGTCAAAGCCGATAGCACTACGATAAAGTGGTGTGAAATCAAATGTACGCATAATATTAATCCTCTTATATTGAGCAATTAATGAAATGACCGATTAAATTAATCCAGTCAGACTCATTTTTGTTTGTGACCCTATTGGCATCACATCTATAAAATGGGTACATCTCTGTTTTTTTCAAGATAAATTTTTAAAATTTTCTTGAATTTGTTTTTAATCTATTGAATTTAAATAAATTAATTTTCAGTCGTCAGTTTGAGAAACCCGCTGTCCTATCCAATTATCCAATTAATGAGTTATCACTACATGGATTGTTCGAAGAGATAGAGAGATAGATAGTGCTGAAGAAGAGAGGGCTGTTGCCAACATTTCCTCTCGGTATAAGTCGAAAGGGCGGAGGCTTGATGAAAATCGCGCTAGAGAAAATAAAAACCGGGCACAAAGTCCCGGTTAATTATTAGTGTGAATATAAAATTTAGATATCGAGGTTTGCTACATTCAGGGCATTTGTTTCGATAAATTCTCGACGAGGTTCTACTTGGTCGCCCATCAATGTTGTAAACAATTGGTCACAAGCAACAGCATCGTCAACAGTAACTTGGAGCATACGTCTTGAATCTGGATCCATCGTTGTTTCCCACAGTTGTTCTGGATTCATCTCGCCAAGACCTTTGTATCGCTGTACTGAAATTCCTTTTTTAGAATCATTCATTAACCACGTTAGTGCATCTTCAAAGCTGGTGACCTCATACCGCTTATTACCGCGTTCCACATAAGCACCATGTTCAATTAAATTGCCGATGACTTTTCCAAGTTCGACGATGCGCTCATATTCGTGACTTTCAAAGAATTCATATTCAAAGTGATATTCGGTATCTACACCATGCATACGATACTTAACTTTAGGTTCCCAGATTGGAACTTCTTTGTGGCGAGCGAGCTCCACTTTATAGAAATTGCCTTTTGGCAAACTGTTATTCACGGGAGTGACTAGTGCTTCCATCCAATCTCGTAGAGTCGCTTCATCCTTAAGCTGCTCAGGTAGCATTGGCTCTTGGTAAATCATTCGATTCAATAAGTCGCGTGGATAACGGCGTGCCAAGCGATCCAACATTTTTTGCACCGTACGATATTGACGAACCATTCCTTCGAGCGTTGCACCTTGGATAGCAGGAGCATGTTCACTCACGTGTAGACTTGAATCATCTAGAGCCAGTGATGTGAAGTATTCAACCAAAGCAATATCATCTTTGATATAGGTTTCCTGCTTACCTTTTTTCATTTTATACAGCGGCGGCTGTGCAATATAAACATAGCCACGCTCGATAATTTCTGGCATCTGACGGTAGAAGAACGTCAATAACAATGTGCGAATGTGCGAGCCATCGACATCCGCATCGGTCATAATAATAATATTATGATAGCGTGTTTTATCAGGGTTATATTCATCACGGCCAATCCCACAACCGAGTGCGGTAATTAATGTAGCTACTTCCTGAGAGGAGAGCATTTTATCAAAACGTGCTTTTTCTACGTTAAGAATTTTACCTTTCAGTGGCAGAACAGCTTGGTTGCGGCGATTTCGTGCTTGTTTAGCACTGCCTCCCGCTGAGTCCCCTTCCACAATGTACAGTTCAGAAAGACCGGGATCTTTTTCCTGACAGTCGGCAAGTTTACCAGGCAAGCCTGCTAAATCTAAAGCTCCTTTGCGGCGAGTCATATCTCGGGCTTTTCGTGCCGCTTCTCGAGCTCGTGCTGCATCTACAATTTTCTGGGTAATTTCTTTGGCAGCGACGGGTTGTTCAAGTAAAAATTCACTGAATTTTTCGCCCATTGCTTGTTCTACGGCGGTTTTTACTTCAGATGAAACCAGCTTATCTTTTGTTTGGCTAGAAAATTTCGGATCTGGAACTTTGACCGAAACTACTGCTGTTAACCCTTCTCGAGCATCTTCACCCGCAGCATTGGTCTTATTCTTTTTACCGATCTCTTTATCCATGTAGGTGTTGAGTGTTCGGGTAAGGGCGGCGCGGAATCCGGCCAAGTGCGTGCCACCATCGCGCTGTGGAATATTATTGGTAAAGCAGAAGATATTCTCCTGGAAGCTGTCATTCCACTGCATTGCAACTTCGACGACGATCCCATCCTCACGTTCCATAGTGAAGTAAAATGGCTTGTCATGAATGGGCGTTTTTTTAGCATTTAGATATTCAACAAATGCTCTTATACCACCTTCATACATAAAGTGGTCTTCACGGCCATCACGTTCATCTTTTAAAATAATCGAAACGCCGGAGTTTAGAAATGATAATTCTCTAAGACGTTTAGCCAAGATGTCATAGCTAAATTCGGTTTTCGTGAAAATAGTGTGACTTGGCCAAAAGCGGATGGCCGTTCCGGTTTGCTCTGTATCACCGATCGGTTTTAACGCTTCGACTGGTTCACCCAAGTGATAATACTGTTCATAAACATGTCCCTGACGGCGGATAACCAATTTCAGCTTGTCGGAAAGGGCGTTTACAACCGAGATCCCAACACCATGTAGGCCACCAGAAACTTTATATGAGTTGTCGTCAAATTTCCCACCGGCATGAAGCACTGTCATAATAACTTGTGCTGCAGAAACACCTTCTTCTTCGTGTAAGTCTACCGGGATGCCTCGGCCATCATCGGTGACAGAAACGGAACCATCGCCGTTAATTGTGATGACGATATCTTTACAGTAGCCTGCTAATGCTTCATCAATAGAGTTATCGACCACCTCAAAGACCATATGGTGTAGTCCTGTGCCATCATCGGTGTCACCGATATACATTCCAGGACGTTTTCTCACTGCATCAAGACCCTTCAAGACCTTAATACTTGACGAACCATAATTATTTTCAGCCATGTTTCGCTCTCGTTTACTGTTGTGTGATGTTGCCTTGTTTCACGTGAAACAGACAACTATCGGTTAAATCAAAGCCTTCTAATATTTGCGGCTCAATCGCGGTAATAAATACCTGTGCGCTATTACGTTGCAAGTATTGCGCTAGAAGCGCTCGCTTAGTTGGATCAAGCTCAGCAGCGAAGTCATCAATTAAATAAATAGTTGGTTTGTTTAATACACGATAAGTATGTTGCCCTTGAGCTAATAGCAGGGCACAAACCAACAACTTTAACTGGCCTCGGGAAATCGTTTCAGCTGCGTTCCCTTGCTCAGTCTTTATTCGGATATCAGCTTTGTGGGCCCCGGCGAGGGTAAATCCCATTTGCTTTTCCCGTTCGTAGTTTTGCTCAAGTATTTCTGCCAAACTTGAGTCGTGATTCCACCCGTGGTACAGATTAAATTCAAATCGGTACTCAGGTAAAAAATCTTCAGCAATTTGCTGGATTTCTGGAACAAGTTGGGCAAAATACGCTTGCCGCATTTGACGAATGGACTCAGCCTGAGTCACTAATTCTCTGTCCCAGATCGATAATTGCTGGTAGCTAGCCCGTTGTTTTAGTAATGCATTGCGCTGTTTTAGTAAGCGCTTATAACGGTGCATGAGCGCTTGAAACTGTTGTTCCTCGTGAAACACTCCCCAGTCAAGATAAGCGCGGCGGTAACGAGGACTGCCGTTGACGACGCTATATCCTTCAGGATGGATCAACTGAACCGGCAATATTTTTGATAATTCAGCCTGAGTACGAACCGTTTCACCATCAATTCGCAATTGTGTTTCACCTGAGATTTGTTTGCACAGGCCAATTCGATGTTGATTAGCTTGTGCAAACAAAACTAGTTGTGGCTGTTGATGCTGAACAACCTGACGGATCCGTGAACTTCGAAATGAGCGCCCAAATCCCAGTAAATACAAAGCCTCTAAGATACTCGTTTTACCGCTGCCATTATCACCAACAATCACATTTAAGTTAGGGCTGAACTGCATCTGTTCCTGACTAATATTGCGAAAATTGGTCATTGTTAATGTATCAATTGCCATGAATAAGAAATAATACGGTTGCGCTACAGACGCATCGGCATAATGACATACAAGGCTTGACCACTTTGCTCACTATCTTCAATAATCGAGCCGGTAATACTATCAGACATGGTAATACGGACTTGATCCGATTTAAGTGCATTGAGCACGTCCAGCAGGTAAGACACGTTAAAACCAATTTCCAGGTCATCTCCCTGATAGGCAACATCTAAAATTTCTTCGGCTTCTTCTTGCTCAGGATTATTGGCTGTAATCGTGAGCGTCTGAGCGGTGAGTTGCAGACGTACACCCCGAAACTTTTCATTCGATAAAATAGCAGCTCGTGAGAATGCCTGTCGCAATTCTTCACGTCCGGAAATGAGCACTTTGTTGCCACCACTCGGGATTACTCGTTTGTAATCAGGGAAACGGCCATCAACCAGCTTACAGGTGAAGGTAAAGCCTTCAACGCTAGCTCGAATGTTATTGGTGCCAATTTGGATCTGGACCATCGCGTCATCTTGATCGAGTAAACGAATAAGTTCTAAAACGCCCTTACGTGGGACAATGACCTGAAGACTTTCAAGCGGCTGCCCCAGATCAGTCGAAGCGACGGCGATGCGGTGACCATCACAACCTACGGTTTTTAGGGTTTGTCCTTCTGTTTCAAATAACATCCCATTAAGATAATATCGAACATCCTGGCTAGCCATTGAAAACTGTGTATTATCAATCAGTTGTTTTAGAACGGCTTGGTTGATTGACAGATCAAGTTGGGGCTGCCAACTGTCCACATTGGGATAATCTTCAGCGGGTAATGTTGCTAGTGAAAAGCGGCTACGTCCCGAGCGAATTTGCAATCGGTCACCTTGCGCCTTGCATTCAATCGAGCAGCCGTCTGGCAATCCTTTACAAATATCCACAAATTTTTTGGCTGGAACGGTTACCGAGCCTAGCTGTTGTGCACTTTCAACGCCAACTGAAGCCACCAGTTCCACTTCCATATCGGTGCCGGTCAGAGAGAGCGAATTTTCGCTAACCACAAGCAGGATATTTCCCAGAATTGGCACTGTTGGTCGTCCACCAATGGCACTACTGACCAATTGCAGAGGTTTGATTAACGCTTCCCGGTTAATTTGAAATTGCATGATATTACCTATGAGGACAAAGTACGAATCAAGTTCTGATAATCTTCTTTGATATCATGGCTTTCTTCGCGTAGCTGATTAATCTTACGACAAGCATGGAGTACCGTAGTGTGGTCTCGACCACCAAATGCATCCCCAATCTCTGGCAAGCTGTGGTTGGTGAGCTCTTTGGCCAACGCCATGGCTAATTGACGAGGGCGGGCCACAGAGCGTGAACGTCGCTTTGACAATAGATCTGCTACTTTAATTTTATAATATTCAGCGACTGTCTTTTGAATATTATCAATCGTGACCAGTTTTTCTTGTAACGCTAACAGATCGCGCAGTGCTTCACGGACAAAGTCAATGGTGATCGATCGTCCGGTAAAGTTGGCGTTGGCGATCACGCGGTTTAAAGCGCCCTCTAACTCGCGCACATTAGAGCGTAGTCGCTTGGCAATAAAGAACGCAACTTCATCGGGCAGACTAATATTATTTTCTTGAGCTTTAGTCATCAAAATTGCCACCCGAGTTTCAAGTTCCGGTGGTTCGATTGCAACCGTCAGCCCCCAGCCGAAACGGCTCTTGAGCCGATCCTCAACGCCGTCAATCTCTTTAGGATAACGATCACTGGTTAAAATAATCTGCTGATTCCCTTCAAGCAGTGCGTTGAAGGTATGAAAGAACTCCTCTTGGGAGCGTTCCTTATTGGCAAAAAACTGGATATCATCGATAAGCAGAGCATCGACACTACGATAGTAACGTTTAAAATCTTCAATCGCGTTGTTTTGCAGTGCTTTCACCATGTCTTGCACAAATCGTTCTGAGTGCATATAAACCACCCGAGAATTATTTTTGCGCTCTAAAATACCGTTGCCGACAGCATGTAATAAGTGCGTTTTCCCCAAGCCTGTACCACCGTATAAAAATAATGGGTTATACGCGCCACCAGGATTGCTTGCTACTTGAGAGGCCGCCGCTCGGGCCAACTGGTTTGATTTACCTTCAACGAAGTTATCAAACTTATGCTTGGGGTTGATATTATTTCGATGGTTAATGTGATGAGTCGAGTTGTTATTATCGCGATCCCAACTTCGCTCTTGGTACACGGGTTTGGCAACCACTGAGGCAGTTGGTGCTGGCGAAGCTGCTTCACTCGGTTGCGATTGCTGCTGACGAACGGGGCGACTGCCCACTTCAAAACGCAGCTTGGGTTTATCGTGACCACAATATTCTTCAAGTAGTGCGTTGACTCGAATCACGTATTTGTCTTTCACCCAGTCTAAGACAAATCGATTCGGCGCGTATAACGTCAGCAGCTCCTCGGCCTGTTCAACTTGCAACGGACGGATCCACATACTAAATTCTGTAGCCGGTAATTCATCCTGCAATCGACTGACAATCTGCTGCCATAACGACACACTCACACGCAACTCCATTAGATCTCGAAATGACCGATTATTTTATACTGGAAGGCGGATAAACTCTAGGGTATGTTGAATATTCATGGCCAAAAAATAATCGTTCTGGAGGCTGAATCATCACACTTATTGAGCATTACCACAAAAGCTTAATCTGAGGCTACTTTTGATACAGTGCCATAGACTCAGAATCATGTTTAAAAGCATATAGCGAGTTTTATACCATTCTAACATTTCCTGACGTTTAAGTCCTAAATTATCAACTTTTATCCAGATAAAATCAGTATATTCTGGCAAGTTTTTTGCTGTATAACGAACGAATAAAAGCGATTTTTATCCGCATCTTTGAGGCTCTTATGTGCTGACATTTGGGCTCTGTTCCTCTTGCGGTTCATGACGCAGTAAAATGTCCCAATTAAGGTGGATTACGGGGGGATTTGTTGCGAAATAGTCTGACTTCCTCTCGCGTATCTTGCGCTGCATTGTAGTGGTCTCTTGAAATAGCTCCTTCTTTAGATTGTAGAACAACTTGACCTTACTGTTGTGGGAAGGTTTATAGTGAATGCGTGTCCAAAAGTGACCATGAGGAGATGACAATGTCTGATTCATTAACGATCCCTGTTGAAGGGATGCGTTGTGCTGGCTGCTCAAGCCGAGTCGAGCAAACGCTCAATGATCTGGGTGTGGTGAAAACCGCTAGTGTGAACCTAGCTCTTAACCAAGCGCATATCGAACTAGATGACCTTAATTCATTAGGGGAGGTTGTTGAAGCTCTGGATAAAGCGGGTTACCCAGCAGCAACTGAAGAGAGCTTAGTGCACATTAAAGGGATGCGTTGTGCAGGTTGCTCTGCTGCGGTGGAACGCGCACTGGCTAAAGTTCCTGGGGTGATTCATGCCGAAGTGAACTATGCGCTTGGCCAAGCCAATATCACAACTGTTGCGGGCCTTGGCTTAGAGAGTACGCTTAGACAGGCGATTGAAAATGCAGGCTACGAAGTAGAAGGCGACTCTTCTGCGGTAAAGCCTGAGGCACCGAAAACGAGCGCGGATTTTCCATGGCGATTGGTCGTGAGCATTGTGCTGACAATCCCGCTCCTGGTGCCAATGATCGTTCCTATCGCCGCTCTTCCGGGGGGCTGGCAGTGGCTGTTAGCGACTCCGGTGGAATTTGTCATTGGTTGGCCGTTTATCAAAGGCGCCTGGCATGCGCTACGTAATCGTTCGAGCAGCATGGATACACTGGTAACCATGGGAACGTTCGCTGCGTATGGATATAGTGTCTGGCTTTATTTAACTGGCTATTCGCAACATCTGTATTTTGATGGGGCGGCAGTCATTATTACGCTCATTGTGTTTGGGCGGTACCTTGAGTCCCGGGCGAAAGCGCGTGCGGCTAAAGCGGTTTCCGAGCTCATTAATGAAGCACCGATGCAGGCCCATCGGATTGATGGTGATAATAGCGTCGATGTGAGTGTCGATAGCCTGAAAGTGGGCGATTGGCTATTGATCAAACCTGGTGAAAAAGTTCCTGCCGATGGGATCGTTCGCTGGGGCAGTTCAGCGTTTAATGAGGCGCTCATTACCGGTGAAAGTGAACCGGTTGCTCACCCTGAAGGCGACAATGTTCTGGCGGGAAGTCTTAATGGTGAAGGGCTAGTTAAAATCGAAGTGACCCGAGCCAACGAAGACAGTACTTTGGGAAGAATGATCCAGATGGTCAGCGATGCCCAATCGGGTAAAGCACCTGTGCAAAAATTGGCCGATAAAATCAGCTTTTATTTTGTGCCGATTGTATTGTGCGTTGCGGTTGTAAGCTTATTGGTTTGGGGCTTCGTTTTCGACGATTGGGCCAATGGTGGCATTGCTGCTATTTCTGTTTTGGTCATCGCCTGCCCTTGTTCATTGGGATTAGCGATTCCAACGGCGTTAGTGGCAGGGACGGGCAGTGGTGCTCGCTATGGTATTTTATATCGCAATATTGATGCATTGGAGAAAACTCGGCAGGTTGACCAGGTTATTTTTGATAAAACAGGGACGCTAACAGTGGGTGAGCCGAAACTTCATGCTGTTGCGTGTGATGGCGACCAAGCGCTGTTATTGCAATTAGTTGCGAGTGCTCAACAGGGCAGTCAACATCCGTTGGCAAAAGCTATGTTAGCGGCCAATGACCAGCCCTTGATAGAGTTGGACCATTTCGATAGCTATCCTGGTATGGGTATTTCAGCCAAGCTTGATAACGATGATCAGACTAATATACTGATTGGGAATCAGGCGCTGCTTGAGAAATTTAACATCGCGCTCAGCGAGCGTTGGCAAGAGCGAATGGCGGCGATGGACGCCAGTGGTTCGAGTATTTATGTGGCGATTGATGGCAAAATACAGGGGATTATCGCAACGGCGGATCCGGTTCGTGAAGATGCCGCGGCCGCGATTGCCCAGTTACAGCGTGTTGGTGTCGCAAGTGTGATGTTAACGGGGGACCAGCAGCGCGTTGCCGATGTTTTAGCGCACCAATTGGGACTCACTGATTGGCAAGGTGAACTTAAACCTCAAGATAAACTTAACGAGGTCAAAACTCGTCAGCAGCAAGGCCATCATGTGCTGATGGTGGGGGATGGCGTGAACGATGCGCCTGCCTTAGCACAGGCTGATGTTGGTATTGCGATGGGCAGCGGGAGTGATCTAGCGATTGAGAGTGCTGATGTTGCGTTGATGCGGGATGAACCGTTGTTGGTTGCCGATGCGGTGAGTCTGGCTCGTCAAACTTGGCGGATTATCCAACAGAATTTATTTTGGGCATTTGGCTATAACGTAATTGGCATTCCGTTAGCGGCTTGTGGCTTGCTCAACCCAGCGATTGCTGGGGCTGCGATGGCGCTTAGTTCTGTGTCAGTGGTCACTAACTCCGTTCGCTTGACACGTTGGCGGCCATCCCGCCATTGAGTGGGTGCTTTCATTTGATGATAGGCGGCAGGGGGAAAAATCATGAAGATCGGCGAAGTTGCAAAGCGATGTGGTTTATCGGTAAAAACGGTTCGATATTATCATGACATTGGATTGGTTCGGGCGCGACGTGCGGATAATGGTTATCGCAGTTACAGTCAGGCCCAATTGGACCAATTGCGGTTTTTAGGGAATTGTCGAAAAATCGGTTTTAGTTTAGAGCAATGTGAGCAATTACTTTCGCTTTATGTCAATAAAAATAGGGCCTCATCAGATGTGAGACGCATTGCCACAACGCATTTAAATGAGATCGAAGAGCGTATTGCACAGTTGTCGAAACTCCGTGATAGCTTGCATCAACTGGTAGGGTGCTGCGCCGGAAACAATTTGCCTGATTGTCCGATCCTAGATTCGCTAGCTGGCCATTCGAGCCTGCAGTAAGCTAAATGCCTGTTGACTGGCATGCCACAATGGCTGCCAGTCAACCTGACTAATACTCACTAACAACAATAAAATGACCGCCAGATATAATAGTCTGCGAGTGCGTTTCAATGTATATGAGAGCTGCTTTAACTCTTGGTGAAGTTGCCCACTTTGCTGATTGAATTGTTGTTCACTCTGCAGTTGTTGACCCTGCATTTGATTTAATTCATCCAGTCTATGCGTCAGTTGATCGAGTTGCGCATGATGGTCATTGTACATTTTCCAAAGCCGCATCTTATCTTTTTCAAGAGTAGACAGCCTTTTTTCGGTGCGATCGGGTTGTGGTGCTTGATGAGCGTTGGCTTGCGAGCTTTGTTCCACAAGTAATCATTAATCAATAATATGGTAAAGCTAGTTTAATGAAGGCTGGATGAATAAGAAAGCACTGTATTATTGTTGGCTGAGTGCCTCGTTAAGTTGCAATCCGATCTACCATAACATGTGATCAAAAAAGTGATTGCGGATATCCAGCCCTGTCAGATCGTGAACCTTATTAAGACGATATTCCAGCGTGCTTCGATGAATGTATTGTGCATTGGCCGTTAGGGTTGGTTGAATGTTATGGTCAAATTATGTCAGTAAAGTCTTACGGAATAATCCGTTTGTATCCATAGCATTTAGCCGCTCTAGCGGACGAGTCAACTCTGTGCTCTACCACTGTTGCGAAGATAGTCCAACCATATTGGTAAGCGTAACGACCGCTCATCATCGCTTCGTTGTTGAGAGGTCGTTTAGGTTGTTAACCTTTTGGTAGAATTATAAAAGAAATCCGGTCCCAACGACGACCAACGCCGAAGCGACCCAGGCACTGCGTGTAGGGGCTTGTTTGGTATAGAACCACAGCATGGGTAAGATCATGATCGGTGTTGTGGCTGAAAATAGTGCGACTAACCCAACATCGCCATGGCGTAGTGCGTATAAAATTAATGTCATACCCACCGCCATTGCCAGAAAACCATTGGCAAAGACATATTTGAAAATGGAACGGTTCATGGGATGGATAGAGCGAGCCAACTGGGGGGCTCGCCACCATAAAATGAGATGCGCGAGCAATGCTGAAGCCATGCGAATCATGGAAGCTGATATGGCATCGGTATTTGCGTGCATCGCCGGTTTGGCTAAGACTGAGCCTAAACTTTGACCCAATGCTGAGGCTAATCCCAGTAAAATGGCGATCATCAATGGACCACGGATAGCCTCCCAGCGATTGGATTGATTTCTACCAAATAGAATTGCCAATGCGACACCGATTAATAACAATGTCGCCCCCGCGAGTTGAGTCAACGAGAGTGTTTCGTGAAAAAACAGAATCCCAAACACGGGCGAAAAAATTGCATTGCAGGTAAATAAAAGTTGTGCACGACGTGGACCAATTCGATTCATACAGGCAAACAAGGCTGTATCACCGAAGAAGATCCCAATCACACCGGAGCTGATAAGCCAAATAAAATCGACACCATGAATGCTCTTCAGGCCCTGCGTAAATAGGCTTAACAGTGCTAAAATTACAGTGACGACAGCCATCCGCCACCGGCTATAGCTAAATGCCCCTAAGTGTTGGGCCGGAGTGACAGAGATCAGGCTGGTTAAAGCCCAGAGTGCAGCTGAGATAAGAGCGAGCCATTCATAGCCCATGACTGATTAAATCCTTTACCAACAATACCAGAGGACGAAAGCGCTAAATCTTATCACAGGCTGCTTGGTGTGTGGGGGAATTGTGTTTTACGTACCAACTCTTTCAGTGCTAAATTCAAAGTTCTTGCCAAGTTGGATTGTTTATAACAAATCGGCGATAAAGCTTCTATGCTTAAATAGATTTTGATAACAGCCATGGTGTTCGATGACTATCGGAGCAATCAAGGAGGATTTTTGTCTGTGAAGCAATCCCGATACCGGTTATTAGGGAGTACGATTTAATGAGTAGTTTGAGCCCAACATTTCGTATTGCTCGACCAAGCGATTATGATGCGATTCGCCAGATTTATATTCAGGTATTTCAACGCCCTCAAGAAGCGAAATTTGTTGAAGCCATTCGCGCCGTGCAAACGGAATTTTTGTCGTTGATTGCTGAGGTTGATGGACATGTTAGCGGCCATTTGTTCGCAAGTCCTATCTCGTTGGCTGGCGAAGAACAATTACGAATGATGATTTTAGAGCCGATGGCTGTGATTCCAAAATATCAAGGAGATGGTATTGGTTCGGCTATGGTGAAGGTGGGGATTGAACAGTTGCGTCTGCGCAATTACGATGCATTAGTTGTGATGGGGTTGCCTGATTATTATCCGCGTTTTGGCTTTGAACCCATGGCAAATCTTGGCTGGCAGTACCCGTTTTCGCTTGGTTGTACCGTGGCACAGGTGGCAAATCTTCATGACGAACCATTGCCAGTGGTTCAGGCTATGTTGCAATTTAGTTCGCCGTTTAATCAACTGTACCAAGCAGATTATTGCATTAGGCGATAAGTTCGTTAATTTCCAAAGTGAGGTCTGCCTCGGGTTGATTCTGTTGTTCAAGCTGTAATTCAGCGCTACGCAACGGATAATCATCTAACCAACCCGGTGGCATATTGAGGGTCCAGTGGTTTGGATTATCAATCTGTTGGAGCAAATTAATCGATAAGCACTGGTGCTGAGAGCGGCGCATACTTAAGATAATGGCGATACGCAGTATCCGGGTTAACATCAATGCGCGTGAGTAGGTGACGGCACGCTGGCGTTTGAGCGGTATCAGTTGCCAACTGTCACGTTGATTGAGCAAGATAGCCGAAATCAGATGTTTCTGTTCTAGACTAAAACCTGGCAGGTCGCTGTGATCGATAATATATGCAGCATGCTCTGGGGCGCGCTTAAATTCAATGTTAAGTCCGACCTCGTGAAACATGGCAGAATAACGCAACATTTGCCGCTCATGGTGATCCAATCCGGGGGTGACTTGTGCGGCAAGTTGGAGCGCATAATCACATACTAGTTGCGCATGTTTGGCATCGATTCGATGGCGTTTTTGAAAACTCTGCGCAGTTTGTGTGCGTACACTCGATGAGCTTTGTTGACTGAGCAATCCATAGACCAATCCTTCACGAAGAGCGCCGCCAGCCAAACTCATCTGCTTAATTTTAAGCTCTTCAAACAATGCGATTAAGATCGCCAAGCCACTTGGAAAAACAGGGGTTCGATCAGCACTCAAACCATTTAACTGTAACTGTTCAAGTTGTCCACAGGCTAATACTTGATTGCGTAGTTGATAAAGCTTTTTCAGCGTCATTGGCTCGCCTAACTGCTGAGCCAACATGATTTCCTGAACGGCTTGAATCGTACCGGAGGCGCCGATACAGCTTTGCCAACCGAGACGTCGATAGCTACTCAAATAAGGCGATAAGATTGCCTTGGCAGCCGTGATCGCGTGGTTAAACTGCTCTTTGGTGAGGGGTTCCGACAAGTTAAAATGGCGGTTAAGCCAAGTGACGCACCCCATATGGAGACTGTTAAGTAGCAGGGTCCGATTTTTCTCACCAATAATGAGTTCGGTACTGGCGCCACCAATATCAATCACCAGACGTTGACCGCGTCCGCTGCTGGTGCAGGCGACGCCTCGGTAGATGATTTGGGCTTCCTGATCGCCACTAATCACCTGAATCGGATGGTTTAAAATCCGCTCAGCCTTACCGATAAACTGCTCTCGATTGACAGCCTGACGCAGCGTGGCTGTGGCAACAATCACGACATTTGGTGGCGAGATATCCTGTAACTGTTCGGCAAACAGGCTTAAGCACTGCCAACCGCGCATCATCGCGGCCTCATCTAGCTGATTATCTTCACCCAGCCCGGCAGCTAAACGGACTTTCCGCTTGATTTTCGCAACGGTCTGCACGGCACCATCGACTTCGCGTACGATCAACATATGGAAACTGTTCGAACCTAAATCAATAGCAGCGTACAAGGGCGACGTCACATTTGACTCCTAAGCTTGTTTGGCATGGCTGTTGTGCGAGCCACTATTACTGCGCCGACGGTTGCGAGAATTGCCGCGCCGGGACCTGTCACCATTTTTTTTATTACTACCGCCACGGTTATTATTACGTGAACGGTGAATTTTTACCGGGGCTGGCAGGTCATCTAAAATTGCCTCAGGATTGTGCTGGGTGACCGGGATCGTATGTTTGATGTACTCTTCGATAGCTGGCAAGTTGAAGACATACTCTTCACAGGCTAAGCTGATTGCTTTGCCGGTTTCCCCCGCGCGACCTGTTCGGCCAATACGGTGAACGTAGTCTTCTGCATCATCAGGCAGGTCATAGTTAAAGACAACCGTAACATGGGGAATATGTAGTCCACGCGCTGCAACATCGGTTGCGACCAGAATATCAATACTGCCTTGGGTAAACTGCTCTAAGATTTTTGAGCGTTTACGTTGAGCAATGTCACCCGTAAGCATTCCGACGCGATGGCCATCGGCTTTTAAGTGGGCCCAAATCTCTTCACAGCGATGTTTGGTATTGGCAAACACAATTGCTTTGTCGGGCCATTCCTCTTCAAGGATAGTTTGGAATAGCGCCATTTTTTCGTTATTAGATGGATAAAATAGCTCTTCAGAGATCCGCTCACTGGTCATATGTTCTGGTTCGATCACAATGTGTTTCGGTTCATTCATGTGTTCGAATGCTAGTTCTTTGACCTTATACGACAAGGTTGCGGAAAATAGCATGTTTAATCGCTCTTTCGGAGTACTCATTCGATGGATTAAATAGCGAATATCTTTGATAAATCCTAAATCGAACATCCGGTCGGCTTCATCAAGCACCAATACTTGCACGGCTTTAAGATCAAAAATCCCCTGTTTGTAGTAATCGAGCATCCGCCCGGTGGTGCCGATCAGTATATCTACACCTTCATCGAGAACTTGGCGCTGGCTTTCATAACCTTCACCGCCGTAGACTAACCCCATTTTTAGTCCGGTCTCTTTAGCCAGTATTTTGGCATCACGGTGAATTTGAATGGCTAATTCCCGCGTAGGTGCCATCACCACCGCGCGAGGCTGATTGGTTTGACGCTGCGGTAATTCGGGAGTGACCAGCAGGTGGTTAAATGTGGCAATTAAGAACGCTAAAGTCTTGCCAGTCCCGGTTTGCGCCTGACCGGCAATATCGTTTCCTTGCAGTAAAATCGGCAGACTTTCTGCCTGAATAGCACTGCAATATTCGTAGCCTTGCTGCTCCAGTGCTTTAAGCACTTGTGGTTGGAGGTCCAGATTGGCAAATTTCTGGTCTGTTAAGTGTTTTTTACTCATTACTAAAGCATATCAGGTTAGGGTTGCAATAATAAGCAGGATCTATTCAAATAGAACGACTAATATTACGAAAAGTACTTTTACTTTTTGTGACCTACATATTGTAACCCGGAGTAACTGATGAGCGACAACATTGTTCATGTAACTGATTCAGGCTTTGAAGACGATGTTCTCAATGCAGAGGGGCCAGTCCTTGTAGACTTTTGGGCAGAATGGTGTGGTCCATGCAAAATGATTGCACCTATTCTCGAAGAAGTCGCAGAGGAATTTTCTGGTAAGCTAAAAATCGCTAAACTGAACATCGATGAACAGGCTGAAACAGCGCCTAAATATGGGATTCGTGGTATTCCTACTTTGATGATCTTTAAAGATCGTAATGTGGCCGCGACTAAAGTTGGTGCCCTATCAAAGCAGCAATTACATGAATTTATTAACGAAAACATTTAATTTGTATTCTTAATAAAGACCAGAACCAAGCAGACTTAGTTAATGAGTCTGCTTTATTGATTAAATTTACTGGATTTTCTCTTGCATCGGTGCTAATTTATTTATTCGAAGTTTCTGTGCCGACCCAAAGGCCCATTCCATACTTCAGTCTGTAGCGAATCACTTATCATTACTTTTTGATTAAACGAAATCTGAAAAATAAACACTGTTTAGGGGTTTATCTCTAACCAATCAAGAAACTCACCATTATGAATCTAACTGAGCTGAAAAACACGCCGGTCCACGATCTGGTCTCGCTAGGCGAGAAGATGGGGCTGGAAAATCTTGCCCGACTACGTAAACAAGACATAATCTTTTCAATCCTGAAAGCACACGCCAAAAGTGGCGAAGATATTTTTGGCAACGGCGTGCTAGAAATCCTTCAAGATGGATTTGGCTTTTTGCGTAGTGCAGACAGTTCCTATATGGCTGGACCTGATGATATTTACGTATCGCCAAGTCAGATCCGCCGTTTTAACCTACGCACTGGTGATACTATTGCCGGAAAAATTCGTCCGCCTAAAGATGGTGAACGCTATTTTGCGTTATTGAAAATTAATGAAGTGAACCATGACAAGCCGGAAAATTCTCGCAACAAAGTGTTGTTTGAGAACTTAACACCGCTGCATGCAACCAAACGGCTACGGATGGAGCGGGGCAATGGTTCAACTGAAGATATTACAGCACGTGTTCTGGATTTAGCATCACCGATCGGCAAAGGTCAGCGTGGCCTACTTGTTGCTCCGCCTAAAGCGGGTAAAACGATGTTGCTGCAGAACATTGCCCAAAATATTGTATTTAACCATCCTGAATGCGAATTGATGGTTCTCTTAATCGATGAACGTCCCGAAGAAGTGACCGAGATGCAGCGTCTGGTCAAAGGGGAAGTTATCGCATCGACCTTTGATGAGCCGGCCAACCGCCACGTGCAGGTGGCTGAAATGGTGATTGAAAAAGCCAAACGCTTAGTTGAACACAAAAAAGATGTGGTGATTTTGCTTGACTCTATCACTCGTTTAGCGCGTGCTTATAACACCGTTATTCCATCTTCAGGGAAAGTGCTCACCGGTGGTGTTGATGCGAATGCGCTGCACCGTCCGAAGCGGTTTTTTGGTGCTGCGCGTAATGTTGAAGAGGGCGGAAGCCTTACCATTATTGCGACTGCATTGATCGATACGGGTTCGAAAATGGACGAAGTGATTTACGAAGAGTTCAAAGGTACCGGTAATATGGAACTGCACTTAAGTCGTAAAATTGCTGAAAAACGGGTTTATCCTGCCATTGATATCAACCGTTCTGGGACGCGTCGCGAAGAGTTACTGACCACCGCCGACGAATTACAAAAGATGTGGATCCTGCGTAAAATTGTTCATCCAATGGATGAAATTGATGCGATGGAGTTTCTCATCGATAAACTTGCAATGACTAAAACCAACGATGAATTCTTTGATGCAATGAAGAAAAAATAATCGTTGATGCTTATAATGGGCCGACCACCGAGTCGGTCTTTTTATTGGCCAGGATTTAAACACGCTATGCGTGGGCAGCGGCCCAGAGCATGCTATGATAAGCTTTTTGCGATAGATGCCGCTTATTTACCATGACTCGAAACCTGCTCTATATCGGATGTGCCTTTGCTTTGCTGACGCTATCAACATTGGCGTGGGGTAAAAAAACATTTGATGACAGTTTGCCATTGCTCAATCGAGCGAGTCAGGCATTGGTGAATCATAATCTGTCTTGGTTGCAGTATCACATTCCAATTTTGCCCGCAAAAAAGCGTGAACCACTATTGTATGTGTTGCTCAGTCAATATTATCAATTAGATCCTAAACCCGCTAAGGCGCTTATTCCGTGGTTGCAGACCATTGCTAAAGAGCGACCAACACTGAGTGAGACGACGTTAATAGATGGCTATCAAGTTGTGCGTCCTCGCTACGATTATCCAGCACTTGCCCGGGCGATTTTAAACCATTGGCGAATTGTGAAGCGTCGCCAGCAATATGCAAATCAACTGCGTGAAGGAACACTTCCCTGGCAGCAGATATTTAGCAAAGATAATCCAGCGCTCTTTTCCGAGCAGCAAAATGTCGTGTACGCACTTTCACAGCTGGATCCTAAGCAACTACGCCGTAGCTGGCAAAAAATCACTGAACATCATTATTATTTCCCAGATAATAGTGTTCTGGCTGCGATTGCCTATCATCTTAAAGATGAAAAGCTACTGGCTCTGTTATTTGCTCGGCCAGTCGATCAATATAGTGTGGATACACTGCATGCGATAGCGGCGCACTATGATCCACAACAGGCATTGTCCATCTTTAAGAAACTACTCGATAACAAACACCTAATATTTTATAGCTTTGATGCAATGGCACTTTTGGCTAAGCGATATCCTAAAGCGCGCTTATACTTACTCCAGCAAAAAGAGAAAGGTCCATATCATCAACAAGCGCTTAATGTACTGCACCTTCATAAATTGATTCAGATTTAAGGGGAGAGAATGAAATACCGAGATCTACGTGAATTTATCGCTTTGCTCGAATCACGAGGACTGTTAAAGCGAATTCACCAAACGGTTGATCCATATTTGGAAATGACCGAAATCTGCGATAGAACCCTTAAAAAACAAGGGCCTGCACTTTTGTTTGAGAGTGTCAAAGGCCATAAGATGCCGGTGTTGGGCAATTTATTTGGTAGTGAAGAGCGAGTAGCGTTGGCCATGGGGCGTGAGCAGACCAGTGAGCTTCGTGATATCGGTCAGTGGCTGGCTTACTTAAAAGAGCCCGAACCACCACGCGGTTTGCAGGAGATCATGGAGAAGCTGCCCATTTTTAAGCAGGTTCTGAATATGCCGACTAAAACTCGCCGCAAAGCACCTTGTCAGGAGGTTGTCTTATCGGGGGAGGACGTCGATTTAGATCAATTACCGATTCAAACCTGTTGGCCCAAAGATGCCGCTCCGTTAGTAACCTGGGGGCTAACTGTGACGAAGGGGCCGTTTAAGAAGCGTCAGAATATCGGCATTTATCGCCAGCAAAAGTTGGGTAAAAATAAGCTCATTATGCGTTGGCTTTCGCACCGGGGAGGGGCGCTGGACTATCGTGAATGGCAAGAGGTCAACCCGGGCAAAGCATACCCGGTTGCTGTGGCTTTAGGATGTGATCCGGCGACGACGCTGGGAGCTGTGACGCCAGTACCTGACTCGCTCTCAGAATATGCCTTTGCTGGTTTACTGCGCGGTTCGCGCACGGAAGTGGTTAAATGTATCAGTTGTGATCTGCAGGTTCCGGCAACCGCTGAGATTGTGCTGGAAGGTTATTTGATGCCGGGGGAAGAAGCCGTCGAGGGTCCCTATGGCGATCACACGGGTTACTATAATGAAACGGATACGTTCCCAGTATTTACCATCACACATATGACCCATCGCAAAGATCCGATCTACCACTCTACCTATACCGGTCGGCCGCCTGATGAACCGGCGGTGATGGGTAAAGCACTGAATGAAGTTTTTGTACCGATTATCCAAAAGCAGTTTCCTGAGATTGTCGATTTTTATCTCCCCCCAGAAGGGTGCTCCTATCGGCTCGCTGTCGTGACCATGAAAAAACAATATCCCGGTCATGCCAAGCGGGTAATGATGGGGGTTTGGTCGTTTCTACGCCAGTTTATGTATACTAAATTTGTGATTGTTTGTGATAGCGATGTTAATGCGCGCAATTGGCAAGATGTGATCTGGGCGATTACAACCCGTATGGATCCTGCTCGGGACACGGTGTTGATGGAAAATACACCGATCGATTATTTAGATTTTGCCTCCCCGGTCACCGGGCTGGGTTCTAAAATGGGGTTAGACGCCACTAATAAATGGCCTGGTGAAACCAATCGTGAATGGGGGGAAGCCATTGAGATGGATGCAGAAGTCAAACAGCGAGTCGATGCGATTTGGCCGTCACTAGGCATTGATTAGTCTGCGGTGATCGGGTGTAATGCACTGAAAGTTAAATGTTGTTATAAAAACGTATGCTAATAGTTAATGCTCGGAAGTGTTAATATAGGGATACGATTAAAATGATGGAGTTTGCATGGAACGGATGAATTGCCAAGTTGAGTTGCTGAGTCCTATTTTAGATGATGTTTATGACGTTGTATTAAAACCTCAGCAAAGCTTTGACTACATTGCTGGACAATATCTGCAGGTGGTTATGGCAAATGATGATAAGCGCCCGTTTACAATCGCAAATGCCCCAGGAGAGCAACATTTGCAGTTGCATATTGGCGCTACCCCAGAGAACTTATACGCTGGTCAAGTGTTAGAGCGCATGCGCACTGAAGGACAGATTGATATTGAGATGCCGTTTGGCCGGTCAGTGATCGAACAGACACCAGAACGGGATGTTCTGATCATGGTTGGTGGGACTGGATTTTCCTATGCCAAAGCGTTGATTGAAGCCCTTAATCAGATGCCACATTCGGTGAATGTCTATCTGTATTGGGGGGGGCGGAACCTCGGTGGATTGTATTTATACGAGTTGGCGCAACAATGGCACGATGCTGGTCAGGTTCAATTTAATCCAGTGATTGAACAGCCGATTGCGCAATGGCAGTATCATACAGGGTTAGTTCACGAAGCGGTCTTAAGTGATTTTGCATCACTTAAAGACGTCGATGTATATGTTGCAGGGCGTTTTGAAATGGCCGCCGTTGCTCGCGATGCCTTTTTCGCTAAAGGTCTGATTGCCAGCCAGCTGCATGGCGATGCATACGAATTTATTTAATTAGATGTCTCGGTTGTGCGCAGCTGAAATGCTTGCTGATACCAACTCAGTGCCTGTTCAGATTCATGGCGAGCAGCACTGATATCTCCTAAAAGTTTGCAGTTTCGGGCACTGGGAGAAATCTCTTGGCTCTTTTTAAGCGCCTCGCTGGCAGGGTCTAATTGGCTATTGAGAATGTAAATGGCCCCCAGTACGGTTAATAGGGTGGTATTTTGCGGGTCATTTTTGCTTAACGATTCCAGCTGACTGATGAACTGCGTCGCTTGTTCTTTGGGCAAGCGTGGCAATATCGATAAGCTGGTTGGATCTTTTTGTTTGATCTGCTTTTTGAGCAGACTGGTGATGAGATCGGTCCGCTGTAATTTGAGCAAAGCCGGTAAAACGGCGCGTAATAACCACGATTGCTGTTTTAACTTGCGTGAGAGGTTATGCCAAAAGCTTTCGAATTCGCCCTCACTTGCGCTCGCCAGTTGATTGAATTTCCCCCGATAGCTATATTCCAGCTCTTCTTGCCAGCGTTCGGGTTGGAATTTACTTAAATGCTCTAACAGTTCTAACTGTTTGTCCCAATCGTGGTCGGCTTTAGCCAACTGATAATGAATTTGCATTGCCGAAGGGCGATGCTGTTGATTGCTGGGTAATTGTTCTAACAGTTGGCGCGTGGCTTCAATATCACCACTTTCCAGTTTTAGTTTGGCTCTTGCCAACCAAACCGCTTGACGAGTTTGTGAATCGCCACTTTTCTTATCGGCTTTTGCGAGTAGTTTGTCGCTTAATTTGAGTTCCCCTTGATTGGCAGCTGCGCGCGCGGCAGACAGGTAGTTCAATGAGGGGGAATCACTGCTTTTGGCTGACTTTGCCAGTTGTTGATGCGCATTTTCATAATCACCCTGATACAGTGATAGCAAACCTTCCTGCGTTTGTTTACGCGCTATCGCCTGTTTGCGATTTTTCATGCCATAGCGCAATCCCGGAAAGACTTGCCAGAGTTGCTTAATTAAGGCACTGAGCAGTTGCACTAGAATATAAATGACAACCAACGCGGTCACGCCACCTACGACTGACATTTCAATGGTGTAATGGCCGAAGGCGATTAAAATGTAACCTTGATGACCTTCCAGTAACGGCCCGGCAATCATGCCTGCGGCGACGACCAAAAGTAATAAAAATAGCCGAATCATTTAGCCTCCTCCTTGGACGAATCTTGCTGGCTAATCTGATCAACGGCCTTGTCGATCAGTTCGACACTATTGAGCTGGCCCGGCTTAACGGCTGCAACGGATTGTTTTTGCAACTGAGCAATGGCGTTTACCAAATGCTCCGCCGCAGGGTTGTGCGTAAAGTATTGGGACAGCCATTGACTGGCCTGCGTTAAACTCTGCTTATACAGTTTGGACTGATGATTTCCTGCTGCCAGTGCCGCCTGCTGTAATTGTAGCTGTAAATTTTGTTTTAGGTACCAAGCTTTTTCTGGCGCGAGCAATGGTTTGGTATCACTATCTCGGCGGCGAACGGTGACAAACTGATTGATAAATTTATGCCAGCTGTCTGCCAGTCGCGTTTTCCACGATGGTTTTTGCTCACTTGGCACCGCTGCATCGCTCACTTTGGGAAGATTCACCCGAGTGAGCGACAGATGGGCAATCTGCTCACGCAGGCTGTTTATCTGAATCATGATGCCCTCAATATCAACCTTGGGTAGTGAATCAAGTTGATTGATGTCATCGGCCAAGGCCCGGCGCAGTGGAATATATTTGGGATCGTGTAACTGCGCAATGCCTTTATCGGCGCTTTTAAGGAGCGCAATGGCTGAAGTAATATCACCTTCAAGCCAAGCTTTGCGGGCTGCTAAGTGCACTAAATACTGGGCTTCGTACAGCCGCCATTGGTTTAAGTCATGAATATTCAGGTTGGCCAGCTGTTGTTTGAGTGCTTGCGTCGTGTTTTGCATCTGGCTGAGCACGATTCGGCTTTGACTACTCTGCGTTTTCAGATCTTGCTGGTTTTGCGCCAATTGGGCGCGTAACTGCGCGGCTTGTTTGGCTGCAGTGGTTTGTGCCGAGCTTAAAGTGCTTTGTAATTGGGCGTTTTGTTCACTCAATTGTTGCACTTGTTGGGTCATTCCATGTATCTGCTGCCAGCCATATCCGCCTACCGCGACCGATACAATAAGCGCAACAGCAGCAAGAACCCATGGTCCTTTAGAAGGCTTCGATTCCGGTTGCTCTACAATAGGTTGAGATGATTGATCGGACATAGAGGTTCCTTAAACAATAGATCTGAGAGTATCGATAAGCGCATCAACATGGGCCCCTCCACAGTTATACACATGGCGAAACGGAAAATCGATCATTTGTATAATTCTTTTGCTGGGGACAATGAGAGTACATTCACTGAGCCAGTCTTGCATGGTTGCTAAATGGGCTTGTTGAATAAGTGTGCTGACCTGCAATGCACTGGTGCAGACAATGAAGTTTATATTAGTAGTTTGCCAGTGGTGAAATTGTACTGCTGTGATCGACTGAGGAATTTGCCGATAACAGCACAATTCATTGACCTGAAATCCAATGGCTGTTAGCTGTCCAGGTAGCCAGTTCCGCGAAGTTTCTCCGCGTAAAATAAGAATGCGCGCGGTTGGTGGTGCTTGGTTTTGCAGCATATCCAAGAGGCTTTCACTATTGGCGTGCTCTGGACACGTGACATTGAGATTGCAGGCTTGCCAAGTTTTAGCGGTTTTCTGGCCAATGGCGATATATCGGCTATTGGGCCAATGCGTTGGTGTTAAAAATGTAAAAACGCGTGGACTGAGGGCGATGATGATATCAAAACCTGCTAAATAATCGTCCAACGCGGCGCCCGTTAACGTTGGCATGGCTTCAAATGCAAGGAGCGGGGCCGCCTTGGCATCAAAGCCAAGTGATTGAAGCCGTTGGCAATCTTGAGAACACGCTGGTTGAGGGCGAGTCAATAACAGATGAATGTTAAACGGGATCACCACCAAGTTCCTGTAATATTTGGCGAGCGCCTCGGTTTAATAACTCTTCGGCTAGTTGCTCACCTAGTTGTTGATAATTTTCTCTTGGGCCACGCACTTCGCCTTGGATGAGGGTTTTGCCATCGGTCGTTCCTACCAGCCCTTTGAGCGTTAAATGGTTGTGTTCATCAATGCTCGCGTAACCACCGATAGGAACCTGACAGCCACCGTTGAGGCGGGTATTCATGGCTCGTTCAGCCAGTACCTGATCATGGGTATCGGCATCTGCCAACGGTGCCAGATACTGGTGCAGTTGGCTATCATCACTACGACATTCAATGCCGACCGCCCCTTGTCCACAGGCGGGCAACATCTGTTTATCATCAAGTACACAGGTAATGCGCTCTTGTAATTTTAGCCGTTCAAGGCCCGCGCAGGCTAGAATAATAGCGTTGTACTCTCCCGCATCCAATTTCCCAAGGCGAGTCCCGACATTGCCACGGAGAGTTTTTATTTCAAGATCGGGGCGAAATGCTTTGAGCTGGCTCTGCCGACGCAAACTAGAAGTACCGACGATTGCCCCTTGTGGCAATTGGGCAAGTGATTTGAAGTCGTGGCTAACCAAGGCGTCAAATGGGTTCCCTCGTTGGCAGATAGTCGTCAAAGCAAGTCCGTCAGGAAAAGCCATTGGTACATCTTTCATGGAATGTACGGCAATATCGGCTCGCTCTTCGAGCATAGCCACTTCCAACTCTTTAACAAACAAGCCTTTACCACCAATTTTTGCCAGAGGTGTATCGAGTAACTTATCGCCACGTGTCGTGATCGGAACAAATTCGACCTGGATATCGTCATGATGGGCAAGCAACGCATCTTTAACATATTGGGCTTGCCAAAGGGCCAATGCACTTTGACGCGTAGCAATTCGAATCGTAAACACGATGAAAGTCCTCTCTGGTTGAACGATTTTTTGAAAAAATACCGTAACGGATTATTGTAGTTGCCGCGATAGCTGACTTTTGCAGGCCAAAAGTCATTTCATCATAACATGCTTAAATAAAAACATCTGTAATCAAGACGCGTTGCTTGTATGCCCTATCTATATGAGTTCATGGGGAGAATTGATATCCATCATTTTAGTGGTGGTTTTTTCATCAGTTTTATTTACCAATATTAGATAAACTGTTAACATCGTCACACTGTGATTGTGATTCACCTATTCTACTACCGGGATTTCTGAGCGTGGTCATTTAATAATCTTTAGGTCCAGTTTTGCAACAACATATCGAAAAATATTTAGCTCGGGCCACTGAGTATAGTAACTGGCGACGAGCTTTTGCTGTCCAAAGTATGAGTTCAAATGCCCGTCAGACATTTGAACTGATCCCGCTGTTGCTGCATTTTAACCATCCTTCTATGCCTGGATTTGTCGGTGATGAAACGCCTTGTGGTGTCAGTTTATACCGGAGTAGTTCCCGCCATCAGATCATGCTGCAAAAACATTTTGGCTGTAATGCCGAAGAGCCGCAATCCCGACAAATTTGGGGGTTGTATAGCATGGGCAGTACCGCGTCGATGGGTCAATCTAGCGACAGCGATCTAGATATATGGGTGTGTCATGGCAGTGAGCTGAATATCGCGCAACGCGCTCTTTTGCAGACCAAATGCAGTGCCATTAGTGAGTGGGCGGCGGCTCGTCAGGTCGAACTGAACTTTTTTCTGGTCGAAGAAAACCAGTTTAAATCTGGTGCCATTAGTGAATTGTCAGCTGATAATTGCGGCAGTGCTCAACATTTACTATTACTGGATGAATTTTATCGCACTTGTTTACGCATCGCGGGGAAACATCTGGTTTGGTATGCGGTGCCCGCTGATTTGCCGATTAGTTATGATGCGTTTGTCGCCCAGCAGCGTGACAACGGTGTTTTTGATAACGAACACTGGCTGGATTTAGGTGGGCTGGATAAAATCCCAGCCGAAGAATATTTTGGTTCTGCGTTGTGGCAGCTTTATAAAGGGATCGATTCTCCCTATAAAGCGGTGTTAAAACTGGTGTTAATGGAGTCGTATTCGGCTGATTATCCTAATACCCGGTTGTTGGCTTGCGAAACGAAATCTCGTTTTCAGCACAGTGATGTCTTCGATTATCGTATTGATGCCTATTTTATGATGCTCGAGCGGGTGACTGCATATTTGCAACGCATTCGCGATTACAAGCGGTTGGATTTAGTGCGGCGCTGTTTTTATTTGAAAAACAACGAGCGTTTCAGTTTACCAAACTTGCTTGGCCATCATGATTGGCCGCGACAGGTGATGAAACAGTTGGTGCGTGATTGGAATTGGGATGATGAGCGCTTGCGTTATCTGAATACCCGTCAGCGCTGGGGCGTTGTTGAGGTCAAAGCGGCTTATTCGGAGTTGTTGGATGCCTTGATGCTCAGCTATCGAAACCTGATTCATTTTGCTCGCTTAAATGACATTAGCGAGTCGATTAACGCAGAAGATATTGGTATTTTATCGCGTAAACTATACGCTGCTTTTGAAAGTTTGCCGGGTAAAGTCACTCAGATTAACCCGCAAATTTCCCCCGAGCTGGCTGAGGCCGATCTCTCTTTTGTGCAAGTGGCCAATGGCAGTGCGAATGCAACAGGGTGGTATTTGTATCGTCAGCCTTTGCAAAGTCGAATGATGGTCGGTGAGAAAGTGCTGGAGCACTCCGCGTATATTAGCAAATTAGTCGCGTGGGGATATTTCAATCAACTGCTGGTGAACGATACTCGCTTGCATGTCAAAGTTAAGGCAGGCGATCTGGATAAAAGTAAATTAAAAGAATTTACCGATGATCTCCGGCATGCCTTTCCGGTTAAAGTCCCGCCCGCTTCGAATTTGGCGTTGACGCGGCCGTGTGAAATTAGTCATTTAGGGATTTTCCTCAACTTAGAGTCTGACCCAACGGCCAACTGGGCCGGAAAAGTGATCGAGTTTGATGCCGCCGAGCCTGATATTTTTGCTTTTGGGGATCCCGCAGAATGCTTGATTGGTTCTATTGATCTGGTATACCGCAATTCTTGGCATGAGGTTAGAACGCTGCATTTTAGCTCAGAGCAAGCGGTGACCGATTCGCTGGTGACCATTTTGAGCAAAATGCATCGCAATGCCAATCCTCCTGAGCATATTGATGTGTTTTGTTACAGCAACCATTTCCGCTCAGTGATTGTGACCAACTACCGTAAATTACTCGTTGAGTGTGTCAGTTATCGTTTAGCTGCCTCGGATGCGCGGCGTAAAATAAAAACATTGGTACTTGGCCAACATAAATACGGGCTCTTTTTCGAAGAGCGTGGCGTATCGGTGAAACCGTTGGATAACAGTATCGATTTCTATACCGAGCATTCGAGCAGTAAACTCGAGTCGATGTTGTTGCGTCTGGATGCGGATAAGGCAGTGACGATTCCTTCGATTGTTAACGCTCAAGCCAGCGAAGGCTTGGTGCAGTATTTCTTTGAGCAGCTTGGTAGTGATTTAAATATCTATATTGTCGATGAACAAAATCGGGTTGAGGTGTATCAGCAGTTCGATGGCTCTAAAGATGAGTTAGTACAAGGGATCAATCGGTTTTATACTTCGAGTCGCGATCAGTTTAGTAATACAGCCGCTCCGATTGATTTTAATCTGCCGCAGTTTTATGACATTGTCGAACAGGACGGCGCGATGATGGTCCGTCCTTATCGAAGTCCAGTGCCGCAAGATCCGGCGCAACAGATTCAAGCTTAATCGATTAGCTAAGTATTAGCCTTTCCCCACTTTGTTGCTCAATAGCCTTGACGATAAATTCATTGAGCTCACCACCACCACGATTATCGACCCAGTGGTTATCTTGGTATTCAAAATGGTGGCCATCAGATTTAGTGGCTACCCAGATTTGATGCAAGGGTTCCTGCTTGTTGATGACCATGTGTGAGCCGTTCTCAAATAGTAGCTTTAACAGCCCGCCTTCGCCTTCATAATCGATGTCGCCCGGATGTTCATCCAGTGCTTGTTCCATGCGCTCGAAAAAATCATCGGCTAATTGGTGAAATTCACTGTCTGTCATGTTAGTTATCCTATTGCTTTTCTCGCCTTGGATGCGATGATAAAGGGATTTCTTACAGGATTAAACTTATATTATGGTAACTCGTATTATATTGATTGCCAGCTTATTGATCGGATTAGCTGGTTGTGGACAGAAAGGACCACTGTATTCACCGCATCCTTCGGCTAAATCTAGTGTGAGTCAGAATACGACGACACAACCTGCAAACGAATAACTAGCGTCAATCGTTCAAGAGGGATGACTTTTGGATTACTTTAATTATCAGGACGGTACTTTGTGTGCTGAGCAAGTTTCTCTGGCGAGCCTTGCTAAAGAACATGGAACACCTTTATACGTATATTCGCGAGCCACGATTGAGCGTCATTGGCAAGCGTTTAATGTCGCTGCTGGCGAACGAGAACATCTGATCTGTTATGCGGTCAAGGCCAATTCGAATTTAGGGGTGTTAAACCTGTTGGCGCGATTAGGCTCAGGGTTTGACATCGTCTCTGGCGGTGAGTTGGCAAGGGTCATAGAAGCGGGGGGGGATCCGAGCAAAGTGGTGTTCTCTGGGGTCGGGAAAACGGCCGATGAAATTGCCCAAGCGTTGGATGCCGGCATTTTTTGCTTTAATGTCGAATCGCAGAGCGAATTAGAACGTATCAGTGAAGTGGCAACTGCGCGTGGTCAGATAGCCCCTATTTCGCTGCGAATTAATCCTGATATTGATGCTAAAACCCATCCTTATATCTCAACCGGCCTTAAAGAAAATAAATTTGGCATCGCCTATGAACAGGCGCTGAGCGTTTATCAAACAGCGGCGAGTTTACCGGGGATCGAAATCCATGGCGTGGATTGCCATATTGGTTCGCAATTGACGGAACTGGCGCCTTTTATTGAAGCTGTTGATAAACTGTTGTTGTTAATTGACCAGCTGGCCGACGTTGGCATTTCGATCGCTCACCTTGATGTGGGGGGGGGCCTGGGTGTTACCTATCACGATGAAGTCCCACCGGCACCCTCAGAATATGCCAAGGTGCTGCATGAGCGTCTTGGGTCTCGCAATATTACTTTATTGTTTGAACCGGGACGGGCAATCATGGCCAATGCGGGGGTTTTATTGACCAAGGTGGAATACCTGAAATTAGGGCAAGATAAAAACTTTGCCTTGGTCGATGCGGCGATGAACGATCTGATTCGTCCGGCTCTTTATGGTGCTTGGCAGAATATCGTGCCAGTGCAGCAAAATCAGCAGGCTCCAGAGCGCGAATATGATGTCGTAGGACCGGTCTGCGAAACCGGCGATTTTCTAGGTAAATCACGCAAATTAGCCATTCAGGCCCATGATATACTGGCAGTTCGCTCAGCAGGAGCCTATGGTTTTGTGATGAGCTCAAATTATAACTCGCGACCTAGGGCGGCTGAGATTTTGGTTGATGGTGAGCAAGCCTATGTCGTTCGAGAACGTGAAACTCGCCCAAGCTTGTGGTTGGGCGAACATCTGCTGCCATCATAAGGGGGATCAATGCTGATTAATTTTTCCAAGATGCATGGTCTTGGTAATGATTTTATGGTGGTGGATAACGTTACTCAGAACGCTTTTTTCTCCAATGACATGATTGCCCGCTTAGCTGATCGTAATTTTGGGGTGGGGTTTGATCAGTTACTGATCGTTGAACCGCCTTATGATCCCGAACTGGATTTTCACTATCGGATATTTAACGCCGATGGCAGTGAAGTGGAACAGTGCGGCAATGGGGCCCGTTGTTTTGCCCGGTTTGTACGCCTTAAAGGGCTAACCAACAAAAAGCATATCGCTGTCAGTACTCGCAGTGGCAAAATTATGTTGCACATCGAAAATGATGAGCGTGTGACGGTGAATATGGGGATTCCAATCTTGGAGCCGGGTAAAGTCCCGTTTCGGGCGAATAAAGTGGAAAAAACCTACTTGCTGCGCGAAGCGGATCAGACCTTTTTTTGTGGCGTGGTATCAATGGGCAATCCTCATTGTGTGGTCGAAGTGGATGATGTTCAAGGAGCGGATGTGCAGAGCATTGGCCCGCTTTTGGAGAATCACGAACGCTTCCCGCAACGTGCTAATATTGGTTTTATGCAGATCTTGAATCAGGAGCAGATTAAACTGCGAGTCTTTGAGCGTGGCGTTGGCGAAACGCTCGCTTGTGGTACTGGTGCCTGCGCTGCGGCAGTCGTGGGGCAACTGCAAGGGAAATTGGCAAGCAAAGTTGAAGTAGAGTTGCCAGGGGGGCGTCTGCTTATCCAGTGGGACGGAGAAGGACACTGCGTTAAAATGACTGGGCCTGCGGAACATGTTTTTGATGGACAGATTAATCTATGAGTCAAGTCAATCTGGAGCAATTACTACTTGATGATGAACTGGTTGCTGAATATTTGCAGCAGAACCCGGACTTTTTTACCCGTTTTCCATATCTGGCAGATCGGCTTAGAATTCCTCATCATCAACGTGGCAGCGTTTCATTGGTTGAACTCTCGCTGGAGAGAATGCGTGACAAAATTGCCGTATTAGAGACGGAAATTTCCGACCTATTAGGGGTTGCTAGCCAAAATGAACGGATCTTCAGGGTCTATGTCGACTTGTTACCGCAATTGTTACATTGCCCTGACTTTGCATCCCTACAGGATAAATTACAGAGTGCGATGGTTGAACAGCTGGGACTGAGTCAACTGTCGTTGCGCTTGAACCAAGCGCATTTGAGTCTTGGTGAACCGCTTGAATCATTTAGTTTATCTGCCGAGCATATGGAAAACTTGTGGGTCACGCGATTGTCCCACGAGGGACACTATTTTGGGCGGTTGACGCGAGGGGAGTTACAGCTACTATTTGCATCTCCAGAGCAGGTGCAATCCGTCGCCATTATGCCGCTTGGTGAAAGGGCTCGGTTGGGCGTACTAGCCGCCGCCAGCGATGAGGCAGATCATTATGTGGCGGGCATGGACGGGTTGTTGCTGGGACAGTTGTGCGAGGTGATTGCTACGTTATTACCGACACTGGTTGGTTGTGATGCTCAGTGAATCAATGCAAAAAATGGTTGATCGCTTCTTGCGCTATATTGCTAGTGAGCGACGCTATAGCGAGGCGACTCTGGATGGCTATCAGCGTAGCCTCAACCAGCAAGGCGCGATTTTGCAGCAGATGGATATTGGTGATTGGACAAAGGTTAGTCTAAATGACCTGCGGCAGATGGCGATGCGTATGAACCGGCAAAACCTGAGTGCCAGCTCGATTGCCAATAAACTGTCTGCACTGCGTAGTTTTTATCAGTTTATGCTGGAGCAGGGGATCATCGATGTCAATCCGGCTCGTTCGCTCAGTGCGCCTAAGCAGGCACGGCCATTGCCTAAAAATCTCGATGTGGATGCATTAGAACAACTGCTTAATATTGATGATCACTCGTTATTAGGGCTGCGGGATCGTGCCATTATGGAGTTGTTTTATGCTTCCGGATTACGTTTGGCCGAGCTCGTGGGGCTGAATATTAATGATGTTGACCTAAAACGTCGAGAATTGCTGGTATTGGGTAAAGGGCGTAAACAACGATTAGTTCCTTTTGGCTCGAAAGCGGTTCAAGCCCTTGAAAAATGGCTCAAAGTTCGTGGTCAGATCTGCCCGGTGGGAGAGCCAGCGTTGTTTGTTAGTATGCGCCAGCGGCGCATGACGACTCGCGCGGTACAACAGCGGTTAAATGTCTGGGCGAAACGACAGCATATTGGTAACCATGTCCATCCTCATAAATTGCGCCATTCGTTTGCCACCCATATGCTAGAGGGCAGTGGTGATTTACGGGTCGTGCAAGAGTTATTGGGGCATGCCAATCTGTCTACTACTCAGGTATATACTCATCTAGACTTTCAGCATCTGGCGAAGGTTTATGATGCCGCTCATCCTCGCGCTAAACGGAGTAAAAAATAGATGCAGTTTTATCGTCGTTGGTCTCGCCCCGTTGCGCTGAGTTTTGACTTGGATGATACCCTCTATGACAATCATCCGGTGATCAAACGAGCCAATGTCTGGATGGAAGATACATTAGCGGATGAATTAGGCCAGCGGATCAATTGGACAATCTATAAGAATAAGGTTCTCCAACACGATCCGATGCTGATTCATGATGTGACGGAGTGTCGCCGAGCTTGGTTATCGCTGGGCTTAAAAACGCAAGGTGTCGCACATGCTAAGGAACGCGCTAATGAGCTGATGGAAGCCTTTATTGCTGTTCGCTCTGATTTTAGTGTGCCCGAACGTAGCCATCAATTGTTGGCCAAATTGGCCCAACGTTATCCGCTGGTGGCGATGACCAATGGAAATGTAGACATTCAGCGCATTGGGATTGCCGAGTATTTTACCCATATCTATTATGCCGGTGGCGAATATCGTCAAAAGCCTTATCCTGATCTATTTCAAGCCACCGCCGAAGCCTTGTCGTTGCCGCCAGAGCAGATTGCTCATGTCGGTGATGATCCGCATACCGATGTCTATGGCGCGCTCTGTCATGGTTATCAAAGTGTCTGGTTGAATGACCGGCAGTCTCCTTGTCCTGTTCATTTACCGCATGTCAGTGTGACCGACCTTGCTGAGTTAGAGGCATTGCTGGTTTGAGGCATGATCAGCACAACTCAATCGTTGTGTTGGAGCCATCGTGATGATTGCGCATTTCATGATGGCTTCGGTCAAAGCAGGGGCTTATGGGCTCGGTGTTGCATAGAGGCCTGCTTATCTAGTGTTGCTTCACGCCATGATTGGCTCTGCGATAGCGTTTCATAAATACTTTAATCAGCAATGTAATAGTTCACGGGAGTTTTCTGCATCTTGGTAGCATAAGCGCTGATCAACTTATGAGTAATGGCTTTGTTGCCACTGATATAATGTCTTTCGCTTTCACTATAAAAGAATTTTTTAATCTCTGTGGGCGTGAAATTAGTACATTTTTGATAAATCGGCGTGACCATCTGTTGGGTATTTTCTAACATCTCTTCTATATTGGCTAACCCTGCAGGGGTTAATGTTTGGTTGTTGTTATGGTCCTTAAATGCCCAAGAGATGGGATGAAAGATAAATTGACTATGTTTAAACCCTAGCCGTGAAGAACCTGCACAGAAAATGACATTTCCCGCCGATGCAATGGTTGCTAAATTGATCGTGGTGACCGGGATAGCGGAACTCTTAATCGTCTGATATGCCGCCACAGCACTATTCATATCCCCGCCCATTGTGTTGATATAAAGATAGATATGTTGAGCCTGTTTATATTGAATATTGATTTGATTAATCGCAGCGATTAATTCAGACATATAATAATTATTTATCGGAGCCATATACATGACTTTCACAGCCTTCACCTGATTACTTGCAATGTTATTATTCCCCACTACCGTAAGGTTGGCAAAACTTGTTACAGGGAGGATCAGTAAAATAAAACACAAAAATGTTCTGAACATGATTGTAAACCTTCTTTAGTTAATTTTATAAAAGAACCATAAATAATACAGCCAAGATCTCTTGGCTTGTTTTAAAGTTGACATGTTTTTTGGAAAATATCTCTAACGAGATGAATATGTTTGATCATGAAGTATATGGGATTATTTTTGGAGTGATATAGACCACTTCTAAAGTAACTTGTTGAGTATTGCTTGCTTAAGAGCTGTTTATGGATGAATCGATTTGAGGGATTGTTTGACTTTTTTACAAATTGACTTTCATAAACTAATGAGTGACGAATCATACCTATTTCACGGGCTCGCGCACGACGTGTATAGTGCTCTGAATAAAAGAAGCACGATAATCTAAAAGCTAATGCGAAGAAAAAAACACTTAGCCCAATACGGCTGATAGATATTGCAAATTTAATTGCGTTTAAAGATGGTATTGGATAGGCAGACATTTTTTCGCTAAATAGAATATATGTCATACTTCTATTTAAAATGATAAGTATAGAAATTGATAAAAAATTTCTTCTAATGACAAAATATTTACTCATGATTTTTTATAGGTTGAATTTTAAATTCAATTTTTTATTCTTCTCGTTTTATATGTTTCTAGTAAAAAGAAAATCAATGAACCTAAAAATGATGAGTTCAATGAGTACGGTTGTGTTTTATGATTTAAAATTAGTTCAATAACGTTTATTGCAATAAAATATAAGAAAAAAAACATAACAGAGTGGATGAATAGTGCTTTTAATGATTTCAAGTTGTCCATTTATAACCTCAAAAAATAGCTCATTACAATAGCACCAGCAATGCTACAGCGTGATTGAATCGAATCAGTTGTGATCCAATCATATTTACTATTCAATTATTATAATGCTATAAACTATTTTATTATTTATAGCGCTATTGATATTTAAAGTCACGAACTTTTTTATTGATATGCTACATGTTACTTTTGGACTTTAGAAATGGTAGATGAAGGGTTGGTTCCAGCTGATAAAAATATGCCACTGCAACCCCGTAGCAGAGTTGGTATACTGTCTATTCATACATGTTTTAACGTTCGATAGGCTCCCATGGATATTTCATTACTGCTTGATGGTCTGAATGAGAAGCAGCGGCAGGCGGTTGCTGCACCTGCACAAAATATGTTGGTTTTGGCGGGGGCCGGCAGTGGTAAGACACGGGTGTTGGTCCATCGGATTGCCTATTTATTGCAGGTTGAAGGGGTTTCGCCCTATGAACTGATGGCCGTGACGTTTACTAATAAAGCAGCGGCAGAGATGCGTCACCGTGTAGCCGATCTGGTGGGGGCACGTTTTCAGGGTATCTGGCTCGGAACGTTTCATGGCCTCGCTCATCGCTTGTTACGCGCTCACTATCGCGATGCCAAATTACCGGAAGATTTTCAGATCCTCGATTCGGATGATCAATATCGATTGGTTAAACGTATCATTCGCGGGATGAACTTAGATGAGAAACAGTGGCCACCGAAACAGGCTATGTGGTTTATTAACGGCCAAAAGGATGAAGGGCTGCGACCTGAGCATATCGATTGGAGTTCCAACCCAATTGAACGTCAACTGGTGGAGATTTATCGCACCTATCAGGACGCTTGTGAGCGCGCTGGATTGGTGGATTTTGCCGAATTATTACTGCGCGCCTTGGAGCTTTTACGTAATAACAAAGCCATTTTAGAACATTATCAGAAACGCTTTCGGCACATTTTGGTCGATGAGTTTCAAGATACCAACGCGATTCAGTACGCTTGGCTGCGCTTACTTGCTGGCACTTCGTCGAAGGTGATGATTGTTGGCGATGATGACCAGTCGATTTATGGGTGGCGTGGTGCACGGGTCGAGAATATTCAAAACTTCCGCAATGATTTTGCCGATGTCGACGTGATTCGGTTGGAGCAGAATTATCGTAGTAGTGCCACGATTCTGCGCTCGGCAAATGAGTTGATTGCACATAATCAGGGGCGGTTGGGTAAAAACCTTTGGACCGAAGGGGCGGATGGTGATCCGATTTCGGTATATGCTGCATTTAATGAGGTGGATGAAGCCCGCTTTGTGGTGGCTAAGATTCGTCACCACTTACAGAACGGTGCCGCGCTTTCAGAATGCGCCATTTTGTATCGCAATAACGCTCAGTCCCGTGTGCTTGAAGAAGCATTGATGCAGGAACAGCTGGCCTATCGCATTTATGGTGGGGTGCGATTCTTCGAGCGACAGGAAGTGAAAGATGCTCTGGCATATCTGCGCTTGATGAATAATCGGCACGACGATGCTTCATTTGAGAGAGTCGTCAATACGCCGACCCGCGGGATTGGTCAACGCACGCTTGAACTGTTGCGTCAGGTCGCCCGTGAGCGACGAGTGAGCCTGTGGAATGGTGCAGCCCAAGCAGTGAGTGAGAAGTTATTAACAAGTCGAGCGGCCAACGCGTTGCAAGGGTTCATTCAGTTGGTCGATAATTTGGCGGCTCAAACCAGTCAGATGGAGTTAGCCGACCAAAGTGATTATGTGATCCGCAATAGTGGCTTGTTGGCAATGTACCAAAATGAAAAAGGTGAAAAAGCCGAAGCCCGCGTTGAGAACTTACAGGAACTGGTCACTGCCACCCGCCAGTTTGTTCCGGATGCCAACAGCGAAGAGCTTGCCCCTTTGGTTGCTTTTCTCTCTCATGCGGCTCTTGAGGCGGGTGATAATCAGGCTGAGGCGGATGAGAGTGCTGTGCAATTAATGACATTACACAGTGCTAAAGGGTTGGAGTTTCCCATTGTCTTTTTAGTGGGGATGGAGGAAGGGATGTTTCCTTCACAGCAATCAGCCGAGGAAGCGGGACGGCTCGAAGAGGAGCGCCGCCTGGCTTATGTCGGAATGACGCGAGCCATGCGTAAGCTGTATTTATGTCATGCTGAGAGCCGCCGATTATACGGTAAAGAGTCGTTCCATAGCCGCTCTCGTTTCATTCGCGAACTGCCACAAGATTGCCTAGAAGAGATCCGTTTGACGACGCAAGTGAGTCAACCCATGGGCGGAGGGCGTTTTTCTGATACGGCGACAGCGGCCTCTTTTGACAGTACTGGGTTATCGCTTGGACAACGGGTTTTACATCCTAAATTTGGCGAAGGGGTGATTTTACAATATGAAGGCAGCGGCGCTCAAAGCCGAGTTCAGGTCCAGTTTGATCACTCTGGAAGTAAATGGCTGGTCGTTGCGTTCGCAAGACTCCAGCCACTGTAAGTCCCTTTTTAGGGCGCGCCGATCCGTCGGCGGCGCTCTAATGTGGCATCGATAACAAAGATCACTAGCGCAACCCAAATAAAACCAAAAGTGATAAGTTTATCGATTGAAAACGGTTCAGAGTAGCCAATGACCGCGAGCAGGAACATCAAAGTGGGCGCGATATACTGAAAAAAGCCAAGGGTGGATAGACGCAGGCGAGTAGCCGCTCCGGCAAAAAAGAGCAAGGGAACGGTGGTGACAATGCCGGCGCTAATCAGCAACAGATCGAGTGGGAGAGGGTTGTTCAGTAAATTTCTGCTAGTGGAATGATCAAAGCCAGTTAAATAAATGAGCGCTATCGGTAATAACACGGTGGTTTCGATGCACAATCCACTCAAGGCCCCGAGCTTGAGCTGCTTACGCAGTAGGCCATAAAAGCTAAAAGTGAAAGCCAAGGTAATAGCGATCCACGGTAGGGAGCCAAATTTAATGATCTCAACGGCAACACCTAATGCGGCTAAAATAACCGCAAACCATTGCAGGCGGCGAAAACGTTCCTGCAAGAAAATCATACCGACCACTACATTCACCAGTGGATTAATAAAATAACCTAAACTGGCCTCCAGCAGGTGATCATTATTAATGGCCCAGATGTAGGTTAGCCAGTTGGCGCCAATGAGCAGTGATGTAAGAAATAATACCAGTAACTGACGCGGATTCTGGAGCACTCGATGCACTTGGCCCCAGCCTTTGGTAATAAAGAGTAATATAGCGATAAATACACAAGACCAGATGACTCGATGGGAGAGAATCTCAAAAGCATCAATAGCGCCGAGCTGTTTAAAATAAATAGGGGCAATTCCCCATAAACCATAAGCGCTCAGAGCATAGAGAACGCCTTGGCGAATCTGCGTGTTGGGCTGTGGCATAGTGTTGGCGTTTTATAAGTATTTTTAGTCAAACGACTAAAGCTAGCAGGAAAACACTATGCCAGCAATAAAATCTAGCAGTATACCTGAGACCCTAATTTATGAGTGGGTCTTGATTCCCAAAGGGGTTTGAGCAGTGGGTAATGACCACCCAACTCACATAAAAAAGCATTGAAAGCGTCAAAATGTTCATCACCGGCATCTAGTAATAATTGACGCAGATGTTCAAGCATACCAGCTAACATTCGGCTTACAGGTGGAGTATCAATGATTTGCCAAGCCTGCAGGCAAACTAACCCTGGGATAAGGTCGTGTTTATATCGCTCGATAAATTGCTCTGGCCATGGTTGGCGAACCACCTGAGTTACTTCCAGATATTGACACAGTGGTGATCGCAGCGCCATATACTGAACATGGCAGCGATCTCTAGCTGCAAGCGCGCTGGGCCGAATAAATTCTAAGCGACCCGGTTGACCCAGTTGATTAGCAAACAATCCCTGATGTTGACAGGCGATATGTCGACATTCAGGCAACAGATCTCCTGCTTCGTAGCCTTGGATTTCCTTTTCTAACCAGATTTTGAGTGCCTGATTATGTGGTAATTTATCAAGCTGTTCTTCACTGTAGGCTAGTAGCTCCCGAATGTACGCGTCAATCTGATTACGCGCATTGGTCTGACTCATTGTCATAACGACCTCCCGGAATTTTCTAAAGAACAGATAATAAGTATAGCTGCTGATTTGGCTCTATTCGACTATTTTTTGCTCGCTTTTTTGCTCGCTGAGGAGATTGCGGTTTTAGTCTGGTAAGGTAAACTATATGCATCTAAGCTGTGATGCCCTTCGGTCGTGTCATTTACCTGTTCCTATCTGCTTGATGGTCCTCATGAAAGTTGAGTTCCGCAACGCCAAGAAGTAAAAGAATCAGTCATGAAATCTGCCCAACAAGTGCTGCAAAATGTATTTGGTTACCATGATTTTCGCCCGGGTCAGGCGAGTATTGTTGAGCAAGTATTAGCTGGTCGGGATTCGTTGGTATTGATGCCAACCGGCGGCGGTAAATCGCTCTGTTATCAGGTGCCGGCGATGTTGCTCGATGGCCTGACTGTTGTGGTGTCACCGCTGATCTCGCTGATGAAAGATCAGGTCGATGCGTTGTTGCGCAATGGCGTCAATGCTGCATATTTAAATTCTACGTTGAGTTGGGAACAGACTCAGGCGCTGTTTGGTCAGTTAATTCGTCGTGAAATTAAATTGTTATATGTCTCCCCTGAGCGATTATTACATGGTGACTTCTTAAGTAATTTTGAATCATGGCAAGTGAAGCTCTTAGCGATTGATGAAGCCCATTGTATTTCGCAGTGGGGACATGATTTTCGTCCTGAATATAGTGCCTTGGGGCAGATTAAAGCTCGTTTTAGTCAGTTACCGGTCATTGCGCTGACGGCTACAGCCGATCAAACGACTCGAGAAGATATTTTGTCGCGGTTACAGCTGCAAAATCCGTTTCTGTATCAGGCTAGTTTTGATCGGCCTAATATCCGCTACACCGTTCAGGAAAAATATCGTCCTTGGCAACAATTGCAAGATTTCGTCAAGGCACACCATGATGAATGCGGTATTATCTATTGTACAAGCCGGCGAAGAGTCGAAGAATTAGCGTCTAAATTAACCGGGCAAGGGTACTCGGCAGCAGCCTATCATGCTCGATTAGGTTTAGCTGAACGCCAACGAGTTCAAGAAGCGTTTCAGCGTGACGAACTGAGCATCGTTGTGGCAACTGTTGCATTCGGCATGGGGATCGACAAACCCAATGTTCGCTATGTGATTCATTATGATATCCCGCGGAATATTGAGGCTTATTATCAGGAAACGGGACGTGGCGGCCGAGATGGTTTGCCGACTGAAGCGGTGATGTTTTATGATCCGTCAGATGCGGCACGTATTCGGCGGATGATCGATGAAACTAGCGATGAGCGCCAACGTCGGGTGGAAAGTCACAAATTTAATGCGATGGTGGCATTTGCTGAAGCACAAACCTGTCGGCGCCAAGTGCTGCTGAACTACTTTGGCGATTATCATGCCGAGCCGTGTGGTAATTGCGATGTCTGCTTAGATCCACCTCAGCGTTATGATGGCCTTGAAGATGCACAAAAAGCGCTTTCCTGTGTGTATCGGCTTAATCAATCCTATGGGATTGGTTATGTGATTGAGGTATTGCGAGGTAGCTTAAATCAGCGAATCGTCGAGCAAGGACACCAGCAGCTTTCAACTCATGGTATTGGTAAGAATCGCTCTCATGACCACTGGATGAGTGTCTTGCGCCAACTGATTCATCTTGGGTTATTGACTCAAAATATTACTCGCGGGTCGGTGTTACAGCTGACCCAGGCCGCACGCGCGGTTTTGCGCGGTGATGTAGCACTGGAGCTGGCTGTTCCTCGTCTTGATGTAGCGTCCAAACGGCATAAACCCGTTACATTTTATGACAAACGACTCTTTGCCCTTCTTCGAAGGTTGCGTAAACAACTGGCTGATGAAGAAGAAGTGCCGCCATTTGTGGTGTTTAACGATGCCTCATTAATTGAGATGGTGCAGCAACTGCCAACCAATGAACGAGAATTATTAAATATCTCGGGTGTGGGCCATAAAAAATTGGAACGATACGGGCAAGCTTTCCTTGACGCGATTATCCGTTATCAGAATAATCCACTGTCCGCTTAAAAGCGGCTCCCGGATTTAAGTTAAAAATACAAAGATGTCATAAAAATAGCTTATGATCTAAACATTGGCATCAACATGATTATTAATTAAAACAAGGTCGCGCTACTGCGCTGCTGGAGTTGCATATCGAGTACATTGGAGAGGATGCATGCTGAGATTCTTTAGAATTCAAGGGGGATTGATTCACGAGATTCAATCAACCGAAGATAATGTCTTGCAGTTATTACATGAAGCCGACTGGATTGACATGAACGAACCGAATGATGAGGAGCGCCTTCAGCTGCAGAGTCTGTTAAGTACTGACCTGCCAGAATCGAATGATGTTGAAGAGATTGAAGCATCGGCCCGATGTTTTGTCGATCAGGCGGGGATTCATGTGCATTCACTTTTTTTAAGTCAGAGTGAAGGGCGTCATCGTACGACCACCGTTGCCTGTATTTTACAAAAGAATCGTCTGATCACGGTTCGCGAAGGTGAGATTGCAGATTTTCGATTGTTACGGATGCGGGCGCGTCGAGCTCAGATTGCTGTTGAATCACCAGCAGAGCTTTTGGTAACACTGCTTGAGCATAAAGTGGAAAACCACGCGGATACCTTAGAAGATTTGCATCGCCAGCTCGAAGGGGTCAGCCACTTGGTTTTAGAAGAGCATGAAACCGAGCTCGATACGGTGATCGAAAAACTCGCCCGTTTAGAAGATAGTAACGGGAAAATTCGCTTGTGTTTGATGGATACACAGCGCGATATCTCCTTTTTATTGCGTCACTTACGGACTCAGCATGAATACGCTGAAACGTTGCGCGAGATTATGCGAGATGTGGATACGTTGATGTCTCACACCACCTTTTTGTTCGATAAAATTAACTTCTTGATGGATTCAACCCAAGGATTTATTAATATCGAACAGAACAAGATCATCAAAATTTTCTCGATTGCCTCGGTCGTTTTTCTGCCGCCTACGCTGGTGGCGAGTTTGTATGGGATGAACTTTAAGTTTATGCCTGAGCTACACTGGAGCTATGGTTACCCATGGGCCATCGGGCTGATGATCCTCTCTGGTTTTGCGCCTTATTGGTACTTTAAACATCGTGGATGGTTATAATTTTTAGTCTATGCTGAGGTGTTCGCAGCGCAGATGAGTTGATAAGCACTTCGCGGTATACTAGTTGGCTGTTGTTTTGTTTGAAGAGTTGTCTATCATGCCTGCCAAACAGTTGTATATCGTCCGTCATGGACAAACCGAATATAACGCAGCCTCGCGATTGCAGGGCCAGTGTAACTCTGACTTAACCGCTTTGGGAGAGCGTCAGGCGCAAGCGGTGGGAAGCTCATTAGCTCAGCGTGACCATATCAGTTCATTTGCGATCGTTGCCAGCCCACTTGGGCGCACCATACAAACGGCCCGCTGGATTGCGCGGGCATTGTCACGAGAGGATGGCCAGATTGGCACTGACGAACGGTTAATGGAATTTTCGTTGGGTGAGTGGGAAGCAAAAGTGGCTTCTGGAATTAAGGCTGAGCATCCAGAGTTTTCCAGTATGCGTGATTGGTATCTTAATGCCCCGGAGGCTGAATCGTTAAGTGCCGTGCAAACACGGCTATTGAGTTGGTTAAATGATCCGGCAACCCCTGCGCATGTGATTGTGGTCAGCCATGCTTTAACAGGGTCGGTGTTACGGGCTACATTAGTCAACCTGGATGATGACCAGATCTTTGAGCAGTCTCGCCCTCAAGATGGGTATTTCTATTTCGATCAGAAACAGCTCGAGTTCATTGATTGTGCTCATTTGCTTCATCGGTAACGGCCTTGGTTGGGCTAAAAGTAGAGTGAATCACAGCGGCAATCAAATATTTCGATATCTATTTAATCATCATGTAAAAAATAATTGGCAGATCGCTTGGATCATTGCGCCTTTCGTAGTAAATTTGCCCCCCCTTGTGAGGGACACTGATATTAAGCTTGTGAGTCAATGAGAATTCGTGCTTTTCCAATGTTGTGTTTTTCGGTAAATCTCTCTGGTTAAGATGTCTGAGGATGAAAGTGGAGCGATGATGCGATTTCGCCGCTGGATTATTCGTGATAATGAGGCCACGATCGAACTTTTGCCATTTGATGTGCTGAGTGAACGAGTGATTACTCAGTGGCTAAAAGACGCTTTTGATCAGCCAGTTACTCCTGAATATGGGGCCGATTGGCTCGTTTGGCCGGTCCATTTGCAGCATTTTTGGCTATTGCGTTATTGCAATTTGACGTCTACGCTATGGTTTGAGCTGCAGGTTAGCGAGCATTTTTGCGACGCTGCCAGTGAATTATGCAGTTACTTATCTCGTTATATTGATGTTCCTCGTGGTTAAAGTTGTCCATTGGTTAACGGTACTAATTGATATTAGTACATTGGTTTCGTCTGCCTATAGCCGATTGAGGCAAGTAATAAGTTAAGAACCAGAAACATAAGGGATAGAGTCTTAGCATTGGATGCATGAAATGAGTTTTTCCACACGCGAAGTTAGATTATCCCCCGTTTAAAGAAGTTGATTAACTTCTTTAACTTGTTGTTTTTTATGAATGTTTATTATTTATTCTACTTTTTAGCTATAAAAGTGGAAGGATTTTCTTTTTTTTAGTAACAGAGTTATCCACAGGTTTTCCGAGTTGTGCATGGTATTGATACCTTGGTGCTTTTAGCTCAGCTGTGGCATTATGCCGTGCATATCCTGCTTTGATATAGAGAATGGCTAATGGCAACAATTGCTGACAATCCGCTGGTTTTAATTGACGGTTCTTCCTACCTTTTTCGCGCATATTATGCACCACCTCATCTGACTAATTCCAAAGGTGAAGCCACTGGCGCCGTATATGGGGTCGTGAATATGTTGCGCAGTTTGCTTAATCAGGTGAATCCTGAACAAATTGCGGTGATCTTTGATGCCAAAGGCAAAAATTTTCGACATGATTTATTTTCAGATTACAAGGCCAATCGACCACCGATGCCAGATGATCTGCGTACCCAGATAGAACCCCTGCATGCCATCATTAAGGCGATGGGGTTGCCGCTGATTGTTGAACCTGGGGTCGAAGCAGATGATGTTATTGGAACTTTAGCCAAGCAGGCTTCTAAGAGCGGGCGTAATGTGCTGATCAGTACCGGGGATAAGGATATGGCGCAATTGGTAGATGACCAGATCATGCTGGTTAATACCATGACGAATACTTTGCTCGATGCTGAAAAGGTAAAAGAGAAATATGGTGTCACACCTGCGCAGATCATCGATTATCTAGCGCTGATGGGGGATAACGTCGATAACATTCCCGGGGTTCCCAAATGTGGCCCTAAAACGGCCGTCAAATGGTTGGATGCCTATGGTTCGCTGGATGCACTGCTTGCTCACCAGGATGAGATTAAAGGTAAAATCGGGGAAAATTTGCGGGCGTTTGCCGACCAGTTGCCGCTTTCTTATCAATTGGCGACGATTCGCACGAATGTGCCGTTATCACTTAGCTGTGATGATTTAACCATTCGCCCGGCTGACCAAGATAAACTCGTTGAGCTATTTGGTCAGATGGAATTTAATCGCTGGTTGTCGCAGCTGTTAGAAGCAAAAGAGCGCGATAATGCTGACAAAGGTGCGGCGGCGATTATGCCTACCGAATCCGCTCAGGCAAATTCGGCCAATGAGGGCTCACCAGATGTTGCCATGAAAGCTGGGGATTATGAGCTTATTTTAACCACAGAGCAGTTAGATCATTGGTGTGATAAATTAAAAAACGCCGAGCTAGTTGCCGTGGATACTGAAACAACATCGCTTAATTATATGCAGGCGGATTTAGTTGGATTATCGTTTGCGGTTAAAGAGGGGGAAGCCGCTTATTTACCGATTGGTCATGATTATCCGGATGCCCCTCAGCAGCTTGAACGAGAACAAGTGCTCAGCAAACTAAAACCACTGTTAGAAAACGCCGAGCTTAAAAAAGTAGGGCAAAATCTTAAATATGATAAGAGTGTCTTAGCTCGTGCTGGCATCAATCTCAAAGGAATCGCCTATGATACGATGCTGGAGTCATATGTGCTCAACAGTACTTCAGGTCGTCATGACATGGATTCTTTGGCACTTAAGTACCTCAAACACCAATGCATTAAATTTGAAGATGTTGCGGGCAAGGGTGCCAAGCAGCTGACTTTTAATCAGGTTGATTTAGACCAAGCGTATCCGTATGCGGCGGAAGATGCTGATGTCACATTACAGTTGCATCAAGCGATATGGCCACAACTGAGTGAAGCGCCGCGGTTGGTTGAGCTATTTACCGAGGTCGAGTTGCCACTTGTTTCGATTTTATCGGATATGGAACGCTGTGGCGTTAAAATTGATGCCAACCAGCTGAATGCGCATAGTCAACGTTTAGCTGAGCGAATCGACCAGCTCGAGAGTAAAGCTCATGAACTAGCTGGCGAGAGTTTCAATTTAGGGTCGCCCAAGCAGTTGCAGCAGATTTTGTTTGAAAAAATGCAGCTGCCTGTGGTCAAGAAAACACCAAAAGGCGCACCGTCGACAGCTGAGGAAGTACTGCAGGAGTTAGCTCTGGATTACCCACTGCCTGCGACGATTTTAGAATATCGTGGCTTGAGTAAGCTTAAATCGACTTATACGGATAAGTTGCCGAAACTGATCGATCCGGTGACCAATCGCCTGCACACCTCTTATCATCAGGCGGTGACCGCCACCGGGCGATTGTCTTCAAGTGATCCCAATCTGCAGAATATTCCTATTCGTAATGAAGAGGGCCGAAAAATACGCCAAGCATTTGTCGCTGAGGTGGGCTTTAAGCTGGTCGCTATTGATTACTCACAAATTGAGTTGCGTATTATGGCTCATCTGTCATCGGATGAGGGGTTAATCAATGCCTTTGCCCAAGGCAAAGATATTCACCGCGCAACCGCTGCTGAGGTGTTTGGTGAGACGTTAGAGCAGGTCACAAACGAGCAACGGCGTAGTGCCAAGGCGATTAACTTTGGGCTGATTTATGGCATGAGTGCATTTGGTTTGTCACGCCAGCTGGGAATCGCTCGCAAGGATGCACAGCATTATATGGATACTTATTTTGAACGTTATCCAGGTGTGCACCGTTATATGGAGCAAACCCGGGCGCAAGCAGGCGAAGATGGTTTTGTTGAAACCATTTTTGGTCGGCGCTTATATTTAAGCGAAATTAAATCCCGCAATGGTGCCCGCCGTGCAGCTGCCGAACGTGCTGCGATTAATGCACCAATGCAAGGCAGTGCGGCTGATATCATTAAAAAGGCGATGATTGCGGTGGCTGAGTATATTCGTAATGAGCACTTAGAAGAGCGGGTGCGCATGCTCATGCAGGTGCACGATGAACTTATTTTTGAAGTAGCCGAAGATGATGTTGCTGAACAAATGCCAAAACTCAAGGCGATCATGGAACAGGCGGTAAGCTTGAATATTCCACTCATTGCGGAGGCGGGAGTTGGCGATAATTGGGATGAAGCCCATTAACTTGTAATGTACAATTATATGATTGACTGATGATAGAGTGATCTTTTAATCTAGATAAATACGGCTGGGCATCTGGATTAAAATTCTGAAAATAGATTACAAAAGCACTTTATTTTTTACGTATTCTGTCTTATATTTAAAGGCGTAGGGTACAGAGGTAAGATGTTCTATCTTTCAGACCTTTTATTTCACGTAGTTGAATAGGCTTTATAGCTGCCCCGGTAGAAATCTACCGGGGCTTTTTTTATGTCTGCGTCACAGAACTCAAAATTTTAAAGTTATTTCTGTCGCATATTTCTAACATTAAAGTTGACACATTATAAACTGTAATATTAATACCTAAGTGTAATTAAATTACTGAAATTTCGGTTGTTTTTTCAACAAACTTAGAGATTAATTCTGTCGTGTGAATAAAAACTAGAAATTGACGCAAATGGATGGAACCATCTCTGAAAACGAGTGTCAGAATAATAGAGTTAGATAGTGTTTTTCAGTTAGAGTCCGAACATTACTTATAGCCCACAGCTCGATTGCTGCGGGTTTTTTTATGTCGATCAGACTTGCTCGGTCGGTGGGATGTTCGCTTCACTGAGCCAGTGATTCAGTGTCTGCTCAAGGACCGGAAGTCCGGTTTTTTTCAGTGCTGAAAAAACCTCAATTTGAACATCACCACAAAATGCCAGTGCGGCTTCCCGACATTTCAACAAGGTGCTTTTACGAGCGCCTTGTTTGAGTTTATCGGCCTTTGTGAGCAATGCTAAAACAGGGATATTACAATCGACTGCCCACTGGATTAAATATTGGTCGAGATCGCGCAGTGGATGGCGAATATCCATTAAGACGACGAGTCCCCGCAGGCTCTCGCGATGTTGCAAATATTCAGAAAGAGCTTCTTGCCATTGGATTTTCATCTGCTCGGGGACTTTGGCAAAGCCGTAACCGGGTAGATCAATCAGTCGTTTATGTGGTGCAACCTCAAAGACGTTGATTAACTGAGTTCGCCCCGGTGTTTTACTGGTCCGTGCTAGGTTTTTTTGCCGGGTAAGGGTATTGAGAGCGCTGGATTTACCGGCATTGGAACGTCCGGCAAAAGCAATTTCAATGCCTTCATCGGCAGGCATTGCTCGAATCGTTGGGGCGCTGGTTATAAAATGAGCTTGGCTAAAGTTCAGCGTATCCTCTGTCACGCTTCATACTCCTTATTTTTAAAAGAGCCGCCTTATGCGGATTGATGGCAAGACCTGCTTGCCGTGGGCAGAGTTTAGCAAACCAGTAGCGTTTGTCGCTATCAGAAATCGATAAATGGAGTTTGTTGTGAGTAACTCAAGTGTTAAAATCGCTCTCCATTTAAACACCCCGTAAGGTTTGCCTAGGGACTGTTGACCTTTGGTGGTTGAATTTTGTTCAAATTAAACGCATTTTGAACGCGGCGCGCCCTGCGCCGCTTAATGAGTTAAGCAAGCAGGGGGCAACAAAGTTCAGGATGCGTTTAAATGAACCCCAAGGGCAGTATCTGAGAGGAATTTATCCAGCGTTAAACGTTCTTTGTGGCCAATAACTACACGGCACAACGTTTGCCTTGCCTAAATCCCTCTCAGATTTCTGCAAAACTAATCACCAAAGGTCAACAGCCCCTAGCTGTGATAAGCTATAACTACCTTACACATTGCAATATGAGTGAGAGTTGAGACGACATGGCGCATAAAAAGAAAAATCGAAAAGGCGGGTTATTGGCTCCACGAAAGACTGCTGATTTTAAATCAGAAAGAGAGCTGCCGACCAATAAAGTTAAAAAAGGCAAAGGGCATAAAAGCGGTTCTCGCCAACAGCCTAAAAATGAGCAAGCTGCTAGTTCTTCAAGTCAGAAATCTCAGGCAACCGATCGCCGTGTTGGAAGTAAAAAGCCGGTGCAGTTAGTTGCGCCTGGAAGCTTGGCTAAAACAGGGCCGGTCGAGCCCATTCGTAAACCCAAGGTGGCTACGTTATCATTCAGTGAAGAGCTCGATAAGCTCGAACAAGATCCTAAACTGGCCGCATTGCTAGATAGAGCCGATGATGGTGAGTTATTAAGTGATGCTGAAAATCAGTGGCTAGAGCAACGTCTAGAGCGTATCAGTGAACTGATGGATGAACTGGGAATTACCGATGAAGAGGAGATAGACGAGCCGCAAAGCAGTGATGAGTGGGACCGCTTTGACAGTGACGATTGGGATGATTTCAGCGATGACGAGCAAGGCTCTCGGCGATGATCATCTGGGTTGTTTTGGGTCTGATTATCATTGCCTCGTTAGTTGGTTATCTGGCGTATCTGCTGTATCAAATTCGTAGCCAGAAGCACGCAAGAGATGAGCAACGAACGCAGGCTATTTTGGCGCGTCAGGATAAAATCGCCGAGAGTGTCGAAGTGATTGCGAAAGCAACGGCTCAGGGCCAGTGTGACTATAGTGAGGCGGCTATTCGTATCACCCAATTATTGATGGCTTATCCAGAACCTCACCCCCGTGATTGGCCTGCTCTTTATCCCGGTCTGTTTGGTTTATATAAAACGATTGGCCATCTGCCGACCCACCAGGATCGTATGGCGTTAAGTAAAGCCAAACGTCGGGAGCAAGATGATTGGCGTCTTGCTCAAGAACAATTATTTGCCGATCTCATCAATGAGGAACTCCATCAATTAAGTTGTTTTGCAGCCAAAGGAGCACAATGATCATGAGTCAGTTTGCAGTCGATTGGGACCAGCCGCTAATTGAAAAATATAATTATGCTGGGCCGCGTTACACCAGTTATCCAACTGCACTTGAGTTTAATGAGTCGTTTGGATATAGCCAATTTAAAGAGGCTGCAACTCGCTACCCAGAGCGGCCGTTATCGTTGTATGTTCATATACCATTTTGTCACAAGCTTTGTTATTACTGTGGTTGCAATAAATTGGTGACTCGCCACCAGAGTAAAGCCGATGATTATCTGGATGTGCTTGAACGTGAGATGGCTACCGTTGCACCGCTGATGCGCTCGCGGCAGGTGACGCAGTTACATTGGGGCGGCGGTACACCAACATTTTTAGATGACTCACAGACGCGGCGTCTGATGGGAATGTTAAGAGAGCATTTTCAGGTGGCCAAAGATGCTGAAATTAGCATTGAAGTTGACCCGCGTGAAATTACCCTTGAAACCATGGATTTACTTGCTGAAATGGGATTTAATCGGCTCAGTTTGGGGATCCAAGATTTTAATCCCAAAGTTCAGCAAGCGGTGAATCGAGTTCAGGATAAAGCTTTTATCGAAGCCCTGCTGGAACGTGCGAAAGCCGTTGGATTTGGCTCGATTAATTTAGATTTGATCTATGGTTTACCGCATCAAACGCCAGAAAGCTTTTCGCATACGCTCCAGCAGATCAAAGCGCTTAATCCAGAGCGATTGTCTGTATTTAACTACGCGCATCTGCCCAGCCATTTTGCCTCACAGCGTAAAATCAAAGAACAAGATCTGCCATCTCCCGAGCAGAAACTCACCATCTTACGCGAGACAATTTTAGACTTAACGCAAAGTGGTTATCAGTTTATCGGGATGGATCATTTTGCACTGCCAGATGATTCTCTAGCGATTGCCCAGCGTGAAGGTAAATTGCATCGTAATTTTCAGGGTTATACCACGCAGGGTGAATGTGACCTATTAGGATTAGGCGTCTCAGCGATTAGCATGCTGGGTGATGACTATAGCCAGAACCAGAAAGTACTTAAAGATTATTATCAGCAGGTACATGAGTTAGGGCATGCTCAGTGTAAGGGGCTTGCACTGACGCGCGATGACATTATTCGCCGCGATGTTATTAAGGCATTGATGTGTGATTTTGCGTTACAGTTTTCGAGCATTGAAGAGCGCTATCAATTGACCTTTGGCGATTATTTTGCAGAAGATTTGCCATTGCTAGAACCGCTGATCGCAGATGGCTTAGTTGAACTAAGTGATACGAATATTCAGGTGACGGCTCGAGGGCGATTACTAATTCGTAATATTGCCATGTGTTTTGATGTCTATTTTCGTCAGCAACTTTGCCAGCGACAATTCTCAAGAGTTATTTAGAGCGAAAAAAAGCGGCATTGAATGCCGCCTAACGCTCTAACTTTACAGTTCGTTTCGTTATCTATGCTTCAATTAGTTCATATCTAACTCTTTGAGTTTTCGAGTCAGCGTATTACGTCCCCAACCTAATAATCGAGCCGCTTCTTGCTTGTGACCATGTGTATGTTTAAGCGCAGTTGTGAGTAAGATCCGCTCAAAATCCGGAACCGCTTGCGCCAAAATATCGCTACTGCCCGCCAATAGCTGCTTTTCGACCCAATTTTGCAGAAGTACCCGCCAATCGCCTTCGCTGCTGGTGGGCTCATGCAAGTCTTGGTGTTGGGTCAACTCCGGTGGTAAGTCAGAGACTAAAATCTCTTGGCCACTCGCCATGACCGTTAACCAACGACAGACGTTCTCAAGCTGACGAACATTGCCTGGCCAAGGCAGATGTGTGATGTACTTTTGAGTATCGCTATTGAGCTTTTTCGGCTCGACATTTAACTCTTCCGCTGCACTGCGCAAAAAGTGATCGGCCAGTGCTGGAATATCCTCACGGCGATCTTTTAATGACGGCAGTTGAATACGAATGACGTTGAGGCGATGAAACAGGTCTTCACGAAAATCACCACTGGCAACTTTTTGTTCCAGATTCTGGTGGGTGGCAGCAATAATGCGAACATCGACTTGCACAGACGAGTGTCCCCCTACGCGATAAAACTGACCATCGGCGAGGACTCGAAGTAAGCGGGTTTGGATCTCTAATGGCATATCCCCAATTTCGTCTAAAAATAGTGTGCCACCATTGGCCTGTTCAAAACGGCCATGACGAATTTGGTTCGCGCCTGTAAATGCGCCTTTCTCATGGCCAAATAGCTCTGATTCAATCAAATCATGCGGAATAGCGGCCATATTTAGCGCAATAAAAGGCATATGGCAGCGTGGGCTATGCCGATGTAACGCTTGAGCGACCAACTCTTTCCCCGTTCCCGACTGACCATTAATCAACACACTAATGCTGGAGCGTGAGAGCCGACCAATCGCGCGAAAGACTTCCTGCATCGCAGGTGCCTCTCCAATCATTTCTTGATTAGGGCCTGCTTCACGACGCTCTTTTTGTCGGTGTTTTTGCTGCTCCTGGGCAAAGCTAATGGCGCGTTCAACCAATACCACGGCTTCATCTACATCAAAAGGCTTTGGCAAATATTCGAAAGCACCGCTTTGGTAGGCTGTTACTGCACTATCGAGATCCGAATGGGCGGTCATGATGATGACCGGCAGTGCCGGATTATACTGGTGTACTTTTTCAAGTAGTGCGATGCCATCTAATCCAGGCATCCGGATATCGGAGACAATGATATCTGGGTGTTCCACTTCTAACTGGCTCAACATCAGTTCGCCGTCAGCAAAACTCATGCATTGATAGCCTACAGCGCTTAACGCTTTCTCTAAGACCCAGCGAATGGAGCTGTCGTCATCGACAATCCAAATAGTTGCAGCCATGATGAAATCCTTACTTACGCAGAGGCAGATGAATGACAAACTCGGTGTGGCCAGGCCAGCTGGCGCAGTCTATTCTGCCTTTATGTTGATTAATCAAATTTTGAGAAATAGAGAGCCCTAACCCTGTACCTCCATCTCGTCCTGTGACCATTGGATAGAACAGAGTATCAGCTAACTCAGTAGGAATACCGGGACCATCGTCAATGATTCGAATTTCTGCCACCAGACGATAGCGCTGTCCTGCGATATTCACCTGATGGGCGGTTCGAGTGACTAACTGAATGTGGCCTTCACCGCGAGGTTTGAGTGCTTGCACTGCATTTTTTACGATGTTTAAAAATGCTTGCTGAAGCTGTTCATGATCGATTTCAAAGTCAGGAATACTGGGGTCGTAATCCCGCTCAATGGTTATCCCTTCAGGTAATTCAAGCTCAACGAGTTGGCGAACTTTTTCTAATACGGAGTGAATATTACGCAGTTCTCGTTCGGCTAGACGTTGTGGCCCAAGCAAGCGATCCACTAAGTTACGCAATCGGTCGGCTTGTTCAATAATAATGTTGGTAAATTCTTTTAAATTCTCATCAGGTAGTTCGCGATCTAACAGTTGAGCCGCGCCACGTAATCCGCCGAGTGGATTTTTAATCTCATGCGCCAATCCTCTGACCAGTTCTTTGGCCGCTTGTTGCTGAACATGTTGATGAACTTCTTGGGAGATTTTTTTCTGCTGGTCAATCGGTTTGAGCTCTAATAACAGCAGTGGTTCCGCCTTGTTTAAAATGCGAGTCGCAGAAAATTCGACCATCGCAGGTTTGTTATCAACAACCACGGTCACTTCGCTATCGGTAAAGCTTTGACCGTGTTCTAACACGTCATTTAATATATCCAGATTCAGAGTTGTGTGGCTGATTAAACTCGGAAATGGCTGATTCGCTAGGCGGCGTTTACTCTGCCCCAACAACTGTTCGGTCGCAGTATTCACGTATTGGACGGCTTGCTCCTTATCCAGCAAGATAATCCCGGTAACCATATTGTCGAGCATAATGCGGTTAATACCGGATGCTTCTAACACGTAGACCTCCTTTCATAACGTCGCACCATTGTTGTGCAACGGCGTCAGCGTTTTGATTACAGTGATATCCATATATAACAAATATCTAGCTTCATGCCTATTTGCATGATTTTTGTGCAGTCATGTTCACTATTATGATGCCCTATCTAAATAGAGTGCAATAATCTTGCCGATTTAGCGTAAAGCCAGTGATGACCTGGATTCGATCAAAAAAGCCCCGGCTAAGCGGGGCTTTCGATAGTGAGATGTAACCCCAGCTTATTAGCAGCTGTAGTACATTTGGAACTCAACTGGATGAGTCGTCATGGCCAATTTAACCACTTCTTCTTGTTTCAGTGCTAGGTATGCATCAATGGTATCATCACTGAATACACCACCAGCGGTTAAGAATGCACGGTCTGCATCCAGCGCAGTCAGTGCTTCTTCAAGCGAAGCGGCAACTTGTGGAATTTCTGCTGCTTCTTCAGCAGGCAGGTCATACAAGTCTTTATCCATTGCATCGCCAGGATGGATTTTATTTTTAATGCCGTCCAGGCCAGCCATCAGCATCGCTGCAAATGCAAGGTATGGGTTAGCTGTTGGGTCAGGGAAGCGAACTTCGATACGACGAGCTTTTGGTGATGGTACAACTGGGATACGGATCGATGCACTACGGTTACGAGCTGAGTAGGCCAGCATTACGGGTGCTTCGAAGCCTGGGACGAGGCGTTTGTAAGAGTTAGTTGAAGCGTTGGCAAAAGCGTTAATTGCTTTGGCATGTTTGATGATCCCACCAATGTAGAACAGCGCTGTTTCAGACAGGCCGCCATACAGGTCACCCGCAAACAAGTTTTGACCATCTTTTGCTAATGATTGGTGACAGTGCATACCGCTACCATTATCACCCACTAGTGGTTTTGGCATGAAGGTCGCTGTTTTACCATAAGCATGTGCAACGTTATGAACAACATATTTGTAAATTTGCAGTTCATCAGCTTTTTTCACCAATGTATTGAATTTACATGCAATTTCGTTTTGACCTGCAGTTGCTACTTCGTGGTGATGTGCTTCAACTTCCAGACCCATTTCATCCATCAGTAGGCACATTGCACTACGGATATCCTGTGATGAATCAACTGGTGGAACTGGGAAGTAACCGCCTTTAACACCTGGGCGATGGCCAGTGTTGCCATCTTCGTATTGTTTCCCTGAGTTCCATGCTGCTTCAGAGTCGTCGATTGAGTAAAAAGCGCCTTGCATTTGCGCATCGAAACGAACATCGTCAAACAAGAAGAATTCTGGTTCAGGGCCAAATAGAACGTCGTCGGCAATACCTTCTGCGCGCATGTATTCTTCGGCACGTTTAGCAATTGAACGAGGGTCACGTTCGTAACCTTCCATCGTTGCTGGTTCGAGAATATCACAACGGATATCCAGCGTTGCTTCTTCTGTGAATGGGTCTAAAACGGCAGTACTAGCGTCTGGCATCAAAATCATGTCAGATTCGTTAATCCCTTTCCAACCAGCGATTGACGAACCATCAAACATTTTCCCTTCTGTGAAAAAGTCATCATCAATTTGGCTTACAGGCAGAGAAACGTGTTGTTCTTTACCCTTAGTATCAGTGAAGCGTAGATCGATAAATTTTACTTCTTGCTCTTTAATCAGAGCTAGAACTTCTGCAGACATGTAGTAACCTCCGGTGTCATCATAAATGATGGCTCTATAAAAAGTTGGTAATGAATTGTTATGCCCAAAATAGAAGCGATTTTCGTGCCAAATGCTCAAAAACCTGCTATGACGGGATCCTCGGATGCCTTTTGTCATCGTAATGACCATTTGTGGGGCATATCAGATCACGTAATGAACCAATATGGTGCAACATTTTTAAATCATGGGCCATGATCGATTCGTTCATGACGTCATATCATTATCGATGATGCATTTATTTAACGAACATCGCTATATAATAACGATAAAATTTTAACTATTTATTGCGTTTAGCAGGTATGCAGACATTACTCTCATCCAATGACAACACCGTTTTGCTGTCTAAAAAAATGTTCCGTTCGCTGGTGCTACTTGCGATGGTAGGCTTTGCGATGATTTGGGCGATTGATTTCTATAGCGCCATTATCATCCGATTTGATGCGGTGAGTTATCCCATTTGTATAGTTTCGCTTGGCGTAATTTTTTTGCTGAGTTATAAAATCTCGCTTAATGTCTTGCAGCACTTAGGCTATTTCATTATTGCTGGCTATTTGATTAGTTCCAGTATTGTCCACCACGAGTTATTGCCGCATCAGGAATTATCCAGTGCAGTGCAATGGTTGGCACTAAATTATGTGATGGCCTATCTATTTTTTTCTCGCCAGCGGGCAGTGCTATTAACAATCATTGTCTTTGTTATCACTATGGTTGGACATTTCTGGGTACTGAGTCGTTATGATTCATTGGATGAAACGTTTGGGATGATTCTTAATATGGCTGTGGCCCATATTATTTATATTATATTGCTGTGGGGCATTGTTTCGATTCGCGAGAAGGCTGTTTATACCAATACACTTGAGCAACAAGTGCAATTGGACCCTTTAACGCAATTACTCAACCGGAGAGGCTTCGAAAAGAAGATCACCCATTTTTCGCAATTAAAGCAATCGGTTAGTTATGCGTTGCTGATCCTTGATGTGGACCATTTTAAGCAGATTAATGACACGTATGGTCATCTGGTGGGAGATCAAGTGCTAATTGGCCTGAGCCAGAAGTTACGTGAGGAACTTCGTCATAATGACATTATTGCTCGTTGGGGTGGGGAAGAGTTTGCGGTAATTATTTTTTATCACTCGGTTGGACAAGTTTTAAAGTTAGCACAGCGGCTGCGGTTGTCGGTTGAACAGATGCAAATCGATAACATTGCTCAAATTACTGTGAGTATTGGGGTGGGGTTTTCTCATGAAGTGAGTCATATTGAGCAGCTTTTTGAATTGGTTGACACACGCCTATATAATGCCAAGAAAGCCGGTCGCAACTGCATTATCAGTTAACTTTTGGTAAGCATCAAACACGCCATTTCAACTGGTTGGCTGCAGTTTTACCAAAAGAAGTTGATTAAGCCTTCATCTTTTCATATCACCTATCAGCTGTTCAGGGTATAATCTAGCCCATTTTGTGATCTAAGTCGCTAAAAGTGGCTGCAAGTGCGTACTGATTTGCGTACAGAAAATTTAAGATTAATGAGGCAGAAAGTTTATTATGTCTAACGATATTAATAAGTTAAGAAATATCGCAATTATTGCGCATGTTGACCATGGGAAAACCACCCTGGTTGATAAACTGTTGCAACAGTCAGGTACTTTGCAGACTCGCGGCGAAGTTCAAGAACGGATTATGGATTCTAACGATCTTGAAAAAGAACGTGGGATTACCATTTTAGCGAAAAACACCGCGCTGAATTGGCATGATTATCATATTAATATCGTTGATACTCCCGGACACGCTGATTTTGGTGGCGAAGTTGAACGTGTGATGTCGATGGCCGATTCAGTATTATTGTTGGTTGATGCCCAAGAAGGCCCTATGCCCCAAACGCGTTTTGTGACACAAAAGGCTTTCGCGCAAGGGTTAAAACCGATTGTTGTGATTAATAAAGTCGACAAACCAGGTGCTCGTCCAGATTGGGTCATGGATCAGGTATTTGACTTATTTGATAACTTGGGTGCAACCGATGAGCAGCTTGATTTCCATGTTGTTTATGCCTCAGCAATTAATGGTTGGGCAACATTGGACTTAGATCAGCCAAGTGACACTATGGAACCGCTGTTCCAAGCGATTGTTGATAATGTTGAGCCACCTAATGCTGATCCTGATGGGGCACTGCAGATGCAGATCTCTCAGCTGGATTATAACTCTTATGTTGGCGTTATCGGTGTTGCTCGAATTAAGCGTGGTAGCATTCGTCCCAATCAGCAAGTGACCGTTGTTTCTGCTGATGGTAGCCGCCGTAATGGTAAAGTAGGCCAAGTATTAAGTTATCTAGGATTAGAGCGTACTGAAACAGACGTTGCCCATGCGGGTAATATTATTGCTGTCACTGGCCTAGGTGAGCTTAAAATTTCCGACACCATTTGTGATGTTAATAATGTTGAAGCATTGCCTGCGTTGAAAGTGGATGAACCCACCGTTACGATGACATTCCAAGTGAATACTTCACCATTTGCTGGCCGTGAAGGTAAATATGTCACTTCGCGGAATATTCTTGAGCGTTTAGAACAAGAATTAGTGCATAACGTTGCTCTGCGCGTTGAAGAAACCGAAGATCCTGATAAATTCCGTGTTTCAGGTCGTGGGGAATTACACTTGAGCGTGTTGATTGAAAACATGCGTCGAGAAGGGTTTGAGATGGCAGTTTCTCGTCCAGAAGTGATTCTGCATGAAGAAAATGGCCAAATATTAGAACCTTATGAAACAGTTACCGTTGATGTCCAAGATGAACATCAAGGGAGTGTCATGGAACAGTTAGGTCATCGTAAAGCAGATCTAACCAACATGCAGCCTGATGGTAAAGGACGGGTTCGTTTAGACTTTATGATCCCAAGCCGTGGTTTGATTGGCTTCCAAACTGAGTTCATGACTCTGACTTCAGGAAGTGGCTTGTTGTATCATACATTTGACCATTATGGTCCACATAAAGGTGGAAGCATTGGTCAACGTCAAAATGGTGTGTTGATCTCTAATGCAACTGGGAAAGCTCTTACGTATTCATTGTTTAACTTACAAGATCGTGGTCGGTTATTTATTTCTCACGGCTCTGAAGTTTATGAAGGCCAAGTGATTGGTATTCATAACCGTGAAAATGACCTCACTGTAAACTGTCTGAAAGGTAAGCAGCTGACGAACGTTCGTGCTTCTGGTACTGATGAAGCACAAGTGCTGACTCCACCTATGATTATGACGCTTGAACAAGCACTTGAGTTTATCGATGATGATGAACTCGTTGAAGTGACTCCTGAAAGCACTCGTATTCGTAAAAAACATCTGACTGAGATGGATCGTAAACGAGCATACCGCGGACCTAAATCTTAAACATCTGCGCGATATTTATCTATAAAAATGGCATGCATTAGCATGCCATTTTTTTTATCTTAATCAGACTGGTTTTGTGTATAAATATACAGTAGTCTGCATTATCTACTTGCGCCACTTTGGCGGTGTTATCACTTGATGTAGGCAACTTTGGAGCGTTATGGAGCAGACTCACCCCCCAACCAAGGAGCTAGCGCTTCACTGGACACAACATTTTAAATCTTTCCCTTTGATCGTCTGGGTCGTGCTTATCGGCACATTTATCTCCCGAGTCAGCTACTTTATGGCGTGGCCATTTTTAGTGGTCTTTTTATATCGAGATTATGGGGCCAGTGAATTATATGTTGGGACCATTTTAGCCGCTTCTGCATTCGTGGGGGCTTTTTCTGGTTCTTGGTTGGGTTATCTCAGTGATCGATTGGGGCGGCGCCTGATTATGTTGGGTGGATGTGCTTTAGCCGGAGTGGCTTATAGTGGGATTGGTGCCGCCGACCAGCTATGGCAATTTTTCACCTTGATGCTGATGGTGGGATTAATGCGTCCGAGTATCGAAGCTCCCGGTAAGGCACTGATTGGTGACTATTTAGCGCATCCTAAAGCGCGTGAGGTGGCATTGAACATTCGCTATTTTTTGATCAATGCAGGCGGTGCTATCGGGCCTCTTATCGGGATCTATTTGGGTCTGTTACATCCACAACAACTGTTTTATGCCACGGGAATTGTTTATCTCATCTATGGTGGCGCACTGGGCTGGGTATTTTGTTATTACACCCCCAAGGTTCAAAAATTAGCGACAGAGCAAAGTAAGTTGCGTTTAAGAGCAGTTTTGAAAGTGGTTCGAGCCGATTACGGTTTTGCATTATTATTGCTTGCCGATATTTGTATGTTGATCGCTTATTCCCAATACGAATCATCACTGCCACAGATTGTCAGTCGTTCTGGTTTAGCTCATGCTGGCCATTGGGTTGGTTATTTGATCCTCGTAAATACCGTTACAATTGTCTTGTTACAATTTCCGCTGTTATCACTTTTGCGTCACTATCGACTGATTATCCGAATTCGGCTTGGGGTGATTTTGATGCTACTGGCGCAAGTGGTTTTGATGTTCAGTTCATCGCAATGGCCATTCGGTTGGTTGTTGGGCGTATTCTTTTTAAGTGTGGGGGAGTCGATCATCTTTCCATCCTTAAATGTCTTGATTGACCAAATTGCTCCGGATCACCTTCGTGGTACTTATTTTGGCGTGGCCTCTTTTACTGCGGTCGGTTTTGCCTTAGGGCCACTCTTGGGTGGGCTGATTTTACAATATAGTTCAGCAGTGAGCTTATATGTCCTGTGCTTTGTGTTGATGGGGTTGTCACTGTGGTTCTTTGGCCGGGTTAAAGCAGGTTCTTAAGGCCGCATTTTTGGTCATTATAAAAGCCTCCGCGCATCGCGCTGACGAGGCTTAATCTTCATAGAACTTGGTGACTCACTCGGTTCTCTTCTCTCTTAGGCGAGGTTATCTTGTGGTGCGCGTTGTTTGATGTAGGGTGTTGAACTCTGGCCTTGATGAGCAGTCCATAATTGCCAAGACCACACCAGATAACGCCAGCACACATATGCAATCACCACAGTGCCGATCGCCACTTCAACATTGGCAAGGACACGCAATTGTTGACTGTAGACCAGTCCGCCTGGGTAATGAGCGACCAATGCAGAAAGTTTATAAATGGCTGTTGCACCAATGGCCATCGGGAACGTAAATGCTGAATAACCTGGGCTAAATGGTAAGCGGAGTAGATGGAAAAAGGCGAGATAGATAATCGCTGTCATTAGGATAGCAATTCCCATCAACAAAGCGCAGATCAACAGTGAAGGCTGATGAACGACGGTCAGGTAGCCTGCTAATGACAAGCTTGCTGGCGCCGCTAAAATGGCGATGGTCGGCTTAGCCGCATCGGATACTTGTGCACAAAAGATGAAGCGATAGAACATCACAGGCAATAACAAGGCGTAGCTAATAAGGCCGAACCATAACAACACATGGTTTAAATAGATAAAATAATGGCTTGGTGCTGCGACATCGGCAACGATGATCCCGACGGGGGGCACAAACCAACTGGGAACAAAATGGTGGATTTTCAATACACGGACACGCACGACGACAAATACGGCAAGAAAGCTCAAATGGATGATCACTGCCAGTAACCACAGCGCAGCAGCGGCATGAGGCGAGAATTTCTCAAGTGCCTTTGAAATAACCATCAATGCCATGGCAAATGTAGGCACGACACTACCGACCACCGGATGTAACAGATCATTGAGCAGTGCCCGAGGGTGTAAGCAGAATTTATACGCGAGCAATGACAAAAGCCCCGACGCAACAACAGCCCCAAAAATTTGGCTATAACCATGGAATGCAAATGTATTTTCTAAACTCCAACAGATACTGGCAAATCCCAGTGCCAGACCTGCTAATGGTGCGGGGACGTATTGCATCCGGTGATGAATAGTTTGAAACATGGCTCGAATCTCTCAATATGGGTCAGACATTGAGTATAGGGTGCTTCAGTTGTTTAAAATATCTTGTTATATTTAACCAGTTGTTTAGTTAAACTATACGATAATGGATATTACTTTAAAGCAATTACAAGTCTTTGTTGCGATAACTCAACATGGCACACTAGCGGCAGCGGCTGACCAACTATTTATGACCAAAGGTGCGGCCTCACAGAATTTAGCGCAACTGGAGGCTCGCTTAGAGCAGCCATTGTTTGATCGATATCGGGGGCGTTTATTGCTCAATGAGCAAGGCCGGCAGTTACAGCCTAAGGCGGATGAACTGCTCGTTCGTAGTCGTGAAATCCAGTCTTTATTTAGTCAATCATCGCAATTACTGCGAGTTGGAAGCTCCAAGACCACCGCCAGTCGACAACTGCCAGAACTATTGGGGCAGTTCAGTCAACAACAGGGTTGGTTGCCAAGAGTCACCATCGAAAATAGCCAGACACTCTTTGCCAAACTACGCAGTTTTGAGTTAGATATTGCCATGGTTGAGGCTCCGACACGTGATCCGATGTTACATCAACAAGCTTGGTTCGATGATGAGATGGTGGTGATTGCTGCTCGGAGCCATCCACTTGCGACGCATTCTTTAGTCAGTTTTGCCCAATTGGCTCAAGAGTCATGGATTTTACGGGAGCAAGGGTCAGGCAGTCGTGATTTCTTTGAACAGCAACTAGCTCCATTGATTGATTATCCTGCGCCGTTATTAGAAGTGGATAGCCTTGAAACACTGCGTCGCTGCGTCATTGAGCAACTTGGGTTGAGCTTTGCTTCTCGTCAATTAGTTGAATGCGGACCCGATCGGGATGCCTTAGCGGTGATTGAGTGTCCAAAACGCTTTATTCGAACACTGTATTTATGCTATCACCGTGATAAATATTTAGGCCAGAATATTCAAACGTGGCTGCAACTCGCCTTGGCGTATCCTAAATCGGCAAAACAATCGCAGAATAATGAGCAGTGATGGGGATTTTGACTAGCGTTAAACAGTGCTGTGAAGGCTCCCTAGTTGAGGCTAGGGAGCTTAATGGTCAGGCTAGTGCGTCATCTGCAACGTGATAATGTGGATCTTCAATCACGTTCACTTCAACTAGGTTCCCAGCTTTTTTCAGCAATTTGCGACAATCACTACTCAAGTGGCGCAGGTGCAGTTGCTTATTTGCTTTTAGATAGCGATCAGCCAAGGTATCAATGGCTTCAATAGCCGAATGATCGGAAACGCGCGCATTCGCAAAATCGATAATGACATCTTGTGGATCCTGATGAACATCAAATAGCTCCAGGAAGTTGTGCGTCGAACTGAAAAAGATCGGACCACGCAGATTATAAATTTTATTTTGACCTTCCATTTGGGTTTCGACGCTAATTTGTTTGGCATGTTTCCAGGCAAAAACCAATGCTGAAATAATCACCCCAATAAAGACCGCGGTGGCCAGATCGGTAAAGATGGTTACAACAGAAACCAGCACAATGACTAAAAAGTCCGATTTTGGAATCTTGTTATATAGACGGATACTCGACCATTCGAATGTGGCAATGACCACCATGAACATGACGCCTACCAGCGCTGCAATTGGGATCATCTCAATCAGCGATGAGGCAAACAGAATAAAGCACAATAAGCCAATCGCTGCCGTCAGGCCAGATAAACGTCCGCGCCCTCCGGAACGGATGTTAATCATGCTCTGACCAATCATTGCACAGCCGCCCATGCCACCAAAGAAGCCTGTAACAATGTTGCCCAGTCCTTGGCCCATACATTCGCGATTACTGCGGCCGCGAGTTTGGGTCATTTCATCGATGACCGTCAGTGTTAACAGCGATTCAATGAGCCCGACCCCGGCGGTAATAAAGGCATATGGCAGCACGATTTTAACCGTTTCCCAATTCAGCGGAACTTGCGGAATATGGAACGTTGGCCATCCACCGGCGATCGTTGCATCTGGATTGGCGGTCATCTGACGTAGAAAATCCACCACAGTGCGAGTATGTAGATCCAATCCGTAACAAAGCAAAGTCACAATCACAATAGCCGCTAAGGATGCTGGAATAGCTTTGGTAAGCTTTGGCAGAAAGTGCACGATGGCCATCGTTAGTGCCACCAGTCCTAACATCGTCCATAGTTGTGAGCCATGCATCCAATGGCTCACGCCGGCAGCATCTTTGACTTTAAAGTTTCCTAACTGAGCTAAAAAGATGACAATTGCCAGACCATTGACAAAGCCGTGCATGACCGGTAGTGGAACCATGCGAATAAATTTGCCAAGGCGTAACACGCCAGCCAAGATTTGTATGACTCCCATGCAGACAATCACAGCAAACAGATATTGTTCACCGTGCGTTGCGACAAGGGCCGCAATAACGACTGCAACGGATCCGGTTGCGCCCGAGATCATTCCGGGGCGACCGCCAAAAATAGCAGTAAAAAAGCCAATGATCGCTGCCGCATAAAGACCTACGAGTGGACCAACATGTGCAACAAAAGCAAAAGCAACCGCTTCTGGAACTAGGGCTAAGGCGACGGTGATTCCGGATAAGAGATCAGTTCGCACCGTAGTTCCGCTAAACTTAGGGAATTTAAACATTGTGAAAATATCCATTTACATCAAGTAAGGCTAGCGGTTAGCTGTTGCAACGCGTGATTTACGTCATTTTTGCAACAAAATTTTAACGAGCTAGATAAAAGAGCCGCGAGTTTAGCAAAAAACGTGACCCAGTTCAAAAAACGTTCGATTCACAACCGGATTATTCAATGGGCTCTGGCAATGATTGGCGCTGACTCTTTGCTCAGTTAATATGGTGAGACTCAATAATAAGGAATCTTGGATCATGCGCAGTGTGTTAGGGCAATGGTTTAAATATTGGCGACTACATGGCGGGCCTTTTGTCGTGTTTCTAGTGCAACGAATTCGCTCAGATCGATTAACCTCGATGGCTGGCGCGTTGGCCTATACGACATTATTGTCGCTCGTGCCGATGATCGCTGTCGTCTTTGCCATTATCAGTGCGGTGCCTGCATTTTCCGGGGTACAGGCTCATTTAGAAGATTTGTTATTTAGCAATTTTGTCCCTGCGGCCTCAGATGTGATCCGCATGCAGGTCAATCGATTTGTCGCGAATGCAAACCGTACGACGACAATTGGCGGTATTTTCTTGTTAGTGGTGGCTGTCATGTTGATCGCATCGGTTGAAAATGCGTTGAATCGGATCTGGCGCCGTACTCGTTCACGCAGTTTGATTCGGGCATTGCCTACTTACTGGATGATCTTAACGCTCGGGCCTGTCTTAGTTGGTGCGAGTTTAGCGGTGAGTTCTTATATCTTTTCGCTCGAATTTTTTGCTAATGAGGCATTTGCGGGGGTGTTGCGATTTGTGCCTGTGGGGCTATCCACCATTGCTTTTATGTTATTGTATTTGATTATGCCCAATAAACGGGTGCGTATCGGCCATGCCTTTGTGGGGGCATTGTTTGCGGGTATTTTATTTGAGCTGGGCAAACGCGGCTTCGCTTTATATTTAGCATCGTTTAACTCGTATCAAGCTATTTATGGGGCGTTGGCCGCAGTGCCTATCTTATTTTTCTGGGTGTATCTAAGTTGGATTATTGTGTTATTTGGTGCAGAAATCAGTGCCGCGCTTGATGAATATGAGCACGAAAACCCCAGTGATGATGAGGAGCAGTAAAGGTAATGATTGGTTTAATTCAGCGTGTGATGCAAGCATCTGTGATTGTTGCTGGGCAAACTGTGGGCTCGATAGATAACGGGCTACTGGTATTATTGGGAGTTGAGCAGGACGATGATGAGATAAAATCAGCAGAACTGGCTCGCAAGGTTTGTCACTATCGGGTATTTGCCGATAGTGATGGCAAAACAAACTTAAATGTCAGTCAAGCGGGCGGGGAGTTATTGGTGGTTTCGCAATTTACGTTGTGCGCTGATACTCACAAAGGTTTGCGTCCTGGTTTTTCAAAAGCTGCCGAGCCTGAGTTGGCTAAGCAACTGTATCAGCAATTTTGCCAGCAATGCGAAGCATTCGGCTTGCGTGTCGCCACTGGCGAATTTGGTGCGGATATGCAAGTTGGGCTGGTTAATGATGGGCCAATGACATTTTGGCTACAGGTTTAGTGCTCGATAAGTCATAAGGGCAAGGAGTTTGGCATGAAGTACCAGATTATAACCCCAGAAAGCGATGAGCAGTTAGAGCGATATTTTCAGTTTCGCTGGGAAGTTTTAAACAAACCGCTACATCTGCCATTGGGCAGTGAGCGCGATGCCTATGATGCGTATAGTCAACATCGCATGGTGCTCAATGAACAAGGCGAGATTGTCGCTATTGGCCGATTATTTATCAGCGACAGTGAAGAAGCCTTGATCCGTCATATTGCAGTGAGTTCGGATTATCGTAAGCAGGGTTTTGGGTTGATGGTGATGCGCTCGCTCGAACAAGCTGCACTCTCGGAAGGGGTGCGGCGAATTGTATTGACCGCCAGAGATCAAAAGTCGCTAGATTTCTTTACTCAGGCTGGTTATTTACCTGATGGTGAGCCGTATTACTATAAGACGACCTTCTTTCAGCAACAGATGGTTAAACATCTTGATGAGCCGTGTCATTTTACGCGCAGTGCTGCGCTTTGCCATAAGCTCTATCAGGAGATCTACGAACGTATCCCACTGAGTGAAAAAATCGGCTTCAAACTGACGCGTTATGATAATGAGTTGTTAGAAACCCGTCTGTCACTGGGTGGCAATGCCAATGCATATGAGTCGATGTTTGCTGGTAGCAGTTATTGTCAGGCATTACTTACCGCTTGGTCGCTTTTGTGGCTGGCGCTAGAAGAGCTGAATATGGATGCCGAAATTACCTTAGTCGATGCTCAGATCCAATATCGCCGACCCATTCAAGGTGAATGTTCGGCTCAGACGCAACGTTCTCAAGTGGTCAATATGTCTAACTCATTTAATGCGGGCCACTCGCGGACCCGCTTTAAAATTGCAGTTGAGCTTTATAGTAGCGACCATCTGGTCGCCGAGTTTGAAGGGCTATTTTTACTTCGACGGCTACAGTGTCGCCGGCCAGAAAAAGTGGATCAGAGTTGAAGAGATCGTCACCATCATCACAAACAGACACAGTGCTAAAAGCAGTGCTTTAGCGCTGCTGGCACGGATGTTTTTAAGTCGAGTATTAAAGCCTAGCGCGGACATGGCCATTGCGAGAATTAATGTGTCAAATTCCAGCAGGGCACTGCGAATACTGTGTGTGATCGGCAGATAACCGTTGATTAAAACCACCGCAATAAAGCCAAAGGCAAACCATGGAATGGTAATTTTGCCGCGACTTTGTGTGCCGGTATTGCTTTGTGCGGCGGTGCGTCGTTGCCAGAGCCAACTGATAATCAGCAATACGGGGGCTAGCAACATCACGCGCGCGAGTTTGACAATCACGGCAACGTTCGCGGCCTGTGGACTGATACTCTCGCCAATCACGACGACCTGTGCGACTTCATGCGTAGTTGAGCCAGCCAGTGCTGCAAAGGCATCTTGCGACATATGTAAGAATGGGAAGATTAATGGATAGCCAAACATGGCTAACGTCCCAAAGATCACAACAGTCGCCACAGCAACCACCACATATTCATCTTTGGGTTTAATCACAGGATCGACAGCCATGACGGCTGCAGCTCCGCAGATCCCTGTTCCGGATGCAGTCAATAGCGCTAGTTCTGCAGGAAGTTTAAAAACGCGTGTCCCTAACCAGTAACCAACAATCAGTACGGAACTGACCATGACGACGGCCAAGCCGATACCTGGCCAACCAATTGCGATCAGTTCTGAAACCGTAATATGTAAACCGAATAACATCACACCGAGGCGCAATAAGCGACTTTGTGAAAATCCGAGCCCTTGAGCAGCTGGATGCAGTCGTCCTTCAAGTGGTGAATTAGCAATGATAATCCCTAATATCAGACCGACCATCAATGGGCTTAAGGCGACCCATTGACTGACATAATGGCTAATGACTGACCCGATCAGCGCTGTGACTAACGTGAGCATTAGGCCGGGAAAGAGCGTTTTCATCTATTATTCCTTTATTAAGATGCTAAAAATAGAACTGAGTAGTCTACGGACTTGCTATTTATTTATGAAACGAATAGTTTTGATATTTTAAATCAGAAAAATTGATATGAGTTTTTCACTTAAACAGATGGCTGTGTTCGATGCGGTCGCTCAGTTTGGCAGTGTGAGTTTGGCCGCTGAACATTTAGCGATGACTCAGTCCGCTGCCAGTATGGCGCTTGCCCAGCTTGAACAACAACTGGGACATCCTCTATTTGAGCGCTCGGGCAGACGACTTATCCTAAATGCCTGGGGTTATTGGTTGCGGCCTCGGGCGAAACGACTATTACATGATGCCACTCAGATTGAGCAAGGTTTTCAAGGCCGGCATCTATTGTCAGGGTTGTTGCGAATGGGCATTAGCCAAACGATTGCTGAAGTGTTGCTACCGGCATTGGTCTGTCGGCTGGATGAGTTGTACCCGCAACTGCGACTGGAGCCGTTAGTTAGTAACAGTGAACAGGTGATCTTGCGTCTATTGCACCATGAGTTGGAACTTGGGGTGATCGAAGGACGTTGTGATGAGCCACGTATTAAAAGCGTTCATTGGTGTGATGATGAGTTGGTGATCGTGGTAGGGGCGAGCCATTCGCTAGCAACTCAAGAATCAGTGGCAATGCATGAGTTGAGTGCGTTGCGTTGGGTGTTGCGTGAACCGGGTTCCGGGACTCGAGAAACGTTCACCAGTAGCGTGTCAACACATATCAACAAGCTCAATATTTGGCGTGAATTCACGCATGTTCCGACGATTATGGCATTGCTTGAAAGTGGTCAATATGCCAGTTGTCTGCCTAAACGAATTGTTTTGCCACGGGTCAAGCATGGCCAACTCAAAATCCTATCGGTTGATGAGCTAAATATTAGTCGTCAGTTTCATTTTGTTTGGCGTAAGGATGCCGGCAGCAACCCTTTGCGTGACTGCCTCATTGAGCAGGCGATGCTACTGGTTTGAGCTGGCATTTTCCTGAACTCTGGCTATCTTTGACGAACGTATTCGTTTGAGGTAGATAACTCTGGTCGATTTGATATTGATCGATGCGAACCTGTGGGGCCCGCCAAGGCCCGTCTAACAGCTGGCTAAGTAACACACAGCCTTGATCGGTAACACCAATGCTGAGTGCATTGTATTGCTGATTGTTCAGATCAATTTGCCCGCTGACTAACCAGTTATAGGGTTGGCTGGAAAGCTGTGTTTGATCGACCTGAATAACCCCCTGAGTGATATCCACATTCAGTTTGGCCTGATTAAATAAGGTCGTACCTTCAGGAATTTGCTTAGGATCTTGCCATAGTGCCGATACTCCTTGAGTCAGTAGCTCTTGATGGGCCGGCAGTGATGTTTTGGGATCCTTGAGCAATTGTTGCCATAGCGGTTGCAGATTACGGTTAAATGCCAACTGTGAACTACTCGCAGAAAGTTGGCCATTAACACTGGATAGCCCTTTGCTAAGAGCCCCTGATAAGTGACCGTCGATTTCTAGATCCCCACCGAGTTTAAAATCGCTGTTTGAGGTGAGCCTCGATAGGGGTGAGATATCTAAAATCAATACAGATAATTTGCCATTCCACGGTAAGCTGGGTTGCTGATTTTGCAGTGTCGCTTGCCATTGAAGTTGCCCTTGAGGCAGCTCCCCATATAGGTTGATATGGGTTTGATCTGGATTCTGGTCAGGCCCCAAATCGACACTGGCGTTGTTAATAATTAATCCGCGAAAAGCGACATCGGGTGCTTGCCAGAAGATACTGGTATCAGGGTGAAGCGCCTGTTTTAATGACACGAATTGACCTTGATCTAACAACTTCAGGTCGCTCAATGAAAGCTCCATACTGCGAATTGAGAGTGGCAATGCACTGTTGTAGGAGAGCAACTTCATATCATTAAAACTCGCTTGATCGACTTTTAATGTAACTGGCCAGACTTTCCTGAGCGTCTTAATCGTTTGTTCGCTCGTATCAGAGAGTGCAATGACCGCATTGCTGGCATTTAAACTGGTAATATCAAGATTAGGTTGTTTTTGCCAGTTGTAATTAAACGATGCGTTCAGCTGGCCAGGTTGTAATTGGGCCGATAGCTGATTGACCGCTAATGATTGTCCACTCAATGCGCCCTGCAAGGATAAATTCCCAATGGGGAGCTGACTAAACAACATATTATTGATGGTGAGATCGAAATTGCCCGTTAGTGCTTGCGGTGTATTGCGTTGCCAGTGTAGCAGACGAATATCACCATTGAGGTTATTGACAACTAAGGGGATATGACTGAGTTGTGTCTGCAGATTTGCCGAATTAAGCTCCAGGTCATTAATATCAACTGATTGAATAAATTCAGGTAGTGACGGCAGCGTGACATCTGAGAGTTGTGCGGGTTGCAGTTTCAAGCCATCGATTTGCATCTGATTGAGCGCTAATTGCCCTGCATGATATGCCCCGTCAGTCTCAATAGTGGCACCAGCAAGTTGAAAGTTAAGCTGCTTGATTTGCCATTGATGATGGCTGATATGCAGATCAAACTGCGGTTGGGTCAGTTTCCCTTCTGGGGTTTTAAGTGCATCGCTAATACCACGTAATTGCCATGGTGTGTTGCCGTGTTGATGCCAGTTGCGGATCTCAAGCTGAGCATTTTCGAGCTGCCATGGAATTTTTCCATGGCGGTCTTGCCAGCTTATTTGCGCATTTTGAATATTGATGTTATCGATTTGATAGTGGCTGATGGCCGGAATATGAAGTTGCCAAGAGGCACGCCGATTTAAAGCAAATGTTATTTTAGGCCGAGTGAGATTTAACTGCGCCAGCTCGAGTTTGCCAGAAAATAGGGCTAGTGGTTTGAGTGTGAGTGAAATATGGGGACTCAGCAGCGCTACATCGCCCGCTTTAGCAAGTGATACATTATCTAACTGCCAGGTAAAAGGGTCTGTAAACTGCCAGTGACTTTGTTGGTAATTAATATGCCAGCCCTGGCGCAGTGCCCAGTTGTGCAACTGGTTCTGGTAGTCATCCGGATTAAACGAGAATATAAAAAAAGTAACTGCACAAAGCAGGATCAATATGATGATAAAAAATAGATCTCGTATCCATCTCATGAAGGTTCAGGCCTTTAATCAGCATCATGTATTACATTAAAACTACAGCATAAATTAAAACGGCTATTTGTCTACGTTTATAGCCGATTTAACCTCGACCAGCTAAAAATCCTCGTTTCTTTACACAACTGATTGAACCTGAACTATTAAATTTTATCGGCCATGTATCAATGGCGACTTTATTAAGCAACTTTATTTTGCTTTGGATGGATTGCTAGGGACTGTTGACGAAAGAGATTCAGACTGCGATTTGATGAAAGCGGTTAGCGACAGCTGATATTGAATCATGTGTAACATTGTAACCGCCTGATTCCGAAAGGGCGAACAATCAAAAGGTTCGCTTTTGCAGAGCCTAACGAGGGGAGTATTTTAGGCCCCAATATTCACACTTGTTGAACCGATCGTCACGCCGCCACAATCCACGCTACCACCAGTAATAGCAGCTGCTTTACCGTCAATAATGACCGATGATGAACCGGATGCAATGGTGCGTGGGTGCTTGGGGTTATGGGGTTTGTCATGAGGAGCTAATGGGTCACCCACTCGCGCTGCCGGAATGTGATCTATTTTGACTGTTCCTGAGCCAGCCGTTACCGGTGTTGCATAGTAACCATCGTGTGCCGTTCCAATATCACCCACAATTACAGCTTTAGGCATGCTTGCCCCCCATTACAAAAAAATTATTAATAATTTTCATATTATGCGCAACTTTAAGTCAAAGATAAAGCCTTGAGTCGCTGGGCGTGCTTACTTTAAGCTTGCACATATTTATCGCGGTGGCCTAACCAGCGACGAATCAGAGGCTTGACCAGTGCAGGATGTTCACTCAAGACTTGGTTGGCTAATTCTCGAGCGGGTGCTAACAGCGCCTGATCGCGTATCAAATCGGCAATTTTAAAGCTCACCAGCCCGGTTTGACGAGTTCCGAGCATCTCTCCTGGACCGCGAATTTCAAGGTCGCGTTCTGCGATAACAAACCCGTCGTTACTATCGCGTAATACACTGAGTCGTGCTGTGGCTGTTTTTGACAGAGGGCTGTGGTAAAGCAATACACAGTGACTTGCTATCTGTCCTCGACCAACTCGCCCGCGCAGCTGATGCAATTGAGCCAGCCCAAGTCGTTCTGGGTTTTCAATAATCATCAAGCTCGCATTGGGCACATCGACGCCAACTTCAATCACGGTGGTTGCGACCAGGAGATCCAGTCGATGAGCTTTAAATTCATCCATAACCCACTGCTTTTCCTGGGCTTTCATTCGCCCATGAACAAGACCAATGCGTAGTTGTGGAAGCTGTTCCTGCAATTGAGCGGCGGTATCTTCGGCGGCTTGGCATTGTAGTGCTTCCGACTCTTCAATCAGAGTACAAACCCAATAAGCTTGGCGGTTTTCGCTCTGGCAAGCCTGATGAACTCGCGTGATCACTTCTTCGCGCCGAGTATCAGGGACGACCACGGTGGTCACTGGCGTGCGTCCAGGCGGGAGCTCATCGATGATCGATAATGATAAATCAGCATAAGCGGTCATTGCCAGTGTCCGCGGAATAGGGGTTGCGGTCATCACCAATTGATGCGGAACAAAACCGTGGGTGCCTTTTTCACGAAGCGCGAGCCGCTGGTGGACCCCAAAACGATGTTGCTCATCAATGATCACTAACGCCAAATGAGCAAAGGCCACCTGATCTTGAAAAATCGCATGGGTGCCGATCACCATTTGTGTCTGTCCGCTGGCAATGCGTGCAAGGGCTTCTTCACGAGCTTTGGCTTTTTGTTTCCCTGCTAACCAATCGATCGTGAATCCCAGTGGCGTCAGCCAATTGGTAAAATTATTGAGATGCTGTTCTGCCAGTATTTCAGTGGGAGCCATTAAGGCAACCTGTTGGCCTTGCGCGAGTGCATGCAGTGCCGCAAGTGCTGCAACGAGTGTTTTACCGCTGCCAACATCGCCTTGTACCAGCCGCATCATTGGCCAGCTTTGAGATAAGTCGTGGCTGATTTCACTGGCTACTCGTCGTTGAGCGTGGGTGGGGCTAAAACCTAACCGTGAGAGAAATTGCTGCTCAAGTTCAGGTGCCGGCGGCAAGACCAGAGCGGTTTCACGTTGTGCTTGTTGACGAAGAGTCAATAGGCTTAATTGATGGGCACATAACTCTTCGATGACAAGTCGTTGCAACGGCGGATAGCTGCCATCTTCTAAATCAGCTAGATTCGTGTCTGGTGCTGGCTGATGCAATAACTTAAGCGCTTCATCCAGATGAGGTAGAGATTTGAGTAGCCCTGTTTGTTCTGGAATAAGCGGCTGAGGGGGATATTGTTCAATGAGTTTAAGGGCTTGTTCGCTGAGCTGGCGCAGCGAAATTTGTCGCAGCCCTTCAGTGGTTGGGTAAACGGGAGTGAGCTGCTCGTTCAGGTCGGGCGTTTCATCGCTATCGAAAATATGGTAATCCGGGTGGACGATTTCCCAGCCATGTTTACCACGGCGAATTTCGCCGTATGCGCGCAGCTTCAACCCGGGTTGCATCGCCTTTTTTTGGCCTTGATTAAAGTTAAAAAAGACGAGAGTTAACGCTCCGCTACCATCGTTGATCCGACAGCTTAGAATTCGGCGTCGGGCATAAAGCGTATCGACTTTATCAATTATGCCACACACACACACGTGTACACCGGACATCAAGTCACTGATCGGCCAAATGTGGGTGCGATCCTCGTAGCGTAGCGGCAAATGAAATAACAGGTCCTGCAGCGTTGTAATATCAAGTCGCTGTAGTTTCTCGGCTAACTTGGCACCCACACCTTTAAGCACCGTTATCGGGGTTTGTTCCAGCTGCATAACCACTGTAAATATGATCAGGATTTAAGATTAGTATATGCAATTGGCTGATTAAAATCAGCTTTATCTATAAAGATGGAAAATCAGTAAACTAGATGGATGTGGATTCAAGTGACAACTGGTTTGCCAGCCAGAACCAGCAGGCTCTGGCCGTAGATACTTTGTTGTTTAACCGAGTCGGGCAATATCAATTGGAGCGCAAACCCCCTGTTTCAATTGCACACATTGATTATGCTCAGCGGCATAAGATGAGAGATTATCTGCACTAATTTTCTCGATCTGATCGATTTCACCTGTTTCACGAATCAGGACTCGTTGACCGGGTTGTAACTCGTTATGGTAAAGATCATACACTTTGGTCATTGTTGTTCTCCTTATCATTATCAAATGACGCAGTCATTGTATGCTTGCTAAAAAACAAATTATTGTGATTGATCAGATCCTTGCTATATAAAGGATCGATGAACTGAAATTTCAGGAAAAGTGGCTTAATTGGGTAATCGATTGATTTGAATAAAGAATAGTTAAATGTGATGAGTGTCACATTTCTTTAATGCACATTTGGCCTGCTCTAAAATTAATCAAAAATTATTTTTTTCCGTGAAGGTGTAGAATTATCAATAATATGGACGATCAAGAACACTCAACAAGATTGACTATAAGTGTATCGAAAATGAATCAATACTTGAGCCATCTATTAATGGTGGTATATTAACCAATTATCCAACACCTTTAGAACGGTGTCTTTATGATGTGATGCTCCGATTCTGATTGGAGTGTTAATGCCAAAGCATACTATCAACGTTTCTCGTTAAGTTAATTGTTAGGCCTGATCCACCGGGATTTTTCTTGTGGATCGTCTTAGTTTTGGCGATGCAAAGAGACTGCAATATTTTTGAGTGAACCAATAAAATGCCAAATTCTACAAGTTCTGAATCTCCCAGCCGAGATCGGGTTGATGTTGTACTGATCGGTGGCGGCATTATGAGCGCAACGCTGGGTACCTTTATAAGTCAACTAGAGCCGGACTGGAAAATTGAACTGTTTGAGCGCCTCGATAGCGTTGCGCAAGAAAGCAGTAACGGCTTGAATAATGCTGGAACAGGCCATTCCGCATTAGCCGAGATGAACTATACTCCGGAAAATCAAAATGGTGAGATTGATATCACCAAAGCGATTAATATCGATGAGCAATTTCAACTTTCTCGGCAGTTTTGGGCCTATTTGGTTCGGTCTGGATTAATCAGCGACCCGAATTCATTTATTAATAGTGTCCCTCATTTTAGTTTTGTGTGGGGTGAAAAAAACGTCCAATTTTTGCGCAAGCGCTATCTGGCTATGACCACCAGTCCTTTATTTGAAGGAATGGAATACAGTGAAGATCATAACACGATCAAAAACTGGCTTCCGCTCGTGATGAAAGGGCGCGATCCTTCACAGCCAGTCGGTGCCACGCGGATGGTTCTGGGAACTGATGTGAACTTTGGGGCACTGACCCGACAGATGGTGCAGATGTTACTGCAACATGACAGTTTTAAACTCAACCTTGGGCATGAGGTTTGTGAACTCAATCGTACCGATGACGGTTGGCAAGTCACGGTTGCCGAACGACACAATAAACACAAGCGCCGTACTATTTATGCTAAGCATGTTTTTATTGGCGCGGGTGGGGCATCACTTAAGTTATTACAAAAATCGGGGATCCCGGAGGCTCGTCAGTATGGAGGCTTCCCGGTTGGTGGCCAATTTTTAGTGACGGATAATCAAGAATTAGTACGCCAGCATCAAGCTAAAGTGTATGGCAAGGCTGCCATTGGTGCGCCGCCGATGTCAGTGCCGCATTTGGATACCCGTGTGATTGATGGTAAGCACTTATTGCTGTTTGGCCCATTTGCTAGTTTTTCTAGTAAGTTCTTAAAAAGTGGGTCGTTATGGGATCTCTTTGGGTCGCTGAATTTATCGAATTTGAGCCCTATGGTGCAGGTCGGACTACGCAATTTTGATCTGGTCAGATATTTAATTGGGCAGTTATGCCAAAGTAATAATGCTCGTTATCGGGCGTTAAAAGAATTCTTCCCGCAGGCCAAAGCCGAAGATTGGAAGTTATGGCAGGCGGGTCAACGGGTGCAAATCATTAAAAAAGAACCCGGTCAATCGGGACAGTTGCGCTTTGGTACTGAACTGATTTGTGATGAAAAAGGTTCATTAAGTGCGCTACTTGGTGCATCTCCAGGTGCATCCACTTCGGCTGCAATTATGTTGCAATTGCTGGAGCGTTGTTTCGCCGATCAATTTGCTAGCGAGCGTTGGCAATCGAAGATTAAGACAATGATCCCATCTTATGGCGTGTCACTCAATGACAATGCCAAGATCAATGAACGTGAGCTACAGCTGACTGGGAAGATCTTGCAACTAACTGCGCAGTTTGATGATGAAGCGATCCCAAATGCCATTAAAATGTGGCAAGAAGGTGAACGCAGAACTGGCAGTTTAAGTATGTAATAAACTGGATTGTTATTTGTAATACCAAGCCCGCCAAGTGCGGGCTTTATGTTATACACGAATTGTTCGCGGCTATTGCGCATCTGTGATTTTATGAGCAAGTGTTAAAAACCGCTCAGGATTGCTTACTGACACACAGATGTTGTCCATCAGTGGGGATGCAAAAACTAGCCGAGTTACCGGTTACCATATCTAAACTGATGGGGATGAATACTCCCAGCGTTAGAGAGTCGAAAGAGTTGAAGGTAAACTGCAGCAGTGAGCGCAATAAGACGAATTTATTCGATCATTCTTTGAAGGCCAACTACTTCGCTATGCCTTTTAAAACATGCCCAAGTCTGATGATAGCGAAGAGTTGTGGTAAACAGCTCCGCTATTTGACTTGGGCACTGGCCTAATTTTGAGTGTTGTTAACTCAGTGCTTTTAGAATTTGCTCGACGCTATCTTTGGCATCGCCAAACAACATCTGTGTATTCTCTTTAAAGAACAGCGGATTTTGCACGCCCGCATAGCCGGTTGCCATGGACCGCTTAAAGACCACCACTTGGCGAGCTTCCCAGACTTCCAGAACAGGCATGCCAGCAATCGGACTGCCAGGCTGTTTTGCCGCCGGGTTAACAGTATCATTGGCACCAATCACTAAAACCACATCTGTTTGGCTAAATTCTGGGTTGATTTCATCCATCTCAAAGACAATATCGTAAGGAACTTTCGCTTCAGCTAATAGCACGTTCATATGCCCCGGTAACCGTCCGGCAACTGGATGAATGGCAAATCGCACATCCACGCCTTTGTCACGCAGTTTGCGAGTGATATCTGCTACTGGATATTGCGCTTGTGCTACGGCCATCCCATAACCCGGTGCGATGACAACACGCTGAGCTTCACTCAGCATTTGTGCAACTTCACTGGCGGTTGTTTCACGGTGTTCGCCTTGCTCAGCATCACTGACTGTGCCGCCTTCGACACCAAATCCACCGAGAATCACACTGACAAATGAGCGGTTCATCGCTTTACACATAATGTAAGAGAGAATTGCCCCAGAGCTACCTACCAACGCTCCTGTGATAATTAAAAGGTCGTTACCTAACATAAATCCGGATGCAGCAGCAGCCCAGCCTGAGTATGAGTTGAGCATCGAGACCACCACCGGCATGTCAGCACCACCAATGGCACTAACTAAGTGATAGCCAAACACAAAGGCGATGAGCATGATAACCAATAGGGCCAGCAAGCTCCCGTGACTGACGTACACCAGCCCGAGGATCAATGAGACAATCAGCATCGCCAGATTGAGCCAGTGTTTACCCGGCAGTGATTTTGGGGCACTTTTTAACCGTCCATTTAATTTACCAAATGCGACAATTGACCCGGTAAAGGTGACTGCGCCGATAAAAATACCTAAAAATATTTCCCACTGATGAATGATCAGTGCACTAGAACCGCTATGTAAAACCTGTTGTGTTTGTTGGGTACTCCCTAAGAACTTGGCAACTTGGTCTAACTGATGGGTCACCATTTGTAGTTGCTCAAGATGATGTCCCAGTTCCAAGGCGCTGGCAAAACCCACTAGCACTGCCGCTAGTCCGACAAAACTGTGTAACATCGCGACCAGCTCAGGCATTTGCGTCATTTCAACTTTCATGGCTAAACGCAGCCCAATCGCAGCGCCGATGATAATGGCGATGAGGATCAGCCAGCCGCCCGCTGAAACCTGGGCACTGCACAATGTGGCAATAATGGCAATTGCCATGCCGATAATACCGAACAAGTTGCCACGCCGAGCGGTATGTTGTTGGCTAAGACCAGCAAGACTGGCAATAAATAATAGCGCCGCAATCAGATAAGCACCGATGAGTAATCCATGTGACATAATAAGTCCTCCCTTACTCGCCGTCTTTGCGGAACATTTTGAGCATCCGCTGGGTAACTGCAAAACCACCGACAATATTGATGCTGGCAATTAATACGGCAAGCGTCGATAAAATTAGCATCAAGGTGGTACTGGTGGCCTTCATTTGCACGAAGGCGCCGATAATAATGATCCCCGAAATCGCATTGGTAACACTCATCAATGGGGTATGTAGCGAATGAGTGACGTTCCAGACCACGTAGTAGCCGACGACGCAAGCTAAGATAAATACGGTAAAGTGCTGGACAAATTCAGTCGGTGCATTAGCGGCAACCCAACCAAATAGCAGTGCTCCGACCGTCGCTATAACGGGTTTGAGCCAAGGGCGGGAAGGTTTAGGCTCTGGTGGCGGAACCGGATCACTGGGTTGTGCCTTAGGTGCGGCACTGACTTTAATTTCTGGTGGTGGGAAGGTGATTTCAGCATCGCGCACTGCGGTGACGCCCCGGATCACTTCATCTTCAAAATCAATCACCATCTGCCCATCTTTTTCTGGAGTAAGTAGTTTAAGTAAATTGACTAGATTAGTGGCATAGAGCTGACTGGCTTGAGCAGGAACCTGATTGGATAACTCAGTTAAACCAATAATGGTGACATCATGTTCGACGACAATCTCACCTGGTTTAGTTAGTTCACAGTTACCGCCATTGGCAGCAGCTAAGTCAACAATTACGCTTCCCGGTTGCATCCGCTCAACCATATCCTTGAGAATAAGTTTTGGCGCTGGTTTACCGGGGATCAGTGCGGTGGTGATGATAATATCGACTTCATCGGCTTGCTCGCGGAACAGCGCCATTTCGGCATCGATAAATTCTTGACTCATTTGTTTAGCGTAGCCATCACCACTGGTAGCTAGCTCATTGACATCGACTGTTAAAAATTCGGCGCCCATCGATGCAATTTGTTCTTTTACTTCTGGACGCGTATCAAAGGCACGAACTTGAGCGCCAAGGCTATTGGCTGTACCAATGGCGGCTAGTCCGGCAACCCCGGCTCCAATCACGAGAACCTTCGCGGGTGGAATTCGCCCGGCGGCGGTAATTTGCCCGGTGAAGAAACGGCCAAAGTGGTTGGCAGCTTCAATGACAGAACGATAGCCGTCGACGTTGGCTAGTGAGCTGCGAGCATCTAAAGATTGGGCCCGTGAAATTCGAGGGACCATATCCATGGCCATTAGATTAATCGATTTGGCCTGACACTGTTCAAGCAATTGGGAATTTTGTTTCGGCCAGACAAAGCTGATGACGGTGGTATTGGGTGACATTGATGCCAGCTCACTGTCATCGCCTTCATAAGTTGGGGCATTAACTTTTAGAATAATATCGCAAGATAAAACGCTGTGGCGCTCGCCGATCGTTGCGCCGGCATTTTGATAGGCCTCATCGTTAAAGTTTGCTTGTGCTCCAGCACCACTTTCGACAATGACTTCATATCCCAGTTGGGTCAGTTGCAAGACGCTTTTGGGAGTTGCGCCGACCCGAGATTCGCCTTCCCGGCTTTCTTTGAGTACTCCGATTTGCATAGTGATGTCCTAATGGTTAAGGCTAGCTTTAACACTAGCCATTTTTTAAAGGTGTGCCATGCGTACAACACTGCATTGGACAAACCATGATTTTATTTTAGTGCCACACCATCGCTTCAGGTGAGAACTTTATTTAAAGTCATACTGTTAAGTTACTAACTCTTTTATAGATTATCAATTTAAATACTCGTTATCTGCAAATCTGCGATTAGTAATGCATTTCTATGAAGATTGTGTGAAAATGCAACGCTTTTTAGGGCGAATGAATTGCTAATAAAAGCCAATAAGTTTATAATAAATAAATGATTTTTAGGTGATAAACTGATGTTCTCATACATAGCACTGTTGTTGGTCTTAGTGGGTGTTGTCCCTGTCCTGTGCTATTTTGCTGGTTTGATGGACCTTTATTTGCAGTTTGGTGCTCCGTTTGCTGGGGTTATCATTTTGCTCTGGCTATTAGTGGATGTTTCTAAAATGCGCCATTCATCACGCTCTTGCCAAAATCGCCAGCGTCATAAGTGATCTCACTAAGTAAATATATCTGTAATATTTTGATGGCTATTTAGTCATAGGATTCTTTGGTGGCTTCTGGCAAGATAGTGTTTTTGAATCAATAACACGGAATAATTGCTTTTGGCTCGTAAAAGTTGGTCTTTTCGGGATAGTCGCTTGGCCCGGCGGCTAGTCATGGCCATTGTTTTATTTAGTTCACTGTTAACTCTAACCGTGACCGGCGTTCAGTTGTATCTGCAATATCGTTTAGATATGAGTAATGTGCGTCAGTCTGCCGATATTATTCAAGATTCTTGGGTTCCGGCGTTAACTGAAAGTGTTTGGGACTACAACACTGATCTTATCGAGTTACAGTTAAACGGGATGATTAACTTACCGTTTATTATGGAAGTGCGGTTATCGCTGGCTGATGGCCAATACTTTGCCGTAGGGCATCCTGCGCCGAAGGATAGTTTTTTATATCATTTCCCTCTGCCGCATGTCGATCATGGCAAGCGCAAAAAATTGGGTGCTTTGACGGTTGTCATCGATACTCATCAGATCCAACAAGATTTGGTCCGTTATGCGTTAACCCTATTGATCTCGAATATTTTCAAGGCTGCGATGGTCGTCTTGTTTATGTTGTTTATTTTCCATATTTTACTCGGTCAGTATCTGATTCAGATAGTAGCCTATCTCCGTGGGGATGATGGGCATCTTAGCGGCCAGCCATTAACGCTGCAGCGCAAAAAACGGCAGAATGATGAACTTGACGATTTAGTCGATGCCTATAATGACATGGCAGAGTGTCTCGAGTTAGAAAATCGTCAGCGTCTGGCTGAAAGTGAACAGCGGGCGGTGATGCAGCAGCAACTGGCGCATATGGATCGGCAGGTGACGATGGGTGAGATGGCGACTTCGCTGGCGCATGAGCTAAATCAGCCACTTGCCTCAATTACGGGGTATGCCGATGTTAGCAAACGGTTTATCTCTCAACACAAACTCGATCGAGTCGATGAGACATTAACTAAAATATCTAATGAAGCGCTGCGCGCCTCTGAAATTATTCGTCGGACCCGGGAGTTTGTTCGCTCACGTCGAACCACTCAGGAACTGATTACAGTCAGTGCCTTGCTTGAAGAAACAGTCTTGATTATTCGCCATAGTGCTGAGCAATACGCGATTGAGATCGATCTTGATCTTTCCTTAGTGCACAATGATGAAGTTTTTGTGGATAAGATCCAAATCCAGCAGGTTTTGTTAAATTTATTGCGTAATGCGATTGATGCACTCAAAGAGCAACGTAGTGATCGAATTATTAAAATCATAGCGCAAACGCTTGAAGATGCGGATAAAGTTTGTATTCAGGTGATGGATAACGGTCCGGGTATCGATGCCAAGGTTTTGGAGACATTGTTCTCGCCATTTGTAACAACCAAAGATGATGGCATGGGCATTGGACTGGCGATTAGTCGAGCGATTGTGGAAGCGCATCACGGTCAGCTCACTGCTTATAATTGTTCTCACGGGGGAGCTTGCTTTGAACTCACCCTTGCGGCAAAAAATCATGAATAAAGGGTCATAGCCCATAATAAAGGTGATAAAGATGAATGAAGAAGCAAAACCGCTAATTTATATTGTCGATGATGACCCATCGATTCGCGATATGATTGAATTGATGGTTGATAGTGTTGGCTACGATTATCAGAGTTTTGCTGATGCGAGTGAATTTCTTGAAGCCTATCAAGATGTTCATGGCTGTCTATTACTGGATATTCGTATGCCGGGAATGTCAGGAATGATGCTTCAGGAACGACTGAATGAGCAGCGCTGTATCATGCCGATCATCTTTATTACCGGTCATGGCGATATCACCATGGCCGTCGAGGCGATGCAACGTGGTGCCTTTGATTTCATGGAAAAGCCATTTCGTGAATTTGACCTGCTGAGCAAGATTGAAAAAGCACTTGAGCTGGATGAGCAAAACCGAGTTGATTTGACGATGAAGCAGGAAATCTGCGAGCGTATTGAATCGTTAACCAAACGAGAGAAAGAAGTTATGGAGTTGGTGGCTCAAGGGAAAGCGAATAAAGTGATCGCAATTGATTTGAATATTGCCCAAGGGACAGTTGAAATTCACCGCTCTCGGATTATGTCGAAAATGAAAGCTCGTAGCCTTGCTCACCTGATGCGAATGTTGATGGTTGCTGGAGAATTGGATAACAGCATTTAATATCGATATGGCGTGAAGCGATTTCCACTGCGAGGTGATTCGCCATAAAGATATTTATATCATGATCTAAATCATGGCTTGCGTGCCCGGTTCAGGTGATTCTGTCAAAATGGTTGGTTATTTTTTAGCAAAACCAGCCATTTTATGTTTATCTCTGTGATATTCACTAAACAATAGTCTATTTACCCGTTGTGTCGTTGGGATCTTTTTTTGTAAGCCCCTAGATGAACCTTTTTCAAGGATTTCACGATTAAAATGGAGGCAACATAGACTATGGAAGAGACAAAAAAATATTATCGATGCTATGCGACAGGTCAGGGATTCTTTGTTCGTATTCCGGTGAAAGCACCTGATGAGCAGCCAGAAGAGCCTGAACCACAACAGGCTAAAGCCTGAATTTTCCACCCCCCGATATATTATCGGGGGTTTTTATTTGCGTTTTTGTCCTTATATTATTTATAGGCGTAGTCAATAGATGAGCAAGAGAAATCCAATTATCAACAGTTCATCGTAAAGGGTATAGTAAATACAAAGTTACATAAATATTGATTTATATATTAATAGGAGTTCATAATGCACGTTGTGATTTTTGGTCGTCCTGGTTGTCCTTTTTGTACTCGAGCAAAACAACTTGCTGAGCAGCTCACCAACCGCCATGGCGATTTTGACTATCGTTATGTTGATATCCATGACGAAGGGATCACGAAAGCCGATTTGTCTAAGTCTGTCGGTAAAGAGGTTAAAACAGTTCCTCAGGTATTTGTTGACAAGCAACCGATTGGTGGTTGTACCGAATTTGAAGCAATGATGCGCGACACATTTGAATTCTAAAGAGTTTGTTTGCAGTTGTGGTTGGGCTGATGGAGATCATCAGCCCCTTTTTATGGTTTAAATTTGTTAAGTCTCAGACGGATCAGTCGATTCGTTTTCAATTTGCTGAAGCCATTGATGAAGTCTCTGGTGGATATTCTGCTGTAGATGCTGGAATTGTCGCAGCCAGTGCATCTCTGGTAATTTCTGTTTGCTGATATGCCGTATAAAGTGTTGGCTGGCTTGCATAAGCTGTTCTGCATCTAGTAATTGGGCCTGATGGTTGAGTTCGCGAAGCCGTTCATCAATGGCTAACCAGTTTTCATCAATAATCGCAGCGTTGAGTTGATCCCACAGATAGGTGTGTTGTTGCAAAAAGTTGAGAGCGATATTGCGAAATGAATAGGGACGACGTGTCAGCCAATCTGGTGCTTCGGCCAAATCAGCGAGCCCTAACTCGGGGGTATTTTCGAGCCATATTTGCCACTTCCGGAAGTGCGGTTCATAGCGATGTAGTAAAATATCGATAGCATCATTTTGCAGGGGTTTGGTTAAGACATCATTTACTCCGGCGCTGAGCATTTCCGTGCGGGTATCGCTATAGGCATCGGCGGTACAGCCAATGATTAGCGCATAGCATTCCGGCGCCTTCATACGGCGAATCTGACGAGTTGCATCAATCCCGTCAATCTCAGGCATGTGGTTATCCATTAAAATAATAGGGTAATTTTGTGTTTGTATGATTTCCAATGCCTGAGCGCCATTCATCACGAGCGTGCATTGAAAGCCACGTTTTGCGAAGAAGGCCTCGATAATCATGCCGTTTGTACGATTATCTTCTGCAATGAGCAATGGTATCTGGTTCACTTGAAATTGACTGGTTATGATTTTTTCTGGCTCTGGTGAGGCACTACTTGGTGTGACCTGCAACGTTGCCGTAAATATCGCCCCTTTCCCCGGTTTACTACGAACCCGAATATCGCCTCCCATCGCTTGGCAGAGTTGACGAACTATCGCTAGTCCTAGCCCAGAACCACCATAGAGGCGAGTCGTTGAAGACTCAGCTTGAGTAAATGCTTCGAATATTTGCTCCTGCCGGTTAGGCTCAATACCTATTCCGGAGTCTTTAATCCGGATCACCAAATATAGCTGTTGATGGATGTAGATGTCTTTCACGGTGAGCTCAACGAATCCTTGCTGGGTAAATTTCATTGAATTACTCACCAGATTTAAGATGATCTGCCGGATGCGAGAACGATCGGCAATAATATTCGGTTCTTTAATCTGGCTTTTTACCGTGAATTTAATGCCCTGCTGTATCGAGAGAGCGGCATAAGTGCTTCTTACACAATCAAGAACCTCGGGCAGTGAAAAGGGCGCTGCTTCTAGTTGTAACTGTTGGGCATCAATCTTCGAGAAATCCAGAATGTCATTGAGTAGCACCATCATGTGCTGGCCCGAGTGGTACAAATCATCCAGGTAATGGCGTTGTTGGGGGTTAAGATCAGTTTGTTCAAGTAACTGAGCGATGCCGAGTACGCCATTCATTGGGGTGCGAATTTCGTGGCTCATTTGAGCTAAAAACCGCAGTTTGGCCGTGTTGGCATCTTTAGCTCGGCTTAAAGCTTGGCGTAGGGATTCTTCGAGATGGCGTTGCTCGGTGATATCACGCTGAACGGCGATAAAGCTCTCTAATGTCCCTTCGCTATTGAGTACCGGAGTGATGTCGATATCCACCCAGTAGCTGTGCCCATCTTTGCGATAATTGAGTACTTCAGTACGGATGCTTTGGTGCGTGGTAAGTGCTTCGCTAATACGTTGACGAGTTTGATAATCGCTATCAGGGCCTTGTAAAAGAGTTCCTGGATATTTACCGTACACCTCTTCAAAGTTGTAGCCAGTGAGATTAGTAAACGCTGCATTAACCCATGTGATTCGACCCTTTGGATCACAAATGACAATGGCATCATGGGCGTGCTGAGCAACCTGAGCCAATTGCTTAGCTTCCGCTTCTCGTTCAACCAATAGTTGACTGTGGCGGGCCAATTGCTCACGGCTACGGGCCAGTTCTTGGAAGGGGCGCACTAACATGCGTTGGCCCAGTAGATAAATTAAAACGAGAGCTAAAAGTGCACTGAGCGCAAGCATTAACCCCAGTCGGTAAAGGAGATTGTTACGCTGAGTGATGCGCGCATGCGTGCTGACTGCATAATTCATGATCAGATCAGAGTAGCCCAGCGGGACTTCATAGACTTGCCACTTGCTGCGATCACGCGGAAACAGATCGATCCCAGCCGATGGTTGACTTAAACCGATCCAACGATTATGGCTTGAGGTAATGGTCGAGAAAAAATAGGCCAGATTAAAATCAAGTTTAGCGACCATCACGCCCATGATGCGCTGCTTGGCGACTACCGGCAGATAAAGGGTAAAAAACTGGTGTTGGTCGCGTTGCACCAATTGCAATATCGCATCACTAGGAACCCCTGTCAGAATTCGCCCAACGACTTTCAGGACCTGATTTTTGGGTAAATCCAGCTGATTAATAATGGCTTGGCTATGGCTGTTAAACAGTGCCAGCTGCGCTTTTTGGGTAAAAATTTGCGCCTGAGCCAACCGCTCGGTTAAGGTGCGGGTATCGATTTTCTGAGCGCCACTGACTGCGTTGATAACCTCTGGCAGCGAGGTCATCCGTCGATAAGCAATCTCTTGATTGTTAATATACTGAAGCAGATAACTTTTGGCTGTTTGTAGTTCGACCTGAATGGTCTCTTTTTGGATTTGGGCGACGACTTTAACGCTCTGGCGATAAATAACAACACCACCAACCCCGCCCATGAGTAAGGCGCTCAGGCTGATGTAGAGGATAAATAACTTACGCGTCGATAAGCTTTTTAGTTGCCACACGTCACAGGTCCTATATCGGCCTATCGGCTAGAAGCCGTAAAAGTACTGATCCGATTTAGTTTTGTCCAGCATTTGGAGCATTTTGCGCAAACATTGCTAATATCCAGTCTAAAACCACAGATGAATCAACTTGAGTCTTTAAACTTTGCTTGGCCTTATTATATTGCTGGCTGGTTAAAAAGGGTCGGCGTTTTTCCAATAATACTTCAGTATAGCTTTCGATAAACTCAGGGTGGCCTTGAACGGTAAATATGTGGGATTGTTTGGCGAGCATAAATATCGGACAAAAATCACTCTTGGCAATGACTTGGCATTGTGGTGGGCAGTTTTGCACCTGATCCTGATGGGAGACCCACAGCTTGAGTTGTTGTGGCATCTCGTTTAACCAGTCGGGGCGATGCTGCAGTTGCACGGTCGTACTGCCAAGGCCCCAGCCCTTTTCTGATTTTTTGACTGTTGCACCTAACGCTCGTGCAATCAGTTGATGTCCAAAACAAATTCCTGCGACATGTTTTTTTAAGCGGTCAGCTGAGCGAACCCACTCTATCAGCTCAATAATCCACGGATCATTGTCATAACTGTTATGGCGACTACCGGTAATAATATAACCGTCAAAGTACTTTTGTTCATCGGGTAGTTGTCGGTGCAAAGCATCATAATGGGTGAATTTAAGCCCTGTTTGACGTTCACTGAGAGTCGTGACGAACATGTCACCGTATTCGCCGTATTTCGCTGCTAAATCACGGTCAACTTTGTCACAATTTAAAATCGCAATTTCCATTCTGAACTCCATTCACACTGCACGCCTCTATTTTTCTACCTTATCGCTTGGTGATTGCTTTTTGGCGTGTGAAAAATCGTTGTCCATCTGGTCCGCAAACTCCCAAAGGACCAAATAATGACTGCTTCCAACCACCGATACTTTGATTGATGGTCGGTTCTGCTAACGCAACATTGAGCCCGACATTACCGGTTTCAACTCGCTGACAAAAGTCGGCTGCTAACTGCTCTGTGTTAGTAAAGATAGCACTGCTATTGGCAAATGGGTGAGCATTAATCACAGCTAGTGCTTGTTCGTAATTTTGCTCACGCATTACTAAAACGATGGGTCCTAAGATCTCCTCACGATAGATACGCATTTGAGGGGTTACCCGATCAAATAAGCTGCCTCCTACAAAGTAACCTGTTTCATAGTTTAACTGCCGACCATCTAGCAGCAACTGAGCACCATCTTTTTCACCTTGTTCAATGTACCCCCTTACTTTAAGTAGCTGCGCTTCACTGATGACTGGTCCCATATCGTTTTCTGGGTGAGCGTTACCGGGGCCAATTTTAAGTGCTTCAATCCGTGGGATCAGGCGCTCAATCAAAGCATCTGCGGTGGCATCGCTGGTCGTGACGACTACTGAAGCAGCCATGCAATTTTGGCCGCTCATGGTAAAGGCAGCATTCATTAGCTCATCACTGACCTGCTGTAAATCGGCATCATCTGCAACCAGTAAGTGATTTTTCGCGCTACCAAGCGCTTGGACCCGTTTGCCCGCTTCACTGGCTTTACGATAGACTTCTTTGGCAATTTGTGTCGAGCCAATAAAGCTCACCGCCATCACTTGAGGGTGGCAAATTAAAGCATCGACGACCTCTTTATCACCTTGAATCACTTGAAACAGACCATCAGGTAAACCAGCTTGTTGCAATAATTCTGCAAATTTCAACGCGATAGATGGGGTTCGCTCAGATGGTTTTAATAGGAAGCTGTTGCCACAACACAGCGCAATTGGAAACAGCCAAAACGCAGATAATGCGGGTAATACACTGGTTGTTATCCCGACACACACCCCCAGCGGTTGGGTATAAGGTTGGTTGTTATCGGTTTGGTCTGACCAGTTACAGGTTTGAATTAAAGCCTCTAATGAGTCGATTATCTGCAACGCTTGGGTTAGTTCTTGTTCGGCCTGAGAATTCGGTTTACCGTGCTCTTGTACCATTAGCTCGACGCATTGTGGCAGGTGTTGCGCGAGTAATCGGCCAAATTGCTTAAGAACGGCTAGGCGCTCATCCACTGTGACTTTCGCCCAGGCCTTTTGGCTGACAGCACTGGTTTCGGCCGCGCTATTTGCCTCAGCTGCGCTACTTAAATCGACCTCGGCACAGACTTCACCCGTGGCAGGGTTGTAAACTGTGCCAAATCGACCACTGTTACTGGGTTGGAAATGGCCATTGACAAAATTATGCAGCTGCAGAGTCATGATGATTCCTGAATATGTGTTGCCATCCAACGGTTGGTCATCAGATGGTATCAACGTTCGGTTCGAATACTCATATACTTACCACGGACGGTGCAGCGAAACAATCTGACAGATACGAAATTCCTGGTTGGGCGTGTGCGATTCAGGCGTTGGTATTGACGCCAGCTAATTGGTGCATAATCCCTGAGTGAGTGCCATCAAATTTAATAAAGCGTAATTGTGGGGAGTGTGGCACTTGCCTTTGCGGCTCACTACCATGCAGTAATTGCTGATGGAATGTATTCAGTTGTTGTGGCAAATTAATGCCGAACTGGCTGGCAAGTTGTTGCATTGCTGCCGGAGCTTTTTGAGCAAATTTTTGCGTATCAAAGTTGCCACTATCGATGGCTGCTATCATCTGTTTGACGTATTGCTGAACCTGTCGATTCCCTTTTAGTTGTTCCAGTAATTGCCCCATGCGGGTCTCTTGATGTACTGGCTGAGCAGGCTTTGTTGCAGTCGTAGGTGTTGTAGTTGAGCTGGTTTGTGCAGCATTCGATTGCGGGGCTTTGTATTGTGTTGGTTCAGCGTTATCGGCCAGAACGTGGGGTTGCTGGTAGGCTTGGATCTGCATAACAAATTCAGTGCGTTTATAAATGATAAATAACTGAGAGCAAATCCAGTGCCAGATTGTTAAATGAAGTTGTTTTAGAGCGTTAGCCGGATGAAAAGAACTATGAGCGCCGTGAAAAACGTGCTTTGAGCCGTTTGAGCTGCATGCGAACCATAATCGCCACAATAAAAATAGCTGCCATAGTAAACAAGGTAATGGTTAAAGCAAATTTAATGATCTGGCAGACAATGAGAATGACCAACAACAACAAGGCATAATAACCAAACTTTTTCGTCATACGGCTCTCTCGGATGGCTTTGGCCATCTTTATCTTTAAGTTTCTCCAATTTGGGGGGCATCATCGCGATTACTGATAGCAGTGTCAACCGCTGTTGGCAATTGTTTCAATAGGTTGGATAAAAAATAATCAGGCTAGGGGTTCTCTAGCCTGATAGGTCGGAAGAATCTGTATTCTTACGAGCGAGTGGCAGCTAGCACATGCAGCAACTCACAGCCAATTGTGGCGGCAGCAAGAGCAGTGATCTCACTGGTATCGTAAGCTGGGGAGACCTCGACAATGTCCATCCCCACCCAATTTAGGCCAACAAGTTGGCGAAGAATACTCAACACTTTATGGCTCGATAAACCGCCACAGACTGGCGTCCCTGTCCCTGGCGCAAAAGCAGGGTCTAAGCAATCGATGTCAAAGCTTAGATAGACGGGGAGATTGCCAACTCGCTCAACAATTTGCTGCACAATGGTTGGGACCGACATGTCGTTCGCTTGGTTAGCATCAATGACTGCAAACGGATGGTTGGTTGCGTTATAAGTGGTGCGGATACCAATCTGGATAGAATGCGCCGGATCAATCAACCCTTCGTTGGGAGCATGATAGAACATTGTGCCATGATCGTAACGGCTGCCTTGCGCATAGGTATCGGTATGGGCGTCAAAATGGATCAGTGCCATTTTCCCGTAGTGTGCCGCATGGGCGCGAAGCAGTGGTAAAGTGACAAAATGGTCCCCTCCCAAACTTAACTGAAATTTATTATTTCTTGCCAGTTCCAAACTGTAATCATTCAGCCGTTGACAAAATTGTGCCGCATCGCCGGTGTCAAACACCAGATCGCCTGCATCCACAACCGCGAGCTTTTCAAAGAGATTAAATGTCCATGGCCAGCGGGGTTCCTCCCAAGCTAGGTGCACGGATGCCTGACGGATAGCCCCGGGGCCCTGACGGGAACCACTGCGACCTGAAGTCGCCAAATCAAATGGCAGACCAGTAATCACGACATCGGCATCGCTTGCTTGAGGCTCAAAGTTAAGAGCTTGGCGCATAAAACCAAAAGCATTTGAATACAAAGAGTAATCGGTAAAATTTGCAAGTGTTGCCATGTATTATCCTTATGAACAACTGTGAGTTGTATTACAGCTCACGGATGGTCAGCGGCGTCTGATGACCATCCAGAAAATAATTAAAATCAACTTGATAACCACATTCAAGCGGTAACTGACATTCACCCAGCAGAAGGTAATCGCGTTGTTCTGGAACCTGAGGCTTGGTATTAAAACCAATGCAATCCCAAGCTCGTGGACGTAGTTTTTTTAAGAGCTCATCGACAATGAAACGATACTTGCCGCTCAAATCGAGGCTGGTTTCAAAGCTAACGTAGGAGCTGCACTGTTGTGGTGTGATATGAATGGTTGCATAGTCATCACCTTTGAGCAGGTTAACGGAATAGCCAAACGGTTCAAAGAGATAGTCATCCAATATAAAACCATCAAGTAGTTTATCGAGCGCTAAAAACTCTCGGATAGATTCAATCGAACGGGGATGAAGCAATTTGTTAGCCGCCTGTTCACTAATATGGTACATCAATAGCTCTGCGGTAATATCGTGGCTGGGCGGACGATAATCCGGGTGTGCATAATGAAACAAAAAATGATGATGAGTATCCAGATAACCTAACTGGTGCGCCTTAATATCCAGCAGGGTCCGAAATTTTTTCAGGTCATCGTTCACGGTGGTTCGCTGGCGATGTGGTAGATATTCGTTTTTGCGCTGATAACTGACAAAATCTAGATTTTGTTGGCCGCGGTCATGAATAAAATGTGCTGCGGCATCCACTAACGTGGTCGTGCCACAGGTTAACATTAAAAAACGATTATCCCAGACGAACAAACTGGATTCACTGAGCAAATATGCGTCGCATTGATCATTCGACATCGAGCAGAGAATATCTGCTCGAGCTTTCGTGACCATTTTCTGCCAGTATTTGTGCCCGAGAGCGCGCAGCGAGTCGCTCTTCGGGCGCATGACAATTTCCAGTTTTTTTTCCGAGCCTTCAAAAAATAACATAGCCGATTCGCTCCTGTTAAAAATCTTCTAAATAGGTATAACCACGCACGCCTGCTTCAAGCTCTGCTAGAATGGCTCGTTGCTGGGATTTATCGATGTGTTTGCGAACCAGTTCACGATAGGTGCGAACAAAACTGTCGCTGCTTAAATTGACATAGCTTAAGACATCTTCAACCGTGTCTCCGGGAGTGATCTGCTCAATGACCATATCCCCCGTTGGCGATAGGGTCACAACAGCCGAATCGGTGTCACCAAATAGATTATGCAGATCACCTAGAATTTCCTGATAGGCTCCGACGAGGAAAAAGCCCATCATATAAGGTTGCTGAGGATCCCAGGCCGGAACGGGCATGGTGGGTTCGACTCCCATTTCATCGACATAGCGTTCGACTGCGCCATCACTGTCGCAGGTGATATCGAGCAGTACCGCTCGGTTTTGCTCTAGACGGTTCAGATGAGATAAAGGCAGGATTGGAAAGACCTGATCAATTCCCCAAGCATCTGGGATCGACTGGAACAGTGAAAAATTAATAAAGAACTTATCTGCAAGGCGTTCACGCAGTTCATCTAAGATGAGTTGATGACGCCGGTTATTTTCATTTAGCCGGGATTGCAGTTCATAACAGATCCGTAAATTGAGTTGCTCTCCCCAAGCGCGCTGACGCAGTGTCAACAGCCCAAGATTGAATTGCGTGTGTACTTCCAGCAGGTCGTTTTGGGTGTCGTGATAAATCTCAACCAGGGCTTTTTGATCGTTACGCAAATTCAGTTCTTGCCAAGTTTCCCACATATTGGTTAATAGCTGTGGTGCTTCTTCGCCAGGGGACTGGATCTCAGCGGGTTGATAGCGTTCAGTACCCAATACTTCGGTAATTAATACCGCATGGTGAGCGCTCAGTGAGCGACCTGATTCCGAAATTAACTTTGGCACTGGCTGTTCGTACTGTGAACAGATATCCCCAACGCAATAGACAATATTGTTGGCGTATTCTCTTAGCCCATAGTTCATCGAACTGCTGCTTTGCGAGCGAGAGCCATCGTAATCAACCGCTAGCCCTCCACCGACATCGACGCATTCAATCGACGCGCCGAGTGTGCGCAGCTCACAATAAAAACGTGCGGCTTCGCTGACGCCTTGGCGAACATCACGAATGTTGGCAATCTGTGATCCTAGGTGAAAATGCAAGAGCTGTAGGCTGGCGAGCATATTTTTCTGGGTCAAAACATCAATGACTTCGAGAACCTGAGCTGCTGCCAGACCAAATTTCGATTTCTCTCCACCGCTGGATTGCCATTTGCCTTTGCCTTGAGAGGCAAGCCGGGCACGAAGCCCTAGGCGAGGAGTCACTTTGAGCTTACGTGCTTCGGTTAACACCATGTCTAGCTCAGAGAGTTTTTCCAGCACGATATACACCCGATGACCGAGTTTTTCCCCGATCAAGGCCAGACGGATATATTCGCGGTCTTTATAGCCGTTACAGATAATGACTGAACTTGCTTGTTGCGCCATGGCTAGCACGGCCATCAGTTCTGGCTTACTGCCGGCTTCAAGTCCTAACTGGCGATTCTGCTTGGCAGCCTGACTCCGTAGGATTTCCTCAACAACACTGCATTGTTGATTGACTTTAATCGGATACACCGCCAAATAACTATTATCGTATTGGTAGTTTTCAATGGCCTGATTAAAGGCGTGACACAGAGTATCGACACGGTCATGGAGAATTTGCGGAAAACGCACTAATGCTGGCAGTGAGACGCCCTGACGAGTGAGTTCATTGGCTAAATTGTCTAAGGCGATATTATTTTCACTCTGATGTCGGTTCGGGCAAACAACAACCTGTCCTTGTTCGTTGATATCAAAATACCCTTGGCTCCAATAAGCCGTGTTATAGAGTTGGCGACTTTGTTGTGCACTCCAGTTAGGGTCTTTAACCACAGGTTTAATCCTTCTCAAAAAAATGAATCTATTGATTGCCGAGTTCATCAAGCAGATAGCGTGGCAAGGCAAAACTCGCGTGATGAATGTGTGGCGTGTAATAACGTGTTGTCAGTTGTGCTTTGGCAAATCGTTGGCACAATGTATCAAAGCTGACCTCACGCAGTTGCGGGTCATCACTGGCCCAGGCAAACGTCATCATTCCGCCCACATAAGTTGGAACGGCGGCGCTATAAAAGGTGCTGTCTGTAAAGCTTAAGTTCAGCCGCTTCGCAGTGGTTGTTACTTCGCTGGGTTGCATAAATGGCACGCCATTTTGCGCAACGAAAATTCCGCCAGGATTCAGTACCCCTTGGCAGTGACTGTAAAACTCACTGGCAAATAGAACTTCACCGGGACCTACCGGGTCGGTGCAATCTGAGATAATGACATCGAATCTATCAGCACAGTTGGCAACAAACTGGGCGCCATCATCAATCACTAAATTGACGCGCGGATCGTCATAAGCACCGCGGCTGTGATTCGGTAAATAGGTGCGGCACATATCGACGACCGACTGGTCGATCTCGACCATCGTGATCTCTTCAACGGTTTGATGCTTGACGACTTCCCTGAGCATCGCTCCGTCGCCCCCGCCAATGATTAATACTCGGCGTGGATTAGCATGGGCAAATAGAGGGACATGGGTGAGCATTTCATGGTAAATAAACTCATCTTTCTCAGTGGTCTGAATGATTCCATCGAGTGCCATTACCCGGCCAAACGTCTGGTTTGAGAAAATGATCAGATGCCACTGCGTGGTTTTCTGTTCAAACAAAATATCGTCAATATCAAAGTATTGTCCATAGCCATTATGGAGCGTCTCAAAATAGCGAGATGTCATAGCAAGTTCCTAGTTTTTAGATCAACATTATCTCTGCTGCTAGGCAGTGACTTTATTAAGCATAGTCAGTTGTAAATACAATACTGGCCCATGCACTAAGAGCGCTTAAGGCAAATTGAGGAAGAAAAAAAGAGGTCGGTGTTATACCGGGGCATGCTGGGCAATACAGCTGCGAGTAAAAAAGAGGTTTTTTTACCATTGTATGAATCATCTGTTTGTAACCTTTCATTATCCCGTGTGGTCAGTAATGACACACACGGCTTATGCCTTGAGAACCATAAAAACCTTGTGTATTTATTCCATATAAAATGCTGGTTAAGCGTTGCGATTAAACACTACAAGCGAAGGATGAGCAACCCATAATTGCGTGATTTTTAGTTAAATTTTGATCAGTTATTTATCTATTTATTCTTTTTCAATCTAAAAAATAGTAATGTTATATTACGCAATAGATGGGATGTTTTTTTGCTCAAAATAGATGCTTCATTTCATATATATAGCCGTTCACTAGAACACATTGGCGCGATTGAATATGCACCTATTGTTGTTTTTGCAATGAACCATAGTTCGTAAAGTATTTCACAATAACATGGAGCCGTTTTTATGATCTGGGCCTTGTTCAATCGTTTGCGATTAACGTCGTTAATTGCTGTGTTTAATATTATTTTGGTAGTGTTGCTCTTAGCTTCAAGTCTTGTGGCCGTTAATCAATTGGGTAACCGAGCTTATGAGTTTCAAAAAGATTATTTGATTCGCCAAGTCTCTGTTGCTGGAAAAATGCTCAGAAATGTGAGAGATGATCCGGCGACGTTAGAAAAAATGATGATGTCTGCACGCTGGGGAAAAGATAACTCCGGCTATTTCTTTTTGCTCTCCTCCGATGGAAAGAAACTACTTGTTTATCCAGCTGATCCCTCGAGGAAGAATCAACCTACTAGTAATGTCCATCTGCTGAATGCCAATGGCATGACCCTGACTCAGGCAGCTCATCAAGCTAGCGAAACAGGGGAGCCTAAATATGTAGAATATGAGTATCAGCGTCCGGGAAGCAATAAGCGTGAGCGTAAAGCTTCTTATCTCTATCCACTTGGCGTTGGTAAAGCAGTGCTAGTCGGTGGTTCTTATATGAATTTGGCGCACCAGTTATCATATGAGTTGTCGATTGAAATTTTTGCTGGCGTCATCTTATGTGCAGTATTTATTTTGGTTGTCATTGTTTTACTCTCACGGCATATCAAATCTCGTTTGGGCCAGTTGCGAAGCACTATTGAAAATCTCGCGCAAGGTCATTTTATCCATCCATGTCAGTTGCCGGGTAAAGATGAGTTTGCCGAACTCTCGACGTATCTGCAAAACTGCCAGCAGAAGCTGGGCGACTCCATCAAAACCCAAATGAATATGAGTGAGCAGGTGAGCGCGGCTTCATCACAAATTGATCAGCGTTTAAATATTACCAATGAGAGTGTCACTGAACTGTTGAATGAGGTCGAACAATTAGGCAGTGCGATGGAACAGATGGTGGCTAGTGTCCAGCAGGTGCATGTTTCAACTGAAGAAACGTCTCAACAATCAGACCAGACTCGTCGTGATAGTGAAACGGGCCAGACACTTATTCTCGATGGGGTGAAAAATATTTCTCAGCTACAAGAGCAACTCAGTCAGGGAAGTGATTCAGTACAATCGGTTAGTGACGGGGTCAAGTCGATTCAAGAGATGGTTGTGACAGTTCATGGGATTTCTGAACAGACCAATTTGTTGGCGCTCAATGCCGCTATTGAAGCCGCTCGAGCGGGAGACTCTGGTCGTGGATTTGCTGTTGTTGCGGATGAGGTTAGAGCACTGGCAGCTCGTACCCAGCAAGCCACCGATGATATTGAACAGTTGATCCTCCAATTGCAGTCGCAAGCACAAACCGCGGTTGATGGCAGTCAAAAAGGGATTGAAGTGGGTGAGCAATGTAATGAAGCGGTCAGCCAGGCGGGTGAGCAATTTAACTCGATTCTACAGAATGTTAACGATCTGAATGATCGCAATAGTGCTATTGCTACAGCGACCTCTGAGCAGAGCACTGTGGCGCAGTCGATGAGTGAAAATGTTAATTCAGCGATGCATCGTCTCCAAGTGATCGATGAACAGCTGGAGAATATTGCTGGCGATAGTGAAAATTTGAGATCGCAGGCTCATGATCTTGACCAAATGTTGTCTCAGTTTAAAGTCTGAGAGATTGCGCATCACAACAATTGAAATCGTTGCTTTTATTTAATTTCGTGATTAAATATAAGTGTATGTAAAAAATTATATCGAACTTCGGGGCGGGGCGAAATTCCCCACCGGCGGTGACTCTGTTACTCGACAGACAGCCCGCGAGCGCCTTAAAACACAGATTTTAAGGGTCTAGCAGATCTGGTGAGATTCCAGAGCCGACGGTTACAGTCCGGATGAAAGAAGATCGACCAAGCTTTGCAATTTGTCCATTCGTGCACCCTACTAGTGGGGAGTTGTGCGAGCTTGGCTATTCAATCATCGTCCCTGTACATCTGCAACTTTGTATGGACTGCAATTAAGATGACAGGAATATTCTTTATTATGCTTGCGTGCCTGACTTGGGCACTAGACACATTAATCCGTTACCCGCTACTTGGCCTTGGTTTTAGCACTCTGCAAATTGTGCTGATGGAGCACTTAACCCTAGTAATCGTCACGGCACCGCTGTTATGGCGTTATCGTCAGCAGTTTTTTCAGCTCAATGTCCGTTCTTGGGGCGCCCTATTCTTTATTGGTGGGATTGGTTCCGCAATTGGGACATTAGCCTTTACTCAAGCCTTTCATTATCTCAACCCGACGGTTGTGATCTTGCTGCAAAAACTGCAACCCGTGGTAGCGATTGTGTTAGCGAGTTGGTTTTTAAACGAGCGGATTCACGGTTATTTTATTCGCTGGGCTGGGTTGATTTTGCTGGGATCAGTGGTGATGATTTGGCCTGATTTACGAGCGATGTTCTCGCAATCATTGGTGATTAGCAAGACGTCTATGGCATCTTGGTATGGTTATGGATTAACGCTAATAGCTGTGATCGCGTGGGGCGCGGCGACCGTCTGCGGTAAGTATTTATCTGTGCAAAAGATGGATGCTAACGCGATTATGTCGGGACGTTTTTTAATGGGACTCGTGGTATTAGTGCCGTTAGCTTTGTTGCACACCAGTCAGTTGCAAGAGATGGCTGCTAAGCCTCTGTTGATGCTCATTTTAATGGCGCTGTTAAGTGGTCTGGCAGGAATGTGGTTTTACTATCAAGGGCTCAATCGAATTCCTGCTCAGGTGACAACGCTCGCTGAGCAAACCTTCCCTATTTTTGCGGCATTGATTAATTGGCTATTTTTGTCGATGAGTCTGTCGATGTATCAGATTTTAGGTGCTGTTTTACTGATCGCGGGCAATGTAGGACTGCGCTTTAAAGAACTGCACTTGACTGAGCAAAGTTCAGCGCGTTTGACACAAGCTTAAATTGAATCAAGCCAAGCGCAGGCTTGGCTTGATTAGATTACAGTACATCCGGATGATGTTCTGGTGCCATTAGTTGTTCATCTTGTTTGGCGGCTCTTATGGCTTGCTGGTGGCGTTTTTCAGCCCGTGACATTAGCCACCAAGCAATCAACGTTGCGATCGAGACAACGGCGACAATGATCGTTGCCAGTGCATTAATTTTTGGACTTATTCCCATTCGTACGCTGGAAAATACTGCAATCGGCAGCGTAGTTGCCGACGGTCCCGAGACAAAACTGGCGATGACCAGATCGTCAAGAGATAAGGTAAAGGCCAATAACCAGCCGGCGACAATGGCCGGAAAAATACTAGGTAGTGTGATCAGCACAAATACCTTCCACGGCGGTGCACCTAAGTCCATTGCCGCTTCTTCGATAGAGCGATCCACCTCTTTGAGTCTAGAACTGACGACCACATACACATAGGATGTACAAAAAGTGACGTGGGCAATCCAGATGGTTAGCATGCCGCGCTCGGAAAACAGATCAAAAACCTGTCCTAATGCAATAAACATGAGCAGCATTGATAATCCCATAATGACATCAGGCATGACCAATGGAGCACTGATCATAAAACTAAATGCTTGGTCACCGGGGAAGCGATTGAACCGCCCCAACACAAATGCTGACAATGTCCCCAACACCACCGCCGCACTGGCGGAGAGTACCCCGATAGTCAGACTCAGTTGCACTGCATGCATTAGCATTGAGTCATGAAACAGGGCTCCGTACCATTTGGTTGAAAAGCCTGCCCAGACAGTCACCAAGCGGCTGGCATTAAATGAGTAGAAAATCAATATTAGGATTGGCAGATATAAAAACGCCATCGTCAGTGAGAGGATCAGCCATTTCCATTTGCTTTTAGAGACCGGAATATTACTCATTGTTAAGTCTCCAATTCGCGTTTTTGAAAGTGCTGGAAGATTAAGATCGGCACCATCAAAATCAGCAGCATAACTATCGCTACCGCAGATGCCACTGGCCAGTCGCGATTATTAAAAAATTCTTGCCAGAGCACTTTGCCGATCAAGATAGAGTTAGGGCCTCCGAGCAGGGTTGGAATGACAAATTCGCCAACCGCTGGAATAAAGACCAACATTGAGCCGGCGATCATGCCACCGCGCGTCAGTGGCAGTAAAATACGCCAGATAATGGTGGCTGGTTTAGCACCGAGGTCACTAGCGGCTTCTAATAATGAGTAATCCACCCGCATTAAAGCGGTATAGAGCGGTAGCACCATAAAGGGCAGGTAGGTATACACAATACCAATGTAGACAGCCAAATTGGTGTGCATAATATGCAGTGGATGGTCAATCACGCCAGCCATCATCAACGCATTATTTAATAATCCATTGTTTTTTAAAATGCCAATCCAGGCATATACCCGAATTAAAAAACTGGTCCACGATGGCAATACGATCAGCATCAGCAAAATATTGCGCGTCGCTGGTTTAGAATGCACAATCGCCCAGGCAACTGGATAACCGATAATCAAACACAAACAAGTTGAGATCGCGGCCACTTCTAGCGAGCGCAGGTACGAGTTGATATACAAGCTGTCGCTTACCATAAACAGATAGTTGCCAAAGTTCAGCACAATCTGTAATTGCTGGTCGGCATAATGCATCAGCTCGGTATATGGGGGGATCGCCAGTTGCGCCTGCGAAAAGCTAATTTTTAAAACAATAGCCAACGGCAATAGAAAAAACAGCAACAGCCAGATATAAGGCGGCAGTATCAGTGCATAATGACTATGATGTTTGATAAAGCGAGCCAACCTCATATCTTCAATACCACGCAACTTTGTGGATCCCAGCTGAGATAGACCTGCTCTTCCCAAGTAGGCAAGTTTTCTCGATGGCGTGAGGTATTAGGGACGGTTGCGCGCACCAATAAGTTGCTCGGCAGGCGCACATGGTAGATCGAAATATCGCCCATGTAAGCGATGTCTTCAACGATGCCATAACAGACGTTGTTCGTTTGCTCACACGTTCTTGAAAGCTCGATTTTTTCGGGACGAATGGCAATCATTAATGGTAATCCAGGCGCATCAGATAAACCATGATTGAGAATGATCGGATGCTCGATGTCATGACAGCAGATCGTGGCCTGATCGGGTAATCCTTCGAGCAGCTCACCGTCAAAGATATTGACTGTGCCGATAAATTCCGCGCTGTAGCGAGAGTTTGGGTATTCGTAAACCTCTTCAGGGGTGCCAATTTGAATGAATTGACCGCGATCCATGACGGCGAGTCGGGTTGCCATGGTCATGGCCTCTTCTTGGTCATGGGTTACCATCACACAGGTTGCACCCACACTTTCTAGGATATCAACGACTTCTAACTGCATTTGTTCGCGCAGCTTTTTATCCAATGCTCCCATCGGTTCATCCAGCAGCAACAGCTTGGGTTTTTTCGCCAGAGAACGCGCGAGCGCAACACGCTGGCGTTGTCCGCCCGAGAGTTGATGGGGTTTACGGTTGGCATAATCTTCCATCCGTACCAGTTTGAGCATTTTATTAACGGATATTTCGATTTCGCTGCGGTTTAAACCATCCTGTTTTAAGCCAAACGCGATATTGCCCGCCACACTCAAATGCGGAAACAGCGCGTAGGACTGAAACATCATGTTGACTGGGCGACGGTGGGGCGGAACATCAGCCAAATCCTCACCATCGAGAATAATCTGTCCCTGACTGGGGCGTTCAAAACCAGCCAGCATTCGTAGCAATGTGGATTTTCCACAGCCGGATGCACCGAGCAGGGCAAATAATTCTCCCCGTTCAATCGTTAGATCGACGTCATCGACGGCCGGCTGACCATCGAATAATTTACTTAATCCACGAATCTCTAGCAGGGGAGTGTTTGTTGAGGAACGGGTTGTTGTAGCTGAAACCATCGGCACACTCCAGGTAAGGCCAGCATGGCTGGCCTTAGAATATTAATTAATCTTGTAAAAAGTCGGTCCAGGCACGGGTTCTCACACGAGCCACCCGCAGTGGGATCATTTTGGCGACGAATAATTTCTCGCGAACACTGGCACTTGGATAAATGCCTTTATCGTTAGCTATTTCCGGGTCGAGATATTTTTTGGATGCTGGAACCGGGTTGGCATACCAGACGAAGTTACTGTTGGCTGCTTCGACTTTAGGCCGCAAGATATAGTTGATAAATTTCAGTGCATTATTCGGGTTGTTGGCATCTTTAGGGATAGCCATCAAATCAAACCAGATCATCGCTCCTTCTTTGGGGATCGAGTATTTGATCTGTACGCCGTTTTTGGCCTGTTCCGCTCGTTCTGCCGCCATCAAAATATCGCCGGACCAACCGATCGCAACACAGATGTCGCCATTGGCTAAGTCATTAATATATTGTGATGAATTAATGTCACTAATATATGGGCGGATTTTTTTGAGCATCGGTAGCGCAACTTTTGTGTAATCGTCTGGGTTCGTGGAGCTCGGATTTTTACCCAGATAATTCAGAGCCGCCGACATGATTTCGTTGGGTGAATTCAAAAATGACACGCCGCATTTCTGTAGTTTTTTCATGTATTTGGGTTTAAATACCAGATCCCAGCTATCCACCGGAGCATTCGGACCTAAAATTTCTCTGATTTTTTTGACATTATAGCCGATGCCAGTGGTTCCCCACATGTACGGAATAGCATACTGATTGCCTGGATCTGAAGCCTCAGAGAGCAGTTTCATCAATTTAGGGTCAAGATTTTTATAATTGCTCAGTTTGCTTTTATCTAATTTTAAAAAGGCACCCGCTTTGGCTTGTTGGGCCAAAAATTCATTGCTGGGCACAACGACATCATAGCCACTGTGGCCGGATAATATCTTGGCTTCTAAGACTTCATTTGAGTCAAAAACATCATAAACCGGTTTAATACCGGTGGCTTTTTGAAAGTTAGGCAAGGTATCTTTGGCAATGTAATCTGACCAGTTATAAATATGCACAACCGGTTCATCTTTCGCTTGCGTTGCGAAAGTTGTCAATGATGTCAGCATCGCAATCGATAGTGACCAGATAAAAGCAGAACGTTTCATAAAGTGTCTCCGTACTGTTGAGCGCAAAACCGATTTTTTAACCGCTCAATGGGCGAGTGCTTTATACAGTCAAAAATGCGCTAATTCAATCGTTGTAACCAACTTTTTTGCTGTTTTAGTAGACAATCATAGCGAATCAGCTAAATCTCAAATAAATTGAGTCTGAACTTGCGTATCGAGTACATTGTAATGATGCCCTGATTGAATCTTTCACGAGGGACTGTTGACCTTTTGTGATTAGTTTTGCAGAAATCTGAGAGGGATTTAGGCAAGGCAAACGTTGTGCCGTGTAGTTATTCTCCACAAAGAA
>NZ_SMGD01000001.1 GCF_004339545.1 Celerinatantimonas diazotrophica | reverse complement strand
ATGGTATTGGTTCATGGTTTTACTTTTGGCGAAGCAAATTATAACCCTTTACCATGCCGTTCAAAAAACCACCACGAAAGATCAACAGTCCCTAGTTGTGAGAATGATTTTTGTCGTATCTGTCACAAAGCCGACAACTTGTCTCATGCTCTCATTATTGTTTCACTTTAATTAATTGATTTTAAATAGTTTTTATTTTGGTTCGTGATTTGCAACACATGACGTAAACCAGTTTTGAAGGAGCGAACGTGATTGTAGCAACCGAACACGCTAAATCTTACCTGCTGCGTCTGGCTCAGGATTATCCAGAGCGAGGATTGCGATTCTACGGGGTTGGAAATCGTTGTCAGGGGATTAGTGTAAAAGCTAAGTTGCGCACTCATTGTGAGCTTGATGATCGCCAGGAAAATCTCGATGGATTGACGATTTGGATTAGTGCTGATTTGCTCAAACAGGTGGTTTCAATTCAGCTTGATATTGAATTTGCTGCCAATGAACCGGCACTGGTCATTAAACCAAAACTGGCAGAGTGTGCGTGTTCAAGCCCAGAGTGCAATTGGCGCCAAATGGACACCGCTATCAACCAATAAGGAGCTTGTGATGTGGAATTATTCCGAAAAAGTAAAAGATCATTTTTTTAATCCACGAAATGCCAAAGTGGTCGAAAATGCAAACGCCGTCGGCGATGTAGGCTCACTGAGTTGTGGCGATGCGCTGCGTCTGATGTTGAAAGTTAATCCGCAAACAGATGTGATTGAAGATGCTGGGTTTCAGACGTTTGGCTGTGGTAGTGCCATAGCCTCTTCTTCGGCATTAACGGAGATGATTATTGGTCACACCTTAGCAGAGGCCAGTAAAGTCACGAACCAAGATATTGCTAAATATCTCGATGGCCTTCCTGCTGAAAAAATGCATTGTTCAGTGATGGGGCAAGAAGCGTTACATGTTGCGATTGCTCAATTTCGTGGTGAAACCATCGAACAACATGAGCAAGAAGAGGGAGCGTTAGTTTGCCGCTGCTTTGCGGTAGATGAAGGCATGATCACCCGCGCGGTTCGAACCAACCATCTCACTACCTTAGCCGAAGTGGTTAATTACACCAAAGCGGGGGGGGCTTGTGCTAGCTGCCATGAAAAAATCGAAGCGTTGTTGGCAAAAATCAAGATGGAAGATGAACAACCTGAAGTGGCAACTGGAAAAGCAACCACAACTGCCGAAACTCATCCTGAGATTGTCGTTGCCAATAAACAGGATCAAAAAACGTTGGCTGCTGTTGCCAAAGTGGTTGAAAAATTACGTCCTTCTCTGCAGGCCGATGGCGGCGATATAGAACTGGTTGGTGTGCGCGGCAATGAAGTTGCTGTCATGCTCTCGGGGAATTGTCAGGGCTGCATGATGACTGACATGACTCTTGGTTGGTTATCTCAGCAATTGATGGAGCAGTTAGGCCATTATTATCGGTTAGTCAACGTTGCTATGGAACCATCAGCACAAACTGCGTAACAGGTTAAAGGAGAATGATATGTCTGGAATTTATTTAGATAACAATGCGACAACTCGAGTTGATCCGGTCGTTCTTGATACCTTGATGCCTTATTTTAGTCAGTATTATGGTAATCCATCATCGATTCATCAGTTTGGTGATGAAGTTGAAAAAGCGCTAGTTGTAGCTAGAGCTCAAGTTCAATCGCTATTGGGTGCTGAATTTGATAGTGAAATTATTTTTACCTCTTGTGGAAGTGAGTCAGATAATACGGCGATTCGTAGCGCAATTACTGCTTATCCAGAACGTCGTGAAATTATTACAACGGTTGTTGAACATCCTGCTGTTTTGCAGTTATGTGAGTATTTAGAGCGCGAAGAAGGCTATAAAATTCACTATTTACCGGTGGATGGCAAAGGCCGATTGGACTTAGAGCAATATCAACAATTGCTGAGCGAAAATGTCGCAATTGTAAGCATTATGTGGGCAAACAATGAAACCGGAACCATTTTCCCAGTCGAAAAAATGGCAACTATGGCCAAAGAATTTGGCATTGTTTTTCATACCGATGCGGTTCAAGCAGCAGGAAAAGTTGCCATTAATCTTAAAGATACGGATATTGACATGCTTTCGATGTCCGGACATAAAATTCATGCACCTAAAGGTGTGGGAGTTTTGTATGCTCGTCGGGGATTAAAATTCCGGCCTTGGTTACGCGGTGGCCATCAGGAACGAGGTCGCCGAGCAGGCACAGAAAACACCACTGGAATGATTGGTATTGGTAAAGCCGCTGAATTAGCTGAAATGCATCTTGGTACTCTCTCAACTGAAGTCGCCAGATTACGCGATAAACTCCAACAGGGCTTAACTACGGCGATTAGCCATTGCTATGTGACTGGCGATGTTGAACATCGCACGCCAAATACACTGAATATTGCGTTTGAATATGTTGAAGGTGAGGCGATCCTTTTGATGTTAAATCAATATGGTATTGCGGCCTCTAGCGGTAGTGCTTGCACCTCTGGTTCGCTGGAACCATCACATGTGATGCGGGCGATGAATATCCCGCAAACAGCAGCCCATGGCAGTATTCGATTTGCACTGTCGCGTTATACCCGTGAACGCGAGATTGATAAAGTTCTAGAAGTTTTGCCACCTATTATTGAGCGGCTTCGAGCAATCTCTCCATATTGGCAGCAACAAAATAGCGGAAGTGACTTTATTCCTGCATTTGGCTAGGCGGAGAAGGCCATGGAAAATGCTTTAATCGTAAATGATACAACGCTTCGTGACGGAGAACAGGCGCCTGGCGTTGCCTTCAGTCGAAATGAAAAACTCAAGATTGCTAAATTGCTAGTTGAGTTGGGTGTTGAGCAGTTAGAAGTGGGGGTCGCTGCAATGGGCTCAAGTGAACAACAGACCATTCGGTTGATTCGCAGTTTGTGTCCTTCGACCAGCATGATGGTGTGGAGCCGTTTGCTTAGCAGTGATATTCAAGCTGCCGCTTCATTGGACGTTGATTGGATTGATATATCGATACCAGCTTCGGTGCAGCAGCGCCAATTTAAACTGCATTTGAGTTTCGAACAGCTTAAAAGCCAACTGAGCAAAAGTATTGAGCAAGCTTTAAAACTAGGACTTCAGGTCAGCATCGGCTTGGAAGATGCGTCCCGAGCAAAAGTTGATGAGCTGCTTGATGTGATAGCTGTGGCACAGGATTCGGGTGCCAAACGGGTTCGCTTTGCCGATACGGTCGGTATTTTAGACCCATTTAGTACCCAGCAATGGATCGGTATTATTAAAGCCAATAGCTCGCTTGCTGTTGAGATGCATGCGCATGATGATCTGGGAATGGCAACTGCCAATACTTTAGCTGCGATTCGCTCAGGCGCAACTAGTGTGAATACGACGGTTTTAGGCATTGGTGAGCGGGCAGGAAATGCGCCATTAGAAGAGATTTTGATGGTGCAATATCAGCAATCGCAATTATCTAGCCATTACCAATTAGCAATGCTCCCTGAGATTTGCGAGTACGTCAGCAAAGCTGCCAATCGGTCGATTGCAAAAGGAAAGTCGATTGTTGGCGATGCGGTATTTACCCATGAATCAGGTATCCATGTTGCGGCTATTTTGCAAGATCCTAATAATTATCAGGGAATTGACCCGGCGATCTTGGGTCGTGAGCATCAACTGGTTATCGGTAAACACTCTGGTCGTCATGCGTTGCAGTGGGCGTATGAACAATTGGGAATTAAACTTGATGATGCGCATTTTCAAGTGATTTTACCTGAAGTTCGGGTTTGGGCAGAGGCTCATAAACGGCCAATGACTAACGATGATTTACTAGCGCTATATAACCGCCTAAGTGGGCATTCTGGGAGGCTAAATGCAGTGGTTTAATCAAATTCCGGGTGTCGAAAATTTAACTACAGGACAGGAGTTTTTTGACTTTTTCCATGTCAGCTATGAAATCGAGCGGTTAAACGGGCGCCAACTTCATATTTTAAAAGACTTTAATCAGCGCATTGCAAATGTTGCACATGTACAAGCGGATGCCGCATTTGCAACTGCCGGTGAGCTACTCTCGCAAGCCTATCAAGCTCAGACGCAAGAACAAATAGCCAGCCACTCACCACTGGCAGTCTATCAACGGCTGCGTCCTAGCCGAGTGAGTTTCAGTTCTTTAGTGGAGGATGACGATGAGTAACAATGCATTTTCTATTGGAGATGAGGTTCGTGCTATTAAACGCGTTTATAACGATGGTAGCTTTCCCAATGCAGAACGAGGCTCGCTGATTGTCAAAAAAGGCACCATTGGTGAGGTGCGTGAAATGGGTGTGTTTTTACAAACAGATGTTATTTATAGTGTGTTTTTCCCTGAGTATGGTTATGCGGTTGGGATGCGTGAGAATGAGTTACTGGCAGGCTCTGAGCCATGGTGGCCAAGTCGGTTTGAATTTAAGCAGAAGGTTCGCACCCTCTGTGGCTTAAGTGTGAAAGGGCAATTACGTGTTGAGCACGGTGCGGTTGGCCAAATTCTGCGCGTTGAACGTGATGAGCAGAATATTCATTATCAGGTGAATTTTGGTGATGATAAATTATATCTGATTGGTGAGTCATTGTTAGAGGCTGCTGATGAATCCAGTTAATATCGAAGCAAACTTACGTTATCCTCTCTTGCGTTATTCAATGGAACGTTATCATTGCTTGCCTCAGCAGTTATCTTCTGATCAATATCAGCAATTAATGGCGCAGCTGCAAAAGGCCCAACTGATTGAGCAACGCGTTGCTAAGCAGAGTCAAAGTGAAATTAGTTCTGGGCAAATCAAGTGTGCTTTGAATCAGCTTGTGGGTCTGTTTGAGTCCAAGGATGATTATAAAAAGGCGCGGCATTATCTTCACCTTGATGAATCGTTATTAAGAAAAAGCCTAGCTCAAACGCTCAAAGCTGATGCTGTATTGGTCGAGATCAGTGCTTCAGTAAGTGAACCTTCAAATGATGAATTAATGCTGTTTTACCAAGAACATCCAGAGCAATTTGAACAAGCTGAACGGGTCACCTTGAGCCATATTTTGCGGATCACGGATGATACTCAAGAGCAAAGCCGATTGGAGAATCTTTTGCCTTGGATGGAGTCGCTTGCTGACGAGTTGAGCCAACATCCAGATCGTTTTGCGGATAAGGCGCTGCACTATTCTGAATGTCCATCGGCGTTAAATGAAGGCAAATTGGGAACTCTGACTCGAGGCCAGCTTTATCCTGCACTAGAGCAGGTGGCATTTAAGCTAAATGAATCGCAAATGAGTCGCCCCGTCGAATCGCCCATGGGGTTGCATATTCTCTGCTGCGAAGCTCACCACCCAAGCCAAAAGCTAAGCTTTGAAAGTATTCGAGATAAATTATTCGAGCAGTTATTAACTGCTCGACAGAAGCAGGCACAGCGGCAATTTATTAAAAAAGTTCTGAGTTAGCGGTTCCCTATATATCAGAGTGAATTTTACCATTCACATGGTACTTTCAAGAAAAGGGACTTAAAATTTTTTAGCAAGTTTACCTGCTGCTACTGAACATGAGCGCTTAACTTAGTGAGGACATGAGTATAACCGCTAGGAGCATGTTCAAAGGCTTGAGTCTGATATAATGTCGAACCAAGCCTTAGAATTTATTTAACCGAAATACCCAATTTTAAGGTGTCATTTCATAAAGTAACGTTGAACCGCTTAAGGGTTTAAAGGCGGCAACTCTCCTTTTTGATGCTTAGTAGAAGCGGCTTGACGTTTAGTCTTGTTGATCCGCTCTAAATAACTGACGCCATCCCAGGGTTCTTCACTATTATCAGGATGCCAAGCCATAGCAGCTAGTTCTGCTAACAATGGTTTGAGACGTTCTTGAGTCAACGGATCCTGATGAGCGAGCCATTGACGCAGTGCGCGTTCTGCCTGTTTGCTCTGACATGCTTTAGCCGCATTCTCAAATCTGTGCCAAGAACTAGACTGTTCTGTGTTGCTTTCATCTGGTTGCGGCTTTAATTGGTGCGGTACTGATTTCTTGCCCAAATAGTAACCCAAAAGCTCTCGGCTCACCCAAATAAGACAGGTCACGACCCATACCCAAAACCACAGATGCCCTTGGTGAGAGTTGCTCTTTGCTGCGCTAGCAGAACTGGCTGTCAATGTTTGGTTAGGGGCGTTCTTATCACTGGACAATGGTGCACCAGCTACATTGGCAACATTCAGTGTGATTGGCTTAATTTTGCTGTATTGCACTGTTTCTTCATGGGTGTTCCACCAAGTTAATGTGGGACCTTTAATTGTGTATTTTCCTGAATGGGTTGGGATGATGGCTATGGTATAGCGCCGTTGTGCGTAAAAATGATCGTCTTTAATAAATAAGTGGTCGACTGGTTTCTCCGGATAGACTCTGAGTCCGGATGGATAATTAAATTTCAGTTTTGGTAATTGTGCAATGCCTGCACCTTGAGCCGTGATTGTAATGGTACGGGTTATCGCTTGGCCAACTTTTGGATTGCTATTCTTAGGGGATAATTGATCATCAATTGTTACCTTCTGTGCCCCTAGCCAAGGTTGTTGAAATCCGTGGGGAATCGCCTGAATTCTTATTTTTTGACTTGCTCCTATGACATCGACAGGTTCTTGGTTCATTCCAAAGGAAGGATCGACGATCCCCGCACTACCGCTTAATTCAGGGCCTTTAATCGTTAACTCTCCGGCTTTTTCAGGCGTAATTAACCAGTAACGAGTGAGGGTTTGGTAACGTACACCATCGATAATTTCACGTTGCTGCTGATCTTTGCCAATTCGTTTAATTTTGGCATTTTCGGCGGTTGGCGGGTCAAAATCTGCATTCGAGAGGCTGGTTGCGACTAGTACTTTTGCTTTATACAGTAATGATTGTCCTACCCAAGCGGATGAGGCCAGTAATTGGGTTTGAACTTGTACTTTTTGCTGAAGCTTGTTTTGTCCATGATAAGCAACGGCTTTAAAATGAATAGGTTGGGTCTGATTTGCGGCAATGGATAATGCTGGAATGATATAATCACCTGGCGTTCTTACCAGCAAAGTGGTTACCCATTGGGTTTGACGAGTGACTTGTCCATTAATACTGTTAATTTGTCGACTGGTGGACGTCGGCCCCACGATAAAGCCATGATGTAACAATTTTGAACGATCAAATTCAGAAGAGGACAATGAGGCATTTGCTGTAACGGTCAGTGTAAATGCTTGACCCGTATAAACAGGATTTTGGCTGATAGTAGCGTTAACATCTTGGCTAGCAGCTTGTGCGGTCGCTACAAAAAAAATAAATGCAAAGATAATATAACGAATCACCAGTTTTCCTCCGTAGCTTGATGTTGACCCTGCTGACGCTGGTACTCCATCTGCATCTGATTTTTTAGCAAAAGGCTGGGATCATTTGGAATTTGATTCAGCCATTGTTTAAGCTGTTTCTGATCCAAATGATGTTTCTGTTGTTTTTCTGTAGGACTGCTTTGTCGATACATAGACTGCTCTGCATTGGGTTTGTGATTGTTCGTTTTACCTGATGCAGTAACAGGCTGCTCTTTTTCTTTTTGCTGTTGATTTTTACGAGCAGTCTGCGAGTTTAATGATGAATTAGCTTGGTTATGCGAGGCCTTTTGAGTAGCAGCTTGTGCCTGAGCAGCATTATGATCAGCCCCAGAGTGTTTCGCGCCCTGTTTTTGTGGCGTTTGCTTGGAGCGATCTTTCCCTTTGCCACCTTGTGAGTGGTTATGCGCATTTGTTTTTTTCGTATGCTGATTGGCTTTATTATTATTTTGTTGCTGTTGCTGTTGCTGTTGCTGTTGCTGTTGCTGTTGCTGTTGCTGTTGCTGTTGCTGTTTTTTCAGTAGGTGTTCGATAAGCTGCTGATTATCTCGTGCTTGTTGCAATTTCGGATTTTTACGTAGGGCTTTTTTATATGCATCGAGAGCTTTTGCGTATTGGCCTAATTGAGCGTATGCATTGCCTTGGTTATATAAACCGGATGCCGAGTCATCTTTTTTAAATTCATCCAATGCTTTTTGGTAGTCACCTGCTTTATACCAAGCACTCGCTTGCCATTTGGGATCTTTAAATAATTTCGCGGCCTTTTGGTAATGCTTCTCTTGAAATGCCGCATTGGCTTGTTGTGCTTGATTTTTAAATAGGCTCTCTGCATTGGCATTAGGGGTTGGAATATTCAGTAACAAAACCAATGCAATCAGAGAACTTTGTCGAAAGCGGAACAGCCACAAAACTAAAAGCGGTAAAATCAGCCAATAGCCGACATCTGCCCACTGTAATTGTTTCGATTGCGTTTGTTTACCTTTATTACTGTGATCTAAATGGCTCAGTTCTGTGATATGCATGATGTCTTGGTCGTCAGCTCTGATCCATTGACACAAGCCACCGGTTGATTTACAAGCTGGGAGCATATTTTTAAGCTGGACTTTGGAAATGACCACATTGCCTTGACTATTTTTTAATAACTGTCCATTTGCTAACGGAATTGGCGAGCCTTGTGGTGTGCCAACAGCTAAAAATGAGAACCGATAATGATGATTTTTAAGTTCCGTAGCAATACTTTGTTGACTTGATGCATTTGTGCTATCGCCAATGACGACAATATCGCCATTTTGGTAACCACTTTGCTTTAATAACTGGATGGCTTTTTCAACACCAGCTTTCAAGTTTGAACCTTGAACTGGCATGATTGACGGTTTGAGATGCGGAATGAGATTTGCCAGCGTTCCACTATCGCTACTAATAGGGCTAACGATAAAGCCTCCTCCGGCAAATGCTACTAGCCCTGTTTCACCGCCGTGCCATTGTTTGATTAAATCCAGTGCCTTATAACGTGCAATGCTTAGTCTATTGGGTTTAACATCGGTTGCTAGCATAGAATTAGACATGTCTAAGACTAACACACGGGCGTCGCCACCACTGACGGCAGTCAGATTTCTTTTTTGGATGCTTGGTCCAGCGAGGGCAAGGCAGCTAATGATCAACCATGACCCTAAGATCCAAGGCCAATCGCGGCGTTTTTGATTGGGCTTAGTGGTTAATAAGTAGTTTGAAATCGCTGGTGGCAAAATATTGGACCATCCCTGCTGAGCGTGTCGACGATAGTGCCAATATAACCAGAACAAAACGATAGGAATGAGCCAAAGCCATTCAATACGAGCAAAGTGAATCGGCATTAATTTCTCCTTCCTAAAAACTGTTGAGCCAATGGAGAGATTAATACCAAGAGTATGGCCGCTAATAAGGGCCAAAAATAAAGCTCTTGTTTAGGCCGATAATATTGTTTTTTGCCTTTAATGGGTTCTAACTTATCCAGTTTTTTATAAATTTCAGCCATTTGTTGACTACTTGCTGCTCGAAAATATTGGCCATGAGTCATGCTAGCTATCTGTTTTAAAAGTTTTTCATCTAGATCTTGAGATGGATTAAATGATTGCATCCCAAATAAAGTAGGGGTAGATAGGTGTTTAGCACCAATCCCAATTGTATAAATGGTCACATGGTTATCTTTAGCTACTTTGGCTGCTTGGAGTGGATCAACAACCCCGGCGGTGTTTTGTCCATCGGTAAGTAAAATTAGTACGCGCTGTTTGGCTGGAACTTGAAGTAGTTCTTTGACCGCTAGGCCAATCGCTTCACCTATAGCCGTCTGATTGCCGACCAAGCCTTGTTGCATTTGTGAGACATAGTGCTGGACTGTCGTCGTGTCATAGGTCAACGGTGACTGTAAATAGGCATGATCAGCGAATAAAATGAGGCCTAGTTGGTCTCCTTTGCGTTGTGCGACAAATTGTCCCAATAGGTGCTTGAGTGCAACGAGTCGGGAAACACGCTTGCCATTTAAGCGCATATCTCGGATCTGCATACTGCCGGATAAATCAACGGCGATCATCATATTGCGCCCTTGATGAATAATAGGCACGGTGGCACTGCTAAGCCACTGAGGTCGGGCTGCAGCTGTTAGTAATAATAGCCAAATAAGCCACTTTAACCACCATAATGACGCTCTAGGTGGTGCTTTTCGCTCAGTGATCATATAGGGCAAACTATAATTGTAAATCGACTGAGTCTGTTTAGGGATCGCACGAAATAACCATTGGATAAGAAGCGGCAGCGGCGCTAAAAAAAGCAGCGGCCACCAAGCAAATGTGATGTTATCCATGACGCCTCCAATGGTGGATTCGGGCATGTTTTAACCACTGACAAGCAGCGGCTATTTGTTGCTTGGATGCCGGGGAAGAGTTGCGATAGAGGTCTTGAATAAAATGATTAATAAGCTCTTCATCAAAGTAATTTTTACGGGTTTGCGCATTTAAAAATTCAAACCAAGCTTTGCCACTTAGAGACGCAACTTGGGCGCGTGGGTAGTAAGCTAAAGCGGTGCGTTTTAGGAGTTTATTGAGTTGGTCTAAGTGAATAGGGTGATCTTTGAATTTTTTGATTTCAGCCAATGCGAGCCTTTTTTGTTTTCCTGAGCGCCAGTAGCGCCAGAGTAGATATCCAACTACCACCAAAAGTGCGCTCACCACGACTATGACAATCCACCAACCAAGCGCGAGTGGTCCTGTTTCTAGCTGAGAAGGCAGAATAATATTTTTTAAACCGGTTAAGGGATTAGAAGTAGTCATGCCACTCCTTAGCTGTAGAGAGCGAATGAGAGGCTAACCGATACTTAGAAAATATGTGGTTTAAGTGATCTTGTCGTTGCATTGCAAGTTGCCGATATTTTTGAACGAAGCTTTTTTGTGCTAGAGGCAAAATACCCTGCTGCTGATTTTGGATGACTGCAAGCGATTCGAATTGGTTGTCAGGCAGATCAAACTCCAGTGGATCTGTAATCTGCCAAAGTGTTATTAGATGATGTTTCATTCCCTGCTGTAAATAGCTCAGCTCAGTTTCATTATAATGATAAAAATCACTAATAATATGAACTGATGCACCGGTGGGAAGATGCATTAGCAAGTCTTGCAGATTATGTACTTTCAGCTCAATCTCTGAAAGTTGGTTGAGCTGCTGCTGATAGCTTTCACATAAGCGCTGTAACAAAGCCAACCAGTTGGAACGCGTGTGAACTAAATCTGTGTATTCGGGATGTTGGCCGAGCAGTTGTAAAGCGGTTCGCTGGTGTTTATCGATAGTGCTCCAACCGATAATCGCGGCCAGTTCACACGCCATCATTGCTTTAATTTTATTTCCCGAACCAAAAAACATACTGGCATTGAGATCAACAGCAATAACGACAGGCCTGTCGCGTTCTTCGCGGAATACTTTACTATGTGTTTTCCCTGTTCGAGCTGTAACTCGCCAGTCGATATGGCGAATATCATCCCCCGCTTGATATTGTCGAACTTCGTCAAATTCCATACCGCTGCCACGATAGCGACTCAATAGGTGACCGGCCTGCTGAGAGAGTGTCAGTTCATTACGGCGCAGGGATTTAAAATGGATCAAACGACAATCTAACAATTGGTCGAAACTTAGCTCGATTGGAGAGGGGCGTTGTAATTGATACATCTAAGCCACACTCACATGCTCTAACAGTCGTTGGATAACCATATCCGGAGTTACGCCCTGTGCGATAGCCTGATAACTTAATAGCACCCGATGGCGAAGCACACTATGGGCAAGTTTTTGAATATCATCAGGGGTGACAAAATCTCGGTCTTGCAAAAACGCATATGCGCGAGCACTGCGGGCAAGGGCGATGGTAGCACGAGGGCTAGCGCCATATTCAATCCAGTTGGCTAAAGAGCTGTCGTATCGTTCGCTGTGGCGAGTGGCGATGATCAAGTCAACAATATATTGTTTAAGCGCTGGTGCTAAATGAACTTGCATGAGCGCATCGCGCAATTGAAAGAGCTGATCTTGAGTCAGCGGCGTTGGTTTCGTGATAGTGCGATGTTGTGCTTCAGCATCATTGAGCTCTAAGATTGCTAACTCTTGTTCACGATCAGGATAATCGAGCTCAATTTTAAATAAAAACCGGTCTAATTGGGCTTCGGGTAAAGGATACGTTCCTTCTTGCTCAAGCGGGTTTTGGGTGGCCATTACCATGAATAATCTGGGTAATTTATAGGTACGTTGACCGACGGTAACCTGATTTTCGGCCATTGCCTCGAGCAGGGCCGATTGGACCTTAGCCGGGGCTCGGTTGATCTCATCGGCGAGTAGTAAATTATGAAAGATTGGGCCTCGTTGAAAGGCAAAATCGTTCGTTTGCATACGAAAGATATCGGTCCCCGTGACATCGGATGGCAGGAGGTCTGGCGTAAATTGAATCCGCTGAAAATTACCGTCAATGATGTGCGAGAGCGCTTTAATTGCTCGAGTTTTAGCTAATCCGGGTGGGCTTTCAACCAGTAAATGACCGCCACAAAGCAGAGCAATTAATAATTGTTCGATGAATTCTGACTGCCCTAAAACCTGTTGGTTTAAATAGTGGCGTAACGACGTAAGTTGTTGGCGGGCCATCGTATCCTCATACTTAATATAATTATTGGTGATTGTTATGTGTTATCTCATGGGGTGCGGGTAAGAACGTTTTGTTCTGATTTTTGTTATCCGCACGGTCTTTTTCTTCATAGCACAATAGGCTAGAGAAAAAATCGTCAAAGTTTCAACATCATTCAATACACATTTTTTCAGTCACGTAAACCTGCAGAGACTTTATCCAAGACAACAGGAAAACGCAAAAAGTTCAACTTAATCGAATAGATGGATAATTTTGCTGCAATGATCCATTGTAAAAATTGCCGCTGGACGGCAAATGTTTGCCGATTGCGCCGCTTTTTTCGTCGAAAAATAGGGTCGGAGGCCGTTCTCATAAGGGAATAAGAAGTTGGCTTGGTGTTTGCAATATGTATGCTGTCAACAGTAGATGAAGCGAATCAAATACTGTTGGGGATGACTTTTTGGCTAAAATCCAGGCATTGGAATTAAAGCTTTTCGTGAGCTGGTCGATAAGTCGGTTAGACCCTGAATGGAGGATGGATAATGCCTATAGGAAGTGCTACTGGAGCGAATCAAGGCATCAGACAGGACCAACTGCATGGGCTGACAAAAGCCGCTGCTAAACCTCATGTGTCGCCATCGCAAAGTCAGAAAGATGCGATGGTCGGCCGTGATTTTAGCTTTGACAAGTTAGATCCCAAGCAGTCCCCATCCGGCAGGGGCGCCTCGTCACCTGCAACGCATGTGACGTTGTCCAAATCATCGGACGCGAAGGATAGTCAGCCACTGACATACAGTAAGAACGCTATATATAGTTCTAAACCTTATACTCCGCCAGCGCAGGATGCGAAAACTAAGGTTGAGGGTAAGGATGCAACGGGAAAAAGTGACGGGAAGAATAACCTCAAGTCATTTGCTTCTGGAGCGTTAGGGCTTGATAGTGCGACGCCGAAAGAAAAGGACAGTGACTCATATCAAGTGGGTCAATTCTTAAAAGCGGCTGCTACTGTTGGTGGCATGATCGCATTGTTTGTCTGATGAATTAAATTATCCGGATGAGTTTATGGGGGCTAAGCCCCCTTTTTCATTTCGAAAACAGAGCGTTTTAGCCGATGAAGCACCATGATGTGAATTGGCAACAGAATAGATACTGAAGATAAAACAAGAAACTGGTCGGCGTGAGAGGATTTGAACCTCCGACCCCTTCGTCCCGAACGAAGTGCGCTACCAAACTGCGCTACACGCCGTAAATACAGCGCTATTTTTCTCCTATTTTTTCTTAAGTGCAAGGGAAAATAATGGTAAATCATTTAGTTGGTTAAATATTGACAGATCTAGGACGCGCTCTAAAAGGCAGAGCCGTTTTGCTTGAATGATGTCGTGTCTTTGTTCTAAAACGTTTAAAACTCTCATTATTAAATCGGTTATCTCTTCGTGGTTCAGTAATTTGGTATAAACTTATCTGTAATTATTAGTGAATCATTGATAGTGGCGTAATAGGGTATGGCGTTATGAGTGACGAAAATCTGTTGGGGCAAGTTGCAGGTTTCCCTCTTAAATGGTGTTGGGATGTAAAGAATTCATCCATGACCTGCTCCGAACAGTTGCCGGCGTTACTTGGTTATCCTACAGAAAAAACACTGACACTTGCCCAGATCCTAGCCAGTGTTCATGCAGATCAGCGTGACATGCTTAAAACGTTAGTTAGAGAAGTTTATCAAAAGCATCTTACTCGAGAAGTGCGTGTCACCATTAGTACTGATAAACAGCGATTTGTTGCACTGCTATGTGTCTGGCACGAGGCGAATGAACCTCATTTTATTCAGGGAACCGTGGAGGTTCTCATCAATATTCCTTCTGAACAGATTGAATTTGAACTTCTCCATCACTTGTTTGTAAAAGCGCATGTCGGCATGTTGGTGCTTGACGCTAAGCAGCGTATTCTCATGGCTAACCAAGAGTTCTGCCGTTCTACCGGATTTGAAGCTAATGAGTTACTGGGGATTTCTGCAGAACTGTTTGGGGGAAGTGACTCGGATCCACATTTATATCAGCGCATTTGGTTGGCCGTCGATAAAAAGGGGTTTTGGAGTGGCGAACTGCTCGCTCGTGATAAACAGGGATTGACCTTTGCTCATGAATTAACCCTGCAACGTATTCAGGTTCGTTCTGAAAAAAATTGCTTTTATGTCGCTATTTCAAAACGACTCGATGTTGCTATGACGCAAATTGCCAGTGAGCAAGAAAATCCTAGGGATTTGCTGGTTCCTGATTCATCTTCAAAATTATTAGCTGTGGCAGAATTTAAGCAAAAGTTGAATCAAAGCTTCATGCAACTACCTGGGGACCAGACGATGGTCCTGGTTGTTTTTCAACCCTATTTTTCAAAAAACATTAGCACTTCAATGAGTCACTGGTTGATTGGTAACCATCTGTTGCATGTCCCTCATGAAATGGAAATAGGTGTATTGAGCCAAGACCTGTTTGCCAGCTTTTTTATTGTTCCCCGGAATCTTGGTGTGATCCATCAGCAATTACAGGTGCTGATGAATTCGATTTGTAAAGTTGATGAACAACAGAGTGACATTGATGCGATCGACATTAAAGTGTCGCTTGGCGTGTCTATTTTAGGCACCGACGCCATATCAACCACCCAAATGATCAGTCATGCCAGTCAAGCATTGGTGGGAAGCCGGGAACGAGGGGTTTCATCGATTATCTACTTTGATAATCGGCTGCAGAAAAAAATGGACAGTAAACAGGTCCTTTCCCGCTTGCTAGACAAAGCTATTTCAGGAAATCAAATTGATGTTTTTTATCAACCTATTATTGATCTACGAACGCTCAATATTACGAAATTTGAAGCGTTGTTTCGGGTCAATCTCGATACTAAATTGCCATACAATACTCAGGAGCTCATTCAACTTGCAGAGGAAAATGGCTGGATTGATAGGATTGACTTAGCGGTTACTCGTAAAGGGCTAATTGACCTATTGTCTATCCAAGAGCATTTTAAAGACCCTGCAATACAATTGTCGGTGAACCGTTCAATGCGTAATGACCGGTTGTCGCACTGTTGCCTAGAAGATACATTACAAGTGATTATGGATGCGCGAATCGATCCTAAATTGGTGACAGTCGAATTAACTGAATCTTCCTTTCTCGCGGATGTAGACCGACAAATGGTTTGGATTGAGCGACTTAAAAAAGAGGGGATTGAAATTGCTATCGATGATTTCGGAACTGGCTATTCATCTTTTTCCTATCTACTGAATCTGCCGATTAACCTGATTAAAATTGACCGCAGTTTTGTCATGGATCTTAAAATGGGTTCAAACGCTTATATGATGATTGAAATGGTGACTTCGCTGGTTCATCGGATGGGTGGTAAAGTGGTTGCCGAGGGAGTCGAAACGGCCGAAATATTACATATGCTATCGCTTGCCAAAGTTGATTATGCGCAGGGGTATCTGTTTAGCAAACCTATTAGTCTAACCGATATTATGGGGGGTAAACTGCCACGCAACTTTGCGCAGCATCAGTCTGTTCTGTCGGTATCGGAGGTGCGTTGTGCTCGTGACATTATGATGCGAGAGTTTCCTCGAGTGAGCTTGGATCACAAATTGGGCACCGTTTTAGAAATGATGCGTAATCACCAGCACAATTTTTGGGTTGTGATTGAAGAAGGCCAGTGCCGTGGCATTTTGCGTGATTCAGAGGTAAACGCAGCAATTAGTCCTTATTTGGAAACGGATGCAGAGCAAAAGCGTGATGTTTTGACATTGAATCGGCGTGTCCATCAAATTTTAAAAAAAGGCGGATATGAAAGCCTGAATCAACAGAGTGAAGTCGATATAATTAAGCGTGCCTTTCAAAACCCTGAGACCCGTCTAGTGGTTGTTACCGGAGATACTGGCGGGTGTGTGGGCATTATTACCCCGGATATCCTTTTGCAGAATATATAAATTTAATGTCATTGCCATGCGTTTATCTTTATAATGCCGACATTATTTATTGTCGATTAAGTTTGTGTACACCCGTTTTGACGTTAAAATTCCAGAGCGATGGAGTGGATTAAAGCTTTATCAAGTACTTGAACATTGTCTTCCACACGCTGAATTGTCGCTTTGGCAAAAGCGCTGGCAGGATAAACATGTTTTAGTGAATGATTTAGCGATTCCATGGGATGGGCTAGTTTTTCAAGGTCAACGATTGTGTTATTGGGTCGCTGATTATCAAGAACCTTCTGTGCCAACCGATTGGCAATTAGTTTGGGAAGATGATGAATTACTAGTCGTTGATAAGCCTGCATTATTGCCTGTTAGTCGAACCACTCGCAATCCAACGCAACATTTAATCGGTTTTGTTCGAGATTCAGGGTTTGCGGATGCACATCTGTTACATCGCATCGATATCGAGACTTCAGGGCTGATTATTTTAGGGAAAAATAAAAAAGTGGCGCAGTATTGGCAGCCACGCCTTCAAGAACTTTTGGTGGAAAAAATTTATCATGCTCGAGTGTGGGGAAATCCGACATGGGAGTCTCAGCATGTTGAGTGCCGGTTAAGCACCGTGAAAGGAAGTGACATCCGTTGTCAAATGCATGTAGTTGATCAGGGCGGCCAACTGTCCATTACTGATTGTAAGGTTTTAAAACGGTTTGCTCACCAATCTATAGTGGAGTGCCGGCTAACAACTGGGCGAAAGCATCAAATCCGCGCACAGTTGAGTTGGCTGGGACATCCCATTATTGGCGATAAAATCTACTCATTGAATGGAAGGTTTTATCTAAAGAGGCTCTCTTCAGAGTTGAGTGAAGAAGATTTTGCTATACTAGGGGCAAGGCATCAGCAATTGTTGGCTTATCAAGTTACGTTAAAGAAAAACGGCTCTCTTTTGACGATTCATTCCTCAAAAGATTTGCAGTATTAGTGAGTATTAGTACTTTTTAGTTATACTATTTTTAGACTTTCTCATTAATTTAAAACTGAGAAGTAAAAAAACTAATTAATTTAGATGATTTTGTGAATTTTATGTAAATTAGGATTGCAAGCTGTAGATTTATCGATAATATCAAAGACAATTCTGGTTTATTTGTCTGTAAGTAAGACATCCGGCGGTATATCTAGATAGATATATCAAAAAGTAGTTGTGTTATCCAGTTATTTTGGGGTAATGGATAACCCAAGAATGTAAATTGATTGAGGTATTTCAAATGAATGTTATGTTAACTGGTGCTATTAAATGTAAGCAAGCGTTGAAGCATTTCTGGAAGGATAAAGTGGCTGTAACAGCAATTGAGTATGCAATACTTGCTGTAGCAGTTTCTGCGGTTGTTTTCGCAGTTTTTGGTGGGCCTAATTCGGCTTTAAAAACGGCGTTGAATGATGCTATGACTACAGTGACCTCAACTATCACTAAAGCTAGTACAGCTGATGATAATGCTGGTGGTGGTAATGGTGGTGGTGCTCAAGCCCAAGGTGGTGGTCAAGCCAATAATTAGATAAGAATTTACTTGTCATCATTATTTAGAAATAAGATATCATTCATGGCAAAATATATATAATAGGTATTTTGTCATGAAGATCTTTTTCTTATCGATAGTTTTTATATTTTTAACTGTAATATCGATAAAGGATATAAAAAAAAGAGAAGTAAGTAATGCATGGTTGTTGAGTCTTTTTTTTATTTTATTACTATTACTTTTAGTAGTAGAAGAAAGATATCCTCAGAATGTGTTATTTGTTGGAGTTATTTTATTATTCGGTGTTATTTTATCTAATTTACGCATATTAGGTGGGGCAGATAGCAAGTTAATTGCTATACTAACTTTAGTCATCTCACCTTATTATGTTAAATTATTTATATTTTTCTTAGCTTGTTTGATACTTGTGACATGCAGTATATATGGAGTAGGTCTTTGGTTAGGGAAAGCTCAGCGTAGCCATGGGATCCCGCTAGTACCTGCAATATCTTTAGCCGGTTGGATGTGTCTGTGGTTAACTCTCATGGATACTCATGGATTAGTGTCGTGAATTCAAAAATTATTTTTGTCGTTGCATTTATTGCGATCTTTTTAGGGGTGGCTTCGCTAAGTGGATTATTTCGAAGTGAACCTAAAAGTAAGCCAAGTCCGCAGGTTGTCAAAGTAGAGCCAAAAGTGCAATTTTGGCGCTCCAAGGTCGCTATTCCTCGTGGCTATCCAGTTGATAGAGCAAAATTGGAACTGGTTGATTTGCCTGTTTCTAAAGCTCGCCGTTTTCATGTTACTCATGATGAAACGATTCATTTTGTTCCGGATATGATTGCTCGCCATGCTATTCAACCGGGGGATGTGGTCCGTAATTCTGATGTCGCCTCACCTGAAAGTAGTGATTATATCACATTAATTACACCGGCTAATAAAGTCGCTTATCCTATCAATGTTTCGGCTGCTGATATAAAAAGTATGGCGATTCATCCTTCTAATCGAATTGATGTGTTATTGCTCTCTTCTCCAGGGAGCAACGTAAATGTCCAAGACAGTACTTATAATAATATTGATAATCTTTCGGTCTCGATGTTGTTTAAAGGGGTAAAAGTTGTAGCGGTTCGTGACAATAACGACACGAAACAGCCCAGTCGTGTTTTAGTGGCGCTTTCCCAAGAGCAAGTCGCTAAGCTCATTATCGCGTTGCGAATTGGCAAGATTTATGTTTTCCATACAGGATCTGAAGCCGAGTCTATATATCGTGATGTTGTCGTGCGTGATGTTTTGCCTAGCTATAGTTCAGTCAAAGAATTACGTGGTTCTATTACCCTACAAAATCAGAGTCAGGTTAACTAATATGATGAAAGTATTGAGGCTGGGATTACTTATTGTTGGTTTATGTCTGGCCCAAAATGGGATGGCTGCCATATTGTCATTGACGACGGGGGGAGCTAAAACAGTACACACGGATGAGCTCGCAGACACTGTATTTATTGCTAACCCTGCGATTGCTGATTACCGTGTATTGGACGGGCATCGTGTTGTTTTGTTTGGTAAAACAGTAGGCACGACAACGCTTATTATTTATAACAAAGCGGGGCATACACTTCTGAATCGGCAAATTGTCGTTAATCAGAGTATGGCCAAGATCGAGCAGCAAATTGCGATTCATTATCCAGGATTAGCTATCAATGTGACCAATATCGGAACACAAGTTGTTCTTTCTGGCGAGGTCCCTGATATTCAGACCAGGGATGCAATCGTTCATCTGGTGGGGGTTCTTTTGAACAAAAGTGTATCCCGCAAAACTGTGACACTCAAAAATGCCGGATCTGTTTCATCGAACGGGGGAAGTTCGTCGGGCTCATCATCATCAGATGGTTATTTGTTGGATTATCTGCAAAAGACGACGTATTCCGGACTCATTGATAATCTTAAGGTCGGCGGGGTTAAACAGGTTAATGTTAAACTCTCGGTAGCTGAAGTTTCAACCGCATATATAAAACAGTTGGGGGCCAAATGGGGGTCGATGGTAAATGATAGCTTCCAGGGAAATGGCCAATTTTTTAATTATCTGCAAAGCTTCAATGCCAGTAATATCGCTAGTTTTATTTCAGCTTTAGATAACGATTCAGTGGGCCAGATCTTAGCGCAGCCTAATTTGTCAGTCATTTCAGGAGAGACGGCTAGTTTTCTGGTCGGTGGTGAGCTCCCCATTGTGACCAATTATGATAATTCTTATCAGGTCACTTATAAAGAGTACGGCGTTAAACTCAGTATTGGCGCTAAGGTGCTCAACGATAATAAGATTCGTCTGACTTTGTCACCTGAAGTCAGTGCCCAAGATTCAACTTATCGATCTGAGCTGGCTGATGTTCCCGCATTTAAAACGCGAAAAGCGACAACAACGGTTGAATTGGGTGATGGTCAAAGTTTCGTTTTAGGTGGACTTTTAAGTAAAGATGAACAAGAAACCCTGCAAAAAGTGCCTTTTATTGGTGATATTCCTATTTTAGGGGCGTTATTTCGCTATACCGAAACAACGCGTCGTAACACTGAATTAGTCATTGTGGCAACGGTTAATCTGGTCAAACCGATCTCCTCTGAAGATGTGCAATTACCTACGATGCAACCGACGTCAACATTAAGTCGTTGGTTTGGTGTTGACCTAGCAACGAGTCACGCAACACGAGAGGTTTATGCATCCGGAGGTTTTAAACAATGAAACAGTGGATCATAGCAATACTTATGATTGGGTTGTCGGGATGTAGTGTGCACCCTGATCAAGGGCCAGAGATGACACTAAAACCGCAGACCACCCAATGGCAATTTAATCAACCTTTGAGCGCACAAGCGTGGCAATCAATCACCGGTGAGCTGAGCAAAAGTCTTGCATTATTGCGTGTGTATCCGATTGTGATCGAAGGTTCAAAGGCTTTTTCTGCGCGTTCGAAGGCGATTCAGTCTTGGTTGATTCGACATGGAACTCAGAAAAGTCACATTAAATTGGTGACCACTTCAAATCGTGGTGTTCGTGTTTCGATGATTCAATACCATGTTAAAGCGCAGCGTTGTGAAGGACCGCAGATATTATATCGATGGGGTGAAAATCAACATCGCGACTTGTGCGCTGTGACCTTGCTGCGCTGGCAATCGATGGTTTATCCCCAACACATGCTTAAAGCTGGGAGTCACTAGTATGGCCGTATTAGAACTCTCTGAATTATTAAAAAGTGAGACTACTGCTCCTTCGAAGCCGAAAGATATGGCTTCGACCGTTCTCTTTTACCAAAGCCAAGAGTGTTCCGAACTGGTTGCTGAAGCCTATCGTTTCGAAGGATACACCGTTCCAGATATTCGGGAAAATAAAGACTCGGTGATCTCCGATTACGTTCAGGAACATAATCCCGAGATCGTACTGCTTGAATTGAATGACAGTGCGCATGTGGCTGAAGATGCTGGCCGAATTAGCCGTATGTTGCCAAATCATGCTTCGGTCATTGTTATTGGGCAAGAGGATGCCATCTCGACGATTCGTTCTTTAAAAGAACTCGGTTTCTATTATCTGTTCTGGCCCGTGTCGAAACAAGAACTGATTGATTTTGTTACCGGGGTTGCTGAAAATCGGCTTCGACAGCGAGGGCCTGGACAAAATCGAAAAGCTAAATATATCGGTGTCTATGGCTCGAAAGGCGGTGTCGGAACGTCGTTGATTGCAGCAGAGATTTCTTACCTACTAGCAGATAGTATGAGTGCCATGTGTGTTCTGGTGAACCATAATTATAATGGTGGTAATCTGGATGTTATGTTGGCTCATGATGATTTATCTAAGCGGGTACTGCAAGCCGGCACGATCGCTGCATCTTTAGATAGCACAGCTGCGAAAGCGTTACTTAGTGATATCACCGAAAGGTTGAGTTATCTGGCACTGGATGGCGAGAGTCGCTCCCACGAAGAGATGCGTGATTTAACCGATAATATTGTTGAATTGGTTGCTAAAGATAGTAATTTTGTGGTTGAAGATCTCTCTGCCAGTGTTGATTTTAGCCGTCATTTATCTTGGATGATTGAGCGCTACGACAGTTTAATTGTGGTCATTGAACCTTCGGTATCATCGGTTCGCGATGCGAATCGAGTGGTCAGTGAAATCAAAAAACAGCGTGTTGAATTAGACCATCCATTGCGAGTTTTAGTGGTTTTGAATCAACGTCAACCTGAAAAATTTAATTCGATGACCAGTGTTGAAATTGAAAAATATCTTGGTTCTAAGATTGATATTACCATTCCGTTTGTTCCACAAATTAACCAGATGAAGCTATACCAGAATCACATTTATAATTCGAAGACTAAGGCTGCTAAGCCATTGCAACATTTAGTCAAACTCATTATGGGAGAGCAGGCGAGTAAGGCAACTTTTATCCAGAAGCTAACCACCTTGGTTGGCTCTCAGCTTAAAAAGTGAACCGTTCTAGGAGCTATTAATTGGCTAATAATAAAGATATTTATCGAACGTTACGAACTCGAATTTTTGATGTCATTGATGCCGAAGCCTTGACTACGCTGACACCTGCTCAGCTTCAGGAGCAGCTTGGTCAAGCCGTTGATTTGTTGATTAGCCAGCAGCGATTACCTCTCCCTCGTTTAGTCCGTAATGAATTTGTTGATAACTTGCGTAATGAACTCATCGGTCTTGGTCCCATTCAACCTTTGATGGATGATGATAGTATTACCGATATTATGGTCAATGGTCCCGATCATGTATTTATTGAGCGCAATGGATTAGTTGAACACTCAGATATTAGTTTTGTGGATGAACAACAGGTTCTGGAAATAGCCAAACGAATTGCCTCCAGAGTCGGGCGACGAGTAGATGAATCGGTTCCAATGTGTGATGCTCGTTTGGCTGACGGGAGCCGCGTTAATATTGTGACGGAGCCTGTTGCCATTGATGGCACATCGATATCTATTCGTAAATTTAAAAAGCAAAAGCTTGGCCTTGAAGATATGGCGCAGAATGGTTCGATGAGTCCTCAAATGGCTCAGTTACTAGCGATTGCTGCCCGTTGTCGTCTAAATATTGTGATCTCTGGCGGAACAGGCTCCGGTAAAACGACGCTTTTAAATGCCTTGTCGCATTATATTTCGACAAAAGAACGAATTATTACCATTGAAGATGCCGCAGAACTCCAATTACAGCAGCCGCATGTGGTCCGATTGGAAACACGGACGGCTGGTATTGAGGGTTCTGGTGCAATTGGTCAGCGGCAATTGGTGATTAACTCGTTGAGGATGCGCCCCGATCGGGTGATTGTTGGGGAGTGTCGTGGTCCTGAAGCTTTCGAAATGCTGCAGGCGATGAATACTGGACATGACGGCTCGATGACTACGCTGCATGCAAACTCTCCTCGTGATGCTGTTTCTCGTATTGAAAGTATGGTGATGATGGCGACGTCCTCGCTTCCCTTAGAAGCCATTCGTCGCACGATTGTCAGTGCGGTTGACGTTATTATTCAGATCTCACGCTTACATGATGGTAGTCGGCGCTTAATGAGTATTAGTGAGGTAGTTGGTATTGAAGGACAATCGGTTGTGCTTGAAGAAATCTTCCGGTTTCAACCAGACGCGATTCAGAACGAAGGGAAAGTCGTGGGGCGTTATATGACCTCCGGTCTGATGCAACGCTCTATTTTAGTCGAAAAAGCACGGTTTTTTGGTCTGCAGGATGAACTTAATCAAATCTTTGGTCGGGTGACATAATGCGTTATTTATTCGGATGTATAGCGATTCTTTTAGGTATCTTGGTTTTGATACTGCAATTTCGTCAAAAGCGCAAAAAACTCGATTTTTTTGCGACTAAAAAAAATGAATCGTATATACCTGAAATGATTGATCAAAGTGTAATTGATTTGAAAGCACTGACTCATATCTCTGTGATTTATCGGATAAAGGAGTTTTTAGCCAGTGCTATCTTGCCGTTAGGTGAACATGCTTACTATAAAATTTTAGGATTTTATATCATAGCGTTGGGGGTCGTGGTTGCAGTTAACCATTTTTTCTTTTCATTACCCAATTTATTAGTAGTGCCCGCTACGCTTCTTGTCGCCACTATTATCGGTGTGTTTACTTTACGGCATATGGTTTGGAAGCATTTTAATGATAATTTTCCCGATGCTTTGAATCTCTTAGCAAGTGCTATTTCAGCGGGTGAGAGTCTCATGCATGCCATTATTTATGTTGGACAACAGATGAATAATGATGTGGGCCGAGAGTTTAAGCACATGGGAGAGCGTCTGCAGATAGGTGAACCGCCACATATCGTTTTAAAACGGGCATGTGTTCGCTTCCCATTTCCCGAGTTTGTCTTTTTTGCGATTACTTTAAGAGCCAATATTGAACGGGGAGGACAACTTCGCGATATTATTTCACAACTGAACCGCGTGATGTTTGATGCTCGTTCTCTGGAGAAAAAGAAAAGTGCCATGACTTCGGAAGCACGAATGTCAGCAAAAGTTGTGTTCGTTATTCCTTTTATATTCATGATCGTTATGCGATTTTTATCGCCAGAGAATTTTAACTACGTTTTTCACGATCACCTTGGGCGATACATCTTATATTATGTTTTAGTCAGTGAAGCCATCGGTATGGCGATTATTTATATGCTGATGAGAGGAGTTAAATCGTGATGGATGCTATTTCTCTGTTCATTGTTGTGACCTCTATCTCGACTGTTTTAGCCATTTTGGTCACGTTATCTCTGCGAGCTTTTGCGCGCGAACGTAAGCTTAAAAATTTTATGGGGCGGAGAAATCGTGATTACACATGGAAAGATACGGTCTTAAGGTTGAGTCGAAGTACCATCCGCATTAATCAGCAAGAGTTGAGCCAAAAACTGATTGCTGCTGGTTTTTATCAAGAACGATATGTGCACCTTTATTTTCCGGTTAAGTATGGATTGTTTCTGATTTCGACGCTGCTGGTTTTAATTTACCGAGGTAGTTTAGAGCTAAGTTATTTTCATCTTATCGCAGTGGTTGCGATTATGATGATCTTTTTTATCATTGCCCCCGATATCTACCTTGAGCAACGCAAAAAGCAACTGACACGGAAAATTTCACAAAACCTGCCCTACTTGATTGATTTGTTAGGGGTCTGTGTCCAGACCGGGATGACAATTGAATCGGCTTTTATTTATTTGACTAAAGAAGTGGCTAGTTTCGATAAAGATCTAGCCTATATGCTGAAAAGGACGACGGATCGATCCCGCATCGTCGGACTCCCTAAATCACTAGATGAATTATATGAGCGGGTTCCGAGTTCAGAAATGCGCTCATTTGTTCATACGATTAACCAAAGCTTGCATTATGGAACATCTATTTATTCGATATTACTGACACTGGCAAAAGATATTCGTGAGATTCAGATGCTAGGGTTAGAGGAGAGAGTTGGCAAGTTATCTGCCAAAATGTCTATTCCGTTGATCGTTTTCATTATGTTTCCGATCGTTATTTTAATTGCAGCTCCTGGGGTAATGAGGTTGTTTTATCATGGCTTTCACTACTAGAAAAAGCAGCATAATTGCCTCATTGTTAGTCGTTGGATTAACAGGCTGCTCTATGCAAGGCAATAATTATGGATTAATGCAAAATAGAGTTTCAGATTCAAGTGCGCAAGTTGCAGATCAACCATTGACTGCATCGCAAAAAGTACAGTTGATGATCAAAGCTCAGAATTATCCAGGATTGATTAAATTTTATAAACAAACACTGGAGCATTCAGATAGCCGGTCTGTCAGACTGAAATTAGCCAAAACGTATTATCAGTCAGGTGATGTTGACTCAGCACTTTTTCAGCTAAAAATTTTAAAACAGCATTATAAACCTGATGCTCAAGTGCATTATTTAATGGCGCAATGTCTTTATCAAAAAGGCAAGATGACCGATGCCTTAACGGAAGTGAATACCGCCATTACACTGAATCCAAAACAGGCGAAATCATATAATTTGCAAGGCATTATTGATGCGGGCTTGAATGATTTTGTATCTGCACGGAAAGCTTTTAATAAAGCGAGAGCATTGATGTATAAAGACTCAATTGTACTTAATAATTTGGCAATGATTGATATTTATCAGCACAAATATTCTGATGCGGTTAATTTATTATTGCCGTTGTATAATAATGGTCAAGCCGATAAAAAGATTCGTTCGAACTTATTAATTGCGTTGGCTAAGACTCATCAAGAGAGTTTATTCAAGCAAGTCTATGCCGATGGTGATAGTGATCAGGCGAATATGGTCTATCATCAACTTGAAAACAGCAAGCATGGCATTCATGCTAGGAGCACTCCATGAATCAACATCGACTAAAAGGAGTGGTTTCAATTGAGTTTGCAATGGGCTTCTTCCTTTTTATATTGATGTTTTTTGTTTGGGCCCAAATGGCTTATGCGGGTTATATTTCTGGGCTGATTGATTACACATTGGCTGAAACAGCCCGTGATACACGGGCTAGTGTTCCATCTCAGAAAAGTAAAGAAGAGGCACAGGCATCCCAAGGTGATGCAAATGCAAAGGCGCAGACGGCCTACCAAATTCAATTTAAAGCATTTCTTAAACAAGAAGCTGGAATTTGGGCGAACTTTATCGATTTTAGTAAATTTCATACCAAAGTTTATTATTATGACAGTATTGCTAAGTTAGCGGATAGTTGTCAGTTGCCTAAGGATGATGATTCATCGTCAGGTTCAACATCGGGAGGTTCAGATAGCTCAGGTAGTGCGCAAGGCAGTGGCAGCAACAACGGTAGTGATTCGTCCGAAGAGCAAAAAAATTGCTTAGAAAATGGAGCGACACAAAGTGAAACCAACGCGCCGATTGCTGTTTATCAAGCAAGTTATGATTTTAAGCCATTACTGAATTTAATCCCTTCACAGAATTTGAGTCTTAAACGTGAAGTCTTTGTGGTGCAGGAATATGAGCGAACAGACTTTTATAACTAAATGTACCACACGTGGCGTATTTACCATTGAATTGGCGATTATTGCGCTATTTATGAGCGTGATCATTTTATTTACGGCAGATATGGTCATTAAGCAATCAATTCAAGGGATGCTTGATCGTATGAGTTATTCAGCGGTTAGTGTCTTAAAAGAGCGCACCCAGCTGTATAATAAAGACGAAGAGATGGATCGCAAGCAAGTTGAGGAGATTGATAAAATTGTACAAACCTCATTGGCTCGGACGATGCCGCAATTTCGTCCCTCTCTTTACAGTTCTTACTATCAGCAGATTAAATTTGAGGGGAATCCAGAATCGCCATCAATCGATGTGATACCCCCTATTACCGAAGGTAGTAAGAACTCAGCCTGTAAGCCGCCGAATCAACTTAAAAATATTGCAGTGAAGTTATCCCCTATTACCAATGAAGGGGATCGAGCTCCACTGTTCCAAGTAACGCTCTGTTATCATACCGATAACTGGTTTGGTCAATTAGTGGGCGAGGATTATTCGTGGATTCGCTCTAACTCTATCATGCTGGGGCGCTAATTATGAAATATGGATATCGTCAAAAGGGGGTTGCGGCCATCTTATTCGTCATTATCTTCCCGTTTTTTTTGGGCTTTTTTGCTCTGACGATTGAGGGATCTCGTTACATGACCGATAGCGCTCGGTTAAGTGATGTTATGGAAAGTGCCGCTTTGGCGGTAGCCGCATCAGTGAATCATGATGATGATAAAACGATGGTTCAAGATTATATCGCTGCGACCGTCCCTCAGGCCGATGTCAAGCCTTCGGATATCACGATTACAACCAAAACCTGTGAACAAATCTATGGTAGTGACTGCGGTAAACCAGGGGTTTATGATAAAAATGGTTTGCGCTTTAATGAGTACGATGTATCTGTGACTAGCCATTTTGTCAGTTGGTTTCCAGGGAATAAGGTCGTAGTGGGATTTAATAAAAATCAAACACTATTCAATAAAGCGGTTGCGCGAAAATATCAGCAAGACTCTGTCGATGTTGTATTTGTTACTGATTTCTCAGGTTCAATGCTAAATCCTTGGGCCAATACCCAGAAATATAAAGGTGTTATTGATATTGTAAAACAGATTTCAGGAGTGTTGGGTAAGTATAATGACATTGTCAAAACTAGTGGTTATAAAAATAAGGCTGCTGTTGTTCCATATGATAATTATACTCGAACACTAGGGTATAGTACTAATGAATATGGTGGCCATTGGGAGACATATAAGGATTATCAGGTGTGTACTTTTAGAGGTTTTTTTGGTCATTGTTTTCATTGGGAGTGGCACTACAGTACAAAATGGGTACAATCACAGAAAGATGAGTATGGGATTCATGTGATAGATTCTGTTCCTTGCTATGATAATCCCGAATATAATATTCCAGATGATAGTCGCGATCGAATAGAGGGAGGACGTCAAGGATACCCGTTTAATTCAGACTGCGTTGCTAAATATCTTTCAGTTCCATATTTTTTAAATGACGATTCATATGCCAGCAGCTCGAAGCAGTCTGGAGGTGATTTTTACCAAATTCCACTTACGAGTGATATGGCGTCACTCAGTCAGCAAATATCTTCTTTTTCCCCATATCATAAAGGTGGAACCTCGTCTTTTGAGGGACTCCTTCCCGCTGTCCGAATATTAGCTTCTGCCGATTCGACGAATAAGAAAAAAATAATTATATTTTTATCTGATGGGCAAGATAATAACTCAGCGACTGCTGGTGATGGAATTGGTAATCAGTTATATAATAATCATATTTGTGATAATATTCGCAGCTATTTTAAAAATAAAGGTGATGAGCTTACTATCGCTTTTATTGGATTTGATTATGATGTTACAACTAATCCCGGTCTGACAGCATGTGCTGGAGATAATAATATTTTTCAAGCAAGTAAAAATTATCAAGAGATCTATAACAGGATATTAGAACTCATTACCGAAAAAATCGGTCATCTCTATAACCATGACTATAAAGTGAATAACTAATGGATCGAATTAATTTTAAACATAAGTTGCCACTCATACTTTTGTTGGCAAGTTTAGCACCGGGTATCAGCTTCGCTGCGGATTGTACGATTCCATCTGCAAACACTTATCGGGTTGGCGTTGCTCATGACGGTTATTTAGTGACCGTCTTGGACTCGAAAAAAAGCGGGATGGAGCAGGGGACTTGTCAATCGTCCCATCTGACATTAACCGTGCATTTTCCGTTCGATAAGGCCACTTTAAGCCGTGCGCAAAAACAGCAGATTGCACAGCTTGTCAAACAAGGGGCAGTGCAATTCGATGTGATTGGCTACACTGATTCAAGTGGCACAAAAGCGTATAATCAGCGCTTAGGGAAGGCTCGAGCCCGAGCCGTGCGTCATTATTTAGCACATTTAGGAGTTGCCAATTCGCAGGTGGTGATCCGCTCCGCAGGTGAATCACACCCTGTAGCGTCTAATGCGACACCGGCTGGACGAGCATTGAATCGTCGTGCGGTGATTACAACCAAATAGAGAATTACTCTATTTGTATACTGCTCATCGCGAAAGATTTTTTTTGTCGCGATGAGCCCAGTCCGCAGTACTTCAATCCTTTATCCCTATCTTGGCTCTTAAATACAGCGTGCTGGTTTGGGAAGCCCCGCAATTTTGGTTGCTTGCTTAGCGGGCCCTTTCGGGAACAAGCGATAGAGGTAACGACTATTGCCTTTATCGGGGCCATATTTTTTCCCCATGGCTTTAACTAATGGGCGAATGGCTGGCGAGGTATTAAACTCTAGATAGAAATCCCTGACAAAGTGAATAACTTCCCAGTGGGGTTCAGTTAATTCAATCCCCTCTCTTTGAGCAATGATTGGGGCTAATGCGTCACTCCATTGTGAACTTTCAAGCAGATATCCTTCTGCATCTGTTTCTAATATTTTTCCGTTGAACTCTAACATAATTTCAATATAGTCATGGTCGATAATTAGCTAATGTCGAGTGCTCGATACAGCTGTTGGAGGTTTTCACTTAGCTGTTGGAGTTGATAGGCAATGAGCAGTTCTTCCCCGTGTAAATTCGGGATTAATTCACGTAATTTTAACTGAACTGATTCAATGAATGCAGTGGTTTGCTTATCATTTGGTTTTTCCGATAGTTGCAGCATTTGTAATTGGCTATGAAGTTGTTGACCAATATCAGTAATAATATACGTTGCTTGGGGACTCAAAGTTCTACCGCGATAGAGTGCTAAGGCACTTAAATGAGCACAATAAGCATGCATATAGCCGGTAAGCTGATAAATGGCCAACACATCTTGGCGTTTAGTGGCAGGTTCTGCCATTAGTGCTTGCTGGTGAGTAACTACATCAGCTTCAGCTAAATGCATATGGAATCTCGCGAGTCGATACTCTTCATCTTCGAGTGCTTGTTGAGTTTGGTAATGGTTGAAGATCAGATCCTGATAATGAGTTACTTTATTCAGCCAATCGTTAATAATACGCGCGGTATGATTTTGTAACCAATCCGGCCAAATATAGCGAACAGCTACAAGAACGAGTAGACCGCCTAACAATGTTGTTGCCGTACGAATACCGACGGTGAGCTCGGATTTAACGCCTAATAGTTGTAAAGCAAGTGCTACAAAAATAGTAATCATCACCACCGCAATGGCATAACGATAGCTAAAGTACCAAAAAAAGAGCAGGGCACTCGTCGCTGTGATAGCGATCGTTGCCCAGATCGGAATATGTAGTATTAATAATATTGACGCGATGCCAACTCCAACTAGCGTTCCAATAATTCGTTCAGCAAGACGTTGTCGTGTGGCTGAGTAATTAGGCTTGATCACCAGTAAGGTGGTAAGCAATAACCAGAAGTCTTGTCCATGCAGAGGCCAAGGCAAGAGCATGATAATGCCATAACCGCATAACATACAGAGCGCTTGGCGCAATGCATGGCGAAACAACAGGCCTTCTGGTTGACATAAGCGTTGCCAGAAACTCGTCCAGCTCAGGTTTGAGAGGGCTTCAAATTTAAACTCTTGTCCAGGAAAAGAGACTTCTTTACGTGTTAAGCGTTCCATCTCGCTCAGGTTGGTTAACATAAAGCTAAGTTGATTATGCTCCACATCCCCGAGCGCTTTTTTGAGTTGATAGTCGCCACGAAGGTATTGAGCGAGAGTGGCAATTTCATGTTTCAGTCGGTCATGAATTGGCTTAGGCTTGGCTTGCGAGCTGATTCGCTTGGCTAAGCCTAACATAATGTAATAAAGCCGTTGTGAGATATCTGTCTCGGTTAGTTTATCGTTGAGTTGTTGATAATTAACGTGTGACGATACGACCCGCTCAAATAGCAACTGTGCTTTATAAAACAGATCAAGATAGTGAGTCTGTTGATTTGCTTGCGGGTATTGCGCCTGACGAATGACTAACAATTGGCGCATTTGCCCCAAGGCAACCGCTGCTTGACTGGCAAGTTTGGCTAAGTTTAAGCGCAATACTTGGTCGTTGTGGTTATGGGCAAAAAATTGGGCTTTTTGTGACTGATATTTAGCGAGTAGAGTGAATAACTCTAGGCTATTTTGGGCCAAACTTTGGTTAGGTTTGAATGCATTAATTATCACTGACAATAGAATATAACTGCCTGCCCCCATTAATAAATATAGGGGTTGCTCCCATTCGTGGTTTGCATACTGACCATACCCAAGCATGGTATAGATAGCCAGAATCAGAGCACTCATCGCAATTGGGCCAAATTGTACTTCGAGGCTAGCTAACATAATAAATAGAAATGTTGAGCCAAAGACCCCAGCTGCGAACAACCATGGATATGGATAGAGTAATGTAACCGAATACGAGGCTAACGCAAAACAGCCGAGCATGACGACAATTGCTTTAATGCGCTGTACATACAAAGCTGGATGATCTGCTAAAGCTGCTGCGACGACGCCAAATGCTAAACTGGATAGATAGATGAGAGAAAAGTTTAAATAGTGGCCCAATAAAAATAGCACGATTAGCACAGTTGCTTTGGTGGCAATACCAAACTGTGAGTTACCAATGCGAGGCGGTTTTAAATAGTCGAGTAATCGTTGCATAAATTTAAGAGATAAAAAAACGCCCCAACAAGGGACGTTTAAACTTCAACAGATCTATAAACTAGTCTCTGGCTGCCATTAAGATATTGAGCAAGCTCAAAAATATGTTGTATAAAGAGACAAAAATAGTCACTGTAGCTGAGATATAATTCGTTTCGCCACCATGAATTATATCACTGGTTTTCATTAGGATTGCACCTGAAGAAAACAGGATAAACAAGCCGCTTAATACTAAGTATAAAATGGGCATGTGCAAGAACAAGCTCGCCACAAATAGAGCCAGAATGACAAAGAAACCTGCAGTCATCATCCCGCCTAAAAATGACATGTCTTTACGTGTAATCAATACGTAAGCTGATAACGCGAAGAATGTTAATGCTGTGCCGCCCAAAGCGGTCATTAAAATTTGAGTTCCGCCCGTTTTAAGCAGCAGGTTGATAATCGGCCCCAACGTATAGCCCATAAAGCCAGTCAGTAAAAAGACGAAAACCAGCCCAGCAGAACTATTTTTAGTTTTTTCTACAGCAAACAATAAGCCGTAAAAACCAACTAAGGTAATGATAATACCTGGCGGGGGTAACATTAATACAGCTGCAGAGCCAGCAACAACGGCTGAAAAAGCCAATGTCAAAGCAAGCAGCATATAGGTGTTGCGTAAGACTTTATTTACGTTTGTCCGTGTGCCAACGGAGCTATAGTCAACACTGCGATATTGGTTCATAGAGTTTCCTCACCCTTGATTACTCAAGTCATTAGCCCAGTATACAGATTTATCGAAATGAATATAACAATTATTAAGCTAAAAACTAACTACGATGTTTATTAGAGATATATATGTGGATGAAGTTCCCAATTATCAACTATTTTTGTTGTAAAAATGAGCGGTTAAGCGAAAGGGTGCAAAAAACAGTTGCGTTTATGATAGTTATCAGTATTATTCGTTCCCGCTGCGGAGGGGTGGCAGAGCGGTTGAATGCACCGGTCTTGAAAACCGGCGTGGGTTAGTAGCCCACCGAGAGTTCGAATCTCTCCTCCTCCGCCATTTCCTTTCTCTTTTCGGATAGTTTCATTTCTGCGTTTGTTTAACCGATTTTTTCTTTGTTGATAAACCCTAGTTCTTTTGGCGGCCATCTATAATTTCTTTAATACTGTCATAACGATGTTGTCGTGTTCAGCTTAGTTTCTGGCAAGATCATACGTCTACCATTTCAATGACTAGGGACTGTTGACCTTTGGTGGTTGAATTTTGTTCAAATTAAACGCATTTTGAACGCGGCGCGCCTTACGCCGCTTATGAGTTAAGCAAGCAGGGTGCAACAAAGTTCAGGATGCGTTTAAATGAACCCCAAGGGCAGTATCTGAGAGGAATTTATCCAGCGTTAAACGTTCTTTGTGGAGAATAACTACACGGCACAACGTTTGCCTTGCCTAAATCCCTCTCAGATTTCTGCAAAACTAATCACAAAAGGTCAACAGTCCCTAGGAACTGACCGATTGAATCATTTTGTTGAATAAATCGTTGTTTTGCGCAAAAAGAGACCAAACAGGCCAAACTTTTAGGAAAAACTCTTTTTAGGGGTTTACAACTTAAATGCCAATGGCTAATATGCGCCCCATCTGCTGCGGAGGGGTGGCAGAGCGGTTGAATGCACCGGTCTTGAAAACCGGCGTGGGTTAGTAGCCCACCGAGAGTTCGAATCTCTCCTCCTCCGCCATCTATTTTGAAAAGGCCATCACAATATGTGATGGCCTTTTTGCTTCGCGCTTGCATATAAACTTATTCTTTGTTAATCCAATCATTAGGAATGGTAATTCCATTTCGCTTAAGACTCCTCGGGCTATACGTTCTCTTTATATAAGCAAGATAGGTGACATGATCGTTTGGGTCATGCGTAGGAGCTCATACAAACATAAAGGATTTCATGTATAACGGCCTGTTTTAGTCGCGGTGTTGTCTAAAGCTTGATAGTATCATTACGATATCCTAAAAAGCTGACAGAATTTTATGATAATGTTGTTCTGTATCATGGGTTGGCAGCTATTGGAATACTAAAATGGCCAAGTAGTTCATATTTGGTCTAACAAGATAATTTTACTGTGCGGAGAAGTACGCTTGATTACCGTATATCTAGTTGATGATCACGAATTGGTGCGCACAGGGATTCGTCGCATTATAGAAGATGCACGAGGGATGAAAGTCGTTGGCGAGGCAGAAAGTGGGGAACAGGCGGTCCAATGGTCCCGTCAGAACCACGCTGATGTCATGCTCATGGATATGAATATGCCAGGGATCGGAGGCTTGGAAGCGACTCGAAAAATCCTTCGTTATGATCCCGATACACGAATTGTGGTTTTAACCGTTCATACAGAAAATCCGTTTCCTAGCAAAGTGATGCAAGCTGGGGCGTTTGGTTATTTAACAAAAGGGGCTGCCCCAGATGAAATGCTGAATGCTATTCGGACCGTCAGTTGTGGGCAGAGATATTTGTCACCACAAATTGCGCAACAAGTTGCTTTGAGTTCTTTTTCTTCCGATAGTGAGAATCCTTTTTCTCAGCTTTCTGAAAGAGAGCTGCAGATCATGTTGATGATCACTAAAGGGGTACGCGTAACTGATATTTCTGAGCAGTTGAACTTAAGTTCAAAAACAGTTAATAGTTATCGTTACCGCTTGTTTAATAAATTAAATATTAGTGGTGATGTCGAATTAACTCACTTAGCAATTCGTCATGGTATTTTAGACGCCGAAAAATTGTAGATGAGCGAGTTTGATGCAGCTGCGTTTTTAAATAGGGCGCCAGCGTTACCTGGCGTCTATCGAATGTATGATAGCCATGATAAGGTTATCTATGTTGGTAAAGCAAAATCCCTAAAAAAGCGCCTGTCGAGTTACTTTCGTAAGCGTGTAGACCGTCCAAAGACAGCCGCTTTGGTGCGGCAAATCGCTTATATTGAAACAACGATTACCAATAGCGAAACAGAAGCTTTAATTCTTGAACATAATCTGATCAAGAAATATCGGCCTCGTTATAACGTTGTCTTGCGCGATGATAAATCCTATCCATATATTCTTTTAAGTGCCCATCGACATCCTCGATTAGCGCTGCATCGTGGTCATAAACGAGCGAAAGGAAAGTATTTTGGGCCTTATCCGAGTGGCAAATCGGTGCGAGAGAGTCTCATTTTATTACAGAAGACTTTTCCGATTCGTCAGTGTCGTGATAGTGAATATGCCAACCGAACTCGCCCGTGTCTGCAATATCAGATCGGCCGTTGCAGTGGCCCATGCTGTGATAAAGTCAGTGACGAAGAATACCGTAAACAGGCCGACTTAGTTGCACTGTTCCTATCTGGGAAAGGCGACGAGGTGATAGAACGCCTTGTGAATGACATGGAACAGGCGAGTTGTGCCTTGGAATTTGAAAAGGCAGCGAGCTACCGGGATCAGATCCAAGCACTGCGACGGATCCAGGAACAGCAGTGGGTTTCAGGAACAAATGCGACCCAAACAGATGTCGTTGGATTTGATTATCGTAATGGCATTGCCAGTGTTCATTTAATGCTGTTTCGTGAGGGGCAGTTATTGGGAAGCCGTAGTTATTATCCTAAAGTTCCCAAAGACACTGAGCTAAGTGAAGTGCTACAAGGCTTTGTCACTCAGTATTATCTTGCTGAACAGCGTGATGGCCAGCTACCGAAAGAGATTTTAGTCGGCTATCAGAACGACGAATGGCAGGTTTTGCAGCAGGCTTTATCTGAGCGTGCCAATCATCAAGTTCAAATCCACAATCCGACTCGCGGTGAAAAAGTCCGACTTCTTAAACTGGCTAATGATAACGCGCAAAATGCGGTGACCAGTAAACTGCTAGAAGCTTCGACCGCGGCGACTCGATTGGCTGCCTTACAGCACTTTTTGGCGCGTGAAGAGCCGATTCGACGTATGGAGTGTTTTGATATCAGCCATACCCAAGGCGAGCGTACTGTCGCATCCTGTGTCGTATTTGATCAAGATGGTCCTAAAAAGAGTGCCTACCGACGGTTTAATATTGATGGGATTACCGGTGGGGATGATTATGCAGCAATGGCGCAAGCTTTAAAGCGTCGTTATGGCAAACAGAGCGATGATGCCGAGATGCCAGATATTCTTTTCATCGATGGTGGGAAGGGGCAATTGAGTAGTGCCTTTGCTGCCTTAGATGAGCTGCAGCTTGCCAATGAGCCGTTGGTGGTTGGCGTGGCAAAAGGGGTGACTCGCAAACCAGGACTAGAGACATTACTGATCGGCCGTGAGCAGCGTCCGGTACATCTTGAAAAGCATGAGAGTGCTTTACATCTGATTCAGTATATTCGTGATGAGAGCCATCGTTTTGCGATTACCGGACATCGAAATCGTCGAGACAAGGCTCGGCAACATAGCTTTCTTGAAGAAATCCCTGGGATTGGTGCAAAACGCCGTCAGAGTATTCTCAAATTTATGGGTGGAATCCAAGAGGTTAAACGTGCCAGCGCTGATGAATTAGCAAAAGTGCCAGGGATTAGCAAAAGTCTCGCACAAACTATCGTTGATCGATTGCAAGAATAACTGCAAACAGGCAACATAAAGCAATTGTTATGAGAACGACATCCGTATGAATACAATTCCAAATATATTAACTGTTTTTCGTCTATTTTTAATTCCGTTCTTTCTTGTTGCGTTTTATATCCCTGTCCACGGGGCTTATTTTACCTCAGCTGCAATTTTTGTAGTTGCGGCAGTGACTGATTACTTTGATGGATTTTTAGCCCGACGTTTAAAACAGACTTCACCTTTTGGTGCATTTTTAGATCCCGTTGCCGATAAAGTGATGGTTACAACCACTCTGGTAGTGCTTGTAGAGCATTATGATACGATCTGGATAAGTCTGCCAGCGATGGTGGTGATCGGTCGTGAGGTCGTCATTTCAGCCCTTCGTGAGTGGATGGCCGAATTAGGGAGCCGGGCAAGTGTTGCGGTGAGTAAATTAGGGAAATATAAAACAGCGGCTCAAATGACTGCGATTACCGGATTACTATGGCAATATCAGCCGTGGATGGTGCTTGCTTCAAAAGTTTTACTATATATTGCTGTTGTGCTTACAATTTGGTCGATGGTTTCGTACTTACGGGCTGCTTGGCCATTCCTAACTGGACAAAAGAAAAGCAATATAGGTGGAAATTTATAGAATTTGACTGTTTTTCAGGCGAACAGACAAAAAGTTTGAAATTTCTTGTTGACGATAAAAATAACCTCGCTAAAATGCACAGCACATCGACGGGGCAAGCACTCAAAAGTAAAGCTAAGTCGATAAGTTATCAAATAAAGCGGCACTAGCTCAGTTGGTAGAGCGCGACCTTGCCAAGGTCGAGGTCACGAGTTCGAACCTCGTGTGCCGCTCCAAGATAACGAATGTAGGCGGGTTGGCAGAGTGGCTATGCAGCGGATTGCAAATCCGTGTACCTCGGTTCGACTCCGGGACCCGCCTCCATAAAATTTGGTATCGCCCGGGTGGTGAAATAGGTAGACACAAGGGATTTAAAATCCCTCGAACGCAAGTTCGTGCCGGTTCAAGTCCGGCCCCGGGCACCACCTTCCTCTTACTGATTTATAAAGACTTTTTAAAAAATCCTAAAGATTAACGTCCGTTAAATTTCTATCAAAATCCTCGTTTTCCTAATATTTTTCCTAATATTATTTAGATTTCTTTGAATCCACAGCACGTACTTTATGTACTTTACGGTCGTATCTTGCGGTCTGTCTGATATCTTTGTGGCCAGAGATTTCTTGTTTCTCCTGAAGTGTTCCATCAAGGTCTGAAATACCTTTTGCTTTCAGGTCATGGAAGGTGAAATCCATTGGTAAACCTGTTATTTCACGCACTTTGCTTCGTGTTTTACGCCAACGGCTACTAAATCCATCTCGGGTAAAGCGGCTGCCATCGGGCTGGCAAACAACGAACGTAGAAACAACGCCGGGCTTTGTCGGTAACTGCTTGGATAATGCGATGGCCTTGCGTAGGCGAGGGGACCATTCCTTAATTTGTTCGATGCCAGTTTTCCCTTGTGCAATGAAAATACCATCTTCTAATATTTGGCTGGTACGCATCGCTAAAATGTCCCCCTGACGGGCACAGCATAAATAGGCCAATTCCATCGCCACCTGAATAACAGGATCAGCAGCTTTGTATAGCGCGTTATATTCCACGTCGGTGATGTAACGTTTACGACTGGTTTCTTTGAATTTACGCACCCCTTTACAAGGATTGCTTTTACAGAGCCCACGTTCGTAGCCAAAGCGAAAGCACTGCGAGAAGAAAGCATGTTCTCGGTTGGCTTGAATACGTGAGCTTAAGCCGCGTTTATCCATATACAACCGGACATGTTCAGGTTTTACTTTGTTCACGTTCATTTTGCCAAAAACGGGCAAAACCTTTTTCGCGTATTTGCGGTAATCCTTGCGGGTTTCCGTGGCGAGTTCCTGAAAGTCAGCACTTTGAAAAAAGCTGGTGATTAAGCTTTGTACTGTTGCTACTTCATCGGCTTCTTTAACTTTCTGCTCATAGGCTTGCCATATATCTGGAATTGAAGCCTCTAAAGAGCACAGGCGGACTGTTCCGCCTGCTGCTGGTTTCCATTCATAGGTGCTGCGGCCTTTATAGACCCGCTTAGGTAAGGCGTAATCCTGCGGGTTGGTTCTCTTCCTTGGCATATATTACATTGCATCCATAGCGCTAAAATTAGGGACATCTTCGCTCGGGAGCATTGTTCTGGGATGATTCACATGGTACCAGGTGAGTTTTGGCTTCCCGTTGCGATCTACAATATGATAGATCCCATTGCGTGAAAGGATCTCAATTTGCAGATGTGCCGAATCCAGTTATCAAATTGGGTGATACTAGTGCTGTAATGGGGTATGTTGATCTCACTGGTACTCTTTCAACTCAACTGTCTGATTTAAAAGATTACATTCATACTGATAGAAACTATATGTTTTATTCAGACGACACTGTTCGAAGCATAAAAACAATTAAAGATTTGCCCCCAAAATTAATTGGATAAAATTTCGCACATAGTTAGACCGCCCTCGGGCGGTTTTTTTATGCCTGAAATTTGAGGATATTCCCTAAAACTTGTTGCAACCTTGCCATTTTTAACCTCGATGGCAGTCATAAGGTGGCTTATCAACCCACCGAGTCGTGGTGCGTATGAACAACAGCTGCACAAACGTAAGGCCATTTAGTGGCGTATTCAAAGTCGCAATGCCAAACTCGGTGAGTTACGGGGCAGGTCGTTGGCTTAGGTGTGGCCGCCACCAGTATGGGGGCCATGACAAATGAGACATCTTGGTCTTAAATGTGTGATGTTAGCAGGCAAAGCCATATCGCTATTATTTGGCAATACGCTGGATAAGTCGCGTTTGGCACGATTAAGCCTGAATTGTAAAATTCGACAAGGCGGGCATACTGTAGCATGGGCGGCTAAACAATGGGAACGTTTAAGTGGTGAGGTAGCTAGTAGCACTCCAGATGGTCGAGGTGAATTAAGCGACGCTCACCGATGTGTAATTGGAACTGGAGGAATACCACCAATGAAGGTGCAAGCCAAACAAGGTTAACTGGTTACCGATTTGCTCTATCAGAATCTGGGCGATGATAACGATCAGTTAGAGTAATTCCCAAATCCGCGTGGCCATCTTTCCCGAAGCGATGATAGTCACTTTACCGGATGTGGCGAGTGTGCATAAACAAACGACTGCGATGAGGAGGAGTTGGGATTAGAGCAGACACTTACTGAGCGTCTGCTTGAAAGCTATAATGTTCTGGCTAAACTTAGAAGAAATAGCGCATTCCTAACATGACTTCTTGAGTACGGTAATCAATACTACCGCCGTTGAGTGTCTCGCTTGCGGCGGTTGGGTTTTTAGCTGTACGAGAAGTCGCTTTACCATAATCATTATAGGCATAAGACAGATCTAAAATGATATGTTGGGTCGCTGCGTAAGTGACACCTAATTTTCCCTGCCATGCGAAATCTGTATGTGTATTGTGAATCTTAAATTCTGACGAGGTATTGTTTAAAGTAGTGGATAAATCGCTTAGTTCATTTCGACTTACACCTATGCCTAATCCAAAGTAAGGATGGAAAAGCCAATTATCTTGATTAAACAAAGTTGCCAAATCAACTTGTCCAGATAACATTAGGGCAGTACTTTTTAAATGTAGATGTGTTTTCTCATCTGCTGGAGAACCATTAATTAATACATGGTCTCCGTCAAGGCTTGCTTTAGAATGATAGCTTAATGCTAATTCAGTGGTTAACCAAGATAGTTGAGGGTATCGATAACCTACGGCGATTTCATAGCTATTACTATGTTTAAAATCTAGGTGATCCTTAATTGCTAGAGGCATTCCGGATTGGGTGTCGTTTAATGTCGTATCTTGATTTTGTCTATAACTTTGGCCAAAACCCATTTTGCCATAGAAGCCGGTAGGCATTGTTGTTGCTGAAGCACTAGCAGATAAGAACAGAAGAGCAGTAATGATGACTTTCTGCATCATTTAATTCCTTGTAATAAAATGAATATGTTTAGAAAATTAGCGCTGTATACTAGCAATGTTACATATATGTAACAAGTGTGTTTGCCTCAGATAAAGATAAAATCATTAATTATTATTAACAATTATCATATTTGACCAAAGCCAGAATTCTTGGCCTTACTTATAAAGTAACCGGCCTCCAGAACCTGTTCTGCGCAACTAAATCAGGACACTTTTCTTAGGGAATTATGTTCATATTCTACTGGCGATAGATTACCATTCGCTGTATGAAGTCGTTCTAAGTTGTAATAACGCATATATGCGGTTACATCTGCCCTCATGTGTTCGCGCGTTAGTTGTGGTACTTTCAGCAGCCAATCATGTTTTAAACTGTCGAAGAACCGTTCTACTACGGCATTATCCCAGCAGGTTCCAACATCGCCCATGCTAACTCGTATACCGTAATAACTCAGTAATCGGCGATAACGGTTACTGGTATATTGTGAGCCCTTATCACTATAAAACACTAACCCTTTAGGTGGCTGACGTAAGTGATAAGCTTCCATCATCGCCTTGCTAACCAAGTCTGTGGTCATACATTTATTAATGTGCCAGCCAAGGATACGACGGGAATACAAGTCCATCACAATGGCTAAATACATCCAGCCTTCACTCGTTTGCAGATACCTTACGTCGCCAGCCCACACTTTATCCGGGGCAACTGGGTTAAAGTTCTGGTTTAACATGTTATCGGCGACGGCATCGCTGTGCTTACGCTTGGTGGTCACCTTGTAAGCAATTCGTTGCGTCACAATCAGGCCAAGCTTGGTCATGAGCTGTTGAACCCCATACTCACTTACCTTAAAGTCCTCCTTGCATAACCGTTTTCTCAGCTCTCTGTAGCCCAAGCTATTTCTACTTTGTTCGAAGATAGTTTTCGCTCGTCGATACAGATGAAGCTGCTCTGCTGCAATAACTTGAGCAGGGCGCTTCAGCTACGCATCATACGCTGAGCGGCTGACTTTCATTACCCTGCAAAGTGCCTTCACTGGAAATTTCGCAGAGAGCTGCTTTATGGTTTTAAACGTGACTTGGTTTCCCTTTAGCAGGAGGCATTGGCCTTTTTTAGGATCTCTTTTTCCATCCTCAGCTCTTTATTTTCTTTGCGAAGCGTCACTAATTCAGCGCGTTCATCTGCTGTTAAACTGGTGCCTGACTGCTCAGCTTCAAACTTGGTCTTCCAGTTATAAAGTAGCTTATCTGTGATCCCCAAAGACGCTGCGGTCTTAGATACGCTGTAACCTTGCTCAGTTACCAATGCGACGGCTTCTTGCATACACTCAGTCATATAGCTTCTGTTTGTTCGTTTTGTCATTTAACACCTTAATCATTGGACTATATTCCCGTTATTAAAGTGTCCGGTTCAATTAGAGCAGAACAGCTTGATTGGATCATTCAAGAGGGAATGTGAGATCAGAAGATGATCGTCACTTTTATGCTGTCAATAAGGGGCTGGTGAAAGGTTACGTTGCAACGGCATCATTCCCTGCGAATGAAATTTAATCGCTTAGATCTAAAAAAGGTTGGATCAACATATCGAGTTTCGGATGAACCACACGCCGTTTAACGGTCACCGAATAAAAGTTCTCATACACGTTTGGCAGCAAAAGATAATGTTTCAAAGTTCCCTGATCCAATTCATCTTTTACAACGACGTTCGGCATCACAGCAAGCGCTCCGGTATCACGAGTCAATAGTCGAAGCATCGCCATATCGTCCGATTCCGCCACAACCTCCGGTTGCAATTCATATTGCGCCGCAAAAGCGTCAAATGCTGCCCGCAGCGGGTTTTCGCCATAAGGCAGAACCCAACGCTGACCGCGATAACTATCATCTAGTTCGCCAGATAAATCTAAGCCTGACTGACCAATAATCGCCACCGCTTGGCGAGCCAAAAGCCGGCTCTGCCAACTCTGTTTATTGGAGCCGCGAACTGGAATATTTGTTAACGCAATATCGATCTGCAGCTCTGAGAGCGCATTTAATAACCCCGCCTGACTCATCGACTGTAAAGTGTAGCGACAATCATTTTGCTTAATTAAGGGCTGAATGAATTGCTCGATGAAGTTTCGCGAAATTGTTGACAGCATTCCGATGCGAATCGTGGCTCCCGGTAAAGTCTCGCCACTGGTCAGCAGTTTTTCCAGCTCCTCACCATTTTTGAAAATCTCCTCCGCATAGTTCAGCGCATGATAGCCACTTTCCGTAAGCGATAGCGTTCGCCCTTTGCGAATAAACAACTGAACATCCAATGATTGCTCAAGCTGTTTAATCTGCGAAGACAATGCGGATTGTGAAATATGAAGCGTCTGAGCAGTCTGCGTCAGGTTTCCCAGCTTCGCAACCTGCCAAAAATAGTACAGATGATGATAATTGAGTCGGCTCATTATTCTATAAAACAGAACGATTACTTAAATATTATATATTTTACTTAACTTTGGGGCTGTATCACAATAGCAGCTATCTTTTGAAATGTGAGGTTGGTCATGTTTTCCCTGTTTTTAATCACTCCTCTAAAGCTGATGTTACTCGGCTTAGTCGCCATTCTGGGATTTACCATTTTTCGTTATAGTTGGGTTGCATTTAGTGGTCAATCTGACCGTGGGCGCTTTTTACGGGCATTAGCCCTGACGATTTCCGCCGTGGTTTTAGTGATTATCAGTAATCACATGCTGTTATTCTGGGCAGCCTGGACTAGCGTCAGCCTTTCGCTGCATCGGCTCATACTGTTTTATCCCGAGCGTCCACGAGCACAGCTAGCCGCTCATAAAAAATTTCTGCTCGCACGTCTTAGCGAACTGCTACTTGGTGTGGCTCTGTTACTGCTTCACTACCATTTTCAAACGTCTTACATCAGTGAAGTCATCGCTCAAATGCCTTTCGCGGGGTCCCATCTAGACCTTAAAATTGCCGCAGTACTGCTCGCGGTCGTCGCCCTTATCAAATGCGCACAGCTGCCCATTCATGGATGGCTGATTCAAGTTGTTGAAGCACCAACGCCGGTTTCGGCACTACTACACGCAGGGATCGTCAACTTGGGTGGGATCTTACTGCTGTTTTTTGCTCCGGTTCTTGCTGCAAGTTCGAGTGCCTGTTGGCTACTCATTGTGTGGGCAGGGCTCAGCACTGTCATTGCAGGCTTGGTTTCTACGACCCGAATTAGCATTAAAGTAAAATTAGCCTGGTCCACCAGCTCGCAAATGGGGCTTATGCTAGTTGAAATTGCCTTGGGTCTTTATGAGATGGCATTGCTCCATCTATTTGCCCACTCATTCTATAAAGCCTATTCGTTCCTCAACAGCGGCAGTGCGGTAAACAACTACTTAGCCACTCAGCTCAGCGGCGAATTTAAACCTAAAGTACGCCATTGGACGCTTGCCCTAGTGTTAGCTATTGCCATCCTCGCGCTAGCTCAGTGGCAGTTTACCGTCACTAACAGTATGGCTGCGGCGATGCTGGTTCTGTTTGCCTTAGCCGCACTGATTTTGCCCAGCGTGACTCGCTTAGATAGCGCAACAGCCGTTCGGCTGCTAATCACTTTGGTGGTTGCCTGTGCACTACTGGCCTTTTACACCACCGCAAAACATCACTTAGTTGTCCTGATGGGGCTTGATGCACCACTCAACCATAGCGCCGATAATCTGGTTGCCATGTTTTTTGTGGCTTTGTTTGTCTTCTCTATGGCTCTGCAATATTGGCCGCACGTGCGCTGGGTCAAACGGCTGTTCATCTGGCTCAATGCAGGTGCTTATCTGGATGAATGGGCCACAAGGCTGACCTTAAAATTGTGGCCAAGCCAATCACTGCTGGAACTCCAACACGCGCATCTTTCTTTGAAAACGGAGGCTAAACAATGACGGAAGCAAACACTGTCGAAACCAAAAATCGTATTGTTGCCTGGCCTATCGCTAAATTGGCAGCGGCTTCAATCGCACCGGCGTGGCCTCTGGATCAATCAGTTGCAGTCAACCCATGGTGGCCTCAGCGACACGCGTCGATCGAACGTACTTTTGCCGAACAAGCGGTACTAACGGGTGAAACAGGGCTGATGGATCGCAGCTACTATCGCAGCCTGTGGCAACAGCAAATAAAATCTGAGCATCTCAAGCAAGCATTGAAACAGCTGCAATTACCGTTTAGTGAGAACCGACTGGAAGAATATCTACTGCGAGAAAACCCACTAAACATGCGTTGGAAAACACTCGCGATGCTGATGGATGAGACGATTCCATCCCCTCAAGGCCATAGCTGGGAGCAGGAGATCATTGCGCAAGTCAGCCAGTTTATCGCGCTCTACCACAAATATCCGGAACGATTTGAAGCCGAAGGCCAAAATGGTGAGCACCTCTACCAAAGCTGGTTAGAGGTTGTTACTCGCGATAAAGGCATTAAGACACTGCTGGGCGTTGATCTGCTTAACGATTTTCGTGCTATGCCTACAACAATGATGCAGTTATTCAGTGAACTGGAACAGTTCTGGCAGCCGATTTGGAATGATCACGACGGCGCTGAAGCCTATATGCGGGGCTGTTTGCATCAACTTTCAGGTTGGGCTGGTTGGCAATCTTGGCTCGATTGGCAAGCAGGGCTCAAGCAGCAACAATTACGCATTCCTCATACGCTTGGTCTACTCGCAATCTTACTGGCGTGGGATCGCGTACTGATGCGTTGGTTACAGCAAAACCATCCGCAAATTGCTTCTCAATTAAGCCAAATGCTGCACCATCAGGCCACCCGAATTAATAGCCTCTACGAGCAAGCGGAACAGCAGCTGCAACCGCTCTGGGTATGGCAAAGAGCGCTGGAACTGAGCGTACAGATGCCTTGGATAAACCAAATCAAACAGGCGACTCCTGCCCCCGAGCAATCACGTCCGGAAGTTCAGGCCGTTTTCTGTATTGATGTTCGTTCCGAACCCATGCGCCGAGCCCTTGAAGCGCAAGGCAGCGAGATTGAAACCTTGGGATTTGCTGGATTCTTCGGTATTCCTATTGCTTATCAAACCCACGATGGCAGTATCACTCGGCCGCAACTCCCGGGTTTAATGGCCCCCTCTTTGGTGGCCAAGCAGACACGTCTGCAACCTGACCGTTGGGTCCGACTTACGCAGTTAGGTTGGCAGAGCAGCTTGGAAAAACCATACTCAAACCTAGGGATGATTGAAGCCAGTGGCTTGCTAAAATTGGTAAGTCTATTTAAACGAGCCGTCCTTCAGCAAGGGAGCAAGAACCCGGTCAATAAAGATGCCCGCCCTAATGAAAAATGGGAACTAAAACGGGATGAGCAGCCGCTAAGTGTCACTGAGAAGGCAGAACTCGCGGCTGGGATTATCAAAGCAATGGGGATCAAAGCTAGGTTAGCTAACGTCGTGCTACTGACCGGCCATGGAAGTCAAACCTGTAACAACCATACTGCATCCAGCCTTGACTGCGGTGCTTGTGGTGGCCAAACCGGTGAAGTGAATGTCAAAGTATTAGCATCACTGCTCAACGATCCAGCCGTCCGCAAACAGATGCCGCAGTTTGACGTAACAGTACCCAATGACACCCAATTTTATGCTGCAATGCACAACACAACCATCGACGAAATTTTGATCTTTGATGCTCCAAAAGCATCATGGCGAGAAAAAATCGAGCGCGGTTGCCGTCAGGCTCAGCTTACCCGATCCCAGCAATTTGATGCTCCCAAAGCGCCTTCGGAATCTGAGATCAAGCGTTTCTTCAAACAACGCGCAACGAACTGGGCTCAGATGCGTCCGGAATGGGGATTGTGTAATAACGCCGCGGTGTTTATCGCGCCTCGAGCACTCACACGTAGTCTTGATTTTGGTGGGCGAGCCTTCCTACATGAATACCATGTGAGTCAGGATCCACAGTTTACCCAGCTGGAAAAAATCATGACCGCTCCGTTGTTGGTGATGAACTGGATTAACCTGCAATATTACGCTTCCGTTGCACTCCCCAATAAATATGGGAGTGGTAATAAACTGCTACATAATGTTGTCGGCGGTCATATTGGAGTATTTGAAGGAAATGGCGGAGACCTGCGCATTGGGCTATCCCAACAATCGGTGCACGATGGTCGGAAATACCGTCATCAACCCCTTCGTCTGAGCACCTATATTCAAGCGCCTAAACCTGCCATTGAAGATATTATGGCGCGCCATGACGATGTTGCATCACTGGTGAATAATGGCTGGTTATTCCTTTATCACATAGATGCTGACCAGCAGGTAAGTCGCTATCAAAATGGCCAATGGTTAGCTGTTTAATACCCAAACGGCTTAGGCTCCCACCTTAAAAAGCCCCGTTAATAGAGGCAATACGGGAGGGTGGGGTAATCCTCCCTTTTTTAACACATCTCAAAAGTAAAGGTTAAGCGGCCATTAGACGTGGCTTACCTCCATTGGGTGATGTGGTCTTTCATGACCGTAAAACCATAGCCACTCTGTCGCATAGTCTTGTTCTTCTTCAAGTGAATCAAACAATGTTTACTAACCCATCCATATCTTGCCGTTCGATTGTAACGCTCAATATACGCATTTTGCTGAGGATTACCGGGCTGAATATAGTCCATAAGATTTTGGACCAGACTCATCGAGTATGGCAAGGTATGAGTAGAACTGCTCTTTCGGCAGAAATTGGTGCTGATCTAGCAACGTCAAAATCTCATATCATTGAGTCATTAGATTGGATCGAATCAGGTTTTACTTCAGACAATAAAAAAGAAAAATCTCATGAATAGTTCTAGAGTCGCCATATCGGTTCTGATTTTGGGTATCTTCGTTTTCTTCTTAATTGCATATCAGGCGCCATTTACTGTTTACATGAAAAAACGTCGTTAGTTACTTCATTTCTAATTTTCCCCATTCCCTTTGCGCTGCGCGTTTGGCGTTGTTCTCGCTGGCGCACAGATAACTTAAATGTTTATAGTTCGGCCGCTGCCAGCGGTAACGCAGCTCTTTGTAATCATCGCCCGTGCCTGCAATGGCGGTGAGTCGTTTCGCCTGGTCGGTGCGGTAGTCGTAGGTTTTTACGCCAGTGTAGCTTCCGCGTTTGGCTAACAGGTAACGGTTTTGGGCGCCATTTTGGCGATTGAGCGTGATGGTTGGCAGGGCTACACCGCTTAAGTTTTGGCTTTGGCCATTGGGCAAAAACAGCGGTTTATCGCAGATAAATGACGGATATTTCACACTTCTAGGAAAAATAATAATCGATTTCAGCTGCGCTTGAATCTAGAAAACCAACTAATTCAGGTAGTTTATCAATAAGCATGAGGTGTGCCGATTTGCGTTGCATCAAATTTCCACCATGAATGAGATAAGGTTGGCCTATAGTTAAAACTGTTAACTCACATCAACCAAAAATAGGAGGGTTTTATGGCTAAAGCTGCGGATAGCATCGTGACACGAACTTATTGTATTAAAACAAATAGTGAGATCGCAGAAGCTCCCGTGTGTACTTTGTTTTTATCTGAAGATGTCTCTGATGGGGAGGTCATTGGGCTGTGTGTGGTTGAAGCTCAAGCTGAAAGTCCTGAATCTGTCTATTGCAAAGCAGTCGTTCAGGGCAGTGAATCTGAAATGGTCTTTGGCCCCAATGTTACGCTCAATATTTCACTTCAAGGCTACCCGTATATCAAAGCGCCGTCTGGCAGTAATTTCCCTGTTCAATATCGTAATTTTCAGCTGCAGATGGTGTTAGATAAGGACCGTAAAGAAGGCACTGCAACTTATCACTACCTATCTCCAACGAATGGTGAATGGAGTACACAGGCAAATGTTCCGGTAAGAATGCTGTAGTCACGGAACCCATAGAAAAATCTAGCTGTATGGATAGAACTTTATTAAGAGGAACATATTATGGCTGAAGGAATGATGGGCGCATGGAGTGAATACCATAAATTGAGCCCTGAAGATCAGAAAGTATTCGACGAAGGTATGGAAGGTTTTACTGGCGTAGGGTATTCACCGGTTGCTGTAGCTACTCAAGTGGTCAATGGCGAAAATTATTCGTTCTTTTGCAATGCAACATTAGTCTCTGTAGGTGAAGAGCATTTCCCGGCGATGGTTGATATGTATAAAAAACCAAGTGAAAAAGCCGAAATCACTAAAATTAATCAGTTGGAATACTAAGTAATATTGGATGAATGAGGGGGCGTTGATGAGCGCCCTTTTTTTATTTACCGGTAAATTCTCCGGGTTGCTGTGGCCACGTAACCTCAAACGGAAAGCCGTCTTGCTCGGGGATATTACGCAGCGCCACACGATACTGCTGCCACTGTATTGCGGGCTGGCGGTTAGTCACGCATTCCGGCATATAGGCATACACCGTTAAGTTATCGCCGCAGTAAGTTGCTGCCGAGGTGTAGAGCTTGCCCTTAAATTATTAGCTCAACTCATTGATGGTTATGAAATAGAAAATGTGGAATCTATTCGCTTAGAATCATGGCCAAAATTTGTGATTCATATTCAAGGTGCCGATTTTAAAGGGACAATACCGACACGGATCATGCCTGCTTTATTGAATCTGCAGAAAGAAGTTCATAAGGTATACTGTATTAGTAATTATGGTGATGAGAATCTTCACCATCTCACGAAAGAAGAGCGTGAAAAGTTAGAGTTAGTTGTTAAGGTCGGTGATGGCTCTTCAATTTTTGAGACCTTGCTACAAGACTCTCTTGTCAAAACACTTCAGGACGCTGTAAGTAAAATGACACCATCAGAAATTACATTAGTACTGATATTTTTTGGCTTATGCGCAACGAGCGCCTTTTTTTGGCGGTCATGGCTCGCGCATAAAGGGAAAGAAAAAGAGCTGGATCAAACCATTGAGTTGTCGCAACTTGAAAAAGATAAAATGGAAATAGTCCAAAAAGCAGCTCAGAACAGCATTGCCTGCAGCCAAATTATGCAAGGACTCGGTGAGTTACGCGCTGACATCCTCACCAAACTACGCCCAGAAGATAAGCTTGAAGTTGCAGCTTCTGCAAACGACGATCCGCAACCCAACTTTGTGATTTCAGGTGTTCAGGCCAACAAAATTGTGAGTAAGCCGCGTGAAAAAGCAGTTGAACAGATGGTTAAAGGGGAATATTTCTTAAGAGCAGCTGATTTTTCCAAAGATGGAAGTGTGCGATTAGATGTGGAAGATATTGCCAATGGTTACCAATTCCATGCAGATGTTCCTCTTGGCGTTTTAGGTTACGACCAGGAAGAAGCCATTAAAAACCACAGCTGGGAACGGCATCCTATCGAGCTATCGATGTTGGTGAAACAGCTCCATGGCCGTTATACCTCTGCCAAAGTCGTCTCTGTTGTTACTAAACAGTTGGGGCGTTCTTAATATATCACTTTGCGCCGTGTTCGAGTTAAGAACGCGGCTCTTCAAACTCATAATCCGCTAACAAACCTGCCTGTTTTTCGGCTTGTGCTTTGATGGCCTATTTTACCAGTTCTTTGGGTAAATCGGGGTTGTCTTTGCATGCGGTGGCGATTTTTGCCTGTTCTTCGCTGCTTGGTTGCTCGGACGTTGTCATGGTCGTTCCTTTTGTTTTCTTCATCGTTATTAGTTTACTGGCTTGTTTATCAATGGGCTAAGCCTTTCGAACCATTGTGGGTTTAAAGGGTTTGCGCTAACGTTATCTTACTTAACAGTCAATAGGATAGGAAATCATGAAGCTTCAATGGATTGTTGTTGCTTTTGTTAGTGCTTTACTTCTTTCTGGGTGTGCTACTTCGAATTATTCAGTTGGTCGTGACTTTCCAAGCCAAGAAGTCCAGCAGATTGTAAAAGGGAAAACGACTCAAGCACAGATACTGGCAATGTTCGGCAAACCTTACAGTAAATCGGCTCTTGAAAATAACCAGGAAAAATGGGTTTACCTCTATTCTCATGGGACATCTCATGCACAGAGTTACCTCATCACTATGTCAGTGACTGTAAAAGGGCATCGCAAAATGCTTGATGTTCTCTTCAAAGATGGCGTTGTCGAAAATTATAGTTATCTCGAAGACGATGGGCCGTCGAATAATATGACAACAAATTAATTAGGTATGGTTTTATGTTAGATTATATATTGTTTCGTGTACCAGTTTTTAAGACTAAAATAAATGATAAATGGTTAAGTGAACAATTAGATAAAAAGATAGCTAAAATACCGGGTAATATAGCAGATAGTATTAAGGCAAATATTAAGGCAAAAGAATATGAGAGTATTGGAGCAGGTGAAATATTAAACTATCAATTAGGGTGGATCGAGATAGCTAATTGTGAAGGAGGGCTTTCATTCTTTGTTGTAGCTGCACAAGGAAATCCTCGGGGAGCTAAAAGGGTCTTTAATCCAATATCATTGCCAACAAATATAGATCACTACAATCACTGTCAAACGTTTACCAATTATGATTTTTCAAATGTTCTAAAGCAGATAAAAAATATATGTGAAGAAATATTAAAAAATGTTAGTAAATTTAAAAACTGCTATGCAGTATATACTGAGTTAGAACAACTAGCTCCATTTATTGATTGGAATAAATTATTGAATTCGCCAGTATAAACCATACTGGCGAATCTATTTTATTTCACAGCCTGCGGTTTTTGTGGCGTGTTTTCGTTCGCGGCAGTGAGGACGGTTTGCAGTTCGCCGTCGATGATGCTGAGAAAATGAGCGAGATCATCGGGGTCGACTTCGAAGTGTTTGTCCGTATCGCTGTCGAGGATTAAATATTTTAGAAAACTGATGGTGCCTTTGACATGGTCGAGGCGTTGATAGTCATCTTCACTAAGAGACCGCTCTGCCTATTCCCCGAAAATGTTGTATTCGGCAGAACTCCCGACCATAAAATCGTTCGGTCCCACAAATTTTGGACACAAAAAAACGCAGTGCTATCGGGTGCGGGGAAACCGCTTAGAAGAGGTTGTCACGCCTCATGGATTAAATATTAATTTATTTCAATGGAGAAAAATATGAGTAGTAATCGAATGGACTGGTCAAAGTTACTAACAGAAACCAGAGTTGGAGTTGAAAAAGGTACAGACACAGATTTGAGAAGTGAACATGTTAGAGATTATGACCGTATAGTTTTTTCCAATGCATTTCATAGGCTTGGTCGAAAAACACAGGTGCATCCATTAGCGGAAAATGACCATGTACATAACCGTCTAACGCATTCAATAGAAGTGAGTACGGTTGGTCGAAGTATCGCATACCTTGTAGGTAAAGATATCGAGACGAATAATCCTAAAGATATTCCCTTAACAAGTGATGGGAATAAAGATGATGAGTTTATTTTAAAATTGACATCTATAGCTCAAGCCGCGTGTGTAGCCCATGATATTGGAAATAGTCCATTCGGACATGCTGGGGAACATGCGATCAGAGAATGGTTTTCGACAAAGTTCTCTGATCAAAATCATTTTTTAAATAAGCATATTGAAGAAGATAAAAAGAATGATTTTAAAATTTTCGAAGGAAATGCCCAAGGTTTCAGAATTTGTTCCCACTATGATATTTCTCATAAAGAACATGGTTTGCAGTTAACGTATGCAACTTTAGGTGCGATGATAAAATATCCTTGGGTATCCAACATATCTAAAGCAGGAATTAAAGAGAAATTTAATATATATAAGGATGAAGAAGAAATATTTTATAAACTAGTAGATGAATTAGGGTTGATAAAAAAAAGTGTTGATGAAATTGAATATGCGAGACATCCCATAGCATTTATAGTTGAGGCTGCTGATGATATTTGCTATAAAATTATTGATATTGAAGATGCAATTGAACTTGGTGCTATAACATATAACAATCTTGAATATATATTAAAAGAATCTAATTTAGACAGGGTTTTATTTAATGAAATTAGTGACTATGATAAATTATCAAACAAAACAAAAATGTCTAGAATAAGATCAAAAGCTATTGGTTATTTGATTGAAGCTGTCAAGCGAGAATTTATAAATAATTATGATTTAATAATGGGTGGTGAATGTGATATCCCATTATTAGATTTGGCTGAAAAAACTAATGAAGGAATAGCTAATCTCCTAGAAAAATTAAAAATATTAACTAATGAAAAAGTGTTTAAAATCCCTAGGAAAATTGAAATTGAAGTCGGAAGCTATAGTACGATGGAAATATTATTGGATGCATTTATACCTGCGGTTGAGGATTACATAAAAAATAAAGGAAAAATTTCATTTAAAAATAAACGTATACTAGATCTAATGGAAGATGATTTTGATAAGTCAAATGTTCTTCAACAAATAGAAGATAAAGAAATAGATGATATGGATGAAATATATTATAAAAGTTTTATGCGTGCAATGGATTATATTTCTGGAATGACTGATAACTATGCTACTTATATTGCAAAACAAATATCTGGTGATGCTAATTAAAATATTTTCTATCCACCCAAAAGTAGCTCTTGGAGTACCTTTTGGGTGCTTTGTTTCACCCCCAACACTTCCCTTTTCTGATACCGAATCGACCGACTCTTCGGAGCCGGTTTGTCGGTGAGTCCATACTGATGAATACGGGCGATGCGTCCCACGCGGCCACTGTAGCCCACGCTTACGGCTTCATCTGATACTTCCACCTTCATCCATTCCGCTTGTTTGAGTTTGGTAAACATTTTCCGCTTGATTTTGCCTTTGCGTGGGGCGAAGGGTGTGCCATCGGGGTTTTGTTGGGCGCTAATGCGTTGCTGCTGTTGTTTGCGGATCTGCTGGCCGAGTTGGCGCAGGCGTTTGCGCCGTTCGCGCGGCTCTAGTTTATTGAGGATGGGGGCGGCCCAGTCTTCAAGGGCGGTGAGATCATCCGTCATTTTCGTTCCAGGTGGTAATTGGTTGGCCGGTGTTGTCGATGAGCGTCAACGGGGTGTCGCTGGGCAACTGTTCCTCCAGCTGCGGTTCGGCAAGGTGCTCCACTTTACCGTGGAGTCTGCTGACGAACTCTGAATTGAGTACAGAACAACTCCCACATCTATAAGCTTGGATATTCGTCTCAATTTAAAAAAGATTTTAAAAAATAGTTCGTAAAGCGATTTCTGATGTTCTGGTTGTCGGTCACATGATTACGATAATTCATAATGGGGAGCCTATTCCTGCTCGATGCGTTGATCATGCGCTATCGGTTGACTGGGAAGGGTTTAGAGGTTGTCACATTCAGCCTGCTCTCGTGTTAGTTTAACGTATTTTTTGATAATACTTTGCAGTTCGCCCGAATAGGTTCTCACAGCGAATTATTCTAATCCTCCAATTTTCCCCATTCCCTTTGCGCTGCGCGTTTGGCGTTGTTCTCGTTGGCGCACAGATAATTTAAATGTTTATAGGTCAGGTGCTGCAGTTTGATTTATATAGATAAAACTATCATTTATGAGTAAAATATATCGTCATATTTTATGTTTACCTTATTGGCCATTAGGGCTGTGTAAGGTTCAAAGAAGTAAGGATGTGTGTTGTGGCAGAAGTCGCGCCAGAAGATGTCGCAGAAGTACAAGCGCATGCAAATGCAGCCATTATGCAAGCTCATACTACGATTCGCCAAGAAATCCCCGCCGGTACACTGCAACAAAGTTTCATCAGTTATGTTGAAACGATGGTGCATAAGATCATGTCTGAGTTCGTAGCTTATGGCCGTTTGACGAAAGCAAAAGCGATTGAACTTTATCAGCAGATCTCAAATGTATTAAATCCTCAAAAATTAAGACTCATCTTGGATTGCGTGACGAACGGGGGAACTGCTATCTCTTCCTTATATATGGGGCGAGAGATTATTGGTTGGATAACGAATCCAAGAACCTTGTTAAGTTTTTTGGGCGCCGCAGACTTATTTGTTGATGGTGTCGGGCTAGGAATTGGTGCAGCGGCATCGCTTGAAGGTGTTCTTGTCGCGATATTTGTGGCGATCGCGGTGCTTGCTGTAATCGTCATTATTGGGCACGTCACCAATAACTTTGAAGAAGCTTATTTATATTTCAAGGATGGTTTCAAGTCGCATTCTGGTTACTTTCGTCAATGGCATGAGAAAATATTTGGCAAAGTTTTAGGGGATGATATTTACGATGTCAGCGATATTGCGATTTCTGCGCGTGGGTTATTTGAAATAAAATACTTAGCTCCGGATGAGTTGGTTCAATCGTTTGGATTAACAATTCAGAGATTACTCGATAAGACTCACCGAGCATGGCATGATCTAAGCCGCACTGCCTTCGTTTCGGAGATCGCCGCCGATGTAAATACGGTTTCCGGACACGTTGAGGATGCATATGATTGGGTAAAAGAGCAGTTTTCATCGAATCAAAAAGAAGATAAGAAGCATGGGTGATATTTTTGTAGCTTTTGGTTTACTCGTTCTGAACATCGTACTGTTCTTTTGGTGCCGTTTCATCAAACGACGCTTCCTGAATTTGAATTTTCTGTTGAAATCATTGAGCTGGTTTAACTGGATTTATTGGTTGTTTTTTAACTTGATCATTTGGCAGCATCAAGGCTACATCTTTCCATATGATGTGATAACAGGAAGGTCTCAAGCTGACGGTGTTTGTATGCTTATTGCGTTTATTTTTACATTCGTTCTGTTTTTTCAGGGGCCCATCACTGTCTACATGAAAAAACGTCGTTAGTTACTTCATTTCTACTTTCCCCCATTCCCGTTGCGCTGCGCGTTTGACGTTGTTCTCGCTGGCGTACAGATAACTTAAATGTTTATAGTTCGGCCGCTGCAGCTTTGATTCATATAGATAAAACTATCATTTGTCGGTATACTGCATTTCTATATTTAATGTTTAAACCTTTTGGGCGAATTTCCACCGTAAGGGAATATGCAAATGAGATATATGATTGGGTTGAATCGTATTTCTCCTCTAATAGCGATAAAGAGAAACAACATGAATAATTTTCTTGTTGATACAGGTTTATTGGTATTTGTAGTTGTATTTTTTGTGCTGTTTTCTGAAAAGACGCTATTTACAATTCGTATTTCCGTATTCTCTATTCATTGGAAACCATGGAATTGATAGCGGAGGTGTGATCATTTCATTTATCTTTAGTTTCATTGTGTTTTTTCAAGGGCCTTTCTGAGGTAAAAGCAATGTGGTATGTAGCCTGAGTCATTTAAGACCAGTTAAATAAGATGCTTCAATTTATTTTAGCTATACCCGGAATACTTGTTTCTTTATGGTGTTACTGTCTTACGCAGACAGTATTTAAGATATGGGATGCCTTTCAAAGTATTCTGTTGGGGCAATTGGATCTACTGGCTGTATGTTATATTAGGATTTGGCCGGATGATTCACTTGCTTATCCATACTCTTTGTTGGTAAAGGGGGGCGTTATCGGGTGGGTTTTATATTATCGTCGCTGCGATTGTAGGCATGGCAATCATGTCTCAGGATCCTTTTTGTATGAAAAACGTGGTTAAATGCGCAGAGAATAAATCGAATAGAGCCTTTATATGACGGATATCTTAGTTGCTGTTGGTTTACTCATTTTCGAAATTGTACTGTTCTTTTGGTGCCGTTTCATCAAACGGCACTTCCTTAGTTTGAATGGCCTATTGAGAAGCTTATGTTGGATTAATTGGCTTTATTGGCTGCTCTTCTGTGCTGATATTTGGCATGAACAACGCTTTATCTTCCCATACTCTTTTATTGTTCATGGGGCTAAGGTTGGTAGTTTTTGTATGGTTATTGCATTTGTTTTTTCTTTCTTGATAGTGTTTCAAGCCCCTTTCTTGGCTAAACCTCGGCGAGGTATGTAGCAGGGAGTACTATAGGTCTACTTATACATGATGATTTCAGTTGTTGTTGCAATAATCGGGATAGTCGTATTCTTCTGGTGCCGATCCCTAAAAAATCGTTATTTGAAATCCAATATATTTATGAAAATACTTTGTTGGATTAACTGGGGATATTGGCTGTTTGTTGATTTATTTATTTGGCAAGATCACGTGTTCTTGTTTCCATATTCCAATCTCGCTGGTGGTATACATGCTAATGGTCTGTGTACGATTATTGCTTCTATCCTCTGTTTTTTTATTGCATATCAGGCGCCGTTTACTGTCTACATGAGTAAATGCCGCTAAATGCGCAGGAAATAAATCGAATAGAGCGTCATATGACGGATACCTTGGTTGCTATTGGCTTACTCATTTTCGAAATCGTATTGTTCTTTTGGTGTCGTTTCATTAAACAGCGCTTCTTTAATTTGAATTTTCTATTGAAGGCTTTGGGTTGGTTGAACTGGGCGTATTGGATCTGTTTTAATGTAGCCATCTGGAAAGATCTCAGATTTATTCTACCCTATGATTTAATCTCAGGAAGATCCCAAGCTGATGGGATCTGTTTAATTATCGCCTTTATTTTTTCGTTTGTGCTCTGCTATCAATCATCTTTAATTGCCTATATGAACAAACGCCGAAAATTTTAAGCGGTTCGCTTTTATATGGCGCAGAATACGGTTACTTCATTTCTACTTTTCCCCATTCCCTTTGTGTAGCGCGTTTAGCTAATAGATAGCGGTGACTATCGCCGTTGCAGGGTGAGGGGCGACAGTTCGGTTCCACTAACGCTTTGGCTGGAACCCTGTGGTAAGAACAATAGGTGGTTGTTTTTGATGTTGGCCATGGCACCGTAGTGTCGGCTGAGGCGGTTTAATAGGTTGGCATCGCTGATAGTTTCTGCGCCAGTTGCAACTGGCATACACAAACTCGCGCAGTGCCTGCGCTCAACTGACTAATGTAGCGGTAACTGGTTGGGTATCTAACCCTGGGAGCCCCAAGATGTGAGGTTTCACCACGGACTTAGCCTCGGCGGAGAGCAGGGCTTGCAAACCAGTGTATTGGCCGCATGTGTCTTTTTCATCGGCGTGGCTTAAAGCGCTTTTCATATGGGTGAGTAAACACGGGTTGGTTGAGCGGAAAGGTCGTTGTATCCGTATCATCTGCGGTATAAACCATACTGATAATCGCTGAAGAAACCGTGGTAATGACCTCGACTGCCTTCGTTGATCTCGGTGACTCGCATGCCATGATGATAATCCGTTGGCAGGATAACTCCTGCAGTAAGATGAATTCACAGGAACCTTGCCAAGGGGCTGAGGCTTCAGCAGCTGGTTTAGGTTGTAGTTGTGGGAGTACAGTTAGAGGAGTAGACATAAATTAGCGCTGTTTTTGCGCTAAATCATATTTAAAAGTTGCATATCGTCAGATCTTTTACATACTCATAGTATATCGGTGGTGTTAGGGAGGGCTAAGTTGATAGACGAAATACAACAAATTGGTTATTCCTATGATTCCTTGAAAGAAAGGAATATATAACTGGTGGTTCCAGTTGTCAGATGAGCAAAAAGAGAGGGCTGCAAATGATGCAGCCCTTTCGCTATTTACCCGTAAATTCGCCGGGTTGCTGTGACCCTGTCAGCTCAAACTGTTCTGCTCTAATTGAACCGGACACTTTAATCATGGAACATAGTCCAATGATTAAGGTGTTAAATGACAAAACGAATAAACAGAGTTATGCGGTTGAGTTTCAAGAAGCCGTCGCATTGGTCACTGAGTAAGGTTATAGCGTATCTAAGGCCGCAGTGTCTTTGGAGCACAGATAAGCTACTTTATAACCGGAAGGCCAAGTTTGAAGCCGAGCAGTCAGGCGCCAGTTTAACCGCAGATGAACGTGCTGAATTGGTGAAGTTTCGCAAGGAAAATAAAGAGCTGAGGATGGAAAAAGAGAGCCTAAAAAAGCCAGTGTTCTCCCGCTAAAGGAAACCAAATCACGTAAGCAGCTCTCTTCGATATTTCCAGAAAGTCTGCCGTTCAGCCTATTATGCATGGCTAAAGCGCCCCGCTAAAGTGATGACAACAGAGCCGCTTCATCTTTATCGACGAGCCCAAGCTATCATCGGAAAATGTAGAAATAGCTAGATGAGAAAACGGTTATGCAAGGAAGGCTCTAAGGTGAGTGAGAATGGCGTTCAACAGCTTATGGCAAAGCTTGACTTAATGCTGCCAATGGTGAGCTGTCGCCAGTAGAATATGAACAGAATTCCCTAAGAAAAGTGTCCTGATTGAGTTGCGCAGAACAAAGCAAGCACTGATGGCGCCATATGTGCAGCGGCTGCGATGACTAGGGAGGCTAATGAGATGTGTATAAAGCCAAATGCTACGGCGAACAATTAAATACCGATATTTTGTGGCTGGTTATATCTCTTGGGACTCAGTATTCAATCTATAGTGTCTTCAATGAATTTCTCACAATCACTTCTGATGCCTTTAAATCCTATTGAAATTAGGTTGATACGTAGGTGACCTTGATTCTCAATCTATAACACCGCCGCATTTCTAACCATGGAGCAGTGCATGCAGTGGGAGATTACAAAGGCGTAGTTGGTGGCTTTTGCATATGAGAATTGTAAAAATATGTAATTTATCAATTAATGAGAATTCCTGAACTAAAATTATTGATGTTTTTGTTGTTAGTTGTTTACGTTTACTTTCTTATAAGGAAAAACAATGACTACAGTACATGACAATGAGTTTCTGTTTGAAGCTCAAACATCTGATATAGAAATTTCTTTTACCTACGGGAATGATTACATTGTCTCTGATGGACAACCTTTTGATGGTGTGACAACAAAGTCGGCAAACAATGAATTAACTATTACTGTCAAAGCGGGGCGTCATGGAACCTCTCGTTGTGCTGATTGGTTTAATAGTTCTGTGGATGGTGTGTATTCGCGCATGATCCATACGCTTGGCGGTGACAATAAACCTAAAGAGTTGAACTTCGCTATCAAAGGCGTATTAGTCATTAATGGGACTTCGTTTAATATTTGCCTGGGCCAGGGCCATCATGATTCAAACAATAACTGGCATTTAGCATCTGACAAGATGACTGCCGATGAAAATGCGAAAAATGGGACATTGGGTGAGTATCGATTATCACAATCAGACACCCATAAGTTTATTGTTTCTGCTGCTTAATTAACTATTGAGATACTAAGCCCTTTTTGAAAGGGCTTTTTGAGTCATTCATCCATCTATTGCATAGAGAGCCTATTATTAAAACCTGTTGATTTTTATTGTACGTAGGGTCCTTGTTGATTAAATCAGTATGACAAACTTAGTTTCCTCAAGACCCCATTTACTTGTCTGATGGACAGGTATCCCCAACCTATATGACCCTGCCACTGTATGTTCGGTTACGACCGCCCACTTGATTTGGGGTTATAACTGCGTCTCATCGTCAATCCGGTCAACGTACCCATTGTTTTGTATGATTGTATTACTATCAGTTGGTTAGCTTGCCTTTTATCTTTTTTTGGTCATATCCACACAACTTCTATTTTTCATTGATTACCGTAACTCCGACTAGAGGGCGAGTCATTAGGGGACTTTTAATCGGTTATAAAAGTGTCCTGAGCTCGCAAAAAAGCAGTAATCATATAAGTATCAATTAGTTCAAAATGAAATATCGATTTCAAAATGAAATACCTTGAGAATTGCCATATTAAAAATATGTGATTGCCTTCAATGACAAAAATAATTTTAAAACATAACAAATAAATATAAAACCTTTAAAAAACATATAGATACAACTTTTTTTATTATTCTTTTTATGACATTGGTACGTTTCTCGCTCCTATATAACCAACTTTAATAGGAGAATAATTATGAGTTTCAAGGTTTTATTACCGCAAGAGATTATGGCAGAAGGTCGTGAATATCTAGAAAGTCGGGGATATGAATTAATTGATGGCTCAGGAATGGAAGAAGAAGATATTATTCGTGATATTCCCGATTGTGATGGAATTATTGTTCGTCTTTCCAAAATGACTGACCGAGTATTTGACGCTGCCAAAAAATTAAAAGTCGTTGCTCGCCATGGAGCCGGTTACGATACCGTTGATTTGGAATCAGCAAAACGACATGGAGTGATGGTGTTAAATTGCCCCGTAGCTAATAGCATGTCAGTTGCTGAATTAGCTATATTTTATATGTTGCATTGTTCTCGTAATTTTAAACTTGTTCAGGAAAAAATGCTGGATGATTTTTATTTTGCGAAATTAAAAACACCTAAAGTTGAACTCGATGGCAAAACATTAGGATTGATTGGTGTCGGAAACATTGGTTCTCGAGTTGCTAAAAAAGCGATGTATGGATTTAATATGAAAGTCATCGGTTATGATCCATATAAAACCAAAGAGCAAATTCCAGAGGGTGTTGAATTAACCGATGACTTTGATCGCATCTTTAAAGAAAGTGATATTGTTTCTCTGCATTGTCCAGCTACCGAAGAAACATTTGATTTTGTTGGTCACAAACAATTTAATTTAATGAAAGAAACTGCCTATTTCATCAATACTGCTCGCGGTAAAGTAGTGAATGAAGCAGATCTATTTAACGCTTTGAATGATCACCTGATTGCTGGTGCCGCTGTTGATACTATAAAACATGAACCTTTCGAGAAAACTGATCCGTTATTTAGCTTAAATAATCTTGTTATTGGTCCGCACATTGGTGCAGCGACAAGAGAAGCAACTGATCGTGCATCGCTACATTCTGCAATAGGTATCGACGAAGTGCTATCTGGAAAAGAGCCCCGTTGGCCAGTTCCAGGGTTTGAAGGAGGGAATAAATAATGAGTATCGGTAACCGAATTTTCACTAAACGTCCGCAATTAAACACTAATTTAATTGAAGAATATGAACAACTACCGGTGGCTAATATTGCCGATAAAATGAATCGTATTTCGGTGATTGGCAATGATATTAAATTAATTTCTTCACCCAAAAAACCGGTGACAGTAGGTTTTGCTGTAACAGTTAAAGTTCGTGCGGGTGATAACTTAATGCTGCATGCCGCTTTAGAAATGGCCAACGAAAATGACATTATTATCGTTTCTAATGAGGGTGATCGCTCCCGTGCTTTGATGGGCGAGATTATGGCAACCTATGCGCATTACGATAAGCATATTGGCGGTATTATTTTAGATGGTCCTATCCGAGATTTAGATGCAATATCAAAAATGGAACTACCGTTATTTGCGGCTGGTGCTAATCCTGCTGGTCCCTTTAAGCAAGGCCCTGGTGAAGTAAATACGCCTATTGCAATTAGTGGTATTGCTATTTGTCCTGGTGATTTAATTGTGGCAGATACCGATGGGATTGTAGTTATTCCATTGATGGAAGCATCTAATTTATTAGATCAAGTTAAAGAATATTCTAAATATGATTCGGGAAAAGTTGAAGCAGCCAAAGCGGGTAAAGCAAATAAAGACTGGGTGAAACGAATTATAAATGAAACTGGGGTAGAGATTATCGACGGGACCTATAACTAATGCGCAATTAATTATTTGCCTCGGAAGAGGCATTTAATTATCAAGGTGAAAGATATGAAATTATTAAAACTCGTACCAATTATACTGTTTCCTATAATATTTTGGTTTACACCTCATCCAGCCGCCTTAACTGCACAAACTTGGGCAATTGTGGGCATATATTTAGCAATGCTATGTGGCTTGGTTTTACGGCCTTATACTGATGCTGTCATTATGCTTATCATTTTGGGATTTGCATCGTTATTTATTTCGCCGAAAGTTTTATTTGCCGGATTTGGGGGGCCATTAGTCTGGTTTATTATCAGTGCCTTTATTATTTGTAAGGCTTTTGTGATTACTGGACTAGGTAAGCGGATTGCCTATCTGTTGCTCAGACGATATGGCAAAAATACCCTTACATTAGGCTACCTGATGATGTTTACCGATCTGATATTAGCACCGGCTACCGGCTCTAATATGTCACGTTCCGGTGGCATCACTTATCCTATTTTCCGTAACATTGCTGAGGCGCTAAACTCTACGCCAACTCAGGGGAGCCGGAAGCTTGGGGCTTATTTGACCATGCTGATGTACGTGGTATCAATGGGAACATCGGCTCTGTTTATGACTGGGATGGCAACGAACTCAATTACCGTTTCACTGGCCAACAAGATCCTCAACATCAATTTGGAATGGATGGTTTGGTTTAAAGCGGCCATCGTTCCAGCTGGACTCATTTTGTTAGTTGCTCCGCTGCTTATTTATAAACTTTATCCACCTGAACTCAAGGTGATCGATAACGTTCGAGAAGTGGCTGAGAAAGGTCTACGTGAATTAGGTCCTGTGAAACGTGAAGAAAAACTGTTGATCATCTTCTTTGTACTTGGGGTGCTTGGATGGATGACTGGTTCGTTAACTGGAATTAAATATATTTCGGTTGGGTTGGTTTTTCTCTCTAGCTTGTTGTTGTTTAAAGTGCTGAGTTGGCAAGATGTGGTGAATGAGAAAGGTGCTTGGCAGACGTTTGTTTGGTACGGTGCTTTCTACGGCATTGCGGTTGCTTTGGCTCATGGTGGTTTTTATCTCTACTTAGTCGATGTCATCAAAAACTACGTCGATCTATCCCATCTTAATTCGTATGTTGCTATTGCCGTATTGGTACTCTTTAGCCTCGCGGCGCGTTACTTGTTTGTCTCAAGTAGTGCTTTTGTGGTTTCGTTCTTCCCTGTTCTGTTCACCTTGGGGATGACGACCAGTGCTGATCCGATGTTAATTGCTTTATCATTAGCATTTTCGGCAGCTTATGGAGCGCTGTTAACTCATTACGGAAATGGGGCTGGCGTTATTACCTTCTCAAGTGGCTATGTGCCACAGAAAAAATTCTGGGGAATCGGTACCGTGATGGTTTTAATTAACTTCCTTGTGTACCTCTTCATTGGATTGCCATATTGGCATTTTCTTGGACTCTAGGGGGCTATGATGAAACTGGATTTGTTAATTAAAAATGGAACAATACTGGATCTTCAGCAACGCCAATACATTCGTCAAGATATTGGAGTAAATGGTAATAAGATCGTTGACCTAAGTGGTATTGAAAATTATGAATCCGATACCACGATTGATGCTGAAGGTGCATGGGTTTTACCCGGATTGATCGATTTTCACACTCATGTGTTCCATGGTGGCCTTGCGATCGCCGTTGACCCGAATATCATCTGCTTGCCAAATGGTGTGACAAGTGTCGTTGATGCTGGAAGTAGCGGTTGTACTACCTTTAACCTGTTCAAAAGCAGTGTGGTTGAACCTTCAAGAGTGCGTATTAAGAGCTATCTGAATGTGGTGAGTGTCGGTTTGTCGACCCTTGGAGGGCCCACAGGATATCTCGAGAATATCGATCCGGCGCATTACAATCAGGCCAAAATTGCTCAGTTATTGGCAGAAAACCCTGATCAGATCCTTGGACTTAAACTTCGCTATAGTGAGGAGTTGTTTCATGATCATCCGTTCAAGCAGGATCCATTCATGACGATGGTGGATATGGCTCAGCAACTGAATACAAATTTCTGTGTTCATGTGACCGATTCGCATTTGCCAGCTCCACAACTGATTGAACATTTTCGGGAAAGTGATATTTTTGCGCATTGCTATCAGGGGAAAGGGAATACCATTCTCGATGAGCAGGGGAACGTTTATCCTGAGCTCGTTAAGGCTCAGCAACGAGGCGTGATTTTTGATTGTTCCAACGGCGTAGCTCATTTCCATTTTAAAGTCGCTCAGACGGCCATGGAACAAGGTTTTTATCCGGATGTTATTAGTACGGATATGACGCTGAAAAATAGCCTCAGGACGACCCAAGTTTATAGTTTATTGATGGTTATGTCGAAGTACCTGAATATGGGAATGCCGATTTTCGACATCATCAAAGCTGTCACTGAAACACCAGCTCGACTGATGAAGATGGATGGCCAAATCGGAACTCTAAAACCAGGGGCTTTTGCCGATATAGCGATTGTTAAATTGGTCGATCAGCCATTCACATTTGATGACAGCCAGGGGAATTATCTAAAAGCTAATCAAATCATCGAAAATTGTGCAACCATTCTTGATGGACAGATTGTTTATCGACGTCCGTCTTTATAGCCTATGATCGCCATAATACTTGATTGAGAGTATTATGGCGGCATATATTCCTCACAGATCGATATGAGTCACGTTAATTTGCTTGAGGCTTTGTCATACTGTCTTCCGCAGGATCTATTTGGGGTACTCATATGCTCTCACATGAGATTGTTATATTTTCTGTCTCGCATACCATAACTCAGCGTATTCACACCATTCTTTCTGAAACAAATCAGAGCATTCCAGTGTATGAACTACAGCACTTTGATGTGTTAAAGAAGGCACAAGAGCTAATCAATCTGGGGACTCAGGTGATTATCAGCCGAGGGGGAACCGCTGCGTTGTTACGCAGTCACCTCAATATTCCGGTGATCGAAATCCTACATGATCACTATGGTATCGCTCAGAGTATTAAGGAAGCTAAAAAATATGGTGAAAATATTGTCGCAATTGGTTTTCCTCAATATTGCCGGGTGCTCCAAAAATATCAGCAGAAAACTCATGAACAGTTCAAAATTTGTCGTGTTTACACGCATTATGATGTCGAAAACATTATCTCTGAGCTAGCGGAGCAAGGCTATAAAGTCGTTATCGGCGGGTTAGCAGTTGCTCATATGGCACATAAATATGGGCTTGATGTCATTATGGGGGACGCCGACAATCTGTCCATCGAGAATGCTATTAATGAAGCGAAGCATATCCTCAAATGCATGAAGCAAAAAAACGCTAAGTTAATTGAAACGACAGGAGCGCTTAACTGTGTTTCAGAAGGTGTTATGTGTATTAGTAGCTATGGTAATATCACTAGAATTAATACGCTTGGGGAAAAGTTATTTAGTTGTGTCGTGGGAGATAATATCTTTCAGGATACCAACTTTAAATCATTATTTGATTATATTATTGGGGAAAAAGACGTCTTTAAATTACCGATTTCGATTAAAGACCGAGAATTGTTGATCGATCTACGTAACATTAAAAGACATAACAACTATTTTATTGTCGTTTCAGGAAAATTAAGCCGTAATAACCAACAAAACAATAACAAACCAGCCATGGGGATGGCTCTTACGGCAAAATATACTTTTGACGATATTATTGGCCATTCACCTGCAATAACCGCATCGCTTGAACGAGCGAAAAAGTTTGCCCAATATGATTTTCCAGTCAATCTTTATGGAAAGACAGGGACCGGAAAGGAACTCTTTGCGCAAGGGATCCATAATGCGAGTGCGCGTCATCGAGGCGTTTTTATTGCGGTAAACTGCGCTGCACTTCCAGAAAGTTTATTGGAAAGTGAGCTCTTTGGTTACGCCGAAGGTAGCTTTACTGGCGCCCAAAAAGGTGGGAAAGCGGGCGTTTTTGAATTAGCGAATCATGGGACAATTTTTATTGATGAAATTAGTGAAGCACCACTTTCAGTGCAGGTTAAGCTATTGCGAGTGCTACAGGAAAAAGCCTTCGTTCGGATTGGTGGCCGTACTCTGATTAATACTGATTTTCGATTGATCACTGCAAGTAACAAAAAACTTTCAGAATTAGTCGAAAAGGGTAAGTTTAGAGAAGATCTTTATTATCGAATTAATATTCTTGAATTACATATCCCCCCTTTAAATGAACGACCGGAAGATATCATACCTATCATTGGCAAGATCTTACAACATAACCAGTGCCAGCTCGAGTTGGCTCCAGAAGTAGAAAATTACCTACGTCGTTATTCTTGGCCTGGAAATGTACGTCAACTTCAAGCATTCGTAAATCGATTAATTGTATTAGCAGATAGCCATGAAGTCACTCTGAGTGAATTGTTACAAATGCATATTCTGGAGGATATTCCAGAAGTCTGTGAGCTTAAAGAGTCGGCCTGTTTGTTAGATCAAACCCATTTAATTAAACGTACAGAAAGCCGATTGATAGCCGATGTTTTAAATAAAACGGCTGGTGATAAGAAAAAATCAGCATATATTCTTGGGATTAGCCAAACAACACTATGGCGAAAAATAAAAATGTATGAAATTGATGATTCGTTGTCAGTTGAATACCCTGGTATTTTGGCAGATTCATAAAATGATTTGCTCTAATTGAACAAGATACTTTAATAGTGAATATAATAATCTATTTATTGAGGTGTTAAATGACAAAAAGAGCAAACAGAAGTATACGGTTGAGTTTAAGCAAGACGCTCATGAGTAACTGACAATCATGCTCAGCTTATTCTGTATGACAACAGCATCCCGCGAAAGTTATTACCGAAAACCGGCTTGATCTCTATTGGCGAGCCAGAGTTATTTTCGTACAAAGTACAAATAGCCTGGGCTAAAGAGAAAAAGGCTCATCACCAACTGATAGCAGTGCAATCATGTGAAGCAGCGAGCTGGTTGACCTGCTGGTGGTTGATGTGAATCTGTAGCTTGAGAAGTATTGCCAATGAAGCTGTACGCTAAACAAGATAGCTGGCTACGGATTACGGTGTATCAACATCAGAGGATGATCACGATTAGCGCTGTATTTGATCAGTTTAACCTACAAATTCCTGTGACCATTTTCCGATAAACCATGAGCATCCCCTTGCCGAATGTGACTACTGTGCAGAAAAGATTAGAACTAATTGGTGTTAGGATTAAAATTATAGAAATTAAATATAATGAATTTTATTCTTATAAATATAGTACTTAAATACTAACTTGAAAATCTATTTTCTAGTATTAATAGATTACATATATTCTAATCATTTTTTATCAAATGCTATAAAGTTGATCATCGAAATGTTCGATTTAATCAGTTTTGTAGTGGGAAGATTATTTATTTGGCTGCGAAAAAACGAAAGTCGGAGAGAAACATCTCGCCGATGAGGTTATGAGAAAGAGTCTGGTCGTTTTTAGTTGTACACAATTTGATGTGAAAGATTGCAACAGTGCACGGAATAATGCTGGTGGTGATTCTTTACAAAAACAACGATTAACGCATCTTACGTAATAATATTTTATATTTTGTCCTATCTCAGGCCACCATTTAGTGGCCTTTTTCCTTTATGGGCTCTCTTATGTTTAAGCTAACAAGCAAGAATGCTGAGCGGATGGTTGCATGTTTGAAATACCAGTAGCTGATAGATAGCAAGCATCTGAGGGCGACTGGCCAAATCGGCACTGCATTGATGTATGGTAAACCTTATCTTCTTGGAGTGTCATATTTGGCTATCCCAATCTAACTGGCTTCATGAAGGAATGCGAAATTGATATGGCTTACAATGCTAAATTGAATATGGCTTACAATGATTGCTAATATGTGGTTAACATAATTAGCAATGGTTTGCTCTAACTCTTGGATCATTTCAGTGACTGCAAATGGGTGTTTGAAATAGAACGCTGTTGCAATGATCACAATGACGATTAATCCTGTTGCGGTGGCTGATTTTAGCGGGTTAGACATTTACTAATCCATGGTGGCTTATAAGAATGAACGCTCTATCCTTGGACTCATCTTTTACGATTCCATTTTTACTTTCATTTTAGTTCTTATTTTGTTTTTTGCTCTGATAGGGTTAAGCCTTCATGTTACATCATATTAGCTGCATCGTCTTTTTTATAAAGTAGAGTATGGTAGAAAAAGTAGGCGCTGTTGCTCCTTTTGATTGTTTTTTAAGCAGTTTGAGTGGGATTTAGGCAGGGCAAACGTTTTGCCGTGTAGTGAGTGGCCTCAAATAATGTTTGACGTTGGATTAGTCCTTCTCAGCTACAGCCTTTTGGGTTCATTTAAACGCATCCTGAACGCTGTTGTCCCTGTTTGCTTAACTCATTAGGAAGCAAAGACTGCGTCTGCGTCGCGTTCAAAATGTTTAATTTGAATAAAACTCAACTTCAAAAGATCAACAGCCTATCGTTGATGAAGGGACATTCGCTAAAATTTTGAACGGGATCATATTTGTGAAGTTGCACGTTGAGAGATTTATTCCATATTTAAAGTATGTCGATAGCGTTAGGGAGGGGTGAGTTGATAGACGAAATACGACAAGTTGGTTATCCCTATAAACCTTGAAGCAAAGGAAATGGAACTTGCGTTCTACGCTGTAAGATCTACAAAAGGGCTGCGCAACGCAGCCCTTTTGTTATTGACCGATTAAATTGCTCAACATTTTGATTACCAGGCGATTTTATGGCAAATAAAGAGTTGTCTTATTTTGCCTATTGGTACTATCTCTTGTGGTATTTTCATAGTTTTAATATTGCTTATTCAAACTCATTGAGACATACCTCTGGTGATGTCTGGCTAGCATTATAATAATTCATGAGGATTGTTTTCGCTGACGAACTCGCTGTGAAGATAAAGAGCTGATAGCCATATATGTGCTCGTTTTACTCACTGCTTTGAATCGCTGTGAGCCAGTTTGTCTTTTATGCCATTGAGTCTACAGTGCACCGTTAATTAACATTTTTATTATTAATGTGAAGAGCATCGAAATTCACAACGAGTATTAGCTGGAGCAGGCATTAAAGCGCATCAAGGTAACGGTGGGGGAGAATTGTATGGTTATGCGGTCGGTGACCAATTAAATGTTTCCTTGAATGGTTCTGGCTCTATTGATATATCGCTAATGTTTAGTATTAATGGTGAAAAAACCTATCAAAATATTACAGTAGGCGATTCAACATCCATCACTGCCTTTCCGGAGGGGACTGACTATTATGAATTTAATATTCAGTCGATTAGTGCAGGTGTTTCTTACATCAATATGGCTGTTATTGAAAATTATTAATAGAATAACTGTTACTGTCTTTGCTCTTTTGACGTTTTGGGCGAACGACCTCTGTACGAGCAAGAATGAGGGGCCCTTCTGATAGTGGATAGCTTTCCTAGCTGCTCACTGTACCGGTGCGCTGTTCAATTTTACACGGGGCGTTAGCCGTCATCTAATGAGTCGTGTGATATGCGATAACTAGCATTCTGTTACAATGCAATGTATGACGACAATTTTATGATAGAGGCTTTCTGGAGCACTATTATCGGTCGAAAGGGGATCTGTATAATAATCTTCTCAACTCCTATAAAAATTATTGTGTGTACCATAAAAATATTAGAAATAAAATTGAGATACATCATAGTTTGATATCGTTATAGATAATATTATCAATATTGCTTGTTACATATATTTTTGTTTGTCCTGCTTTCGACAAAACCCGGTTTAACCTATTATTACCGGGTTTTTTTATTTATTAAATCGCATTTCATATTCACCATATCTTGAATCAATAGGAACGCTAGAGCTATTCAATCCACCGTAAATAGAGCGGTCGTGAGTCGAGTAATATCTTTTTCTAACATTCGCTGAGCGATGTAAGTTAGGATATCCGGCGGTGCTCAAGTGGTCATGTTGCCCTTTATTTCACAACAAGAAGGCGTGGTTTCGGGGGAGACTCAATGAACTGACGCACAATCAAAGGCAATCCAATAGCATGGCTAACTCCATCGGGGTCCACAATAATAGCTACGTTAGCGGTGGAGTTGGCTCTATCCAACCAATAGCCAGGCTTTTTACTACAACTGCTAAATTCGCGATAAGCTCGTGCAACAATGCGAGTGGCTAGTTGTTGTTCGGCACTGATCGTGTTGCGCAAAAACATGATCGTGCTCTGAAAGAGCAGAAGATCTTCGTGCTGGTATTCTGCCTGATGTCGGCACATGAAGTTAAGTGCCGCTTCTTGTAAAGTTTGTTCGTAATCAGGCATTTTCTACCTCCCTATTGAATATTGTTGGCATGCTGTCCCGCATACTTCTACGGTAATTGACCTCGTGGTATGTGGAGACAATGGTGAAGCATGGCTGACTTGCTCTCATTTGTTTTGTGCGTTTAAACGCAGCCCTCTGGGGGAGAGGTGAAAGAATACGGGCGTCATACCGGAGTGGTTTTAAATGCTTTCGGTAGTGGTTGCGAACATGGGTTACTAACGAATCTAGGCAATTTTTGACATAACTTAGGGGATTCATGAGATCTGCCACCCCATAAACTTCTTTAGCTGCTATCCACATAGTCACCTCAGGCGTATTTGTTGGAATCATTATATCTTGAAGGCCATATTTGTTCGGGTTTAACCCCAATGGCTGAGGCGATAATTCGTTCTGATTTTGGATATTTAAAACGTAGTGCATTTCTAAGTGTTGAACCGGCAATGCCATTTTCACGGGCAAGTTGCTCAAAGTTGGTACCTTTCTTTTCTAAGGCACATTTAATATCCGCTATATGCCAATCTCGATCTGATTCCTTCATCGTGATACCCTCATGTGTTACTCATATGCGCAACTTTGATAGCTTGCGCTTCTATGTAACACAAATTAGATCACAATAAAGCGCATGTCAACTTTTTTGTGATTTTTTGCGTCTGTATGTGATTTATTTAAATTTTTATAAATTTCAATAAATTATTTAATTTTATTGGTGTATGAGATGACAAAAGCGGATCGCTTTTCTAACGGAAGCCAAATCACGCGTTTTCCTGAGCGTTTAAAAGAAGCCATTGGAAACACGTCTGTTCGCAAGTTCGCACAAAAATGCGGACATTCTGAGTCGGGGCTAAGAAAATATTTGGCGGGTAAAACATATCCGCCTCTAGACAAAGTAATAGATATTGCTAAAGCTGCTGATGTTTCTGTTGAATGGCTTATTGGTATTTATAATGATTCTTTTATCGAAGAGCGGCCAGGTGAATATCGAACTTCGTTGAATGATGAATTTACTCTAATTCCGCGTTATCGATTTGAAGAGGCGGTTGAGAATGATACCGTTAATCATGCACCGAGTGCCTCGTGTCGTTGTCTTGCTTTTCGTCGTAACTGGTTGACATGGCGCGGTTTCTCAGAAAAAGACTTGGTGATTGTCTGGGCTAAAGGCGACAGTATGGAGCCGACGATTAATAACAATGATACGCTCGTGGTGAATATAGCAAGAACACGGCCGATAGATGGTAATCTCTATGTGTTTCGTCATGGTGAAGAGTTATTTATCAAACGTTATCAGACCCTTATGGGGGATTGGCGTTTAATTAGTGATAACAAGATTTATCCACCTCTAGATATTCCAAAACAAGAGCAGCATCAGTTTGAAGTGGTCGGTCAAGTAGTGCATATTGCGAAAGACATTGGAGACTAATTAATATAACGTTCCATCCAGTTGTAGAGCGCTTTTCGTGTCGATACTTAAGTGTGTGTAACTGAACCTCAGCACCTCTGTGAATGGTGTTGAGGGAATGGCTTTTGACTTAAACTTTGTAGGGTTATCGTTTTTTTCATTCATGAGACGCTTAGTTTAAGCGTGTTGTGGCTCGTTGATTAACGGATAACTGTGGCGAGGAGTGACTATAAAGAGATATGGATACCGCAACGGTCAAAATTTAGTTGATTAATTCTATAGTATTAAATATGCTGCGCATGCGAAGTAAGCGGGTATTTATCTAAACCTCGATTAGCCATCGAAGCCTGCTTCTTCGCCGCTTACTTTTTTATTCATGAGTGGGTTGCTTGTGTACTACCCATACAAGGGAAAGTAGAGTGTTCAGGTAACGTAGATACTGAATATCGATCTAGTCAATGATCGCGGTCGCTAATTTAGATGCTCAAGCCGTTTCAGCTCAGTTCACCTTTGTTCCAAATGCCCTCTAAGATTAAAACCCGAGTGTAGTGCCTTGAATCGTTGAGTCGTCGTATTGTTCCTCTGGTTCGTATTACTTCGGCTGGAGACAAGGTACTGGTTTTGAATAACTATTATTTTATCCTGTGCTCCTTACAACGCATAGTCGCACTGGCTATAAGCAAAAAGGACCCTGAGTAGTAGGCTATTTTAAAAATAGACTTTTTACGCAGGATCTATTCGGGTTTCATCTGGTCAACGAATTGTTAGCGATTCAAAACCGTTAGCTTTTATCTCTGATTTGTTTGAAAAAGTCTAACAATTGTTGCTGAGCTTTAGTCGCCGCTTTGGCATTATAGCCGACATGCACGCCCGTTTCGATCTGGGGGTCTTGATAGGTAAAAGGTTGGCCTGTTGCTTTGTTGATTAAAACACCTGGCTGAGTTTCGATGATTCGGCAATTGCGAGTGCTTTGTGCATTTGGCAAAAGAGACAAGGTCGGCAGTGATTTCCCATCAAAGCCATGATGACTATCAGGGTATTGAAATAATTCAATATCAGCCCCATTGGCTTTGGCACGTTCAACATATTTGATGCTGGCATCAATTGGATTGTAGTCATCAGCCATGCCATGAAATATTCGAATCGGACTATTAATGACTTCTGTATCGCTTAAATATTCAAAACAACAATTTGGATAAAAAGATGCGACAGCTTTAAAGCCATCATTGTGGTATCCCCAGCGTTTTGCAAAACGTTGCATTGCTGCATAGAGCGCACCCTGTCCTCCACGAGAAAATCCCTGTAAGAAAATATGTTGAGAGTCTACTTGTGGATGCATTTTTAAATAAGCAAGTGCTGCATAAGCGTCAGCAATACTGGCGAGTCGTCCTAACGACTGTTGATTCGCGCCGACATCAGTTAAACCTCGACCAGTAAAGCTGTCAATGACTAGTGTCGAGAAGTGATGTTGATTTAACAGGAGCACCCAGTGGTCGATAAACTCTCGATATCCACCAGAACCATGCAGTAATACGACGACAGGGTTATTTTGAGAGTGAACAAGTCTTAATACGCCAGCAATAGTGACCTCTTCACCTACTTGATTGGCCAATAACTGGGCATCGGTATAGGTGTGGCTGCGCAAAGGGATAATTTGGGTCTGCATTTTTTCTATTTTTTATTCAAACATGTCTCATTGTAATGGCATCTGCTGAATTCGCTATATTTTTACCTCAATTTGTTCTGTAGGGGGGCGGGGCTACGACATCGAACTGATTTTATGGGGCTTAGTCCGCGTGTGTTTGTTTCTACAAGAAATAAAAAATATAAACCAATAAGATGTGTTTATTAATGTTTTTGGGTACAAACCGTATACAGGTATCTCTGCACTGATTGAGTAAAGGAGAAGCAACATGACAATGCATCAATGTACTATTTATGGCAAAGGGGACTTGGGCAATCCATATCGACTCAAAAATGGATAGAGGGCTGCGTTATTTGTAATGCTCATCTGCTATAAATGAAAGGAAATTGGGAGCGGTTACGCGAGGAGGAGCTTTATCCTAAATTATAATAGGTTGCATTTAATTTTAAATATAGACCAGATGAGTCCTCCGGTAGAATCTTCAATAGGGACTGTATATTCTTTGGTGTGAAGCTCCATAAAGCTCAACAACGCAGTTTTGATAGTACCGGGAATGATCTGAAATGGTGATTCACTGTTCGGCAGATACAGTGATAACTCTCAGAGAGGTTCTGAGTTAAGTTGGCTGTTACTTTTTCAACTAAAAAGCCTTGATATCACAATCAAGGCTTCCAGTTATTAATGATTGCAGCAAGAGTCATGACAACAGCTGGATTTTTTGCCGCTTTGACGATGCTGATAGTAACTACTGATTTTATGGTACAGATCGATCACTATTAACACCGCTAGTGCAATCCCCGCTATAGCTGATATCGGCCATGGTAGTAGTTGATTGCTGCTGGCTAGCTCACTTTGAATATTGATCTGCCAGACATCAACCAGTGCATTGGTTAGATAACCAAAGCCAATCGCAACGATGATAACGCCCGCTAAATAACCAATTAAAGAACGTGCTCCCAGCTCTTTGTTGACAATCCCTAATGTGGCGATATTGGTGGCCGGACCCGCGAGTAAAAAGACCAAGATTGCCCCCGGTGAAACGCCTGCTAACATCAGACCTGCTGCAAGCGGGGTTGATGCTGAGGCACAGATATACATCGGAACTCCAATGAGTGCCATAACAATCATTGCCCATGGGCCTTGACTGATTTGTGCGAGTGTATCTGACGGCACTGTGGCTACGACTATCGCAGAGATCACCAACCCAACAATTAACCAGATGGATAAATCTTCTAACAATTCAGTGAAGGCGTAGCGTTGCCCCTGCCAAAGCCGTGCTGACCAAGATTGTGCTTTAGAAGGCACCGCATGCGCATGGTGATCTTGCCCGTGGTTGCAATGACAAGTCTGTTTATGTTTTGCCTCATCATGATGGACGTTGGTTGCAGCATCGTGCTCAGGTGTCTTTTCTGCCATAAATAACACCAAAGTTGCGCTTACAATCGCTGAAAAAATCGCGGCAATGGGGCGGATAATTGCCATAAAGGGACCGAGTAAGGCATATGAAATAGCAATCGAATCAACGCCTGTTTCTGGAGTGGCTATTAAAAATGCTGTTGTTGCACTTTTTGAAGCACCTGCTCGGCGAAGGCCCATTGCCGCAGGAATGACACCACAAGAGCATAAAGGTAAAGGGGTGCCCAATAATGCGGCTTTCACTGCGGGCCATAGTCCTCGGCCTTGTAAATGTCGGCCTAAGTTATCACTTTGGATAAAGCTTTGTAGTAGACCTGCCACAATAAAGCCTAAGATGAGCCAAACCGCTGCATCGAGCCACAGATCGATGAATGCCTGGCCTATGGCAATAACTGTGTTCATGCGGATACTCCTTCTCATTTAACTGATACGAATAGTTTACATGTTGGAGTTAACTTCAAGGTCAAGCGGTTGAACGAAAAAATTGACAAATTTTGAATTTATTTACGTGATATTTGCTCGGTTTGGGGCAATATTTGCGCTATGGTATAGTAGTTTAAAATCATTCTGTAACATTCGGAGGAGGCAAATTATGAATTTTAGCCATCCAATAGATCAGCAAATGCTTGAGCAAGCCCGAAATGGAGAAGGATTTATCGCAGCTTTAGATCAATCAGGAGGATCGACCCCAAAAGCGTTGCGAGGATATGGTATTGATGAGTCCGCCTATACTGCTGATGGCGAAAAGGATGACCAGAAGATGTTTGATCTGGTCCATCAGATGCGAACTCGTGTGATCACTTCAGATGAATTTAATTCCCAGAGGATTATGGGGTCGATTTTGTTTGAAGACACGATGGACCGTTCGATTGATGGGCTGGGGAGCGCTGAATATTTATGGCAGCGCAAACATATCGTCCCTTTTTTAAAATGTGATAAAGGGCTCGCCCCACAAGAGAGTGGTGTGCAGTTAATGAAACCTATCTCAGGTTTGGATGACACGCTTGAACGAGCCGTTTCCCATGGCGTATTTGGCACCAAAATGCGCTCAGTGATCCATCAATTTGATGAAGCGGGGATTCGGGCGATTGTTGATCAGCAGTTTGATATTGGTCTGCAAATTGCCAAACATGGGTTAGTCCCGATTCTTGAGCCAGAGTGTAATATTAATTCTCCTGATCGAGCAAAATCAGAGCATTACCTCCTCAGTGAGTTTAAACGACATTTAGCACAAGCCGATGACGATTTGAGAATTATGATTAAAATTTCGATCCCGGTCGAGCCTCATCTATATGATGAGTTATTAGATGATCCTCATGTGGTTCGAGTTGTTGCGCTCTCTGGTGGGTATGCACGTGATGAGGCCAATGAAAAGTTAAGCCAATGTCCTGGCATTATTGCGTCATTCAGTCGTGCATTGTTGCAAGACCTTAATGCCTCTCAAAGCGATACTGAATTTGATTTAGCCTTGAAAGTTGCTGTTGATTCAATTTATCAGGCATCTATTCATAAGAATCTGAATTAATCGCAGCAAGATAAATAATGTATTGAAGGGGCTATTTAATAGCCCCTTTATTTTTGGCTCAAGATAGCAAACAGCAGCTATTAAATGATCAACTATTTCAGACTCTGCGATTCATACTGTGATCAATTCAACAGTTAACTAGGGGGCGTTATGATTGACGGAGTGTCAAGCTCAATGTGAACCTATCAGCATATCACTGGCCGCACCGATACCGGGCGCAGTTTTGTATCATGTAGATAAAAGTATTCCTTTTTATTTCATTACGGGAATAAGCTGAGATAGTTTATTGAGTAAAAATAAATTAAATCAGTTAGTTAAATTGTTTAATGAGTTTATTGATAGTCAAAACTTATTGAACTGTTTGAAATAATCCAATAATAAAATTGAAGGAATATAATAAAAATTAAATGATTAAAAATCATATACTTATACTCATTTTAGTCTGAAAATAACGTCAAACTGTCTTTTTCAGTAAAAATTAACAGCTGTAATTAGGTTTACCGGGTTGAAATTAATTAACACGAATATATATTATTAACCATGGTTAATTTTGCTGGAATTTTCAACATGCTTCAGTCAATCTCAGATTCTGCGATGCAGCATCAGGCTCAACAGACATTATCCGGAAAAGGCGGACGCACCGGATGGATGGTGTTATTTGGTCCAGCACTCATTGCGGCTGTCGCTTATGTCGATCCCGGCAATTTTGCAACTAACATCGAAGCTGGTTCACGCTATGGCTACGCCTTGTTATGGGTGGTTTTAATGTCCAATGTCATGGCGATGCTGATTCAGGCAATGTCGGCACGGCTCGGTTTAGCAACGGGCAAAAATTTAGCGGAAGTGATTCGGGAGCGTTTCCCCAAACCGGTCGTTTGGTTTTACTGGGTGCAGGCTGAAATAGTTGCTATTGCGACTGATCTGGCCGAATTTCTCGGAGCGGCATTAGCATTTAACTTGTTGTTTGGTCTGTCAATGATGCAGGGGGCTATCTTAACCGGGATCATCACTTATGCGGCATTACAATTACAACGGTTTGGCTTCCGTTTAATGGAGATCATTATTGGTGCCATGATTATGGCTATCGCCGGAGGATTTTTTGTCGAGCTCTTTTTAAGCCACCCTGATCAGGGGGCTATGGTGAAAGGGTTGTTGCTTCCATCATTCCCTGATAGTTATGCAGTCTATCTGGCTACCGGTATTTTAGGGGCCACGATTATGCCGCATGTGATTTATTTGCACTCGGCACTGTCTCAGAATCGTATTAGCACTGAACCCAGTCAGCGCAATAAAGTGATGCGTTATTATCGCTTAGATGTCATCATCGGAATGACTTTGGCGGGTTTGGTTAATATGGCTTTGTTGGCTTTGGCTGCGGCCACCTTCCATCGCCATGGCTATGAGGAAATTGTCTCAATAGGTGAGAGCTATAAAATGCTTGCACCGTTAATGGGCGGCAACATGGCCAGTTATATTTTTGGTTTTGCATTGTTGTTGGCCGGTCTGTCATCATCGATTGTGGGGACGATGTCAGGGCAGATCCTGATGCAGGGCTTTGTCCGTTTTCACATCCCAATTGGGCTCCGTCGCCTGATTACGATGGTTCCAGCTATTGTAGTGATTGTACTCGGTGTGTCTGAACAAAAAGCATTAGTTGCTAGCCAGGTGATCTTAAGTTTTGGAATACCGTTTGCGTTGATTCCTCTGGTGAAGTTTACCGCCGATAAAAAATTGATGGGAAATTTGGTGAATCGTCCTTTATTGAGTGTTGTCGGTGTGGCGGTATGCACTTTAATTATAATACTGAATGCCTATGTGTTATTTTATAGCCTCTTCGAGTGAGTAAGGCTGAGAGCACAAAGCTACAACAAGTTATGATAGATTGTTTTAAGTGGATTGCTGGTATGTATCCAAATCATCGGCTATATCATCATTGTGGTTGCTCTTAATCGGCTCAGATAAACATAACAATAGGTAAAGGTTGTGCCACAACACCAATATTTTCAAAGAGTAAAAGAAGATCATCAGCGGGAGTTAGTTGAAGATTATGTCGAAGAGATAGCGCAAATGCATGCGACCTATGGCGAGGCACGTTCCAGTGATCTGGCAATTCGCTTTGGCGTGAGCCCCGCTGCCGTTTCTAAGGTCATCAGCCGCTTAAAGAGAGATGGGCTGGTGGAAGCGAGACCCTATCGTGGAATTTTTTTAACTATGCAGGGGCAGCAAATGGCCGAGCAAGTTGCCAAACGTCACCAAATCGTGTTTAAAACGTTGCTTTGTTTAGGGGTCTCTCAAGAGATTGCGCAAGCCGATGCCGAAGGCATCGAACACCATTGTAGTGTTGAAACCGTGAATGCAATGGAACAGTTTTTAAAGAATCATTCAGTTGATATGTCCTAAATTTTTGCCGTCAAAAAGAGTCTTAGCTACTGTTTTTCTATATATTTTTTAGACAAATAGAAAGAATTTTCTCAGCGATCACTTGGGGGTTATCCAAGGGCCATTGTGGCAATTGAATGTGTTGCTGTGGCTGATTTGTGGCAACGGCAAATATCCATGGATCATTTACTGCTAATAGAGGTTTATTCAGTTCAGGACGATGAATCTCTAGTTTCGGAACATTACTGTGACGGTATCCTTCGACAATCACTAAATCAAGCTTATCCCAGCAAAGACACTGTAGTTGGCTGTCTAGATCATCATGATTGTTCTGTTTGGAAAATAAAATGGTTTGGTTGGGATTGCTTAAGAGCATTTGTGCCGCGCCACTGTGGGTGAGTCGATAACTATCCTTGCCAGGACTATCCATTTCAATCTGGTGATGGCTATGTTTTATGACCCCCACACGAATATTTTGTGCGCTAATAATTTCTAGCAATTGACATAATAAGGTCGTTTTACCTGAACCGCTAAATCCCGCCAGGGCAATGACAGGTTTTGGCCAATACGATAAGTCTGGTTTCATCTAATTCAAAACTCTGTAACAATAATAATGTGTGTTTCTATTGTATCAGGAAAATCTGTTGCGCAGACTTGCGTTTCTTCTTTGGTTGATAAGTAGTCCGGTCATTGCTGCCATCCATTATCAAGTCGATGGTGGTAATCAACCGCAACGGGCGAATGTTGAAGCTTTTTTAAAAGCCCAGAATTTATCGAATGATAACTCTGATGAATTTATAATCGCGCATTCTCAACAGCAAGTGAGTGAAGCGCTTGAGGCGTTGGGATATTTTTCATCTCGGGTGCAAATTAAGGTTCATCGTAGTCACCACGACATTCTGGTCGATGTTCACATAATACTGAATCAGCCCGTACGAATTACGCAGTTTGATTGGCAGCTATCGGGGCAATTAAAAGATTCGGCTGATTTTAAACGACTTTTCAAAAAGCAGGCACCGCATCAGGGCGATATTTTTAATAGTGGTGACTATGATGCATTTAAATCAGCGGTGAATGAATACGCCAGTTCACATGGCTATTTTGATGGACATTTTACACAAGCTAAGGTGGATGTAACCCGAGCTAAGCATGCTGCCGTGATCCATTTGCACTACGATAGTGGTGTCCGTTACCGTATTGGCAAAATTGATTTTTCAAACCCTGAGGTGCCTACTAAGTTACTGACTGGTTTAGCTAACTTTTCACTAGGCGATCCCTATAATGCACAAAAAGTGGCCAGTTACAGCCAATCACTCAACCAAACGGGTTATTTCCGCTCGGTTTTAGTCACACCGCAAATAGGCAAACGCAAAAACGGTCAAGTTGACTTGAATGTCGATCTCAGACGTAAGAGCGCCAATAGCTTTGGTATTGGCCTTGGTTATTCAACCGATGAAGACGTTAAAGGAAAATTTAAATGGAATCATCCATGGGTGAATCGCTGGGGACATCAGTTTAATGCGTCCATTGAGGCATCTAAAACTGATCAGACTATCTCGACAGAGTATCGCATTCCCGTTACAAATCCTGTGAACGATTATATAGCGTTGCAAACAGGGTATCAGCGTGAGGTTGATAACGATACTGATAGTCGCAGTCACCTCATTACGTTGCTACGGCAATGGGATTGGGACCCTCAATGGACACCACAGATTTTCTTTAAGACACTCTACGAGGATTATCGACAAGGTACACAGAACAACTCGACATTACTTTTTATGCCTGGTTTTAGCTTAAGTCGTCTGCGCACGAAAGGACCGAAAGCCGACCCTTATTGGGGGGATAGTGAATCATTAATGGCTGAAGTTTCCAGTCCTTGGTGGTTTTCCGATGTGACCTTAACAAAGATAAAAGCGCATACTAAATGGTTACGTAGCTTTGGTCGTAGCCGGATCATTGCTCGAGCAACCGGTGGCGCGATTATGGTTAACCATATCTCTGATGTTCCAGCATCGATGCGCTTTTTCGCTGGTGGGGATGAGAGTATTCGTGGTTACGGTTATAAATCAATTGCCCCTCGGGATAGTTCGGGAAAGCTAATTGGGGGGAAATATCTGGTTACGGGAAGTCTTGAATATAGTTATCGGTTTGCTGATAAATGGCGTGCGGCGGTATTTTATGACACTGGCACAGCGGCGAATAACTTTGATGAGCCTCTTTATGCGGGTGCAGGGGTTGGGCTTCGCTGGTTGACTCCGATTGGTCCCGTGCGCCTTGATTTTGCAAAACCACTGGTTAAAAGTGAGGGAAACGATCACTGGCGGATCCATTTTTCGATAGGGTCTGACTTATGAGGTGGATGCGTCGCAGTTTGTATATTGTACTAGCACTGCTGGTATTATTGGTCATTGGTGTGTTTGTAGCGGCTGACAGTTCTACAGTTAACCAGTGGGCGATTCGTTATTTTGCCAATAAAGTTCCAGGGTTATCGATTCAAGGTAGCAGTGGCTCTTTATTAAAAGGTCTTGAATTTCAAACGATTAAATACTCAACTCAGCAACAAGATATTGAGATTAAACATGCCAAAATCGCACTTAGTCCTCGGTGTTTGTTGCATAGCCAATTATGCGTGACACGATTAACGGCGGCTGGTATTGATGTCGTAATACCGTCTAATCAATCAGCAACATCAAAGGATGAGTCGTCAGGGACATCTGTTTGGACCCCTTTTTGGCCGATTCACCTCAAAAACATAGACCTTCGCCACACGCACTTAATGGTGGATGGGCATGATATTCAGTGGCAAAAGCTCTCTTTGAATGCCAGTTGGGTGAAGCACCATATCCAGATAAATACCTTGAATGTTCAGGGATGGCGTTATCAGGGAAATGCTGGTTTAACATCATCTTCAACTCACTCAAAGAATATGCCGACAGCGCTTGTCCCATCGAAGTTGAAGGATTCTTTGACCGATTATTTACATCAATTACAATTACCATATTTAATTGATATCAAGCATTTACAACTGAAGAACGGTCAGTTAAATCTTGCTCAATCCATTGCGATTGATAACGCTTCCTTGCATGGTTCATGGGATTCACAGCAATTGAATATCACTCAGCTTGCTATCGATTCGTCTTTAGGTTCTATTCAGGGAAAACTTAAGCAACAGTTCATTCCGCCGTATCAATCTGAGTTTAATTTTAAGGCGTATCGTCACAATGTCGGCCATGTTGCTATGCAGGGTGCGGGGCCAGCCTCAGCATTGAAGATGAATGTCATCTATCAAGGTAAAGCGAACGCAACGCTGACTGGGCACCTGAATTGGCGCTCTCGCAGTTTGCCGTATGCGTTGCAGCTTCAGATCGATTCCAGTGACGAAGTACTTACACCCATAAAAAAAGTGCAGGCTAAACTTGATGTTCATGGATCGCTAACCGGCTATCAAGGCCAGCTTCACTCTCGGCTTACAAGTATCCAATCCCTTACTATCGAGTCATCATTTAAGGGAAATTATCGCCAGATCCCGCAGTTTTCATTGACGGCTAAAAGTGGCTCCGGTCTGTTGCAGGCCAATGGTCAGCTTCGGTGGTCCCCTCAATTGATGGTGCGCTCAAAAGTGAATATCCATCAGCTTGATTTGTCTGCATGGGCGGGCCAATCGCTGCCTTTAATTAATGGCTTGGTTAATACCAGTTTTATTAACCAACAATGGACGATAGACAGCGATAAGCTCTCTGGGACTTGGCTTAGCAACCCTTGGTCCATTGCGCTTCATATCAAAGGTGAAAATAGCCACGTTAATCAGCTAAAAGTAAATGCGAAATTGGCCAATAATGAGCTTTTGGTAAAAGGGGCGGTGGATCAAAACGTGGCACTATCCGGAACGCTTAACTTCAATAATTTAAGTGCATTTCCAGGAGTTGATGCGGGACAACTGCATGGGAAATTTGCGGTGTCGGGTCTGCGTTTAAGTCCTTGGATCAGTTGGCATATCAAGGGTCATAACTGGAAAATGAGTCAGTATGACATGAAGTTAGGGACATTTCGTTCGTCAGCTCGCTTACGACTTGCTAAGGATTTACCAGGCCGCATGTCTTTAGCTATCCGTAACGCAAATTACCAAAAATATCAAAATATTAGTGCTGTTTTGGATTATCGCCATTCAGCCAATGAACATCAGCTATTGACGGTCCTGCTTAAAAACCCTAAGCAGTCGCTAGCATTGGATGTAAGTGGGCAGGGAACCTTCAATCAGTGGCAAGGAAAACTCAATAAATTGACGGTTCGCTCATTGGTTGGCAGTTTTAATTTGCAAAAACCAACCCCTATTGCTTTGAGTGAGCAACAGTTACATTTATCGCCATTATGTTTGAAACAACGGTTGAGCGGAAGCATCTGTTTAACCCAACCGGCAGTGTTTGGAACTGATCAATTGGCTTTGCATGGAAAAATTCAGCAGTTTCAACTGGCGCCATTAGCCTCAGTTTGGCTTAACAACCTGATTTGGGACGGGCGTTTGAACGGCCAGTTTTCAGTGACTCGAAATCGGCTAAAACCACTGGCAACAAGTGTTGAACTGTCTAGTAAAAATGGACAGTTAATTCAAACAGTGAGTTCTGGCGAGTCGGTAAAATATCGTTATCAGAATCTTTTTTTGAATGCAGATATCTCGGCAGGGAAGGCCAAACTGGCTCTTAAAGAAAAGAGTCAACAGTTGGGTGACTCTCAAGCGAGTGTGCAGATTGGCTTAGCGAAAAACCAACATTATCCGCTTCAAGGCGAGGTCATTTTATCGAATTTGAAATTGGCCCCCTACACCTCGTTGATGGGGTCTCTAAGTCGATTAAATGGGCTAGTGAATGGGCGTTTGCAGATAGCAGGGGAGTTGAATAATCCTGATCTAAGCGGCAATTTTTCTATCACTGATGGTCAAGTTGCAGGTCCTAATTTACCTCTTGCAGTGGATAACCTGAGTAGTCAAATTAAACTCGCACATCAACAAGCGTATATGACTGGTTCATTTCTTAGTCAGGGCCATAAGGCTACTTGGCATGGGAGTGTTCGCTGGCCGAATGGGGAGCTTAGTGGTCAACTGGCGTTAAAAGGCAATCATCTATCGGTACATTATCCACCCGCTAATTTGGTGGTTTCGCCGGATATAAAACTGGCTGTTGATCGTGACAACCTGCAGGTTCAGGGAACGCTGAATATTAATAAAGGAACCATAAAAGTTAATAAGCTACCACAACAGGCTACTTCTCTTTCTTCGGATGTGACGATTGTTGATGCACAACAAAAGCGTGTCGCAGCCCGAGCTCTAAATATGGATGTTACCGTTGATTTAGGTAACGCGTTGTATTTGGATGCGTTTGGTTTAACCACTCAGCTTGTGGGTAAACTCAATGTTCAACAAACATCGGGTAAAGCGATTCAAACCACTGGACAGATCGATCTTCAAGATGGAAAATTTACTGCCTATGGTCAGCATCTTGAGATCCAATCAGGAACACTGACCTTTTCTGGGCCGACTAATAGCCCAATGATTGATGTTAAAGCAATTCGCGATCCACAAAGAACTAACGATGATGTCACGGTTGGTGTGATAGCATCTGGTACGCCTAAGCAGTTGACTGTAAATCTATTTTCTGATCCTAGCATGGCTCAAAATGAGCAACTTTCTTATCTTTTACGAGGGCATGGCATTACGAACGATAGTGATAGTTCGGCATTAACATCACTGTTATTAAGTACCGGGCTGAATCAGACAGGGCAATTGGTGACTAAATTGGGGAATCGGGTTGGAATTAAGCAACTTAGCTTATCGACCAGTGGTAGTGGAGATGCAACGCAGGTGCAAGTCAGTGGTTATCTGCTCCCTGGAGTTCAGCTTAAGTATGGACATGGAATGTTCGAAGCCAGTAATGAGATCACTTTGCGCTATCAATTGATTCCTAAGTTTTATCTAGAAGTCGTCAGCGGCCTAGAAAATGCGATTGATTTGTACTATGAATTTAGTACCAATTGAACTTTTAATTTAGAAAAATCTAATATATAGTCCATTAGATTATTTTAAGTAGTAAAGGATCGTCATGAAACATATTGTTATTGTTGGTGGTGTTGCTGGGGGTGCGTCTGCAGCAGCAAGATTGCGTCGTATGGATGAAAAAGTATCGATTACCTTGCTTGAACGGGGACCCTATATATCATTCGCCAATTGTGGTTTGCCTTATCATATTGGTGGTGAAATTATTGAACGGGATAAATTATTAGTTCAGACCGTTGAGCAATTTTCTAAGCGATTTAATGTTAACGTTTGTGTCGGTCATGAAGTGCTTTCTATCGATCCTGAACATCACTTAGTTGAGGTGGCAAATGGTGATGAACAATATTCGTTAACTTATGATAAATTGCTGCTTAGCCCAGGGGCACAGGCCATTTTACCGAACATCAGTGGTATCGATGATCCCCGTGTTTTGGTGCTTCGTTCTTTACCCGATATGGACTTGATTATTGCCCGACTACGTCAAATTCGTCCGAATGTACCTATTGGCGTTTTAGGGGGCGGATTTATTGGCTTGGAAGTTGCCGAAGCGCTCCGACGTCTTAATCTTCCTGTTATTCTTATCGAAGCTCAGTCGCAAGTTATGTCGAGTCTTGACCCAGAAATGGCGGTTCCCGTACATCAACATCTGTTAGAGCATGGCGTGGAACTTCACCTAAATCGCTCCTTGAGCCGAATTCACAGTCTGCATGATGGGCTTCAACTTGAGTATAACAATTCCCAGTCGGTTAAAGTGGGGATGCTTATCTGCGCTGTGGGCGTTAAAGCCGAATCTCAGCTTGCTGAAGAGGCCGGACTGGAACTGGGGATTAATGGCACGATTAAGGTGAATGAATATTTGCAGACTAGCCATAGTGATATTTATGCCGTTGGGGATGCGGTTCAAACATATGATTGGGTTCTTAATCATCCGGTTCATTTGCCACTGGCGGGGCCTGCCAACCGTCAGGGACGACTTGCCGCTGATAATATGCTTGGTCATAAGCGACGTTTCCGCGGGGTTCAAAAGACGGCTATCTGTCGGGTCTTTGACCTGAGTGTTGGGGCGGTTGGTGTGAATGAAAAAACACTTAAAGAGACTGATGTTGATTATCAGAAAGTCTATATTCATTCTAACCATCATGCAGGATATTTCCCAGGTGCTTCGACTATCCATCTCAAGCTTCTTTATTTAAAAGAAAATGGGCAGATATTAGGGGCTCAGGCCACTGGTAAAGAAGGGGTCGATAAGCGTATTGATGTGTTAGCTCTGGCGTTGCAGGCTCGTATGAATGTGTATGATCTAGAAGAGCTTGAATTATGTTATGCGCCTCCTTATGGCAGTGCCAAAGACCCGCTTAACCAAGCTGGTTTTGTTGCCGCTAATTGCCTGCGCGGTGATGATGATATGATTTATAGTGAATATGTCAAAGATTTCGTCGGGCAGATTGTTGATATCCGTGATCCGGAAGAGCTCAAGGCTGGCATCATTTCTGACTCGATCAATATCCCTCTCGATAGTTTAAGAGAGCGAGCTAGCGAGTTAGATCCGACTCAGGCCGTTCTGATTTATTGCCAAGTTGGTTTAAGAGGACATGTTGCTAGTTGTATGTTACGTCAACTTGGATTCCGGGTGGTGAATCTAGCCGGTGGCTATTGTACTTATCAAGACTGGGTTGAAACTCTCCAAGAGGAATCATGATGGAACAGAGCTGGATATTGGCTTTGATAGGGGGAGCACTGATTGGTGCTGCTGCCTTTATCTTAATGTTTTTTAATGGGAAAATTGCCGGAATTAGCGGGATCACCTCGGCTTTATTAGTTCGTTCGCCAAAGATTCCACTGTGGCAATGTGCGTTTATCGCTGGATTAATTATGGCCCCTTGGTTCATTAAACCTCTGGGGTTTTATTTGCCGGATTTTCATCAGATCAATCCATGGGTTGCCGTGATTGGCGGTTTTTTGGTGGGGATTGGAACGCGTTTAGGGAATGGTTGTACCAGTGGTCATGGGGTCTGCGGCGTAGCTCGTTTATCACCTCGTTCAATTGTTGCCACATGTGTATTTGTTGCCTTTGGTATGTTAACCGCATCGCTGGTCCATTAGGAGATTAACAATGATCATTGTGGCTTGGATTGCAGGATTATTATTTGGAATAGGGCTGGTTGTTTCTGACATGGTTAACCCGACTAGAGTCATTGGTTTTTTACATGTGACTAGCCATTGGGACCCAACTCTGATATTTGTCATGGTGGGTGCTATTATTGTTTTTGCAGCAGGGTATTGGCTCGTGATTAAGCGTCGTCAGAAATCGATTCTTGGTCAAAAGTACGAATTATCCGCTTATCGCAAAATTGATGCCCCGTTAGTGTTCGGTGCCGCCATTTTTGGGATCGGTTGGGGGCTGGTTGGGATCTGTCCTGGACCGGCTCTGACGAGTTTGACGAGTGGGGCGTGGCCCTTGGGATTATTTGTGATAGCAATGCTGGCAGGGATGTATTTTATTGAGAAAGTAAAATCTCGTTAATATAATTATATTAAATAAATGCAACTTAGCTTTGAGTTTGAATAGGTAAATCCCATACAATGTGATTAGAGGAGCATGCGCTTTTTATTGAGTTGTTGTGCTCCGGGGACCAATAAATCATTTACTGGTTGAAGCCAATTGATATTCAGATGCATTGTGATATGGAGCAAGAACAGACAATCGTTGGGCTACGAGTTGATGTAGATACCTATCGAGGCGCAAGAGAAGGTGTTCCCCGATTACTGGATGCTTTAGATAAATATCAGATAGAAGCTTCTTTTTTCTTCTCTGTCGGCCCCGATAATAATGGACGGCGCTTTTGGCGACTGTGGGATCCCACTTATTTAAGCCAATTCGTTCGCACCTCTTTTGCTGGGGTAGAACATCATTTTAAAGGTGCTTTTTGGCGCGGGCCAGTCATTGGGTGGCGAGCGGCTGATATTATTCAAAAAACCGATCAAAGCGGCCATGAAGTGGGTTTACATGCTTGGGATCATCATAAATGGACAACCAAATCATCTCAGATGTCGGTGTTAGAGCTTCGTACTGAGCTGGAAAAAGGTTACCAGTTATTAAGTCAGATATTGGGTCGGGAAGTCACTTGTAGTGCGGCTGCTGGGTGGCGCAGCAGTCAGCCTTCGTTAGCTGAAAAAGAGGCGTTCCCATTTCGCTATAACAGCGATTGTAAGGGCTCTTCTATCTTTGTCCCCGATTCTGGTGCTGTGCCACAAATTCCTGTGACGTTGCCAACCTACGAAGAGTTGATTTATACCCGAGGTGTTAACCGGAAAAATTATAACGAAGTCATATTCTCTAAAATTAAACCTGCACAGTTAAATGTTTACAATATTCACGCTGAAATTGAAGGTCAAGGACAGTTTCGATTATTTCGCCAGTGGCTGGAGATGGCGCATGAGCGGCAGGTGAAGATTGTCCCGTTAGGACAGTTATTACCTGATCATACTCAGTTCCGGCATGATACTATTGTGAATATTGCACCGGATAATGCGAATGAGTGGCAAAGCTATCAGGCCTCGCAGGTATCAAAATAAAAAGCCTTCCTGATGGGAAGGCTTAATCATGATTCACCAAAGTGTTTGTAGTCAACACTATAAAGCGCTGGTGGCTTCAACTAACCAGTTTAAAACATCTGTTTCATCTTCTGGAATTTGTGGTTTCACTAATCTTAAAACCTGTTGGTGATATTCGTTAATCCAGGTGCGTTCATCATCTGTCAGTAGGCTTGTTTGCATCAGGCGCTTATCAAAAGGCACATATGTCAGTGTTGCGAATTGATAGAATGGTCGGTCCGCATCAGGCAGGTCGGCTTTTTCAACGACGAGTAAGTTTTCACAACGAATGCCATATTCATTTTCTTTATAAAAACCGGGCTCATTTGAGGTGATCATCCCAGGTTCAAGGGCAATATCATTGAGTGCTTTTGAAATACGCTGAGGCCCTTCATGGACACTTAAGAAATGGCCGACGCCATGCCCTGTCCCATGATCAAAATCCAATCCTTGTTGCCATAAATACTGGCGGGCTAGCGCATCCAGTTGAGTACCGGTCGTCCCTTTTGGAAAACGAGCCTTAGTGAGCGCTATCATTCCTTTCAGAACGAGAGTGAAGCGCTCTTTAGTTTCTTGCGGTGGTGTGCCTAGCGCTACCGTGCGAGTAATATCAGTTGTACCAAAACGATACTGACCACCACTATCGACCAGATAGCTACTGTTCATTAACAGCGGCGCTGGAACATCTGCATTTTGATGGTTGTAATGGCACATAGCCGCATTGCTGGCCGCAGCAGAGATAGTTGCGAAGCTCAAATCAACACAATCTTTGTCTAGATAACGCAAATGTTGCAGTTTATCGGCAGCCTGTGCTTCGTCAGGTAGTTTATTTTGCTGAGCACATTGATCGAGCCATGCCAGAAAACGTACTTCAGCCAATGCATCTCTTCGGTGAGCTTCATGAGCGCCTTTTAACTCACTTGCATTTTTCATTGCTTTGGGGAGCAAGCAAGGATCTGCTAGTTCGACGAGTTGAACACCATTTTCGATTAATCTTAACTGACTCCATGCATTACTACTGGATGGATCAGCAAGAACTTTGTGGCAAGTTTTTCCTAATTCTCTTAAACCTTGCTCAAAGTCTTCTTCGGGATATGTTGTAACACCGCCGCCAACATGTTCAACCAGCCCTTGAGGAATTTTCTGCGGATTAATGTACCAATTCATGGTGCCATCGGCGAATAAGATCGAATAACTTAGTGCAACGGGCAAGTATGGAATATCACTGCCGCGAATATTCAAAAGCCAAGCGATAGAATCGGGAGCAGTAATTAAGGCGGCTTGTGCATCTGAGTGACGAATTTGTGTCGCTATTTGTTGACGTTTTTCCGAACTCGTTTGTCCGGCCCAATCGTTTGGCATCAATGTCGCTACATTACTTGGGGGAGCGGGTCGATCGTGCCACAACATATCAACTGGGTTTTCTGATTCCACTAATTCCAGATGTTGGTGATCTGTCAGCCCTTTAATATTGCGATATTGTGAGAGGCTGAAAGTGCGGGAATCAATGCCAATGCGTGAATTTTTATGAAGGTTTTGACAAGCCCAAAATAGATAAGGTTCTTCAATTAAATGGTGGAAGCTGAATAGCTGACTATCAACTTGTAAGCGAGCCTGAACGGTGTACCGGCCATCAACGAAGATTGCTGCCTTATCTGCAAGAATAACCGCGGCACCTGCAGACCCGGTAAAACCGCTTACCCAAAACAACCGCTCATTACAAGCTGGAACGTATTCACCAAGATATTCGTCGGCTCTTGGAATGATGAAGGCATCCAGATTCTTTTCCTGCATGAATGCACGAACTTGTTGCAGGCGTTGGGCAATAACTTGAGACATCTAATTTTCCTGACTCAAATGAATGAATGGGATCAAGATTACGTAACTTTAAGACCAAGAGCAATCGATGTGTTATGAAGGAAAAAATTCGACGAAAAAACAACTATACTTGAAAACTCTGGCGGCAAAAGAATTGGCGATTAATGAGTTATGGGGGAGTTTTTCCCATGCGTTAACACGCGTTAGTTAAAAATTAATGGCTTAATTCATTTGGCCTATTGAAATAATGCACTAGTCTGTCGCATTATGATAAAGTCTTATCGAAGCAATCATGTTTCGCTAATTCAAAAAAACACAACATCATATGCTGTAAATCGGATTTTTACAGTGAATAATCATAAAAAGTAGAGATGGAAATAATGAAAAAATTTTTTACTCATGCAGCATTAGGACTGGCTTTGGCTTGTTCGGCGCTGGTAAGCACCCAGGCAATGGCTAAGTCTGCTTTAGAACAGATTCAGGACAGCGGAAAACTGCGAGTTTGTTTTGACGCGGGTTATATGCCATTTGAAATGAAAACTAAAGATGGTCGTTTTATTGGCTTTGATATCGATATGGGTAAACAGATGGCTCGTGCAATGGGGGTTACATTTGTGCCTGTAAATACCGCATGGGATGGGATTATTCCTGCTCTGCAAACGGGTAAATGCGATATCATCATGGGGGGGATGACCATTACTCCTAAGCGGAATATGAAAGTTAATTTTGCTCATCCTTATATCGTGATTGGTCAGACTATTCTGATCAAACCTTCACTCAAGGGCAAAATTAAAAGCTATAAAGATTTAAATAATGCTAAATATACGATTGCTTCTAAACTAGGGACAACCGGCGCTCAGGCCGCAAAACGGTATATACCTAAAGCAAAACTACAGTTATTTGATACAGAAGCGGATGGTGTTCTGCAGGTTGCAAATGGTAAAGCTGATGCATTTGTCTACGACATGCCATTTAATGCAATTTATGCGTCTCAACATAAGAAACAGGTTGCTTTCATAGAGAAGCCATTTACTTATGAACCTCTGGCTTGGGCTGTTCGTCAGGGCGATCCAGATTTCTTGAACTTCCTTAATAATTTCTTACGTCAAACTAGAGGTGACGGGACATATAAACGTCTTTACGACCATTGGTTTAAATCAAACCGTTGGTTGAGTCAGGTCCAGTAGTTTGAAGCTAGCTGAGCTTAACGCTCAGCTAGTCCTGTTTGATTTCATAAAGAGAATGTTCGAATGCAGTCTAAAACTAGCCGCTGGACGGGGCATGGCTTATTTGTCGTGATCATGGCTTTGTTGATCTTTGGGATTTACCAGTCCGGTCAGCGAATCAATTATAATTGGCACTGGGAGCGACTGTGGCCCTATGTGATCAATACTCAAGCGCAAGATATCCGTGCTCAAGGTGATGGAACCGCATATATTAAAAATGGTCATCTGAGTATCCAGATTATCGGGCAGAGTGCTCCGCAAATTGTTAAAAAATACGATAAGTTAACCGTTCATAACGGTGATATGGTTTCTGAAGGGGATGTTGTTGCTCAACTGAATCAATGGCGATTTGGACCGATTGCAGTCGGACTCTGGGTGACGGTTGAAATATCATTTATCTCTTTAATTTTTGCAATTATTCTCGGACTCATTTTTGGTCTGATGAGGGTGGCCAAAAATCAGTTAGCAAGAGATCTTTCGCTCGTTTATGTTGAACTGATTCGTGGTACACCGCTACTGGTTCAGATCTTCATTGTTTATTTCTTTATTGGGACAGTCTTAAATTTAGATCGATTTACCGCTGGGGTCGTCGCTCTATCGGTATTTACAGGGGCTTATGTAGTTGAAATTATTCGCGCTGGGATCCAATCGATATCGACTGGGCAAATGGAAGCGGCCCGCTCTTTGGGGATGACCTATCCGCAGGCGATGAGATATGTGATTTTGCCACAAGCATTTAAGCAAATTTTGCCGCCATTAGCTGGGCAATTCATTAACCTCATTAAAGATTCCTCACTGGTTTCTGTTATTTCAATTACTGATTTGACAAAAGCGGGGCGGGAAGTGGTGAGCGGAAGTTTTGCACCATTTGAAGTATGGTTCACGGTTGCTGCACTGTATCTGCTTGTCACCGGTTCACTGTCGTGGGGCATTCAACGGTTAGAGAAGAGGTTATCTGCCAGTGACTAATCAACAAAATAATGAATTAATGGTGGTTGCCAATGAAATTGATAAATTCTATCCAAATGGTTGCCATGCACTTAAAGCCGTTTCAGCCACCATTCATCGTGGTGAAGTGGTTGTGATCATTGGACCATCCGGTTCGGGCAAATCAACATTTTTGCGTACGCTCAATCAGCTAGAAGAAATCAGCACTGGTTCGATTATGGTTGATGGCATTGATATGTATTCTAAATCAACCAATATTAACCAGTTGCGACAAAATGTCGGTATGGTGTTTCAGAGTTTTAACTTATTTCCACATAAAACTGCGCTAGAGAACGTTATGTTAGCGCCGTTAAAAGTTGCGAAACGTCCGCATAAAGAAGTGTCTGAGCACGCTAAAGCGCTGATGAAGCGGGTAGGTTTAGAAGATCGTATGAACAACTACCCAACGCATTTGTCTGGCGGTCAGCAGCAGCGTGTGGCAATAGCCAGAGCGTTAGCGATGAAACCGGATTTAATGTTATTTGATGAGCCAACATCAGCCCTTGATCCTGAAATGGTCGGCGAGGTACTCGATGTAATGAAAGGGCTAGCCAAAGAGGGGATGACAATGGCTATTGTCACTCATGAAATGGGATTTGCCAAAGAGGTCGCCGATCGAGTTTTGTTCATGGAAGAAGGAGCTTTGTTAGTGGATGATACTCCACAAGCGGTTTTTGATAATCCAACCCATCCACGATTAAAACAATTCTTAGCGAAAATACTTTAATTACTTAATGAATCAAGGCGTAATCTAATACGCCTTGATTCTCTTTTAATAGAGTAGGCTAAAATAGCGACGACGGAATTTTGATGCAATTGGGTCGCCCGAGAGTGTGTTGATGATATCTAAAAACGTCTGTTTAACCTCGCCATTGGCACTGTCTAGATTTTTGCTCAGCATGGCAAACAGCAGTTCTAATGCTTCTTCATTACGGTTTGCTTGTGAGTATTGAATTGCTAGCTGAACTTTCAAGTCATCGTCTTCGGGGTTTTGTGCAATTTGCTTTTCAAGGGCCTTAATTTGTGGGGTATCAGCTGCCTTTTCTAATAACTCAACTTCACTCAGTAATTCGTGATATTCAGACTGTTGATCTTCAAGTTTGGTTTGATCAAGCAACTTTTTAGCTTCTTCCCAGCGGTTATTTGCAACTAATGCTCTAATATACATAAAGTGAATATCGCTACGCTGTGGATCAATATCCCAAGCGTCTTTAGCGCTAGCTAATGCATTGGTCAAATCATCTTCTGCAATAAATTCTTGAGCTTCTTTGAGTTTAATATCTTCGGCTTTGGGCAGATATTTTTCGAGTATTTTCCGAATTTCTCCTTCAGGTTGCGCGCCTGCAAAGCCATCTACAGGTTGGCCATTTTGCATAATCATCACAGTTGGTAAACTGCGGATGCCAAATTGTCCAGCCAACGGTTGCATCTCATCGGCGTTCACCCTGGCTAATATAAATGCCCCTTGATATTCATTAGCTAATTTTTCCAAGATGGGCATCAGATCTTTACAAGGTTCGCACCAATCAGCCCAAAAATCGATTACAACAGGGGTTTCAAACGATCGATCTATCAAAATGGATTTAGCGTTTTCCATTGTGATATCAACGATATACTCGGCTGTAGACATAAAAATATTCCTTAGGTGACTTTGTCTTTGAAGTGGGGGTGAAGGTGCCTAATTTCAAGGGCATAGTGATTGATGATGGCTTGCTTTAGGTTGTTTTGTCAGGTCATTTATTATTTGCATGGTTTCGTTGATGGGCGATTTTTAGCTGAATTCGTTACATGGATATAGAAATTAAGCTAAATTAAAAACAGACATATATGCACTTATGAATAAACGTCGTTATTTCAGTGAGGATTTATGGAATCATTATCCCTATCGGAACTTACTATTTTGTTAGTTGAGCCATCGCAGACGCAACGCAATATTATTCACAAGCGGTTACATGAGGCTGGTATTGACCAGTTTCTATTCGCTGAGAATTGTGCCAGTGCTTATGATGTTGCTGTTTCTAAGTTTCCCGATTTGGTGATTAGTCCGATGTATTTTGACGATGGTACGGCAACTGATTTAATTGAATCACTGCGTAATAATACATTACTTGAATCGACTGCTTATATGCTGATCTCCAGTGAAGATAAATTTCATTCATTGGATGCGATCAAACAAGCTGGTGTGGTTGCCATTTTACCCAAACCATTTCAGTTTTCAGATCTTGTGAATGCGCTGAATGCAACCCTGAGCTACATTGAGCCAGAAGAGCAGGATGATAATGAGCTCCAAAGTCTGAGAGATATATCCGTATTGGTTGTTGATGATAGTAAAACGGCACAAAATCATATTACTAAGGTTTTGCAGAATATCGGTGTGGTGGACATTCGTCGAGCCAACGATGGTAAGCAGGGACTTGAAGAACTTGCAACGCGTGCCGCTGATTTGGTGATCTCTGATTATAATATGCCGGTAATGAATGGCGCAGCCTTCGTTGAGGCATTAAGACACAGTGAAGCGTTTAAATCTATTCCAGTGATGATGGTCACTTCAGAAGATAATACCGCTAAACTCAATGGTGTTCGCCAAAGTGGTGTCTCAGCGTTAGTTGATAAGCCATTTGATATTACTGACGTGAAGCGCATCTTAATGAATATGCTGCGTTAATTGTGCTGTCCCCATCATATTGAAAGCGGTCTTAACGCTTTCAATATTGGCATTCATGGACACGTCGTATTGATTAAATTTAGCAACTGCAACAGTCCCTAGTGCCTTTAAGTGTTAGAAAAGTAAATTTGATCAATGATTTTTAAGTGATTAATTTACTTTTTTAGGCATAACACCTGTTGCGGGTGAAACGGTAATTGTGATGCGACTATCATCAAATTTACTACCTGAAATTTGCACTGTAGCAACTCGTGTTCCTTTCATGTAAGTCAATACCGAATTTTGGCTTTTGACTGATGCGACTAGGTTCCAGCCCAGCTCTGGCATATGTTGGCGATAGTAATCAAATGTTGCAAAAGGCGTCATATCATTGTTCAGAACCAATCGCCCCATCCAGTCATCGCCTTCACTGATGATAATTGATGCATCTGGGTCAAGTTTTGTCTCTGAATTTGCGGGAATATCTTCAAATGCAGTCAGTTCTTTTTGTTTCCCATTTTGGGTCGTTGTGCCATCCGTTTGATGGCTTGAGATAGCACTTTGCGTGCACCCGGTAACCAGTGTTAGTGCTGATAAAGCAAGTAAAATATTTAACCAACGCATCAATATAAACTCCGTGATTTCTATATGACTGTCATCCGTATCTGAATGTGGTCAAAATTATTATTCGAATATTTTTTCGCCAAGTTGGTCGATAAAGATCTGACATTTACTAATTGTTAACTCGACTGCTTGTTGTTCGTTCATGCAAACATCACTGCGAATAAAGTGGTGTTCACAAGATTTGTCACCAATAGTTTTATGAATATAACCCGCCACTCGATATTGACCTTTTTCTGCGATGGGTTCAGGTGTAATCGTAAATCCTTGGTACTCTACCGACTCATGCTGCTTAGCTGTCGCTGGTGCTGGATTGTTAAGTAGGGTTTTAAGGGAATTAAAAAGACCCATAATTATTCCTTGATTCATACAGATACAGCCCTGATGATACCGGGCTAATGGCATAGATACAACGGAGAAACCGTCGTGAGCAATTTTTTCACACAGCCAATTTCAATAGGCTGGGCATACTTACTAGTATTGATTATAGGCGCTAGTTGGCTTTTTTTCTGGCTTATCCGTCAGCGTTACATTCAGATTCATCAAGATTACCAGACGCTTAGACGTGAGCATGAATTGCTGCAAACCCAATACGACAGTTATCGAGATGAAAATTATCATCTGCAACAACAGCACCAGCATCTGATTCATCAACAAGGGCAATTTCAAGCGAAGGCTGAATATAGTGATGTATTACAGCGGCAGCTCAATGAGCAGCGGACATTATTAGATCAAGCATTTGCTAAACAATCTGCCTTGCAAAGTGAGATCGCTCGCCTCGAGCAGCAGCGAGAAGATGATGCTAATCAGTTCTCTCAACTTGCTAAGACTGAACAGCGTTTTAAAGAAACGTTTGAAAATTTAGCGCAGCAGATTTTTGAGAAAAAAGCGACTGCCATGCAAGAACAAAATCAACAGAGTATGAATGGATTGTTGGCACCACTGCGTCAGCAATTGGATAATTTCCGCCAGCAAGTGCAACAAAGTTACGATACTGAATCACGTGAGCGTCATTCACTCAAGTCGCAGGTTGAGCGATTGAGTGAACTCAACCAAAAAATGAGTGAAGAAGCTGTTAACTTAACCCGAGCCTTAAAAGGAGACAATAAACAGCAAGGTAATTGGGGGGAAGTCGTCTTAGCTCGGATATTAGAAGAGTCAGGGCTTCGAGAAGGACATGAATATCGCCAGCAGGTTACTGGCAAAAATCAGCAAGGGCAGGTGATTAAACCCGATGTGGTGATCTCTTTACCCGATAGCCGATGTGTGATCATCGATTCTAAGGTAACACTTGTTGCATATGAGCGATATTGTCGTAGTGAAGATGAGCAAGCGCTAGAGAAGGCGCTTCAAGACCATGTTCGTGCAGTGCGCAGCCATATTAATGGATTAGGCCGTAAAAATTATCAGACCTTATACGGAATTGACGGGTTAGATTTTGTATTACTGTTTATTCCAATAGAAGCAGCGTTTCAATTAGCGGTTCAACGCGATTCTGAACTGATCTCACTGGCTAGCCGGCAAAATATTTTACTGGTGAGCCCGAGTAGCTTGTTAGTCGCTCTGCGCACAGTTGAAAATCTCTGGCGTAGTGAATATCAGCAACGTAATGTTGCCGAAATTGCTCAGCGAGCCGGACGCTTGTACGATAAGTTTTGTGGCTTTGTGGATGATTTGACCCAAGTAGGTAATCAGCTTGATAAAGCGCAAGACAGTTATCAAGGCGCATTAATGAAACTTTCTTCAGGTCGCGGTAATTTAATCCGTCAGGCCGAACAATTACGGGAGCTGCAAGTGCCAACGACCAAACAACTTTCTGAAGAGCTTCGTAATCAGTAGGCTTCACAATTTTAATTGCTTGGCTACACTTGAGCTTATAGATTAGATGGGATGTTTGGATTTAATGGGCTCAGGTTTGGTGCATCAGAAAGCGAGAAAAGCAAGACTATCACGTCAAGGCTGGTTCCTTGGATTAAACGTGCTTTGGATTTTATTGATTGTATTTATTGCCTCAGCTGCAATTGATTTACAGTATCGCTACACTAGCCGCCAAGTGGAACAAGAGTTTCGCCATTCCTTTGACGCTTACCAATTGCAGATGATTGAAATTTACAATCAATCATTACAACGCAACTATTTAATCGCCCATCTGATGCATGGATTACAGTTAGAAAATAAATTGCAACTTCTTAAATTTAAAGCCTTATTTTCCCAAATGCAGCGAATTCAAAAACTGACTGGAAGTTTTTATTATTTGGATTCCGATGGCGAGGTAGTTGGCTGGAAGGAAAGCTCTTCTGGGTATGTATTGGTCAATGAGCTTCCCCAACTTCTTCAGCAAAAGTTAGACAAAGCAGGATTTAAAAATTTATCCAAGCTCGAATTTTTTGGACCTGGGTTTATCGGTATACAGACTCAGGTTTTAAACCATCAGGACAAGTTTGCAGGTTGGTTATTAAATACCTATTCCGCTAGGCAAGTTGGTCAGTTGACACCATTAACTGGCAGTCAATTAACTCGGACGCATTCTGCGGTACTGGCGCCATCTGGCTATCTTTATAAAGGTCATAATCATCTGGTTAATCTCCATCATGTATTGGCAACATTGACTAAAACAGTGGATGTTAGACTTCAGGCGAAGCGATTAAATGAGCTGACAAACAAGCAATATGCAAGAATTATAACTGCTCAAGGCGTGCTTTTGGTAAATCCGATGTATGTCGCTGATGATACCTTCTCTGCGGTGATGCTGATTAATCGGAAGATGATTTTTGGTGTAATCCACAATTGGATTGTTGCAGTTGCTCTGGGCGCTGGGGCATTACTAGTGCTAGGGCTGTTAGTGATCTCTCTTTTGGGGGTCCAATATAAACGTCGCCAACAGCTGGCTTTATCTTCGGCGTTATTAGAGGCTGCATTTGCTCGGAAAATATTTTTAGCAATCCTCGACTCTAAAGGACGGGTTAAACGTGTTAACGGTTTTTTCTTAGAGACCTTTGGCTTGCGTTTTAGTGATATGCAATACAAACCGCTCGATCAGATCATTGATTTTGACCCCGCCCTTCCTAAGTTACTCGATATGGCAGCAAAAAGAGGACACTGGCGTGGTGAAATGAAGTTAGGTTTAATGGCCAAGCTAGTCTATGTGCAGTTTGATATTTCGCTAGTTAAGCAAGACAATTTACCAGCGTTATTTGTCTGCTCAGGGATTGATAATCAGGCTCAACGTGAAATGACGAAGCTACTTACTGCTCAGGCGACGATGGATTCGTTAACCGGGCTATATAACAGAACCTTTTTAAACGATCAGATGGAGCGTGAGATCAAACGCTCTGAACGTAATGAGTCGCCTCCATCATTGTTACTGATTGATATCGATTATTTTAAACAAATCAATGATCAATATGGCCACTTAGTGGGGGATCAAGTATTGGTCGAATTTGCTCAATTACTTTTAACTCGAGTTAGGGCCAGCGACATATTGGTTCGCTGGGGAGGTGAAGAATTTGTGATTCTGGCGCCAGATACATTGCTGAAAGACGCCTGTCAATTAGCGGACCAGTTGTTAGTGAGCATCAGTGAGCATACTTTCACCCAACAAATTCATTGCAGCTGTAGCATTGGCATTGCACAGTGGAACAGTGGGCTAAGTGCTCAACAGGTATTCCAGCAAGCTGATGAAGCACTATACGAAGCCAAAGCTTCAGGACGAAACGCCTATTGGGTTTGGGAAAAATCCGAAGATGATAAAAATACACCAACTTCTTGATGACTCAGTCGGCGATATTCACCAGGTTTTAAGTGGCTATCGAGTGTAATTGTGCCTATTTGTTCTCGATGCAGCGCGGTTACTTTGTTATCGACTGCGGCAAGCATCCGTTTCACTTGGTGGTAACGACCTTCAACGATAGTGAGCCGAATGAGCTGGTCGTTCACCCGTTCAACTTGCCCAGGCAGGGTCGGAGTCTCTTCACCTCGGAGCATTACGCCTTTACATAATAATTGTTGTGCTTCGATAGTCAGAGGTTTGGCAAGTGTTGTTAAGTACACCTTTTTTTGATGATGACGTGGCGAAGTGACTTGATGTGACCATTGACCATCATTCGTTAGGAGCAGCAAACCGGTTGTATCTGCGTCAAGCCGCCCGGCGGCATGCAAGGGTGGGTTACAGAATTCATCAATGATATCCAATGCACTGGGATGGTTTGGATCTTCTCTGGTGCTTGTGTAGCCGGCAGGCTTATTGAGCATGAAATAGCTTGGGAAGCTTAAATGTAGTTCTTGTCCTTGCAATGTGACGAGGTCTGTCTCTGATATGGCGGTTTTGCCTTGTGTAGCTATTTTTCCATTAATTGAAATATGCTTTTGCTTTAGCCGTTTTTTAACTTCACTGCGAGGTAAACCTGTTGCATGGCTGACGAATTTGTCCAGTCGTTGACTCATTAGAATGCATCTTTAGAGTAAATTCATAGTTTAATCGATACGTTTGGACCTTGATAGTTTTCTTTGCGTACAAACCGGTGTGATGTCTATGAAGTTTGCGTTGCCTCAAGCGCTGTATTGTTACAGCCGTTAAATATAAATGGGGTAATATTGTAACGAAGTTATGTATATTATGGCCATTTGCTGTGGGAAAGTTCATGCGAGCTAAAAAATACGCTTTATGACTAGGAATTGTCCTTGTGTTTATTGATGATAGAGGCAAAATATTCGTAATTGAAATTTGGTATGGCCCTAAAGCAAAATTGTTAGAGCACAAGATTTGAGCATGCTTAAGACGTATATATTTTAAGCAATTAGGATCTGGTTACTGTCATTTTGAGATTTAGATCTGGGTTTGTCCGCTGTGGTTTGATTTAATAACGGTGTTTCACCGCACAGTGTGACTTGTGCCGCAATATGATAGTGCCTTAGTTGAAAAGTTTACAGGAGAATAACATGGCTCAGCGAGCTGATATTTCGGTCACTTGGGAAAGATGGCAAGCAACCCCAGACGGCCAGACCGCTCGTCTTTTCCACCTGACCAATAGACGTGGAACTCGATTGACTGTTTCTGACTGGGGGGCGACTTTAACGTCATTTAAATTGGCCATGCCAAACGATAACTTACGTCAGTTAGTTTTGGGCTGTGATACGCTTGAAGATTATCTGCAAAGTCCTTATTTGGGTGCAACGGTTGGTCGGTATGCGAACCGTATTCGTGGTGCCAAATTTAGCGTCGATGGGCAACAATACAAGCTAATTGCTAATGAAGGTGAGAATTGTTTACATGGGGGAGAGATTGGATTTGCCCACCAATTATGGGATGCTGAAATTATTGAGTCTATTCCTGCGGTACGTTTTACATTGCACTCACCTGATGGTGATGAAGGATTTCCTGGCAATGCGATTGTGACCGTCACGTACACGTTGAGTGAAGATAATAATATCCGTATCGATTATGAAGCAACAGTCGATAAAGCGTGCCCATTTAATTTGACTAACCATAGCTACTTTAACTTAGACGGTGTGGCTGGGGATGTGGGGAATCACGTTGCACAGATAAATGCCAATCAATACTTGCCAGTAGATAGTGAGAGCTTGCCAGATGGAAGTCCTGTATCGGTTGAGCAGACTGCGTTTGATTTTAGAACAGCAAAAGCATTTAATCAGGATTGGCGAAAAATTGTCTCTGACCAGCGCTATCGGGGTTTTGACCACTGCTTTATTTTAGACCAGAACGATGGTAGTCAACCTGTCGCTCAAGTGCGCTCAGGTGATGAACAAGTCGTATTATCCCTTTACACGACATCCCCTGCCGTGCAGTTGTATACAGGCCAATATTTAGAAGGGACCCGCGGACATAATGAACTGGTCTACCAGAATCGTGATGGTTTTTGTTTAGAAACTCAATATATGCCCGATCAACCTAATAGTGACTGTGCCGAAGAATGTATTGTTCGTCCCGAAAGGCCATTTAAGCATTCGACGACTTTTGCCTTTCATTGCTAGATGCTAGGATAATTACTTAAAAATGAAGGGAGCCTCATTTTATATGAGGCTTTTTTTATGCTAAGCAATCATAGAGGGGGCTGAGATGAAGCGTTTTTTTGCCGGATTGATGGTATTGATTTTGTGTGCGTGTGCGCTCATGCAATTAGCTTCCCCAGATCCGTTACTTTGGTTTAGTGCGACACTATTTGTTGGATTAATCTGTATGTTATGTGCCTGGGGGATTTGGTATCGTAAATTAGCATTTATTGCTTTATTGGCGAGTGCCGTTGGTTTAGGTTGGGTTTGGCAGGGCAGTATTTGGCTGTTTACCCAGTTCTCTCTTTGGGATTCAGTGACTTTTTTCTCTAGTCATTCACCATTTTTGCAAATGCGTCATGCCTTAATTTTATGGATTATGCTCATTGCTTTGGTGGGGATTTTGATTAATTTGAAAGATAATAGTGATGCTACAACTGAGCCAGCTAAAGTGAAGAAACCTCAGCCTTCTGCAAAAGAGAATGAGCGGCTAGAACCCAAAATATAGTGTGTTACTGACTTAATCTTAGCTGGACATATAGCCAAAGCTTATCCTTTATGAGTTTAACATATTGGATTTATGTTATTTTTAGCAATATAAATAACATACGCAGATAAGTTTTGAGGATTCATGGTCGGTATCCCAATAGACTATGGTGAACTGCAAATACGCGGATTATTGGACAGATTGTAGGTTTTATGAAAAAAGATACGAAGTATGTGGCTTCTGGTCGCAAAAAAGAATGGACTCGCGGGGCAGTGAATCCAGCTGTGGCTAGAGCATCCACAGTTATTTTCGATAGTGTCGAACAGATGAAACAGGCAACACAGCATCGTGAAGGGAAGACATTATTTTATGGGCGCCGAGGTACATCCACGGCATTTGCTTTTCAGGATGCAATGAACGAGCTTGAAGGCGGGGTGGGTTGCGCACTCTATCCTTCAGGAACTGCGGCTATTAGTGGAGCCTTGTTGTCATTTTTGAAGGCGGGCGATCATTTGTTGATGGTTGACAGTGTCTATGAGCCGACTCGAGATCTGTGCGACAAGCTGTTGTCTCGCTATGGTATTGAAACAACCTATTATGACCCAATGGTGGGCGCTGATATCGAAACAATGATTCAGCCCAATACCAAAGTAATCTACCTTGAATCACCAGGATCCATCACCTTAGAAGTTCAGGATGTGCCTGCGATTACCAAAGTTGCTAAATCGCATGGCATTATGACTATGTTGGATAATACGTGGGCATCTCCGGTAAATTTTCAGCCATTTGAATTGGGCATTGATGTTTCTATTCAGGCGGCCACTAAATATATTGTTGGCCATTCAGATGTGATGTTAGGAACGGCAACGACGACAGCAGAGTACTGGGACCAATTGCGTGAACATAGTTATTTGATGGGGCAGTGTACATCCCCAGATGACCTCTATTTGGCGCTGCGTGGCGTTAGAACGTTAGGGGTAAGAATGCGTCAACATCAGCAAAATGCGCTTGCTGTTGCGCATTGGTTAGCGAAACGCAATGATGTTGATCATGTTCGCCATCCTGCGTTGGCAACCTGTCCGGGACATGAATTCTTTACGCGTGATTTTCAAGGTTCGAATGGTTTATTCTCGTTTGTTCTCAAGCAGGGAACTCAGGCAGGCATTGATGCGATGCTCAACGAAATGGAGCATTTCAAAATTGGTTTTTCATGGGGCGGATTTGAAAGCTTAATTTTAGGCCATATGCCGGATCATGTTGCGCATCTGCGCTCAGTGACTCAATGGCAAGCAAAAGGACCATTAATTCGTTTGCACATTGGTTTGGAAGATGTCGATGATCTTATTGGCGACCTCGATGCTGGATTAGCTCGATTAAATGCACATTTGTGAACATGATTAAAAGTAAAAAGCCAAGCAAATGCTTGGCTTTAAGTTTTTCTCTGATTCAAGATGGGTAACAGTGACTGTGTTGACAGAGTGACTCATCCGCTTGCTAGATGAGCAAAAATGAGCTTTTTGGTCATGTATCTAAAAGCAAATGCCACCTAATGGTCATCGCAACAGAGTGTACAACTCTATATTTACAACTCTTTTTGAACAATTCAAACTCAAAAGGCGCTCACGTTGAGCTACGTTAGCGCCTAATCCTAGTGGGTTACTTTGGTGTAAGCTAAGCCGGAGATATTATGGTTGTGGCCACAGCCATGGAAGTTGCTGTTTTTGTTTTTCTTCGAATGCCGTAATTTTTTGTTCGTGTTGCAATGTCCAACCGATATCATCCAATCCTTCAAGTAAGCTATGTTTACGGAATGAATCAACCTCAAAGGCGATTTCGAGCCCTTTGGGAGTACTGATGGTCTGTTCAGCTAGATTGATAGTGAACTGACTCCCTGGATGTGCTTCAAGTTCGGCAAACAGAGCTGCTAGTTCCTCTTTGGTCACGCGGATGGGCAAAATACCATTTTTAAAACAGTTGTTAAAAAAGATATCAGCAAAGCTGGTTGATATGACGGTATTAAAACCGTAATCAGCAATGGCCCAAGGTGCGTGTTCGCGTGAGCTACCACAGCCAAAATTATCGCCAGCAACTAGAATTTTAGCACCTTTCACCTCTGGTTGATTCAGTTCGAAGTCTGGATTATCGCTACCATCTTCCTGATAACGCCAGTCATTAAACAAATGAACACCAAAACCTGTGCGTTCTACTTTTTTCAAAAATTGTTTTGGGATAATTTGGTCGGTGTCAACATTTGAACGATTCATCGCCACCGCAATTGAAGTATGAGTTTTATAAGCCTGCATTATTTTTCTCCTATGACCCGTGACGGTGTTATTTCCAGTGGCGCAAATCAACAAATTTTCCGGCAACAGAGGCCGCAGCTGCCATAGCTGGTGAGACTAAGTGTGTTCGCCCCCCTTTGCCTTGTCGCCCCTCAAAGTTACGGTTTGAGGTTGAAGCACTACGTTGTCCGGGTTTCAGATTATCACCGTTCATCGCCAAGCACATTGAACATCCAGGTTCTCGCCACTGCCAGCCAGCTTCAATAAAAATTTTATCAAGGCCTTCTTTTTCTGCTTGTATTTTAACTGGATAAGAACCTGGGACAGCGATAGCTTCGACGCCAGGAGCGACTTTTTTACCTTTGAGTAACGCGGCTGCTTGACGAAAATCTTCAATGCGTCCGTTAGTGCAAGAGCCGATGAATACCACGTCTATACTGACATCGGTAAGCTTAATCCCTGGTTGCAAGCCCATATACTTAAGTGCATTGATCGCAGCCTGAGATTTGATTAAATCACTCATCTGCGCAGGGTCAGGCAATGGTTGATCGACAGGTAATACTTGCTCAGGCGAAGTCCCCCAAGTGACCAGTGGTGAAATATCCGCGCCATTAAGTGTAACAACTTTATCAAATTGGGCGCCTTCGTCGGTTCGCAGTGACTTCCAATATTCCACCGCCTGTTCCCAGTATTCGTCTGCGGGGGCAAACTCTTTGCCTTTTAAGAATGTGAATGTTTTTTCATCTGGAGCAATCAAACCTGCCCGAGCACCAGCTTCAATTGCCATGTTACACAATGTCATACGGCCTTCCATTGATAACTCTTCAATGGCTTGACCGGCAAACTCAATCACATGACCCGTTCCGCCAGCGGTACCAATTTTACCGATAATCGCTAAGGCAATATCTTTGGCTGTTGCAAATTCTGGCAGTTGGCCATTGACGACAACTTGCATCGTTTTGGATTTTTTCTGTTGAATCGTCTGAGTGGCCATAATATGCTCAACTTCAGAGGTCCCAATGCCAAATGCTAAAGCGCCAAACGCGCCGTGGGTTGCTGTATGGCTATCACCACAGCAGACGACCATACCTGGATGAACAAAGCCGTGTTCAGGAACAACAATATGAATAATCCCGTTATTTTGATTACTCATATCGTACAGATTTAAACCATTTTCAGCGCAGTTATGAGCTAAGGTTTCGACCTGTTTACGACCAATAGGGTCGCTGATAGAGTCACGATTGATAGTCGGAATACAGTGGTCCATTGTTGCTAGAATACTGTGGGGATTACGGATTTTTCGTCCCGCAACTTTTAGTCCTTCAAATGCTTGGGGGCTTGTAACCTCATGCATTAAATGACGATCAACATAAAGTAATGGGGTGCCGTTCTCTGGTGAATGAACCAAGTGTGCATCCCAAATTTTTTCATACATTGTCTTTTTCATTGGACTTTTCCCACGTTGCTCTAACCAGTGTTAGTGCTGGCCATTTTTAATTTATATTTAGTTTTTATACCTGAATGTTGATTATTCTAGCGAGGCCAAAACCTCAGACTTTGTATAGTGCGATAAAATCATGTGAAAGTGAAGTGTTTAATGCTAAAAAAAATAGATAGGTTAAAATTATACGTCCTATATTTAGCTTTTGTTGCTAAATATATTGCTATTAAATCCTAAAAATTAGTGATTTGTGGTTTTTATTCATCTTATCCGTTATAAGTGCGCAATTTTTCACTATAACTGACTATTTAACACTCAGAAAAGTGATTTAAACCGGTGTTTTTAGCTTCAAAGGCGCTAATTTAGTGTCACGATCTCGACTCATGAACAAAGCATCGCTATAATGCGGCGTCTTTATTAAAGGTTGTAAACTCAAATTAACCGGTTTTAATACGGCGAGGTCCTGTTTAGGTTTACTGGATTAGGGGACTTTTAGTAAGCTACAGTCCAATTGAGGCTAAGGCCGAAGATAGTCGTTAAATCTAAACAGGACCTCGCTTGATAAGCGTTGTTCTAAAAGTTTACTCTGGGGAAAAAGTCAGTAAGAACTGACCGATACGAGGTAAGAAAATGCAGGTTTCAGTAGAAACGACTGAAGGTTTGGAACGTCGTCTGTCCATTGCGGTTGACGCACAAACTATTGATGAGGAAATCAAACAAGCGGTTCGTGATATTGCTAAGCGTGAACGGATGCCAGGGTTCCGTCCTGGTAAAGTGCCCGCATCAGTGGTTCAAAAACGCTATGGCGCAGCAATTGAAGCGGATGTCAAAGACAAAGCAATGCAACGTCATTTCTATGAAGCAGTGATCCAGGAAAAACTTACTCCTGCTGGTGCTCCGACTTTGGAAGTTGGTGAAATTAAAGATGGTCAATTTCACTTTAGTGCAACGTTTGAAGTTTTCCCTGAAATTGAATTGAACGATTTCGCTGCGTTGGAAATTGAAAAAGTGTCATCTGAAGTGGTTGACAGTGATGTTGACGACATGGTTGAAACTCTGCGCAAGCAGCGCGTCAACTGGTCTGAAACAACTGAAGATGCTCTGGAAGAAGGGGATCGTGCTACATTTGACTTCGTTGGTAAAATTGATGGCGAAGAATTTGAAGGTGGCAAATCAGAAGGGTTCTCGTTAGAAATCGGCTCTGGTCGTATGATCCCTGGTTTTGAGGATGGTCTGAAAACTCATAAAGCTGGCGAACAGTTTACGATTAAAGTGACTTTCCCTGAAGACTATCATGCAGAAAACTTAAAAGGTAAAGAAGCTGAGTTTGATATTACTTTAACTAAAGTTGAAAAACCTGAGCTGCCTGAAGTTGATGCAGAGTTTATCAAACAGTTCGGTATTGAATCTGGTGAATTGGCGGATCTTCGCGCTGAATTACGTAAAAATATGGAACGTGAACTTAAACAAAAACTGCGTAGTGACAGTAAAGAGCAGGTTTTGGATAAATTGCTCGAAGCGAATGAGATCATTGTTCCAAGTGCGCTGGTTAAAAACGAAGTTGAGCAGCTGCGTAAGCAAGCCATGGAACGCTTTGGTGGTCAGGTTGATCAGAAAAACCTACCTAATTTGCCAGATGAATTATTTAGCGAACAAGCAGAACGCCGTGTGAAAGTTGGCCTATTATTAGGTGAAGTGATCAAGGTAAATGAACTGCAAGCGGATGATGAAAAAGTTCAAGAGCACTTAAAAGAGATCGCTTCAGCATATGAACAACCAGAACAAGTGATCGAATACTATAATAATAATAAAGAAATGAAAGAGAACCTTTCAAATGTTGTTCTTGAAGAACAAGCCGTTGATTTGATTTTAGATAAAGCTAAAGTAACAGATGTGACTAAAGCTTTTGATGAAATCATGAACAAATAAGTCAATAGCCGATCGGTTAGATTTGACTTTAGCCGATAAGGCTTGCATATAATGGCTCGGTAGGTTCAATTCTCCCGAGCCATTTATTTAAGGAAGCGTGTATCGATGTCAAAAGATTATCCTGATTTAAGTAACCCTCTAGCTGCGCTTGTTCCGATGGTCGTCGAACAAACATCAAAAGGTGAGCGTTCCTACGATATCTATTCGAGATTGCTCAAAGAGCGGGTTATCTTTCTAACTGGCCAGGTTGAAGACAACATGGCTAACTTAATTGTGGCACAGTTGCTCTTTCTCGAATCAGAAAGCCCTGATAAAGATATTTTCCTGTATATTAATTCCCCTGGTGGTGTTATTACCGCGGGGATGGCAATTTATGATACGATGCAGTTTATAAAGCCTGATGTTAGTACTGTTTGTATGGGAATGGCTGCGAGTATGGGGTCATTTCTGTTAGCGGGTGGTGCGAAAGGTAAACGTTATTGTCTACCGAATTCTAAAGTGATGATTCACCAGCCTTTGGGCGGTTTTCAGGGACAAGCATCAGACATTGAAATCCACGCCAATGAAATTATCAAAACCAAGCGGCGTATGAATGAGTTATTGGCATATCATACTGGGCAAAGCTATGAACAGATTTCCAAAGACACTGACCGCGATAATTATCTGACGGCAGAAGAGTCTAAAGAATATGGCTTGGTAGACGATATATTAACTAATCGTGGATAAGTAAATTTGAAAAGCATGTAGAGCGTCATCATATATAATAAGGTTGATAATGGCTCTGCAGTTGTGAGGTTAGCTAATGGCAGATAAACACAAAGGTGATGGGGACAGTAGCAAACTGTTATACTGCTCATTTTGTGGGAAAAGTCAGCATGAAGTACGTAAATTAATTGCTGGTCCATCGGTCTATATCTGTGATGAATGCGTGGAATTATGTAATGATATTATCCGCGAAGAGATCAAAGATATTTCACCTAAGCATGAAAATGGGGCTTTACCTGTACCGAAAGAGATCCGATCTCATTTAGATGAGTATGTTATCGGTCAAGATCAGGCAAAAAAAGTCCTCTCTGTCGCAGTTTATAATCACTATAAACGGTTGCGTAACTCCAGCAGTACCGATCAAGTTGAATTAGGTAAAAGTAATATCTTGCTGATTGGGCCAACGGGTAGTGGTAAAACATTGTTAGCAGAGACCATGGCTCGGTTACTTGATGTGCCATTCACAATGGCTGATGCGACAACGTTGACCGAAGCAGGTTATGTGGGTGAAGATGTTGAAAACATCATCCAGAAATTGCTGCAAAAATGTGACTATGACGTTGAAAAAGCGGAACGGGGAATTGTCTATATCGATGAAATCGATAAAATTTCTCGGAAGTCTGATAACCCATCTATTACCCGTGATGTTTCAGGAGAAGGTGTTCAACAAGCACTGCTGAAATTGATTGAAGGTACTGTTGCCTCAGTTCCACCACAAGGTGGGCGTAAGCATCCTCAGCAGGAATTTTTACAGGTTGATACTTCTAAGATCCTGTTTATTTGCGGTGGTGCTTTCGCTGGGTTAGATAAAGTGATTTCGCAACGCACTGAAGCACATGCGGGGATTGGTTTCGGCGCTGAAGTAAAAACCAAGGAACAGCAAAACTCGGTTTCTAAAATTTTTGCACAGGTTGAGCCTGAAGATTTGGTGAAATATGGTTTGATTCCTGAGTTTATCGGTCGTTTACCAGTTGTCGCATCACTGACTGAATTAGATGAGTCGGCATTAGTGCAGATCTTGAGCGAACCGAAGAATGCGCTAACTAAACAGTATGGTGAGTTATTTAAACTTGAAGGTGTTGAGCTAGAGTTTCGTGAAGATGCTCTTAAGGCGATTGCTCACAAAGCGTTAGCTCGTAAAACGGGTGCGCGAGGGCTACGTTCAATTGTAGAAGACGTCCTGCTTGATACTATGTATGATTTACCTTCAATGGATAATGTTAGCAAAGTAGTGATTGATGCAACTGTTATCAAAGGTGAGAGTGATCCATTGATTATCTATTCGAATAAAGAGCAGGCTAAAGCATCCTCTGGTGAATAGAGACCTATAATTCTTTAATCGCAAACAAAGGTGACTTCGTGTCACCTTTTCAATTTACGCACGACTATATTCACAATTGGCGTAATTATATTCAGTTAACCGCTTTTTATCACTTTTTCTGCCATCCCTAATTGAATCTATGAGAGTTACCCCAATATACTGAACATAGCGAATTTATATTTCAGCTAAGGCAGAGAGGATCAAATGACCTTAGAGCGTTCAGAAAGTATGATAATTCCGGTGCTGCCACTAAGAGATGTGGTGGTTTACCCCCATATGGTCATCCCTCTATTTGTGGGGCGTCAGAAGTCTATCCAATGTCTGGAAACAGCCATGGAAAATGATAAGCAAGTTTTGCTTATTGCTCAGAAAGATGCCTCTACAGATGAACCGAGTGTTGATGATTTATATGATGTAGGCACAGTTGCCAATATTCTTCAGCTGCTAAAACTTCCTGACGGTACCGTTAAGGTCCTGGTGGAAGGTAGCCAGCGTGCGAAATTGAATGAGTTTACTGACAATGAAGATTTCTTCGAAGCTCAGATCGACTTTATTCAATCGCAGCCGATTGATGAGCGCGAGCAAGAAGTGCTGGTTCGGTCCGCTATTTCGCAGTTTGAAGGATATATCAAGCTCAATAAAAAAATTCCGCCGGAGGTTTTAACTTCTGTTTCTGGAATTGATGATGCTGCTCGACTAGCAGATACCATGGCTGCGCATATGCCACTCAAACTAGCCGATAAACAACAGGTTCTAGAGATTGAGAGTGTTAATGAGCGTCTTGAATATCTGATGGCGATGATGGAGTCTGAAATCGACTTGTTACAAGTTGAAAAGAAAATCCGTTCTCGCGTGAAAAAACAGATGGAAAAAAGCCAGCGTGAATACTATCTCAACGAGCAGATGAAGGCGATTCAGAAAGAGCTGGGTGAGATGGAAGAGGGGCAGGATGAATTTGAAGTTTTGGCGCAAAAGATTGCTGAAGCTAAAATGCCTCAAGAAGCCCGTGAGAAAACCGAGGCCGAGCTTAATAAACTGAAAATGATGTCACCGATGTCGGCTGAGGCTACCGTCGTTCGTGGCTATGTGGATTGGATGCTGAGTGTCCCATGGACGAAACGCTCCAAAGTGAAAAAAGATTTAGCAAAAGCTGAAGAGATTTTAAATAGCGATCATTACGGCCTTGAAAAAGTCAAAGAACGAATTTTAGAGTACCTAGCGGTTCAGAATCGAACGAATAAACTCAAAGGTCCGATTCTGTGTTTGGTTGGCCCTCCTGGGGTTGGTAAAACCTCTCTGGGGCAGTCGGTTGCTCGTTCTACTGGGCGTAAGTATGTCCGGATGGCGTTGGGCGGCGTGCGTGATGAAGCTGAAATCCGTGGGCACCGTCGGACTTATATTGGTTCTATGCCGGGTAAACTTATCCAGAAAATGGCAAAAGTAGGGGTTAAAAACCCGTTATTCTTATTGGATGAGATCGACAAAATGTCATCTGATATGCGCGGTGATCCAGCCTCAGCTTTGTTAGAAGTACTTGATCCTGAGCAAAATAATAGTTTTAACGACCACTATCTTGAAGTGGATTATGACTTGTCGGATGTGATGTTCGTTGCGACGTCAAACTCGATGAATATTCCAGGGCCACTCTTAGATCGTATGGAAGTGATTCGGTTGTCTGGTTATACCGAAGATGAAAAACTGAACATTGCTAAGCGTCATTTAATCGAAAAACAGATTAAACGGAATGGCCTCAAAGTCGCTGAATTGACGATTGAAGATAGTGCAGTGATCGGCATTATTCGCTATTACACCCGTGAAGCGGGCGTGCGTGGGTTGGAGCGGGAGATTTCTAAGATCTGCCGTAAGGCAGTTAAACAGATCCTTCTTTCGCCAGAGGTGAAGCATATTGATGTTGATATTAAAAACTTGCACGATTATCTAGGTGTACAGCGTTTTGATTATGGCAAAGCAGATGAGCACAACCGAATAGGGATGGTTACCGGTTTAGCTTGGACCGAAGTGGGCGGGGATTTGCTGACCATTGAGACTGCATCGGTTCCGGGTAAAGGTAAAATGACTCAAACCGGTTCGTTAGGCGATGTGATGCAAGAGTCCATTCAGGCGGCTATGACAGTGGTTCGTTCACGTGCTGATAAATTGGGGATTAACTCTGATTTTTATGAAAAACGAGATATCCATGTGCATGTCCCAGAAGGTGCTACGCCCAAAGATGGTCCAAGTGCTGGGATTGCAATGTCAACAGCGCTGGTTTCGGCTCTGACTGGCAATCCGGTTCGTGCTGATGTCGCCATGACCGGGGAAATTACCTTACGTGGGGAAGTGCTCCCGATTGGGGGGCTCAAAGAAAAATTATTGGCAGCTCATCGCGGTGGAATTAAACGCGTACTGATTCCCAAAGAAAATGAGCGTGACCTTGAAGAAATTCCTGAGAATGTCAAAAAAGAACTTGATATACGTCCTGTCCATTGGATTGAAGAAGTATTAGAACTGGCACTTGAAAGAAACCCCTTTGGTGTAGAGTTCGTCACTAAAAAAACTGAAACTGCTTGAGCTTGAGCGGTTGATACATAATAATTGTCAGCTCAGTCTTCCTGATGGGCTGACAAAGTTGTGTCATAGTGGCCTTGTAATGGATGAAAGGTTTTTGGCCGAATTAGATGATTATCAAAGGGGATTCTTGTGAACAAAGCTCAGTTAGTTGATCAAATTGCAAGCGGTGCTGATATGTCAAAAGCAGCAGCAGGGCGCGTACTAGACTCTATGTTGGAAGTCATTACGGAGTCACTTAAAGATGGTGACCATATCAGTATTATAGGTTTTGGATCGTTTCAGACTCGGGAACGAGCCGCTCGCAGTGGTCGCAACCCTCAAACTGGGCAAAAGATTGAAATCCCGGGTGCACGAGTGCCTGCATTTAAGGCAGGGAAGCTCCTTAAAGATTCAGTAAATGAATAATATTTTTCTGATTTAAATTATCGAGCGCATCATAGATGCGCTTTTTCGTTATCTATAGCAGTGAAGAGTGAAACCAGAATGTTGGAGAAGATTCAGGAAGGTGGTCATGGGTTAATGATTAAAATTATCCTATGTCTTATTATCGTCTCATTTGCCTTGGCCGGGATTGGGACCTATCTTGGTTCATCTGGTGTTAATTATGCCGCCAAGGTCAACGGGCAAGTAATATCGGAAGCTGAATTTCAGCAGGCTTATCAACGCCAACGAAGCGAGATGCAGCAACGTTATCGTAATTTTTCCCAGCTTGCTAATAATCCTCAATATATCGCTCAATTGAAGCATAGTGTTTTGGCAAGTTTGGTTAATCAGAAACTGATTGATCAAGAATCGACCAAGCTAGGTATTTCGGTTAGTGATAAACAGGTAGAAAACACCATTGAGAATATGGATGCATTTAAACAAAACGGTAAGTTTAAAAATGCATTGTTTCTTCAGCAACTGCAAAGTAATGGATTGACGGCAGTCCGTTTTAGTCAACTCGTTCGTAATGACTTGCGGAATACTCAGCTACAACAAGCATTATTTGGTTCTCAATTTGTTCTAAACAACGAAGTGAAACAACTAGGTAACTTGCAAGCACAAACTCGCAGTTTTCATTATGTACATATTCCAGAAGCAAATTTTGCAAAAGATATAAAAGTTTCGGATAAAGAGGTCAAAGCCTATTATCAGCAACATCAGGAACAATTCCGCTCACCTGAAACAGTTGATATTAATTATATCTTGCTGAATGCTAAATCTATTGCCAATTCAATCAAAGTATCTGATGCTGAAGCAGAAAAATATTTTCATGAGAACGCAGATCAGTACCAATTACCCGTGCAGCGCCATGTTGCCCACATTTTGATTAAGCCGGGAAAAGATCCTCAAAAAGCGAAAGCAGAAGCTGAGAAGCTCGAAAAAGAGCTGAAAAATGGCGCTAATTTTGCAGCTTTGGCAAAGAAATATTCTCAAGATCAATTTACTGCTAAAAAAGGTGGTGTGCTTGATTGGTTCCAGAAAGGGGCTATGCCTAAAGCTTTTGATAAAGCCGCATTTGGTTTAGCTAAAGTAGGGGATATTAGTGGTGTCGTTAAAACGAAGTATGGTTACCACATCATCAAATTACTAGGGATACAGAACTCGAAGTTACCTCCTTTTGCGCGTTTCAAAGCCAAAATTGTCAAAAAAATTCAGCAAGATCAGGCGATGAACAAGTTTTATGATCTTTCACAGAAGCTGAGTAACCTTACTTATGAGTCACCTGACTCACTGGATCAAACAGCCAAAAAGTTACACTTAAAATTAGAAACAGCTAAAGGGGTTGATAGAAATAATCTACCTAGTGATATTGATTCTCAGAAGACTGTTCAGCAAATCTTCGCCAAAGATGCCATCGAGAAACAGCAGAATAGTCCGATTATTAATTTGAGCCCTGAAGAGGCTTTAGTCGTTCGTGTGACTGGACATAAAAAGGCATCGGTTAAACCTTTTGCCCAGGTTAAAAATGATGCTCAGCAAGCTTTAGTGACCGAAAGAGCGATTCAAAAAGCACAAGACTATGCAAGTAAACTCGCTAATGCTGCAGATAAGCCGCAAGAGTTTGACAAGCTGCTTAGAGCGCAAAACTTGAAGTTAGAGCAAGCATCTGATGTAGCTCGAAATGATCAGAAACTCAATCAGCAGATCGTGAGTGAAGTCTTTACGATGGCTCATCCAAAAGATGGCAAACATCCAACTAAAGCCGTCAATACAGTGACTGGGGATGCATTTGTCATTCAGCTGGATCAAGTCAATCAACCTAAAGTGGATGAGCAACTGACAAAACAAATCCGTCAACAGTGGCCGTCACAATTAGCCAACGAAGATTACCGTTTATTGCTAGACTATTTAAAAAGCAAAGCGGATATTTCATATAATGGTTAAATATAGTCAGTATGGACGAGTACTGTTCACTCGGCAGCGAGTCTTTTGGGGCGCTGCGCTGCTGAGTGTAGCGATTGCGATTAGTTTGTGTGTCTACTTTATATTGTTTTATAATTCGCAGACCGTTAATCCAATTGTTGGTAAATGGCGAAGTGCCGAGCCTTACTTTGGCAAGACTGAGTATTTGAATTTTTCCAAGCGAGGCGTTATTCAGGATGGAAGCCTGATCCATACCACCTATAAAATTCATCGTAACACTATTTATGTAGAGACGAATTTAGGTGAGCAAAAGTATGTGATTTCCAATGACCGAATGCGGTTATTTATTCGTAAGCCGCGGGTCGGTAAGCTCACTTTTAATCGGGTAGGACCACTGCCTAAAGAGCTGCAGCGAGATTAAAAAAAGCCATCTCTATGAGATGGCTTTTTGTTATCAGAACGACTAAAAAGCAGATTACACTTCAATGGGACTAAATGGAACGATTGGATTAACATCTGCGTCATAATCGACACCATCTAAGCCAAATCCAAATAATCGCATGAATTCTTTTTTATAGAATTGATAGGCTGTTTTTTCCTGAAAATTCTCACTCGTCAGTTGTGGCCATAATTCATGACAGGCCGACTGGACATCTTCACGGAGTTCCCAATCATCTAAGCGAATCCGGTTTTCGTCATCCAGAGGGATTTGATCAGCTTGGCCATAAAGACGCTGTTCAAATAAACGCTGGATCTGTTCGATACAGCCTTCGTGAAGTCCTCGTTCTTGCATGACTTTAAAGACCATTGCTAGATATAATGGCATGACGGGAATGGCTGCACTTGCTTGGGTGACAACACTTTTCAGTACGGCAACATTGGCGCCACCTTCAATATCTTCTAGGCTGGCATTGATTTGAGCTGCTGCACGGTCAAGGTCTTTTTTCGCCTGGCCGATTGTGCCATGCCAATAGATAGGCCATGTTAAGTCAGCTCCAATATAACTATAGGCAACACTGCGAGCGCCTTTGGCTAATACACCGGCATCTTTTAAAGCGCCCATCCACAGCTGCCAATCTTCACCGCCCATCACTTTAACTGTGTTGTCAATTTCTTCTTGGGTTGCAGTTTCGACGGTTGCTTCAAATAGCTCGTCTTTATTTGTATCTACTGCTGTAGCTTTATAGGATTGACCAATTGGTTTTAAGGCTGAACGAATGACTTCGCCTGTATCTGGCATTTTTCGAACAGGTGAGGCTAAAGAATAAACAACTAAGTCGATTTGCCCCAGATCGGCTTTAATTTGCTCAATTGTGGTTTGACGAATTTCATTCGAGAATGCATCACCATTAATGCTTTTGGCATATAAGCCTTCGGCATGAGCTGCTTTTTCAAACGCTGCACTGTTATACCAGCCTGCTGAGCCAGGTTTTTTTTCTTTAGGTGCTTTTTCTAAAAAGACCCCTAGTGTAGAGGCCCCACCACTAAAGGCAGCGGTAATTCGCGAGGCTAGGCCATACCCAGTTGATGCACCGATCACCAAAACCCGTTTAGGGGCATTGGCAATTGCGCCTTTGCTCTTCACATAGCTAATCTGCTCATTCACATTAGCTTCACAGCCTGTAGGATGGGTGGTCGTGCAAATAAATCCACGAATTTTAGGTTTAATAATCATCTATATGGTTCCTTTGGCTTATTCAATTGTTAACTGAATAAGGCGAATGTAAAACGCGTATATCATAACATAACCAAGGGCTAACTTAGTTAGCCTCATATGAACATTACTTTTTGAAGTCGGTATAGTAAGCATTAAGCAATCGTTGCGTCACACTGTGTTGCGGGCTTTCAAATAGAGTTTTTGTCTGAGTCCATTCGACAATCTCTCCTTGGTGCATCACTGCTACTTGGTCACTCATATGACTTACCATCCCCAAATCGTTGGAGACTAAAATATAACTCAAGCCGAATCGTTCTTGCAGCTCCAATAATAGGTTAATGATTTGTGAACGTACAGAGACATCCAGTGATGAGATACTTTCATCTGCAATAATGATTTTGGGGTTGAGAATGAGTGCGCGAGCGAGGGCAACTCGCTGCTTTTGGCCGTTACTGAGCATCTGCGGATAATATTGCGCATGCTCAGGGAGTAATCCGACTAGTTTCAAGGTTGATGCGATACGCTCAGAACGTTGACGATCCGTCATATACGTATTCAGTGCCAGTGGTACTTCCAAGATTCGACCAATACGGTTTCGTGGGTTTAATGAAGTATTGGGGTCTTGAAAAATCATTCGAACCAATTTGCAACGCTTGGCATTTTCACCATAGTGTAAAACTTCCCCATTGATACTAATTTCTCCTTCAGTGGGGCGATTTAATCCTGCAATGAGTCTTGCTAAAGTTGATTTTCCTGAACCCGATTCGCCCACTAATGATAGCGTATGCCCTTGTTTTAAAGTGAGATTGACGGATTTTAAAATAGGTATCGAATGGCGTTTAAACCAATTATCATGCACACGAATATGCTGTGATAAATTCGTTACTTCTAATAATGCGCTCATCCACGATCCTCTTCAAAGTTCAGTGGATAATGACAGGCAAAATAGTGATTCTTAAATTGCACAAGTGCTGGTTGTTGCACACATTCACGTTGCGCTCTAGGGCAGCGAGGTCCGAGTCGACAGCCAATGGGCAGGTGTTGTAAAGATGGCGTTGCACCGGGAAGAGAGGGCAAACGGCTTTTGGGCTCCAGACCATCAAGATAATTAGGGACGGCATTGATTAATGCCGATGTATATGGATGATGTGGATTATCCAGTACCTGCTTGGATTGTCCTGACTCAACTGTTTGGCCACAATATAAGACAGTCACTTGATCGGCTAGATCAGCTAATGTTCGAAAATCGTGATTGATTAATAATACCGCTGTGTTATTGAGTTTGCTGAGCTTATCGAGCAAACGCAAAATCTGCATAGCAGTGGTTGTTTCCATCGACGTGGTTGGCTCATCAGCAACCAATAACCGTGGTTGACCCGCAATCGCCATCGCGATCATGATTTTTTGGCAGATCCCATCGGAAAGTTCATAAGGATAACTACGCATAATACGTCGTGGATTTTTTATTCCAACCCGATGCAATAAATTCCGAGCCTCTTTATGGCGCCAGCCAATCCGCTGCCAGATTTTACCTTTAAATAAACTCCAAGGTATGGCTTCAATCAGCTGTTCACCAATTTTCTCTGCTGGATCCAAGCAACTCGCAGGTTCTTGAAAGATCATGGCTATTTCACGCCCCATCATCTGCCTGCGTTGTTTCGGGGTTAAACTGAGCAGATCAAGTTTCCCCAGACGCATACGATCAGCGCGGATTCGCCAGGTTGGTTTGGTCACTCCAAGTAGTGCTTTTGCAATGAGACTTTTACCTGAACCTGATTCTCCAACTAATGCGCGAATTTCGCCTTCAGCCATAGTTAAGCTGACTCTTTCGACCGCTTTGACTAATCCAGCAGGGGTTTCAATTTCGATTGTTAAATTGCGGATATCGAGCAATGCCATTATTCGATCCCCTCATTAAGCGCCTGTCGCAAACCTTCACCGACTACATTGACTGACAGAATACAGATCACCATGGCGATTCCCGGTAGCGTTACCGTCCAAGGTGCGACGAGTAATAAGTCTCGACTTGCTGACATCATCGCTCCCCATTCGGGTAATGGCGGTTGTGCTCCAATCCCAATAAACCCTAAAGCAGCGATATCCAAAATCGCCGACGAGAGAGCACGAGTTGTTTGACTGACAATGGTTTCAAGAATATTAGGCAAGATGCCATATTTAAGAATATGAAAATGAGAAGCCCCATCCAGCTTGATAGCCATCAAATATTCTTTTTGCATCTGTTCAACGACAGCTGAAAATGTCGAACGGATAAATTTAGGAATTTGCGCTAACGTTACCGCTAATAGCGTTGTTTCTAACCCCATGCCCATCAGTGAGACGAATAATAACGCCAGCAACAATGAAGGAATAGAAAGCGTGGTATCCATTAAATGGTGTAGCACGCTTGATTTGAACCCTCGAGTTACCCCCGCTAAAATTCCGACCGGGACCCCAATAAACAGTGCAATTAAAATGACAAGCAGCGCGCCACCAAAGGTTAATTGCGTGCCGTAGATCAGCCTAGATAGAACGTCACGGCCTAAATCATCGGTTCCCAGGAAATGCTCCATTGAGCCAAGATCATCCCATGATGGCGGGATCAACAGATGAGAACTCATCTGATTAATTGGATGTATCACCAAATACGGGCCCGCGATAGCTAAAACGATAAATACGAGCAAAATCCAAAATGCGATCATCGCCAGTCGATTATTATGAAAATTACGCCAAATCCGAACCGGTGTTGACGGAATATATTCTTCAGCAAAGATATTATTTGAGTTGCTCATAAATCTCCTTGCGACGAATAGGATACGTCATCGCAGTGAACAGGTCGGTCAATACCGTCGCACAGATCACAAAGCTGGCAACAACTAACATGCCACCTCGGATGGCTACATAATCATGCTGATAGACAGCATTAATGAGCCATTGACCAATTCCTGGCCATGAAAATACGGTTTCAGTGACCATTGCCATGGTAAGAACACTGCCAAATTGTAAGCCTAATGTAGGGAATATATTGGGTAATGTGTTGCGAAGTGCATGGCGAAAGACAATTTCTGATTTTGATAACCCTTTCAGGGCTGCCGCTTTAATATAGTTCTCTTGCATCACTTTTGTCATTGCACTCGAGAGCTGTCGAATCACTTCTGTGGTTGGCAAAATAGCCAATACCAGTGCTGGGAGCGCTAAGTGATGTAAGACCGACATAACTGCAACATGACGGATTTGTGCCGGCATTAAAAAAGCATCAATTAAACTAAAACCAGTCACATGGGGGATATACAGTAACGGATTAAATCGTCCCGCAACAGGAAACCATCCCAGGTCAAGAGAAAAGTTCATCACGAATAATATGGCTAACCAAAAAACTGGAATGCTGTATCCGACCATCGTTAAGCTAATGATCACTCGACGGATCCAATGGCGACGGAATAATCCACAGACTGCTCCTAACGGGATCCCGATGATGAGCGAAATAATGAACGATGCAAAACACAGTTCCAATGTCGCAGGGAACACGCGAAGAATATCATGCATGACTTCATGTCCGCTAACTGGAGAAACACCTAATTGACCATGTAAATTATCCCAGACAAATTGACCAAATAAGAAGATTACATTCCCATGTTCTGGGACGACTCCGCCATTTTGATAGCGATCTAATCCAAACGCAATCAGGTTGAGAATAAGCAGCGTTATCAGCAATAGCATGATACGCCTGATGAAGTAACGTAGCATCGTTTACTTCCTGTCGTTAATCGTTAAGGCAATCCCTTTCAGCATTACCCTCATAATATTTAAGATGATTGACTAAGGTTCAATCGCATTAAACCATCAAAAAACATGATACATAAAATAAGAATACATGATGATTTTGGGAACGAATTATAAAAGCCTCTGGTCATCAGTATCTACCGTTTTGATATATTTTTTTGTTTTAACACCAATAATCAGGACAATTTTTACACATTTGACCTCTATTTGTGTTTTTTTCATGCATACTTCAATCAGTTAAACTAAAAACTTAAATTGACATAGTGTCAAATTCATTATGTGATAAATGTTTAGAGCGAGGTTAAAGGGGGCTATTTGCATTCAAATTGGCAAACTGTTGGGCGGGAGTGGCTTAAAAGAGGGACAGACCAACATCTACGTATCGCGGTGACAGGTCTTCGCCAAAGTGGTAAGACAACCTTTGTCACGGCTTTGATAGATGCCTTACTCAATTGGAATAAAGCTAATTTATCGATGTGGAAAGTCGCATCGAGTGGACGATTACTGGGATGTACGCAATCTCGTTATGATTTGTTGCATATTCCGACATTCCCATACGATCCATTACGTGAGCAGCTTGCCAATGGGCAATGGCCACAAGCGACGGAAACGTTGAATGAAATTCGGTTGACGATTCGCTACCAGCCTCAAGGGAGTCTGCGTCAAAAGCTGACTCCTCGCCGCGACTTGTTGGTGGATTTGTTTGATTATCCAGGTGAGTGGTTGTTAGATTTGCCTCTGTTAGAGCAGTCCTACCAGCAATGGAGTGATAATGTTCGGAAAACGCTTGAATCTAATCCATTGGCGGAGCCGTTTTTACGTAAAGCCAGCGAGTTAGATCCATCTGCTGAGGCCGCTGATGTCCCATTAAAAGAGATGGCTCAGGATTATCGACAATGTTTAGTCGCTTCGCGCCAGCAGGGCGGATATTGGTTGACACCGGGCCGGCTGTTATTACCCGGTGAACTTAACGATGCTCCTGTGCTGGAGTTTTTCCCTTGGGTAGGCAAAATGGCTTCCAATAGTAGCCAATATTCAAAACAGAGTTGTTTTAAAGTACTACAACAGCGTTATGACTATTATCGACGTCACATTGTCGAGCCTTTTTATAAAGAACATTTTAGCCGTTTTGATCGCCAAGTTGTCTTAGTCGATGTCCTCGATGCTCTTAATTATGGGCCAAGTGCCGTCTCTGAACTGCAAAAGGCACTGAGTGAAGTGTTAAAAAGCTTCAACTATGGGCGACGGAGTTTATTGAATCGGCTATTTTCTCCCCGTGTTGATAAAGTTTTGTTTGCCGCTACTCAAGCGGACCGAATTACGATGGATCAATATCCCGCTTTGTCGTTATTGATCGATGATTTGTTGGCCAGTGCAATGGGGCGATTACGGTTTAACGGTATCGAGTATCAGACGATGGTCACTAGTGCTGTGGTAGCAACAGAGCAGGGAAAAATCCAGAATAAGCCGGCCCTGAGAGGCAAAGAATTAAAGACGGGGCAATGGTTGAATGTTTTTCCTGGTGGCGTTCCGAAAGAGGTTCCTGAGGCACATTTTTGGGATACCCATCATTTTGATTATCCTTCGTTTTTGCCTATTGCAACGCCAGTCGGTCAGCCAATGAAACATATGCGTCTTGATGCGTTATTAGAATATTTAATAGGCGATAAACTTGTATAACATCGTTCGCTGCTGTGAGCCGGGAGGTTGGTATGAATAAACTCGCACAACGAGAAAATTTTTCATCTCAATTAGAAAATGATTCACCTGTCGAAGACTCATTATCAGAGCGTATCGATTTTACCAGTGATCCAAACTGGCAACGAGTTGACGAAGATGAATATAACCATGATTTATCATTTGATGTTGATAAACCATCTCAAAGCTTAAAACTTCAATGGTATTGGAAAGCCTTAGCGCTAGGATTGGCGGTGATTATTATCTGGCCGTTGTTCCGGGCTGTTGACCAACTAATTTTTCAGCCGTGGGGCGCGAATTCGTTATATTCGGTTGCAGTGGTTGTAGTCAGTTTGATCATTTTTATTGCTATTCTACGCGAGCTTTGGGCTGTGTACCGTTTTAAAAAACGCTCTAATCTTGATTTATCTGCACAGTTTTCTGCCTCGGGTGCACCTAAAGAGAAGCTGATCAGACAACTTAATCAAATGGCTCTGAACATGGGGGAAAACAGCGACCATTGGCAAGCTGGATTGGAACCTTATCATGAAACCCGAGAAATTCTGGGATTTTTTGAAAATAAAGTCCTAAGTGTTCAAGATAAAAAAGCCAAAAAATTAGTGTTGCGTTACAGTTCCCAGTCGGCTGTCATGTTGGCACTGAGTCCATCTGCGAGTTTAGACATGGCATTAATGATGTGGCGGAATTTATGCATGATGCGACAGATGGCCCGCTTATATGGATTACCATCGGGCATGATGATGCAAACTTTATTGGTTAAAACGGTATTGGCGAATATTGCTTTTGCTGGCGTTTCACAGGTGATCAGTGATATGGGGGTCGAGATGATGGGGACTGGATTGACTCGCAAATTATCGGCTAGTGCTGCTGATGGTTTGAGTGCCGGATTATTGACGGCCCGTTTAGGATATCAGTGTCTGCAAGTTTGCCGACCATTTAAACTCTCAGCCGAACAGATGCCCAAATTGGCGTCAGTACAACGCCAATTGTTAAAAGATATTATGCAAATGTCTAGCAAAGGGTGATTTTTGCCGGTTGAATCGGCTATATTGGATTTATGAGGAGTTAAGGAGTGCCACAGATGGCTAAGAATGAACAAATTAAGGCTAACGCGTTAGATCAGTCGCAAATTTCCCAATTGCTCTCTCATCTGGACCATTGGCAATTGCAACAAGTGGATAATGCTTCTCGTCTGGTCAAAAAATACCGCTGCACTCAATTTGCTGATGCGATGTTGTTAGCGAATCAGATTGCGAATATGGCTCAGCTTGAGAATCACCATCCACGTCTGACGATTCAGTCGCAATGGGTCCAAGTCGTTTGGTGGAGCGAGTCCTGTCAGGGCTTGACTGAAATGGATTTTATTATGGCAGCACGCTGTGATGAACTGGCAGAACGAAATGTGGGATAATTATGACGTGTTTGGAAATAGTATGCCCTTGTGGTATTGACGTCGTTTCCTCAGTTTTTGATGTATTGAATCAGTATCAAGTCAGTCTTGAAGCAATTGAATCGAATCAAGCGGGCTATCTGTATGTCACTATTTCAAAAGTTGAGTTTAGTGATTTAAAACAGATGCTCGGAGCACTACGTTGCAATGAGCAGATCTATGACGCGAGGACGGTTGATGTTGTTCCATCAGAGCTGGGGCGTCGGGAACTGCAATTGTTACTTAACCAAATCTCTTATCCTGTTATTTTAATTGATCGCAATGGTTTAATTTTACAAACCAACCAGGCTGTGAGTTATGTTTGCCGATGTTTAATGGGGGACCTGATCGGGCAACCATTGGGGAACTGGGTCAAAGGTTTTTCTATTACGCGCTGGTTGGGTCGTGATAATGGTCGCCCTGAAATTATTGAAGTTTATTTAGGGGGGAGAGCCTACCGAGCTTATGTTGAACCACTGGTCGATAATTTGTCGCTGTCTCACCTTCCAAGCGCTTTAATGAGTTTTCGCTCTGATAGTCAGTTCATTCCGGATTTAGATTTAGCGAGCATTCGCGATAGTTTTGCGCCATTTGGCTTAATCGCTCACGACCCGGAATATATCCGCATTATTGAACAGATCAAAGAGATTGCCAGTTTACCGCGATCCGTGTTGATTTATGGTGAAGTGGGAACGGGAAAACGCTTTTGTGCTCAGCTGTTGAATCATTTCCGTGGTAATTCAGCGGGTGATATGACCGTTATTTCTGGTCCGATTCATGATGAGGCATTAGATGAGCAACTTTTAGATCTGGCTGCCAGCCGTCCAGAGATGGTGCTCGTTTATCAGATCGAAAGTTTTACCTCGGAACAAATACTTAGAATTATTGCGCAAATGCATTTTGTCGCTCAAGCGGTTTATACTTCATTACTCTCTCCTGAAGAACTTATTGCCCGATATGGCGAAGTTTCTTTTTATAGTGCATTTGGGCAGATCATTCGTTTACCACCTTTGCGAGAGCGTCCGGAGGACAGTGTTCAGTTAGCGCAAGCATGGTTGAATGAATATTTCATAAGCAAAGGGGCACAATCACCTATTTTGAACCGTTCGGTGCAACAATTCCTTAAAAAATGTCAATGGCCAGGCAATATTAGCCAACTATTGCAGGTTTTACGTGATACCATAGCACATACTGGTCTTCGCGCCTGGTCAACGAAAGATATTCGTTACGCTAATCAGCATGCTAATGCTGACACTGCGATTTGTGGTTTACTTGATAAAGACTATCACCAGGCGATGGCAGATTTTGAGAAATTACTTTTAAGCTATTATTACCCGCAGTTCCCAAGTACTCGAGCATTAGCAAAAAAACTCGGATTGTCACATACGGCTGTAGCAAAGAAGCTTAAAGAACATAAAATAACTTAATTTTAAATGAATCAATCAGATAATCTCTGACCTATCTGCTGTCTTGAGATGTTACTTGGTATGAGAATTTAAAGATTATCCTTCAGGAGTTACGAATGAAACAGTATAAAATTGCGTTGCTGGCTGGTGATGGCATTGGTCCAGAAATCATGAATGAAGCGATTAAAGTGCTTAAAGCTGTCGAGAAACGTCATGCAGATGTAAGCTTTGATTTGCAAGAAGCACTATTTGGTGCAGCAGCCTATTTTGAGACTGGTAAAGCATTTCCTGAAAAGACGATAAAAATTTGTGATGAAGCCGATGCTATCCTCAAAGGAACGATTGGCCTAAGTCATGAGCAGTCTCAAAAGATTCCGGTCGATGAGCAGCCTGAACGAGGTGCTTTGCTGCCAATGCGGCGCCGATACAATACATTTGCTAATTTTCGGCCCGTCTACTTACCGAAAGAACTATCGTTTTTTTCACCACTGAAAGAAGAAGTCATTGGAGATGGCGTCGATTTTATGATTATCCGCGAACTGGTCGGAGGATTGTATTTCGGTGAGAAAAAAACTGGCGTTGATGCAAATGGCAAACGCTATGTGAAAGAATTGCTTGAGTATGATGAAGAGCAGATTCGGGCGATTGTTCAAGTTGCTTTTAATACGGCTCGCTCACGTAAAAAAGTATTACATAATATCCATAAAAGTAATGTACTTAAATCAAGTGTTCTCTGGAATGAAATTGTCGGTGAAGTTGGTCAAGACTACCCAGATGTTGAAGTGAAACATATTCTGGTGGATGCGGCAGCAACTTATTTATGTCTGGATCCTAAGCAATTTGATGTGATGGTTATGGAAAATATGTTTGGCGATATCTTAAGTGATCTTGGGGGAGGAATACTGGGATCTTTGGGGTTAATGCCTTCAGCATGTGTTGGTCCAGAAAAGTCTTATTATGAACCATCTCATGGTAGTGCCCCGGATATTGCTGGGCAGAATATCGCTAACCCATATTCGATGATTGGTTCAGTTGCTCTGATGTTGGATATGAGCTTTGGTATGAAGCAAGAAGCCAATAATCTCTGGCAGGCGATGCAATCTGTTTTTGCAAAAGGCTACTGCACACCTGATCTTGCTAAAGGGCGGGATGTTAAATTAATTAAGACAGATGAATTTGGTGATATGGTGGTATTAGAATTAGAAAAAATGCCCGTATAAAGAATAGTGATAAAGGCCATAACTTTTTGGTCTTTAAATAAAATAGCCGCACTGAGCGGCTATTTTTGTTTATTCTATGCCGTTTACTTACAGAGGAACAACGTTCTCTGCCTGAGGGCCTTTCGGGCTCTGGCCTAATGTGAATTCGACTTGCTGACCGTCTTTTAAGGTCTTGAACCCATCAGACTGGATTGCACTAAAGTGTACAAATACATCAGAGCCTTCAGCCTGAGAAATAAAACCAAACCCTTTAGTTTCATTAAAGAATTTAACGGTGCCAGTTAATCGTGTAGACATATCATGATCCTGCATTTAATAAATTTCGTGTTACTTTGAAAGAACAGACGTACTTATGAGTTACAGGAGCATATACATGATCATTGAAAAACATAAATATTGCCAATTATTCCAAACTAATCCAGTATTACACTTACTCTAAGCAGCTGCAAGAGCTTTCTAATAGGAATAAAAAATCGAATTAATTAGCCAATATAATTAGAAAAAATTGAACTTAAACGAGATTAATATCACATTATATTGTTTGTAAAGCAGAGAGTTGTTGCCATATTGCTTGAATACCATTGATTCGTGATTCACTAATATAATGACGGAGTCCTAATTGTTCGAGCTTAGCGATTAAATCAATCGATTTTATTGATTGATAATCTGAATGATTCACTAAACTTAATAATATAGTCATTAATCCTCGAATGATACGGGCTTCACTATCGCACCATAATTGATTTTTTTCTGTATAAACCCAGCTGCGACTTTCACATCCGGATACTTCATTTTGTTCCTGACGATAATCCTCTGGCATTGCTGGAAATTTTTTGCCTAATAATAATAATTGACGGTAGCGTTCCTCATAACTGGTCGCTGAAGTGAATAAAACTTGTAAGCTTTGCCAATCAGGCAAGCTCGATGTTTGTGGGTAAATCATCATAAATTAATATCAATCGCCTGTTTGAGTGACTCAATAAATTGATCAATTTCATAGAAGGTATTATAGGCTGCTAGCGATATCCGAAGACTCCCCTGATGGGCCCATTGTTCGGTGATAGGCATTGCACAATGGAAACCACAGCGCACCGAAATCTGTTGGTTATTTAACCAATCTGCGATATCAAATGGGTGAACGTGATTAACGACAAAGGATATAACACCACAGCGGTGCTTCGGATGGGCAAGGATGGTGAGCTCTTTAATTTGGTGTAATTGCGATTCGCAATACGCTAAAAGTTGTTGCTCGTATGCTTGTTTGCCTTCTTGATGAGCACTTAAAAAGCGAATTGCGGCACTAAGCGCAAGAACGCCATCAATATTCGGTGTGCCAGGTTCAAGACGATAGGGCAGTTCGCGAAAAGTGGCATCTTGATATGTGACCTTTTTCACCATCTCGCCACCAAAGCGACAGGGTTGTAGCTGCTCTAAAAAGTGAGTTTGTCCCACTATTGCGCCAATACCGGTCGGCGCATAAACTTTATGGCCAGAAAATAGATATGCATCGCAATCGATTAATTGAAGATCAATATCTAAATGAGCGACGGCTTGGGCGCCATCAATAATGGCTAAAGCACCATGTTGATGAGCGAGTCGAGTGATCTCCTGGACATCATTACATACGCCTAAACTATTGGAAACGTGACAACAACAGACAACAGCAACATTATGAATTTGCAGTAGTTGTTGGTAGGCCGCGTAATCAATATCACCCGTTTCAGTCGTAGGGATAATCCTTAGTGTTAGATTATCCTTTACACATAGTTGTTGCCAAGGAACCAAATTGGCATGATGCTCTAAAGCGGATACGAGGATGGTTTGTTCTGATTTAAAATGGCCTCTTAAGCCATCAGCCAAGCGATTTAATCCATCGGTCGTTCCTGATGTCCATATCACTCCTCTGGCTGATCCATTGAGCCATTGAGCGACAATGGTTCGGGCTTGTTCAAATTGCTGTGTGAGCTTATTGGCTAATGGATACGAAGAGCGGTGCACATTTGATCTACCGGAACTATAATAACTGGCTAGAGCTTGCAGGACTTCATCAGGAATTTGCGTTGTCGCAGCATTATCAAGATAAATCCCAAGTGTCTCAGAAGTTGAAAAACAACGAAAATGATTTCTAAATTCATCGGGATTGAACGATTTCATGAAAACTATTCCTTAAAAACAGGCGACTATTGTAACTTGATTTCAGTGAATATTTAACACCATCGATAGGTGAACGGAGATTCATTTATTGGTTTGTTAAGTCGCCTTGAAATCGGGACATAGCTGCGGAATTGTGAAAATTTGAGTCATGATTGGTTATATAATAACACGTATATGAAATTATATTTCAATATAATTGCGATAGCTGATCTTCATCAACTTGGCCTATAGTGATTCGTATCACAATTTATACCCAGTATTTTTTCGTTGCAGCAGGTTATCTCTTGATCTGAAAGTAATAGTTATTATTAATCATTGAGTTATCAATGATGTTATCTATACACACAAATGGATTTGTGGTTATCTGGTAAATAGCAGCAGAGGTCATCTATTGCGCTTTGCTGTCTAGAACGCGAATTCACTAACAGGAATGATTATGTCTAAATATCTTCGTTGGAGCGTTTGGCTAATGTTAGGCTTTAGTTTCCCCGCTTTAGCTGAGAGCTCTACTCCCCACCTTCAACTCGTTGGAACATCAACAGCATGGCTCTGTTTGATCGTTTTTATTGTTGCTTATCTCTTGGTCGCAACCGAAGAGTTGACTCTGTTACATAAGTCCAAACCAGTATTAATTGCAGCAGGGATTATCTGGTTTGCAATTGGTTTAGCTGAGAGAGGCTCACCCCATGCGGCGTGGGTTGAACAGGCATTCAGCTCAAACTTGGAAGAGTATGGAGAGTTGTTATTGTTCCTGTTAGTCGCTATGACATATATTAATGCAATGGAAGATCGCCAAGTATTCGATAAGTTGCGTTGCTGGCTGGTGAGTAAGCAATTATCGTATCGAGCCTTATTCTGGTTCACCGGCGTGTTATCTTTTGTGATTTCGCCAGTTGCGGACAATATGACCACTGCATTATTGATGTGTGCGGTAGTTGTAAAAGTAGCTAAAGGTGAAAAGCGATTCATTAATATGGCGTGTATCAACATTGTGGTTGGTGCCAATGCCGGGGGAGCTTTTAGCCCATTTGGGGATATCACGACCCTGATGGTCTGGCAAAAAGGGGTGGTTGACTTTAATCAGTTCTTTGATTTGTTCATCCCTGCGGTGGTCAATTTTGTCATTCCAGCCGTAATTATGACTTTCTTTATTCCACGAGGACCCGTTAAATCAACCAGTGAAAATATTGCGATGCAACGGGGCGGCAAACGAATTATTGCGTTGTTTATACTGACGATTGCGACGGCTGTATATGTGCATAACTCATTAGACCTACCTCCGGTGATGGGGATGATGTTTGGTTTGGGTTATTTACAATTAATGGGGTTCTATTTACGTCGTACTTTCCCGAAAAAATTGGCTGCTTTGAAATCTGATGCTCATGCTCGGGGGGATCAAGAAGCTCTGAGTTACTTGGGAAGTGTCGTGCCATTTAATGTCTTTAATCGTATTGCCAAGGCCGAATGGGATACGCTGTTATTCTTTTATGGCGTAGTCATGTGTGTCGGTGGGCTAGGATTTGTTGGCTATCTACAGTTGGTCTCTAACGCTATGTACGCGAACTGGAATCCGACTTATGCCAATATTGTCGTTGGGGTGTTAAGTTCTGTTGTTGATAATATTCCGGTGATGTTTGCGGTATTAACCATGCATCCAACTATGAGTTTAGGTCAATGGTTGTTGGTAACAATGACGGCAGGGATTGGTGGTAGCTTGTTATCTATTGGTTCTGCCGCAGGGGTTGCTTTGATGGGGCAAGCTCGTGGAATGTATACCTTCTTTGGTCATTTGCGCTGGTTCCCGGTTATTGCTCTTGGGTATATCGGGGCGATTATGACCCATTTATGGATCAATGCTGCATTGTTCTAATCCAATCTGCGGTGTACTTAGAGGTACACCGCGTTGGTTGCTTTTAAAGAAAAATCTTACAGGTGAGCCATATCATTGAATGAAATAGTTACGCAGGTAAGGCGCGCTATAGCGCATATATCAGTGAATTATCCACCCGTTCGCTTAAAACGGTAGCCGTGAGCACTGAGCCATTTTTCCAGAGGCTCTCGCTGATCCCCTTGAATCTCAATCGTGTATTCTTTTACACTGCCACCCACACCACAATGTTTCTTCAGCGTCTTAGCTATATCTTTAAGTTGGCTACTGGATACACCAAAACCACTTAATACTGTCACACCTTTACCCTTACGTCCTTTTGTCTCTCGGCGCAGGCGAATAACACCATCACCTTGAGGGATCTTTTCGGGTTCTGGTTCGGGTGTGACTCGCCCTTGGTCAGTTGAGTAAACTATCTGACTTAACTGATCTTGTAAACTACCCATAGGTCAGCCCTGTTTAAATATACACATCGCGTAGTGTAGCGCTTTGTATAGATCGACTCAATGAGGCATATTCCAACGATATAGATTGCCACTAGATGAGTGACACCCACCTAGTGCACAATTGCGGCAGCTTTGACCCGAACTGCACGTGGCTGGTTCGGCACAGATAATCCCCCGACGAGACCAATGCTCTAATGCCTGTTGAACCACAGGCTTAGGGAGCTCAAGAGATGCGACAATTTGAACATCACTGGCAACCTGATTTGTTTTAATAAAATCACGAATAGCAAATAAAGGGTTCATTAAATAGATCTCTCCATTGTCACGCTGCTTTGAGTATCTTGATATTTCCCAAACCAGCGTAATCCGACAACCAATACAACAAAACCAACCACAATACTAATACACCATGTTAAAGAGCTATCAGGGTGGTAAATATAGCTACCAAGCTGATAGATTAATGTGCCTCCAGCCCAGCCGATAGCAATACCATAGATACTTGAGAATATCATCCAACCCCAACCGACTTCACGGCGCAAAGCACCCATGGTACTGGCACATGGCATATACAATAGGATGAAAACCATATAGGCAAAGGCTGATAACGGGGTAAATCCGATGGCCAGAGCTTTTAAAGTGGCACTACTAGCACCAGAGGCCTGACGGGCATCCGTATCGTTGTGCAGGCTTGATATCCCAAGTGGGTCATCTAATGTTGAGAAGAATACTTTGGCATTTGCAGGAATAGTAGCCAAGGCATCTTTAAGTTTGCTCAAGATATCGGGATGACGATAGCTGGCCATTAGATCCTCTGTGTTTTGCCGCTGATAGATCCCATTCATGGTCCCAATCACAATTTCTTTGGCGGCAGCTCCGGCAATTAACCCAGATACAGCGGGCCAGTTATCGGGTTTAATTCCCATCGGTGTAAAAATAGGAGTTAGTGCACGGCTGCCCTGTGCGAGTAGGGAATGATCTATATCGGTGGTGGTTAATTTCCCATTTTGCCAACCAATACCTGGCAAAATAAATAGCACTAAACCTATGACGGCAATGACTCGGCCAACTCGAAACATAAATATTTTCAAGCGATGCCAACTTTGCAGTAATACACTGTTTAAACTAGGCAGACGGTAGGGGGGTAATTCCATTGCAAATGGCTGGGGATTACCGCGAAGGGCTGTTTTCCCAAGAAGCCACGCGGTTAGAAATGCAACAATAATTCCAATTACATAGAGTAAGAAAACAACCTGACCCCCGTTTTCTCTAAAAAATACGACTGCAAATGCCATGTAAATTGTCAGGCGAGCTGAACAAGACATAAAGGGTTGCATTAAAACAGTCAATACCCGGCCACGTGGATCCTCAATGATACGTGAGCCCATAATGGCGGGTACATTACAACCGAAGCCAATCACCATTGGCACCAATGTATTGCCAGGTAATCCCATGCGGCGCATCAACCGGTCCATAGCGTAAGCGGCTCGAGCCATGTAGCCTGAATCATCAAGCAGAGCCAAGAATAAAAAGGTGAGTCCAATCGGTGGAACAAAGGTGATCACCAGATTCAAGCCACCACCAATCCCTCCAGCAATAATCGAAACAAGCCAATCGGGCAGACCGACTAAATATAAGACGTGACCGACACCACTAATAAGTAGAGCCGATGAGGCTTGGTCGAAGAAGTCGAGGAAGATGTTTCCGCCACTGTAACTAATAACAAAGACCAGATATAAAACGACTAGAAAAATCGGAACCCCGAACCAGTCGCTTAATACCAAATTATCTAACCAAGTTGTAATTTTTTGTCGTCGCGGATTAGCTGCTATTTTGCTAAAAGCTAACTGAGCGTTCTTATAGGTCCAGCTAAACCGAGCACTGGCGATCATATCAACTGGCTCTTCGCCTTGAGACTGGCGGATTTTGGCTCGCTGCTCGTTTAATAGCGCATTGACATGCTCGTTGTCCGTGCTTGAGAGTTCTTCTAACAGGCGTAATGCAGCGAAGTGACGTCTTGCAGGATTAACTGAACTGTCAATAGCGGCTTCAAGCTCAGATAGAGCGTTCTGGGTATCATTATCATATTCAACTGTAATGCCGTGTTGCGGATTTTTAAAGCACGCTTCAATGGTCTGTTCTAGCTCTTTCCGACCATGACCTTTACGGGCGATCATCGGTACAACAGGAATCCCCAAGCTGGCACTTAATCGCTCAACTTCAGGCTTTAGGCCTAGCGATTGTGCTTCATCAACCATGTTCAGCACTAACAGCATTGGCTTGCCCATTTCTAATAACTCGGCTGTCATCGTCAGGTGTCGCTCAAGATTGGATGCATCGACAATGTTGATGACTAGATCTACCTTTTCATCGAGTAAAAAATCCCGAGCGACGGCTTGATCGGCACTCCCGCCTCCAAGCAAACTATAAACGCCGGGTAGGTCGACCAATTCCATTTTCTGACGTTTAATATTTAATAATCCGGTTCGTCTTTCGACTGTAACACCAGGCCAATTCCCAATATGCTGGTGGGAACCCGTTAACAGATTAAATAAAGTTGTTTTTCCACAGTTTGGATTGCCTGCTAGTGCGATGACAGGGGCATTATTAACATGGACTTCAGCAGTGTTGCAGCAATCACTCATCGTGTCTGATCCTCTTGGACGTTAATAGGGGTGACTTCAATTTGTTCAATAATCTCTTTTCCAAGCGCAATACGAGCGCCTCCAGATTGAACAACCGCCCCTCGTCGTCCGGGTCCATGAACCACTTTGATATGTCCGCCTTTGCGAAGGCCGAGCATTTGAATTCTTTGAATTTGTTGGAATGTACCATTGATCTTGATAATTACTGCTTGATTGCCGAGCTGCATCTGTTTGATGGTTTGTGGTGCACCGGTTTGTGTTGCTTGGTTTGTCATAGCATCTCTATTGGTGATTGAGCTGTTAAATCAATATAAAGTCTTATTGTCTTCATCAGGTGACTTAGAAACTGGAATGATAATAATTCTTCTTTGTAAATAGAATTTTGATCTAAATCGCTATTTGTGCAAGCTTTTTTTGAAGATTTAAATTAAATACATTTAAATTTACAGTAAATCAGCTGGTTAATGGGGAAAATAGATAGAAGAGTCTAGCGTAAATTTCACTGTGCGAATGAACTAATTTAGATATTGATTTAGAATAAGTTGCTCAAGCAGTGCTCCAGCAGGGCCTTGATGTTGAGGGCGTGAGACTACCAGATAGCTAGCAAATTGACGGACTGCACCCCGGCGCATCCTCAATTGAACTAATTGGCCTGACTTGAGATAGTCGGTGACTAGGTGTTCAGGAAGCCAAGCAAAACCGAGTCCTTGGAGTAGAAGTTCTAATGCTTCGCTAAAGCTTGAGAGTGTCCAGCGCTGTTCTGCTTTAAGCCAACCATGGCTATCATTCGGATGTTTACCGTTGTCGCGGATCACTAATTGTAGATGTTGAGTTAAATCATCGTAAGCAATCTGAGATAGGTGTGCCAGTGGATGTTGACGATAGGCTACCAAGATCAACTTGCTGTAGCAAAGGCATGTTCCTAAAACACCTCGAGGTAATTCAGGCGTAATCACTAGATTAGCTTCAGCTTCGGTAATCGCTTCTTCAGTTGCTGATAAAACCGTGTCATAAATGGTGACTCGAGTTCCTCGGCTATGTGGTAGGAACTGTTTTAGCGCCTGATATATTTTTGCTTTTGGATGAAAATGCTCAACTGCGATGGTTAATGTTGGCTCCCATCCCTCTTCTAGCGAATGCGCCAGCTGCTCTAAATCTTCCACCTGTTGCATTAATAGTTGACTACGCCGATGCATGACTTGCCCAATTGAAGTCAGATGTGTTTTACGGCCTCTGACTTCTAGCAGTTGCACACCGAGCTGCGCTTGCAATTTTGTGACTGCATGGTTGAGTGATGACTGGCTTTTATTGAGCTCTTTAGCCGCCTGAGCATAGCTGCCGCAATGTACGACAGCCTGGAAAATGCGCCACTGCTCAATGGTGGTACGAGCGCGGTATCGACTCATTTGGGTTGAGCATCCAGACAATAACCATTGATATGAGCACTGCTATCGTCCATTAAATAAAAGTAAGTCGGCATAATGTCTTGAGGTGTTTTTAAAATAAGCGGGTCTTCGTCTGGTTTGGCTTGGGCTCGCATCGAGGTTCGAGTTGCCCCGGGGTTAATGCAATTCACTCGTAAGGATGTTTCTTTATATTCATCAGCCAGTGTTTGTGTTAACCCTTCCACTGCAAATTTAGACATGGCATAGCTTCCCCATTGTGCTTTGCCAATATGACCAACTGTTGAAGTTGTTAACACCAAAGAGCTCATTGGGGCATTATTTAACAGCGGTAGCAGTGCCTGAGTTAAAAGTAACTGCGAACGAAGATTAATATTGATGACTTCATCAAAATCGGCTAGACGAATATCTTTAATGCCACATAGCTCACCTAAAATACCGGCGCTGAGCAGGGCGCCATCTAAACGGTGCCACTGAGCGTTAATATTTGCAGCCAGAGATTGATAGTCCTCAGCGCTTGCTATGGCTAAATCTAAATCAATTGCGAGCGTCTGAATAGGATATTGATTAACCCTTTCAATGGTTTGGGCTAGTTTATGGCGATTTCTTCCTAAAAGTACTAAATCGGCACCTAATTTGGCGTATTCAATGGCGGCACATTGCCCTAAACCATCACTGGCACCACTAACCAGGATCACTTTATTTTCTAAGCTATTGGCCTGTGGTTGAAAATTTAGATAGTCATGATTTTGCCAAACTGCCATGATTGCCTCGCTGCGTCTTCGGAGTGAGAAAACTTTTATACAGTAAATTATACCTAATGGCGAGCCTGTAATGATAGACCATAGACACTCGATGCCAAGACATCCTAAAATATAACAAACACTTTCGGAGGATTACCGTGGATTTTTTATACCATATTGGCACTTTTTTAATTGAAGCTATCATTATCGTTGCAGCCATCGGCGCAATTGTATTGATTGTTATGGCTGCTGGCATGAAAAATCGCCATAAGTCAGGTGGCTTAAATATTGAAGACTTATCTGAACAGTATCGTCAGATGAGCGATCAACTCAGTGAAACAATGATGGGTAAAAGCGAGCGTAAAATCCATCATAAAGCGGTTAAAGCGGAACGTAAAAAGAATAAAAAACAACCTAAACCAGGGCAGAACAAATTATTTGTCATCGATTTTAAAGGGAGTATTGATGCCAAAGAAGTCCGTTCGTTAAGGGAAGAGGTGAGTGCAATTCTTGCGGTTGCCAAAACTGAAGATGAAGTGCTGATCCGCTTAGAAAGTGGTGGAGGAATGGTGCATGGATATGGATTGGCAGCTTCACAATTGGCGCGGATTCGCAGTGCTGACATTCCATTAACGGTAGCTGTGGATAAAGTTGCGGCCAGTGGTGGGTATATGATGGCCTGTATCGGCAATAAAATTCTGGCGGCTCCGTTTGCTATTGTTGGATCCATCGGTGTGGTTGCACAGCTTCCTAACTTTAATAAATTGCTGAAGAAAAACGATATTGATTACGAGCAAATTACTGCGGGTAAATATAAACGGACATTAACGATGTTTGGTGAAAATACCGAAGATGGTCGAGAAAAATTTCGTGAAGAGCTAGAAGAAACACATCAGCTTTTCAAGGGGTTTGTAAGTCAATATCGACCTGAATTAGATGTAGAAACAGTTGCTACCGGTGAGCACTGGTTTGGTAAACAGGCGTTAGAGAATGGCCTGATTGATGAAGTCACAACCAGTGATGACTATTTGATGCGTCACTATAAAGAGCGCCAAGTGGTTAAAGTTCACTATCAGATTAAGAAAAAAATCACAGATCGATTAGGTAAATCGGTTGCAATGGGCGTTGAAAATGCTGTGGGACGCTTCATTAATCAAGGTAAATGGGACTGGATGCGTTAAATCCAGTAACCGCATCCACATTATAAAAAGCTCGCTTGATAAGCGAGCTTTTTAATTAATGGCTAATTTATAGCTGCTGGAAGGGATAAACGGAGCCGAGTTTTAAAATGTGCGTGAGTTCGTCCAGTGCAGTGTATGACTCAGTAATTAACGAAGGATCGCGCAGATCATCAAAACTTAACCGGTCACGGTAATGTTTTTCAACCCAACGGTTCAGTGTATCGAACAGTTGATCATTTAAAATAGTGTATTGATTGATTGCGTTAACTTCCTGTTCACTCAATGCTACACGTAAACGCAAGCAGGCTGGACCACCACCATTTCGCATTGATTGCTTCACGTCAAAATAATGAATTTTCTGGATCGGTGTATTCTTCGTTAGAAGTTCATCTAAATAAGCTTTAACGCTGGGGGTTTCTTGACAATCGGTTGGCGCAATGATTGCCATTGAACCATCATTCAAAGTAACTAATTGAGTGTTAAAGAGATAGCTTTTGACGGCATCATTTAAATTGACTTGCCGTTCGGCTATTTCAATAAAGTGCAGTTGTGTTTCGGGCATGCGATGGCAGATATCATCTTGAAGCTGTTGTGCATCCACAAATGCTTGTTCATGATAAAAAAGAACATTTTGGTTACCCACCGCGATGACGTCATTGTGGAAGACACCTTGATCGATGACATCTGGATTTTGCTGAACAAATAGAGCCGTATCTTCATCCAGTTGGTGTAAGCGGGCGATTGCTTGACTGGCTTCTAATGTTTGTCGAGCGGGAAATTTTTTGGGATGTGCGCGAGTGGTATCGTAGCAACTACGCCCATAGACAAACAACTCTAGCCCGGCGCGGCCATAGTTAGAACAAAGCCGCGTATGGTTCGCCGCGCCTTCATCACCAAAGTCTGGATGAGATGGTAAATGGTGATGGTGAATAAAATATTTGCTGTCACGGAAAGTTGCTTTTAGAATGGCGCCTGTCACATCAGGCTCAATTGAGCGATGGAACTTATCAACTAGATTTGCCGGTGTAATGTGTACACGGCCATCTTGAGTGTCGGCACTGGGTGAAATTGTTGCCGCATTGGCTGTCCACATGCTTGAGGCTGAATAGCATGCCAGTAATGCCTGTGGACTTTGTGATGCAGCTTTTTCTAGAACTTTGGCATTAGCACCTGTAAAGCCAAGTCGTCTGAGAGTCGTTAAGTCAGGACGTTCTTGCGGTGCTAAAACGCCTTGAATTAATCCCAGGTCATGAAGAGATTTCATTTTTGCCAACCCTTGTTTAGCAGCTTCTTTAGGGTTGGATATTGCTTTTGCATTAGATAGCGAGGCAACATTACCAAAGGATAAGCCAGCATAGTTGTGGGTGGGGCCAACTAAACCATCAAAGTTTACTTCGTAGTGTTTCATAGCCATCCTCAGCGTTAAAGCTTGAATTTATTGATTTAATTATTTTTGTACCCTGCTCAAGAGTAAAAGTATGGCAAAAGCTGGCTTGTTTATCTATGGTTTTTTTGACAGTTCAATAGAGCGAATGTGCCGTCTTGATAAGATTGCTACCGTTAGAAAGGTAATGAATTTGTCATTATGAAATAAGTTGATAAGTGGTTATTTTCACCTCATTTGAGACAAACAGAGTTGCAAATTGGGGTTGGGCTTGCGAGGATGTGCCGCAAGACTGGATATAATTTTTATTTATAAGCCCGAAAGTTTTCAGTGGGCCAACGGTATTTTAAAAGAATGAGTAAATCACTGGTTATTGTGGAATCGCCAGCCAAAGCGAAGACCATCAATAAGTATCTTGGCAATCAGTACGTTGTTAAATCAAGCGTAGGGCATGTCCGCGACTTACCTAAAAGTGGAGGCTCGTCAGCAGGTAAAAAAAAGGCTGATCCGATTTCGACAAAAGGTTTAAGTGCTGAAGAAAAAGCCCAGATCAAAAAACAACGTGAAAAAAATGCGTTGGTGTCTCGGATGGGGATCGATCCTGAGCATGAATGGCAGGCAAACTACCAGATTGTGCCGGGCAAAGAAAAAGTTGTGAATGAGCTGAAACAACTAGCCGCTAAAGCCGATACTATTTATCTAGCAACCGACTTGGACCGCGAAGGGGAAGCGATTGCTTGGCATTTGCGAGAAATTATTGGCGGTGATGAATCTCGTTTTAAACGGGTAGTGTTTAACGAGATCACAAAAACAGCAATTCAACAAGCCTTCTCCAAACCGGGTGAATTAAATATCGCTCGTGTGAATGCCCAACAAGCCCGACGATTCCTCGACCGAGTCGTAGGGTATATGGTTTCGCCGCTATTATGGAAAAAAATTGCCCGCGGGTTATCTGCCGGACGAGTCCAATCGGTGGCAGTGCGACTAGTCGTTGAGCGGGAACGTGAAATTAAAGCATTTGTTCCTCAAGAGTATTGGAATATTTTCACCGATCTGCTGACTGAGAAAAAAGATGCGCTGCGTATGCAGGTAGCTAAGTTTCAGGGCAAAACATTTGAAGCGCATAGCAAAGCTGAAGCTGATGTGGCTCTTGAGGCGCTTAAAAGCGCTAAATATGAGCTGACCAAGCGCGAAGACAAACCGACTCAAACGAAACCCCGAGCACCTTTTATCACCTCTACATTGCAGCAGGGGGCGAGTGTTCGCTTAGGTTATGGGGTGAAACGAACCATGATGTTGGCTCAGCGGCTATATGAAGCCGGCTACATCACTTATATGCGTACTGACTCAACCAATTTGAGCCAAGATGCACTACATGCTGTTCGTGAATTTATCGACTCTGAGTATGGTCAACAGTATTTGCCGGGGAAACCGAATATTTATTCTAGCCAAGCCGGTGCCCAGGAAGCGCATGAAGCGATTCGTCCTAGTAACGTTGCTATTAAATCAGGCGATTTAAAAGATGTTGATAATGATGCTAAAAAACTTTATGAATTAATTTGGCGTCAGTTTGTGGCATGTCAGATGACACCTGCGCAATATGATTCAACGACATTGACCGTCCAGGCCGGAGACTACGAGCTTAAAGCACGAGGTCGTATCTTACGTTTTGCGGGTTGGACTAAAGTGATGCCAGCTGTCAGCGCTAAAAAAGACGAAGAGCAAGCACTGCCAGCCGTACAACAAGGTGACAAGCTTAATCTCAAAGCGATTGACCCACAGCAATTGTTTACCAAACCGCCGGCACGTTATAACGAAGCTTCTTTGGTAAAAGAACTCGAAAAACGTGGCATTGGTCGTCCTTCAACATATGCTTCGATTATTTCGACGATCCAAGATCGCGGCTATGTTCATGTCGAGAAGCGGCGTTTTTACGCTGAGAAAATGGGAGAAATTGTTACTGATCGACTTTGTGAGAATTTTCCGAATCTACTCAGCTATGACTTTACTGCCAATATGGAAGCAGAGCTAGATGAAGTGGCTGATGGTCATCGCGACTGGCGACAGACGCTCGATCAATTTTACGATGATTTTACCCATAAACTTCATCATGCTGAAGATGAAGCCGATGGGATGCGGGCTAATGTTCCAGTCTTAACCGATATCGATTGCCCCCAATGTGGTCGTAAGATGGGAATTCGTACCGCCAGTACAGGGGTGTTCTTAGGTTGTAGTGGTTATGCTTTACCACCGAAAGAGCGGTGTAAATGTACCATTAACTTAATCCCTGGCGAGGAAGTTGAGTCTGCAGACGAAGAGCAGATGGAAACTGAGGCCTTAATGGCCAAAAAACGGTGTCCGAAATGTGGCACTGCTATGGATAGTTATCTGATTGATGAGCATCGCCAGTTACATGTTTGTGGGAATAACCCCGACTGTGATGGCTATGTGATTGAAGAGGGGAATTTTAAACTCAAAGGGTATGATGGTCCGGTTGTCGAATGTGACAAATGTGGCCATGATATGCAGCTTAAAACCGGACGTTTCGGTAAATATATGGCTTGCACTAATCCTGAGTGTAAAAATACGCGCAAGATCTTAAAAAACGGTGAAGTGGCTCCTCCTCGCGAAGATCCGGTTCATTTGCCTGAACTGAAGTGTTCACAAAGTGATGCATATTTTGTGTTACGTGATGGTGCTTCAGGAATTTTCTTGGCAGCCAATACATTCCCTAAATCACGAGAAACGAGAGCGCCTCAAGTGGCAGAGTTGGTGCAGTTTAAAGACCGTATTTCACCGAAGTTCCACTATTTAACTCAAGCGCCGACTCATGACCCAGATGGTAATCCAACTGTTGTTCGTTATAGCCGTAAGAATAAAGAACAATACGTAATGACTGAAGTTGAAAAGAAAGCAACCGGATGGGCCGCTTATTATCGTGATGGTCGTTGGGAAGTGAGTGATAAACGTAAAAAGAAAAAATAACGTGAGTTGACATTTTTCTTGTCTGAGCTAAAAACCGCAAACTCATGTTTGCGGTTTTTTTATATCTTTAAAAGACATCTTTTGATTCTGAGATTAATAAGAAAAAATGACGTAAGATTAACATGTTAGTGCAATAAAACTTGCACTATTAGTAATTATCGATCTTAATTACAGTACATGCTGATTTAGTGCTCAACAAAAGGACATGGTAATGAGCCAAGATAATCTACCTATTGAACATCTCTATTTTACGGAGAATGACTTAGAGCAGATCTTAGAAAATCTTGATGTGGTTCGCCAGCAAATTTCACCTAAGATTTCTGAAGATGCGGTAATCAATGAGCAAAGCTTTCCATCAGTCTGCCTGATTGGGTTAGGCCGTTGTGGTTCTAACATTGCCTTGGATGTTGCTACCCTCGTTTTTAATGCTAGAACAAGCTACCTTAGCGAATTGGAATATCAACAACAAAAAGCACATGAACGAGAAATGGAGCCAATGCGCTGGATCCGTCGCCATCTGCCCCTTGATGATAAGAGTCGTACTCAACCTGTTTTTCTCATTGAACCTATTGTGATGCTGGGGGACTTAGATAAGGATATTGAAGGTCGCATTCGGTTTTCTAACCAAAAAGGTCGAGCACGTTTTTTAAACGAATATCGCAAATTGCAGATTATGGATCTCTCCGAGGTTCACGCCGGTGGGGCAGGGAATGCACCGATTCTTGGCCAATATTTGGCTAAAATTATTCTCAACAAAGATACCGCTAGTTTTCGTAATGACAGTTGGCGGCATATGCATTCTTATCTGGTTGATTCGTGTGGTATTAAAGCGAATCAGTCGCGGTTGTATTTTTATATTTTCAGTGCTGGTGGCGGAACTGGTTCGGGGATGGCTTCAGAGTTTGGCCTGGCGCAGCAATTTTCATACTTAAGTAAGACCTTCGATTACAAAGTAGTGCAAAATCAGCAGGTTGATAAACGACATAGTTTTGTGTTTGAACCTATTTTCACCTCTGGTATCTGTATTTTACCCAATATCTCTGGACATAATTTGGATATTTCTGAAGCCTTACATATCAATGCTGGGCGACTGTTGACCAAATATATATCCGAGGAGTGGAATTTTTCTTATAACGAAGAACGTGAAGAAGATGAAGTGCCCGCAGATGTGATGAAGCGGATCCGGCCTTGGAATGCCATGATGTTAATTTCGAATGACATTATGCGTTATGCTGAGCAAGAGAATGGCAAGAATTCTCAAGACATCGATGTGAATACCATGGAGAAATATGCGAATCAGTATATTTCTCAACAAATCTTCAATATCCTCACTGCTCAGGCGGTGACCACTGATTATGACGAGGATTATTTTCGTCGTGCTGGGATAGATATTGCTGAAACTATTCGTCTTGATGCTAACGATCTATTTATGAGTTTGGCAGGCCCCGTCGCTGTTGCGTATGCCGAAAGTGTGGTTTCTGATAATGTTCATCAAGAGTCGGTGAATATTGATGATCTGTTCTGTCGCTCAATTGATTTACCACATTTCAATGATGATACCTCTGCAATTGAAGGGATCAGTATTTTACCGATCGAGTCAGAACATTATCGCGAAAGCATTCAGCGTTACCGTGCGAGTGGGTTTGACCCAAGTGAGTTGAATCAGCTGCATTTTTATAAAAACTGCTCTTCTATTGTGTCAATTATCTCGCTGCCCCGAGATTACAAACTGTCGTTTACCTCATTGAATCAGCTCAAAGTTCATTTGAATCGCTTGTGTCCCAATACGACACTGAAGCGTTATGCACTCGTTATTGGTGCGTCAGCAAACCTGTCATTAACAACCTTAGTTGCCAAGAGTCCTTGCTTGAGTGATGATTTCTTAACCTTGATGGTTGCTTATATGAAACGTTGCTTTGCCAAAGATGAGTATCGTTTTAGTGATGATATCGACAAAACAATTATTGATTTGATCCGCTCTGATGAGTTTGATGACTCATTGATTGAGCAGTATTTTAGTCAATATGAAAATCCGGCTAAAATTTTGGATACAAACTGGTACGCGATTAAGCCAATGTATGAGAAAAAATATCGCGAGTTGATTGAAGATCAGCAACGGTTTGTCTCAATTAATGATATTCGATTAGATATCGATAATGTGAAGAACGCAATACGTTATCTTCGAGAAATTTATCGCCACCGTATTAGTAAAACTAACATTCTTACTCTTAACGACAACGTCAAATAGCCGTTAAGCTGATGGCACAATCTGTGCCATCAGATTCCATGCTTTTCTTGAGTCTTCATCTCTGAATCGGACTATTCTCTGTGGTTAATAACTTATGGTGGTTTGTTATTTTGTGAAATTTACTATCATTTCAATGGTGAGATTTTGCTCTGTATGGCGAAGCAATGCACTATTTTGATCACAGTAATGTAAGATTCTTACTTTGAGATTAAAGTGTTGATGTGAAGCATTAAATTTTAGATGGATTTGTGGCAGAATAACGCCCATAAAGTTTGGGGTAACCCGGCATCTGATGTTAAAAGAGCTTTATGTTATCAATGATGCAGAATGAGTCATCTTGGCTTGAGAGCCATCAGATGTAGTTTTTTTTCAAAATTTCCAACAGGATTGAATTGAGAGGAATCCAATGGTTAAAAAAATTGGGGTACTAACCAGCGGTGGCGATGCACCCGGTATGAATGCCGCCATTCGCGCAGTGGTCCGCACTGGTCTTTCTCATGACCTAGAGATTTATGGCGTATATGATGGTTATATGGGGTTGCACGAGGACCGAATTGAAAAAATGAAACGCTATAGCGTTTCTGATGTTGTTAATCGCGGTGGAACCTTTTTAGGATCGGCCCGTTTCCCTGAGTTTAAAGAAGAGAAAGTTCGGGAAGAAGCGGTCGAGAATATGAAAAAACATGGTATCGATGCCTTGGTTGTGGTCGGCGGCGATGGCTCATATATGGGAGCTAAAAAGCTCACTGAAATGGGATTTCCATGTATTGGTATTCCCGGCACTATCGATAACGATATCGCTGGAACGGATTATACTATCGGCTTTGATACAGCTTTAAATACAGCAATTGAAGCAATTGACCGGATCCGTGATACCTCATCATCTCATAACCGTATTTCTATCGTTGAAATCATGGGCCGTTATTGCGGTGATTTAGCCCTTCAAGCCGCAATTGCGGGTGGCGCGGAGTACGTAATTATCCCTGAAGTTGGCTTTAATCGAGCTGATTTACTTAAAAGTTTGAACGAAGGGAAATTAAAAGGTAAAAAACACGCTATTATCGTGATTACTGAACATATCACGAATGTCAACGAGCTGGCTGCTGGGATTGAAATGGCAACGGAGCGCGAAACTCGTGCAACCGTCCTGGGCCATATTCAGCGTGGTGGTGCACCAACTGCGCGTGACCGTGTTCTAGCTAGTTGGATGGGAGGCTATGCCGTTGAATTGTTGCTAGAAGGCAAGGGTGGGCGTTGTATTGGTATCCAGAATAACCAACTGGTTCACCACGATATTATCGAATGTATTGAAACTATGCGTCGTCCATTTGCTCAAGATCTTTATACTCTCCAGCAAAGATTGTTTTAGTTCATTATCGTTCAATTGCTCATTGGGTTGTCTAGTGAGCAAATGTTCCACAACAGGTTGCCTATTCGTTTGAAAAGTATGCAACCTGTCATGGCTAAGCCAATATCAGCTTGCAATCTATGGAGTGACTGATATTATCTTGCCTCGTTTAGCATCAATGTTAAACATCTTCTATGGTGGTTCTGCGGGTTCTCCCGCATCGATACTCTGTGGACTCGGTCAGGCCTGGAAGGGAGCAGCCGCAGCAGACGACTCGAGTGCCGGGGTGTTGCTCGTAGGACCGCCACCTCTTTTGTTGCTGAATCCAAAATCTGAACTATTGAATCATTACCCTATAGTGTTTTAACGTAAATACTTAGTTATGGGGTACGCCTCAGAATTTAAGATATATAACTAGCCGTAAATGGTCATATCTCTACTACATTGGTAGCAAAATGATTTTTCCATGTAAGTTCGTAGGCTTAGACTCGATTAGTTTGATAGCATCCTGAATTTGTTCCAATGGAATGGTCTAGCATCATCGAAAATTTTTCACGCCGAATCTCTTTACCAACAGCATTTTCCCAGTAACGTAAGAAAAATGTATTGAAGTTAATGTTTAGGTTCTTCGAATATTCAAAGAAGCGAGGCTCATAGAACTCTAGAGAAAGAGTTCCATATTTGATATACCGTCCATTATCGCCGATGGTATGAATCAGCTCAGTTCCTTCTTTGCCTCCAATAGCGTCGAATGCAATATTGGGGCTAGGCAAATCAAGTTGCTGTATTTGAGTGAGTAGGTCTACTTTTGCATCTATTACATGGTTTGTATCATATGGATAATTTTCAGGCTTCGATGTTACGACAATAAGAGTGAACCCTAGCGATGAAGATAGCTACGCAAAAATTTTACCTATTGCAGAACTTCCAGCGTTGATAATCAGTACATCTTCTTTCTTCAACTGAGCAATTTAGGTGGTTAAAACCCACGCTGTTAGCGCATTTATATACAACTGGCACGCATAGCCGTTGTCCAGATGAGGCGGAATGACGAAGAGGTTATCTGGTGAGACGTCTATATATTTCTGCCAAGTCTGCTAGTAGCCACGACAACACTTTGCCTTACGATAAATTCTGCATAGTTGGAGTTGATGATTTGCCCAACAGCTTCAAATCCGGGTACTCTGGGCATTGATGACAATGCCTGTATTGACCTACACTATGAATAGACAACAAGTCGCTTGGATTAATATTCGTTGCTTCGATTTTTACTCTGATTTTATCTTCATTCAAGCGAATCCAGATATACATGTTCAATCGTCAATGAATCTTTCGGTTGACCGAAACAGAGCTGGTGAATTCTTGTGTTTGCAGTGGTGTTAGACATTTTGTAGTTTTTGGTCGATAAATTCTTCAAGTATCATACGATGAGCTGGCATTTTTATCATAAATGTCCAGCTTTATGCTGACCCTTCTTTGCCCCAAAGTTTGCCATAACTGACGTATTTAACAACTATACAGTCTAGTCTTTGATAATACATTCAATATGAATCAAAATGTCTATCAAGATGGTGTATATTCGTATAAGTAAGTATTAGAAGGCCACAATGAATGAAAACAGTAATTGCATATTTACTAGTAACTTTAATCCTTTTAGCTACTGGGTTCATGGGGCTACAAACGTTTGGGTTACCAAATGAAATCAGTGGGATAGAACTTGCTTTAAAATGTGCGATGGTTTCAGCTCTAGGTGGAATACTATACTGCCTTCGAGCGGTATACTTAAACAAGTGCGTTCGCAATCAGTGGAGCTCAGAATGGGAAGTTTGGTACTACATTAGACCCATTACGAGCACCATATGTGGCTTAGTTGCTTTTCTTTTTTTGAAAGCTGGATTAGTTGTGCTTGACGCCACGCAAAATGGAAGCTCTGGAGACTTTGGCTACTTAGCATTTTCCTTTTTCGCTGGATTAAATGTTGATAAATTTATGGAGAAAGTTGAGAATATTGGTAAGTCATTGTTTGGTATAGAGAAATCTAGAAGTTCCAAAAAAAACACAACAGAAAACAAGGATGAATAATGGTTGCTAAAATTACATTTTTTCCAGTAGGAAATGGAGATATGACGCTAATCGAGACCGAATCCAATAAAAAGATTCTGATTGATTGTCGCATTAGAAAAGGAAATGATCTTCCTGACGTACTAACTATGCTTAGAGACAAACTTGATAGAGATTCTAACAAAAGATTATATATTGACCTCTTTGTTTGGAGTCATCCAGATGAAGATCACTGTCAAGGTATACAAGATCATTTTCATTTAGAAACTCCAGAAAATTGGAATGCTGAAAAAGACCTCATTTTCATTAACGAAATATGGTCAAGCCCACTAGTCTATCGAAGGGCCAGCAAGACACATAAGTTATGTGAAGCTGCTAAAGCTTTAAATAAAGAAGTTAAAAGACGAGTAAATAAATTTAAAGAAGATAAAGAAATGTCCTCTGGCAACTATGTTTACATTCTAGGGCAAGATGAAGGGGACAAAACAAAGGATATTTCTGAAATTGTTTTAGAACTCGATGCAACAATTACAAAAATAAACGGAAAACAAGTGAACGACTTCTCAGCTAAATTACTTAGTCCTACCCCCAAATCAGATTTAGATGAAAGTGAAGAAAAGCTTGGAAAAAATCATTCAAGTGTGATTTTTAATTATGAGATAAAGGGGGAAGAAGTAGTTGCCAATTTTCTAAGTGCTGGAGATGCTGAAGTCGTTTGTTGGGAAGCTCTGCTCGATAGACTAGATGCACAGAGCAATAGAAAAGCTTTGGAATATGACATACTACAAACGCCTCATCACTGTTCTTGGCATTCGCTCTCACATGATAGTCTATCAGAGAAAGGGGATAATGCTGAAGTATCAGATAAGGCAGTCGAAGCAATAGGGAATGCAAAGGATAAAGCTTTTATTATTTCTAGCAGCAATACGATTAAAGATGATCAGAATGATCCGCCTGCCTATAGAGCTAAAAATGAATACGAAAATATCCTTGATAATGTTTCAGGTAGCTTCAAATGTGTAGATGACCATAAGAAATCCGGTAAAAATATACCATTAGTAATTGAAATAAATGGAAATGGCTTGAAGCTTATCCCTGCTACATCATTCACTCAAAACAACAACGCCCCAGATAATGCGGTAAACAGAAATGGTGGAAAAGGATATGCCTAAGGCTACAAATGCCTTGTTTGATAGTGTCGAGAGTTTTCTAGCTCCTTTTGGAGCTAGAAAACTCTCGACACTCGAACTAAATTCTTACAAAGTTCGAAAGTATATTGCCGGCTGGGAAATCGATACTCAGTTAGAATACTACGGGCAATCTGTTTTAATAAGGTTTCTTTTTGAAAACCTACCTAACCAATCCCCACCCTCAGTAGTATTATCAGAACCAAAGCTCAAGCCTCTAAGTTTCCCTCATCTCGAGTCAGATGGAGAACTATGTGTGCTACCTTCTCGTTATATTCTTGACCTTAATAATTTTGAATATATAACTTGGCTTTTATACACTGTAGTTGAACTTTTAGATAATGCATTAAAGGGTAAAATCAACAAACATTTTGAAGATGAATTTCTAAGTTATTGGTACTATCATAGTCAATTAAACTCAAATGATATCTCACTGTTAAGCCCTAATAATGTACTTTCAAGATTAATATATAGTTATCGTTTTTCTAATGATGAATATGTTTTTGGTGATACAAGAGAGCAAATTGTTAAATGGCTAGATAATCAAAATAAATTGCCAAAAAGTGAAAATAATAAGGATATAAAATTAAGAAAAAGAGTAATTTCCAGAATAGGTAATTCAGCAATTATATTCTGTAAAAATGCTATTCACCCAAAAGACTATCCCAAAACAGTCAAAGATCTAAATGATATCATGATCAAAGAATTTGAAGACGAGTCAAATAAAGTCATGGCATTAATCGCAGAAACACTATCAAATAAATCAATATCAAGCCCTGAAATATTACTATCATTTACAACCGATGAAGGACAAGCTCTAGTTGGCCTTAGATTTGATAAAAACCTATTTAGCCGTAATGGGAGAAAGTCTCCAATTGATGGGTTTAGAGATCGAATACCATTAAAAGTTATCTTAGAACGAACTCGAAACATGACTGTTCGTGGTAGGCTAATTAAACGTACAGATCCATCTTGGGTTGTAGGTAGAGACAGAAATGCAGATAGAGACTCAATTGCCTCACATACTGTTGCGATTATTGGATGTGGTTCTATTGGCTCCAGTGTGGCTCGTCTATTAGTAAAATCTGGCGTGTGTAATTTAATATTGATTGACGGAGAATCTCTTCAATCAGAGAACTTTAGTCGCCATGAATTAGGTTTTAATTATCACAATATAAATAAAGCGTTAGCTCTAAAAGACAAACTATGTAAAGAATTTCCATACGTAAATATTAAAGCAATTAATGAAAAGTTTAGCTATTGTGATAAATTTCGAAACCATCTGGATAACGCAGATTTAATATTTAGCGCAACTGGAAATTGGTACTCAGATCAGCAACTTTTAAAACTTCAATCTGAAGAGTTTTATCCAATAGTATTCTCATTTGTAGAAGCTCACGCGATGGCTGGTCATGTAATAGTAAACCCACCTCGATCAGACGCATTCAATCGGCTACATCATTGCTGTGGTCACCAAGTAGGCATAATGAAAAATACAGCTACTTGTTGGCCAAGCGGAACTATCATTAAAATTCCCGCTTGTGCCGGTGAATTCCAACCGTACGGTGCTATAGAGATTGGCCATGTTCACTCTATCGCAGCAAAAAAAATCATATCTATTCTCATGAGTAATGACGAAGATATCTTAAATCTAAAAGCTAGCCACTCAATTTGGTTTGGTGACACTGATGACTTATTGAAGCTAGGTGGTAAATGGAACAATTGTTGGGAGCAGTATGGCTTTCACATCGATTTAGGTTCAAAGATTCTGGATCTCTGTTATCTGGGTAACAGTTGGCAGATTAGGGGGAAAAATGTGTAATTTTGAAGACAAGGAAACTGGGATAATAATCCGGATAGAAGAGCAAGCACTAGATATATTATTAGCCAATCGACAAATAAAAAACGGTTTCGAATCTGGCGGCTTACTATTCTCACCACTCACGTCAGAAAATATTGTATATATCACTCATGTTTCTGCACCAAGTAAATTAGATTTAAGACGTCAGTTATTTTTTAAGCATGATAAGTCTTCTGCGCAAAAGACAATATCTCATTGTTTTAAAAAAGGATTGCATTACATTGGTGACTGGCATTCTCATCCTCAAGATAAACCACAGCCGTCCCCACAAGATGTTCAAAGTATAAAAGATATTTTCTTAAAATCTAAACACAATTTGAACTTCATGCTTCACATCATAGTGGGAATAGATGAAGACTCTAATAAATTCTATGTTTGCCTTACGAATGGAACTAAAATCCATCAATGTATTCCACGAAACTAAAGTGATTAACTCATTTTTTGCGAAGAGCTCCTTCATGGCCTTATTTTCCAAACTTACTTCAGCAAATAATTGTTTGAGTTTGGTATTTTCATCTTCTAACTCTTTCATTCGTCGCAGTTCTGATGCGTCCATTCCGCCGTATTTTGATTTCCATTTATAATAGGTGGCCGAACTCATGCCATGTTTGCGACAAATGTCTTCCACTTTCATCCCCGCATCCGCTTCTTTGAGGATATTGACGATCTGAGTTTCAGTAAATCGAGATTGTTTCATGGTTCTCTCCTACATCTATTAATGTAGAAAACTCCATTTAAATTTGTCTCAGTTTAGGGAAAGTGGACACTAGTAAATCCTCTAAGTAATGTAATCTTAGTAGTTAAACCAGAAAGCTCGCTTTATGGGGTGGGGGAGAATATAACCGACTAAATTTTAATGGGGGAGTTGGTTAATGCTATGAGTAAAGCAACATCTTTTCATGTTATTCGTAATAAATACCGAATTAGTAATTAGACTGAAATCACTTAATATGGAATCAGGCGCATCTATAAATAGTACTCGCACCTGATAAAATCATTCCATTTACTTATAGTAAATTCCAATAATATATAATGTCACGATTTTGGTGACAGGAAGTACAACTACAACCACAGCTGCTTTGTAACTCCTCACGCTTAATCTGATTTTTTTCCACAAAGATCTGCATCATGGCATCAATTTGCTCCCCATCCACTTTAAAATGAGTCTTTAAATCATTTAATGAAGTTTTTTGATGTTCTTTCACAAATTTTCTTAGCTCGAGTAGGCTCATAAAATTTACCCTCTACAACTCATTGCTACCAAGTTACAGCCATTGTTTAGGCTGTAACTCAGATTTGATATGCGCTTAAGCATGCTGTGCTTGATTCATTGATATTGTCTTATACGAGCGAGTAATCCAGGCTAGGAATGCGCCTAAAATAATAATGACTAACCCAATTGAACTGACTGAATATCCAGGATGTTGGGTAAACGTTCCAAGCTGGTAGACAACGACCGCTAATCCGTAACCTAGTCCGGTTGTCCAGCAGGCTGCAAATATTGTCCAGCGAGTACCAACTTCACGCCAAATTGCTGCAATAGCTGCCACACATGGAATATATAATAGAACCATCAATAGATAGGCATAAGCACCGAGTGTTCCGCTAAATAGCTGGCTGAGCATATCTATCGTGGACACATCGACCTCTTCATTTTGTGCAGCCGCTGATTTATCTGATAAATCGCCAACTTGGATCCCTAGCGGGTCGAGTAACGAAGCTCCTAGTTCCGATAGATTGGCAGGGATACTTGCAAAGGCATCTTTTACGCCATCCATTACCGCAGGTGCTTGTGCTGGCTCATCAGTCGTATTGGTAGCGGCATTTTGCTGATCCGCTAGTGAAGAGTAAAGCGAGTTTAATGTTCCAACGACGGCTTCTTTAGCGAATATTCCTGTAAACATCCCAACCGCAGCAGGCCAGTTATCTTGTTGCATACCCATTGGGTGGAACACCGGCGTAATAGTTTGGCCTATTTTCGATAATACTGAACTTTGTGAGTCTTCATGACCAAAACTACCATCGGTACCAATTGAGTTTAAAAAACTCAATACAGTGACAATGATGACAATCAATTTACCAGCTCTGAGCATGAAGTTTTTTAGACGTTCCCAAGTGCGGATCAACACACCTGTTAAGGTTGGAATGTGATAAGGCGGTAATTCCATAACAAAAGATGAAATAGCTCCTTTTAAGGCCGTTCTACGCAGTAAAAAGCCAGTCAATACGGCGGCGAAGATCCCAATAATATATAAGCTAAATACCAAGTTCTGACCATTATGGGGGAAAAAGGCTGTAGCAAAGAGGACATAGACGGGCAGGCGAGCACCACATGACATAAATGGCGCCATCATCACTGTGACAATGCGATCTAGTTTATTCTCCATCGTTCGGGTTGCCATTACCGCTGGAACATTACAGCCAAACCCGACAATCAACGGAACAAACGCTTTCCCGGGGAGACCAATAGCGCGCATAAAGCGGTCCATGACGAAAGCAGCCCGAGCCATATATCCTGAATCTTCCAAAAAGGATAAAAACAGATATAAACACCCAATGACTGGAATAAAAGTAGAAACGGTCTGGATCCCGCCGCCTATTCCATTAGCGACAATGACCACGAGCCACTGGGGGAATCCAATGACTGTTAATAAATGACCAAGCCCATCAACGAGTACAGAGCCAAACAGAATGTCGAAAAAATCGATAAAAGCACTGCCTATGTTAATCGTAAATAAGAACATGCAATACATAATGGCAAGGAAAATGGGGATTCCCCATAATCGATTTAATACGACTTTATCGATTTTATCTGTCGCTGTTTGTGAAACTTCGCCGCGGCGGTCAATAACACTTTGTACAACCTCTGAAATGGTCTGATATCGAGCATCGGCCATATAAATATCGAGCTCGTCGTCAAATTGTTTTGCAATTGCGCTGCGTTGTGTATTAAGCGAATCACTGGCTTGGTTCGATATCGTCTCTGATATGGCTGAGAATTCAAGATACTGGACCGCATGCCAGTGGGCATTAGTGATGTTTTCACCCTCTAAAATTTTCTCAATTTCTTTTAAGCTGTGAGTAACGGGTTCTGGGTAGGCAACCTCAGCGGTGGGAATTTGGGGGTGTTTTAGCATTTTAGAACAATCCCCAAGCAGCTCTTTGATTCCTTTATTACGTGTTGCACTGAGTCCTAGCACAGGACAGCCTAAATTTTTTGATAATTGGTCAAGATCTAAAATAAGTCGCCGTTTTTTAGCAATATCCATCATATTGACGATTACAATTAACGGTACTTTCATCTCGATTAACTGTAAGGTCAGATAGAGATTCCGTTCCATGTTTGCGGCATCGATAATATTTAAAACTAATTGCGGCTCACCAGACAAGATGTAATCTCTGGCAACGCGTTCATCTTCTGATGATGAGTCATTCGGTGATAATGAGTAAATGCCCGGCAAATCCACGAGTGTCGCTGGTTTACCGTCTATTTTGACTGTCCCTACTTTTTTGTCTACAGTGACGCCTGGCCAATTTCCTACTGTTTGACGCCCCCCAGTTAGGCGGTTAAATAATGTTGTTTTCCCACAGTTTGGGTTGCCTACAACACATAATGTTAACTCATTCGACATAATTCAGTTCCCTCTGATTAATCATGTACTTCTACAGAAATCACAGCTGCTTCGGCTTTACGAAGACTAATTGCACAACCTCTCACCTTAATTTCAATGGGATCCCCCAAAGGGGCTATCCGAGTGACTCTAAATAAGGTGCCGGGGGTTAAACCTAATGCTAAGAGATGCTTGCGATATTGAGCAGATCCCTGCGCATAGCCTTTGATAACACCTGTTAATCCTTTGGATATATCTCCTAAATTTGCCATTGCTATTCCTTTACTTTAACGAGTTGAGCGCAGGACCATAATTGAACCTGCTAACTCGTAATTTATTGCGACTCGTGCATCTCCAATGGCCACAAGAAGTGGCTCTAAATCATTTAATTGCATGATTTTTAAAGAACTTCCCAATCGAATATTCATCTGCTTTAAGCGGTTTGATAATTGGGTGTCGAGTGAGGTGATTCGAACGACCCTGACAGGCTCACCGACAGAAACTTGATTAAGAGGCTGAATGTTCATTTCTATAAAATACAAATACAATTGATAGTGATTATCATTAATGTTATTTTTTTTATAATTTTGGTGAATTGATATTAATCAAGCAAAACGAAGATAGTTTGACTATGCGGTTATAAAAATAATAATTATTATTACTAATTGATTAGTGCTGTGATGGTTTATTGACTCTATGACGGAATTTTGTCAAAGATGAAATATCCATGCTGTCTCCATCAATTCACCTCCACTGACATCGCGGTTTGTATACATGTAGGTTATTAATGACATGGCCGCTATCCGCGACAATGTATGAAGGCGGTGTAGCGCTTTTTATATTGCGGTGAATGGTACCGAGGTGATTGTTACTTCGATATTATTTAGAAAGATACAAGTGAGCGAAATTCGATAAAAAGCATTGTAAAGAGGGAGTCCTTTGTTCGCCAGACGGGTAACTTGCTTGCTAGAGCTTATTCACTGAATTTGTCCCAGAGGTTCCCTAAATCTATACAAACAATGCAGTAGCGAAAGCATGGCCGATAAAATATCTCTTCTGGTTTAATTGCCCTATATAGTGCTCTTTTTAAAGATGGACTGTGTAGATGATGGCGGCAAATTTTGCCGAATATCTTTTAAAGAAGAGATAATGAGTCATATAAGTAGCTCCAACCCCCAAAATCCTGTGCAAATACACAGTATTTTCTTCGTAGATAGAAAATAGAGTACATTTTGTAGCCATTTATGCACATTTTGTTGTTTAATGGACCCTAAAATCACGATACATCAGCAGTCCCTAGGTAAAGTGCGCTGGTAGTTTTTTGAGCGTGTACAATATACTAATGCCAACTTCAAGAAGGATAACATCGGATGGTCATTGAGTCTTGGTTTGCTTTCGTTGCCGCGTCGGCGGTTTTACTAGTGATTCCTGGTCCGACAATTTTAACTGTCATAAGCTATTCAGCTACTCACGGTCGTCGTGCCAGTATTCCTTTGGTATCCGCTGTTGCGCTGGGTGATTCCACCGCATTGTTTGCTTCGCTTGTTGGCTTGGGGACGTTACTCGCAGTATCTGCTTTTTGGTTTACTGTGGTAAAAGTAGTGGGCGGCTTATACCTGCTCTATCTTGGCATTAAGTTGTTTCGGGCCGGCTTATCTCCTACCGACATGGTGGTGCCAGTGTCCGATTCGTCGCGTTTGAAGTTGTTTGCCAACACCTATTTGGTTACTGCGCTTAATCCTAAAGGCATCGTTTTCTTCGTGGCTTTTCTGCCTCAATTTATTACACCGAGTGCAAACGGGGTATTCCAAATGTGGTTATTTGCTGTCACTTTTGTTGTTTTAGCGATTATCAATGCGACGCTTTACACGGTTTTCGCATCCTTTGCGCGTCGGCTGCTCGCGTTGCCCAAGGCACAACGCAGGTTTCATTTTGCTGGTGGGTCTCTACTTTTAGTCGCAGGAATTTGGGCGTTGCTGGCCAAACGTCCAGCGGCTTAAAGCTAACTATTGCTTGACGCATGCTGGTGTTTTGAAGTGACGCGAAGCCTAGTTGTTAGGCCTCTGAATTGAAAGCTCTGATTACATGGGAAATTATACTGCATCTTTCTGGAGGGGGTTTTCTGCACATCGTTATCTCCCTTATGAGCTTTGCATTGGCTGTGTTTTATACTCGGTTTAGCTCATCAAATTGGGACATCCTAGGCAGTGAAAGTGATTGCAGTTCTTTTGTCGCTGCTACGTTCTCAGGTATTCGTCTATAAGCTTTCTCAGTGGTCTGCAGCCAAGTGCAATCCTTTGACGCTGAAGGATCTGTCGGCAAAGAGTGGTCAAAAGTCTCGCCAAGCAAGCCCCATTGTACACAACCTACCGCAGCATATAGTTCAACATGACATACTCACCAGATCATTTTTATCGAAGATCGCGACTACGTTTACTACCTAAATAAGTTAAAGAAGTAGGCGGTTCTGGATTTAGACGTCTATAGTTACTGATTGATGACAAACTCCATGCACTTGGTTGCTGATCCGGTTTAACACATTGGTGATAGGCTGTTGCGAGCAACAAGTTAACGTGAGGGGATAAGGCGGTGTGCTGGAATAGTGTTCGAGTTGAGATGTAGCAAAAGGGGAGGAATAAGCTTGTTGCGGTCTCTGGGGCAATTCAGCTAATTATTACCAGTTAACATAGTAAATGTATTCTAGTATTAAAGTTATCATGATTGTGGAATTATGCGATAGAGGGAAAGGCATGAAAAAGTATTACCGTCTGGCACTAATTATCAACACTGTATCTATAGTAGTTGCCTTACTATTCGCGATAGAAAATGCAAACCTACTGATTTTGGTTGTTACGACGGCAGTGGGGTTAGGTTGTCTGATAAAAATGGAACGCTTAGCAAGAGAACAATTCAACTTTTATGAACAGATCCTTGATGTTATCCCAAATCCACTCTCTGTTACTGACATGGATATGAAGTGGACGTTTGTCAATCGAGCTGCCACCGATCCACTGGGAGTCAAACGAGAGAGCGTACTTGGGCAGCACTGCTCCAATTGGGGAGCAAATATCTGTAACACCGAAGATTGTGGTGTGAACTGCTTAAGAAATGGCAAACAGGTCACCTCCTTTCATCAATGGGGGAAAGATTTTCGTGTAGACACTTTTTACATCAACGGATTAGATGGCAAAAAGATAGGACATGTTGAATATGTACAGGAAGTCTCAGAAAAAGTTGCGCTAAAAGCGGTTTACAAAGACGTAGATGATATCAGTGAAAGCCTCACCGCTGGAGCAAATGACCTTACGGTTGCCAGTCATGCGTTGACAGAAGGGTCAACTCAACAAGCGACCTCTATAAGCCAAATCGGGAACTCGATTAATGAAATTCTTTCCCAGGCCAATGACAATGCCGAACGTGCATCTGCGGCTAGTGCTGTCTCGTCTGAAGCTCAGCAAGCTGCAACCATGGCTGCCAATGAAATAAGAGAACTTGAGCAAGCGATGCAGGAAATTAATCTCTCAAGCGAAGCAATTAGTGACATTATTAATGTCATTGACGATATCGCCTCTCAGACTAATTTATTGGCTCTTAATGCTTCTATCGAGGCTGCTAGGGCAGGTGAGATGGGGCGCGGGTTTGCCGTAGTAGCAGATGAAGTCAGAAAACTTGCAGAGCGTAGTACCACGGCCGCTAGTGAGTCGGCGCAGTATATTCGTTCATCTGTAGAAAATGTTGAAAAGGGGAATGCAATATCGCAAAAATGTGTGAGTGCATTGAGTGAGATTGTTAAGCACGTGGCCGCTATCTCCAACACGATTGGAGAAATAGATAGTGCATCGAAAAGTCAGGCGATGGGATTGAGTCAGGTCAATCAGGGAATATCAGATATTGATGGGGTGGTTCACTCAACGGCTGCGTCGGCGGAAGAGACTTCTATTTCTGCCACTGAGTTGAGAGAGCTTTCAATAAAACTCCAAGCACAGCTCGAAAATATGAGAAAAATTGACGGACTAATCGATGACGCAACCAAGAAAGATGTGAACCTTATTGAGGTTAAGAATGTGTCATAACATAAAGCAAGAGGTCTAATATACTCAGAGAATATATTGGACTTTCAGAGCTTAGGCGATTGGATCATAACAAGTGGCCGTTTCTGACGCATGCTTCGGTATGCGTCGTAAAGTCGAGTTTGATCTGCCTATTTGAGTTAATATTTTTTTCTACCAGAATAAACCGAATTGGTTATGATTCATCAAGTTCCAACTGATATATCGATTTGTAAGTAGTACACTCCTATATACTCAGATCATCACATTCCAGATTCAATATTTAGAGAATTTATACATGCTCATTCAATTGGGCTTTTCATCGTTATATTGAATATAGATATCATTAACACACTGTATACGTTAATCTTATACAGCTTTTAAGTCACAAAACATTAGAACTCATTTCGGTATTTCCATAGGTTAAGATGGTGGATACTTCTAGGGACTGTTGACCTTTTGTGATTAGTTTTGCAGAAATCTGAGAGGGATTTAGGCAAGGCAAACGTTGTGCCGTGTAGTTATTCTCCACAA
>NZ_SMGD01000019.1 GCF_004339545.1 Celerinatantimonas diazotrophica | reverse complement strand
GAATTACGCCAGTATGGTATCACTAGCATTTACGATAATGTGGCTACCGATGTATTGCTGAATAAAATATGTACAGCAAAGATCAACAGTCCCTAAGAAGTATTCTTCTAATTCTTGACAGGCTTGCTCGAGAATCGGATCGTGATGCGTCTCTGTAAAGTCCAGTAACTGAGAGGGTTGGTAAAAACGAATTTGGGACAAGCCCGCAGCGGATGCACTTAATGCCAATGGGCCAATCTTGGTTTTAAGCAGACAGTGATTCAAGTGGATGCACATTAGGCCGATAGATGATGTACGCACTATAACAACACCTATCTATAAACGATAGTCGCTGTTTGCTCGTTATTGGTTCAAAATACTTAATACATGTGTGCTCAATAGCCAATTTAGATGCAATATCAAGATGCTGTCTGCAAAACCTGTTAGCCGTAAAATTTAAATTGATAAATTTATTTTTAACGGTGGACATTCTGTTGAATATCGTTAGTATAGCCAACCATTCGTTGGGATTACGTATTATATCTTGATTTTTATCGTTAAAAATGTGCATCCTATATGACGATTGCGTGCAAACCCAATCACCTTTGTTGGGCTGTCGACATCCATTACTTTTTTGTAATCCTAATTTCGCAGTTAGGTCGGCAGCCCTCCTCTCATCAACTCGCCCTCCATTTTTGATAAAAAAATTAGTAATTTAGTGTTACCTATTTGTAAATAATCTGCCATGTAACTGTCATTAATCATCGCTAGCCTAGTTGCCAGAATTCAAGGTGGACAGGCAACTATGAGAATTGCGCAACTCAGTGATATGCACTTTGTCGCTCTGGGCGAGCGACTGTATGACAGTGTCGATGTTAATGCGTGCAATGCAGATATTATTCATCAATTGAACCATCTCATTGATCCGCTCGATGCGATTGTGGTTTCTGGTGATATTACCAATGATGGTACTGCCGAACAGTACCAGGCGGCTGCCAAAATTCTCGGTTATGCGCGCTATCCTCTGTATTTGATTAACGGTAATCACGATAAAACTGAATCATTTATAGAGTATCTTGCGCCATTGTGTGCTCCTTTAGAGAGTGCTGCCCAAGTGCGCTATCAGGTTGATATGGGCAAGCGACAGCTGCTGTTTATCGACTCAACGGTTCCAGGTCAAACCTATGGACAACTGAGTCAATCTACGTTGGATTGGGTCGCTGAGCAGCTTGCGCAGACCCGCCTGCCAGTCGCCATTTTTATGCACCATCCCCCACTGGCATTGAATTCAGCACATATGGATCCGATCAATTGCCGCAATGGTACAAAATTGTTGGATTTTGCTGAAGAATTTCCGCATCTGGAAGGAATTTATTGCGGACATAACCATTGCTATACGACCACTGTTTACCGCAATGTCGTGGTGATGAGTGCGCCAGCAACATCGATTCAGATCCCCGTCTATCAACACGATGCAACTCCATATTACCAATTTGATCAGCCCTCATGTTTGTTGCACTCCTTAAGTGGTGACAATCGTTGGGTGAGTTATCAGCATCATTTTCAGCTATTTCAGGGAGTGCGACGCTTTCCTTGGGTCAATGGAACAGGTGGCAAATGAGTCAGTTACACCTTCAGCAGATTAACAAACAATATACCGACCAACCGGTCATCGAAAATCTTTCGCTAGAGATTGAAAATGGTGAGTTTCTGGTGTTAGTCGGTGCTTCCGGATGTGGTAAATCAACTTTGTTACGTATCATCGCAGGACTGGAAGAAGTCTCAGCTGGACACATCTATTGTGACCAGCAGGATATTACTCACCAGTCACCTCGAGAGCGCAATTTTTCGATGATTTTCCAAAACTATGCGCTATTTCCCCATATGAGTGTAGAACAAAACATCACCTTCGGGATGAAAGTTCGAGGTGAAAAACTAAAAGACAATAAGCAATTAGTGGCGAAAACAGTTTCGATGTTGCAACTGGATGAGCTGCTGAAACGTCGTCCTAAAGAACTCTCTGGCGGGCAGCGTCAGCGGGTGGCGATGGCGCGTGCGATTGTGCGTAATCCGCGGCTTTTTTTAATGGATGAGCCGCTTTCAAATTTAGATGCCAAACTTCGTCATGATGTCCGTGATGGCATTATGGCCATGCACGAGCAGCTGCAAGTTACAACAATTTATGTCACCCATGATCAAGTTGAAGCGATGACCATGGCTGATCGTATTGTGGTTCTTGATCAAGGCCAGATCCAGCAAGTTGGCACACCCGAAGAGCTTTATCGAACGCCGAAAAACCTCTTTGTTGCCCGCTTTATTGGTTCACCCAGTATGAATACTTGGCAGCTAAGCGTCGCTGAGCACATGCTGCATTTTGCCAACTGGCAGATCTCGGTGAGTTCTCAGCGGAATTCGATTTGGCTGGGGCTTCGTCCGGAACATATTCATTTGGGCGAAAGTGATGATGGTCGTAACCAGTTTAGTGGCATTTTTGAACGTCAAGAACTACTCGGGCATGTTCGTTTATTAACGCTTCGTGCCGATTTTGGTCCAGTTCAACTCTTTTGTGATAACGAAGCGATCCTTCCGGATATCGGGCAATCGCTGACGTGTCATTTCCAGGCGCAGCGGATCCATCTGTTTTGCGCTAATACTCTGCAACGCCTATCGATAAAGGATTTATGATGAATAAACAGATGTTAATCGCTGCGGCATTCGCACTGGGCTCCTCTGCGCCTGCCATGGCTACTACCCATATTGATATGATGTTCCCCGCTCCCGTTGATGGTAAGTTAACCGTTAAAATGAATCAGCTGATTAAAGATTTTAATCAGATGCATTCTGATATTAAGGTTCGGCCTATTTTTACCGGTAGTTATGATACCACCAAACAAAAAGCCGAAGCGGCGGCTAAAGCTGGACGACCACCAGCGCTGGTGATCATGTCAGCCAATTACACCACTGATTTGGCTATCAACCATGAAATTTTGCCAATGAGTGAGCTGTTTCAATATGGGCCGGATAAAAATGCAACGGCCTTTTTAAAAGAGAACTTTTTTAAAGCCGTGCAAAAAAACGCCATGTTCAATGGCAAGGCATACGCGATGCCATTTCAGAACTCCACGCCAATTTTATATTTTAATAAAGACTTATTCAAAAAAGCGGGAATTCAGGGCGCTCCACAGACTTGGAAAGAGCTGCGTGAAGATGCTCGAAAGTTAACCTCTCGGCAAAATGGTCAATGGGGCATTATGCTGCCTTCAACGAATAACGATTACTGCGCTTGGGTGCTTTCGTCCTTGGTGCATGCGAATGGTGGTAATTTTAATAATCCCGATTATCCAGGGGAAGTCTATTACAACTCGGTGACGACCATCGGTGCACTCGATCTGTATAAGGATCTTATCTTTAAAGATAAGAGTATGCCTGAAGGCGTATTGGATTCAAAACAGATTGATGCTCAGTTCCTCTCTGGCAAATTAGGTATGACAATTCTCTCTACCGGTTCACTGACCTTTATTCGTAACCACGCTAAGTCTTTTCACTTAGGGGTGGCGATGTTGCCGAAGAAATTCCGCCGAGGGGTGATTATCGGAGGTGCTTCACTGGTGTCATTTAAAGGAATTAGTGATGCGCAGAAAAAAGCGGCTTATCAGTTACTACGTTATTTGACTAGCCCGAAAATCAACGGTGAATGGTCTCGTTTTACCGGGTATTTCGCGCCACGCAAAAAAGCGTATGACTTACCTAAAATGAAGCAATTCTTAGCCAAACACCCAAGTGCGAAGGTCGCTTTCGAGCAGCTGAAATACGCTTACCCTTGGTACAGTACTTATGAAACCGTTGCCGTGCGTCAGGCGATGGAAAATCAGGTAGCGGCTCTGATTAGTAATAAAGATTTATCGCCGGCAGAGGTTGCAGCAACTGCCCAGAAAAATGCCGATAAAATTTTAGCACCATATCAGAGAGAAACTGCGTTAAATCAGCAATAACTTGGTTAAGGGCAGAAGCCTCTGCCCTTTTTAATTGCAAAGGATGATTATGAGCTTGCGTATCCGTCCCTATCTATTATTGTTTCCCACGCTCATCTTTTTGGCGTCATTTACTTATTTGCCAGTGTTCCGTTCTATCTATGATAGTTTGTTTGATACCCGGTTAGCCGGTCAGGTGCATTATGTCGGATGGGGGAATTACCTGCGACTGTTCCATGACCCGGTATTCTGGCAAGCCTGTTTAAACAATCTTTTGTATATCCTCATGACGATGATCCCCAGTTTGTTACTGGCGTTAGGGCTAGCTTTAGCCCTGCAAGCCAATACTCGCTTTAATCAGTGGCTTAGGGCGGCAATTTTTATGCCGATGGTGTTGCCATTAGTGAGTGTGGCGACCTTGTTCTTATTTGTTTATCTGCCGTCAATGGGGCTGCTCGATTACTATTTAAGTCAGCTGTTTGGCTGGATGAATAATAACTATCTAGGGATGGAAAATTCAGCATTAATTTCGCTGGCGGTGATTGGGATCTGGAAGTTTACCGGTTACTACATGTTGTTTTTCTTAGCCGGATTACAGTCGATTGATAACGACATTATCGCGGCAGCACGTATGGAAGGGGCGAATCGTTGGCAAATATTTTGGTCTGTCACCCTGCCATTATTGCGTCCGACCTTAAATTTTGTGGTTATCGTGGCCTTTATCTATGCCGTCACTCAGATTGACCATGTAGCCGTGATGACCCAAGGTGGGCCGAATCAGTCAACGAACGTGCTGCTCTATTACATTACTCAACTCGCGACTCAAACTAATGACTATGGCAAGGCATCTGCGGCGACCTTTGTCCTGTTGATTGTAATGATGGTGATTACGGTGGTTAATCTGCGGATGATGGAAAAAGGAACATATTATGAGCGCAAATAAGCCTCGCATGAGTAAGGGAATTCTGGCGCTACTATTAATTGCGCTAGCGATTGTCTGGTTGGCACCGATCTTATGGATGATTAAATCGTCTTTCGGGCCGACTCTGTTTGGGCCGAAGATGGCATCACTGATCCCATCAGGTGCTTTTTCTATTAACCATTTTAAAGAAGCTTGGAGTAGTGCTGATTGGGTTGGTTTGTATCTGAACACTCTCTTTTTCACCTTTGGTACGTTGGCGGTTCAGTTAGTTGCCATTACCATTTGTGGTTATGTGTTTGCTTATTACGAGTTCGCCGGGAAACAACTGTTGTTTTACGCCTTCTTAATGCAGATGATGATTATGCCCGTAATGGTGATGGTGCCAAATCTGCTGACGTTAAAATCGATTGGCTTATTAGACACATTAACCGGGGCGATGCTGCCTTATTTTGCCTCGGGAATTGGGGTCTTCTTGATGCGCCAGACCTTTAGAAATGTGCCTAAAGAGCTCGAAGAGGCCGCTATTTTAGAAGGCGCTCGCTGGTGGCAAGTGATCTGGCATGTGCTATTACCGATGGCGCGCCCGGCGATGCTCGCCTTTGCAGTGGTGAGCGTGACCTACCATTGGAATGAATATCTATGGCCTCTGATGGTATTAAGTGACCCCAGCAAGCAGCTGTTAACGATTGGCTTGGTTTCGTTTGCAATGGGTGCTGAATCAGGTGGCGATTGGGGATTAGTAAGCTCGGGAACATTGATGGTCTGTGCACCATTGGTGATTGCGTTTTTAGTGTTTCAAAAGCAGTTTATGCGCAGCTTTGGTTTTTCTGGGATCAAATAATCGTTGGTGCTATCTGCTCCCTAAGCGCAATGCATCTCTCCCCACACAGCGCTCTTAGGGGGCATTTTTCATACTCAGTTCGGCAGACCGATTGAGCGTTGACTCGCAACTTTTTGCCATAGGGATCGGCTCATCTGCACAGGCTAAAGTCGTGTCGCCTCGTCAACGATGAGGAACCGCGCGGCTAATGGCTGCTAGCTATTTATTGCGAATAGGGGCTCAAGGCGCTGTTTTCGGGGGGCGATTGGATAAAATGATACCTATGATAATCAATATCAAAGCAGGAATGACATACCAATGCAGCACTTCATTTAAGATGAGTGCCGACAGTGAAACGCCGAAAATGGGGATCAAAAATAAAAAAATCGACACTTTACTGACCTGATTATGCGCCATCAACGTATTCCAAATTAAAAATGCACTGGCGGATAATCCGCATAAATAGAGCAATAACAGGCTGGCATGCCAAGAAAACTGAAAGGGCATAAAACCAACTTTACTCGCGCCAATCAGGATCAGGAGCATACCCCCAAAGAGCATTTGCCATGCAGTCAGAGGTAGAACGGGAAGTTCACGGCTGACATTGCGTTTATTTAAAATGTTGCCGTAGGCGCTAAAGAGCATCGCTATTAGCATGAGCCCCTCACCAATGCCTAGATGAAATGCCCAACCATGTTCCATCAAATGGTAAAAGCCAATGCCACAAAATCCCAGCAGGGCACTGAACAGTTTACGCCGCGATAAACGATCATCGGCAAATAGTAAATGAGCAATAATCAGCTGAAAAAAAGGTGCTGCACTGGCGACAATGGCGCTGGAAATGCCGCTGGCTAGTGCCAACCCCATATAAAAGAAAATATATTGAGCCAGAGTCTGAGTGCTGCCGACCTTGACAACCGAGCGCAATTTCGAAAAGCTAAACTGCCAAGTTGTACGATATATAACACTGCTGAGCATCAACAGTAATAATCCGGCACCACTAAAGCGATATCCGGCAAAAAGCAGTTGCATAAAGGGCTGATTATGAGCGATAGCCAGGCTACTATAACCGAGTTTGACCAACGGAAAAGCGCTGCCCCAGAGCAACGTGGCAATCAATGCCAGTGTTAAACGAACCATGGGGTTACTCAGCCAAGCCTGCTCTGAAGCATGAGTAATGGCTGAAGATGAACTGCTCATGACGAAAAATCCTTTTATCGCGTTGGTCCTTTACCATAGCCAGCTTTGGGAGACGGGTAAAGATAGTTGTTGGATTTTCTGGAATGCCCTATATTAGATAGTTCTAAAATAAAGAGGTGATTCAATGTGGGATGAGCGATTTTCAGACAGTATTTATGTTTATGGGTGTGAACCCAGTCAGTTTCTGGTTGAACAGATGCAATTGCTGGGGAATCAATCACGGCGTGTATTAACTCTTGGTGAAGGCGAAGGACGCAACGGCGTTTATTTGGCGCGCCTAGGCCATGAGGTGCATGCGGTGGATGGCTCCGTTGCTGGGCAGAGTAAAGCTCTCAATCTTGCCGAAGCGCAGCATGTTTCGCTCGATTATAGCGTTGCTGATTTGGCCGATTATCAATTTGAAGGACAGTACGACTTGATGGTGATGATCTTTTGTCACCTGCCGTTGGCGATTCGTACCAAAGTGCACCAACAAATGTGTGAACATTTAGCCCCTGGTGGCGTAATTATCTATCAAGCATATTCTCCCTGGCAGTTACAATTAGGAACTGGCGGGCCCAAAAAGCGCGAAATGTTAGTCGAGCTATCTGAACTGGAGCAGGATTTTTCCGCTTTAAATTTTATGACCTGTCGGCAATTACAGAAAAAAATCGTTGAGGGCATCTATCACACTGGTATGGCTGATGTGGTGGAAATGGTGGCTCAACGTCCTTTGTTGCATTAATAGCAATGCCGCAGATAAATTGGCTCTAACTTGGCTCCGGAAGGCCAAGTTTTTCGTTGCAGTCGATAAAAAACGCCGGCAATGCCGGCGTTGGTATTAGCTAAAAAAACTATTGTCGTCGAATCCACCACCGCCGCCAAAAGAGTCGTCATCGAAACCGTTGTCATAACCGCCATCAAAATTACTGTCCATACCATTATTGAATGGATCGTTCATATCATCCATCCCATTGGATGTATCGGCAAACTGATTGTTATCAAATCCTGCATTATTCATGCTGTTTGGGTCGGCTGAATCAAAGTTGGCATCTGGCATGTTGTTATTGTCGGGCATAAAACCGTTATTGGCCATGTCTGGGGTGTTGTTCATATCCGTTGGGTTGTCGTTCATGATGTTAACAATTTCCTCGGGACGATGACTTGAGAACATATCCATCATCAAATTACCGATCATCATGCCACCTGCCACCCCGGCAGCGGTTTGTAGTGCTCCGCCTAAGAAGCTTCCCGTCCGGGAGTAACCGCCGAAACCACCACTAGGACCACTAGGTTGATTATAATGGGGTTGGTTATAATTAGGCTGGGCGTTTTGGTTATAATTCGGTTGCTGTTGCCAACCCCCATTATTGGGAGCTTGTTGCTGTTTATGGCCAAATAATCCCGACAGAAACCCTTCCTTATTATGGCTCGTTTGCTGTTGGCGAGCGTTAAGTGCTTCCACCTGGCTTTGTAACTGTTTGATGGTCGCTTGCTGAATAATCATGGTTTGAGCCATATAGTAAGGTGCACTCGGCTGGGCGATCAGATGTTTATCAATCAATGATTGGGCATCGCTATCGCGTTGGCCATTTTGTTGCTCAGCCTGTTTGAGCTTGGCGAACAAATCATCAATCAATTGTTGGGTATTCTGCTCCATAACTACTTACCTCAAAGCATAGAAATGTGATGAGTCCAAATGAGGTTTAGCACATCAGCCAGACTCAGATTATTACTATTTACGGTCAAATCGCTTCAAGTTCAACTATACTCGATGCATCTTTACAAAATTTTAAATAATTTTGTTGCCTCTTCACATGAACAAATATATAAAGTCATCGCCCGATGGCAGGGTAGAATATGTGTATCGGTTGGCTCTTTTAAAGACAGTGGTGTGTAGATTCATGGCTCATTTTGAGTGGGGCAAACCGAGTAAAATTATATAACCTTACTCTTAAAGGCATGCCCTTAAGAGCACCTAGTCATAAGGACTAATACCTATGGGTGCCATTCATTTATCCAATCTCGACTTTTCACACGATGATTCGCAAAGCTTATTTGCCAAAATCGCCAGTGATCTATTGGAACAGGGTTATAGTATTCAACTACAAGCATTGCCGCAGCACATGAGCGAAGCGCTCTATGAGCAAGTGACAAAATTACATGAGCAGGAATTTATTCGTGCTGGTGTGGGCCGCAAAGATGAGTTCCAGCAGAATCAGTTTATTCGCCGTGATGAAATTTGCTGGATCGATGGTTCAACTGCGACTGGGCGCTGCTGGTTGGATTGGACCGCACAGCTACAGAACTATTTGAATCGGCGATTATTCTTAGGGTTATTCTCATTTGAAAGTCATTATGCCCATTATGCTCGCGGAGATTTTTACAAACGCCATTTTGATGCTTTTCATGGGCAATCGAATCGAGTGTTAACCGTCGTCACGTATCTGAACCAAAACTGGCAAAAAGAAGATGGGGGGCAGATGGTGCTGTATCGCAATCAAGATGACCTCATTGGGACTCAAATATTACCAACGATGGGAACCATTGCCGTTTTTCTCAGCGAAGAGTTTCCTCATGAAGTGTTACCGGCGATGCGAGATCGTTATTCGATTGCTGGGTGGTATCGGTTGAATAACTCACTGCAGGGGCGTATTGATCCGCCTCGCTAAAGGGATTAAGCCATTTGTATGAACTTGCTGGCTCCCTATATAAATAAGTTTTAAAAAATATTTTCTTCCCGTAGACTCAATCGAGTCAACGCCCTGCTTAGCGCAAGGTTGATGCGATCACATTAGATTAATCCTGGCATGATTAAATGCTCTGTATCGTTGTTTGTGATCAGTGGTCTTCAACTAAGGAAAGTAGACAATCTCAATGATGGATCAGTGCTCTTTACAGCCTCCATTGATGTTTGTTGAAGTGGAGGAAGTCGTATGACTATTAAACAAAAACTTACCTTAACGGTTTTTTTAGCTTTACTGCTTTTAGCTGCCGGATTGTATGGTGTACAGCATCGCTTACTAAGCGATAATGCCATGGCAAATGTTCGGTTGCGTGCCAACGAACTGGGCAATACCACCGCAGGACAACTGGGCGAGTGGTTAGAGAGTAAAGTTACAGTCTTAAAAACAATCAGCAAACTTAAACAAGATGATAACCTGCCAAGTCGTCTGCTGCAGGCACAGCAAGCCGGCGGGTTAAGCTTGACCTACCTAGGTACCTCTCAGGGGCAATTTATTACCGGTGACACCAGTTATAAACTCCCTGATGGCTATGATCCCAGGGATCGTCCTTGGTATCAGCAAGCAAAAAAATTGGGTCTTTATAAATCAGCACCGTACCTTGATAAGGGAACCCATGCATTGGTGATGAGCCTCTTGCAAAGCGTCCCCGATGGGGTGTATGGCGTGGATTTATCACTGGATAAAATGGTTGCCCAACTTAAAGCTCTTTCCAATGAAAATATGCAGGCATTTTTGGTGGGGCACAATGGTAAAATCTTGGTCTATCCCAAAGCAAAATGGGAGCTTAAAGAGCTGAATGAACTAAGCCCCAAGCTTAATCTGGATTCATTGCAACAGCATCAGCTAATCGATGCAAACGTTGATGGAGTGGAAAGCCTTGTTAGTTTTACGCCGGTTCCGCATACGCAATGGTATCTGGCGCTTAGTTTTAATAAAAAGGCGGCTTTGGCCAATTTCAACCAGACCTCTTTTTATACGGTGATCTGTATTCTGGTTGGCTTTGTACTGGTGGTTGTCCTGTTATATTTTGCAATTGCCCGGGCCTTTTTACCACTCAAACGACTACAAATTGCGATGGATGAATTGGGGCGACAGGGGGATGCAGACCTAACCCAACGGCTCGATTTTGTCCGTAGCGATGAAATTGGTCAACTCTCTCAAAGTGTTGATATTTTTCTGGAGCGACTGCATCAAATGTTACTCGCGGTGCGTCGTGATACCGAAGCTCTTTATGAGAATGCCCATATTAGTGCCCAAGGTGCGAGTCAAACCAGCCAACAGTTAGCGAATCAGCAGCAGGAAGTGTCACAGGTCGCCACGGCTATCAACGAAATGAGTGCCACCGCCAGTGAAGTTGCGGCGAATGCTGAACAAACCGCTGCTGCTGCTCAGTTCTCCTCTGAGGCGAGCATGCAGGGGCGTGCGGTGATTGAAAATAATCAGGAACAGATTACGGCATTGGCGCATCATCTGGAAACGACGGCCCAAGGTGTTCAACAACTCGAACAAGATAGCAAAGAGATTGCCAGTATTTTAACCACGATTCAAAGTATCGCTGAACAGACCAACCTATTGGCTCTGAATGCTGCGATTGAATCGGCTCGAGCCGGTGAGCATGGTCGTGGATTCGCCGTGGTTGCGGATGAAGTGCGCCATTTGGCACAACGTACCGCTGAGTCGACGGAGGAAATTCATACTATGCTGTCTCGGTTGGCGGAAAATACCCGCGAAACAGTTGCAACCATGGAACAGAGTCAGCAACAGGCACAGCTTAGCGTTGAAGAGGCGAATAAAGCCAAAGAAGAGTTAGATAAAATAACACGTTCAATCACTGAAATTAGTGACATGTCAACGCAAATCTCGAGTGCTGCTGAAGAGCAGCGGGCTGTGACGGAGGAAATTTCGCGCAATACTCAGCAAATTTCGGATGTTTCAGAGCAGCTGCAACAAAATTCTGACAATAACTCGACTCAGGTGCGCCAATTGAATGAGATTGCACAGCGTCTGCATGAGCAGGTTAGTCAGTTTAAACTGTAAAGCAATGGATGAACCCGCAGAATTTGTTTAATGCTGGTTAGTGACGACTAAATCCGATATCTGCCTTTGATATCGGATTTTTTAGATTTTAGTCTCTGGTTGGTTTTATAGCTGTATTTTACACTGTACCTTGTTTATCTTTATTTATCTGTGGCGCGAGGTATATGGTTGTCATTTAATGGTTAACTTAGCCAACATTGGCAATGTATGGTATTGAAGAGTTGCATTTGTATTATGATTTTAGGGTAAATTCTTTGATATAATTTTGTTAATCCAGTAGTTGATTTTTTTGACGCCCATAAAGCCAATAAAACCACCAATAGAAACAGTGAGATGACTAGAAACACCCATAAAATTGATGAGTGATACAGCTATTAAAGTTAGACAACCACATAACATTCCCTCTAAGATTATTTCAAGGAAACTCCCTCCTGAATATATAATTCTAAGGGCAGCCATAAAGATAGAAATAAAAAGGCTAAACAGAATTGAGTCACCTTTTAATAAACCTTTAAAAAAGCTATAAAGAGTATTGATATCCATTTTTTACCTTTTTAAATAAAGTGGTGCAAAAGCACCACTTTGCTATCATTATTGCAAGACAATATTTTTCATCGGTGGAATAAATCCATAATCGAATTCTTTCACCATAAAGGTTTGATTCCCTTCAAGCTTAATTTGTACCGTTGGCGCTTCTGTTCCGCCAATACGATAATCACCATCATAATCATCGTCACTTGTGGATGGCACACTATCAATAAATGATGTCACCAAGCCATTGGGCATAACGCAATGTGAATAAGTTTGGAATGGTTGAGATGATGGATTACCCAAAACCAAACCTGAGCCATTTAATGGTTGATAAGGGCCGAATAACGAATCACTAACGAAACCATATACCCCATCTGGTCCCGTCAGACCATCTGCATAAGTGTATTTGTGGCTAATGGTAAATAGGTAATATTTCCCATCTTTAAAGACAAAATGCGGCCGTTCAGTCTGGTCATTGACCCCAACTGCTGTAATCAGTGGCGGAAGAAGTTGCCAGTTATTGCCGTCAGTGTCGGTGGCTACAGCTAAACCAATGCATCCAGCTTGATATCGAGCACCACCCACATCACTATAACCTGGAGGTACATCCCCCATATCGGTTGTAGTAATTTCATGGGAGCCTCGATTACCGGCGACATTCCCTTCAAAGACCATATATAGCCGGCCATCTTTCGGGTCAATGAAAGGGCTTGGATCCCTGAAATTCCAAAATTGGTTTTGTTCTTCGGTCTGGTAGTAGAAACCGTCGGCAGAAAATAGCTCAGTGACGTGATCAAATTCTGAGAGTTCGACTGCATTCTCTGTTGTGGTGATTTTCCCTCTGACTTTAGCAATCGTGGCCCCGGGGGTGACACAGGTATAGTAAAGTTCAATGTCTCCTTGGTCGTTTAATAAAATGGGGGTACCAGCCCATTCTCGGGTTGTTGGTGATACGCCTTCACGCATCACCCGTCCCCCCAATATCCAGTTCTTACTATCTTTGGCATACCAATAGTAGATTCGGGCACGGCCATGGCGATTTTCCCAGTCAGTGGTGATGTCATAACTGCCATCTGCATTTTTATATGTTTCTGGGTCTTTGATTGCCGTCAATGTAAAGATAACGGACCAGCCATCCACAGAAACGATACTGCCATCCAATGTTCTTAAAGGTAAGGTATCCCAAATAAATAGATTTTCATCCATGGTTGGAAATGAAATAGAAACCTCTGGCTGAGTTGTTGTTGGGTCATCAGCGTGAACTTTGAGTGCGTCTGCTCGAGACCAAGCTGTTGTCATAACTTTATCTTGTAATGTCATAATAAACCTTCTTTATTAGGTCGTGTTTAAGGAGGTTTAATAAAAACATAAATAAGTTATTAAATATAATCAAAAATGTTCTTTAATAAATGAAACAACAATGAAAATAGTTTGTTGTGTAGAAAATGATAGATTAAATAATAGTAGATTTTTCAGGTTCGCTACTTATTATGTATTTTTATAATTATTATTATAAATTATCACCCAAAGATCTAAATAGAACATGTCGCCTCTAAATTTAAACATAATTTATTGATGTTAGGTGGGAATGATTATGATGCGTTGTCCAATATGTAATAAACCAGCTCATATTAGAACGAGTCGTTATTTAACGAAAACAACTAAGGAATCTTATTATCAGTGTCAAAATATAATGTGTTCATGTACATTTAAAACCATTGAAACATTAGACAAAATTATTTGTTCTCCAATTCAGGACTATGAAAATAATGTGGAAATAGTTGTATAGACATAGAGTGTCTATCGTTTTGTATATGCTATATATAAAAATAGATAATGAGCTCGTCAATCATGCTGTGTAACAGTCGAATGACATATAATCTGTAAGCCTTACTTCGAACATAATCATAAAGCGATTCAACGCTTATCGTCACCGTTTCTCATGGACATTTCCGACATAGGGAAGCCTCTTGGATCGCTAACAAGACGATTTATTGTACATCTATCCGCCTGAGACTGTTTGCCCGCTTGGATTTTTTCAGGCTGACAACGTCGCCCCAATCGTATCCGTTGTGGAATCTGCTCTTTAATGACCCGCGAGGGAGGTGCCCCGAGTTTGTCGTGGTCCCTAAGCAATGGTTCACAACCGGCTAATTTGAAAAAGCTGTCCTATCTGATTTGAGCGCTCTGGTGATGAGTCATGTTTGCGCCATTATTTATGCGGAATAAACTGATCATGACTATAACCTAAGGTTATACCCCTGCAATATATAAGTATTCGCCAAGTTAGGTGTAGGTGTGGATATTGGAATGTAATCAATCTTTAACATTTGAATAGAACTAGGATGGATATGGACATACCACAACCTTACCTTCTTTTTTTAGGTGATGTGACGGACCCTCTGGCCGCAAAAACAGCACGCGGAATTCATGCATGGCGTCCACAGCAATGTGTCGGGCAATTGCGTATTGCGACTACCGGCGTAACACTTGGCTTGGATGATCTAACGATTGAACAAGCCTGTGAGAAGGGCGCGAAAACACTGGTATTGGGCACGGCGAACGCTGGTGGTTTTTTGCCTGAACATTGGCTCGAGACGATTCGTCAGGCGATTCGCTCAGGGATGAATGTCGCCAGTGGTTTACATGAGCGACTCAACGATAATGTTGAGCTCACTGAACTGGCAAAAACACATCAAGTGAAGCTGTTTGATGTCCGTCATACTCAGGAAAAACTCAAAGTGGGGAACGGTAAACCTCGCGCGGGTAAACGAGTTTTGACCGTAGGGACCGACTGCGCGGTTGGCAAAATGTACACCTCGTTGGCGCTGGAAGCGGCGATGTTAGAACTGAACATGAATGCGCAGTTTCGTGCAACGGGCCAGACGGGCATTTTAGTCGCTGGGACGGGGATCTCTATTGATGCGGTCGTATCAGATTTTATCTCCGGCGCAGCAGAACTGATCTCACCTGAAAACAGTGATGATCACTGGGATATTATTGAAGGACAAGGATCGCTGTTTCACCCGTCATATGCGGGCGTGAGTCTGGGCTTGTTGCACGGCTCGCAGCCTGATTATCTGGTGATGTGTCATGAAATGGGGCGCCCTCATACGCGTCATTTGCCGCACCATCCATTAGTGAGTTTGGCCGATTGCATTAAAGAAAACCTGCGTGTTGCTAAGGTGACCAATGCTCATACTGAGTTGGCTGGGATTGCGGTGAATACTTCGCAATACTCAGACGAGCAGGCACATCGCTATTTAAGTGAGATTAGCCAAGAATTTGGTGTTCCAGCAACCGATCCGGTGCGTTATGGCATTGCTGAGATCGCGCAGTTTTTAAAAGTGCACGGAGGATAGGCATGCGTCAGGTTGAAATCGATGCATTGCGGCTGCCGCTTGCTCGCCCATTTGCTATCTCCCGCGGGACACGCAATGCCACCGAAGTGGTGCGGGTGAGTATTGAGGAAAATGGCTTTGTTGGTTGGGGCGAATGTACTCCGACAGCCCATTATCAGCAAAGTTGTGCAAGTGTTGTCGAACAACTTGAGTCTGTGCGCCCGTTAATTGCCGAAGGTCTTAGCCGTGAACAATTGCAACAGATATTGCCCCATGGTTCAGCCCGCAATGTGCTTGATTGTGCACTGTGGCGATTGGATGCAGCGCAACAAGGTCGTTCTCTTTGTGAATATGCCAGCATTCCCATCCGCAATTCGCTCATCACCGCCCAAACTTTAGGCTTGGATAGCGTTGCCGCGATGGCCCAAAGTGCTGCTGAAGCCGTTGCTAGTGGTGCCAAGTTACTCAAGATCAAACTTGATGCCGAGCAAGTGATTGAAAAAGTTGCTGCGATTTGCCAAAACGCGCCCAATGCGCAGCTGATTATTGATGCCAATGAAGCATGGGCATCATTGGCATTGCCGGATATCCTCGCGCAATTGAGTGAATATGGAATCGAGATGGTTGAGCAGCCGCTACCTGCCGAAGCAGATAAATTGCTGGCGCTATTTGACCATCCGCTGCCAGTCTGTGCTGACGAAAGCTGTCACACTAGCGAGGATATTAAAAAGTTGTCAGATCGCTACGATATGGTCAATATCAAGCTAGATAAATGTGGCGGGTTGACTGAGGCCCTGAAGATGGTTGAAGTTGCCAAAGCCTGCCAAATGCGAGTCATGGTCGGATGTATGTTAGGTTCATCAATGGCGATGGAAGCTGCTTTGCCAGTGGCCTTACAAGCCGAGTTTGTGGACTTAGATGGCCCGCTTTGGCTGGCTGCCGATAGTGCCCCCTACCTTTGTTATCACCGCGGTCAAATTGAGTTGCAATAATATGTTATCAAGGAGTGATATGACTGATTCGCCTTTATTACAGATATCTGATTTAACCATTGGCTTTCAAAGTCGCGACGGCTTAAATCGCGCATTAGATGGGGTGAGCTTTGATATCCATCGCGGCGAAGTGGTTGCTGTTGTCGGGGAAAGTGGGTCGGGAAAATCGGTTACCTCGCTCTCGTTAATGGGATTGTTAAGCGATAACGCGGTGATTGAAAAAGGTCAGGCTCTGTATAAACCCGACGAGACCAACTGTTATGACTTGACCACTATCGATGGCTCCTCGCAGCGCAAGCTTCGTGGTCAGTCGTTGGCGATGATCTTTCAAGAACCCATGACCTCGCTCAACCCGGTGCTAAAGATCGGTGATCAGTTAACCGAAGCATTGAATGACCATCACCTTTGTTCGCGTGATGAGGCATGGCAAAAAGCGATGAGATTGCTCGAGAAGGTTCATATTAGTGATGTGGAACGGGTGATGCACAGTTACCCGCAGTCGCTTTCAGGTGGTATGCGTCAAAGAGTGATGATTGCTCTGGCACTGACTTGCGACCCACAGATGCTTATCGCGGATGAACCGACCACTGCGCTTGATGTGACCGTGCAAGCGCGGATCTTGCAGATCCTCCGGGATCTGCAAAAAGAGCGGCAAATGGCGGTCATGTTTATTACCCATGATATGGGTGTTGTGGCAGAAATCGCTGATCGCGTTGTGGTGATGTTACGCGGCAAGGTGGTTGAGACGGGCAGCGTTGAACAGATCTTTAAAGCGCCGCAGCATCCCTACACACAGTCGTTGTTGGCGGCGGTGCCAAGGCTAGGCGATATGGGCCACTCTGAATGGCCAAAACGATTTGCCATCGTCGGAGAAGATGAACCGGGGGTGCAGTTAAGTGAGCAGCGTACCGCCGATTATTCTGCGAAACCGTTACTAGATGTCCGAGGGTTGAAAGTTTACTACCCAATCAGTTCCGGGATCATGAGTCGTGTCACCCACGAAGTGCATGCCGTGGAGCAGATTGATTTTAATGTCTACCCGGGAGAGACTTTAGCGATTGTTGGCGAGTCAGGCTGTGGTAAATCAACTACGGGCCGGGCATTGTTGCGGCTTGTGGAAAACCAAAGTGAGTCGATTCATTTTCAGGGAAAAGAGATTTCTCTACTAAAAGATCGCAACTTTAAACCGCTGCGTCGTGAGTTACAGATGGTTTTCCAAGACCCATACGCCTCATTAAATCCACGTTTAACGGTAGGATTTACCATTGCTGAACCGCTGCTCATTCATGGTTTGGCGAAAAATCTTAAACAAGCCACGCCTATTGTGGAGAAGTTGCTCATCAGTGTGGGTCTGCAGCCGGAACATGCCCGGCGTTATCCACATGAATTCTCTGGTGGGCAACGCCAACGAATTGCTATCGCTCGGGCGATGGCGCTCAAGCCCAAAGTCATTATTGCTGATGAAGCCGTTTCGGCGCTCGATGTATCGATTCAGGCACAGGTGATTAATTTGATGATGGACTTGCAGCAGCAAACGGGTGTCTCGTGGATATTTATTTCCCATGATATGGCCGTGGTGGAACGAATTGCGAACCGCGTCGCGGTGATGTATTTAGGTCAAATTGTCGAATTTGGCTCACGCAATGCCATCTTTAATCATCCAACGCATGCCTATACTAAACGCTTGTTAGCGAGTGTGCCGATTGCTGATCCGAGCCGCCGTGACGGCCGCCACTTTGATGGGGATGAGCTGCGGCCATCGCCTATGAAAGCGGTGGGTGAAGAGGTGACTCGGCTGCGTTATCGCAAGGTTAGCGAACAACATTGGGTTGCGATGGATGAATAAAGCAAGAGAGTTTTGAAATACACAATAAAAACAGGAAGTTGAGGAGAGACTCATGCAATGCAAACACTACCGCCGCGCAGCTCTTGCGCTGGCATTAAGCTTGGGAATGGGATGTGCTTATGCCCAAAGTCTTAAAATTTCGATGTATGCGGATATCACGGGTCTAGACCCGCAAGATACCTCAGACAATGTCAGTTATTCGGTTCAAAGTGGTATTTTCGAGCGATTGTTTCAGTTCGATGCCAACATGAAATTGATTCCAAAACTGGCTACTAGCTACACCAGCAATAAGAATGCGACTGAATTTGTGATTCACTTGCGTCATGGCGTGAACTTTCAAGACGGAACCCCCTTTAATGCGGCTGCGGTTAAAGCGAACCTAGATCGTTTAGCCGATCAGAGCTTAGGGCTTAAACGGAATAGTCTGTTTAAACTGGTGAAGTCAGTTACGGTGATTAACAATTACACCGTAAAAGTGGATTTAAGCAAATCTTTTGGTGCGTTTATTAACACTTTGGCTCATCCATCTGCGGTAATGTGGAGCCCCGCAGTACTGAAAAAATACCCAACCGAAGCGCAATTACGCAAACACCCTGTTGGCACGGGTCCATTTAAATTTGTACAGTGGCAACCCGGTAAAGATGTGAAGCTGACTAAGAATGACCACTATTGGCAAAAAGGTTGGCCGAAAGTGGATAGTGTTACTTTCTACCCAGCTCCAGAAGATTCAACACGAGTTGCAGCGCTGAAATCAGGTCAGGTGAATGCGATTTATCCGCTGCCTGCAGATTTGGTGAATACCGTCAAAAATGATCCCAAGCTGGCGGTTCAACGAGATCCCAGTATCTACATGTATTACTTGGCGCTGAACACTCAGCATAAACCGCTGGCTAACTTAAAAGTCCGTCAGGCGCTGAACTATGCGATTAACCGTAAATTGTGGTTAAAAGTTGGTTTTGCTGGCATGGGCGTACCTGCTGAGTCAGTGATTGCGCCGGGGGTGCAATTCTTTGTTAAACAAACCGACCCAAAATATAGCTACAATCCAGCCAAAGCTAAAAAGCTCTTAAAAGAAGCAGGTTATGGCAATGGCTTGAAACTTAACCTCTGGGTTTCCAATGCCACCACGGCCGTTCGTTGCGCGCAGTTCTTCAAACAGCAGCTGGCTCAAGTCGGTGTTCAGGTGACCGTTGTGCCTATGGACTCGGGAACTCGTGATGCCAAACTGTGGAGCGTTCGCGATCCGAAAAAAGCACAATATGATTTGTATTACGGTGGTTGGTCACCTTCAACCGGTGATGCGGATTGGGCATTGCGGCCACTGTTTTCAACCGACTCTTGGGTGCCAAGGGCGTATAACGTCTCTTATTTCTCCAACAAAAAAGTGGATCAGGCTATTACCGATGGTTTGGCAACGGCCAATCCGAAAGTTCGAGCCAAAGCCTATGCCCGTGCTCAGAAGCTGATTTGGAAAAATGCTCCAATCGTCTTCTTGGGATCACCGGATAACTTAGTTGGGCGACAGAAAGACTTAACTGGCGTTTCGATGCTAGCTGACGGTACGTTGTTGTTTGATCAAGCGCAGTTCAAATAAGTCTCGAGGGAGAGCCTGATGTTAACTTACGTGATCCGCCGTATCCTAGAAATGATCCCGGTGTTACTGGTGGTCTCCCTGTTGGTCTTTGGCTTTATCAAGCTATTGCCCGGTGATCCTGCACGGATCTATGCCGGGCCGGATGCAACCCAAGCAGCCATTGAGGCTGCTCGGGTTCATCTGGGCTTAAACCAATCGCTGCCAATGCAGTACTGGCATTGGTTAAGCGGTTTAGTTCAAGGCAATTTAGGGATTACTTATCGGACTCAACAGAGTGTCAGCAAAGTGGTTGGCGAAAGTTTTATGCCAACTCTGTATCTGGCCGTTGCTGGATTTCTTTGGTCGGTCATTCTGGGCTTGCTGGTGGGGGTTTTCTCAGCACTGAAGCGGGGGAAATGGCAAGATTGGACACTGATGAGTATTGCTATCGGAGGCATTTCGCTTCCGCCATTTTGGCTAGGATTGTTGTTGATCCAATTTGTCGCTATGCCGTTTGGCATTTTTTCTGTGAGTGGCTTTAACAAGCCTAGTGATATTGTGCTTCCCGCATTTACGCTGGGCGCATCGGTTGCGGCTGTGATGGCTCGCTTTACCCGCTCAGCTTTTTTAGAAGTTGCCCAAGAAGATTATGTGCGCACGGCCAAATCGAAAGGGCTGCGTGAAAAACTGGTGACTTGGAAACATATCATGCGTAACGCCCTGATCCCGGTGGTTACTATGCTGGGGCTGCAGTTTGGCTTCTTATTGGGGGGATCAATCGTTGTCGAAAGTGTCTTTAGCTGGCCGGGGCTAGGATGGCTTTTGATTCAGTCCATTCAGACCCAGGACCAACCGGTGATTCAAGCGTTAGTCATGCTGTTTGTGTTGGAGTTTATTGTTATTAACCTGCTGGTCGACCTGCTTTATGCAGTGATCAACCCTGCCATTCGCCTGAAGTAGGAGCGCTTTATGGATTCGTTAATCGAAATTAATCATCAAGGTGATATTCGCTCTCCATGGCGGGAATTCTGGCGTCGAATTATCACAAATCCTGTGGCGGTTGGCTCTGGTGGTTTTATCCTGTTACTGGTGCTGGTGGCAGTATTTGCCCCATGGTTGGCACCTTATAATCCGATGCAGTCCGATTGGACCGCACTATCGGCACCGCCCAGTTGGCATCATCTGATGGGGACCGATGAACTGGGACGCGATCTGTTCAGCCGGATTATTTTCGGTGCTCGTATCTCATTATATGTTGGCTTTTTCTCGGTCACACTTGGCATGGTTCTGGGCATTTTATTAGGACTGTTCGCGGGCTATTACGGTGGCTGGCTCGATATGCTGATTATGCGTGGCGCCGATGTTTTGTTTGCCTTTCCTGGGATGTTACTAGCGATTGCTGTAGTTGCCATCTTAGGGCCGGGGCTTAATAACGTAATCGTCGCGGTAGCGGTGTTCAGTGTCCCTGTTTTTGCGCGAATTGTGCGTGCCTCAACGTTATCATTGAAACAGGCCGCTTATGTTGAAGCGGTGCGTTGCGCCGGTGCGCGAGATCGATTGATCTTGCTGCGACATATCCTGCCGGGCACGCTCTCCAATGTGATTGTCTTTTTCACTATGCGTATCGGGACCAGTATTCTGACCGCAGCGAGCTTAAGCTTTATTGGTTTGGGTCCAGAACCAGATGTTCCTGAGTGGGGCAATATTCTAGCAATGGGGCGCAGTAGTATGATGGCTGGTGTCTGGCATATCAGCTTGTTCCCAGGGATTGCTATTTTTGTCACGGTATTGGCGTTTAACCTGCTGGGTGATGCCCTTCGCGATACGCTGGATCCCAAACTGAAGAATTAACTTGTAGGTCGTTATAGCGACAGGTTGTAAGGAAAATGAATGGCACTGGAACACGCAATCCAAACGCGGCTGAAAAGCATGCTCGAGCGCTGGCAAACCCAGCGCACGATAGGGTATCCCCAATTGCAACCTGGCCCTACGAACCGCATCAGTGATGTCCATGGTGTGAAAGTTGGGCATGTCACCTTAAACGAAGGTGATATTCAGACCGGTGTCAGCGCTATTGTGCCTAATGATGACAATCTGTTTGTCAAACCACTGCGCGCTGGCGCGGCGGTATTAAATGGTTTTGCCAAACCTATCGGCCTGACGCAACTGGATGAACTGGGTATTTTGCAAACCCCTATCGTACTGAGCAATACCTTTTCAGTGGGCCGCTTATATACGGGAGTTGTGCGCTACAGCATTTCGCAAAACCCCGAAGTGGGACGCGAACTGGCAACTGTCAATCCGCTGGTTTTAGAGTGTAACGATGGCTTTTTAAACGACCAGCAAGCGTTTGCGTTAACCGAATCGATGGCGGTCGATGCCATTACCAGCGCGCAAAGTGATTTTGCGCGTGGCAGCGTGGGTGCTGGGCGAGGGATGAGCTGTTTTGGGCTAAAAGGTGGCATCGGTACTAGTTCTCGTTATATTCCTGAGCTTGATGCCACGCTTGGCGTCTTAGTGTTGGCTAACTTTGGCCGTTTGCAGGCCTTGCATTTAGAGGGTTTGGCTATTGGTGAGTGGGTCGAAACGGCACTCACTGAGGTTGCTGCTCAGCGAGATGCCGGCTCAATTATCATCGTGATGGCCACCGATGCGCCGTTAAGCTCTCGTCAACTCAGACGAGTGGCTAAACGCTCAGGGGCAGGATTAGGCCGGCTTGGTAGTTATTGGGGACATGGTTCGGGGGATATCGCGGTGGCGTTCTCAACAGCGCATGAAGCCGCCCATGATCTCGATGATAGCCATCTTGAAGAGCTGCTCTGTGCTGCTGCTGAAGGCTGCGAATTTGCGGTTCTGGATGCGCTTTTACAGGCCCGTCCTGTGACGGGCTTTCGCAATCATACCCGCATGGCGCTAAGCGATGTTCTGGATTATTTAGCCACCACCATTGTGTAGTGGTGGCGAGGGAGGAAATGACTAGTTATGAAAATTTTTATCTCAGCTGATATCGAAGGGATTGCCGGTGTCGTTAGCCCTCAACAATGTTCTCAGGGCAATGGTGAATATGAGTTAGCTCGTTCGCTGATGGAAGAAGAAGTCAATGCTGCGATTGACGGGGCCTTTGCCGGCGGTGCCAGCGAAGTGGTGGTTGCCGATAGCCACGGTTCAATGACCAATCTGCGATCAGCTTATATCGATGGGCGAGCTCGCCTAGTACAGAGTAAGCCGCGGCCATTGTCGATGGTCGAAGGCATTGAACATAGCCATTATGATGGTCTGTTTTGCATTGGTTATCACAGCGGAGTTGGGCAAAAAGGCGTTTTGGCACATACCATCAATGGGCGTTCCTTTTTTAGTGTGCGTATTAATGGCGAAGCGATGGCCGAAGTCGATATTTATGCTGCCGCAGCTTGTGAATATCAAACACCGTTGTGGCTGGTTAGTGGTGACCATTTATTTGGCAAATGGGTTGAGCAGTATTACCCAAGTGCGCACTATGCTTGTGTGAAACGGGCTATTTCAACCACGGCGGCCGAATCACTGAGTCCAAAAGCCGCGCAAAAACTGATTCGTCAGCAGGCCTTGCTGGCAATGCAGCAAGCATCAACCGCCCGAACAACACGCATTGAGGCGCCGTACCAGCTGGAACTCACGGCGACTAAACCGGTGCTGGCCGATATCTTTGCGTTGATCCCGCAGGTTGAACAGTTAGATGCACGCACGGTCACATACACCGGCTCAACCATGCGTGAAATCATTAGTTTGCTCAGTGCCTTCTCATATCTGGCCAGTACTCAGGGGTAATTAAGGAGTTGTAATGATCCAGCCTGTTATTGTGATCCATGGCGGCGCAGGTGCCTTAACGCGTTCTGCGATGGACCAAGAATTAGAAAATAATTATCGCCAGTCGCTCAAAGCCATCGTGAAGGCTGGTCAGGAGATTTTGGCCGCGGGTGGCAGTGCACTGGATGCCGTGAGCGAAGCGGTGCGCCAGCTTGAAGAAAATCCGCTGTTTAATGCCGGTTATGGGGCGGTCTTTACCCATGAGCAAACGCATGAGCTGGATGCTTGTATGATGGACGGCGCAACACTAAATAGCGGCGCCGTATGTGCAGTGGCAAAAATCCGGAATCCAATTTTAGCGGCTCGTAGCGTGATGGAAAACAGTGAGCATGTGCTGTTAACCGGCAAAGGTGCAGAAGCGTTTGCCAAAGCCCAAAACCTCGAAATGGTCGATCCAGATTTTTTCTCAACGGCAACTCGTTTAGCGCAGTTAAAACGAGTCTCGCAAAGTGCTCAGGTGCTACTGGATCATGATGCTCAAGCGTTAGATGCAGACCAACCCGGGGATCCGCTCGACCCGGATAAAAAATATGGCACAGTGGGGGCTGTCGCTATCGATGTACACGGTCATTTAGCCGCTGCGACCTCAACCGGTGGTATGACCAATAAAATGGTGGGACGAATTGGCGATTCCCCTATTATTGGTGCGGGCTGTTACGCCAATGATGCCACGGTTGCTATCTCTTCCACTGGCACTGGCGAAGCTTTTATGAAAATGGTGGCAGCTTATGATGTGTCCGCCCTGATGGCCTATACTGGCGCGTCGCTCAATGAGGCGATGAATACGGTGGTGATGGAGAAATTGCCCAAAATTGCTGGCAGTGGCGGTATGGTGGGGGTCGATGCCAAAGGCAATATCGCCTTGATCTTTAATAGTGAAGGCATGTATCGAGGCTTTGGTTATGTTGGTGATGAGCCTCGCGTTGGCATCTACCGGGAGACAGAGCAATGACTCATCCCCCCAGATATCGAGTTTTCGATGGCCATAATGATCTACTTCATCGGTTATGGAAAAATTATCGCAGTGATCCGGCTCAGGCCTTTTTAAATGGTACGGATGACGGCCATTTGGATTGGCCGCGAATGCAGCGCGGCGGCTTTATTGGCGGTTTATTTGCGCTGTGGGTCCCTTCTGAGCCGATCGATGGCGAACGTAAAACGACTGCACCTTGGCAGGATAGCCCGGTCTTATCCCAGTTTGAAATCCCGGCATTGTGTCAGTCGCAAGCGTACATTTTTAATGTGCTGTCGATGTTGTTACGCATCGAAGAAGCCTGTCCACAGCAGTTAAAAATTTGTCGCAGCGTGGTGGACATTCAGCAGGCAATGGCCAGTCGCCAGGTTGCGGCTGTGATTCATATGGAAGGCTCCGAGGCGATTGATCAGTCACTGTGTCTGCTCGATGTGCTACATGCAGCAGGATTGCGTAGTTTAGGCCCGGTTTGGAGTCGGCCGACTCGCTTCGGGGATGGGGTTAAGTTTCGTTTTCCTGGATCACCGGATACTGGCACAGGCTTGAATCAAAGTGGTTTGGCGTTAATTAAGTCGTGCTATCGTAAAGGGATTTTGGTGGATCTGTCGCATATGGATGCGCGCGGGTTTTGGCAAACGGCAGAATTAGCTGAAGCGCCATTGGTTGCCAGTCATAGTAATGCTCATGCCTTATGTGCACAGTCACGTAATTTGACCGACGATCAGTTACACGCTATTCGAGACAGCCATGGAGTTGTCGGAGTGAACTTTGGTGCTCAGTTTTTAGCAACAAATGGTCAAGTTAATCCAGATGAAGGTGAAGAACAACAAGTTCGCCATATCGAATATCTGCTTGAGCATGTCGGCGAAGACTGTGTCAGTTTGGGCTCTGATTTTGATGGTTGTCCAACTCCGGATCGATTTGGTGATGTCACCGGGCTGCCGAAAATTTTCACCGCCCTCGAAAAACGCGGTTATGATGCCTCATTACTTAATAAAATTGCCCACAAAAACTGGTTGCGAGTGCTCAAAGCAACTTGGGGAAATTAAGTGCTGGTGATGTTTAGATGGCTGACTGCCAGCAACATCCCGAGGCCTATCAATACCACTGCCATGATACGATCGGCGATCAGCTGATGGCTAAGAATTCGCAAGCGAATGGTCTGGGCGGTAAAAAACAGTGCGACCAGCGAAAACCATAGCCAATGGGCAAATGACATAAACAAACCATAACCTAAGCCGTGCCAGATTGAGCTGTGTGCGCTCATAACCTGTGTAAATGTGGCGATGACAAAGAGCATCGTTTTGGGGTTGAGTGCATTGGTTAGAAAGCCCATTTTAAACGCCGCAAAGCCGCTGACGTTGGTAACCGATTGAGTCGGTTGGGACGATGGGTGGTGCAAGAGTGCGCTGATCCCCAGATAAATAAGATATGCTGCCCCAATATATTGCATGACATTCATTAGTAAAGGGGCGTGCGTGCTGAGCAATGTCACGCCAAAAAGCGTATAAAATACATGAACCTGTACCCCACAGGCGATCCCCAAAGCCGCCAATAAGCCGGTTCTGCGCCCGTTGGCATAGCTGGTTCGCGTAATCATGGCAAAATCTGGGCCGGGGCTGATGACCGCTACAATGGTAATCGTCATCATTGCAAGCATTTCATTCATCACATCTTCCTTTTTGTCATTAGTTTAATTTTTTGACTCAAAATGGTAGCGCTGCATTCTTCAATTCATAGCTATGAGAGAGCTATATTAGTGGGTTGCTAATTAGATAAAAGCGATTTATGGTCACTGATATCTGTGAGAATTTGTAACTTATTATGTCTCTTCCATCACTTAAGGCGTTGCATTACTTTACCGTTGCAGCGAAGACCGGCAGCTTTGTTCAGGCGGGTGAATCCCTCCATGTTACCCATGGTGCGGTGAGCCGACAGATCGCGCTGTTAGAAAATCAGTTAGGGATCCAGCTGTTTGAGCGGCGTAATCGGGCCGTTTTTTTAACGGAGCAAGGCCAGCAGCTGGCTCAAACCTGCCACAGCGTCTTCTCGCAGCTTGAAAAGCAATTGGAGCAGTTAACCGCAGAGCAGCAAGCTCAGTCACTGGTGGTCTCATGTGAACCAACCATTGCGATGAAATGGCTTATCCCACGGTTGGGCGATTTTAAAGAAAAATATCCACAGATTAATGTGCAGCTAGTGGCCTCGGGTGGGCCCATCGATTGGCGTCAAAGTGGGGCAATGCTAGCGCTTAGGCGGAATGATTTTCAGTGGCCAACACATCTGTATCAACACAAACTTTGTGACGAATATATGGGGCCGGTCAGCAGTCCCAAGCTGTCAATGACGGCTCCTGATACAATTTTGTTAGATACGGCCACCCGGCCTAATGCTTGGGCCGAGTGGCAGCAGCTAAGCGGCCAACATCTAAAGTTTGAGCATAAGTCGTATGAGCACTTTTATCTGTCTGTTCAGGCCGCGGTGGCCGCTCTTGGGGTGGCGATGGCCTCTTTTTTGATGGTTCAGGATGAGCTCGCCAATAGTCAATTAGATGCACCGTATGGCTTTGCTAAAGATAACAGTGCTTATTATCTGCTGAGTGAGCAGTCATTTTGTGGAAACCGTGCAATATTCTGTCAATGGCTAAGTGAACAGATTAATCTTTCATTAAAAGGAGTTGGTTAGACATTAACCTCTGTTGTTGGCAAAAGTTGAACTTAACTGTTGGTCAAGGCGTAATCCTTGCAACTATTTTGAAAGGCTCTGCATAAAATTGGATGTTGGGAGAGGCAATGAGGTTACGACAGATAGAGGTTTTTCAAGCCATTTATCAGGCCGGATCGATCAGTGGTGCGGCTAGATTGTTGAACGTTTCACAACCCAATGTGAGCCGTATTCTCAGCCATACGGAGCAACAATTGGGTTTTCGTTTATTTGAGCGAACCGCTAAAGGACTGCATGTCACCTTGGCTGGTAGGCAATTATTACCCCATGTCGAAGAGGTCTATCACAAGCTTCGAGATATCAGTGAACTAACCCGTAGAATGAGTGATAGCGGTGCAAGAGTGATCCATGTTGGTGCAGCACATGCTTTCGGCCAGATGGTGGTCGCTCCGACGATTGTCGATTTTAATCGTCAGCATTCTGGATTGCAGATTGAGTTGATGACAGAACATTTTGCAACGCTTTGTAATTTGGTATTAGAGAACGAAGTCGATTTTGTCCTTGCCTTTGGTCAGCATGTGCCTGCCAATTTACTAGCCGAACCGCTGTTCCAATCAAATATGGTGGCCGTGTTACCACTATCGATGAAAGCCCCGCGGATTGTTTCGCTGGCTTGGCTATACCAGCAAGGGCTGGTTATGATGCAAAGTAATGATCCGCTGGGCAAAGTGTTGCATCGGGCACTGAAAAACCAACAACTCTCCAGTACGGGGGCAATGCAGATCAAAACCTACTCGGTGATTGCTGATATGGTGCTTGCCGGCGGTGGTGTGGGGGTGGTGGATTTATTTACCGCACGTTGCTATGAACACCGCTTGCAGGTTGTCCCCATTGCAGATTCTTTGCCTTTTGAGGTGATGTTTTTAAGCCGTGCTGATATGCCGCAATCGCGATCAACACTGGCGTTAAAAAAATGCCTGAAACAGCGCTGTCGCGAAATTGCGCTGCCGTTGCAACAATCAGCTTAACCGAGCGCATATGCGCAGACGGATAGAATTTACAATTTTCCTCTTGTACTTAGACGTAATTGTCGGCAGGTTATTAAAGAGTATTTTCATGATACACATTACTGTTGATCGATGAGCGTTCTAAATGGTTTTTTAGAATCGCTGAGTCGGTATAAACGGAGGATTTATGGCACAGCCAGATGCAAGCTTATCAGGTACGTTTAAACTTGGCGGCGAGCTTTCAATTAACCGCCTTGGCTATGGGGCCATGCGCATTACCGGTGACGGTGTTTGGGGGGAGCCAGCTGATCCGGATGAAGCGTTACGCACATTACAACGGATCCCCGAACTTAATATTAATTTCATTGATACGGCCGATGCCTATGGTCCGGATATTTCTGAATGGTTGATCCACAAAGCACTTCACCCCTATTCTGGATTGGTTATTGCCACTAAAGGTGGGTTAACTCGCACCGGCGCAAATCAGTGGATCCCCGTTGGCCGGCCTGAATATCTGTTGCAACAAGTTCACAAAAGTCTTCGCAACTTAGCGGTTGAGCAACTTGATCTCTGGCAATTACATCGTATCGATCCGAAAGTGAAGAAAGATGAACAGTTCGACGCGATTAAATCGATGTTGGACGAAGGGCTTATTCGCTATGTCGGGTTAAGTGAAGTCGGCGTTGAAGATATTCAACTTGCACAGAAATATTTCCCGGTGGCGACGGTGCAAAACCGTTATAACTTTGTGGATCGTAAACATGAAGCCGTGCTTGATTATTGTCAGCAGCAAGGGATTGGCTTTATCCCCTGGGCGCCACTGGATCAAGGCGACCTCGCGGCAAGTAGTTCGTTATTAACTGACATTGCTAAAGAGCAGCAGGTTTCTCCCAGCCAAGTTGCTCTCGCATGGTTGTTAAAACGTTCACCCGTAATGTTGCCGATCCCTGGGACCTCAAAAGTAGCTCATCTTGAGCAGAATGTGAGCGCAGCGAATGTGACCCTAAGCGATGAGCAATTTGCTAAGCTTGATGAGTTAGGACGGAATGCTGGCTAATGGTTGCTGTAACCATTAAATGAGTTGGAATATATAAAGCCAGTCAGTTTCGCTGACTGGCTTTTTTTGACCGCAGATGAGGCTGGAATGCGCTCAAGTGATTGGCTCTGCTGGCATTTGTTGCGCACTGCCAGAGAACTTTAGCCAAAAACAAAGTCGGATAATGATAGTCGCAATGGCATGCGAAGAAAGCCTGAGAAATCTAAAACAGTTAGCTTCGATATGTGCGCGCTTGGTCGGGGCGAGGGTTAAAAAGATTGGTCGATTTAGCCGTTCAAATGATGGCAATTTTCTCAATGAACTGGCGTTTTAGTGCGATCCATGAATAATAGGGGCCATGATTAAGCAAGTGAGGTCGATGGCGTACACCAGCTGCACATCTTCCTATTTTTAGAGGTTTCATGGCTCAGTTACGGCGCATAATATTGTTGCATACTCACCTCGATGGCGTGGTTGAAATTGATGTTGATGCACATACCAATTTCTGTGGCACCAATGCCTCTGGCAAAACAACTTTGCAGCGACTCATTCCTGTTTTTTATGGGGAACAGCCTAATCGTGTAGTCCCGAAAACGCGTAAAAAATTTGATGAATTCTATCTTCCTTATAACAACAGTTACATCATCTATGAATATCAGCGGGATAATGGCGCGATCTGCCAAGCGGTTTTGACTCGCAAAAGTGATGGTGGTGTGGAATATCGATTTGTCGGTAGTGCCTATCAAAGTGAACATTATCTGACTCGCAGTGATACGGGCGTGAGCGCCTATCGCTATCCGCAGTGGGCCAGTGCGATGCGCGCCCATCCGGATATTCAGGTTTCGCCAAAAATTAGTGCGACTAGCGAATATCGCAGCATTATTCAAAATGATGTAGCAACGTTGGGCGGAAGTAACTCCGATAGTATGAAATTGCGCCGTTTGGCGGCAAGCTTTGCGCTGGTAGGACACAACCATAAGTTGCGTCACATCGAGAAACTGGTGAGTGCAGTACATGCCAAAGAGGGCAAAATGGATACCCTCAAATCGATGCTGGCCGCGATCTTTGAAGAAGATGGCGTGACCTTGCCGACGACCAAGGTGAAAAATACTAAAGCACGGGAGTGGATTGCGCAGATGCGCCAGTCGATGCGACTGGAAAAATTAGAAACTGATTTTGCCAATCTCAGCCAGTTAGCAACCCAGTTAAAGGGAACCGATGCTCAGTTGGCCGCGTTGCTACCACAGCTGGAAAGTGATCGTAGCCAACAGCAAACCATTCAGGCCGATGCACAGGACCAGCTGCAGCAGGTGCGAGATGAATGGGCACAGGTTCGTGAACAATTTTCGCTTAAACAGAATGAATGCAATGGGCAGCTTTCTAAAGCCGAGGCTGATCTGGATGAAAAAGAACATCGCCTTGATCAATTGCAAAAACGTTACGATGAGTTTGAAAGCGGTGATATGGCTAAATTGCAGCGGGATGTTGATGCCCTGCCGCTGTGGCGCGAAAACCTGCAAGAGCTGGTTGAACAGCACGCCTTGATGGTAGAACAACATAGCGATTTAGAACGACAGCTAGAGCAGCGCAAAGCGAAGTTGAATGATGCTCTGCAGCGCCTGAGCGAGCAGAACCGTGCTAAGAGCAAACAATTGCAGCAGCAAAAAGATGCCACGCGAGAACGGCAACAGGCGAAAAACGCGCAGCTGGAACAAACCTATCAGGAGCAGCTGCAGACCCTGCAAACGCAATTTAGCGAACAGAGCGCCACACTCAAAAGTCAGATAGCGGTTCTGGAGCATCAACAAGCTCATTTGCAACTGAACACCGATGAGTTAGACGCGATGGCGGCCAGTGAACGTCGTTTAGAGCAGGCCCAACAAAATTATCAAAGTGCCTCGCGCCAGCTTGCCTCATTGCAGTCTCAGCACCAGCAAACTCGCCAACAACGCGATGCTGCCGATCAGGCGTTGACGCAGGCCCGGCGAGAACAGAATCAGGCTGAACAACAGCTTGCTCAATTAAAACGACAACTTTCGCCGGAACACGGCACGTTGCGACACTTTCTGCAGCAGCACTATCCGCAGTGGCATCAGCGGGTTGGTAAGGTGATCGATGCCAGCTTGCTAGATCGCAGTGATTTACAGCCTGATTTGGTCGAAGTTGCCGAGAGTCTCTATGGCCTGAAGCTGGAACTGAACGCGATCGAGCTGAGCGATTATGCTCAGGATGATGTCGCCGTTACCATCGCACTGCAACAGGCAGAGCAGCATCTGAGCGTCGTGACGCAACAACGCCAGCAGGCTGAAAAGGCACTGAAAACTGCCCATGATGCTGCGCAGCAGTGCCGCTCACAAGTAGAACAAGCGCAATGGCAGGTGAGCGAAGCTGAACAGAATATTGAGTATGCGCGTGAGGCTCGTGATCGACTCTCCCAGCAACAGCAGCAGTTACAACAACAACGTAAATCAGCACTTGCCGAGCAACTGCAAAGGGCCAACAATCAGCTCAAACAGCTTGAGCAAGCGCAGCAGCAACAGATAAGCCAACTGCGCGATGATCATCAGCAGCAGAAATTAGAATTCCAGTTGGACTGGCAAAGTGAGCTCCAAGTTTATGATGAGCAGCTCGAAGCCTTAGAGGCTCAGCTCGAAGAGAAACGCGCCAGCAACCAAGCGCAGCTCAAGGATTTAGAACAGGCCTTTAACGAAGAGCTCTCTGATATGGGCGTTGATCCGAAACGACTTGCCCAATCCAAACAGCAGCAACAGCAACTCCATGAGCAGATCCAGACGGTTCAAAACCGTCAAGATGAACTGAATCGCTACCAACAATTTATCCAGTTTGACTGGCAACAATTTCGACCGAAATTGTTAGAAGAGGAGACGGCGCTAAAGCAACAACTGCGGATATTACATGCAGAACTTAACGAATTGAAAACCAACTATACGGCCAAACGACATCAGTTGGATGCGCAGCGTCTGCAGCATCAAACGGCTGAAGAGCAGGCGCGACAGTGGTTGGATCAGTTGACGCCGTTGTTAACCCAGTTGCAGCAGTTGGAACTGGCGCCAGTAGCTGCAGCAACTGAAATCGGCGCTGGCGATCTCAGTGAACATCTCTCCCGTGCCAGTGAAGCTCTGTCACGGCATAATCAGTTACGCAGCCAGTTACGCAGCGCGATTGAACAGTTTGAATTGCTGTTAAGTAAAGATGCCAGCAGTGATTTTCTTGACCGGCTCGAACATGAAAAACGCCAATTACCAGAGGGCAGCCCGCTCAGTCTTCAGCTCAAGATCTTATCGGAACTACTCCACATCCTTCGTGACCAGCAACAACAACTGTTGGAGATGGGAGAGAATATTGGGGGTGATCTTAAAAAATTCTTTATTGTCTTTCGTGATATCAACCGGCGGATCGCTCGCCAGAGTAGCCGCTTGAGTGCTGCGGTAGCCGATGATCTCTCGTTAGAAGGAATTGAGAAGTCCGAAGTTAAAATCATCTCAACGATTGATGAATTAGGGTTCTGGGAACCACTTAAAATGTTTGCCGAGGCTTATGATGATTGGGGTAATTCAGGACGTGTGCTGCCCAGCGATGAGTATCTTAATGCACTTTCGGATGTCGTGGAATTGTTGCGTGCTGACGAGCAATATCGGATGGAATCGCTGTTGCGACTTGAATTGCATCTCAAAGAGGGCGGCTCAGAGCTGGTGATTAAAAATGATCGCCAGCTACTGGAATCATCGAGTCATGGGATGGCTTATCTGATCTTATGTAAGTACCTGTTAGCCTTTACCCGCCTGATGCGTGGTAGTGCCGATCTGTGGGTGCATTGGCCAATCGACGAGATTGGCACGTTGGCTTATCACAATGTTGAGAAGTTATTCCAAGCCTGTAGTGAAAACCAAATTATTATTGTCGGCGCATTCCCGAACCCAGAATCGGATGTCTTGATGTTATTCAAGCATCGCTATCTATTGCAGCCGAGTGAGCAAAACCCAAATCAACGCCAGATTAAGCGGATCCAACCGAAAATGAGCCGACTGGCGCAGCGTCTGCTTGACGCGACGGAGAATTAGCCATGATCCAATATGGACCTCTACTGACACGATTGCTGGCCGGAGAATTTATCTGTCAGATCAGTGATGAAGATGCATTTCGCCATTTAAGTGACGAGCAGACCGTACAAGATATCAACCATTATCTGCGACCATTGAATCGCCGGCTGGTGAAAAGCGATAGCGGCGGGGTGTTTTATTTAGGGTATGTGGAGCTTACCAAAGAAGCGCGAGAATCCTTAAGTAAACAGTTTAATGAAACCATCGGCGCGTTATTGCCATTGCTTGAGTGGTTACAGTTAGTGCAGGAAGTGATGGGCCATGATCGCGCGCTGACCGCGGGCGACACCCTAAAATTGCAGGAATTTGTGTTGCGCTGTGAAGATAATCAGAGCTTGCGCCAGCGCGTCAATCAGTTAGCAGGGCTGCCATTTTTTAATAGCCACAGTGATGCCCTCGATGCGCAGATGAAACTGATCTTCCGGCGACTTAAAGAGCACGGCTATCTGTTGCAGCCCCATGCAGAACGGCACTACTACATCGTTACCGGTAAGATTGATTATCTGATCGAGGTGATTGACTTTATCCGCCATGAAGAGCATCTGCCGGTCGATGACAGGGCCACGCAAGAGGAACTGCTCTGATGGTGGCCGATGAGCAAACGCTGGCCTCCAACCTGCTACCAACCGGGGCGAAGCGACTGGCATTGTTGGGTAAACATGCCAAGGTTTTGATGCAAGCCTATCTCAGTGGCGCTGTGGATGAGTCGACATTGACTGAAAATGCGCTGAAAAAGCTGGTGGCCGCACGTATTCTCTGGCGTCCGAGTGAAGATCAGCCGCTGACGCTGCGGCCGCTGGTGAGTGAGTTGATCGCCAGCATGGTGGCGGATGAACAGCGCCGTCAGATCAACGCCGATGTGGCAGAAAAACTAGAGCAGATCCGCAATCGGGTACAAGCTTATCGGGATGCTCAATATCAAGGGGATTACAGCGTCAGTGAACTGCAACTGCAGCGCCTCACCGAGCATGTACATGACTTGAGCGGCCAGTTTGAAGAGGCGATCGACAGCCTTTGGCATCGTTTAAATAGCGATTTCGGGTTTGTTTCTAGTCTGGAAGATAAGATCCGTGAGAATCAGCGAGCGCAGAAACAGCTACGGCGGTTACTAGATGGGTTAGCCTTGATTGATTTTGCCGAACTCATCGAGCTTTCTGAAGGCAGTAACAGTCTGCGCAAATTGCTGGTGAGTCAGTTGCAGCGGCATTTGAGTGCCCACCATTCCAGCTTATTGGAAGTTCAGAAGCGACTGATTGAATTATTGGCTCGTTTCCGTCAGCAACAGGCGCGCTCACTGCTCATTGCGAATATGGCCGCCTTTTTGCGAGAACATCCGCGTTATCAGCCTGCTGATTACCCTCATCGCAGTGAGGTGCCGGATTGTTTTAACCGTGCGCAGGCGATTATCCCCGCCGCAGCCATTGCCCTTGATCACAGTGCTGATGTGGATACTTTGGCGACCATTGCCCGAAGCATTCCGCGGCCACAACTGATGCTCACCCCCGAGGTACAGACTGCATCTGTTACTGTTCATGAAGTTGATGAGGCCGTTGCTATTCGTCAGCAGCAACTGAAAACAGATGTAGAGAACTTCTATCTCAGCGTGATTGAGTCGGGGGAAAAAACGACCGCATTAGCCTATCGTGAGGCGAATCAACTCAGTTGGGATGGTGAGATCTGGCTTTATCAGATCGTCGCTGAATATCAGGCATTGCCGGTGAAAGTACAGCAGCGACTAAAGTTGGCACATTATGAAACCAATGCCTCTGAGTTTAATGAGCTACGGTTGATTGAAGATATTGAAGTGAGCATGCGATGATTAATGATAAACCATTGACTCCTCGCGAACGTCGCTGGCTTAGGCACCGTGATGAACAATTAAAATTTAAATCATCAGTGAAAGATAGGGTGACGAAGGACGGAATGATTCACAGAGTCCTTCAGTGGTGTTCAGCCCATGAGCTCATTGCCGATAATAGCAGCAATTTACCTTCTTTTTCTTGGACCAAGGCGCTTTTAGATCAAATCGAACTTACTCAGCAGCAATTGGGAGAAACTTCTTTTCGTACATCTCTTGCGTCAAAGACTCGAATGGAGAATGTTAGTGATCAAGAAGACAAATCTGTTGGGATACAACCTCGTGAATATCGGGTGCTGGTTCGGCTGCCTCAACCTATTATGCACTGTCATCTTGGTGCGCAGTTTGTTGATATGGATTTCCATGATATAGATTTGCTGAGTTATCAACAATTACTGGTCGTTGAAAATCTGGATTGTTTTTATGTGCTAGAACAATTCTCCATGGAACTCAACCTAGAGCAGATGTTAGTGATTTATCGTGGCGATTTTGCATATGGTAAAGGCGCTGCGGCACTTAAAGAACAGTGGCTAAAGACCGGGAAACCGCTGTGTTATTTTGGCGACTTTGATCTAAAAGGGGTTAGTATTGCTCTAAACGAAGGTTATTCGACAATGCTGCTCCCTGAATTTGAACAATTGAATAAGGTTGTGTCGACGGCTCAGCTTCCAACGAAACAATTGAAATTTGATAAAGGTATTCGCCAGAACTTAGCTTCATTGAGTTTTTCTCCTTATCAGCAGCTTATATTAACGCATAAGGGATTGCGGCAGCAGAAAATGACTGAGATGCCGTTGCTTCAAGTAGCGCTTTGATGAGCGCAAGAGCTTCTACTCGCTTCGTTTCGAATTATTAAACTCACCTGTTGTAGGATGAGTCATCATATTTGATGAGCATCAGTCGGATGAAGTGACTTCACCCGTTCAGATCGATAAAGATAACTACACGGCATAACGTTTGCCTTGCCTAAATCCCTCTCAGATTTCTGCAAAACTAATCACGAAAGGTCAACAGTCCCTAGAGATCATCAAGCACGATATAACAGGCTTCAGTTGGGCCATGTACCCCGACCACTTTGGTGAGCTCAATATCGGCGGTTGAACTAGGCCCAGAGATTAAATTGACGCACGAGGCTATTCGCTGGCCGTCGGTTGCTTGTTGAGATAAAGGCTCCATGGCTTGGGTAATGCGCGCAACTAACGTACTTTTAGCCACCACAAATACGGTTACCTCTGGCAAAAGGCTGAGCATTCGGCTTTGTTTCGATGTCGAATACAATACCATTGTGCCAGACTCGGCCAGCGCTTGCTCACAGTAAACTACGCCCACTTTAGCCGCTTCAACATGACGAAGATTCTCTGTCTCTGGCGTAGTTTCATCAAACTGATAAAGCGCCAGATTGGCTTTCTCAAAGTCGCTGTGCTCAATCAATGCTGTTAAGCGTGGGTCGGCACTTAATACTGTCTCTTGATTACTCTGGCCGACATAGTCACAACAGACCTGCATCAATCGGTGACTGAAATCAGCCTGTGTTACCAACTCAAAACGAGCCCCCAGAGCGTTTTGCGAATACGCTTTAAGTTGCTCTGTAAGTTCATCGCTACTGGCGTCTTGGAGCACTTGGTGGTGCACATCATAGGGCAATGTTGGCGGGGTAACCTGTGTCGGTTTGGCACGCCCCAGTTGGGCTGACAATTCGGCCAAAAAAGAGTCGCGCTGATAGATAGCCATAATCTCCTCCGCTATTGTTGTTTGCGCTGATGCTGTTTAAACCAGCTGCGAAATGACTGACCTTCCGGTTCGGGGAGATCGCGTGACTGGCTCCATAACTTCACGGCCCCGACATTTACTTTACTTTTGCCTTCGTGAATCACTTTGGTGGCGATGCGGGCACCCCCTTTAACGGATTTGTCCCACAACTTCGGATGCGCATTCACGTAGTTGAAAAATCCAACCGTGGCTCGTTCACCAAGGGTGGTCTGTTTGCTTTCAGCAATTTTCTGGCGATGTTTAAGTAACAGCTCCGCGAGCGGAATTTTGACCGGACAGACTTCATTACAGCCTTTACACAAACTGCACGCGTAGGGTAGCTCATGATAATCGTCGTAACCGCCGAGTAGTGGGGAGAGAACCGCTCCAATCGGGCCGGGATAGATAGAACCATAACTGTGTCCGCCAATATGTCGGTAGGCTGGGCAGGTATTGATGCAGGCCGCGCAGCGAATGCAGCGCAATATAGGGCGAAACTCTGAGCCTAAAATAGATGAACGGCCGTTATCGATAATGACCAGATGGAAATCTTCAGGGCCATCAATCTGGTCGTTTTCTCGGGGCCCGGTTAGAGCTGTAATGTAACTGGTGAGTGGTTGGCCAACGGCGCTGCGGCACAATAGGCTAAGCACAATGTCCAACTCTTTAAAGGTAGGAACCACGCGCTCCATCCCCATCACAGCAATATGGGTTTTGGGCAGTGTGGTGGCAAAGCGTGCATTGCCCTCGTTGGTAACGAGCGCGACCGTGCCCGATTGCGCAACGGCAAAGTTACAGCCGGTGATCCCCACATCTGCTTCAAGGAAATGGCTGCGCATTTTTTCTCGGACAAAGCGGGTCATCTCCTCGGGGGTATCAGAGCCGGAGTAGCCGAGTTTATGTTGCAATAACTGCTGAATTTGTTGGCGATTTTTATGCAGGGCCGGAACCACAATATGCGATGGTGCATCTTCGGCCAACTGCAGAATATATTCGCCAAGGTCGGTTTCTAATACCTCGCAGCCTTGCGCTTGAAGGAGCTGGTTTAGGCTAATCTCCTCGCTGACCATCGATTTAGATTTAACGATTTTGCGCGCTTTTTTACGTTGAATGACTTCGCTGATATAGTGCTGGGCCTGGGCCGCATCTTTGGCAAAAAAGACATGTCCGCCATTTTTTTCGACGTTATCGCTAAGCTGTTCCAGATAATAATCAAGATTTTCCAAGACATGGTCGCGAATGGTCGCGCCCATTTCACGCCATTGTTCCCAGTGCCCCAGTTCCTCGGCCGCTTTGGCTCGGCCGCTAAACATGCGGGTTTGGGCGTTGGCTACCGCCTTGCGCATGAAGGCGTCGTTCATGTTGTGTTCCAGGCGAGCTTGAAAGCTCTCCTGACTCGTTTTCATCGACATCAGCGACTCCTTAATGACTCATCAGAACTTGAGCAATATGCATGACTTTGAGCGGATTCCCTTGTCGGTGCAGCCGGCCTCCAATATTGATTAAACAGCTGATATCGGCACCAATTAAGTAATCCGGCTGAACCTGTTCAATATGCTGGACTTTTTCGCTGACCATCGCCGCTGAGATCTCTGGCATTTTCACCGAGAAGGTACCACCAAACCCGCAGCAAGTTTGCTGGTTGGCTATCGGCTCGAGTGTTAACCCTTCGACATGTTCGAGCAGTTGAAGGGGTTGATTGACCACGTTCATTTTGCGCAGCAGGCTACAGGAGGGGTGATACACGGCGCGTCCCTGAAGTTTTGCGCCAACATCGACAACCCCAAGCGTATCGACAATAAAGCTGGTCATCTCTTGAACTCGCTGGGCAACCTGGACTGCACGTTGATGCCAGCTTGGCTCGTCGGTTAAGTAATCTGGGTAGTTTTTAAGCATCGCACTGCAGGAGCCCGCTGGTACAATGATCGGGTCATCATTGCCTTCAAAAGCACGGATCATTGATTTCATTGCGGGCAGACTGTCCTTGATATAACCGCTGTTAATCGATGGCATCCCGCAGCAGCTCTGCTCAGATGGAAAATGAATCTGGCAGCCGAGTTTCTCCAGTAAGAGAACAGATTGTTTGGCAACATCGGCTTTAATGGTGTCACACAAACAGGTCACAAAAAAGTTCACGTTCATGTACGTTCCTGTCCCATTGGGTTAAGTGTTGGGAAATTAAATAGGCTTGCAACGATTTATTAACAATATATTAAAGCATGTAACGATACAGCCAATGACAGATATAGCGTTTTTTGATACTTAAAAAGTATAATAAGGTGAGTGTTATGTTGAGGAGCAAAAAATGGAACTTCGTCAACTCCGCTATTTTTTAGCGGTCGCCGAGTGTGCCCACTTTACTCGAGCTGCCGAGCAGTTAGGAATGGCTCAGCCGCCGTTAAGTCGACAGATCCAAAGTCTTGAGCGAGAAATTGGTACTGCATTGTTTATTCGTGCTTCCCGCGGGGTCAGGCTGACTGCCGCCGGTGAGCTGTTTAAGGTGCGGGCATTACAGATTTTAGCCGATAGTGCGCAGGCCATGAGCGAAGTGCAGAGTTTAGCGCGCGGTGTCAGTGGGCACCTGTCGATAGGGTTTGCCGGGTCGATTGCGTTTCACCCGAAAGTTCCACGCGCCATTCGTTCATTTCGTGCTGCTTACCCGGATGTGCACCTCAGCTCTCACGAAAATGACAGTATTCAGTTGGTAGAGTCAGTGCTCAGTTCCCGACTTGATTGCGCCTTTGTTCGTGAACCCCTTGATTGTGGCGACTTGCAACGACTGGCACTAGTGAGCGAAGAGCTGGTGTTGGTGGTGCCGACGTTGCATCGACTTAGTCGTGAACCCATTGTCGATGTTGCGATGTTAGCAGATGAACCATTTATTATGTTCCCGCGTGCCATCGGCACCCATTTGTACGATTATATTATTCATAGCTGCCAGCAAGCCGGGTTTATCCCGACCATACAGATGGAATCGCCACAGGTATCATCGATCGTCAACATGGTGGCTGCGGGGTTTGGCATTTCGTTAATTCCGGCCTCGATGAAGTTTATTCAGTTGCCCGGGGTTTGTTTCGTGCCGGTGCGGCCGATTTTGTACTCTACTGTTACCTTTATTTACCGTCGCTATGAGCGCTCAGCGTTAGTGCTGAATTTATTAAAGATGTTGGATCAGGAAAACTGAGGTTGGCGATTGATTCGTGGCATATCTTGCCAAGAATGTATTTTTATCAATTCGTTGCATTGAACGCGGTGATTGTGAGATGAATGATACGGAGCATTTTTGCTCCGTTCATTTTAATAAGGATATTGCAATATGACCCATCAAGGTGCAAAAACCATCAAGGGGTTGACGTTACCCCTGTATCGTGGGCCCTACCAATATAATGGCGCTTCGCCTTGGTACGCACAGATTGGCATTGGTACCCCGGCGCAGCAACTCAAATTAGCGATAGATACTGGAAGTAACTTTAACTGGATCAGTTCATCATTGAGCTCAGTGATGAACCGCCAGCATTATGGCGGCCTTTGTTTTGATACCCAAGCATCCAGCTCTTTTAAGATACTGAGCAAGGAGGCCATCACCGTTGATTTTGGGCCTTGGGGCTGCATGCAGGTCTGCTTAGGACAAGAGCAGTTGACCTTAGCGATGACCACAGAGCAAGATCTGTTGGTCAATGAGTTGTATTTTTCTGAAAAATACCAGGGACGGCAGTTTGCTGAGCTCGATTGGGACGGTGGTATTGGCGTGCCCAGCTATAGTTATCAGCCTGTGACCGAGACCGGGGTGCTGCAAGCCTATCGCGGGGTGCATCGCTGTGAGGTGGCGGGGGAAACCGGATCGTTTCATTTTATGGAGTCGTTATATCACCAAGGTATCATTGATCAGCACTCTTTGTTCGTTAGTTTTCACACCAATGCGCTCACCAAACGGGGCAAGGTCAGTTTTGGCCAGTTGGATGAGCGTTATCGAGACAGTTTAGAATACCTGTTTTTACCCTGGCGGCAGGTTCCCGGCGAGCCGCTCCAGTCACTTTACTACATTTGGACCACACCGATGCAAAGCCTGGCGATCGGTGATCAGTTAATTGCTCAGGCTCACGCCGATCAGCCGCTCTCATTTTGCCTTGATTCGGGCTCGTCACTGTTTAAAGGCGATCCGGATATGATGCTGCGAGCCTACTATCAGGCCTCATTAACCCACGGCGATTTAATAATTGAGCTAGGGCCGGATGCGCATGGGCAAAGTCAATCACTGACGCTGCCAGCCAGCTTGTATGACGTTGAAATTGAAGCCGGTGTTCTGATGGGTGAAACCTTGGCTCAGTTTCAACCGATGGCCGGTTTAGAAGGGCTCACATTGGTTGGATCAGTGTTGTTGGATCATCTCTACTGTGTGTATCAATATCAACTAGATGACAATAACCGCCTAGCCCCACTGGGCATGTGGCTGTTTAACAAACCGGACGATGTCAAAATTATCGCTAAACAACAGGAAAAACCTGCTGCAATCTTTTCATGTTAAGGAGTCACTGATGGGCAATTCATCGATGGTCGTGCCATTAACTGGGCACTGGCAGAATAGTTATGGTTCAACGCTGGATCTGAACGTTGCGCACAACGGTAGTTTAGTGGGACAGTATGCCTCCACTACCGGTGCCAGTGGCACTTATCCAGTGTTAGGGCAGTGTCAGACGAATGCTGCTGGTACAGGGATAGGGTTAGTGCTGGGCATTAGTTGGCGAGCGCTGAGCAATACCGACCCAGCTCCTAGGGACTGTTGACCTTTGGTGGTTGAATTTTGTTCAAATTAAACGCATTTTGAACGCGGCGCGCCCTGCGTCGCTTAATGAGTTAAGCAAGCAGGGGGCAACAAAGTTCAGGATGCGTTTAAATGAACCCCAAGGGCAGTATCTGAGAGGAATTTATCCAGCGTTAAACGTTCTTTGTGGAGAATAACTACACGGCACAACGTTTGCCTTGCCTAAATCCCTCTCAGATTTCTGCAAAACTAATCACGAAAGGTCAACAGTCCCTAATAATAACACGTGGCATTGGGTTTCAACTTACTGCGGGCAGCTAACAACCAGTGGGCAGTTATCGGTGATTAACTCTCTGGTCGCCACCACGAGTTTTGAGCAAATTGCGCAAGGCGATTATATCGATAAATTAAGTTTTAACCGCCTGGGCGATGTTGCATTTTTTGACCCCAACTGGCTGAACGCGGGGGAGAAAGTCGATAATCCGATAAATGGTTACTGGTTATTGCCCGGTAGTGAGTGCGCTCTTGAGCTCGCTGTGGTCAGTGATTATGGTCTGATTCAGGGCCAACTATTGTTGGCGGATCAATCGACTATCGCAATTCAAGGGTTTACCGATACACAAGCGTCATTGTTAGGTGAAACGCCGTGGCGCCAGAGCGTGAGCTTTAATGTCTGTTGTGAGACGCAGATTTTATCGTTTAGCGGTTATTTAGATGTGGCTTGCAATCAACTCAAATTGACCCGTTGGCAGGCCCATGGAACAGCTCCTGGCGATGAATATTTGCAAGCAAGTGCCGCGGCTTATCATTTCGTACGTTAATTATTGTTTTCGACCCCACAGTTTTCGGGATGGCTTGCTGCCATCCCGATTTTTTTATGTATCATCCATTATTGTTGACTTTCTTGTTCATAAAGAACTAAAAAAGTCGCTCTTATATCAATTCTAGTTATATATTTTAGATAACTATCATGATCGCTGATAGAACCTTTAAAAATGATAGGCAATCAAGACTTTTAGTTGACAGAGCCTGCGAATCAAGGTGAGCTAAGAATAAATACCCTTAGCGCAAATCAATTTAAATTGTATGGATATCTGTGGATACTCATCTGTATCCAGTGGAGAAAATAATGCAGTTGTTTAGTCAACGCGATGAGCAGCATCAACGAGTCATGCGGGAATGTTTTGAAAGTCTCTGGCAACATTCTGCCGATTTTATGTTTGTGATGGCTGTTGAGCCGAATGGCGAATTTACCCTTTATGACAATAATCCCGCCTCGCGCAAAGTGATGGGGCTGCCCATGGATACTTGTGTTGATCACTTTAATATCCGTGATCTGTGGGATGATGAAATTGTTGAAGGGCTTTATGCCTCGTATCAGCAGGCCATTGATGCCCATAAACCGGTGTCTTTTGAGCAATATGCCACCCGTGGCGAAGATAATGCGATATTTGCAAATACCTTGTTGGTTCCGATCTACGATAAAGATGATAATCCGATTTTTGTCTGTGGCGTCAGTCGCGATATTTCCGATCGCAAAGCGATGGAGCAGATGACCTTAGATGCCAATGAGAAGCTTCAGGAATATAGTCAGGCTCTGGAAAATATCAATAAAAACTTGGATGACAAAGTTCGCGAGCGAACTTGTGAGCTGGAACAAACCGCCCAAGAGCTAGAGGCTGCCCTAGAGACTAAATCGTCATTTGTGGCGCGTATGAGCCACGAGATCCGCACACCTATTAATGCGGTGCTGGGGTTTTGTAACCTGCTCAATAAAACCTCACTGGATGATATGCAGCGTGATTACATTGCAAAAATTCTCGACTCTGGTGAAGTTCTTCTTCGTCAAGTTAATGATATTCTCGATTTTTCAAAACTTGAAGCCGACAGCGTCAGTATCGAGAATATTGAGTTTGAGCTGGAGCCGACGATTCATCAGGCGATTAATATCAACAGTTTGAATGCCGATACAAAAGACCTCGAGATTGTACTATCGTTGGATTCATCTGTTCCGCAAAAGCTCATTGGCGATCCGGTTCGGATCAAGCAGATTTTGATTAATTTAGTGAATAATGCGGTTAAGTTCACCGATTCAGGATACGTCAGTGTCAATATCAGTGCTAAGCCAACTGGTAATTGCGACAAAGTTTTACTTGAAATCGATGTGCAAGATACGGGTATTGGGATTACTCAAGAACAACAACAACGTTTGTTTCACTCATTTTCACAGGCCGATGATAGCATTACACGGCGTTTTGGTGGCAGTGGCTTAGGGTTAGTCATTAGTCGCAAATACGCGCAGTTAATGGGTGGGGAGCTTAGTTGCAAAAGTACCCCGGGCGAGGGCAGTTGTTTTCATGTTTCATTACCGTTGGGGCTTGTGCAGAACCAGAGTGATAGTGAACGCCATGGCTCTGGCGATGGGTTCCGGGTGCTGGTGGTGGATGATCTGCCGATTTCTCGGCAGGTGCTTAAAACCATGCTGGGTGAGCTGGGGTATCAGGTTGAAGTAGCCACCGATGGCTATGAAGCCGTTGAATATGTCAATCAAGCCTTTGATATCCGTCAACCCTTTGATGTTATTTTGCTGGACTGGAAGATGCCACGAATGGACGGCATTGAAACCTCTGAGCAAATTCACTCGCGTTTTCAGGAACAAACGCCCCCTATTTTGATGATCTCTGCCTATGAGCGACAAAAGATGCAGGCGTATTGCAACGATGGTTTGATCAGCTCATTTATCGAGAAGCCCGTATCGCCTTCGTCACTGTTTGATGCTGTGGAATCGCTATTGTCTCGTCATCTGCGGATGACTAAAAACACCGATCCCAAGGTGAAACAAAAAGACCTGAGTGCCTATCGGTTATTGCTGGTGGAAGATAACCCGATTAACCAGCAGGTAGCGCAGGGGTATTTAGAAGATACCCATATTCACGTTGATATCGCCAATAATGGTGAACAAGCGATTGAATTTCTGTCAAAAAATGATGTCGATATTGTTTTGATGGACATTCAAATGCCTTATATGGATGGGTTGACTGCTACGCAGAAATTACGACAAGAGTTGGGTTTTGACAAACCCATTATTGCTATGACCGCTCATGTCAGTGATAGTGCGATTAGTGAATGTCTTCATAGCGGCATGGACGCTCATGTAGGTAAACCCATTGACTCAGTTGAATTATTTTCTGTTTTATTGAGATATTTAGCCAGTGATAACGATTTAAGTCATTTCAAAGATCATCAAGAGAAAGGGCCCCTGACACACCCGCAATTGTGCGAAGCACTTTCACAAATTCAAGAGCTGAACCTCCAAGAGGCGATGAGTCGCATTGGTGGTCGTAATGAACTATATTTTTCTCTTTTAGAGACCTTCTATAGTCAATATCGCCATCGTCACTTTATCGAACAACTGCAAACGGCGACCCCGGAAGAACTTCGTAATTTTGTTCATGCGCTGAAATCGAATGCTGCTTATATTGGCGCTTATGAGTTAGTGAATCGCTGTCTGGAGTTGGAATCAGAGCTGCTTGATGGCGAGGTCCAACCTCAGGGGTTAACGTTGTTTGAATCGCTGGAGAAACTATTGGTGAAGTTAGATCCACTGCTTGAACATTATCTCACGGAGCAGTCGATCAACAGCGTTAATGCTTTTAAACAGCATCTATCCCAGTTAGAAGGACAACTGCGTACGGCCGATTTCGCCTTTGAGAAGACGCTTAAAAAGCTTACCTCGTTTGTGACGCGAAGGGATGATCTGAATCGACTTCAGCAAATTCAGAACGCAGTGGAAGAAATTGAGCTAGAAACGGCCGCCAAATTAGTTGCGCAGTGGCGCAGTGCTATCGATTAAGAAAGTTTATTTTGGCCTGAGTGAATAACAGAATCTGATTATGGTATCGTGTGTGAGTAGCAATTTATACTTATTCGTTGCGATTGAATAAGTACATAAAAATGGATCTCGCTAAGCGTTACATGGAGTTAACTTTGTATGACAATCGATTCATTGTCACACCCCACTCAACAAGTGTTAATTGTTGATGATGAGGTGATTAATTTGAAAGTACTGAGCAATTTATTGCGCGATGAAGCCAGTATTATTTTGGCCAAAAGTGGCAAACAGGCCATCCGCAAGGCTCGCGAACTCAGGCCTGATTTGATCATTCTTGATATTAAAATGCCAGAAATGGACGGTTTTGAAACGCTCTCTGAGCTGCATCAATTACCACAGACGGCTGCAATCCCGGTGATTTTTATTACCGGCTTAAGTGACGAGCATTACGAAGAGAAAGGGCTCTTGTTAGGGGCGGCAGATTATATTTTTAAGCCGTTTCATCCTGGGATCGTCAAGGCGCGAGTCCATACTCATTTGCAGCTGGTTCGCCAACGCACAATGCTCGAGCATCTCGCTAACTGTGATAGCCTCACCTCACTGGCCAACCGACGTTATTATAAAAAGATCCTCACCCGAGAGTGGATTAATGCCATTCAGAATAAGCAGCCTGTTTCATTAGCGATTTTTGACATCGATAATTTTAAACATTACAACGATGAATTTGGCCATGATGCAGGTGACCATCTATTGTGCCAAGTGTCCTCGATTTTAGCCAGCCAGTTTGATCAAGAGCCGCTGTTGATTTCCCGTTTTGGGGGGGAAGAGTTTGTTGCGCTCATGCCAACCTTTGGTCAACCCAAAGCCCGCCAATTAATCGAGCAATCGGTCAAGCAAGTGAGTGATCACACCAATGTGACCATTAGTGCCGGCGGCTCCAGCTGCATCCCTAATGACACCACCTCCAGCTCGACGCTATTTTCTAAAGCTGATAAAGCCTTGTATGTCGCCAAAGGCCGGGGCAAAAATTGCGTGGTTTGGTCCGAAGAACATTTTGTGTGATGGCCAGATAATCTTAGACAGCTAGATAATAGAGTATGGGGGTGATAAAGCCTCGAAGTATTAAAATCATTCTATGGATAATCATCGTACTCTTAGCCCCTAGTATGATTAGTCCTGTATTCATATGACAATGAAAAGCATTTCTAGCCCTATTGCTGAATCAACTACGTAGTCGATTCAGCAATAGGGCTGTATTTAAATATCACCGAAAATATATTCACGCATACTGCGTTAGCGACATTTATCGGGATATGGATGTTTTATTTGTTCCGCTAACCTGCATATTTATAAAAAATAAACGTCTGAACACCCAATGAGCGATTCACTCAAACAGTGTCAGACGTTTCGTTATTTTAGGCCGGGGTAATGGCGATGGTTTGCTCGGTTGGGCAATAGTCATCAATCTGGTCAAAATTGAGATAACGATAGACATCCGGACTAGCGGGGTCGAGTTTTTCCATAAACGCGTGATATTCTTCGGCAGTTGGAATATACCCCAAGATTGCAATAATCGCGCTCAATTCTGCAGAGGCCAGATAAACATGTGCTCCGGAGCCTAAGCGATTGGGGAAGTTTCGAGTCGAAGTCGAAACCGCCTGACAGCCGGGGGCGACACGCGCCTGGTTGCCCATGCAAAGAGAGCAGCCAGCAGGCTCAACTCGGGCGCCAGCGCGGATATAGCGGTTGAGATAGCCCTCTTGAGCGAGCTGTTTGGCATCCATTTTAGTGGGGGGCGCCAGCCATAATTTAGCTTTCACTTGCGCTTGAGACTGTTCTAACAATTGCCCCGTTGCTCGGAAGTGACCGATATTGGTCATACATGAACCAATGAACACTTCATCGATTGGGTTGTTCGCTACATCGGATAACCGGCGAACGTCATCTGGATCGTTCGGCGCACATAATAGAGGCTCTGTGATATCGGCTAAGTCAATGTCGATCACCGCAGCATATTCGGCATCTGGATCGGCTTGAATCATCGTGGGCTGATCCAGCCATTGCTGCATGGCATCGACACGCTGTTGCAGTGTTTGGGCATCACTATAACCTTGGGCGATCATCCACCGCAGCAGCGCGATGTTAGAGCGGATATATTCTTCGATATTTTCCTGTGACATCTGCACCGTACAGGCAGCAGCGGAACGTTCAGCGGTGGCATCGGCCAGTTCGAAAGCCTGCTCTGCTTTGAGCTCGTTAAGTCCTTCGATTTCGATGATACGACCCGAGAAGATGTTTTTCTTGTTCTGTTTTTCAACTGTCAGCAGACCTTGCTGAATCGCGCAGTAAGGGATCGCATGCACCAAATCTCGCAGTGTCATATGAGGCTGCATTTTCCCTTTAAAGCGGACCAGAACCGATTCTGGCATATCCAGCGGCATCATGCCGGTTGCGGCGGCAAACGCCACTAACCCAGAGCCGGCAGGGAATGAAATTCCCAGCGGGAAGCGGGTATGTGAATCTCCCCCTGTGCCCACGGTGTTGGGCAGTAACATCCGGTTCAACCATGAATGAATAATGCCATCGCCGGGTCTTAATGCAACGCCGCCTCGGCTGGCAATGAACTCAGGCAATGTGTGTTGCAGCTTAACATCGACTTCGTTTGGATAAGCCGAGGTATGACAAAAAGATTGCATCACTAAATCGGCCGAGAATTTCAGGCAAGCCAGATTTTTCAGCTCATCCCGAGTCATCCCTCCCGTTGTGTCTTGTGAACCGACCGTAGTCATTTTAGGTTCGCAGTATTGGCCGGGACGGACCCCTTCACAGTTGCAGGCTTTACCAACCATTTTTTGAGCCAGCGAAAAGCCTTTATTCGACGCGTTGACGGCCTTAGGCTGACGGAATACATCACTGGCTGGCAGGTTAAGGAACTGCCGAGCCTGAGCGGTCAGTTTACGACCGATGATTAAGAACAGACGGCCACCGGCTCGCACTTCATCCAGTAAAATATCGGTTTTGAGCTGAAATGAACCGATGACCTGGCCACTTTCATGATCCTGAATCTGTCCCTGATAGGGCAATAAATCAATCACCTGGCCATGTTTCAGTGCACTGACATCGCCTTCCATGGGCAAAGCCCCGGAGTCTTCTAAAGTATTAAAGAAGATCGGTGCGATTTTGCCAGCAATGACATACCCCCCATCCCGCTGGTTTGGCACATAAGGGATATCGTTGGCAAAATTCCACAGCAGTGAGTTGGTCGCTGATTTGCGTGATGAGCCAGTTCCAACCACATCACCGACGTAAATCAGAGGGTTGCCTTTGGCTTTGAGCGTTGCAATCTCTTGAAGTGGCCCAACTTCGCCTGCTTTATCCGGTGTTACGCCTTCTCTGGGGTTGGCCAGCATAGACATGGCGTGCAACGGAATATCCGGACGGCTCCAAGCCATTGGAGCGGGGGATAAGTCATCGGTATTGGTTTCCCCGGGCACGTTAAATACGGTGAGTGTTATTTTTTCAGCCACGGCTGGGCGAGATAGAAACCATTGTGCATCCGCCCAGGATTGCATCACCTGTTTGGCGTATGGGTTGTTGGCTTTGCATTTCTCGGCTACATCATCGAATTTATCGAAAATAAGCAGTGTCTGGCTTAGAGCGTTGGCCGCTAAAGGGGCTAATTTATCAATATCCAATGCGTCGATTAACGGTTGAATATTATAGCCACCGCGCATGGTCCCTAGTAGCTCGATTGCTCTGGGGGCATCTATACCGGCGATCGTTAAGCCATCCAGCGCAATACGCGCCAAAAATTCTGCTTTGATTTTCGCCGCGTCATCGACGCCACAGGGAACCCGTTGTTCCAACAGCTCAATCAGTTCGGGTTGTTTTTGAACAGACTGCTCTAAAAGCGTTGTCAATTGAACGACTTGAGCAGCAGTCAGTGGTTGTGGGGGAATCCCGAGTTTTGCGCGTTCTGCGCAGTGTTGTTGATAATCTTCTAGCATATCGGTTGACTCGAATTTTCAAAAGGATGTGTTGTTGATGGTTGTGGAAAACGGGAAAGTAACCAAGTGACACTCAATAAGTCGGCACTGCCGCCAGGGCTTAAGTGGTGGCGGATCATCTCCATATCCAATTGCTGGAGTTGCATGATCAGTGAATCGTCATCATTCCAGAGATGGGACAGAATCTGAGAGGCTCGTTGCTGAACAAAATTCAATGCCTGGATCCCCCCTCTGGAGACGATATTGGTATCTGGATTGTGAGCCATTAATGAGACTAATACTCGCAATAGAGCTTGGCGTTGCGAGTAGCCTTTTGTCATGGCAAGGTTCCAGATAGGCAGTGCATAGCGGTGTACCGTTGCAAACCCGCTAGCTGCCTCGCCTCTTGCGCCCAATAGTCCGAACGCTTGAAATAATCGTTGTCCAGCGCTCATCGGCTCTGTGCAGTGTTGCAACTCATTTAAAACCAGCTGAGCGGTCATTTGCGCGACCTGATCCGTCAAGAGCGTTGGCGTCACATCAGAGCGTTGCTGCGATAACCGACCATAAGCTAAACACAGTAGGCTCAGCGCAAAGATAGCACCTTTATGGGTATTAATTTGACCGGTGGCAGCAAACATAGCTCGTTCACAGGCCAGTCCACAGGGGCGTGCTTTGAAAAGTGAAACCGGTGCGGCTAATTTTGCGGATTGTCGGCCAATCTCGATAAAGCGATCAAACCAAGGGGATATGGCGTCAATACTGGCTTCGAATAATGCCAAATCCATATCGTGATGTGCACCATTATTGGCTTCATCGACCAACCCCGGTTTAGGGGTGAGATGCACTTCGGCGCGTAGCGACTGAGTCGCCATTTGTGCAAAATAGCTTTGTCTTGGCGGCTCAAATGGTTCATATTCGGGCGACGCAAGTGGCGTTAATCCGGTAGCCAATGGGAGCTCCACAACGTTTAAATGCGGTTAAAGAATGCTTGCCGCCAAACACGGCAAGCACGAACGATAGAATCTTCAGCGCGAAGGATGAATTTATTCCATCGGTTTGACTTGGCGGACCACATCGATGACTGAGCCGTCACGATAGCGAACAATGCCGACTACACGATCAGTGAATTCAATCGGTTTGGGGGTGCCAGTGAGGCTGATTGCTTTTTCATACAGCGCTTCAATGGTCGTGACCTGCATGCCAGCTGCTTCCAGTCGCTCTTTGATTTCAGGTCGAGCGGGATTGACTGCGATGCCGTGGTCTGTGACTACAACATCGATGTTTTCACCGGGAGTCACTTGTGTGGTGACATGTTTAACGACCGTTGGGATCCGTGTTCGTAGCAGAGGCGCGACAATGATGGTTAAGTTAGCTGCAGCTGCAACGTCGCAGTGCCCCCCTGATGCGCCGCGCATTACACCGTCAGAGCCGGTTAATACGTTGACATTAAAATCAGTATCAACTTCGAGTGCACTTAGAATGACAATATCGACCTGGTCACAACATGCGGCTTTTGAGGCTGGGTTTGCGTAAACATGGGTTGATATTTCAACATGATTTGGGTTTTTACCGAGTGATTCGGCCGCACGGCGGTCAAAACATTGGGTATCTAACACTTTTTCGATCAATCCCTGTTCATGCAGGTCGACAATGCTACCGGTAATCCCGCCCAGTGCAAATTTAGCGACAATCTGTTGGCGTTTCATGCGTTCAGCCATGAACCGGGTACAAGCTGTTGAAGCGGCACCTGAACCGGTCTGAATTGAGAAACCGGTTTTGAAGTAGCCAGAATGTTCGATGACATCGGCAGCGCTTCGGGCAATCATCAATTCACGAGGATTTGAAGTGATACGAGCCGCCCCAACACTGATTTTAGCTGGGTCACCTACCTGTTCAACCGGAACGATATAGTCAACCTGATCCTGACGAATACTGGCTGGCATGTGTGGGAATGCAACGATCTCTTCGCTCAAAAGAACCACTTGGTGAGCAAATTGAGCGTCGACCATGGCATAACCCAGTGAACCACAATTTGAATGGCCCTGAGTACCGCTAGCATTACCAAATTCATCGCAACACGGAACCCCTAAGAAAGCGACATCAATGTTCAGTTCGCCATCTTGAATGAGTTTGACTCGTCCGCCGTGTGAGTGGATTTGTACGGGCTCTTCCATCAGGCCATTGGAAATTTCTTCGGCCAGTTTACCGCGCATTCCAGAGGTATAAATACGGCGGATAACGCCAGATTTGATATGTTCAATTAACACATCGTTACAGGTCATCAGTGAGCTAGAAGCTAAGGTTAGACCTTGAAACCCCATTTCAGCCAGACACGCGACGACACGGTTGATGACTTTGTCCCCTTCACGAAAAGCGTGATGGAAAGAGATGGTCATCCCATCTTTAAGCCCCGTTTTTTGGATGACTTGTTCAAGGGTTGGGCAAATTTTACGTTGATGTTTTGTTTGTTGATCGTCTAACCACGGGGTCTGATGATGGGCTCCCTGAAAAGGTTTTAACTCTACGGGTAAGGCGAATTGCCTGTTTAAATTTTCGGTTATATCAGTCATGAGATTAAATCCTGTCGATTAGTGGCGGACACCAGATGCTTTAGCACGTTCTAAGACGGAGCGAGCACGGTTGATGATCGGGGCATCGATCATTTTCCCGTTCAAGGATATGACTCCGAGCCCTTTTTCTTCCGCTTCTGCGGCGGCAGCTAAAACACGATGAGCGTGTTCCACTTCTTCTTCACTCGGTGCATACGCATTGTGTAACAACTCGATTTGACGAGGATTAATCAATGATTTGCCGTTGTAGCCAAGTTTACGGACTAACTCGACTTCTTCTAAGAAACCTTCATCGTTGTTGACATCCGAGTAAACGACATCAAATGCATCGATGCCAGCAACACGGGCCGCGTGTAGGACAGCGCAACGGGCATAAAACAGCTCTGAGCCATCACCACGTTCAGTTTGCATATCCATGACGTAGTCAAAGGCCGCCAGAGCAATCCCGATGAGACGTTTTGAGCAGCAGGCTATATCAACGGCATTCACAACACCCTTGGCTGATTCAATAGCCGCCATGGTTCCGGTTGAGCCAACTTCACGTCCGCACTCTTTTTCGATACGGGCGATCTGTTCTTCTAATTTATGGAGATCTTCTGGGCTGTCAGTTTTTGGTAAACGAATCACATCCGCGCCAGCACGGACACAAGCTTCTAAGTCTTTTAAACCAAATTCAGTATCTAATGGGTTGATTCGAACTACTTTTTCAATCCCTTCATAAGCGGATAATCCAAGGGCATGCATCACTAATAAACGGGCACTATCTTTTTCCCGCAGTGAAACTGCATCTTCAAGGTCGAACATCACCGAATCAGGTTTATAGACAAATGAGGTAGATAACATGGCCGCATTGGCGCCTGGAATAAATAACATACTACGACGTAGTTTTTTCATAATAAGACCTCCCAATTCAGAGCTTCAGATTTGGCGGCTCTTAAGACGGCGCTTTGAACTCGTGCCCGGATGACGCAATCCAGTGCGCCTTTATCTTGGATCACGATCAAGCCCGTGGTCACGCCCAACTGGCTTAATTCGTGGTTAACGATAGCTTTGATCTGGTCACCAAATTGTTTAATGACTTCACTTTTGATGATGACTTGCAGCTGCTCTGGGTCGGGAGAAATTTTGACCATTAGATCACTGGATTCCAGTGTCCCGGCAATGGCCTCTTGTACAATTTTCATAACATGTCCTAGTGCTTTTATTTCGTCGAAACGGTCATTAACGGCTCAACATTATGTTGGAGTCGGGTATAAGTGCTTGAGGGAACAATTTCTTTTATTTTGGCAAGCTGTCCTTTGTGTAGCAGGTGACGGACGCGCGAAGCGGAGATCGGCATTCCGTCTGGATCTGTTTGGCGTTGAACCTCAACAATATCGAGTGCTGGGTATTCATTGATGTTTTCAGTCCCTAACCAGTAATGGATTTGGGCGTTATAGGCGGCTGTAATTGGGCAAAAAGGTTCGGTACCGATAAAACGATGGGTCAATCCTAATGCTGGCGCAATATAGTTGCGAAACAATAAGAGATCGATGGCAGCGTACGCGTTATCGACTTGTTGTTGATCTTTTAAAAAATAACTGGGAAATGTCGCTCTGGAGATCAGGTAAGGCCCGCCAGGATACAGCGTAATATTGGGTATCCCCCGAGTGCCATCTTTGATCATAGCGAGTCGCTGATGATAACTAAACTCAGATAAATCTTCACTGACAACGAACAAATGGAGCCAATCACTTTGTTGGCAGGCTTGTTCGATTAAATACCGATGGCCGAGTGTAAACGGATTAGCATTGATGACGATACTGGACTGCGAAGCACCTGCGCGACGAGATTGCGATAACTTTTTGCAAAAATTGGCAATCCCAACCGGGGTGTTTTCCATTAACAACGCATCCGGTGAGCTGACTAATTTATAAAAACCACAGCCTTCAAACAGGCTTTGATTTGACGGTTTGGTGTAGAGAAATAGATGATGTTGACCCAATTCGCAGGCTTTGTACTGGCATTCATCGACTAACTTCACGGCCAGTTGGTGCCCTTGGTAGTCTGGATCAACTGCGACATTGCGAATCGTTGATCCGCTGAGTCCGGCACAACCGACGACCTTATTTTGATAGGTCGCAATCAACAGTTGCTCAATGCTTTGATCCAAATGAAGATTAACCCGTTTTAACAGTCGGTCCAGATCGACTGGAAGGAATTTCAGCTCAGTAAGTGATGTCCAGTTCAGCTGTATATCGTCATTGTTCATAGGTGCCTTGTTACCTTAGGCTGTGCGCATCAGTAAATTTGGTTGTTGGTCAACGTCATCGACAATCGGGTTAGATAGCGTTCCAATCTCAGAAATAGACACTTCAATTCGGTCGCCAGGATTGAGGAATAACGGCGGATGGCGCATTTTGCCAACGCCACCTGGAGAGCCAGTAATAATGACATCACCAGCACTCAATTCAGAGAAAGTTGAAATGTAGGCGATGAGTTCGGCGACGGGATGAACCATATTCGCCGTTGAATCCGACTGAACCTGTTGGCCATTGAGGTAAGTCTGTATCGTCAGTGTTTGTGGATCGGGAATTTCATCGGCGGTGGTCATCCACGGGCCAAACCCACCACTTTGACGCCAGTTTTTACCTGCCGTAAACCACGTGTGTTGCCAATCACGCGCAGAGCCGTCCATATAACAACTGTAACCGGCAACATGGTTTAATGCTTGCGCTTGGCTGATGCGATAGCCGCCTCGGCCAATGATCACGGCTAACTCACCTTCATAATCGAACTGGGTTGAATAAGCTGGTTTAAGAATAGGTTGCTGGTGGCCTGTTTGGGAGTCGGGGAAGCGGACAAATAAAGTGGGGGCCGGACTGGTTTCATCGAATTCAAGTCGTTTCTGAGCATAGTTCATGCCGACACACAGGATTTTCCCAGGGTTTGCGATAACCGGTAGGAAGTCGATATCTTCAATTGCAAAATCCACTGGAGACGATGCATAGGAGCGTATTTGATCGAGTGCATCGTCTTGCAGAAGTGATTTTAAATCAGGATAGCTGTGCGCCAGTTTTCGCCCTAAATCGATAATTCCTTGATCAGTGACGATCCCGTAACTTTGAGTCCCTTGATGTAAATAATTAGCAATGTTCATACAACTTCCAAAGCTAGCGTGAGAGTTGTGCGAGCTGCCATGCAGCTCGCTATGAAAATAACAGGAGTTAATTAGCTTTTGACGGCAACTACTTCTTCAACGTCCTGTTGATTAATATGGTGTCTTAAATAGGTGGCGACGCTAATTCCGATTAGCAGCAGTACAATGACGAATGAAGCCATACCCGCCCAACCCATGAAGGTATAAACGTAGCCGTTGCAGTAACCGAGGGTAGAACCACCCAAGTAATAACAGAACAGATAAAGTGAAGCGGCTTGTCCACGGTCATGAGTGGCATGTTTGTTCACCCAACGCAGGCCGATCGAGTGGCACCCGAAGAAACAACCGGTAAAGATCACGACACCCAGCAGCAATGTTGGCAAGGTATGGGTTAGTGATAACAACATGCCAATGATCATGATGCTAAATAAACCGGTGAGAACTTTAGTGGCACCGTATTTATTGGAAAGTCGACCAGCCTGAGGCGCAGTAATCACACTTAAGGCAAAGCAAATAGAGATAAGCCCGGCATGAGCATGAGACAGATTAAATGGCGCATGTGAGACATAAAATGTCAGGTAGTTATACAAAGAGGTAAATACGCCAAAGATGATAAAGCCAACACCGTACATTGGGAGAATCATTTTGTTTCTAAAATGATCGCTCGCGCCATTGATCATGCGGGTTAATTTAAGTTTTGCAGCAGGTTTGAAATTTTTTGATTCGGGTAAAATGAGAAATACTAGAATCGAAATACAAAACAGCAGGCCTGAAAAGCCATAAAAGATGTTATGTAAACTCGTATGAGTAATCATCTGGCTGGCAAATACTCGTCCTGACATGCCACCCATCGAGTTACCAAATACAAAATACCCAGTGACAACGCCTGCAAACGCGGGGGCGACCTCTTCACTAATATATGCAGTCGCAGCAGCGGCAATACCACTGAGGGTTAAGCCGAGCAGGCCCATCACAGCAACTAGAATGCCCCAAGAGCTGACGAATCCGCACAAACATGTCAGTACTGAGCCAGAAAAAAGTGAAGCTACGATTAATTTTTTTCGACCAAACCGATCCGATAGGCTCCCGGTAAACAGCAGACCTATCGCCAGCAATGCCGTTTCAACCGATAGAATAATACTGACATGATCAATCGGTACCTGATAATGCTTAGATAGAATCGGCAAGAGAGGTTGAATAAAAAATAATGACGCTAATTCAGAGAGTCCTGAAAGAGCGAGTGCAAAAATGACCGTAATGTAGGGCTTACGTGGCGATGTGTCGCCACGGGTGTTTGATATGTTCATAATGTGCCTCATATTATTAAATTAAATTTTTTGGGCTATTGTTATGCAGTGGTATGCTGTTCTACGTCTTCTTCTTTATGACAGACTTTTGCTTCTTGAACAAAAGCTTGTCCAATAAATAGTTTTCGAGCGGTACGAATCACCGAGGCTTTGATATGCTCGGGTTGTTCGTCGGGCTGATTCAGAACCACCTGAATACGGCCGCTCGGGTGCTCGATGGTAACCGGTTGAATAAATGGATTGGTTCGTTTGAGCTGGGCGACTTCGGCAGCCACACTGCCATCAATGACACAGGCTGTTGATAATCCAATAGAACCGGTAATGGCCAAGGATTTATGGCATTGATGTGGCATAAAGTAGCGAACTTGAATCGATCCGCCATGTTCCGGCTTGCTGACTAATACCGGTTTAGGTATTACCATGTCACTGACATCGCCAAAGCCCATTAATCGACCCGCTTTAAGACGGATGGCTTCTAGTCGAGCTAAAAATGCGGCATCTTTATCTAACTCTTGGGGTGTTTCATTGCCTTGCTTGCCGAGATCGCTGGCTTTGATCAGAACCATTGGCATGGCCATATCGATACAGGTGACCTTGATGCCGTCGATGTGATCGCTGGTATGGCCTGTTGGCAGCAGTTTGCCGGTTTTACAGCCAGCTGCATCGAGAAACGTCACACTGATCGGTGCCGCTGTTCCGGGGACCCCATCAATATGGGTTTCGCCGTCATAGACGACTTCACCGTTTTGGGTTTGGATCTCAACGTCAATCAATGTATTGGTATTGACGTTTCGGATCCGAATCGGTGTAATTGACTCTTGGGCGCAAATCAATCCACGCTCAATCGCGGCAGGCCCTACGGCACAGAGCATATTGCCACAATTAGGCGTGGTATCGACTCGGCGCTCATTGACCTTAACTTGAGCAAAGAGATAATCAATATCGGCATCTGGGCTGGTGGAAGGACTGATGATAGCGACTTTGCTGGATTGCGCATAACCGCCGCCCAGACCATCGATTTCTAATTCATGACCGGAGCCCATTAAATTAAGTAAAAACGCATCTCGCTGGCTGCGGTCACGGGGTAAATCACTGGCCAAAAGAACGGGACCTTTAGAGGTTCCTCCACGCATTAATAAACAAGGGATCTGTTTCACTCGTCTAAGTCCATCAGGAAAACATGGGTATAGATTGATACAGAATAATTGATAACTCTAATGAAAAAAATATTATAATTAATGCAATAAAGGTATTAATCGAGTTTGATGAAGTTTAGTGTTTGAGCAGGAGAAGTGATGCAACATGAACTAAAAGGCGTGCAAACGTTTGTAAAAATTGCAGAAATTGGCAGTTTTACCCGAGCAGCAGAATTATTGCATATTTCTCAACCGGCGTTAACCCGACGCTTGAAAAAGCTCGAGGATGACCTAGGGGCGGCGCTTTTTGAGCGTTCAACCCGCCAGGTTCGTTTAACACCGGTAGGCAAGAGCTTTCTTCCGAACGCGCGCAATCTCCTCGATTTTTATGAGAATTCAATCTTAGATATCAAAGAGTTAGCGACCAATCAGACCGGTGTGATTACGATTTCTTGTTTGCCAACCGCCGCCTTTTATTTTTTACCGAAAGTGATTCGCAAATATAATGAAAGCTTCCCCAATATCCGGATTCGGGTGATGGAGCACAGTGCAAACGATTGTCTTGAAGCAGTGCTCAGTGGCGATGCTGATTTTGGCATAAATATGATAAACATCACTGATTTGAGTATTGACTTTACGCCATTAGTGAATGAACCGTTTGTGGTGGCTTGTCGGCGCGACCATGAATTAACGCAACATAAACTGGTGAGCTGGCAGCAATTGTGTGAGTACAAATTGATTGGCGTTCGTCACTCCAGCGGTAACCGCTCCTTGATAGAACAGGCGTTAGAGAGTACCAGTTGCCATCCGAACTGGTTTTATGAAGTGCGCCATTTATCGACTTCGTTGGGGTTAGTCGAAGCCGGGTTAGGGGTAGCAGTGGTACCCAGTCTAGCCATGCCGTTTGATGAACAACATCATCTATTAGTGAGCCGCCCGCTGGTCGACCCAGTGATTCGCCGTACCTTGGGGTTGGTGCAACGCCGCAATACCGAACTTAGCCCCTCAGCCCAGCGGTTCCATGAATTACTCTTACAGCTATGGTCAAATGATCAAGCCTCACCGTGGCTGGTAATGAATCAGGATGCATTGCTATAGAGCTTTATTTGTTCTGTTGCCATTCACTATTTGATGTGAGTATCGCGAGAAATTACGTACCAGTTGATCCACCGTTTAGAGAAAAAATGAACTGGGGTAGAGTGAGGTTTAAATAAAAAGTTCCGTAAAACAGGGTATTGAAATCTATCAGCAAGCTTTGGAAGACGAGAAGGAATGACTCAATATTTGATTTTGCTTGTAAATTAAAATTTATTATTCAAATAAAAACAATGCATTATCTTTGTTATGAGTATTTTTCCTATATTCACTACCCAATTTGCTATCCACGGAAGCGATTTCATTACCAGATAGTTATTAGAAATGGGGACCTATTATTACAAACAGGGATAACTGGTCTCTTGACAGCTTACTAAAGCCACATGGATATTTTGCACACGATTTTTACACTGCTCAACATATTCCTAATAGTGGGCTTCAGGCAACATCTAAACGTCGATCAATTAAGTAAGCATCAGCCCCTAGTTTTCTAAGTTGTGTCTGTACGGTACTACTAAATGGTGCATCGGCGCGAGTTTTTGCTTTGAGTTGTTCTATTTGGCGTTCGAAGGTTCTCATAGGTGCTTCATCACCTAAAAGCTACTTTTAGTAAGCTTTGCTCTCTAAATTTTATGCTTTGGGGTTATCCAATCAGTATTTTTTCAATCCGATGGTAAGCTTTAGCATGTTTCTCTGGGGCCATTTTGGCTAGGTTTTGCAGTTTCCAGCGCACTGCGGGTAACCGCTCAATACCAGAGAGACCAAGCTGTGGCCAATTGGGCTCACAATTTGTGAATGACAATAAAAATGCTCGCTCATGGGACGTCAGTGAGGTATTGATAAGCATGACTAGCTGCTCTCGTGTCGTTTCAAGAGCCGCTTGGGATATGTCTTGTCCGGCCATATTCCGAAATTCCCCTTCGTAAACACCTGAAATGTCTTTGAAGTTTGGTCTGAGCATCTCGGCAATAGGACGTGGATGGCTAATCATATACACCAGTAGGGCTTTTCGGAGGTCATCGGTGAGTCCTTCGTTATCAAGTAGCAGCTTGACGTCAAAGAGATCTCGCGGGTGTTGACGATCCAGAGCTGCACAGATTTTCCCCGCGTATAAATCGGCAAAACTTACCACTGGCATCTCTGCAAAACCAAATTCATTCTCAACGGCTTCACATACTGGCATGATGCTGGGCTCGTAAACTGTACCGCGTAGTACGGGAGAAAGTTCAATCTTTATTTGAACGTGATCTCGCTCCACCAATAAACGCAGTGCATCTGATTTATCTCGGAAGGCGCGAACAACCCGAGTATTGTTGATGCGGGTTGTGATCGTGACAGCCAGGGTATCTAGGTTACTCTTGATGGTCTGAAGGGCCTCAGTCCGTTCCATCATAGGCAGAAAAACTAAGTCGATATCAACCGAAAGGCGAGGAAAGTCACGAACGAACAAATTGATAGCGGTTCCACCTTTGAGGGCGAAGCAATCGTGCGATGCTATAAAAGGTATAATTTGTAGCAATAGCTGGACTTGCCGATAGTAATGGCTTTGTCTATCCATTGTTCTTTACATCTCCTTTGGTACGGTGATCTGCCAAGTTGGATCTAGTTTGCCGCCTTTAGCGATCAGTCGTTTACCTGAACCCAACGCACATTGCTCCGGTGTTAAGTGCTTGAGCCAGGAATGTTGGTGTCTTCCTGCTAGCCAGAGAAAGAGTCGCTTTACTTTGATACTGCTACAGGTTTTCAGCAAGTTATTCAGCTTGCGAGGCGATAGGTTATGTAATCCTTGCATAAGCTGGTCGGCATGTTCAAAGCTGATGGCATTGGGTACTGCAGCCAAAAGCTCCAAAATGGCTTTCTCTGGGCAGGAATATTGCAGTGGCGGGAGTGATGCTTGCCAAGTAGCTTGCCGTAGGTATTTATTGTCTCGCATGAGTGTCTCTGGCCAAAGGCGACGAGTGCCATGCCATTCAAATTGTGTTGGAGTATCGATTCTGTCCAGCCATTGAGGAAGCATCTTTGCGGAATAGAGGTGAATCCTAGTTTTCTCCCCTTTGGATAGGTAATGACTAAGTCCTTCCTCTTCTAGCGCGCTCAAACCGCCAACATGGACAGGAGCATCGGACATACGTTGTAATGAAGCTACGATTCCTTTCCAAGATAGCCTTGCGCCCTGCCTAGCGTAAACACCGGCGGCAAGAGGGAATAGTGTTTGGCTGCGTACTGCATTGTCCAGAAAGTGCCGGTTAAATCCTTGAGCTTTAAGCCATGATTTGGTGGCGATCATATCTAAGGGCAGCATTTTCTGTAACTGCTGTCTGGCTTCAGTGTTCAGCATAACTGACCTTAATTTGGTTTGAAAAAATAAAAATATACGTTAATTATTGACGTAGTTTGTCATTTTTTCAAACTAGATTTGATTTTTATAGTTTAAAAATAATTAAATATACGTTAATTATTGACGCAAAAATGGAGTTTTTTAAACTTCTTAAGACCGCATTCATGATCCTTTTCCAAGAGACTTAAATATAAAACTAAGCCTCATCTACACATGGGGGACGATGGACAGTTACGGGGCTAGGCGAAAGCTGAGTAAATAGTGATCGGGGCAGCTGTCGCGCTCATAATGGTAAATTTCAAACCCTGCGGCGATGACTTCTTCCATGGCCATTTTCGGCGTGACTCGAGCATGGTTGCCTTTAAAGTCAACGATCACAACGCGCGCTTTTTCGGGTAACTGCTGTTTAAGGTTGGCTAAAAAGGTACTGCGCTCGGTGATAAATCGATAGGTGTTCGCCATAAATAGTAGATCAACGTCATCCGGCAGGCATGGGCTGGTGGGGGTACAGGCGGTGCATGTCAGGTTCGGCACATCTGCAAATCGTCGTTGCAGGTAAATGCGAATGTTCGGTTCGAGATCGATTGCGTAAATCTTGGCCGCCGCGGTGTGCGTTAAAAATTGCTGGCAAAAATAGCCCGTCCCTGCGCCTAAATCTGCTACCACTTCATTTTGAGCGATGCTTAAATAATCAATAATATGGGACGTGTTTTGCTATTCTTGGCGGTTCTCACCGTCAAAAATTAAAGCGAGTTTTTCCGGTTCTACAAAACTAACCATTGGTTCCCCTTTCGATACGGTTGTGATGGATTTATCCAATTTGGATATCAAGGTCTGACTCAATCGTGGATGAGCAGGCCAGTACATACCCTTGCTCGATTTCCTCGGTGGTGAGGGGGCTTTGACTGGTCGATGAAACTTTGCCGTGATTCACCTTGCACTTACATGAACCACAGATGCCACTACGACAGGCGATGATGATGGGCAGTTGCCCTTGCTCGAGTACATCGGCTAACACATCTCCGGCATGGGCCGCGAGCGTTTGCTCGTAAGCCGGTACGCGAATGTTGACTGGCTGCATCGATGGGTTGGCCTGCGCCGGAGTATCAGTGGCCGGAGCGGCGGGGGTAAAGCTTTCATGGAAAAAGTACTGCCTATCAACCGATGAAACAAGGACGTAATGCTTCTTGTCATTGCGGTAGCGGTAAAATTTCAACATTGTTGTATGGACAATATGTTAAAGCAGTCAAGCATGTTAGCAAAAAACTCGCTAAACATGGCTTGCCTGAGAGACTGAGTGTCTATCTTTAGGTCTACAAATTATTACTCATAAAGTAACTTTATGTAGACCAATGCCTTGTGCAAGTTTAATAGTAGATCTACACTAAGTGAGTTATTTGGTAATTTAGTGTAGACCTATGGCTAAATCTGATGAGCTACTCAGCGCATTAGCAAAAGCGGTTAACGCTGGCGGTGGCGTGCACAGTGCAACTGAGCTTGCTTTTATGTTGGGCGAGCCTTGTGACCCAGCTTTTAGAAAGTTTCTCGCTGATAGCGTAAAGAAGGGCTTACTAAGACGAGTGGTGAAAGGCTTCTATGAAAGTATGATTACACCACCTGAGCCTGAGACGGCTATTTATAAAATCATCAAAAAATTGCGTAGTGGCGTATTGAACTATATCAGCCTAGAAAGTCAGCTCAGCTATACCGGCGATATTTCACAAATTATGATGGGCAGAGTCACGGTAGTGACTAAAGGTCGGAGTGGTTGTTTTGATACGCCTTATGGCGTGATCGAATTTACCCACACTAAGAAGCCAGTCGAACAAATCGCACTCCATTTGTACTATGACTCCGACATCAAAATGTATCGCGCAAACAGAGCACAAGCGCTTGCAGATCTAAAGCACTGCCGACGCAATCTACATATGTTGGAGCGCTAAGTATGGGGGAGCGTGTAGGAGATAAAGTATGCTGAAGCAACAAATTCGCCAAATCGTACAGTCAAATCCTGACTATGCAGCAGTAACCCCCGTGATAGAAAAAGAGATCTTGCATCATGACATTATGGATGTGCTGATCAAACAAGGTGTTCTGCAGCGATTGACCTTTATTGGCGACACCTCATTACGCATGTGTTACAACAGCAGTCGGTTATCAGAGGATCTTGATTTCAACGGTGGTGATGATTTCAAACCATCCGAGTTTGAGGGGCTGGAGTCCGAAATCCAGACCTATATTCAAAATAAGTATGAAACCGAAGTTTGGGTAAGCAAGCCCTCTGGCGAGCAGCAAGGGAATACCGTTTCGTGGAAAATTAGCATCGTGAAAGAGCCTAATCGTCCTGATTTACCGCGGCAAAAAATGCATATTGATGTCTGTGCGATGCCCTCATTCGATATCGAAAAGCGTCCGTTAATCAATCATTACGACATTGTTGTCCCGACTGAAGGCATCTTGGTCCCTGTACAGTCACTACAAGAGATATTGGCCGATAAGCTTATTGCGTTAGCGTATCGAGCAAGGCGTATTAAGCCTCGTGATATCTGGGATATTGTTTGGATTAAGCAGCGTGGGATTGATTTATCCAAGGTATTGGTTGAAAAGAAACTCAACGCCAGACACAAGCAAACAGATGACTTTAGACAAATGCTGTCTACTGCGTTAGCCAAATTAATGTTGGAAGACGAAGTACACAATGACTTCAATATGGAAATGAGCCGTTTTATCCCCAAGCAAATTAAAGAGAGAACTTTAGATAACCCAGAGTATTGGACATACGTTCAGGGTGAGGTAAATGCCATCGCATCTGAGTTACTTCATGATGACACAGCCAAAAATCCATTTGATATGGGTTAGTTCTAGACGCTCTTATTTTTTATTCAGGAATTATTGGAGGTTTTGCCGCTTTCATCCCAGTTCTTCAGCAACGGTGACTTAAGTTAGGTCGTCCAGAAAATTCTGTTGCGGCCAATCTAAAGCAATCTGTCGGAGACATCTTTTCGCAAAACAGGGTAAGTTCGGATCGAGTGCGTGGTCGTGACTGTCTTCGCCACCGAGAAATGGGTCAGCGTTTATTCCTATTCGTGCGAGAGCAAAGCAAAGACGAGTACGGATGTACTATGGGCTTTGTAAACTATGGAGAAGTGGAATATGTGTCTCATACTGGCTATCCGCTAACAAGTATTACATGGCAATCGCCGATGCCGCATTTTATATGGCAACAAGCAGCTAAACTGCACTAGGGTAATAGCCTTCAATGAGCAGACAGCATTGCTACCTGCTCGGAACGATACATTATTCGATGTTTTGGATCTGCTCGCGCATTTGCTCGATTAACACTTTCAGCTCAACTGCTGCCTTGGTGATGTCGGCATCGATTGATTTTGAGGCCAAGGTGTTGGCTTCGCGGTTAAACTCTTGCATCATAAAGTCTAAACGACGGCCACAGGTGCCACCTTTTTTAAGGATATTGTGGGTCTCGGTGACGTGGGCGTCTAAGCGATCCAGTTCTTCGGCCACATCCAGCTTTTGGGCCAGCAAGACAATTTCTTGCTCAAGGCGACTTTCGTCTAGTTCTTCGGCCACTTCGGTTAACCGGGTGCGCAGTTTATCACGTTGCCATTCAATGACTTGTGGCAGCCGCGAGCGGACAAAATTGGCTTGTTCAGTAATGGCACTAAGGCGTGCTTCAATCATTACCTGAATCTTTTCACCTTCGCTGGCGCGACTGGCAATAAAGTCGGTCAAGGTGGCTTGCCAGAGCTTGAGTAATTCTTGGCTGATGGCATCTACATCTTGCTCGGGGGTTTCCATGACGCCTGGCCAACGCAAAATATCGAGCGGGTTAATCTGGCCGCCGGCTTGTTGTTGAACCCATTCGGCATTTTGAATCATTTTTTTAGCGAGCTCTTGATTCAGCGTCAGTTCATCATTTTGCGACTGGCCCGATTCAAAGCGCAGGTTATTTTCGACTTTGCCGCGTTGCAGTTGTTTGCGAATTTTATCGCGCAATTGCGGTTCTAAACCGCGAAAGTTTTCCGGCATACGCCAGTAGGTTTCGAGATAACGTTGATTAACACTGCGGATTTCCCAGGTTGCACTTCCCCAGTCACCGGAAACTTCACGGCGTGCGTAGCCCGTCATACTATGAATCATTCTATTGAGTCCACGAGGAAAATTTAACTGATTATACCGTTAATGTGGACACACGTCAGTGTCATTCATGGCCGAAGCGGTGCAAAATCCGTATAATTTGAATTATCTTTCATGGTTATAAGGTATACAAGATGCGTCCAAACGGCAGAGCCGTGACCGACATTCGACCGGTTACATTCACTCGACACTATACTCGTCATGCTGAAGGGTCAGTTCTGGTGACTTTTGGGGATACCCAAGTGTTATGTACAGCAACGGTTGAAGACGGAGTCCCACGGTTTTTAAAAGGCAAAGGTCAGGGGTGGATTACCGCTGAATATGGTATGTTGCCACGTTCTACCGGCTCAAGAATGGCGCGTGAATCAGCCCGCGGTAAACAGGGCGGACGGACAATGGAGATCCAGCGTTTGATCGGTCGTTCACTGCGTGCTGCTGTTGATTTAAAAGCTCTCGGTGACGTCACTATTACCGTTGATTGCGATGTCCTCCAGGCTGACGGTGGAACTCGGACCGCTGCAATTAGCGGTGCTTGTGTGGCATTGATGGATGCCATTTGGTGGATGCAAGCGCAGGGTAAAATCAAAGTTAATCCAATGAAATATTTGATCGCGGCGATTTCGGTTGGCATCGTCGAGGGGCAGCCGCGCTGCGATCTGGAATATGTGGAAGATTCGAGTGCTGAAACCGATATGAATGTGGTCATGAGTGAAGATGGCCGGATGATCGAGGTTCAAGGCACTGCTGAAGGCGAACCTTTTAGTCACGAAGAGCTCTTAGAGCTGTTAGAATTGGCAAAAGGCGGGATTGATTCGATTTTCAATCTGCAGCGTCAGGTACTTAATGAAGGCTAAGATGTAAGGAAGTAGAATGAAAGCGTATCAAAAAGAGTTTATTGAATTTGCCCTCAACCGTGGGGTGTTAAAATTTGGTCAGTTTACTCTCAAGTCGGGTCGAGTGAGTCCATATTTTTTTAATGCAGGACTGTTCAACCGGGGAGCTGATTTAGCTCGTTTAGGCCGCTTTTATGCTGCTGCGCTGGTCGAATCTGGTATGAATTACGACATGGTCTTTGGCCCTGCTTATAAAGGTATCCCACTAGCCAGTGCCACGGTGATAGCACTCGATGAGGCATATGATATTGACAAACCATATTGCTTTAATCGTAAAGAAGCGAAAGATCACGGTGAAGGTGGCAATTTGGTGGGCTCGGCCTTAGAAGGGCGCGTGATGCTGGTTGATGATGTGATTACCGCCGGCACTGCCATACGTGAATCGCTAGAGCTGTTTTCTCATCATCCTTGCCAGTTGGCGGGGGTATTAATTGCGTTAGACCGTCAAGAACGCGGTCAAGGTGAGCTTTCGGCTATTCAGGAAGTGGAGCGCGATAGCGGTGCCAGAGTGACGGCAATTATCACCCTTGCTGATTTAATTGAGTATCTTAAAAATCATGGTGATAATGATCAGGCATTAGAAGCGATTCAGGCTTATCGGGCCCAATATGGGATTGCATAGGCTGTTTGCTTATTTTCCTGATCGTTGATGCTCAATTACTTATGTCATAAAGCAAAGCCGGACACAATCTAATGTGACCGGCTTTTAGCAATGGAGATTCAAAAAGGTCATCCTTAACCGCCTTGAATAGATGAAGTAATAAATATTACCGTCCACCCGCGGTGTTCTGGATGCTGTAATGGTCGGCTTGGCTAACTGGCACCTGATGCTGTTGTGGGAGAAACTGCGCAGCCATTGCGCTCGCACTAAACAGACCAATCATGGTTGCCATAACAGCGGCTAAGATTTTGTTGCTTTTCATAATTCTTCCTCGATCACTATCGTATTGATTAATTTGGCTTCAATTATATTTTTATAGTTTTTAGCTTGGCGACTTAATGGCCGCCGGCAGTATCCTGAATACTGTAATGGTCAGCTTGGCTCACTGGCACCTGGTGCTGCTGTGGGAGAAACTGGGTTGCCATTGCACTTGCGCTAAACAGACCAATCATGGTTGCCATAACAGCGGCTAAGATTTTGTTACTTTTCATAATTCTTCCTCGATTTCTATCGTATTGATTGAATTGGCTTCAATTATTTTTTTATAGTTTTTAGCTTGGCGACTTAATGGCCGCCGGCAGTATCCTGAATACTGTAATGGTCAGCTTGGCTCACTGGCACCTGGTGCTGCTGTGGGAGAAACTGGGTAGCCATTGCACTTGCGCTAAACAGACCAATCATGGTTGCCATAACGGCAGCTAACATTTTGTTGCTTTTCATAATTTTTCCTCGATTTCTATCGTATTGATTAATTTGGCTTCAATTATTTTTTTATAGTTTGTAACTCAGCGACTTAATGGCCGCCGGCAGTATCCTGAATACTGTAATGGTCAGCTTGGCTCACTGGTACCTGGTGCTGCTGTGGGAGAAACTGGGTAGCCATTGCACTTGCGCTAAACAGACCAATCATGGTTGCCATAACGGCAGCTAACATTTTGTTGCTTTTCATAATTCTTCCTCGATTTCTATCGTATTGATTAATTTGGCTTCAATTATATTTTTATAGTTTTTAGCTTGGCGACTTAATGACCGCCGGCAGTATCCTGAATACTGTAATGGTCAGCTTGGCTTACTGGCACCTGGTGCTGCTGTGGGAGAAACTGGGTAGCCATTGCACTTGCGCTAAACAGACCAATCATGGTTGCCATAACGGCAGCTAACATTTTGTTACTTTTCATAATTCTTCCTCGATTTCTATCGTATTGATTAATTTGGCTTAAATTATATTTTTATAGTTTTTAGCTCAGCGACTTAATGGCCGCCGGCAGTATCCTGTATACTGTAATGATCAGCTTGGCTCACTGGCACCTGGTGCTGCTGTGGGAGAAACTGGGTTGCCATTGCACTTGCGCTAAACAGACCAATCATGGTTGCCATAACAGCGGCTAACATTTTGTTACTTTTCATAATTCTTCCTCGATTTCTATCGTATTGATTAATTTGGCTTCAATTATTTTTTATAGTTTTTAGCTCAGCGACTTAATGACCGCCGGCTGTATCCTGAATACTGTAATGATCAGCTTGACTCACTGGCACCTGGTGCTGCTGTGGGAGAAACTGGGTTGCCATTGCGCTTGCGCTAAACAGACCAATCATGGTTGCCATAACAGCGGCTAACATTTTGTTACTTTTCATAATTCTCTCCTCGATAAGTTTGAATTTATGCATAATCGCTTAATTCTAACGCACCGTTTTTATCTCTCCCCTTTGGGGAATGGGTTTGGTTTTAAGGCCAAAAAACCCCACACAGTAATTTTGATTACCGTGCAATGAAGAAGATTAAATAGTGTTACTGACGAAAAATGTCAGATTAAGACCTACGACATACAGGACATATTTGCTACGACATAGAAACCATCATTTATGACTGCTTCCACGATGGTTTCATCAAAATGTCACACTATTTTAAATTCAACTTTCAGATTTTTTACTTTCTGCTATTTTTTGTTGCTTCATAATAGTGCAAATTCTTCATGACTCTTTTTATTTGTATCTGCCAATTATTATGGAGATCTTGTTAACACTTTTCAAGTTTTATTTTTAATAATTATTTATAGATTTTCGCTTCATTTCGTTTGCTAACAGCTTATATTTCAGTACATTTACGCAAATTTGTCACGAAAAGAAAATTTAACAATCAGTTTAAGAATAACAAATGATTAACATTTCGGAGGGGGTTTAATTTGACTATATATATGTATTATAAAGCAATTTATTGAACGAATCTCTCCATTATTATTGAGAGGAACCCATAATGGTGCATGAAAAAATTTATTTTTGAGACACGTTATTATCGTATTTGGGTTTCGATATTCGAAGATTTTTTACTGAGTTGACTCAATCAACGGTGTCTGGTGATCCGCTAGATATGGATATATTTGGTCATGACAAAGCATTGTTGATCACCTTAGCTCACGCTGAGCAAGCGTTAAAATCAATTTTACTCGGGGAGCGATATCATTTCGGCTGATGGGTCTGTGTATGTGCTCAGTGATTTACTGGGTGAACGCAGGTTTTTTTATAACTGGTCAGTCCAAATGGTTAGTCTTTTGCTCATGGCCATGTCACTAATAGCGTTGTTCAGGCGCTAGAGGTAATTCTTTTAGTGCAAAATAGTTTTTGAGTGTTTGAATGATTTGTCTAAGGAATGTTGGCAGTGGGTTGGATAGCTTGATGATGCTGTCCATTCACTGACTGAACGTTGCTCTGAGCTAAAAAGCCAATATGTTTTTAACTAGGTATGCTAGATGTTGAAAACGTTTGGGCAATAGCTTAAAGCTAACGCGCTGCATGATTAGCCAGCCAACAAGATGGGCAATAAGAAAAGCTCCGTTGAATACGGAGCCTTTTAAGGTATTATTTTCATAATAATCTGACTTAGCTTACTTGATTTCAGCTGTCTGTTTGCGTTCATTGAGTTTGCGTTGGTTATATTCAAGACTAATTGCTTCTAAGCTGAAAATACCAACGGCTGCAATGACCATCGCCTCAAAAAATTCGAAGATGAGTCTCATATCGTGCTCCTTAACTCGTATCAAATAACACTGTTTGTCGTTGCTGTGTTAGCGGGTCGACGTCTCAGATACTGGCAAAGGCTCATGTTGTCAGTGAGGTGGGATGCGGCTCTTTCCAATTAAATATATTACAAAATATCAAATATGAAAACAGTTTTTTAACAAACAAGTAACAATGTATGGTTATTTAACCATAAAAAGTGATGCCTGTCACGAAAACCAGATGTTTAAATGTGTAAATCATCGTAAAGTTATTAACTAACATTTAACATATTAAACATTTGGAAAGCTAAAATTGTGTAACGCTGTGTTAAGAAATTATCTAGATAACGACAGATTTGGTTGTAATCTATTGAATAAATTATGTTTTTTTAGATAAACATTATTCAGAAGCTGTGTTCAAAAAACGTTGGCCAATTTTTTTAGGTGTATTGTGATATCTTCAGTGAGTTGCTTTCCCGGTTAGCAAGTAAACGCTTTTTTGTTGCAATACTCAGTGGAGCAGAATCAAAGAGACGTAAAAAACGTCAATGTTCTGGCCCTTTGCAGCACACTAAAGCCAGAGCCGTTGTTTCCTGCTCTGGCTTATTATATGGCAAAGGTTTAGGCGTTACGGTCGATGTGCACATCCATCTGCGGGAATGGAATCTCAATTCCGGCTTCATCCAGCGCGTTTTTGATCGCTTCAAGTAGATCATAGCGAACTGGCCAGAAGTCACTAGTTTTAACCCATGGACGAACGGCAAAGTTTACTGAACTATTTGCAAGCTCTAAGACCCCAAGCGTGATAGGTTCATCTTTTAAGATACGTGGTTCATTGTCTAAAACCGCTTGGATCACCGCTTTCGTCTGCTTTAAATCTGCTTTGTAACTCACTCCAATGATAAGGTCTAGACGGCGTTTTTCGTGACGCGAATAGTTCGTGATTGCTCCTCCAAAAACACTGGAGTTTGGCACAATCACCTCTTTATTATCGGGAGTGGTGAGTGTTGTTGTTAAAATTTGGACCGATTTTACCGTTCCAGCAGTTCCCGCCATTTCGACATAATCGCCTGCACGGAAAGGACGGAACCCAACGATTAAAACCCCTGCGGCAAAGTTAGATAGACTGCCTTGCAGAGCTAAACCAATCGCTAAACCTGCTGCACCTAACACTGCTACAAACGAAGCAGTTTGAACACCCACTCGAGATAATGCTGCGATAATAACAAAAGCAATCAGTAAGTATTTCACCATTGAGCCAGTGAATGAGCTAATGGTGTTATCAACTTTGCGCTTGTTCATGACCCTTTCGATGCTAGAAGCGATAATGCCAGCAACGATAAAGCCTACGACAATGATGACTAGGGCGGATGCGGCATTGACAATATACTGCAATACCAGTTCTTCATTATTTGCAAACCAGCCTGAAGCATGGTTGATAATGTCCATAACGTTCCTTGCTTAAGAAAAATTGCTAAAATTTGAATTTAGCATAAGAATCAGTTTCATGCGCTATATTTGCATGGATCTCATTAGTAGGTAATTGACGCCAGCTCAAGCCAGAAATCTCTGTATATCTACACTCTTGTTGGCTTTGTATTGCGCACAAGCGCCTGCCCGGCCCCGGATTTTATTGCATTCCATCCGGGCTACGATTGTTTTGGAATTGTAGCCCGCTAGAAGCGAAGCGGATGGCGGGGATCTTGATGCCGCGTAGCTTAAGCGGATTTATGCACAAATATCCCGGATTTCATTGCATTCCATCCGGGCTACGAGTGTTTTGAAAGTGTAGCCTGCTAGAAGCGAATGGCGGGGATCTTGATGCCGCGTAGTTTAAGCAGATTTATGCACAAATCCCCCGGATTTCATTGCATTCCATCCGGGCTACGATTGTTCTTGAAAGTGTAGCCCGCTAGAAGTGAAGCGGATGGCGGGGAGGCGGATAATGCGTTGCTTCGAAGAGATTTGAGCACAAATCCTCCGGATTTCATTGCATTCCATCCGGGCTACTTGTTCTTGAAAGTGTAGCCCGCTAGAAGCGAAGCAGATGGCGAGGAGCCGGATATTGCGTTGCTTCGAATAGATTTGTGCACAAATATCCCGGATTTCAGTGCATTGCATCCGGGCTACGATTGTTTTTGGAAGTGTAGCGGGACCGGATGCCGAGTGATGAAGCATCCGAATGAGGATTAACTTTGTAAAAGTTGTTGATGGATAAATTGCCATTGTAGTTCAAAATACTCAGTGGGTTTTAACGCAAAATTACTGCGCACAAACTGAGCAATACGGCCTTCAGCATACGCAAGTAAAAAGTTCGCTAACTGGCCTTCATCCAGATTAAATCCATGTCCTTCGCGAATGCGCTTTTCTCGCAGAATTTGTTTCAGCTGTGATTCAATCTTTGAATAGAGATTATCCACCCGAGTGCGCAAACGTTCATGTTCACCTTGCAGCGCATCACCGTTGAGCAGTCGAGTGATCCCGGGGTTGCGCTCGGCAAATCCTAACAACAATTGCAAGACATGCTGACAACGGGTCAGCGTATCTTTTTCTTCGCTTTGAATGATATTAATGCGCGAGAGCAGCGAATCTTCAATAAATTCGATGAGTCCTTCAAACATGCGCGCCTTACTTGGAAAATGGCGATAAAGAGCAGCTTCTGAAACTCCAACTTCACTGGCCAGCCGGGCGGTTGTGATCCGTTTCCCGGGGCTGGTTTCCAGCATCACTGCAAGTGCTTGAAGGATCTGTTCTCGACGATTTGTTTTGGTTTTACCCGCCATTCTGACTTCCTGGTTATCTGATTAGCGCGACACGTAAGAAATTATTTAACTCCAGAGTGGCCGAAGCCGCCGGTTCCCCGTTCACTTGCATCAAAGTCATCCACGAGCGCAAATTGCGCTTGAACAACAGGCATGATGACAAGTTGGGCAACACGCTCTCCCGGTTCGATAGTGTAAGGAGCATCGGAGCGATTCCACAATGAAATTTTTAGCTCGCCTTGATAATCAGAGTCGATCAAACCAACCAGATTACCCAGGACTAAACCATGTTTATGACCAAGGCCGGAGCGCGGTAAAATGGTAGCGGCTAAGTTTGGATCTTTAATATGGATCGCTAGACCGGTTGGCAACAGTTTACTCTGGCCTGGCTTTAAGGTCACCGGCTCATCCAGACAAACTCGCAGGTCCATTCCGGCAGAGCCTGCTGTTGCGTATGAAGGCAGAGGGAATTCTTGGCCGACCCGTGGGTCGAGGATTTTCAGTTCAATTTGTTTCATGCTGGTATTGAGTCGTTATCAGTTTAATTAATTGATCTGCCAACTGCTGTTTGCTGGCGCGAGGGAGAGTTTTTTCACCATCGGCCCAGAACACCTGGAGGGCATTTTCATCGACATTAAAGCCACTATCGGGTGACGCTACATTGTTAGCGGCAATCATATCTAGATGTTTACGTTGCATTTTATCTTTTGCGTAGCGGGCCACATCTTGGGTTTCTGCGGCAAAGCCAACGACAAAAGGACGTTGCGCTAAACTGGCTACAGCGGCGACTATATCAGGGTTACGAACTAACGTCAGCTGCATTTGTTCATTGCTTTTTTTGATCTTTTGCTCAGCAATATCACCGACCCGATAATCTGCTACTGCCGCACAAGCGATAAAAATATCGCTGCGCGTGGCGACCTCGAGTGCTGTTTGATGCATCTGGCGGGCACTTTTAACATCAATCCGCTGGCATCCTTGAGGGGTTGCTAGGCTAACTGGACCACTGATAAGGGTCACGTCCGCACCTGCATTGCGTGCCGCTCTGGCCAGCGCATAGCCCATTTTCCCGGAGCTGTAGTTGCTGATATAACGCACTGGATCAATGGCTTCTTGAGTTGGACCGGCGGTAATGGTAACTCGTTTGCCAGTTAATGGCGTCGACTGTGGTTTTAAGTGTTCAATCACGCCTAAAACGAGCTCTTCGGGCTGCAGCATCCGACCGGGGCCAACATCACCGCAAGCTTGCTCACCCGCTGCCGGGCCGAGTTGCCAAACTCCGCGTTTTTTTAAGATCGCTAAATTCTCGGTGGTCGCTGCGGCGCGATACATCTGCTGATTCATCGCGGGCGCAATGGCAATGGGAGAGGGTGTGGCCAGCAATAGGGTGCTTACTAAATCATCGGCAATGCCGTGGGCAAGTTTGGCGATGCAATTTGCCGTTGCGGGTGCGACCAGCACGACATCGGCCCATTTGGCCAGTTCAATGTGGCTCATCGACAGTTCTGCGTGTGGGTCCATTAATGCTTGCGCCACGGGATAGCCACTCACTGCCTGCAAAGCCATCGGCGAGACAAAGTGACTGGCATGTTCGGTGAGCGCTACTCGCACACTTGCGCCTTGTTTGACAAACGCCCGAACTAGCTCGGGAAGTTTATAGGCAGCAATTCCGCCACTGCCTGCGATGAGTATCTGTTTTCCTTCTAACACGGGGAGTTCAGCCATAGTTAAAAACTAGTTTTACTGTACCATAAATTTTAAAAAACACAGTGTTACTCCAGTGCTAAGACGATTCATTTTATTGGTTTCATGTTGGCGATCGGGCAGCATGTCATTGACAAATTGGGAATTTATATTTATTGATATATTTATTAATATAAAGCTATCTAAGGATCCCAACCATGGCGATCTCGCAGTGGCCCGTGACAGAGCGGCCACGTGAAAAATTACTTGAAAAAGGTGCTAAAGCCTTATCCGATGCCGAATTGCTGGCAATTTTTTTACGCACAGGATACCAAGGAACCGATGCGGTTGGATTGGCCCGGGAATTATTAAATGACTTTGGGTCGCTGCCAGCGTTGCTTGGGGCCAGTGAGTTGGCCTTTTGTGCCCACCATGGTGTGGGTAGCGCCAAATATAGTCAGTTACAGGCGGCCCTTGAAATGAGTCGTAGATTTTTACGCTCAGAGTTAACAATCAAAGACTCAATGAGTAACCCTGAGCAGGTATTTGAGTACCTTCAAAGTGAACTTTGTGGATTTAACCGTGAGGTATTTGCATTATTGCTTTTGGATAATCAGCATCGAGTGTTACAATTCGCGCCGATTTTCTTTGGAACCATCGATGCGGCGAGTGTTTATCCGCGGGTTGTGGTTCAACAGGTATTGGAGCACAATGCCGCAGCCGTGATATTGGCGCATAATCATCCATCGGGGGTCGCTGAGCCCAGTCATGCGGATCGGGCTATTACCGATAAGTTGATTGAAGCACTTAATTTGATCGATGTCCGAGTTTTGGACCATATCGTTGTTGGATGTGGGCAAATCGTCTCGTTTGCGCAGCGAGGGTGGATTTAGCTTAAAAATCCAGCATAATGTGATATTTTAGTTGATATTGCGTGTGTTTTGCTGTATAAAATGCGGCCTTTCTGTCGTCCCGGGCGACGGCCTCACGGGGCAAACAGATGCTCGAGCAGAAGTAATTTTTGGAGAGACTGACATGTCTAAAGTATGCCAAGTTACTGGTAAAAAACCAGCCGTTGGTAACAACGTATCACATGCAAAAAACCGCACTCGTCGCCGTTTTTTGCCTAATTTGCAATCACATCGTTTCTGGGTCGAAAGCGAGAAACGTTTTGTTAAACTACGCGTTTCTACCAAAGGAATGCGGATCATCGACAAAAAAGGTATCGACGCTGTATTAGCTGATATCCGTAGTCGTGGCGAAAACGTTTAAGGAGCTTAAATCATGGCTAAGAAAGGTGCACGTGAAAAAATTCGTTTGAATTCTTCAGCTGGTACAGGTCATTTCTATACGACTGATAAAAACAAACGCAATATGCCTGAAAAAATGGAGATCAAAAAATACGATCCCGTTGTTCGCAAACACGTTGTCTACAAAGAAGGCAAAATCAAGTAATTGATTAACTTCTTTGAAAGCCCGAGATTTATTCTCGGGTTTTTTTTGCCTAAAATTTATTTCTCACCGTTAATTGCTTAAGAGCAAAGGTTGTAAATCAGAAGCCTGGTGAGGTATTTCTTTCAAACCCTCGTTATACTTCCCTACATTAGGGGATCCTTTTGGGGTAAATTTGGTTTAAGTTAAACGCGTTTTGAACCCAGCGTAGTCTGTGCAGCTTAAATGAGTGCAGCATGCGGGGGGCAATAAAGCTCAGGGTGCGTTTAAATGAACTCAAAAGGTGAATAGCACCTAGGGACTGTTGATCTTTGGTGGTTGAATTTTGTTCAAATTAAACGTATTTTGAACGCGGCGCCCCCTGCGTCGCTTAATGAGTTAAGCAAGCAGGGGGCAACAAAGTTCAGGATGCGTTTAAATGAACCCCAAGGGCAGTATCTGAGAGGAATTTATCCAGCGTTAAACGTTCTTTGTGGAGAATAACGGCACAACGTTTGCCTTGCCTAAATCCCTCTCAGATTTCTGCAAAACTAATCACAAAAGGTCAACAGTCCCTAGCGATGAGTTTGATTTTCAAGCAACGGATATGAGAAAGGGGTTGATATGCGCTTAGGTCGGCGAGGGTGGAATAATGTCTTAATTTTCGTCGTGTTAGCGATGATTTTAATTTTTCGCCTGACCGGAGAGAAACTTGAGCACAATAGTCAAAAACAGGCGCAAGACACTCAGCAAGGCCCTCAGGCTGTCTCTGGGCTGTCATTATTACCCCCCGGTGCCACCGTGCTAGAGATTGATTTGCCTGATCGCACCATTCAACGCGTTGGCACTGGCTGGCAAAGCTCTCCAGCCGCATCTCGTCCGGTGGTGACGGTCGATGCGTGGCTCCATGTGCGTCTGCATGAATGGAAAAAGCCGATTGGGGCAGGGGTGGCGGGCCAGTCGATTCAGATTTTTGTTGCCCATCGCAGTGAGCCAATTCAGTTAACTTTATTTCGCAAAGGAAAACAGTATTTTCTGACCAATTGGCAGGGTAAGTTATTAAAACTGGATCAAGTGACCTATCAGGCACTGTTTAGTGACTCGCCATAAAGGCGATAGCTACGACGTGCAGATTATGAACAATCTGCTATCATACGGGCTGTTGTAAAATCGCCGTTATCATAAAATGCCTGAATTACCTGAAGTTGAAACCTCCCGTCGGGGGATTGCTCCATATCTGTTGCATCAGTGTGTGAGCGACGTCATCGTGCGCCAGCGAAAATTGCGCTGGCCGATTCCGGAAACTATTGCCCATTTAAATGAGCAGGTCATTGATGCGGTTGAACGCCGAGCCAAATATTTGTTGTTAAAAACAAAAGCGGGGGTGTGTATCATCCATTTAGGGATGTCTGGCAGTTTGCGGATTGTCGATAAAAGCACCCCAGTAGGTAAACACGATCACGTTGACTGGTGTCTGGCCAATGGGAATGTGCTGCGCTTGTGTGATCCTCGTCGATTTGGTGCCGTGCTGTGGTGGGAATTACCACTCGAGGTGCATCCTTTATTGAGTAAGTTGGGCCCTGAACCTCTGACCGATGCTTTTAATGCCAAGCGGCTTTATCAATGCTCACGAGGGCGAACTTTAGCCGTAAAGCAATTTATCATGGATAATGCGGTTGTCGTTGGTGTGGGGAATATCTACGCTAACGAAGCACTATTTCATGCGGGTATTCATCCAAAATTGAGTGCCGGTCAAATTGGCTTGAAGCGTTATGAAAAACTCGCTTGGGAAATTAAAGCGGTATTAACCGAGGCTATTAAGCAGGGCGGAACAACCCTGCGCGATTTTTCCAAGGCAGATGGCAAGCCCGGTTATTTTAAACAGGAGCTTGCCGTCTATGGGCGGGATGGTTTAGCTTGCCCCGTTTGCGGGTGCCAAATTCAAAGTATGCGGATTGGCCAGCGTAATACATTTTATTGCCCGAATTGCCAGAAACGGCGTTAATTTTTGAATTTCTCTTTTAGTGCTGCTTCAATCTCTGGTGCGACAAACCCTGAGACATCGCCGTGGTGTATGGCAACCTCTTTGACGATGGTTGAAGAGAGAAAGGAGTATTGTTCGGCAGGGGTTAAAAAGACGCTTTCAAGCTCGCTATTGAGGTGACGATTTAAGTTAGCTAGCTGAAATTCATATTCAAAATCGGATACTGCTCGTAACCCTCGAAGTAAGATATTGGCCTGGTGCGTTCGGGCAAAGTCGGCTAGTAGTCCGCTAAAACCGATCACTTTAACATTTTTATATGCGGCGACGACCAATTGGCTTTGTGCAACGCGTTCTTCTAGTGTGAATAGTGGCTTTTTGGTCGGATTAGAGGCAATAGCAACAATAACTTCATCAAAAAGTCGGGCTGCACGAGCGATTAAATCGCTGTGGCCGTGGGTGATCGGATCGAAGGTTCCTGGATAAATTACGCGATTTGTCATGGCTATTCCTGTTTATTCTTTGCCTCTGATCAAAGGCACATTATAACGACTTGCATAAAGTGGTGGAATGACTTGAGTCGATAAGATTAATTCGTCAAAATTGGGGCTTACCATTAAGGAGTGACGCGCGTGACATCAAAAGAAGAACGGATTTTAGTTGTAATAAGTGATGATGCCACTGATGGTTTATTAGCATTACCAGCTTTAAGTTGTTTGGTCCGTTCTTTGGCGCAATCTTCATATCAGGTTGATTTGTTAACGGGCCCTCAAGGGCGTTTAATGGCGCAGCTTTTTTGTAAATCGCTCAATGTTATCGATGAGAGTGGTTTTATCTCAGCGAAGGGATTGTATCAGCAACTCAAAGAAAACGGTTACGCCTCGTATATCTGCCTTTCTCCTGAACGTCGGCATCGTTGGTTAGGTTGGCGACTTGGTATCGCTCAGCGCTACTCTACAGGCTTTGGACAGCGTCTGTTATGGGATGGTGAAGCCATTGGCCGAGTGGCACAGCCAAATACGATTCGGCAAAGCTATGAGACCCTCGTGCAACGTTTCTTGAGCGCTAAACAGTTAGCATGTATTGCGGTCCAGCCTCCTTATTTGGTTTTTACCGATTTGCCCGTGCATGCTGATAGTCCGCTACAGATTGTGGTCCATCCGCAGGTACCGCAAACACATGAGCATTTGTTAGCGGAACAGTACGAACAACTCTTGTGCAGTTTAGATCTCATTGGTAAGCGCTGTGAGTTTATTTTGTGTGGCTCGACTGAGTCGCTGTCTTATTGCCGGTATTTATGCGAATGTCTGGCCAAATATGATATCAAGGCGCGTATCAATGAGCTGGATAATGACAGTTACCAGGTGGCGAAAATGGTCGCACAGTGTGATCTGGTTATCGCAGAAAAAGGGATGCTCTTATATTTTGCCGGAGCACTGGATGTGCCCTGCGTTGGTTTTGGTGCTTTGCCGCTGGGAGTCGACGTATTGCGTCATCCGATTGCCAATCCTCAGCGGTGCCTGATGTTTTCGCCACCGTCGGGGCGGTTAACTCAAGAGGATATCTCACTGATTAACATGACGGATTCGGCGGTTCGGATCCGGCGCTGGTTTTCGCAGCTTCAAGCGCTTGAGGTATCTTAGCTAAAATTTCATCAGCCGTGATGGTTTGCATGGCTTTGGCGTCTTTGACACGGCTTCTCCAAGGCAGTTGTGAAGGTTTTTTTCCGGTTTGCTGTTCAATCAATTGTCCCCAGTGACTAACAGCCAAATCAAGATAGCCATATGGGCCCACGCGTTCAGGGTTGTGGTGGGCATACAAACCAATCACGGGGGTGTGTTGCGAGGCGGCTAGATGGGCTGGCCCCGTATCGGGGGTAATGAGTAACTGCGCTTGATTGAGTAGTGCAACTAATTCGGCAATACTCGTGCGACCTACTAAATTAGTGATGTGAAAATCCAATGCGTTTTCAATGCGCTTCGCTAGTTTAACTTCTATGTCGGCCGGGCTTCCAACCAATACAATGGGCCAGTTTTGTTGAGCCAGAGCCTTGATGAGCGTCACGTAGCCATCACTGTGCCAGTTCTTATAAGCTTTACTGGCTCCCGGGCAGATTGCAATAAAAGGTTTTGGGACATTTTTAAGATGTTCATTGGCATTTGCTATGGCGTTTTCGGGCAGTTCAAATGGCCAGCTTACAGGGGCCGCGGGACACCCAAGATAGTCTGCAAATGCTTGATAATTATCGACAACATGCCAACCTTGAGGCGCTTTGGTGTGTTCTCGGGTAAATAACCATTGCATTTCGTAGGCTCGGCTGCGGTGATACCCAATGCGCCGTTTGGCTTTAATTCCCAGTGTTAAAATGCTGGCTCGGAACGAGGCTTGTAGATGCAATAGTAAGTCAAATGATTGCCCCCGGAGTTGCTGCCAAACTTGGCGATTCCCTTTGAATCCGGCCTTTTTGTCATAGACGATCAGGTTTAGATTCGGGATCATCTCCAGCAGGGCTTTTTCTTGAGTGCCGCAGACCCAAGTAATGGTCGCATCATACCATTGCATGCGAATGCGGTTGATAATGGTGGCTGCATTGCACACATCACCAATGGCAGAAAGGCGAATGATGCATATGTTAGGAACTTTTTGCGAATTAGGATGCATATGGGTTGTCGAAAATCGGCTATGCATTGCATTATGCAAATACTGTTGAGCAATGTAAAATCCTTGATAATGGAATTAATCAAGAATCGAATGAATATCATTAAACAAGCTGAAAAAAATTGCCGTATTTGGTTTGATGGCGATATATGGCAGCAATGTCCTGTGGATTTTTTTGAACCTCGTTATTGGAAAAACCAGCACGCTATCATCGGCCAGGCGAAAGGTCGAGGGCAGGTGGTGTTTTTTTCTTATCAGGAGCAATCGTTTGTTTTAAGGCATTATCGCCGTGGTGGTCTAGTGGGACAGCTGTTCAGTGATGATCGTTATTTTTTTACCGGAAAAAAACGCTCACGTCCTTGGCGTGAATTTGCCTTGTTAGGAAAATTAAATCAGTTGGGGCTCCCGGCACCAATCCCGGTGGCGATTCGGCTAATTCGCGAGGGCTTGTTTTATCGGGCTGATTTGATTACTCAGCTGATCCCCAACGCTCGTGATCTCTCAACTTTATTGATTCATCAGCGGCTTTCCAGTGACATTTGGTTGAAGGTCGGGCGGGTGATCCGTCAGTTTCATGATGCGGGAGTTGATCATAGCGATTTGAATATTCACAACATTATGTTGGATGAGGATGAGAAAGTTTGGATCATCGATCTGGATAAAAGCTGCCTGCGTAAACCCGCTTTTGCATGGCAGCGAGCGAACTTGGAACGATTATATCGCTCTCTTGAAAAAGAGCGGCAACAATTGCCGCATTGGTATTGGCTCAAATCGGATTGGGCATTACTGAAAAAAGGTTATCAAGGGCTGACGGATGCCGCGACCTAGCGGCTTACTTGATTTTTTATGGTTTAAGGTGCTTTAAAAAGCGCTTTGAACTTTGGTGAGGTCGGTTTTTTAGCGTTAAATTCCACCGAGCTGTGCTCAGCGGTCGTCTCTCCGGCGCGAAGTTTATCTCCCCCATTTCTGCATCATCTAATAATACTGATACTTTTTTTGTCATTATTTTGTCGCTTTTGGCACATATTGTGTATATTTATTGGACAGCGGTATGTGTATGGATGCAATGGGTAAACGAATATGTTGGATTTTTTATCGCGGATAGATCCCTCTAAAAATAGCAAATTTCGTTATTATTTAAATAATTATCTGAGCTTAACTGCTCCGGATTGGTTGCACAAACAAATGCTCAATTGTGCCCCGGTGAATGCGGCAAACCAGGTGGCAATTGCTGACCGTGTTAACTATTACCACCGCTGGTCAAGTCCGTTCTCATTGGATGATAATGCTGTGAGTTTGGCCCAGTTTCGCCGACACGCTAGAAAGACCTATTTTTTCGATTTATACCGTTATATTCGGTTATTTCCTAAGGCGCGGTTTTGTTATAAATTTGGTGATGTGCGAGATGTTCCAGAATGCCCTACCTTTGTTAAAAGTCGTCCGATCGTTGCGGGCAACCACTCCTCCATTTTATTAAATCTGAATAAAATCAGGCATTTTATTCATGCCAATGATGTCATGCCATATGCTCGGAAAAAAGATCTGTTAGTTTGGCGGGGAGCCGCTTATCAACCCCATCGTAAACAGTTTATGGCACGTTACATTGATCATCCGCGTTGTAATATTGGCCAGACGAATCATTGTGATAATCACGCTTGGATGAAAGAGCGGATGACCATCAGTGAACAATTGCAGTATAAGTTTGTTCTGTCGCTAGAAGGCAATGATGTCGCATCAAATCTCAAATGGATTATGTCGTCGAACTCACTGGCGGTGATGCCCAAACCTAAATTTGAAACTTGGTTTATGGAAGGGCGCCTGCAAGGTGGGGTGCATTATGTTGAAGTGCAAGATGATTATTCCGATCTAGAACAGCAGATGGACTATTACTTGTCTCATCCTCGAGAAGCGGCCGAGATCATCGCGAATGCTCAGCATTACGTAGCCCAGTTTCAAAATGAAGCGTTAGAGAATACTATCGCGATCACGGTGATTAGCCGTTATCTGAACCTGAGCCGCTGTTATGGTGAATCCAATATTTTCTTAGATGATTGGCAGTACACTTAACCTTTTAAAGCAATGCAATATGGCGGTATAAATCACCATAAATTTGCGCGGTATGTTCGATAGAAAAACTTTTCATCGATTGACGTGCCTGTTTTTGCATTTGACTGTTAAGCTGGCTGTCGTGGGCTAAGAGTTGAATTTTAGCGGCGAGTGCGTTGGCATCGCCTGGTTCAATTAAAAAACCATTGTCACCATCTTTGATGATGTCGACGATACCACCTGCTCGAGTGCCAATCACGGTCAGTCCGCTTTGCATCCCTTCTAAAATTACCGAACCAAGCCCTTCGCTATAAGAGGGGTGAATTTGTAAATCGGCGGCAGCAAACCAGTTGCCCATCATTTCACGGGGTTGTTTGCCGGCAAAGGTGATGTTGGGAAGATCTTTTGCTTGGGTTTTGAGCGCAGACATTTCTGGTCCGTCCCCTAACAGAACCAATTGCACTTGAGGAGAATCTTTGGCGAGTTGTTGAGCGGCCTTAATCGTGACATCAAACCCTTTATGTTTGAGTAGGTTCCCCGCTTGAATCACAATAAAACGCTCCGCAAAGCGTGCTTTAATGGCGGCAACTTCACGCTGGTCGACTGGATAACTGACTGGCGAGCTTGGGATAATATGGATATTAGGGTGTGCGGTGGCTTCTTTGATGCGCTCGGCAATGACATGACTCAGTCCCACAACCGCACTGGCTTGGCGATATCCGAAGCGCAGCAATTGCTTATTTTTGATCGGGTTATCAATGCGTCGGGTAATCAGATAAGGAACCTTGTAGGCCCAGCCTTGTAACATCGCCCAGTAAAGGGCTTTGCCCTCATGCACATGAATAAGCTGCGCACCGTTAGTGATGGCGCTTCGATGCGCGAGTAAAAAGTGGCGACATTCATGTACAGGAATATCGAGTTGACGGATCTGTTCGGCAAATGGGCTTTTAGGATTGGCAACAACGGCTAATTCATAGCCAAGGCGCTGTTGTTCTTTAATTAGTTGTAGGGTTTGACTTTCGCCACCACTAAAACCAGAGGCTAAGTTGACATGTAGCACTCTCATAAATCGTTATCCTCTTTGCGGGTAGCACTCTGGCGTAGCCAGAGATCTGAATAACGAACAAATACAGTGTAGGCACTCAGAATCGATATTAATAGGCCATGGCGGCCATCTAAAAAACCTAATTTAAGGATATACATACGGATAAAACGGAACAGACTATGGCTGATTGCTGAACCTAATGATGCCTTTTTTTTACCTTCACGTTGATCGGCCCAGGCCTTCATATACCCTTGGGTTTTTTGTACATACTGGGTAATATTGCGGCAAGTCAGATGCTCCATGCGTCCGGCCAGCGGTTTAACCTTAATATGCTTAGGGATCACCAAATGTTCATGCACGAGTGCATCGTTGTAATGCGTTTGTTCGCGTCGATATAACCGTGTCACCCAGTCTGGATTCCAACCACTGTGGCGAATGGCTTTACCAAATGCGATAGAGAGCCGGTTGATTTTGTAACAGCTATCTGCGGGGTTCTCAGTTAGAACCTGGATAATACTTTGTTTGAGTTGATCCGTGACAAACTCGTCAGCATCGATAAATAAAACCCAGTCGGTGGTGAGGTATTGCTGCGCTCTTTGACGCTGCTTGCCAAACCCTGGCCAGTCGTCATGGGTATAAAATTCATGGGTGTAACGCCGGGCAATGGTTTCGGTTTCATCACTGCTGCCTGAATCAACAATCACTAATTGATCATAAATACTCTCTAAACGACTCAGACAAGTCTCGAGATCGGCGGCTGCATTTTTGGTGATCATGGCAACCCCCAGTGTCGCTCGGGAGGTGTGATTCTTGAGAGAATTGGTCATTATGACTCCATATCAAAGACGAGTGCATGTAGCGTTCGAGCGGTTGCACCCTGATTGGCCTGAACGGTTTTAAGCGCGGCTTGGCTTGCCGCATGATAGCATTGGCGGTCGTTAAACCACAGTGTTAACTGAGCGATTAACGTCTCGATATTTTGATTTAAAACCAGTGCCTGGGCTTGTTGTAGCTGCTGACTGATTTCTTGAAAATTAAAATCGTGTGGGCCACTGACACAGGGCAACCCCAGAGCTGCGGGCTCTAAATAGTTATGGCCACCGATGTTGTCAAAAGTTCCGCCCATAATGGCAATATCACTCATTGCCAAGAGGTCGATTAATTCACCCATCGTATCGGCTAAGTAGACTTGCGTTTGGGCGTTGACGGGTTGGTTTTGGCTGCGTCGGGCCATATTGGCTTGAGCTTCAATGAGTTTAGCAACGTCATCAAAACGCTCTGGATGGCGGGGGACTATAATCAGCAGTAAGTCTGCAAATGTGTCGCGCAGTTTGGCCGCGATATCCAGCATGATCTGATCTTCACCGCGATGTGTGCTGATGGCGATCAGCGTTTTTCGCGCCTGCCATTGCGCTTGTCGTATCTGCCGAGCTTGTTTGATACGTTGCGGATCTAAGTTGAGATCGTACTTAATTGAGCCGATGGCCTGGACATGGGCAGGGGCCGCTCCGCAGCGAATGAAGTTTGCTCGGTCATGGTCATATTGCGCGCCAATCCAGCTGATGCGACTGAGCAACATTTGAGCAAAACTGGCGAAGCGTTGATAACGCTCAGCACTGCGATTGGACAACCGAGCATTGATCAATTTCACCGGGATATGTAACCAACGACACAACAGCAGCCAGTTTAACCACAGCTCAGTTTCCATAATCCAGAGTTGTTTAGGGCGGTTTTTCAATAGAAATAAACTGATGCAAGGCAGTAGATCAAAAGGGCTATAACGGTGAATGACCGTATCGCCTAATCGTCGTTTGACCTCTTGAGCACCTGTGGCAGAGGTTGTGGTGACCAGCACACACCAGTTCGGATGTTCCTTCAGCAGTGCTTTGACCAGAGGCACACAGGCGATGACTTCGCCAACCGATACAGCATGTAGCCAGACATCTGGGCGCGACACTCTGCCTCCGAAACCAAAATGCTCTACCGCGCGTTTGCCAAACGGGGTTTTCCCCTCGCGGGGCCAATAGAGTTTATAGCAGGCAAATAATAAGCCGGGAATTAATAATAGATTGTAGAGCAGGGCAATGAATAGTCGCTTAATCACTGATGGCTCCAACCGGCAACAATTGCTCTAACGCCTGAATCGCCTGGCTTGCGGGCAGCTCGGTTAAACAGCGCATGTGGCCCAATGGGCAGGTTCGCTGAAAACACGGACGGCATTCGATATCGGTATGCAAAATGGCGACTTTTTCACTCAGTGGAGGGGTGTATTGGGGCGAGGTTGAACCATAAACAGCCACAATAGGGCGCTGCAAGGCTGCACCAATATGCATTAGTCCTGAGTCGTTACTGACAATGGCGGCACTTAACCCCATCAGATCAATGGCTTGACCTAATGATGTTTGTCCAGTCAGCAGATGGCAGTGGTGCTGCTGGTCAACATCCAGTTGTGCGTGAATATCTTGCGCGACAGATTGGTCTTTTTTAGAGCCAAAGATCCAAACCTGTCCTTGTCGTTGACGGATCCAATGAGCGGCCACGCTGGCATATTGGTTTTCAGGCCAACGTTTGGCTGGGCCAAATTCTGCTCCTGGACATATCGCAAGAATGGGGCGCTCAGTGTTAAGCTCTAAAGCTGCCAGTGCCGCATTTTGATCACTTGCGTCGACCTTAAGATAGGGCGATGCAATTGCTTTTAGATCGCGTTCACTTTGCATTTGCGCCTTGGGGTAGGCCAAAGATACATAGCGGTCAACCATTCGGCTAAAATCGCGTTTATTAGCGCGCAGATCATTGAGCAGGATGTAGCGGCTTTCACCTTTCCAACCGGTGCGTTTTTTGATTCCGGCAAACCAAGGAATGAGGGCTGATTTTAACGAGTTAGGTTGAATAATTGCCCAGTCATATTGGCCTTTGAGAGCACGACCTAATCGCCAACGAGTTGTGAGTTTAAATTCCCCATGTCCCAGTGGCATACGAATCGCTTGGCGAACTTCGGGCATTCTTTGCAATAGTGGTCGACACCAATCGGGTGCCATAACATCGATATTTGCATCGGGATAGGTTTGTTTCAGAGCTTGATATAGGCTGTGCGACATCACCATGTCACCGACCCATGCGGGGCCAATAACGAGAATATTCATTAACAGATATCCTGTGCAGAGAGCTAACGGTGGCTATCAGCCAGGCTTATTCGCCTGGCCAAATAAGATTATGCTCTGTTCAGCCACGCCATATATTCGCCGACGCCCTGCGCGACGGTTTTAAATTCTTTGTCATAACCTGCTTGCCGCAGTTTTTGAATATCGGCTTGCGTAAAACTCTGGTAGCGGCCTCGCAGGTGATCGGGGAAAGGAATGTATTCAATACGCCCTTTTTGGTGATAAGCAAGTACTGCTTCTGCGATGGCTTGGAATGGTTCAGCCCGGCCCGTGCCGAGGTTGAAAATGCCTGATTGTTCGGGGTGTTGCAAGAACCAAAGATTCACATCACAAACATCGCTGACATAGACAAAATCGCGTTTTTGGCCGCCATTGGGATAGCCATCAATGCCTTCGAACAATTTCGGGTTTTCCCCTTTTTGAATCTGAGTGTTTAAATGGAACGCAACGCTTGCCATGGAGCCTTTGTGCTGTTCACGAGGGCCATAAACATTAAAATAACGAAATCCCACAACTTGAGAGTCAATCTCGGGCAACAGGCGACGAACATAATTATCAAACTGCAGTTTTGAATAACCGTAAACGTTCAGCGGGCCCTCATAGGCTGGGTCTTCGATAAAGGTTTCGGTTTTACCATATGTGGCAGCTGATGAAGCATACAAGAAGGGAATTTCACGCTCCAGGCAGTAATGCAGTAGTTCTTTGGAGTACTCGTAGTTGTTCTCCATCATAAATTTGCCATCCCACTCCGTTGTCGCAGAACAGGCACCTTCATGAAAAATAGCTTCAATCGGACCAAAATCTTCACCGGAAACAATGCGCGCGATGAATTCGTCCTTATCCAGATAATCGGCAATTTTTAAGTCCACTAAATTTACAAACTTAGTACCATCTTTAAGGTCGTCGACAACAATAATGTCGGTGTAACCTTGATCATTAAGTGTTTTCACTATATTTGAGCCGATAAATCCGGCACCGCCGGTGACAATAATCATCTGGATATCCTGTTCTTAAGAGTCTCTATGAAATTTTAAAGTGCCTCAACGCCAATAGCAATTTCTATGTCTGATAAAAACAAACAAGTTCAAATTGTTGGACCATCGAATGCGATCTGTCATGTTACAAGCCGCATTTCACGGTGCGCTTATCGCGGTGTATTGTCCAATACTTGCTTAATGTATAAACTGCCGAGAATAATTGAGAGCAGGAGTAACGCGTGACCCCACTGTTTTATCGAGATCCCTTTTTTAAAGCGCAGGTTGATGCGTTGGCAGGGCAGTTTGCATTGGAAGTGGTGCGCTCGCGCCCGAGAAATGGGTTATATCTAGAATATAACAGCGAAGGGTTAACGCTGATGTACGCAGACGAGCCCAAATTGAAAGGCGTTCAGGTTGATTTTGTGCATGGTCGTAGCGGTTATCGACGCAAACATGGTGGTGCCGAGGCGGTGACGAAAGCCCTCGGGATTAAAAAAGGCTTTCGTCCACGAGTGCTCGATGCAACTGCGGGCTTAGGTCGTGATGCATTTGTGATTGCGTCGCTGGGGTGTTCTGTGACGATGGTGGAACGCTGTGCGCCCGTCGCAGCGCTGTTAAGTGATGGCTTAGAACGTGCACGCTTAAATGCCGATTTAGGCTGGGTTGGTGAGCGACTTCACTTAATATATGCCAGTAGTCTTGAAACGTTAGCCGATGTGGCAAGTGATGTGGATGCCGTTTATCTTGATCCGATGTATCCACATAAAAAGAAATCGGCGCAAGTTAAAAAAGAGATGCGGTTGTTTCAACTTTTGGTGGGGGATGATCTCGATGCTGACGGATTACTCGCTGCTGCTCGCGCAACGCATGCCAAACGGATTGTGGTAAAACGACCGGATTATGCTGAACCGCTGAACCATGAAAAGCCGCAAGCTGAGTTGAAAACTAAAAACCATCGTTTTGATATTTATTTGCCTTGACGAAAGGGTTATCGGCGTAATTGAGTGATTTAGCTCTAATTTCTAGTACAAATCTGGTTCAGAAATTTGCACTTATCATTGGGGCGGACTAGATTAATTGTATCGCGCAAGGATAGCGTGGTAATGGAAAGAGATAACATCTGACCTTTGTTGACCGACCGAAAACGGGAGAAGCTTTTGCTTCTCCCGTTTTCTTTTGGGTGAAAATCATATAGATTGCGCTTTTTTGCAAAGTGGGATTGCTCATGCAACATTGGGATGTCATCGTGATTGGCGCGGGTGCTGCTGGATTGATGTGCGCCGCTCAGGCCGCCTATCGAGGTCGGCAAGTGCTGGTGGTGGATCATGGTAAAAAACCCGGCCGAAAAATTCTTATCTCAGGGGGTGGTCGTTGTAATTTTACCAACCTGCATGCTGAACCTTCTGCTTATTTGTGTCATAACCCTCATTTTGTAAAATCAGCGCTGAAACGCTTTAGTGCCGATGATTTTGTTGAACTTGTTGAGCGTCATGGCTTGGATTATTTTGAAAAAACGCTCGGGCAGCTGTTTTGTCAGGATAGCGCCAAAGATCTGCTCAATATTCTACTGACTGAACTGCAATACTCTGGTGCCCAATTGCAAATGCGCTGTGAAGTCCTTGATGTGAGCACAACTTCGGTGGGGTTTGAGTTAACGACGAATCAAGGCCCTCTTGAGTGCGACTCTTTGGTGGTTGCCACGGGTGGGTTGTCGATGCCCAAACTGGGCGCATCGCCTTTTGGCTATCAACTTGCCGAGCATTTTGGTCATCACGTTTATCCGACACGCGCGGGTTTAGTGCCGCTGACGTTGCACGAGCATGATAAACAGCGTTTTGAAGGTCTTGCTGGGGTAAGTATTCCGGTTCAGATACACAGCACTCATGGCCCGTCATTTACTGAGAGCCTGTTATTTACCCATCGCGGTTTATCCGGACCGGTGATCTTACAAACCTCGAATTACTGGCAACCCGGTGAAACGATTGAAGTTGACCTTTTAAATGGCTTTGATGCTCAGCAATGGCTTAAAGCGATGGCGCGTGAGCGCGCCAAAGTTACCTGTAAAACATTGCTCAGTGAGAAGCTCCCAAAACGCTTTGTGGAGCAGCTGGTCGAGGAGCATTCGGCGGCATCGGTGGCGATTGGCCAACTGCCAAGTACTCAGCGCGATGAACTTGCTTATTTGTTAAATCATTGGCAGATAAAACCCAATAGCACCGAGGGTTATCGTACTGCAGAGGTGACGCTGGGTGGCGTCGATACCAACGAGCTCTCATCTAAAACCATGGAAAGCCAGAAAGTGCCCGGATTGTATTTTATCGGTGAAGTCGTGGATGTGACCGGCTGGCTTGGTGGTTATAACTTCCAATGGGCCTGGAGCAGTGGCTGGGCTGCCGGGCAGGTGGTGTAAATGGTTGAGTGCAATTGAAGCGAAGGCAATTACTGCAAAAATAATCATACAAGGGCAACACGGGCTGATTGTTTTGATCAGGTTGAAAATGTAACTTGGCCTGTATTTTTAGCTCGTATTGGTGGATTTATTCTATTCAATGAACGTTGCAAGGCTCAATACGAACCTCGCAGACTTGATCCCTCAAGCGATTTTCGATGACGCACAGGCTGATTGCCGATCTGTTTGATGAATGGCGTTTGTTTGTACGCCATTCATCGTTAGGGGTGTTTTTTATTCATTTATTGACATTAAACATGTTTTCAATTCTACCGCCTATACATTAAATTGCGCGACAAGTTGTTTGAGCTGTTCGGCCAAGCGGGCAATGCCTGCACTTGAGCTCTGAGTTTGGCTGGATGCAGCCGAGTTTTCTTTAGCGATATTTTTCACATTGACGATATTTTCATTGATACTTTCAGCCACGGAACTTTGTTCTTCAGAGGCGCTGGCAATTTGAATGTTCATATCATTGATCACTGTGACGGCATGAGTAATGGCTTGAAGTGCTGCGTTAGCTTTCCCAGCTTGTTCAACGCAGCTGTCTGCCTGAACCTTACCTTGCCCCATCACGTCTACGGTACTTTGAGTTCCTACTTGAAGTTGCTCAATAATACTTTGAATTTCAGAGGTTGACCCTTGCGTTCTTGCTGCTAAAGAACGAACTTCATCGGCGACAACTGCAAATCCTCGACCTTGTTCTCCTGCCCGTGCCGCTTCGATTGCCGCATTAAGTGCCAGTAAATTAGTTTGATCAGCGATCCCCTTAATCACATCCAATATCTGACTGATATTCAGAACCTCGGTTTTTAATGCATCTAATTTATCCGTGGAATCATTAACGCTCTTTGAGAGGGAGTGAATCAAAGTGATCGTCTGATCGACGACTTGAGCGCCACCTTCCGCTTCTTTATCTGCCTGATTCGCGGCATTCGCTGCGTTAGCGGCATTGTCAGCAATTTCATGAACGGTTACCGACATTTCGTTCATTGCCGTTGCGACCATATCGGTTTCAGATTCTTGTTGCGAGATACCTTTTGACATTTGCTCCGTTACGACTGCCAACTCTTGCGAGGCCGAAACCAATTCCTGACTCGCACTGGTAATGGTTAAGATCATTTGTTTTAAATTCGACACAGTATGTTGCACTGCATTCAACAACATACCCGTTTCATCTTTACTGTCACTCGTCACATTCACCGTCAGGTCGCCTTGGGCGAGTCGATTGGCCGCATTGACCGCTGTGCGAATCGGTTTAGTGATATTTCTTGTTAATAGGTATGCCGCGATGATACCGAATGCGATAGCAATAATTGCTAATATGAGGGCGATTTCGATGCTTCTTTCTGTATCTGCTTTTAGTTCAGGCCCAAGTGTATCTTGGTCCTTCATGATAGATAATTGGATATTTTCTAAATCTTCAGCAACTTTAGGGCCAATTATATTGAGCTTTGTATTGATGATATTATTTCTTTCGACGATTAAATCTTGGATGTCTTTCATCCCTTTAATGTAGCCTTTCTGTGCACTCACAAATTTTGCAAACTGTTGACGCCGTTCTGGATTTTGCAGGTGCTGATCTAGGTCTGCGATGGCCTTACCTAATGACTTGCTCATATTTTCGAGCGCCATCTCATAGTCACTTTTTCGATTCATTTGCAAAAATTTCACGACAAACAGACGACCCACTAACATTTTATGCTGAACATGGCTCGCATAATAGGCAGCTTCTTTATCCCCACTTTGATAAGCAGACTCAAGAATATCATTGATCAGAGTTCGCATTTTATCGCCATTAGGGAGTAGTAATTGTTCCTCAACTTCATTTCTTTTTTTAACTAAATTAACAACTTGATTAAACGATTTTTCATACTCACTCACTAATGAATCTACATTAGAGATTAATGCTGCACGCTTAGGGTTTTGAATGTCACGCTTCGCCTTTTGTAAATAATCTTGCATGATTGCATAAAAACGATTGTATTCTTTAAAGTCTTTATCATTTTTGGTGATGAGGTAATCTTTAACGTTCATACGGACCATCAGCATATTTGCGAACAGTCGGCTGGAAAGGTTCGAATTACTCGCGAGTTTTCGATACTGATCAATACCGTCATTGGTATTTTGAAAAGAGGTGATATTAATCGCTAACACAATTGCCAATAGCACTAGGATTGAGCCAAATCCTAGTCCCATTTTTAAGCTGATCTTAAAATTTTTAAACATTTGATTTCCCTATCTAGCTATGTGTGTTGTTCAGAATAGGACCGATTCGGCACAGCTAAATAAACCATAGTTGAGCCGTCAGCTCCCGTTGGATTTTTACTCGCAACTTCGACTTCAATATTATTTAGTTTAATACAAAATAAAAATGGTGATTAAAAAGAAAGCACAATAAATGAATGAAGATAAAAATTTTTTTGAGGACTCTGCGCAGGATGGTGAAAGGCCTTGTGCCCGTAGTTTTGGGCATTGAGTTCAGTGTAACTGGGTTGTTATGATTCCTTGTACTCGGTACTACCCTTGGTACCAATAGTTCGACTTAAACTTAATCTATTAATTCAATAATAATACATTTTAAATATTATTATTATCTATAGTGTTAATTGTTATTTAAGGGGCGATAGAATACCAATACAAAGTGGAAAAATTGACAACTATTTATATTCATTGGCTTATTTCATTGCCACCACTGATTGTTATTATTATGTAAAGTCGAACGAGAACCGTGTCGGTTTAAAAAGTAAGTTAGGGATATAGAATTCTACTTATTTATGACAAGCCCACTTATATTGATTTGATTGCTTGGTGAATGCATCAATACCGTTGATCGCGTACGTTGTGGCTGAGTGGTTATCAATGAATGAACAAGACTATCACCCAAAAGCATTTGCTCTGCGATGGGGCAATCACCCGGAATCGTTCGGCTAGTAGGAGATATTGAGTTTAAGGAGGGTGATACGAGATTTGATACTGTGATTACTGCGTTTGGATATGGTTCAAAAAATGCTTGTAAGCCACTCGCTAAAAGATCGAGAAATTTTTACCTCAGCAGATATACAGATCATCGCTGAGTTGAGCTCATAGTTTTTTCAGTCCGTATACATATAAAAAGCCAGTATTTTGATCAGATAGTAAGATATGACTGATGGCACTGGCGTCATTGTTGATCGCCCCGATTGGCCCCGAACAGCGGTGCTCATGTGAGAGTAATTATCTCACGAGGAGGCAGTTAGATCCGGTCTCTTTTAATTTAGTCGCGACCTAGCCACAAAGGCATTCGGCTATACTAAAACTTAGTGGCCATGTTACTTGGCCACTACTATGAGCTCCAACTATGCGTTTACGGTCGTGCTATTGTTCCATCCGGAGTTCTTGCTAATGTCCAAGACGGTAATCCCCCTTGGCACGGATATTTTAGAGCTTCTGTTTCATTAATATCAATTCCTAAGCCTGGACGACTATTTAAATAGGCATAGCCTTTTTCGATGGTGGGGCAGCCAGGGAAAACTTCTTGCAGAGCGTCATTCATGGGCGTGTATTCTTGAATACCAAAATTCGAGAGGCTCAAATCTAAGTGCATATTTGCACTGACTCCCACTGGTGATATGTCACCAGGACCATGCCAGGCTGTTCGGACACCATTAAATTCGGCATAGGTTGCAAGTTTTTTCGCTGGAGTGATCCCTCCTATGGTACTCACGTGGCAACGAATAAAATCTATTAATTTTCTATCAATTAAGGACTTCCACTCATTTATGTTTACAAATAACTCTCCCATAGCGATCGGTGTGCTTGTTTGTTGCCGTAACAGGTCTAGCCAACCAATGTTTTCGGGGGCAACGGGATCTTCTAAGTAGAAAAGTTGGAATTGCTCAAGATTCTTAGCAATATTTATAGCGCTGATAGGTGATACTCGTTCATGAACATCGTGAATAAATTCAATGCCAAAACCTAACTTATTTCGCAGGTGATCAAATAAATTAGAAAGACTTTTTGCATACGCATCAGGATCGAAATAAATGCCAGGAGTTTTATTTTTGGGGGACGTTTTAGGGTGAATATTCCGCGCTCTTTCTAATTTTGTCGCAATTAGTTTTAAATCTTCAGTACCTGCTCCGCCATACATCCCCATTTGACATCTTACATATTGATAGCCTTCTTCCATGCAAGCTAGAATGTTATCTTCGACTTCAAATTCATCTTTGCCATCGGTATGACGGTAAAGAGGGATCCCATCACGACATTTTCCGCCTAATAATTCATATACAGGAAGATTGGCAAGTTTTCCTTTGATATCCCATAGTGCCATATCAATACCCGAGAGGGCATTGTTCATAATAGGTCCATTACGCCAGTATCCACTGACTGCTGCTGACTGCCATATATCTTCAATGCGAGAGGGGTCCTTTCCTTCTAAAAAAGGAGCCATATAGTCGTCGATGGTTTTTTTAACACTAGATATTCGCTGCGTAAATGTTGCGCAACCTAATCCATATAGTTCAGGAACATTCGTTTCGACTTTAACCACTGCTAAATCAATCCCTCCTGGCGCAGTCAAAATCGTCTTAACATTTGTAATTCGAAGATTATTCACTTTCATCATTCCCCATTCGTTCGCTTACATGCTTCTAACAATCTAATGTATCGCATAGAATATCGCTGTACATATGTATGTTGTCCTACATATTTAAATGTAGCATTTTTTATATCTATAAAATATGGGGGTAAAGATAATTAAATTAATATGTTTGAGATATATCATATAACTATATGAAAAATATAAATATTTATTTTTATATCAAATTATTTTTTCTAAAAAACGTTACCTTAATCAAAAAATGGCGATAAGTTCGTTGCTTTATCGAAGGGGCGCAAATACGATTTATATGTTAGTTGTCATACAATTTATGTTGCGGGGATATTATGCAAAACTTATTTGATTTGTCAGGTAAAACAGCGTTAGTTACAGGCTCAGCAAGAGGGTTGGGGTTCGCGTATGCCGAAGGGCTGGCCGGTGCTGGGGCTCGTGTGATTTTAAATGATATTAGAGACGAGTTACTTAAAGAATCTGTTAGTAATCTAAGAAATAAAGGATACGAGGCTCTAGGTAAACGTTTTGATGTAACAAATGAAGAAGAGATCGAACAATGTTTTTTAGCATTAGATGATGAGGGAATTAAAGTTGATATATTAATTAATAATGCAGGGATTCAATATCGCAAACCAATGGTAGAACTGGAGTTAGAAAATTGGCAAAAAGTGATTGATACCAATTTAACTAGCGCGTTCTTAGTTTCTCGAGCTGCCGCAAAAAGAATGATTAATCGTCATTCTGGAGGCAAGATCATTAATATTGGTTCTCTCACAAGCCAAGCAGCTAGACCGACGGTCGCACCATACACAGCCGCAAAAGGTGGTATCAAAATGCTCACCTGTTCTATGGCTGCTGAGTGGGCTCAATTCAATATTCAGACTAATGCTATTGGTCCTGGGTATATCTTAACAGATATGAATACTGCTTTAATCGAAGATAAAGATTTTGATAAATGGGTTAAAAGCAGTAATCCTTCTCAACGTTGGGGGGATCCTGAAGAGTTAATTGGTACCGCGATTTTCTTATCGTCTAAAGCTTCTGATTATATTAATGGACAGCTTATTTATGTTGATGGTGGCTGGCTAGCTGTATTGTAGTTCTAATTTATTGACTATTAGATTAACTTTGTCCCTACAAATCTATGTCGCAGTCAAAATTATATTTAAATAAAAATCTTAATGCGATAGGAACATTTTATGAAGGCTTCTAGATCAAGATTATTTATTCTTACATTAATGTTTATAGCAACGGCAATAAATTATACTGATAGAGCTAATTTAGCTGTGGCAGGTTCTAGTTTACAAGCTGAATTTCATCTATCACCGACTCAATTAGGACTGCTATTTTCTATGTTTACATGGGCTTATGTAGTAGGTCAAATTCCAGTCGGTTATGCATTAGACCGTATTGGGTCCCGTATATTATATGGTGGAGGAATTGTATTATGGAGTATATTTACCTTTATGATGGGGCTTTCTTCACACCATATTTTCACAACAACTGCAGCTTCATTTATAATGTTATTAGTCTGTCGAGCTTTAATTGGGATATCTGAATCACCATCATTTCCATGTAATACGAAGATAATCGCGAATTGGTTCCCTGACCATGAGCGTGCTCGAGCTACTGCTATTTATTCAAGTGCCCAATATATTGGACTGGCTCTCCTTACACCTGTTCTTTCATATATTGTAGTAGTCTATGGGTGGGAAATGTCATTTTATATATCGGGAGTAGTAGGTATTCTATTTGGAATATATTGGTTACTTTTTTATAGAGACCCTGAAAATAGTCCATCTGCTAATCAAGCCGAACTGGACTACATTAAAGCAGGTGGTGGATATGGTTCAGAAAATCAATTGATGGTAAAAGACAAGATAAGTTGGAATGATGTTCGGTTTTTCCTTAAAAACAAAACTATTTGGGGACTATTTATTACACAATTTTCTTGTTCATCTACGCTTTATTTCTTCTTAACATGGTTTATGGTTTATTTGGAAAAAGGATTGCATTTATCTATATCTAAAGCGGGCTTTGGCGCAATTTTTCCATACCTGATGGCAATGCTCGGTGCATTATGTGGGGGTGCATTAAGTGATATTCTATTGAAAAGAGGAAAATCTAGAACTTTCGCTAGGAAACTTCCTATTATGCTAGGACTAGGTGGCACAATGATTATTATCTTTGTTAATTTCTTTGATAATAGTCCTATTATAGCGATTACACTTTTATCTATTGCCTTTTTTGCTAATGCATTCTCAAATTTAGGTTGGGTTGTTTGGAGTGATGTTATTCCACGTAACTTTTTGGGAACAATGGGTGGTATTTTAAATGTTTGTGGGAATTTATCTGGCATTGTTAGTCCTATGATTATTGGATACATATTACAACGTACAGGTAATTTTGATTATACCATCTTATATGTAGCAGGTATTGCCGGGATAGGGTTATTAGCATATATCTTCCTTGTCGGAAAAATAGATGTTATTTCTCCTGAATCAGATAAATCATCAGATTTAATAGATAGTGATTTAGATGGAACGATGACTTTTAAATAAAGAGGTTTGTATGAGTTTTAGTGAAAAAGAAATAACATGTAACGCTTGTTTTGTTCATGGGGAAGGTGACATTCATTTTGAACCTCATCAAGTGAAATTAGCTGAAGGAGAGATCTTAGTAAAAGTGACATGCGGTGGTATTTGTGGCTCAGATGTTCACTATTACCAGCATGGTCGAGCTGGAATGTCAGTTTTACACCATCCGATGATTATTGGTCACGAATTTGTGGGTAAGGTGTGTGAAGTTAATAGCGATGATGAGCGATTTTGTGTTGGTCAACCGGTTGTTGTTAACCCTTCGAGACCTTGTAACGAATGTCCAGAGTGTTTAACCGGACACCAAAACCTCTGTCAGTCGATGAGGTTTATGGGAAGTGCGCAATTCAATCCCCATGTGAATGGTGGTTTTTCTGAGTATGTTGCGGTTAAACCTGAACAGTGTCTCCCATACAGTGAGCAAGTTTCACCTAAAGTGATGGCTTTTTCCGAACCACTTTCCGTTGCGATTCATGCTGTCAATGTGGCCGGGCAATTAACGGGTAAAAAAGTTTTAGTCATTGGCGCTGGTCCGATTGGCTGTTTGATTTTAGCGGCCGCGAAATGTGCGGGCGCATCTATTGTGGTTGCATCTGATCTGAGTCAACGTTGTCGGGAGCTAGCATCCCAAATGGGGGCTAGTACAGTATTCGATCCTACTGATGACTCACAAGTCTCTTATTATCAGAATAATAGAGGGTACTTTGATGTTGTTTTTGAAGCATCTGGTGCATCAGCAGCCATTGCATCGACTGTTGATTTTACTCATCCTAACGGTGTTATTGTGCAAATCGGTATGGGAGCAAGCCCAATGACATGGCCGGTTTCTTCAATGCTGGCAAAAGAGATCAGTTTCAAAGGGTCATTTCGATTTGTCCATGAGTTTGCAACCTCTGTGCAGTGGTTAGAACAAGGACGAGTCGATCCTACCCCTTTAATCAGCGCTGAATTTTCTCCTGATCAAGTTCAGGAAGCATTGATTACGGCTGGAAATAAAGAAATCTCATCCAAAGTTCTTATTAATTTTGAATAAGATATAATTTGAGTTAAAAGGCGCCCAGAAGATGGGGCGTCTTTGTAAGTGTTAATCAATGGTTTCATTTTCTTTTAGTTTTTCAATAGAGAAGTTATTTTCTAGCATTGCCTCATTTAATATTGCGACTGCTGCTGATGAATCACGATTTTTTATTGCCATGAAAACTTTTATATGAGCTTCTACACTCTCTAATGTGATCCCTATAGCTCTGTTTAATTCTTCTAAATAATAATAATAAATATCCCTAATTGACTCCATTATGTTATAAAAAACTTTGTTATGTGATGCATTTACAACGGCCAGATGGAATTCGTAATCTGCTTTGGAATACTTTTTATAATCATCTTTATTGGAGAGCATATTGTTTAATGCTTGTTCAAGCCTGTCTATATCTTCGGCAGTGGCTTTTTCAACAGCCAATTCCATACATTTAAATTCTACTGTTTGGCGGAATACCATCATGTCATAGAATTCTTCTCGGCTTAGATGCATGATTGGCTGAGCATCTTTATCTAGCATGCTCGGAGTGAATCGTTCACTCACAAAACTTCCACTCCCTTGTTTTGTGATAACAATTCCTAAATCGCGAAAACGCTGCATTGCACTACGAATACTGACTCTACTAACGTTAAATGCGGTCGTTAAACTCGCCTCTGAGGGTAATCGGCTGCCTGGAGGCCAGCTACCATCTAGTAATTTTTCTCGAATCTGTTCGTATACTGCAGATACAACATTTTGTTTTTGAATAGATTTTATACTCAAATTGATATCTACCTTAACCCTAATTTAGATAAAATATAACATTCTTATGCTTATATAACTCATTTTAAGATGAGAATTAACACTGATCTACTGTCTTCGTTCTAAAGTCACGCAAATTTAAGTGCTCACATGAAGCGGATACATTCAATACCTTTCTGAGAGATAAGGTATTGAGAAGAATGATTTACTTAGTTACTTCAATTTTTAATTCTTCGGGATGATATTTATGGCTCATGACCACCTTTTGGGGCAACTTTCTCAGAGGTTCCTGACGATTCACTTTTACCTCTAAGCCGCCTGTGTTCACGTGATATCACAGGAGCTGTTTGGAAGTATCGATTGGGTATAGGATGAATGGTATCAGTTCGCTGTTAGTAATAATTAAAATAATCAATAATAGCAATGAACGTATTGAACTTGCTTGGCTGCGGGACTCATATGTCATCAAGCTGAGCCAATTCTGGTAAGAGTGCTGTTAAGGAGTTAGGCCTAGCAGTGCTTAGGATATACGGGGATCAGCTGCACGACGCTTGCGTAACCGCTCGATATGAATCGTTAAAAATGACAGCTCATCAGTGGTTAGTTTGTGCTGGTAATTACTGTTAATATAGCTGGCTAAATGCAGTGCACAGGCCCAGGCTTCAGGCAGTTTTTGATCTAAGTTGTCATAAAGATCGAGGTCGTCATGATGTACTTGGTCTCGATTGAGCATGCGCTGGGCAAAAAAGCGCAGATGTGTGACAAAACGCTGGTAATCAAGCGTACTTTCATCCAGTTGCACCCCTATTTTATGTTTTACAATATTGAGCATATCGCGAATAATTTGGGTGCTTTCTACGACTTTTTGCATGTCACTATCGGCGGTTGCATTGACGATGTGTAAGGCAATAAACCCGGCTTCGTCTTCTGGCAATGTAACTGCGGTTTTTTGCTCAATAATGTTTAGCGCTTCGAGGGCAATCTGAAACTCTTTGGGGTAAAAATTTTGGATCTCCCACAGCATTTTGTTCTTGATTGGATAGCCTTCTTTGGCCCGCTCGACTGCGAAATTAATGTGGTCGCTGAGTGCCAAAAAAAGCGTGTCATGAATTTTAACATTCAACCGCTGATGGGCAATATTGATGATTGCTTCACTAATGGCAAAGAATACTGGCGGAATTTCTGAAAGGATCTCGGTGAAAAATTCATTTAAATCGCCTTTTTTACGTAAAAATTGGCTCTCGATTTTGTCCTGATCAATTGAGTCGTCAATTTTTTTACCAAAACCAATGCCGCGACCCATCGCTACGCTTTCCTGACCTTTGTGGTCGAGAACGATCACTGCATTGTTATTTAAGATTTTAATAATTTTCATAAGATAACCTACCTTGATAAACAACTTCTTACTACATCACCGGTATCGTCATTACATTATTTTTGCAATCGGCGCTAATTAACCGTCATGATCACCTGGTTAAAGGTGGCATCGGTTATCTGATGTTCTGGAAAAGTAACATGGTAGTTCTCCGAATTGGTAATCACAATGGGGACGTCAAGGTTTAACTTTTCGTCCCCATGGGATGGGTGTGTTAACTCCGCTAATAGTTGTCCGCGAGTAATTTGATCGCCCCGTTGACAGTGGGCCATCAGCCCGGGCTCATCTAAGCGATGGTTGTTGAGGCCGGTTTGAATGAGCAACTCGATACCAGTATGACTGGTGAGTGTCAGTGTATGGCTGTCGATTTGGGTGACGGTCCCATCCACCGGGGCTCGCAGTTGTGTATTTATCGGCGTAATCGCAATTCCTTGTCCCATGACGCCGATCGAAAACAGGCCATCATCGAGTTGTTCTAGCGGCCGTAAGTGGCCGTTGAATGGGGCATATATCGTTTCTAGATCCGCTTTATGGCGCTGTTTGTGATGGGGACGGTGCTCCTGATAACACCAATAACTTAATACAGTGCTACACATAGCGGTTAACACAGTGGCACTGATAGCTATGGGCCAATAAGAGACACTTTCTGGCAGTGTTGCGGGGGGAACCCGCAAGATCAGACTGAGTAATCCGATGGCCAGCGCCCCTATACCCGCAGAGACCATTGCGCAAAGAAACGGGGTTTTATAACGTAGTGTGACGGCAAAAATACCTGGCAAGCTCACGCCTAGCAGGCTTGCGAGCAAAGAACCGGCGCAAAGACGCTTTAAATGTAGGTCGTGTGTTTTAATCCATACCCCTAAGATAGCTCCCGATTGAGAATAAGTGGCTAGTATCAGAATGAGGGCCAACTGGCTTCGAGGGAGTTGCGCAAACGTCAATCCTTCATTAGCTAAAGGCGACCCAATGCCTAAAATTTGTAATAAATGCCAGCTGCTGGCCAAGATGCCGAGCGGCAGCATAGGCGCAATCGTTTGAGTGATATCAACCCCGTGCATCACAAGCTGCCGAACGGTGTTAAGTAATGGACCTGTGATGATTAAAGTTGCCGGCATCATAACGGCTAACAGAGTGAATGGCGTGAGCAGGGTACGACATGATTCATGGAAGTGTTTGTTGAGCCATCGGCCTAGTAAACTACTGACATAGACACAAACAACTATTGGCCAGATATAGCGACTACTATTGGCCATAATGATCGCGGCCCCTTTAAACTGTGGGGACGACACTGATTGCATGAATTGCATTACTCCAGGGTAGACTAGACTTGCGGCAATCGTCATGACGATGAATTGGTCGGTTTGAAAGCGCTTCGCAGCAGTGGCCGCAATGAAAATAGGAAGAAAGTAGAACAGACTATTACTGACCGTTTGTAAAATAATGGCGGTTATACTGGCTGGTGGGATGATGGTCAAGGCGAGCAGTACATCAATCACTCCCTTAGTGATACCAGCGCCTATAAGGACATAAATCAATGGCTGGAATAAGTCAGTAAGAATATCAATCAGCTGGCTTAGCCCGTTTTTTTTGACGACTTGGGCAAAACCATCAGTGGATTCAGTGAGCCCAGTTTGTGTTAATAATTGTTGGTAAACCTGACGGCAGTTAGGGCCCAGTCCAAGGCGCAGTTGTTGATCTTGGAGCGTCATGCTCAAAATATCATTGATGGCCGTTAAACTATCAGTTTGTACTTGGTCAGGCTTTTTTAATTGGACGACTAATGTGGCATGGGTGAGCTCAAGGGTGAGCAGGTTTCTCCCACCGCCGATGAGCTCAAGAATAAGTTGTGTTAGAAGTTGTCGATCCATAATTCTAAATAAGTCTTAATTAGCGACTAAAAAACCCGATTTCAGTGCTCATAAGATAAAGATAGTTCTAAGCGCTGAAATCGGGTTTCGCCTAACAAGATAGTTACGTCCCTTAGCGGGCATTTATAGCAGTATTCGCTACACGAGAGTAGGGGCCTACCTTTAGGATGTGATAACTATCCCAAAATATATTTTTTCTTAGCAATGGCTTGTTTTGGATTGGAATTGTATATAACTATATGAAATATATGAGTATAAAGTTCAAATAGCTGATTTTGACAATACGCAAGATAGCGTTAGATTGAAATTTATTAGTGAGATAAGTCCCATTTTTTATTGCCCCTGTTTGCAGTTTATTTGTCCATGAGCGTTAATATAAACATTGATGGATTGTTACTGCGTTTCGCAGGCAAAACCTGATAGCTGAGTTGCTTATAGTGAAGCAATGTCATCTATCAGGTTTTTTTTTGGTAAAAATTTGTGTGTTCAGACAGGATTGTAACCGGCAATATCGGGCAAAACCTGGATTATACAGTTTACTTAAATAGCTGTTAATCCAGGTTTTTTTTGCATTGAGTTTCATTGGTCCAGTTAATTCTGTATGTATATTAATCAATTAGGGGTAAAGCTATATGGCGTATGAAGAGTTGGCTGCCGAAATCATTGAGGGTGTGGGCGGGTCTGAAAATATAGTCAGTCTGATCCATTGCGCTACACGACTACGATTTAAGTTAAAAGACCACGAGAAGACCAATCGGGATGCGTTAAAAGCCAATCCTGGAGTGATTACGGTGGTTGAAAGTGGCGGGCAGTTTCAGGTTGTTATTGGCAACCACGTTGGCGATGTTTTTGCCGCACTGCAAAATTTAGAAGCAGGCAATATAGGTGAGACCTCCAATGCAGCCGAACAATCAAGCCATGACAGCATATTGGCTCGTTTTATCGACATTATTTCTGGGATTTTTACCCCGTTACTCGGAATTATGGCTGCTTCCGGTATTTTAAAAGGGCTGTTGGCTCTATTGGTCGCTTGCGGCTGGCTTGCCACTGATACTGGCACTTATAAAATTTTATTTGCCGGTAGCGATGCGCTGTTTTACTTTTTCCCGATTATTTTGGGGTATACCGCCGGTGTGAAGTTTGGTGGTAATCCATTTGTGACCATGGTGATTGGTGGTGCTCTGGTTTATCCGGCTATGACGGCTGCTTTTCATGCGTCTCAGGCTCCGGATGCGGCGCCTATGTTATTTTTAGGGATCCCGGTCATTTTAATGAATTATACCTCTTCGGTGATCCCGATTATCTTCTCAAGCTGGGTGAGTAGTCGGCTCGAACGCTTATTCAATCGTCTGTTACACAGCTCTGTCAGAAATTTCTTCACCCCATTATTGTGCATCATTGTGGTGGTGCCACTGACATTTTTGGCGATCGGCCCAGTGGCGACATGGCTCAGTCAATTGTTGGCTCATGCTTATGAGTTGATCTACGGAGTGAGTCCGGTTGTTGCGGGTCTGGTGATGGGCGCTTGTTGGCAGATCTTAGTGATTTTTGGTCTGCACTGGGGATTTGTCCCGATTATCATCAACAACTTAAGCGTGTTGGGTTCAGACAGCATGATGCCGCTACTGATTCCAGCTGTTCTTGCTCAAGCGGGGGCCGCTTTGGGGATCTTCCTGCGCACCCGGGATAGTAAACTGAAAACCTTGGCTGGTTCTTGCTTTTTATCGGGGCTTTTCGGCATTACCGAGCCGGCCATCTATGGGATTAACTTACCTCATAAACGGCCTTTCATCTTCGGTTGCATTGGTGGCGCAATTGGGGCTGCGATTATTGGTTTTTATCAGACCCACATCTATTCATTCGGGTTACCCAGTATTTTAACTTTTCCACAGTTGATCCCTCCAACAGGGATGAATGCCAGTGTCTGGGCCGCAGTGATTGCATCGGTGATTGCTATCGTGGTTGCTGCAACGCTGACTTTCTTGTTTGGGTTGAAAAGAGAGCCTGCTGTTCAAGCTAACAACGACCCCAGTGCAGTGGTTGCTACTTCTGCCTCTGGAGATGTCGCTAAATCATAAATAGGTATGGCTCTCTATTTGATAGAGAGTCGCTGAACATTTTGTACAAAATGAAGGAGTAAAAATGAGTTTTCGTTTTCCAGAATCATTTCTATGGGGTGGTGCAATTGCCGCGAACCAAGTTGAAGGGAGTCATCTGAGCGATGGCAAAGGGCTTTCAACTTCAGATGTTTGCCCAAATGGCGCTTTTAATGAAATAGTGGAACGCCAAGATGGCGACTTTAATATTAAAGATATCGCCATCGATTTTTATCATCGCTATCCACAGGATATCGCATTGTTTGCTGAAATGGGCTTTAGCTGCTTGCGACTATCCATTGCCTGGAGTCGAATTTTCCCCAATGGTGATGATGAGCAGCCTAATCAAGCAGGTCTGGCCTATTACGACAAAATCTTCGATGAGCTGGCTAAATATAATATTACTCCGCTGGTTACTTTGTCTCACTATGAAATGCCCTATCATTTGGCCAAAAATTATCAGGGTTGGGCTAGTCGGGAGGTCATTGGCTTCTTCGAGCGGTATGCCAAGACTGTTTTTTCTCGTTATGGCAAAAAAGTGAAGCATTGGCTGACCTTTAATGAGATTAACGTGACGTTGCATGAACCTTTCACCGGTTCAGGTTTGCCAAGAGATTGCTCGGAACAAACACGCTATCAGGCCATTCACCATCAGCTGGTGGCCAGTGCTAAGGCTGTTAAAGCCTGTCATGAACTTATTCCAGATGCACAAATCGGCAATATGATGCTAGGGGCGTTGATCTATCCGTTTACCTGTAATCCAGATGACGTGCAAAAAGCGCAAGCACAGAATCATGATTGGTTGTTCTTTGGGGATGTACAGGCTCGTGGTTATTACCCTAGCTATATGCGTCGTAAGTTTGCCGAACTGGGGGTCAATCTTGATATCAGTGCCGATGATCGGGAAGCCTTAAAAGAGACGGTCGATTTCATCTCATTTAGTTATTACATGACAGGCTGTGCCAGTGCCGATCCAAATCAGCAGCAACAGGCTCAGGGCAATATGCTGCGGATGATTGTTAACCCTTATTTAGAGTCGTCTGAATGGGGCTGGCAGATCGATCCTAAAGGGCTGCGGATCCTACTTAATATGCTTTGGGATCGGTACCAAAAACCTTTGTTTGTGGTGGAAAATGGCTTAGGTGCTAAAGATGTTCCCAATGAAAAAGGGGAGATTGAGGATGACTACCGTATCGATTATTTAAGTGCTCATATCCATCAAATTGGTGAAGCGATTCAAGATGGCGTTGATGTGATGGGATATACCAGTTGGGGACCGATTGATCTAGTCAGTGCATCTACAGCCCAAATGTCGAAACGCTATGGCTTTATTTATGTGGATCGTGATGATGATGGCAATGGCACGTTAGAGCGTAAACGTAAAAAAAGTTTTTATTGGTACCAAAATTTTATTAAAAGCCAAAAAAAAGATTAAGGATATAGCCACATTTATTGTGGCTATGATGAAGGACCATCATTATGAATGCAAAAAAGTAGGGCTGCCAGTGTTATTTTCGGAGTCATGTTAACGGCAGGAATGATGCCGTTAGCCTTGATTGCTGGATGTGCCGATTTAGCAAAAATGTATGTCGACTTAAATGGTTATGACTGGGATATAAAATAAATTTGGAATTTAATAATTTAAAAGGAATTTTTATGAGCAATTTATCACGAAGAAGTTATATTAATTCATTAGCATTGCTGTTATTAGTAGGAAGTAGCAGTGCATTTGGTCAAATTTATAAACAGCAGTCAGATGTAGTAGGTAACTACCTTAATGATAATCTTGGGAGCACTGTTCCATCTATAACAAATACAAAAGACAAATCTAGGTGGTACGCTACTTTCCGTATTAAAGGAGGTAATAGATATTATAAAGATAATAATTCTGATTATATTCAATTCAATTCTAGGCTAAGGGGGAAGAAATATATTTCAGATCATTGGGGGATTATTGGAGATTTATGGTTTAGAGCTATTGAAAACTATAATGTTAAAGATGGAACTGTAGTTAATAAATTTGATGACTTTAATGAAACCACCAAATGGGAGCAGATGAGGATAGGGTTTGAGAATGACACCTTAGGTGCATTTATGTTTGGTAAGCATACAACAACTTGGTCATTTTTTACTGTAGATATGGGGTCTCAAGGGCTTTATGATACACAGGCTGAAGCAGCAGGAAAAGATTCCGGCAAGTTCTTATATAAAAAATTTATGGATAATGGATTATTTTTGGCTGCCAGTTATGACCGCAACTCACACATTTGGGGGGCAGATATCGGTTATCAGCAAACTGATATTTATCAAATTAAACCTAATACTTACGGTCTTTATATGTCCATTCATAATGGACAGCCAGCAGTGTTTGCTCAAAATAAACCTATTATAGGTAATGTCGATATAAATAAAACCAAAGCTGGTCATACTTCTAATAGTGACACTCCATACGCAAGAACAGATCCAAGGTTATTCACCTACGCAATATCTAGTTTCTATAACTACAATATGCAATATAGACTCGTGAGTGAATTTGCATATTCACGACGGGATAATAGTGAAAGCTATGAACAAATACTGAGTCAGGGATATGCTAAAGGAGGTTTAGGATTTTCAGGAACTGTTGGGATAGAGCGTTTCCCAAAAAATGCTGATGGTTTTGCATATGTTTTATATAACACATGGGATGAGCTCGGTAAATTTAGTGTAACCCCCCAAGTTGAGTATTGGTTTGGTTCTCCTAATTTAAGAGCGTGGTTATCTTATACTTGGGAGCAAAGAACTGATGATAATATCAGACTGGAAGCTCAGTGGGATTTTTGATTTATTGTTAATTGAGTGAATTGTATATTAATCAATTGCCACTAAAATGAAAAGAAATGGAATATGTATATTGATAGTTTTTACCTTGGTGTGGTGAGAAAGAGTTTATATTTGGGCCATGCAATACGGGTGGAAGCTTAGTGTTATTAAATTATTTAACTTATACATAGGGTTATTTAATTCAATACAATTATCTTTGTACCCATGGCTATAGATAGAAAATATCATAGTCATTATTAATATTGAGAGGGATACGTTATGGATAGAAATTTCATAACTAATAATATTAGGAATAAGAGGCAGTCATTAAGTACTGTGTCAGAGTCTGAAATGAGCGGAATGCTGCCTAAAATAAATACTTTTTCTAAGAAGTATCTATTGAAATTGCTTGGAACTGGAGCACTCGTCTCTTGCTTAGCTATGCCTGCTTTAGCGGCTGGTTCGCATACAAAAGCGACGGGGAATCATGCTAAAAAGCCCAATGTTATCATGATCGTTATTGATGATGCAGGGTTCGCCTCATTAGGTGCCTTTGGTTCCGAAATCGAAACGCCTAACATTGACCAGCTAGCTTATTCTGGACTTCGGTATAACCGGTTTGATTCAGCAGCCATTAGTGCGCCAACCAGAGCGGCATTAATTACTGGGCGTAATCCTCAAACGGTTAATATGGAAGATCTTCCACCTAAAATCGTTATCAAACCAGGTCCAAATGGTGGCATGAAGATTACTCGTTCGAAAGCACCTGCTAATAGTGTTCCGTTAGGTTCGGGGCCTGCAACTAGCGGTGAAATTCCTACGAATGCCGAAAATGTCGCTCAGGCCTTCCAAGCTTCTGGTTATTCAACCTATGCACTAGGAAAGTGGCACTTAGCACCTGAATATGTCGACAACGTGAAGCGGAACAAAGCATTTTGGCCTCTGCAGCGTGGTTTTAACTATTATTATGGATTTATCAGTGGTCATACTGATCAATATCATCCGCTATTGATTGAAGATAACCACAAGTTACCAACCCCCCAAGATCCTAAGTATGATTTGTCAGTTGATTTGGTTGATCATGCGATTAATCTGATGAAACCTGATAGTAAGAAACCTAAGTTTCTCTATTTAGCTTTGGGGGCGACACATGCGCCTTTGCAAGTTTCTAAATCTTATATTGATGAATATAAAGGTAAATATGCAATTGGATGGGATAAACTGCGTCAAGAGCGTTTTATCCGTCAAAAACAGCTAGGGATTATTCCTCAAAACACTGTTTTGCCTCCTCGAGGGAAGGGGGATGCGGCATGGAATTCTTTAGATGCACAGCATAAACGAGTATTTGCCCGGTTTATGGCGACTTATGCTGGATTTATGACACAAACAGATGAGCAAATTGGCCGTTTAATTAAATATCTGAAGAAAACCCATCAATATAAAAATACTCTAATTATGTTAATCACTGATAATGGGGCAGCTTCTGAAGGTGGACCGAACGGTGGCTTTAGAACAGCCTATGGTGATCGGACGACTGTTGCTCAAATGGATGCCCATTTAGATGAAGCTGGTGGACCGAAAACGTACATGTTGTATCAGCGTCCTTGGGCCTATGCTGACGATACTCCATTCCGTCGTTATAAATTATGGCCATATTTGGGTGGGGTTCGTACGCCACTGATCGTGTCTTGGCCGGGTCATATTAAGTCGCCAGGTTCGGTTCGAGATCAGTATGTCAATGTCGTGGATTTGGCGCCAACTATGTTAGATGCAGCTGGAACCAAATTTGCCAAAAAAGTGGACGGTGTTAAGCAAATTCCAGTGGCTGGCCGTTCATTTTTGAAAACCTTTGAAGATAAGAATGCTAAAACGCGTTCAGTTCAGTTCTTTTCTCTTCGTGGTGATCGGGCGATCACAGATGGCAAGTGGCGTGCTGTAGCAATGCATCGTTTAGGTGCCCCATTCTCTGAAGATCAATGGCAGCTCTTTAATACTGAAAAAGACTTTTCTGAGTCGACTGACTTAGCTAAAAAATATCCTGAAAAATTGAAGGAGATGAAAAAATTATGGTGGAAAGAGGCAAGAAAATATAGCAATCCACCAATTATTAAGCCTAATCCGGTATTGTATAAGTTCAACCATATGTCAGATGGTCTGAATGACTAATTGACAGTTATCTTAACAAGCCATAGCTTGACTATGGCTTGTTCATTGACGAGTCGCGAAGGTTGCTTCTATAGATAACAGATAAGGGGTGTATCACATTTTCTAAGTCTACCTGTTGCTTGGATAGATTACTCCCTAGTAGTATTAAATTAACTAGGATTGTAACTGTATTGATACAGGCAAAACCTGATAAGTGCTTTCATTCTGAAAGCACTTATCAGGTTTTTTTGTGCCTTCAAGAAATTGATTTTCTCCAAAAGTACTCAACTGTGGAGGAGTGCAGAAGTGAAAGAGATTAAAAATTTTCAGATGATTGCTAAGCCCAGTGGCTCAGTATGCAATATTGATTGTGAATATTGCTTTTACCTGGAAAAAGAGAAGCTTTACCCAGAGCGTAAAAGCCATTGGAAGATGGATGAGAAGACGCTAGAGAGTTATGTTCGTCAACAGATTGAGTCCCAGAAAGCAAATATCGTTGATTTTATCTGGCAGGGGGGAGAGCCGACTCTGTTAGGCATCGAATTTTATCAGAAAGCTTTGGCCCTTCAGGAGCAATATCGCGGTTCTAAAAAGGTGCAGAACTTTTTCCAGACCAATGCGACTCGGATTGATGAAGAGTGGGCGAAATTTTTAAAAGAGCATGAATTTTTAGTGGGGGTCTCGATAGACGGTGATCGGATTAGTAATGATACCTATCGGCATACTCGTTCGGGAAAGAGTACGTTTGATCAAGTTTTAAAAGGGCTTGAGTGGTTAAAGAAATACAAGGTTGAGTTTAATACCTTAACGGTTGTAAATGCGGAAAATGTCCGTCGTCCTATGGATGTGTATAACTTCTTAAAGCGCATTGGTAGTCGTTATATGCAGTTTATCCCTCTGGTTGAACGTCGAGCGAATGAGCCAGATGAAAATGGTTTAACGCTGATTCAACCGACATTTGAGGGGCAATGTGAAGTGACACAATGGTCTGTCCCCGCGAAAGCATATGGCAAATTTTTGAATACTATTTTTGACTACTGGGTTCAGCATGATTTTGGGCGAGTGTTTGTGATGAATTTTGAGCAAACGATGGCCCAGATGATTGGTCGCCCAGGGGCTTGTATTTTTAGTAAAACTTGCGGTGGTGACTTGACTGTTGAAGCCAATGGTGATGTGTATTCGTGCGATCATTTTGTATATCCAGAACATCAACTCGGCAATATTAATGATGATGAGCTCTCCGACTTAGTCAATTCATCACAGAATATTTTGTTTGGTGAGAATAAATTATCAAATATCAGTTGTGATTGTGTGGACTGTGAAGTGCGCCAGGCCTGCCATGGTGGGTGCCCTAAGCATCGGTTTGAATTATCCAGTGATGGTCGACCGAATCGAAACTATTTTTGTGATGGATATAAGACTTATTTTACTCACACCATTCCTCGAATGGTTGGGATATTTGAATTGATGAAAGAGCGAGCAACACCTAAGCAAGTGAAGGTAGCAATGAAGCAACGTTTTTATCGTCAGCAAGGTCTTTAATCCACCGATATTCACAGCACTTCCAATGGGGGATAAGTCGTTTGGTATATTCAAAAATAAGCTAGGTTTAGCTGGCCTCTATTTCATTCGCTAGCGGCTAACAAATTAACAAGGGTAAATATTCAGACTTATGTCAAAGGAGCACATTAATGCACTCTTATTTATTTAAGCGAGCGCTCATTGGGGCTTTGGGGTTAGTGAGCAGCTTAGCAATAGCTGCGCCACAAGTGACCTTGTCAGATGGAGTCCATGTCACCGGGCAAAGCGAACATGCCGTTGAGTCCTTTTTAGGAATACCCTATGCAAAAGCACCTGTTGGGGGGCGCCGCTGGCAGGTGGCTCAGTTGGATAAGCTGCCTGCGGGCACGTTTAATGCCACTCATGAAGGAGCCATTTGTCCGCAGTATCACAATGACCAGTATATTGGTCAGGAAAACTGTTTGAATCTGGATATTTATCGACCGGCGACTCATTCACATGCATTGCCAGTGCTGGTTTATGTGCACGGCGGGAATAATCAAGGGGGGAAAGCGCATGAGTTTGACCCGACTGAACTTGCTAAAGCACTGAATGCAGTTGTGGTGCAGATTAACTACCGTCTCGGTGTTCTCGGATTTAATCCTCTTAAAGCCATCAAAACATCCAACCCGGCTCAGGCGTCAGGTAATTTTGGACTGTTAGATCAACGCACGGCTTTAAAATGGGTTCATCAACATATTAAGGCCTTCGGTGGCGATCCTTCGCAGGTGACCGTAGCTGGATTTTCCGCCGGTGGACGAGATGTCATGGCGATGTTGATTTCACCGTTATTTAAAGGCGCATTCCAGCGAGCGATCGTATTTAGTGGTGGGATGACGACTGCTCCAGTAGCGGCGAGTCAAAAGATCTTTATCAATGCGCTGGCACCGTTGGTGGTTAAGGATAAGATGAAACCCGATCTGGCTGCGGCTAAGACTTGGTTAGCTCAGGGGGATCAAGCGGTACGAAAATACCTCATGAAACTTCCCGCCTCTAGGCTGGCCGCATTGATGACCAACGCCGGGATCCGCATGAGTGCCTTCCCCCATCTTTATCGAGATGGTTACGTATTACCTAAAAAGGGGTTTAAAACGACCCATTACAACGCTGTGCCAGTGATCATGCTCAGTGGACAAACTGAGTTCTCGTTCTTTGCTTTAGGTGATCCTCATTTTGCCAAAGCTTGGCATGATGGTACGTTACTCAAAACGCCTTCACTACTGCAGCAGTATCGCTTTGTCTATCATTATGGCGGGCAGCTTTATAGTTTGTTTAATGTGCAACGTTCGGCAGAACGGATGTATCCCCATTATCCAGCACCTATTTATGGGACTGAGGTGGCTTTAGGACGTAATAATTATGTCACTCCAGGGGCGACAATGTCGCTGTTAGGGGCATTTCATGGTGTATTTATGCCATTGCTGGATCACCACTGGAACCAGAAGCTACTCGGCAAGGCATTTCAGCGAGCCGGCGCATTGGATTTATCCGCGCATTTTCGGCAATATTTAGCCGCATTTATTCGCCATGGCAATCCTAACCGCGCTGCCCAGCAACCTAAGTGGTTACGTTGGAGCCCACAGCATCAACAACAAGGGCAGTCTTTGATGATCCTAAATGCCAACCAGTACAAGGCTGTGATGACGATGTCTGCTAAAACTTATAATGAGAAAGAACTCATTGCGGCGATGAAGCAAGATCACAGCCTGCCTCAGGCTACCAAAATGGAGCTGATTCATACCGTTTTGAACGGGCGTTGGTTTAGCGATGAGCTGGATCGGGCGTTTCATTCGCCCTCATTGTGGCCAGCCGCGAAGCAATGATACGGCGGTAAAATAGGGAGAGCTCGCTCTCCCTAAAGACTGTGAATAAATGAATTAAATTTTTTATCTAGTTGCTGTCTCGATGTTGCCTTTGAAGGGCCGAGATCGCTCACTGAGCGTTGCTTTTGGTGTTGACCAAGTTCTATGTGACAGTCGCTTTTCGTATTGCATTTGGTGCAGTAGGAAAACTATTATTTCTGTGTCTTCGGATCACTTTGGACTGATAGATTCGTGTATGACTCTAAAGTGGGGGCATCAACATATTATGGATGTTGGCTTAGTGATTAGAACTGAGGCTAGCGGAGCGGATGCATAAAAAAGCTGGCGAAGATTTTCGCCAGCTTTTCCGATTATGAGTGATTCAGTTAAACGTCGTATCGATCTGAGTTCATCACTTTGGTCCAGGCCGCGACGAAATCACGCGCCATTTTCTCTTTGTTATCATCTTGAGCATAAAACTCAGCGTAGTTTCTCAAGATAGAATTTGAACCAAACACTAAGTCCACTCGAGTCGCAGTCCATTTCACATCACCGCTTTCTCGATCACAGATATCGTAGCTATTGCGACCTGTGGGAACCCAGCTGTTCGCCATGTCGGTTAGATTGACAAAAAAGTCATTTGTGAGTGCTCCGACATGATCGGTAAAGACGCCATGCTGACTATTCCCATGGTTTACGCCAAGAACACGCAAACCACCAAGTAGTACAGTCATTTCTGGGGCTGTTAGTCCCATTAACTGAGCGCGATCGAGCAACAATTCTTCAGGTTTGACGCTATAGTGCTCTTTTTGCCAGTTACGGAAACCATCTGCTAGTGGTTCGAGAACGTCGAACGATTCAACATCGGTCATCTCTTGGGTTGCATCGCCGCGGCCGGGTGTGAAAGGCACGGTCAGTGACAATCCTGTCGCGTTAATCGCCAGCTCAAGACCAACATTCCCCCCGAGTACAATCGCATCGGCGACGCTAATTCCAAAGCTGTTGGCGATGGGTTCTAATGCCGATAGAACTTTATTTAATCGCTCTGGCTCATTACCCGCCCAAGTATTCTGTGGGGCAAGACGAATACGCGCACCATTGGCCCCGCCGCGATAATCTGATTGACGGAATGTTCTGGCACTATCCCAAGCTGTAGCTATCAGCTCAGCGGTGGTTAAGCCACTGGCTGCAATCTTGGTTTTGACAGCGTCCACATCGTAATCGGCATTCCCAGCTGGAATGGGATCTTGCCAAATCAGGTCTTCTTGCGGAACATCCGGGCCAATATAGCGTTCTTTTGGTCCCAAATCGCGGTGAGTTAGTTTAAACCACGCACGAGAAAAGGCATCTGCGAATAAAGCCGGATCGCGAGCATAACGTTCGGCGATTTTGCGATAAGCGGGATCCATTTTTAATGCCATATCGGCATCGGTCATAATTGGGTTATGGCGAATCGATGGGTCTTCGACATCAACGGGTTTATCTTCTTCGGCAATATCAATCGGTTCCCATTGCCATGCGCCTGCTGGGCTTTTTTTCAATTCCCATTCATATTTAAACAACAGTTCAAAAAATCCGTTATCCCATTGCGTTGGATTCGTCGTCCAGGCTCCTTCAATCCCGCTGGTCACCGTATTCCGGCCAATTCCGCGTGATTTATGATTGACCCAACCGAGTCCTTGCTCTTCAATTTCAGCACCTTCTGGCTCTGCTGATAATTCACTGGCATCGCCATTTCCATGTGTTTTACCAACGGTATGACCGCCGGCGGTTAAGGCGACCGTTTCTTCATCATTCATAGCCATACGGGCAAAAGTGACTCGCATATCTTCTGCAGTTTTAAGCGGATCGGGATTGCCATCCACCCCTTCAGGGTTAACGTAAATCAGCCCCATCATCACCGCAGCCAGTGGATTTTCAAGATCACGTTCGCCGCTGTAGCGAGAGTGCTTGGTGTCACTGGTTGCGAGCCATTCAGTTTCAGAACCCCAATAGGTGTCTTTTTCTGGATGCCAAATATCCTCGCGGCCGAATGCAAAACCGAACGTTTTTAACCCCATCGACTCATATGCCATATTGCCGGCTAGAATAATTAAATCGGCCCAGCTAATTGAATTGCCGTATTTTTTCTTAATTGGCCAGAGTAACCGGCGGGCTTTATCTAGGTTCCCATTATCAGGCCATGAATTAATCGGGGCAAAACGTTGATTCCCGGTTGAGGCGCCTCCGCGACCATCGGCGGTGCGATAAGTACCGGCAGAGTGCCATGCCATGCGAATCATTAAACCGCCATAATGCCCCCAGTCAGCTGGCCACCAAGCTTGGCTATCGGTCATTAATGCTTTGAGGTCTGCTTTGAGCGCCTCTACATCGAGTTGCTTCACTTTTTCTCGATAATCAAAATCTTCATCGAGTGGATTGGTTTTGCGGTCATGCTGATGCAAGATGTCTAAATTGAGGGTTTTCGGCCACCACTCTTTCGCCATGTTAGGCGACGTCAGGCTACCATGCATAATAGGACATTGTCCTTTGGGCGTGTTCGATTGCTGCGTCATGGGTTGTTCCCTTTGATAATTAGTAATGGTTGATGACGGTTTCTCATTTGCTTAAGTAAGAGGCACAGTTATCGTTAAATGATTCTTTTAAGCATAACTTTACTGAATAAAATAGCAGTTGGATAATACAGTTTAGCAATTTATTTGATAGATAAAGCTGATTAACGAGCAGGGATAACAAATGGCGCTATATTGTATTTTTGATACAGCTACCATCTATTCAAGGTTCTCTCACATTGGGGGACTTAAGTGTAATATTGATCTATCTGGGGTGATAAAAGCTGAATGATACACACTTTGCCGGGTGATACGTTTGCCTTTATGGCAATGTCTGCATTTAAATCTATTGGCCTGGGTGGGACGCTTTCCAGGGATCAAAATCGGTCAGTTAAGCGGGTCCATTAATAGAAAAATCCTATTATTGCTGCTCAATAACGCTTTCGCGTATGACGAGTGTGGGTTCCAATTGAATGATTTGTGGTTCGCTCTGTGGATTTTGTAATTTGAGCAAGAGGGCTTCAACGGCTGCTTTCCCCAAACGATATTTAGGTTGGTGGATAGTGGTCAGCGGGGGCGTCATAAATTGGGCAATGCGAATATCATCATAGCCAATCAGTGAGAGTTGTTCGGGAATTTTTATGCCGAGTTCATTGGCCGCACTGATCATCCCCATAGCCATCATGTCGTTACCTGCGAATAAGGCCGTTGGCAATGTGCCTGTCGCTGCAAGCTGGTTAAATGCGGCATATCCGCCTTCACATTCAAAGTCTGACTCAATTGTCCATGCCGGATTTTCTGCAATCCCGGCTTCTTTGAGTGCTTTTTGGAATCCCTGATAACGATTCAGGGCTTGATATTGCGAGAGCGGACCGGTGACACAGCCGATCTGACGGTGGCCACAGTCGATGAGATACTGTGCGGCCATAAAACCACCGCTAAATGAGTTATCTAGGATTTTATCGGTGCTGGTGGCAACCGTTGGTCCCCAGTCCATCACCACGACGGGGATATCTGGATAGCGCTCAAACTCGGTTAATGTCTCTCCTGCGACCGCGGCGCACATCAACATGAGTCCATCCACGCGTTTTTGCAACAGAGTGTCGATGGAGGTCCGCATTCGTTCATTGTCGCCTTCGGTATTACAGAGGATCAGGTTATAGCCTTGATTATAACAACTGCGCTCAACGCCTTTGACAACCTCCCCAAAGAAGGGATTCATCGAGGTTGTGACCAACATCCCGAGTGTTTTAGTCCGGTTCATTTTTAGACTTCGCGCGAGGGCAGAAGGGGTATAATGAAGCTCTTGAGCAGCCGTATTGACACGGGTTGCGATCTCTTCGCTGACAAACCGGGTTTGGTTAATGACATGACTGACCGTTGATGTTGAGACACCCGCAAGTCGAGCAATATCTTTCATAGTAGCCATGATCCCCACTCCTTTATTTAGATCTAAGCGTGCAGAAACTCATCCACTTCACGACGATAGGGTATAGAGGTTTGTGCACCAAAGCGAGTGACTGAAATAGCCGCTGCAGCATGTGCAAATCGAATCGCGGTCTCTAGTGACATCCCTTCTAAAAGTCCAGTCACAAAGGCACCATTAAACGTATCACCTGCTGCGGTCGTATCTACCGCATCGACGCGAAAGCCGGCAATCAGTTGACCCTGATTATTTTCACTGACCCAAACCCCACGTGCGCCGAGTGTAATCATGACGACTTTAATTCCTAAATCATGTAAAACTTTCGCAGCTTGTTCAGCGGAGGATTCATCGGTTACGGCTATCCCTGTTAATACTTCGGCTTCGGTTTCATTGGGGGTAATGATGTCGATATTGGCGAGCAGCTCACGGGGGAGTTCTTGGGCGGGAGCTGGATTGAGGATCACGGGGGTTCCTGCCTGTTTAGCCAGTTCTGCCGCTTTAGTCACACCTTCAAGGGGCGTTTCTAACTGCATGAGCAGATAATCAGCCTGTTGGATCGACTGCTGGTAAGTGCTGACCCGCGGCTCATCCAGATGAGCATTCGCTTCAGCTGAGATACAGATCGTATTTTCACCTTCATCAGATACTTGAATGATCGCGATCCCGGTTGGGCAGTGTTTTTCGACACATACATGTTCGACATTCATCCCATCGCGGGCAAAACTATCTCGAATATCAAGGCCAAAGGCATCATCTCCGACACAGGCAATAAAACCGATATCAGCATTCAGGCGTGCAGCTGCGACTGCCTGATTGGCGCCTTTACCACCTGGAATCACCTGATAATTACGACCATGCAGTGTTTCTCCGGGCCTTGGGAATCGAGGAACTTGAAGCACATGATCCGCGTTAACACTACCTAAGACTACTAATTTATTCATATAATTTTACCTTGGCGAAAGTTCGATTCACTGATGATGGAATATAAGAGGTAAAGGCTGCCTCTGTGTTGAGACAGCCTGCTATTGAACTGAATTATTCAATAAGTTTCAGTGGAACTGGAATTGATTTTGATACTTTTTCGCCTTTTAAGACTCGGTCAGCGGTGATTACACCCAGTGCGCCAATCAGTGCTGGCTGCTGTGCAATCGTTGCCCCTAGTGCGCCGCGTTTGACTGCTGCGATACCATCTTTGGTCCCATCGAATCCGACCACTAGAACTTTTTTACCAGAAGCTTGAATGGCTCGCAATGCCCCTAATGCCATTTCATCATTTTGGGCAAACACAGCCTGGACATCTGGATGAGCAGTCAACAGGTTTTCCATGACATTCAAACCCTTGGTGCGGTCAAAATCAGCTGGCTGGCTTGCCAGTAACTGCATTTTTGAATGTTTGACAATATTCATGAAGCCTTGTCCCCGTTCGCGTGCAGCAGAGGTACCGGCAATCCCTTCTAACTGAATGACTTTCGCTGTAGGGCCGATTTTAGCTCTGATAAAACGACCGGCCATTTCACCGCCCGCAACGTTGTTTGAGGCGATATGCGCGACGACTTTACCATGGTTGGCACCACGGTCCAGTGTGATGACTGGAATTTTGGCGCGATTGGCCAGACGAATCGCATTGGAAACTGCATCTGAATCCGTAGGGTTGATCAAAATCGCTTTGACACCACGAACGGTCAGATCCTCAACATTCGAGAGCTCTTTGCTTGGGTCATTTTGTGAGTCAAGTACAATGAGGTTATAACCTAGCTCTTTCGCTTTGGCTTGAGCCCCATCTTTCATACTCACAAAGAATGGGTTATTCAAAGTTGATAGCACAATTGCAATGTTTTGTTGGGCGTAAGCTGTCACTGTCATCAGTGAACTGATTAGCGCCGCTGAGATGAACGTTACCAGTTTTTTCATAACTATGGTCCTTCTGTAGGGTAGGTCTGGTTGTGACCAGACACGTTATTTACTTGTTTTTGTTGTCCACCAGTACCGCGGCCAAAATGACAACGGCTTTCGCGATCATCTGGAAATAGGACGACACATCAAGCAGGTTTAGAGCATTGTTCAAGAATCCAATAATCAGGGCGCCAATGAGCGTGCCCATGATTTTACCTTTACCTCCCATAAGACTGGTGCCACCGAGCACAACCGCTGCGATCGCATCCAACTCATAACCGGTCCCTGCGGTCGGTTGTGCTGAAGATAATCGTGACGTCACGATTATCCCTGCCAAGGCTGACAACAGACCACTGATAGCATAGACGGCCATTTTGACTCGGTCGACGTTGATCCCGGATAACCGAGTAGCAGATTCATTTCCCCCGAGGGCGTAAACATAGCGGCCAAAGCGCGTCTGCGTCAGCAGATACCAAGCACCGGCAAACACAATGATCATCAGCCAGACCGGAACAGGGATATCAAAAATATAACCGGTACCAAACCATGAGAAAGCATCGGCGGTTTTTGTAAAACCCACTGAAATGGGTCGGCCTTCGGTATAGACCATGGTGACCCCGCGTAGCAATGTCATGGTGACCAGCGTTGCAATAAATGCTTGCACCTTGCCTTTAGCGATAATCACGCCACTTAGTGCACCGAGCAGCGTGCCAGCCAGCAGGGCGGTCGGAACGGCGACCACGACCGGAATTTGCATTGCGATCAAGCTGGCGGCAAAGGCTCCGGACAGGGCCAGTACCGAGCCAACACTCAGGTCAATCCCGGCGGTCAGAATGACAAATGTCATACCCACGGCCATAATGGCATTGACCGACGTTTGACGCAGAATGTTCAATAAGTTGTCGACAGTGAAAAAATTTGGGTTTAGAAATGACACCACAACGACTAATAGTAGCAGTGCGATCAGTGATTTTTGTTCAACCAGCCGCTCTTTACTGAGCCATTTTTGGGTCTTTACCGATGTTGATTGATTTTGGGTACTCATGCTGGTTCCTCGCATACTGCGTTATCAGTCTCATCTGCGCTAACGGTGTTGATTTGACCCACGGCACAGGCTAATAAGTTTTCTTGGTTTGCCTCAGCGGCGTTAAATTCGCCACTCAGACGACCTTCATGCATGACCAATATACGGTCACTCATTCCAAGCACCTCGGGCATCTCTGACGATACTAAGATGATGCTCATCCCTTCGGTTTTGAATTTGTTAATTAGTTGGTAGATCTCTTTTTTGGCGCCGACATCCACGCCTCGGGTCGGTTCATCTAAGATCAGAACTTTGGGACGAGTCATGAGCCCTTTGGCTATCGCGACCTTTTGCTGATTCCCCCCAGATAAGTTGCCAATAATTTGCTCCCGTTTAGGCGTTTTGATGTTGAATAATTTAATAAAGTTATCCACTGCCTGCTGTTCTTCACTGTGATGGATCTGCAATCCTTTACTGACATGTTTCAAAGCACACAATGACATGTTGTCTTTAACCGACAGATCCAATACTAAGCCATCGCCTTTACGATCTTCCGAGATGTAGGCAATCCCTGCTTTGAGCCCATGCTTTGGGGTATGGGTCTGAATGACTTTGCCATCAAGACGGATGGTGCCTTGCGTTTTCGCTAACGCGCCGTAAATCATCTTCATCAGCTCAGTACGCCCTGCCCCCATCAAACCGCAGACGCCTAAAATCTCACCATGGCGGAGTTCAAAGCTGATATTATCGATGCCATCACCAGATAATCCTTCAACTTGTAAACAGACCTCGCCTTTGGGAACTTCGACCCTTGGATACTGTTCATCCAGTCGCCGCCCGACCATCTTCTCGATCAATCGTTCTTCATCAATATCGCTGACTTTACGTTGATCGATAAATTTGCCATCACGCAGCACGGTTATATCGTCACAAATCTCAAAGATCTCTTTGAGCCGATGAGAGATATAAACAATGCCGGTGCCTTTATCACGCAGCTCTTTGATCACTTTAAACAGTGAATTGGTCTCAGTATCGGTGAGCGCATCGGTCGGTTCATCCATGATGATGACCTTGGAGTTAAACGAAAGTGCTTTGGCAATTTCGACCATTTGTTGCTCACCTAAACTTAGCTCTCCCAGTGGGGTTTTAGAACTTCGTTTAATGTTCAAACGCGCGAGTAACTTATCGGCCTCTTGATGCATCTGTTTCCACAAAATACGCCCCAGTGGTGAGACAATTTCGCGTCCGAGAAAAATATTCTCAGCAATAGTGAGTTCTGGGATCAGGTTTAATTCTTGATGAATAATGCTGATTCCAGCCATTTGTGATTCTCGAGGTCCCTTAAATTGGACAGGCAAACCTTGATATTCAATGCTCCCTGCATCTTTTTGATAGATGCCCGTTAGAACTTTCATCAGGGTCGATTTACCGGCACCATTTTCTCCAATTAAAGCCATCACTTTACCGGGATAAACAGTGAGGCTTGCCTTATCGAGCGCTTTCACGCCTGGGAATGATTTCTCAATATCCTTTAAGGCTAATACAGGCGAAGTCATAACATCTCCTCAAATTGGGGCTGCATGGGTCTGCCCAAGCGCTATCGCCATCTTATTAAAACACTACACCCGCTTGGAAAATGACGTTGGCAAACCCCGTACATTCTCCGGTGCGAACAATGGCTCGACTCTGGTGAGTGCGAATTTTAAAAGCTTCATGGGACAAGTAACTGATGGTGAACGTCTTCGCACTCCGGCGCTCTTCAGCATGCAACAGTTCCCTCAGCTGGGTATGTAGTTCGGGGCTAACTTGGGGGAATTCTTCCGCCATGATCACCCCTTCAATCTGTGATTCTGCTAGTAGCGTTGTCACGACATCGATAAACGCTGGGATCCCATGGGTAAGCGCTAGATCAATGCGTTGAACACTCTCAGGAATCGGCAAACCTGCATCACAAACTGTATATTCATCGGTGTGACCAAGTGTTGCCACCAGATGGGATAATTCGGCATTCAGCAGGGCTGTTTTTTTCATGAAATCCACCTTAAAAGCAGTTGTCTTAATTTCGATGAGGGATTTAGAAACGGTTTTGAAAAATCTCATCGAAACGTTTCGATGGATAATAGATAGCAATGCAATAAGATGCATTAGAGTGGCGATAGGAATGTGATTTTGATCGACGTTGACGTGGGTTAAGAGCATGGATTAGTGACAAGGATCACTGATGATTCTGTTGTCAGTAAATTATTTCGCTATATTTAAGCGTCCATTTCATGCGGTCGGCACTCACCTTGGTTGAACTCAATGCGCCAATCTGAACTTGTCTTGAGCTGATTTATCGGAGTGATTACTGATCAAAATATGATACGAATAATTTTGCATTTTTAAATTAAATGTATAATTATTGTTATAAATATTGAGTAAATTTAATATTTATTTGTTAATACATTGTTTTTTAAGCTATATTTTTCGCAATAAAATTAATGATATTTAACGCAAAATAACCTGATATCTGTCATTTAATTATTGTATTTATCATTAAGCTGTCCATATTTTCAAGATTTACGATTAAAACAACATAAAAAAGTTTGTAGAGCTCGTGCTGTCAGGATTTTGTTCTATATTTTTCTAAGATCTGTCATTGATACTGGAATGTATTAGTTATCTGAATAAGGGATATATTCATGAAATTAAAGTCTATTCAAGCAAAGATAGCTGTCGTTGCGGGATTGTGCCTTTTAGTGACGTCCAGCTTGTTGGTCGGTTATGCCGTTTATTCAGCGGCAAAAACGCAAGATATCGTATCGAAACGAGTCAGTTCGTTAGTTGAGCAAAGTACGCTCGATGAGCTCAAAAGTACCGCAACCGCGTATGGGCATGCAATCAGCCGCCGACTAGAGCCAGGTCTTTTAATTGCTCAGACATTGGCTAAAGAGATATCAGCGGATAGAGGTTTTGATAAATCGAGTTCTCAAGAGTTCTCGCGTCAGAAATTTAATTATGTTTTGCGCAGTTTTCTCGAATCACACCCGGATCTCAATGGTATCTATAGTGCCTGGGAACCGAATGCTTTCGATGGTAAAGATAGCGAAAACCGTAACCACTCGATGGGCAACAACCCTCAAACTGGGCGATTTACCCCCTATTGGACACGAGACGATCAAGGCAATATTAATGTTCAGGCTCTGGTTGAATATGATTCCGATGCAAAACTCCCCAATGGTGTGGCCAAAGGGGCTTGGTACCTAAATCCAAAACGCACCCATAAATCTGCTGTCACTGCTCCGCTGCCTTATGTGGATCAGGGTAAAAATGTCTGGTTAGCTACTTTATCAGCTCCGGTGCTGGTTAATGGTAAATTTTTAGGGGTGGTCGGAGCCAATTACAACCTGCAATTTATTCAGTCATTAAGTAAACAGGTCGCGGCAAAACTTTATAATGGTCGGGTTGAGGTGAGTATTGTAACCAGTCAAGGATTGGTCATTGCTGATAGTAAAAAACCCGATACTCTTGGCGGTTCGATGCAGGCACTGTTTGGCACGCAGTATCAGCGGTTTTTGGATACTGTCAAATCGGGGAAAGAGTCAATTTTTAGTGTGCCAGATGAAAAGCAGATTGAAGTCTTTTCACCGATCACTTTAGGGACATCTGATAGCCTTTGGGCCATTATTATTCGAGTGGATCGCAGTGTCGTTTTGTCCAATGTAACTGCTTTAACCCAGCACATGGATAAAACTGCAGATCATGACATGATTTGGCAGATTATTATTGGCTTGGTTATTTCCATATTAGCCTTAGGCGTTTTAGTTTGGATGGCTCGTAGTCTTTCTCGACCGATTTTACGGGCAGTGACGATGGCGAAAGCCATCTCTCGAGGGGAGTTCAGTCAACGGCTTAACTATCACAGCCACGATGAAGTCGGTCAGCTTGCAGAAGCACTCGATAATATGGCTGATAGCCTGCAAAAACATGTCATTGTGGCAGAGCAGATCTCGCAAGGGGATTTAAATCAGTCGGTCGAGTTGGCATCAGAGCATGACCAGCTTGGCAAAGCGCTCTCTGAGATGGTGATCGATTTGAACCGCCTAGTCGGTGACATTAAACAGCGCTCTGAATTTATCGGCTCGAATGCGCTGGAAGTTGCCGATTTGAGCCATGATTTAGCCAGTGGCGCGACAGAATCTGCGGCGGCAGTGACACAAATTAGTGCGACCATTACTCAGATAGCACAGCAAGTTAGCCAAAGTTCGGTGAATGCTGACAAAGCCAGTGAGCTTTCTCAGCAGTCGATGGACTCGGCAACTCAGGGCAATGAGTTAATGAATGAGTTGCAACAAGCGATGCAGGAGATCGAAAGTTCAGGTAACGATATCAACGATATTATTCGTACGATTGAGAGTATTGCTGAACAGACAAACTTGTTGGCGCTTAATGCGGCTATCGAAGCGGCAAGAGCGGGTGAGCAAGGGCGTGGCTTTGCTGTGGTTGCTGATGAAGTTCGCCAGTTGGCCGCGCGTAGTGCCTCAGCGGTTCAGCAGACCTCATCGTTAATTGACACTTCTGCGCAGCGTACTCAACGCGGGATTGAACTATCATTGCAGACTGCTCAAGCGCTGCACTCGATTGTGGATAAAGTCAGTGAATCCGCTTCTTTGGTGAATGAAATTGCGATTGCGGCGAATGAACAAGCGCAAGGGACCGCTCAAGTTAGCCAGGGGATCCAGCAGATCGATGAGGTGACCCAACAAAATAGCAATAACTCAGAGCGCTGCGCTGAGTCGTCGAATCGCTTATCGCAGGCTTCAGAGCAGTTAACCGCAATGATTCAACAGTTTAAACTGAAAAAATAGTGTGCAAGGGCCGTTTACTTCGGCCCTTTTTTATTGAGTTGCCGCATTTGCCGGGAGGGTAGCCGTTAGCTTGTTGAGCATTTTTAAGTAGATGAGATAAGACGCTGTTCCCGCGAGTAAATTGCCCACTAAAGCCCCAAAAAAGGCCCCATGGAGTTCTCCCAGATAGGCACCCAGCCACAGACATGGTAGATAGAACACGAATAGTCGGAATATAGAGATCATGAGTGCTACATAGGATTTACCCAGTGCATTGGCAACGGACACCATGATCATGCAGGTACCAAGTAAGCCAAAGCTAAATGGCACGATCAACAGATAGTGATGTAAAATGCGAGCGACGGTTTCGGCACTAGTCATCAGATGGGTGAGTTGCGGGGCAATGGCAAAGGTGATCAGAGCAATCACCAGTTGAAACCCTAGAACAAAGATCAAGGCACAATGAACGAGGGTACGGATATCGGCCATTTTGCGCTGTCCAAGCAGACGTGAGACAAAGGGTGGTAATGACATGGTCAGAGCTAGGATCGCCACAATTGAGAATAGTTCATAGCGAGCGCCTAGTGCCCATGCCCCGACGGCTGCTGTGCCATAAGAGGCAAGTAATTTGGTCGCTAACATGGATGATAAAGACGGCATCAGTTGGCTAAGCATCGCTGGCCCCATAATGTGCAAAATATCAAGTAAGCTGCGTTTGATATTGAGATCATGCCAATCAAAAAAGATCCAATGTTGAGCCAGTAATTTGGGCGCAACGATGAAAATACCTATCGTAAAAGCGATAACCGTGGCGATTGCTGCACCGTTAATGCCCAATTTAAATACAAATATAAACAGTGGATCGAGGGCCAGATTGAGTAGGCTGGTTAATACCATCACCATTCCGGGGAGCTTGGTATTGCCATTGGCCCGACTGACGCTGTAGAGAAAATAGATGAAGGCGCTGAGCCAGACACTGGCGAGCCACCAGCGCCAGTAGCTATCTACGATAAGTGCTACAGAACTCCCTGCTCCCAGAAGTTGTAATATGCTGTCTCGGAGTAGATAAATGACCACGCAAACGAACGCCATTCCGGCGCTTCCCATTGCTACAATCAGTCCCCCTAGTTGCTTGGCATACTGCTGTCGGTGTGCGCCTAATGCTTTAGCAATCACGGCCGTCGTGGCAATGCCTAGACCAACCTGTAAACCAATCATCACCATTTGAACGGGTAGGGTAAAGCCTTGAACCGCCAGTGGTACCACGCCGAGTTGACCGATAAAAGCACTGTCAATCAATTGAAAACTCATCAGTGCCAGTACCCCGAAGATCATCGGCCAAGTCATACGGTAAAGCTGTTTCGCTAAATGCTTCATGCTAGATTGTGTCTCTACATTTAAATTCATTTATTTGTAAAATTTGCGGCTTGGAAATGCATGTTTTTGGGTGTGGGATTGTTCTTGATCGATCTAATAAAGAATCAGATTGGTAACCAACTTATTGACCTGTTATTGCCAAATGAGCGGTATCATACATGGATTATTCATCGGGATAAACACTCTAAACGTGGTGGAATAGGCAGGTCCATTAAAGCCACTGAACCACACACGGTTGACTGAGCCGCTGATAATACGGCCATAAGATAGCGCTAAGTATACATGGGCTGTTTCAGTTAATGGCGTGGAGATTGAGGCGGGGGGTGAGATAACACCTGCCCCGTCTTGGTTGTCTGGGCGTTAGAAATGCTTTGCCCCATTCCTCAATGGCCCTGAGTAGCTCATTGCTGATGGTATTATTTTTCTGGTGTGTTCTGGCACTGTTCAGGTTCACTAATTTGATACAACTTGGCGTGTTCTTCACACGGTGTTTCACAGTCGCAAACTCGATCATGAGCGGTATCATACATGGATTATTCATCGGGATAAACACTCTAAACGTGGTGGAATAGGCAGGTCCATTAAAGCCACAACCACACACGGTTGACTGAGCCACTGATAATACGGCCATAAGATAGCGCTAAGTATACATGGGCTGTTTCAGTTAATGGCGTGGAGATTGAGGCGGGGGGTGAGATAACACCTGCCCCGTCTTGGTTGTCTGGGCGTTAGAAATGCTTTGCCCCATTCCTCAATGGCCCTGAGTAGCTCATTGCTGATGGTATTATTTTTCTGGTGTGTTCTGGCACTGTTCAGGTTCACTAATTTGATACAACTTGGCGTGTTCTTCACACGGTGTTTCACAGTCGCAAACTCGATCAACTCCAATACTTGATAATCCTCCACAGCTCCCTTGAATGGGCTTGCGATGGGCTAATACGCCAAGGGATAACAATAATGAGATGATTAAAAACAGTACAAAGGCTAATAAAAAAACAGCCATTTTTCCTCCTCACCCAATCAATAGGTCTTTCTATTAGAATATGCTGATTGTATGGTCTTGCCCAGTAAAACGGGCAAAAATTAGCCTATTGTTCTCTGTTTATGAGTGCTTTGTGCTGTTAGTTGGGCTATTTTTACAATCACATCAACAGCTTGGCGCATCGAGTTAATGCTGATGCATTCATGGATCCCATGAAAATTATAGCCCCCAGTAAAGATATTCGGGCACGGCAAGCCCATATAGGATAAGCGGGCTCCATCTGTTCCCCCACGAATTGGGGTGATAAGTGGCTCAATGCCGACTTCGTGCATTGCTTGTTTGGCAATCTCGACTATATGGGGATGTGGGGTGATTTGCTCGGCCATATTAGCGTAACTATCGGTTATCACCACTTCCACATGGCCTTTACTGAGACGTTTGTTTAATGCTTCAACTTGCTTTTTCATAAATGCTTTGCGCCGAGCCATGCCGTCTTTTTCAAAATCGCGCAAAATGTAGTGTAATTCGCTGCGAGCGATTCCGGGCTTTATCGTAGTGAGATGATAAAATCCTTCACGACCTTCAGTGGTTTCTGGCGTTTCATCCTGCGGCATCATCAGTTGAAACTGAGCGGCAATATTCATGGCATTGACCAATGTGTCCTTAGCCGTCCCAGGATGAACACTGACACCATGACAGATAATCGTGGCGCTGGCTGCATTAAAGTTTTCATATTCCAGTTCGCCGACTTTGCCTCCGTCGATGGTATAAGCCCATTGGGCTCCAAATTTTTTGACATCGAATCGATTTGCACCACGGCCAATCTCTTCATCTGGCGTAATCCCAACACAGATATCTCCATGTGGAATTTGCGGGTGTTCAATCAGGTACGAAAGTGCGGTAAAAATTTCCGCGATACCTGCTTTATCATCGGCTCCTAATAAGGTTGTGCCATCGGTGGTAATCAGATCATGGCCGATTAAATCGGTTAAAAATGGGTATTGTGCTGGGCTTAATTTCTCACCACTTTGTCCGAGCTGAATCTCGCCACCAGAATAGTTTTCGATGATTTGGGCTTTCACATTGGTGGCCGTTTCATCAAGCGCGGTATCCATATGTGAGATAAAACCAATGGCCGGAGCTCCCTCGATATTTGCAGGCAGACGGGCCATCAGGTAGCCATTTTCATCGAGTGAAACATCACAGAGGCCCATGGTGAGAAGCTCGTCTTTTAATTTTTGACCTAAAATGATCTGTCCGGGCGTACTGGGGCATTGTGAGGATTCATCATCAGATTGAGTATCAATGGCAATATAACTTAAAAAGCGTTCAACTAGCTTATTCATAGCTTTCCTTGAGTGTATTCGTGCGCTGAGCTGTGGAAGGTAAAACATCAGCGGCCTGTGGGGCTATTATCCATGATTTTCTAAGCAGAACCTATCTTACTGTCACATTGATCAGCCTGTATTGCTTGGTATGGATGGTTTTGACTTTCAGGCAGGCTCATCAGAGCTGTGCTACTTTCTTAATAATCATCAAATTAAATCAAGATGGATCCATTTAAGGGAGCGCCTATTATGGGCTATATAATGGCAAAACTTCGTCACGTCAGTATCACTGCACGCATGTTTGGGATGATTTTGCTAAGCCTATTGGCAACGATCATGATATTTTTCTTTTCGTTGAATCATTTAGATAATGTTCTATGGAAAGAAAAAGAGGCGAAGTTAGACGCGCTTAGTGATGTTGCCTTAAGTATTGTTGAGCAGCACTATCAGCAGGCTAAGTTGGGGTTGGTCAGTGACACGCAAGCGAAAGAGCAAGCGATTGCGGCCCTTAATCGGTTGCGCTATTCCGGCAAAGAATATTTTTTCTCATTTAATCGCTCTGGCGTAATGGTTCAGCATCCTTTTGCCAAACAATTGGTGGGAACCAATGTCTTAGGTAAAAAGGACCCCAATGGCGTTGCTCTGTTTCAGGTGATGTTGGAGCGTACTAAGGACTCCCCAAGTGCGAAGGTTTTTTATATGTGGGATAAGCCAAATGCCACGGAACCCTCTCCCAAAATGAGCGTAGTCAAACGGTTTGATCCTTGGGGCTGGGTGATTGGAACCGGGATCTATGTGGATGACATAGCTGTAGAAGAATCACAGTTTGTACAACACAACCTGATGATTCTTGGTGGGATTTGGATCCCGGTGTTAATCATTTTGTATATCATTAGCCAGAGTATCTCCTTGCCCCTGAAGCAGACCAACCAGGCTCTCAGAAATATCGCCTCGGGTGAGGGGGACTTAAGTGTCCGTCTTGAACATTCTGGTCATGATGAGGTGACCAAATTAACCGATTATTTCAATGAATTTGTGGCCAAAATCCAAGGTGTGATCCGATCGGTACACCACTCGGTGGAACAAAATCAGCAGCGCTCTGAAATGCTGGCAAGGATCACTGACCAAACGTCGCAAGTGACCCAAAACATGCAAACGCAGACCCAAAGTGTTGCGGCGGCGATCAATGAGATGTCGATGAGTTCCGCGCAGGTTGCTGAAAATGCACATCAAGCGGCGCAAAGTGCTGCCCATGCCAACGACCATGCGGATGAGATGAATACGGTGATTCGCAAATCGATTGATAACGTTCGACAGCTCAGTGAAGAGCTTGAAGGAGCCAGTCAAGAAGCTGAGGTTTTACAAAGTAATTCAGCGAAAATCTCGCAAATTTTAGACGTTATCACCACCATTGCCGACCAGACTAATTTACTCGCTTTGAATGCAGCGATTGAAGCGGCGCGGGCCGGTGAGGCTGGGCGCGGATTTGCTGTGGTCGCCGATGAGGTGCGCTCTCTTGCGAGCAAAACTCAGCAGTCCACGCAGGAGATTGCCGATATTACCAAAGCCATTCATCAGTCGGTTTCTCAGGTGAGCAGTCAAATTGGACAAGCTCGGGATAAATCTATTCAAACATCGACCCAAACCAGCGACGTCATTCAGGCTATCGATACCATTAAAGAGATTATTGCCCAGATCTCTGGGATGAATGAACAGATCGCGACAGCGACAGATGAGCAGAATGCTGTGACGACCGAGCTTAATCACAATGTAACTCAGATTAATGAGATTTCTGAAGAAAACTTCAAGAAAAACCAAGAGATTACCAGTATTACTCGGCAACTTGAAAGTGATGCTGAAGCGCTCGAAAAACAGATTGGTGTCTTTCGGGTTTAACTGTTTATTGCTTAAACCTCACGAAACTGAGATTGAACTTAACCGGGAGAGATCGTTACAATGTAAAAACAGTAGACGATTGGTCTAAAATTTTATTGGAAACGGGAGTCTCCCATGAGTCAGCGTAGTGATATCAATCGCCAGTGGCAGCTTGCATCTCGGCCACATGGTGAACCAAGTCAGGATAATTTTAACTGGGTTGAACAATCGGTTCCCTCGATTACGCAAGGACAGGTGTTGTTGCGTACGGTTTATTTGTCGCTCGATCCATACATGCGCGGGCGGATGAGTGACGCAGAGTCTTACGCTCAACCCGTTGCGCTAGGCCAAGTCATGGTCGGCGGTACAGTCAGCCGGGTTGTAGAGTCGTTGCATCCTGATTTTACAGCCGGTGATTGGGTGTTGAGCTATGGCGGTTGGCAGGATTATGCGGTCAGTGATGGCACTGGACTGGTGGCCTTGGGCCATGATCCTAAACAACCTTCGTATGCGTTAGGTGTGGCCGGGATGCCTGGTTTTACCGCTTACATGGGGTTGACGGATATTGGCCAGCCTAAAGCGGGTGAGACACTGGTGGTTGCCGCTGCGAGTGGCCCTGTTGGTAGCACTGTGGGACAGATTGGTAAATTAAAAGGCTGTCGAGTGGTGGGCGTGGCCGGTAGTGAGGAAAAATGTCGCTATGTGACAGAACAGCTAGGCTTTGATGTCTGCCTTGACCACCATCAGGATGATTTTGCCGAGCAGCTTGCTAAAGCTTGTCCTAATGGCATTGATATCTATTTTGAGAATGTTGGGGGCAAAGTGTTTGATGCGGTTTTACCGTTATTGAATACTTCGGCACGTATTCCGGTCTGTGGATTAGTTTCGCAATATAATGCGACTCAATTGCCAGAAGGGCCTGATCGCTTATCGTTATTAGCTGGCACGCTGTTGAAAAAACGCGCCAGAATGCAAGGATTCATCATTTTTGATGACTATGGTTCTCATTTTGGTACCTTTAGCCAACAAATGAAGCAGTGGCTTGCTGAGGGCAAAATTCATTATAAAGAGCAATTGGTTGATGGCCTTGAAAATGCTCCTAAAATGCTAGCGGCGCTGTTACAAGGGCAAAATTTCGGCAAGGTGGTAATTCAGGTCGGCCCGAATGAGCTATAAATAAGCGAGTTTATGGCACCATTTTTATTGCTGCATCATTTAATGCATGCTAAAGATTAGCGAGTTGTCATTAAGTTGCCATCTGCGGGAATTATCTTACCTGCAGGTGGGGAGCTAAGGGAAATGATGCAAAAAAGAGTATGGAGAGCGTCGTTTTTGGGGTGTTTGCTGGTTTTGAGTCAATGGGCGATGGCCGCTCGCTCTGAGCCTGCAACTTATCCAATTAAGCAACTCATCTATATTGGGCAGAGTATTTTGCCCAATGCCACTTCGTTCCACCATGTGCCCGTGGGAGGATTGTCGGGCATTGATTATGATAGTCAAAATCATCGCTGGTTGATGGTCAGTGATGACCGCGCGCTGAAAGGTCCAGCACGTGCTTATTGGGCATCGATGAGTCTTAGCGATACAAAGGTCGGGCCGATACGAATCATCCAGCAAATCAACCTTAAACAGCCAGATGGCTCGTTATATCCCAATGTTGCGAAGTTTATACTCCAAGGACAAGGGAGTGTGCCTGATCTGGAATCTATTCGGCTCATTCCTTCGCATAAGGGGTTTCGTTATACCAGTGAAGGGGATCGTAAGCTTGGATTAAACCCCTTTATTCGCCAAGCTCGCCTCGATGGCGATTATGTTGCCGATATTCCTATTCCCAATGTGATTAAGTTATCGAGAAACCGTGGTTTTCGCGATAATTTAGCCTTAGAAGGGAGCAGTTTTACGCCAGATGGCCAGCACTATTTTGTTTCAATGGAAGCGCCACTTGTGCAAGATGGCCCGCTCCCCAATACCGATCACGGTGCGCGTATTCGTATCTTTGAATACAATCATGCTAATGAGCTAGAAAAAAGTTTTATTTATCAGCTGGATCCTTGGCCTGCAGCACCAGGTAAGGGCAAAAGTGCTGATAATGGTGTTTCGGAGATACTGGCCATTGATAACCAGCACTTATTAGTGTTAGAGCGTGCTGGTATCGAAGATGATAAAGGTGTTTATCATGATTACATTCGTATCTATCAGGTTGATTTAACCCATGCACCCACGGTCCCGGTGACCAAAATGGCACTGTCAAAAGATGATCAAGTTGTTCACAAACAGCTACTGTTAGACCTTAATTCGTTACCTGTGCGACTTGATAATATTGAAGGAATAAGCTTTGGTCCCACACTTAAGGACGGTTCGCAGTCCTTGGTGGTGATTTCCGACAATAATTTCAATGCTGCTGAAGTCACGCAAGTCTTAGCGTTTAAAGTGCGCCGCTGACTTTAAAAGTGCGATATGCGATAGAGATGCGCTTGATCACTAATGACCATATCAACCCCCCAATCCCACTGCTGACGCACTTGCGTTGGGTCATTAGGGGTATAGGTGTAAAGCTCATAACCAAGGCGTTTAATCGCTTGGGCGGTGACTTTATCTAACTTCTGATAGTTGCAGTGCACGCTGAAAGCATCGATTTGTGACAGCTGCTCTGCCCAATCGTCTGGGATCTCATCCCAAAGATGGCCGCGCCGAATATTTGGCAACAGACGTTTGATCTGGCGGAGTGCCTCATGCTCAAAGCTTGAAATGATCAACCGATCGGGCGCAAAGTGCTGGGTAATAATCGTTTGTGCCACAACTTCACAGAGCTTTTGAATATCATCTTGGGGATAGAGTTTGAGCTCGAGATTCAGACTTAAATTATACTGTCGGCAGACCGTGAGTAATTGGGTCAACGAAGGGATTTTTTCCGCCTCAAATTTAGGACTAAACCAACTCCCAAAATCCAGCTCTTGCAACTGTTGCCAACTAAGCTGGCGTACCTGTTGCGTTCCATTACTGCAACGTTGTACCGTTTCATCATGAATGATGACTGGCACGTGATCTGCGCTCAATTGCACGTCAAACTCTACCCAGCCAATATGGTTTAATGCTGCTAAACGAGCCCCTGCGAGCGTGTTTTCTGGCGCTAGAGCCGCCAGTCCCCGGTGTCCTGCTAATCGCATGGTGAATTCTCCGATCCGGTAACTTGTAACTTAACTGCTCAAGATTAGGCAATAAATATGTCAATTCGGTGACGAATAGAGTAATGCGGTCCGATGCCATATTTTTGTAACAGTAATATCATATCTCTGTCATTTCATTCTTCTAGCCTACACAAAACGGACACATTTTGGTTTGGCAAATAATAATTGGATTGGGGTGAATGGGTTATGAAACTGACTAAATGGGGACTGTGCCTCGCTGGAGCTATGCTTACAATGCAAGCTCAAGCTGCAACTGAGATTCAGTGGTGGCATGCAATGGGAGGCAGTCTCGGCAAAAAAGTTGATCAAATCGCGGCTGATTTTAATAAAAGTCAAAACAAATACGTGATTAAACCCGTTTATAAAGGGAATTATTCAGACACCATGACCGCTGCTATCGCGGCATTCCGAGCCCACAAACAACCTGCGATTGTGCAGGTCTATGAAGTCGGGACGGCCACAATGATGGCGGCCAAAAAAGCCATTTATCCCGTTTATAAACTGATGCGTAACACCCATGAACCGTTTAATCCTAATGCCTACTTAGCTGCGGTTACTAGTTATTACACCGACAGCCATAATCATATGCTATCTCTGCCATTTAATAGCTCAACCCCGGTGCTTTATTACAACAAAACGTTGTTTAAAAAAGCAGGTATTAAGAACCCGCCTAAGACCTGGGAACAGATGCCTGCGGTGGCCAAAAAATTGCGTGAAGCAGGGGTTAAATGTGGTTTTACCACGGGTTGGCAGTCATGGGTACAGCTGGAAAACTTCGCTGCGCGTCATAACCTCCCATTTGCCAGCGAAGACGACGGTTTTGCCGGAACCAATGTCAAATTATTATTTAATACCAAGCCATTTATTAAACACATTTCGACTCTGGCAAAATGGACTAAAAACGGCACATTTACCTATGGTGGTCGACGTTCCGATGCGGCACAGCTGTTCTATAGCGGGCGATGTGCCATGTATACCGGTTCATCAGCTAGCTATGCTGGGGTGAAAGCTAATATCAAAGGCGGAAAGTTTGGTGTATCGCAACTTCCGTATTGGAAATCGCTGATTCATCGGCCACAAAATACCATTATCGGTGGTGCTTCTTTATGGGTGTTGCGGGGCAAATCGGCAGCCACTTATAAAGGGGTTGCGGAGTTTTTCCATTATCTTTCTAGCGCCAAGGTGCAAGCTGATTGGCACCAGTTCACTGGTTATCTGCCAATTACCAAAGCGGCTTATAAGTTAACCCGAGAAGAGGGCTTTTATAAGCGTAATCCTGGCACCGATGTGGCGATCAAACAGATGATCTCGGTCAAACCAACGGTTAACTCGAAGGGGTTGCGGTTGGGGAACTTTCCGCAGATTCGCGATGTAATTAACAGTGAATTGGAAAATGTCTGGTCAGGTAAGGAAACTGCTAAACAGGCCTTAGATAATGCAGTGAAACGAGGCGATAAACTGCTCGCTCAATTTCACCAGATGAATGGCTAAAGACATTAATTCTAAGATAAGCCCGTCTTTATGACGGGCTTAGTGGTTTAATTATGGTGAATAATAAAGTTTATTTTAAGGGCTGGATTTTACCGGCTTTGTTACTGACACCACAGTTGTTGGTGACCTTTATCTTTTTTATCTGGCCGGCGGCGCAAGCATTGTACCAGTCAACCCAGATGCAGGATGCTTTTGGCGTTTCAACCGTTTTTGTGGGCTGGGAAAATTTCAGCAATTTATTTCACGATCCACTCTATTATCAGTCATTTTTGACCACCCTTGAATTTAGCTTTTTAGTGGCTTTTTTGGCATTGGCCATCGCACTTTATCTGGCCTCTCAGGCCGATAAAATTATTAAGGGAAAATACTGGTATCAGACGCTATTAATTTGGCCATATGCGATTGCGCCCGTTGTTGCTGGGGTCATGTGGCTGTTTTTACTCAAGCCGCATGTGGGGATTATTGGCCACATGCTCAATGCACTTGGTGTGGATTGGAACCCGCATATCCATGAGGGCGATGCGATGTGGATGGTGGTCATTGCGGCAACCTGGAAGCAAGTCAGTTATAACTTTTTATTCTTTTTAGCTGGTTTGCAATCCATTCCGCGTTCACTTATTGAAGCGGCCGCTATCGATGGTGCCGGCCCGATGCGTCGATTCTGGAATATTATCTTCCCACTGTTATCACCAACCAGTTTTTTCTTATTAGTCATGAATCTAGTCTATGCCTTTTTTGACACGTTTGGGGTGATTGATGCGATGACTCAAGGCGGACCTGGAAGTGCCACGAATACGTTAGTTTATAAAGTATTCTCTGACGGTTATGTGGGGCTTAATTTGGGCTCTTCTGCTGCTCAATCAGTGGTGTTAATGCTGGTGGTCGCGGGGCTGACGGTTTTGCAATTTAAATATGTTGAGAAAAAGGTGGCGTACTAATGGTTGAACATAAACCTATGGCCAGTTTTCTGGGCCACCTGAGCTTGATTGTAGGAGTGGTGATCGTCGCGTTTCCGGTCTGGATTGCGCTGGTGATTGCAACCCATGATAACCACAGTTTTATGTCAGGGGTGACCCCATTGTGGTTTGGCAAAGAGGGGCTGAAAGTCTTTGTTACGTTGTTTAATGGCAGTGCCTCAACGGGAGGTGTCAGTGTCGCGCACATGTTGTATAACTCAGCTCTCATGGCTCTCGGGATTACCGTTGGCAAAATCTCGATATCTATCTTGTCGGCTTATGCGGTGGTGTTTTTTCGCTTCCCTGGACGAATGATCGCCTTTTGGGTGATCTTCATGACCTTGATGCTGCCGGTTGAAGTGCGGATTATGCCAACATTCCAAGTGATCGCCGATCTGCATATGCTGAACACTTATCAGGGGCTGATTATCCCGATGATTGCCAGTGCCACTGCTACCTTCTTATTTCGGCAGTTTTTCTTAACCATTCCGAACGAATTGATTGAAGCCGCTCGCATTGATGGCGCTGGGCCGCTGAAATTCTTTTGGGATATCTTATTGCCGTTATCACGGACCAATATTGCGGCGCTGTTTGTGATCACTTTTATCTATGGCTGGAACCAGTATTTGTGGCCATTGATGATCACTACCGACGCAAAATACACCACGATTGTGGTTGCCATTAAGCATTTGCTTGCGGTTCCTGAAGGCGAAGTGATGTGGAATCAGGTGATGGCCACGACCATCTTGGCGATGCTGCCGCCAGTGATTGTGATTATTGTCATGCAGCGATTTTTTGTGAAAGGCCTAGTCGAGTCGGAGAAATAAGTTCATGGCTACCGTTAGTTTAAAGCATTTAACCAAAACCTATCTGAACGGCTATCAGGCCATTAAAGGCATTAATCTAGAGATTGCAGATGGTGAGATGATCGTACTCGTTGGCCCCAGTGGCTGCGGTAAATCAACCTTGCTAAGAATGTTAGCCGGACTGGAAACTATTAGTACTGGCGATCTGAGTATTGATACCACTCGAGTTAATGAGGTCGAGCCTGGCGAGCGCGATATTGCGATGGTTTTTCAAAACTATGCCCTCTATCCACATATGAGTGTGTTTAACAACATGGCCTATGGGCTTAAAAACCGTAAAGTCCCCAAGGAGCAGATTAAACAAAAAGTGGTGGAAGCCGCGAAACTCTTGGAGCTAGAACCATTACTTGAGCGTACCCCTCGAGAGCTTTCTGGTGGGCAACGCCAGCGGGTCGCAATGGGGCGAGCGATTGTTCGCCAACCCAAAGTATTTTTATTCGATGAGCCATTATCGAACTTAGATGCGAAGTTGCGTGTGCACATGCGTTTGGAAATCCGCCGATTGCAACGGCGCTTTAATACAACCTCGGTTTATGTGACCCATGATCAAGTTGAGGCAATGACGTTAGCGGATCGATTAGTGGTGCTTAATGCCGGTCACGTTGAGCAGGTTGGGACCCCGGTTGAAGTCTATCAGCAGCCCAAAAGTGTGTTTGTCGCAACATTTATTGGTTCTCCGGCAATGAACATTATTCCCGGAACGGTTGAAAAGGGCATTATGACATTGCCAGGGGGACAACAAGTAGAGTTGGATGAACGTTATTGGAATCAGTATGGGACATTGCAATTAGGGATCCGTCCCGAAGATATTGAAATGGCAAAGCCATACTCAGGTCTTGAGCTGGTGGTAAAATTAATTGAGCCACTCGGTGCTGATACACTTGTATATGCAACATTGGCCAATAGTGACCATGAGGTAGTCGTGCGTTTAAGCGGTTATCAGCAATTTAACTCAGAGCAATCCCTATTTGTTGATTTTACGCCATCCGCTCGGCATCTGTTTAACCGAGAGAATCAGCGGATTTAGTGGCTTACTTGGATGGTTTTCATGTCACTACAATGTAGTTACGTCACCTTGCTCGATGTTTAGATGTGCCCTTAAGGTAGCCGCATCGAGCTGATAAATCTCATCAATTAAATTTTGCTGGAGTGAGGCCGGTCCTCGCGAGTATTTCGCGGCGAGTTCTCCGGCGATACTCATCACGGCAGCTGCGGTTAAACAACCGGCTGGATGTACCGCACGATAAGCTGCTGTTAATGCACTTAAGCTGCAGCCCGTGCCGGTAATCTGAGTCATTAATGGCACGCCATTGCTGAGCTGATAGCAATCAACACCGCGATCAATCCAGTCAATCGCCCCTGATATTGAAATTTCTAACAGGGCTTTATTGCGGAGCTGCTGGCGTAATTTGGCACAGGCTTGGAGTGCTTCACGGCTATCATCACGACTGTCGACACCTTGGCCATGCTGGGGCAATCCGGCCAGGGCTAAGATTTCTGAGGCATTGGCACGAATGACCAGATGGTTGGCTAATTGGGCGAACTGTTGGGCAGTTTCGGTCCGATAACGAGTTGCTCCGCAACCGACCGGGTCGAGTACAATGAGTTTATCAAACTGATTTGCCGCTTCGATTGCAACGCACATCCGTTTGACGCGCACTTCATCAAGGGTTCCGATGTTAATGACAACCGCTTGCGCAACTTTGATAAGTTCAACCAGCTCACGGCGGCTGTGTGCCATAATCGGTGAAGCGCCGCAGGCCAGCAACATATTAGCGCTGATATTCATGACTACGTCATTGGTTAAATTAATGACCAGCGGAGACTGTTCTCGAACGTAGCGCAGGTTGTCGGCAATTTCATTAATCATCAAATGGTTAGAATCTAATATCATGCTAACTGCTCAGTAAATACTTGGCTAAGGTAATCGGCGACACCATCATGGTCGTTATCAATCGTTTCTGGGTTGTTCGGTAATAGTCGCTTCAGACGACCATCCGCATTGGCCATAATGACCCCCGTATTAACGAACTCAAGCATCTCCTTATCATTTAAACCATCACCAAAAGCAATGGCATCAGCAGCAGTTAAGCTGAGCCGTTCTAATACATTTTGTAAGGCGGTACTTTTGTTGACATTTTGCCCCATGATTTCCAGGCAACTTGGCAGTGAAAATGTGATATTCAGGTGATTACCATAACGCTCGACCAATACTCGCTCAAGGACATTCAGTTCATCTGGGTTACCAATAAACAGCATTTTGCTGATGCCTGAACGAGTCACCTTGGCAAAATCAGCGCGTGTATAACTAAACCCGGAAACTTTGGTATAACGTAAGACGTGCTGGTTATCAGCTTCGACAAACCAGTTATCGTCGTGATAGAGGTTGCGATAGAAGTTGCACCCTTGCGTTAGGCGCAAGATATCGTCCACTGCAGTTGGGGATACATCCTGCTGTAGGATCTTCTCACCTTCAGCATCATGTACTCGAGCCCCGTTGGAAGTAATTAAGTACATTGGAAAGGTGAAATTCTTGACGATTTGACGAACATCGCGATAGTGGCGACCGGTTGCGATGAGAATGTGTACGTGGTTTTGTTGAATGCGAGTGAGTACATCGGCTGTGTAGGGAGAGATCTGGTGATTACGATTGAGTAACGTGCCATCTAGATCAGAGGCTATGAGTCGGTACATCTGTCACTGTCCTTGATTAAGCTTTTTATTATGGTACTAAAAATTGTGAGCTATCGCCTGTTTTTTATCCGTCGATAGGGGAGAGGTTAAAAAACTGCTTTATTTGTCCGATGACTTCGCAGCAAATGGGCTTTTTCTCTTGGAGAAGCTCATGGAATGCGCCAGTTTGCCAGCTATAACTGATTTGTGCTCCGAGTCGTTTCTGGCGTCGAACAAATCTCAGCTGGGCCTGATGATCGACGATTTGATCGAATTCTGCCGCGATGACTTTGACTGGTATTGGCAGCGCTTTAAGACGGGCAATCTCTGCCATTGCGTGAAAGCATTCCGCTATCCAACAGTTACTTGGGCCACCGAGTTTAAGGGCTGGATAATACTCAAACTGAGCCAGTTGCTGCTGATAGTTGTCTTGATCTTGCGTTAATAGATTTTCAGCAAAAGGCGTGACTTCGTAGCGATGTTGGCCAGGGGCAAATGATGGCGAGGCCAGGCGTTTATCTTTGCGGCATAATCGCTTAATCCAAACCTTTGCCTGCCAGCGGGGCACCGGATCGGTGATAATGCCAAACATCGGGCTGAGCAACAGTGCTCGGTGAAAGTCTTGAGGGTATTGGTCCAGATAAAGTGTGCCGATGGCTCCTCCTAGGGAGTGGCCCAATAATGCGCGATACCCGAACTGCTCGAGATGTAATCGATTAAATAACAGTTTAAGGTCTTCAATATAAAACGAAAAATCTTCGACGTGACCTAATTCCGGGTCGTTACATAAGCGTTCCGAAAACCCTTGCCCACGATGGTCTATCGCCACGACCGACCAACCATTGTTAACAAACAATTGAGCGAGCTGAGCATATTTTAAGCCTGTTTCCCGCCGACCAACACAAATGACCAGAACATTTTGGGTATCTTCTAAAGGGCTATAGCAGTAGAAAACTTTGCGCTGTTTTACACCATCAATCCAGTCATAATGGGCAAATGGGGCTGGTAACTCGATGGCTTTCATCCGATGCTCTCCGTTGATGCTAATACCTGTCATAGAAAAATGAAAACCCGACTGTTCATTTTAAGTCAATCCAATCGGTTATCCAACGATGGTGCGAATCAGTAATAGTGGTTCTGAAATAACCGATATTCGCAGTGAAAACTTTACACTGTGTGATAAAAACTCAGCTAAATCACGACAAATAAAATGATTTTAGCAATAAAAAAGCGGTTATGGATAAAAGTCTAATCGTTATCACTATTTCAATGATGTAGAAAAATGCTACAGCTAATCAGCAGGTCGCCTCGCTAAGACGCTGTTATGATGGGTGAACGACTGGCTCAGCTCCTACCAGCGCCTTATTATTGTGCTGAGCGATTCGATTCATCAAGCCAAGAGAACCAACCGGAATGGCTGACTCGTGTGGCTGAGGAGTTGGGGATTCACCCGTCTAAATAGATGAGTAAGCGTATGCTGCTCAGCAGCTTAGAGAGCATTTATTCGACGCGTAGTCCTTGCTCGTTAAACAGATGGCAATCTTCCGGTGAACAGTTCAGCGTCATCTGCTGGAACTTGTCAACGGCTCGATTCCCATTGAGGTAAACGCGGAAACCATCGATCCCACAGGTTTGACCAAACAGATACGTACTGTTGCCAAGTCGCTCGATCACTTCACTGGTAAAGGCAAATTGAATGGGTTTGTTTTGATCGATATATAGATGTTCAGGGCGAATCCCTAACGTCAGGTTTGCCCCCACATCGACCGATTGTTTGAGAGGCGCTAAAGTAATGCGTTGTTGATCTTGGGTGCGCAGAACCAATTGCTGCTCATTATGTTGCTCAATCTGAGTCGGAATAAAATTCATTTTAGGTGAACCGATAAATCCGGCAACAAATTCATTTTGAGGACTGCTGTATAGCTCAAGGGGTGAACCGATCTGTTCGACCCGGCCATCACGCAGGACGACGATTTTATCGGCCAGCGTCATGGCTTCGACTTGATCATGGGTGACATACACCATGGTGTTTTGTAGCTCCTGGTGAAGCTTGGCTATTTGCAGACGCATATCAACCCGCAATTCTGCATCCAGGTTCGACAACGGCTCATCAAATAAAAAGACTTGAGGATTACGTACTATTGCCCGACCAATGGCGACCCGCTGACGCTGTCCCCCGGAGAGCTCTTTGGGTTTGCGTTTGAGCAATGGTTCTAAGTGCAAGGTTTTGGCTGCCCGTAGTACCTGTTTTTTTATCTCATCTTTGTCATGCCCGGTCATCTTCAGACCAAATCCCATGTTCTCCTCAACCGTCATATGTGGGTAAAGCGCATAGGATTGAAAGACCATTGCCACGCCTCGTTCGGCAGGGTCAATATCGTTGACACGAACACCGTCAATATAAAGCTCCCCTTCCGTTATCTCTTCTAAACCGGCAATCAACCGCAGCAGGGTGGACTTCCCGCAACCGGATGGTCCAACAAATACAACGAATTCACCATCGTTGATGTTCAAGTCAACGCCATGAATAGTCTCCACATCTGCAAAACGTTTGATGATTTGTTTTAAGCTGATCTCAGCCATACGGACCCCTTGCTCTGATTGGGTTACATTCGACTTCCACCACATCATTCGAGTGGATTGGCGCCATCTAGGTCTCCAAAAATACGTCTTTAACAGCGGTTTTGTTACTGAGTACCAAGAATTTGTTGATCGCGATCATGTATTTTTAACGAATTTGCATCAATTTTGTGGAAACGTTTACAAAATTTATTTCTCACGGTGTTAATTGTGATCGAGCCGAATAATATTAAGGCTCAACCTAACCGAAGGTGTCCATAGTGAGCCCATGGGTTGGGGGATTCTGTGACGATTGATACGAACCATAACAATCTGTGGCAAGGAGTCACTCAATGGATCATGCTGTAAAGACAACTTATCCGGAAAATCGTCGGCCATCGGCTCGGCGCAAGCGGGTGAGTTCAAAACTGTCACCTTGGTTATTCCTCGCGCCTGCAATGATTCTTTTTGCGGTCTATGTGATTTATCCCATTTTTGACAGTATCTCTATCAGCTTTTATCAATGGGATGGTCTGGGACCCAAGATATGGGTGGGATTGGCCAATTACCGTGAGCTGTTTCATTCCAGTGAATTTTATACTGCGTTGAAAAATAATTTTCTGTGGCTGATATTTTTTATGTTGGCGCCGCCATGTGGATTGGCCATTGCACTATTTTTAAACCAACAAGTCCGTGGTATCCGAGTTGTAAAATCTCTTTTCTTTTTTCCTTTTGTGATTTCACAAGTCGTCGTCGGAATGGTGTTTTCATGGTTTTATGATCCCAGTTTTGGTTTGTTCAATACCTTTTTAGGATGGTTCGGCATGGGGCCGGTAGCTGTTCTGTCTAATGAAAAATATGTGACATTTGGCATCATTGTTGCCGGGCTATGGCCACAGATCTCCTATTGCATGATTTTGTATCTGACGGGATTGAACAACCTAGATCCGGAACAAATTGAAGCTGCCCGTCTGGATGGCGCGAAGCGGTGGCGAATGCTGTGGTATGTGATATTGCCACAACTGCGGCCGGCAACCTTTATCGCGATTGTCGTGACGGTAATTGGTGCGCTGCGCTCATTTGATTTGATTGCCACGATGACGGCTGGGGGCCCTTGGGGCAGCTCCACCGTATTAGCGTATAAAGTGTATGAAGAATCTATCTTTAATTACCGAATGGGTTACGGCGCAGCAATTGCTGTGATGCTCTTTTTGATCATGGACGTGTACATTGCATACTTTTTGTGGCGGATGTTGAGGAGTGAAAAATAATGTATCCACAACCGATTCAAAAAGCCGGCCGTTTCGCCAACATCAGCTATCGTGTGGCTCTTCCTATCTCGATTGTATTGTGGCTGCTGCCTCTGATTGCGGTGCTGATGACATCCATTCGTTCTATTCAGGATATCAATGCCGGGAACTATTGGGGATGGCCAACACATATCCAGCTCTGGCAAAACTACAGTCAGGTTTTTACATCAACTCGAATGGGGCAATACCTGCTCAACAGCTTAATTATCACCATTCCTGCGGTGATTGGTGCGGTGGTCCTGTCGACACTGGCTGGTTTTGCGCTATCCAAATACCGTTTTCGTGGTAAAACCTTGATCTTTGCAGTGTTTATTGCGGGGAATTTTGTGCCGTTTCAGATCCTGATGATTCCGGTACGCAATATAACGATTGCTCTGGGATTATATGATACCTACTGGGCACTGATTATTTTCCACATCGCTTTTCAAAGCGGATTTTGTACTTTGTTTATGCGCAATTTCATGGTCGGCATCCCGGATGCTCTGATTGAAGCCGCCCGCGTTGAAGGCGTCAGTGAATGGAATATTTTCCGTCATGTCGTGGTGCCGCTAGTGCGCCCCGCACTAGCGGCTCTGTCGGTCTTAGTCTTCACTTTTATCTGGAATGATTACTTCTGGGCACTGGTATTAGTGCAAAGTGATGATGTTCGCCCGGTAACGGCTGGATTGAGCTCGTTGCAGGGACAGTGGCTGGCCTCCTGGCAGCTGATGTCTGCCGGCGCCATTATTGCGGCGATTCCCCCGGTCATTCTATTTTTTACCATGCAGCGCCACTTTATTGCAGGATTAACTTTAGGCGCAACCAAAGGTTAGTCTTGCTGCAACAGATGAGACTGTTGCAACACTCGGCGGTTTGTGATGAACCGCTTAAGTACTCTTAGAAAACACTATAAGAATACGCAGGACCCAGAGCAACGATGCTCGTCAATGAGGACCGATTATGAAATATCTAAAACAACTTGCTGCTGGTGCTTTAATTAGTGCGGCTTTAGCCAGTTCTGTGTTCGCGAGCACGCTGGTGATTAACTCTGACCAATCCGATCCGGCACCCAAAAAGGCCTGGAACGATTTGATCGCGCGTTTTGAAAAAGCAAATCCAGATATCAAGATCAAATACAATTTATACGATCATGAAGCATACAAGACAGCCGTGCGTAACTGGCTGGTGACCGCGCCGCCAGATGTCTTGTTTTGGTATTCAGGCAACCGGATGGATACCTTTGTTAAACGTGGTTTGATTGATAATATCAGTGATCTCTGGAAGTCGCCGCAGATGCGCGCGGACTTTAAAACGGCCATGCATGCGATCACCATGAATGGTAAACAATATGGGATGCCATACTCCTACTATCAATGGGGCATCTATTATCGCAAAGATATTTTCAAAAAATATAATCTCCAGGTTCCTAAAACCTGGAAGGAACTGTTAAAAGACTGTGCAGCATTGAAGTCGCATGGCATTACCCCATTCGCGATTGGTACCAAATATCTCTGGCCGGCAGCCGGTTGGTTCGATTATATCGATCTGCGAGTCAATGGTTATGCTTTTCACATGAAATTGATGCATGGGAAAATTCCTTATACCGATCCGCGAGTCAAAAAAGTATTCAGTTATTGGAAACAGCTCGTCAAACCAGGCTATTTCTTGGCCAATCATCCATCCTATTCTTGGCAGGAAGCTCAGCCATTTTTGTATAACGGCAAAGCTGCGATGTATTTGATTGGTAACTTTATTACGCCGAACTTTACCGGAAAAATTAAAAGTGAGATGGGCTTTTTCCCATTCCCGCAAATTAACCCTAAAATCCCCGATGCCGAAGAGGCGCCGATTGAGGCCCTTGTGATCCCGGCGAAGGCGAAGAATAAAGCGGATGCACGTAAGTTCCTGAAGTTTGTGGCGAAGGCGAGTAGCCAGCAATATATCAATAAATTACTTGAACAAATTCCGACCAATAATAAAGCGGCCGTTAAAAATGATCCTTTCCTCAAAGAAGGGGTGAAAATGCTAAATAATGCAACGGCTACATCCCAGTTCTATGATCGGGATACGCCACCGGCGATGGCCAAAGAAGGAATGAAAGGATTCCAAGAATTTATGGTGCATCCTGACCGAATTAACCAGATCCTGCAACATCTGGAACGTGTTCGCCAACGCGTCTTCCGGAAATGATCATTTAACATCTTTGATAAAGAAAAACATGACAATCTGATTCTCAGCTTGTCATGTTTTTATATTTTTTTGATAAAAAAGGGGCCTTGCGATGAATACTTTAGCCCAGATGATAGCGCGGCGGGAATGGGAGAATCAGCATGTCATTCATCATAATGTGCTGGCCGCTCATGCACCTGTGCATGGTTATCCTGATGAAACTCAGGCGCTGGCTGGTGGTCTGTCATCGAACCAGCAATCACTAAACGGACGCTGGCGTTTTTACTTTGCATCAAAGCCTGAATTGGTCCCAAGCGATTGCACGTTAGCTGAATTTGACGATCAGGATTGGGCACAAATTTCGGTGCCGGGGAACTGGCAATTGCAGGGATTTGACCGACCGATTTACACTAATGTGAAATATCCGTTTGCTGATAATCCCCCCTATGTGCCAGAAGATAACCCAACCGGGGTATATCGTACCCAGTGGGTTGAACCTAAGCAGCAACCCGGGATCCGCACCGTTATTACTTTTGATGGTGTAAACAGTGCCTTTCATCTGTGGTGTAACGGCCATTGGGTTGGTTATTCGCAGGATTCACGTCTTCCCGCTGAGTTTGATTTGTCGCCCTATCTGGTGGATGGCACCAATCAACTGACTGCAATCGTGTTGCGCTGGAGCGATGGTTCTTATCTGGAAGATCAGGATATGTGGTGGCTCAGTGGTATTTTTCGTGATGTCACTCTGACCCGCAAGCCGCAACATCATATTGCCGATGTGTCGATTAAAACCGAGCTGGATGTCTGTTATCGGGATGCTCTGCTGCGAGTCGAAACCAAATTGTCGGCTCAGTCTTTACCCTGTCAGGTGCGAGTTCGGCTATTTGATGCTAGCGGGACATTGGTTGCCGAGCAGTTGGCTGCCCCCGGTGGCCGAGCCGTTGATGAGAAAGGGGGCTGGGAAGATCGGGTCAGTCATGTGCTTGCGGTTGAGGCGCCTGATTTATGGAGCGCTGAATCGCCGACGCTGTATCGTTGTGTTGTTTCTTTGCTCGACCCGCAGCAACAACTGGTTGACTGCGAAGCTTATTCGGTTGGTTTTCGAACGGTCTGTATTGAATCCGGTTTATTAAAAGTGAATGGCAAAGCGGTGTTACTACGCGGCGTCAATCGCCATGAGCATCATCCTGAGTCGGGCCATGTCATGAGTCGGGAAACTATGCTCAAGGATATCTGCCTACTCAAACAACATAATTTTAATGCGGTGCGCACCGCTCATTATCCTAATCATCCGCTGTGGTATGAACTGTGCGATCAATATGGCATCTATTTGGTTGATGAAGCGAATCTGGAAACTCATGGTCAGTTTCCGATGTGCCGGTTATCCGATGATAGCGAGTGGTTACCTGCTTATATGCGCCGGATCACTCGTTTAGTTGAGCGAGATAAAAATCACCCCTCGGTGATTATCTGGTCTCTGGGCAATGAATCAGGGATCGGGAGTAATCACCATGCAATGTATCAATGGGTGAAACAACGAGACCCGAGCCGTCCGGTTCAATATGAAGGCGGCGGCTCAATGACCGCTGCAACGGATATTATCTGCCCAATGTATGCCCGGGTGGATTGGGATTTGGCGGTACGTTTAGATCAGCCGGATGTACATCCGCGCATTGGCATTAAAAAATCGATTGGATTGCCGAATGAGCAGCGTCCATTGATTTTGTGTGAATATGCTCATGCGATGGGCAACAGCCTGGGAAGTGTGGCGAAGTACTGGCAAGCATTTCGCGACCATCCCCGTTTACAGGGTGGGTTTATCTGGGATTGGGTTGATCAGGGGTTGACCAAATTAAGCGAACAGGGACAACCTTACTGGGCTTATGGTGGGGATTTTGGTGATACCATTAATGACCGTCAGTTTTGTATTAATGGGCTCAATTTTCCTGATCGAACGGGACATCCGAGCATTATTGAGCTCAAGAAAGTTCAGCAATACTACCAATTCCGACTACTGAATGAGTCACCTTTGACGATTGAGGTGGAAAACGAACATCTATTTAGGGCCAATGATCAGGAGATTTTGAACTGGCAGATTTGTGACTCAGACTCGCTGATTGACTCTGGTTCGTTACCGCTGACCATCGCACCACAAACGAAGCAACATCTGCGCTTAAATAGCGTATTAGCTCAAGCAAAAGCCGGCAGCGTTTATTATCTGAATCTTTCGGTCGTGCTCGCAGAGGATACCCCTTGGGCCAAAGCTGGACATGAGACCGCCTGCGAGCAGTTTGTTCTGACGAGCGAGTTACCACAGCTACCGGTGGCTCCGGTGAAAGCAGACTGGCACGCCCATATCACCCAGTCAGAACAAGAACTGCAGGTGTCAGGTGATCATTTTAGATTGCTGTTTTCATTAGCTCAGGGGGAATTATCCAGTTGGCAAGTCAATGGTCAGGAAAAATTACAAGCGCCACTGCGAGATAACTTTTACCGGGCACCATTAGATAATGATATCGGCGTCAGTGAGGTTGACCGGCCCGATCCCCGCTCTTGGTTTGCCCGCTGGCAGGCGATCAATTTAGCCCACCTGCAACGCGAATGTGTCAATGTCGATTGGCAGTTGACTCGCAGCGGCGTTGACGTTGTCGTTGATAGCGTTTACCGGCACGATGCTCGCGTGTTACTGCATTCGACATGGCGTTATCAGGTAGAGGAAAGTGGCCAAGTGACATTGGACGTGGATGTCCGGCGTGCTCCAGGATTGGTGCCTTTACCGCGAATCGGTCTGGAGTTGGCGCTCATCGATCGCTCGGCGCAGGTTTGTTGGTTTGGCCGTGGACCGCACGAAAACTATCCGGATCGGTTGTGCGCGGCCCATATTGGACGGTATCAGTCCACGATTGATGCCATGCATACGCCATATATTTTCCCCACCGAGAATGGTTTGCGCTGTGATGTAACGGACGCACAAATTGGTGAGTTGAAGATCACGGGCGAGTTCCATTTCGCGGTCAGTCGCTTCAGCCAAGCGCAGTTAGCGAGTGCGAAACATAATATCGAGCTGACCCCTCAAGAAGGGACGATTTATGTCCGCGTGGATGGTTTTCATATGGGGGTTGGCGGTGATGACTCCTGGACCCCAAGTGTCCATTCTGAATACTTGCTGGACCGTTCACACTACCATTATCAGGTTTGTCTGCAGTTTTAACCGTCAAGGAGATCACATGCAAGAGTTCGTACAACTGAATAGTTCATCAGCTTCTTTAGTCATCGCGTTGACGCCGGTTGCTGAAATTGTTCATTGGGGCAAACGGTTAGCCCCTCTCACAGAAACTCAGTGGTCTGCGTTTGTCGGGAGCCAACGGCGAGCCATTGCCAATGCGCGTTTGGATCAGGATGTTCCCTTGACCCTTTGCCCTGAGTTAGGGCGGGGGAGCTTTGGTTCTCCGGGGATTGAAGGTCATCGAGATGGTGAGCATAGTATGCCTCGTTTTGAACCGGTTTTGGTGCATCAAGACGATGCCCATCAGGTCTCGATTGTCTGTGAAGATGCGCTTGCGGCACTGCGGTTAGTGGTGCAATTTCAGTTAGATGCGTCCTCTAATGTGTTACGTCAGAAGATGACTTTGACTAACTTGGGAGAAACACCTTACCAATTACAAAAGCTGGCGCTGACCTTGCCTGTTCCTGCCCGGGCTAATTGTTTGGAAAGCTATTACGGCCGCTGGAGCCGCGAGTTTCAAGCGCATCGGCAGACGATTGAACATGGCGCATGGAGCGTGGAAAACCGTCGGGGCCGGACATCACATGAGTATTTTCCCGGTTGTCTGGTGGGAACGGCCCATTTCAGTGAGCAGCAGGGTGAAGTATGGAGTTTTCATCTGGGCTGGAGTGGTAATCATCAATGGCGCTGTGAGGCTAAAAGTGATGGCCGTCGTTTTGTTCAGGCTGGCGAGTTACTGCTGCCGGGGGAGATCACGCTGGCACCAGCGCAAAGTTATAGTACTCCAGAATGGTTTGCCAGTTATAGCGCTCAGGGGGTTAATGGCATCCGGACTCACCAGCATCGTTTTGTTCGTGAGCAGATCGTGCCCTTTGATCGTAACGAGCCAAGGCCAGTTCATCTGAATACTTGGGAGGGGATCTACTTTGATCATGATCCGGATTATATCTGCCAGATGGCTAGTGAGGCTGCGGCGCTTGGGGTAGAGCGGTTTATTATTGATGATGGCTGGTTTATCGGGCGTAACGACGATACCAGCTCACTGGGCGACTGGGTACTGGACAAAACGAAGTATCCGCAAGGGCTCATGCCGGTCATCGAGCATGTGCAACGCCTGGGGATGACTTTTGGTTTGTGGGTGGAGCCGGAAATGGTGAATCCTGATTCTGAGCTATTTCGTCGTCATCCTGAATGGCTACTGGCCGCAGCAGGCTATGAGGCGCCAACGGGGCGTAATCAGTATCTGCTCGACTTGCAGATCCCTGAGTGTTTTAACTATCTGTTTTCAACACTGGATGCTCTGCTCAGTGACTACCCGATTGGTTATCTTAAATGGGATATGAACCGGGAATTGGTCCAGCCCACTCACAACGGACGGGCTGCCGTTCATGGTCAGACAATGGCCTTGTATCGCTTAATCGATCAATTGATTGCCCGGCATCCAGACGTTGAAATTGAGTCGTGTGCCTCCGGTGGCGGCCGGATCGATTATGAAATACTCAAGCGAACTTGCCGGTTCTGGACATCGGATTGTAATGATGCACTGGAGCGCCAGAGTATCCAAAAACATATGGGTATTTTTTTCCCACCAGAGGTGATGGGAGCCCATATCGGGCCGTATCATAGCCACACCACCCGGCGTAGTCATGATATTCAACTGCGCGGGTTAACTGCCTTAACCGGGCACATGGGGGTTGAACTTGATCCGGTGAAAGCCGCGGCGGATGAAAAGCAGGCTTTTGCCCGTTATATTGCCTTGCATAAGCACCATCGCTATCTGCTGCATCATGGCAATAGTTTTTATTTAGACAGCAGTGATCAGAGTCGCTGGGTCTATGGGGTCGAGTACAACGGTGACATGTTGGTGGTTGTGTGTCAGCTTAGGATGCCCGACTATGCGCTGGTGGCCCCTATTCTGTTACCTAACCTGGATATTGAGAAGTGGTATCGGGTCAGTATGCTCGATTATCCGGCGGCCAGTGCTGGCCTGATGAAACCGAATCAGGGCTGGTGGAATGAATCTTCGCTGGTTGTCAAAGGCGAATGGTTGTGCCAGGTCGGGCTATCGTTACCTTTACTCGATCCAGAAAGCGGTTTGTTGCTATCTGTGGAAGTTCTCTGATTAAAGAGCGATGCCATTGCTTGCTTAACTCATTAAGCGACGCAGGGGGCGCCGCGTTCAAAATGCGTTTAATTTGAACAAAACTCAACCACCAAAGGTCAACAGTCCCTAGTGGTTGATTGGGCTATTCTGTCTGGAAATGCAGTGGCATTGTTTCACCAACGAGGTCGTTGCTATGATTGGTGATCGCTCTGATATTGCTGAATTAAAATCAAAAGTCGTTGATATTCAGTAGTCAGTTCATCAAGGATGATGGGATCGAGCTGCTCGGCATCTGCCAATTTCTGACAGGCGCTTGCCAGTGGCGAAAAATTAACTAAGCTGGCAATGCCGCTAAAAATGGCACTTACTTGCGTCTTTAGCTCGCCTTGGCTGCGCGCTTTTTGAAGTAATGCCAGCTCTTGGTCACTGTGCTGAACAATTTCATCCAGCCAAAAGGCTAATTTTTGTGGATGACCATATAAAATGGTGAGTTTTTGCCAATCAATCATCAAGTGATACTACTCAGGTTTATGCGTATAGATTGGCCCGGGGAATGGCCGAACTTTGTCACTGGTATCCGTTAGTTTCACCGTTCCCGGTTTGTTGACCTGATCGATGCGTAATACGTTGTGCATTGGAATAAATGAACACTCGACATCGGCAAACTCCGATTTGAGTTTTTCTTCGCTAGGGTCGACTACTACAGATGAGTTAGTATTGAACACAAAATCACGAACTTCGACAAATCCGAACAGATTGCCCTGGCCGACCTGTTTGGCGTACAGTTCGTACTGCTTACCATTACTAATAAACTGGATACGGTATAAAGGTTGTTCTTTCATAATTAAGATCTTAGTGTTACTTCTTTCGTGAATGAGTTCTAAGTTTGGTCATTGTATACTTGGCTCCGTTAAGGCTGCCAAATCAACGATGCTCTCAGTTGGTTTAATGCTATTTAAATGGGGATTTGATTTAATAAATCAATCCTTGTGAGGTGTTAAAACGATTTATTCTGTTCAAACTTAATTCTTTTTTGATCCCGGCGGTTTAGAACCCAGCAAAATCTTCTAATTTTTTAACAAAAAAGCAACTTTTGCTGTTGTTGAGATCACGGTTTGCTAAAGATGTCTTGAAAATATCGATTTAAAATTGATGCAGATTCAGACTTGTTCAAATTGGTTCTGTTATTTTTACCTGATATTAAAAAGTGTGGCACAAGGTCGTGAATGTTCACGCCTGGGATAGCCAAACGAACAGGGGGAGCCTCGATGCAACTGACACTTTTTACTGATTACTGTATCCGGTCGCTAATTTTAGTGTCGACGCGATCGCCTGGGCAGCTTACAACAATCACTGAGATTGCTGATAAATATGAACTCTCTCGCAACCATGTGGTGAAAGTGGTGCATCGTTTGGGGCAGCTAGGCTATTTACATACCCAGCGCGGAAAAAATGGGGGAGTGAAACTGGCTCGTCCAGCCAACGAAATTCTTATGGGCACACTGATTCGTGATGTGGAACCACACCACTCTTTGATGAACTGCAGTGCGCCACATTGTTGCTTAAGTCATCAGTGCCGGATGAAATCTATTTTAGCCAAGGCGATCCATTTGTTTTATAACGAGCTTGACCTCTATACCTTGGCCGATATTATCAAAGAACCTGAAGAAGTTTATGAGATCTTAAATATTGATGATGAGTACTTTTCATAGTTTAGTTAATATTCATATTGCCAGTGCGATTGTGAGTATCGTTGGCTTCGTTTGGCGCTGGCAGCTGGCGCTGCGCTCTTCATCTGTCCTGCAAAATAAAGCCGTTAAAATTTTGCCGCATATTATCGACACGATTCTGCTGGGCAGTGGGATATGGTTGTGCGTTCTGATTGATGAATATCCATTTGTCGAATCTTGGCTGACCGCCAAACTTATTCTCTTAGTCGTTTATATTGGCTTGGGAACTATTGCAATTAAACGCGCAAAAAACAATCGACAACGATTGATCAGTGGTATTTTGGCGATTGTTGTGTTTGCTGCAATTGCAGTCATTGCTTATAGCTCTCATTAAGCAGATGTATTATCTGGTTCATTCATGAAAATAACTCGATTTTGGCATCGAGTTATTTTTTAGGTGCGTGCAAGATATATGGATTCCGGCGGATGAATATCACGTGCTTACGAGGCTGAACCCATGGCCTTGAGTCAGCTATAGAGTGTCGAGCAATCCTTTGTTTTCAAGAAATTTCTAACCTATTGCATTTCGTTTGTGCATTTCGTTTGAAAAAATGGCGCCGTATTGCCATCCCGATCTGTTCCTGTTCACGTTCATTGGCTACAGATACTGCCCCTCGATTCTTGAAACGTCAGTTAAAGACGGTTGCTGAAGCTTGTAAGCATGTGCTGTTGTTCTTAAGGTGTGAAGATTAGGTCTATTCGAAAGCTAGTGAGGGTGTCTAAAATTATATGTCTCGCCAGTAAGCGGGGAAAAACAGAACTGCGACCGTTAAAATTTCGAGCCGCCCCATCAACATCCCTAAGCTTAAGAACCATTTTGCCATATCCGATAGCGAGGCAAAGTTACTGCTTGGACCAATCACCGAGCCAATTCCGGGGCCGACATTGGCTACAGCGGTAATGGCGCCACTGATGGCAGTAATCGGGCCACTACCTAAAAAACTCAGTGCTGCCGATAGCACAATAATGGTTAAAAAATAAGCGACTGTGAATGCTACTACGGAGCGGATAATTTCATCGGAAACGGGGCGATCATTATAGCGCTGTGGAAAAATCCCTCGAGGATAGAGTAATTGGCGAATTTGTTTGTGAAAAAGTGTTCCCGAAATTTGCAGACGGAAGATCTTAAGGCCTCCAGCGGTCGAACCGGAGCAAGCTCCTATAAGCATCAGAAATATAAATAGCGTGGTGGTGAAATGCCCCCACTGGCTAAAGTCTGTCAGGCCGTACCCCGTCGTGGTAATGATCGATAAAATGTTAAACAGGCTAATCCGTAGCGCATCGGTAAAATGCAAAGCGGAATGTTGCCATAGCCAAGTACTCATAATCGCACCGATGATGAGGATGATCAGTAAAAAGCCGCGCACCTGTGCATCATGGGTTAACTGGCTGAGTTTCTTTTGCCGGAGCGCCTGTACAAACAACAAAAACGGTAACCCACCCAAGAACATAAATAAAATGCCATTCCAGTGGGCAATCTTACTAAAATGGGCCATTGACTGATCTGAGGTTGAATAGCCACCTGTTGATAGGGTCGTCATGGCGTGGTTTATGGCGTCAAACCAGCTCATTCCTGACAGTCGGTAGCCGATTGCACATAGAATACTTAGAGTGCTGTAAACTGCGAGAATATTAGCTGCGACATATTTAGTCCGTGGGGCACTTTTTTCTGACCAATCAGATGATTCGGTCTGGAACAGCCGCATCCCCCCTACGTTCAAAAAAGGTAGAATCGCTACTGCCAGTACAATAAATCCAATCCCCCCTAACCATTGCAATAATGAACGCCAGAGTAGCAATGCTGGCGGTAGTTTATCCAATCCAGATAATACTGTAGAGCCAGTGGTGGTCAGCCCGGACATAGTTTCAAAATAGGCATCGACGTAACTGGTATGCCCCAGAAGCATAATGGGCAATGCGCCGAAAGCACAACAGATCACCCAGACGGAACTGGTCAGCAAGAACATCTCACGAGCCTTCATTCGCGATTGTGTCATCTTGCCTATGCGTAATAACAAAAATGAAAATAAGTGGGTGATCACAATCGCTTGGATAAAGTTCACTACCCCGGGGGTTTTGGTAAAAAAAGCAACCGCCGCCGGTATGTACATGAACAGTGCCAGTTTAGATAGCACTAATCCATTGACGAAAATGATGGGGCGAAGCTTGACCGGGAGAATCACAGAAAGAACGGACTCGGTTGGAAGAGCTTTTCAACATCCGGAATGTATTTTTTATCCACTAAGAACATAACCACGTGGTCATTTTGTTCAATCCGGGTGTCATCATGGGCGATGATCACTTCTTCCCCTCGAACCACGGCACCAATTGTGGTTCCGGTTGGTAAACTTAGTTCACCAATGGTGCGGCCTACGACCTTGGACGTGTGTTCATCACCATGTGCGATTGCCTCAATCGCTTCCGCAGCACCGCGACGAAGCGAATAGACATTCACAATGTCGCCTTTGCGCACATGGGTCAGTAGTGCTGATAAGGTCGCTTGCTGCGGGGAGATTGCCACATCAATTACGCCGCCTTGCACAAGATCGACATAAGCGGAGCGTTGAATCAAGACCATTGCTTTTTTCGCACCGAGTTTTTTGGCCAACATCGCTGACATAATGTTGGCTTCATCATCATTGGTGACGGCGATAAAGACATCCACCTGTTCAATATGCTCTTCACTGAGCAACTCTTGATCGGAGGCATCTCCACAGAACACAATGGTGTTATTCAGCATTTCAGAGAGGTATTCGGCACGCTCTAGGGTTTGTTCGATTAACTTGACGCTATATTGACTTTCTAACTGCTGCGCCAGAGCTGCACCGATATTTCCTCCGCCGACAATCATAATTCGCCGGTAAGGTTCTTCAAGGCGTTGTAATTCGCTCATTACAGCGCGAATGTGCAGACTTGGCGCCACAAAAAAGACCTCATCGTCCGCTTCGATCACGGTTGTCCCTTGAGGGCGAATGGCATGGTCGCGGCGGAAAATAGCAGCAACCCGCGTTTCAGTATTGGGTATATGATCACGTAATACCGATAGTGCATTGCCAACAAGTGGCCCGCCGTAATAGGCTTTTACCGCAACCAATCCAACTTGGCCATTGGCAAAGTTCATCACTTGCAGTGCGCCAGGGTAATCAATCAGGCTACTGATATAATCAGTGACTAATTTTTCTGGGGCTATTAGGTGATCCAGCGGGATCGCTTCTGGGCGGAACAGTTTCTCTCGTTCGGCTAAAATGGCCTGAGAGCGGATGCGAGCGACTTTGTTTGGGGTGTTAAATAGCGTATAAGCAATCTGACAGGCGATCATGTTTGTTTCGTCACTGTTGGTGACTGCAACTAGCATATCTGCATCATGGGCGCCTGCTTCGCGCAATACGTCTGGATTTGAGGCATAGCCTTGTACGACCCGCAGATCAAATTTGTCTTGCAGATCCCGTAGTCGCTCATTATCGGTATCGACCACGGTAATATCAGACTTCTCGCCTACTAAATTTTCAGCTAAGGTGCCGCCAACTTGGCCAGCCCCAAGAATAATAATTTTCATAGATTTAACAAGGTGGTTAGCCTGTAACTAGGCATAGTTTGGACTGCTGTGGCTCGATTGACAAGCTCAGCACCTTTTATATAACCGCGCATAATAGAATCCATCCATGTGTTGCTCGCCAGGTAAAATTTGCCAACCGGGTTGCTCTTGGGTGTCCATATCGTTGATTGCAATAAGTTCTGCATCTTGCTGTTGGGCTAAAAAGTTAGCAATTTGTGAGCGGTTTTCATCTGGAAGAATTGAACAGGTTGCATATAACAAAGTTCCACCAGGTTTTAGTTCCTGCCACAGAGCATTAAGAATGCTGCGCTGTAATTTTGCCAGTGTGGCAATATCATCGTGGCGACGTAGCCATTTAATATCCGGGTGTCGACGGATGACCCCAGTTGCTGAACAAGGAGCGTCTAATAAAATGCGGTCATAAGGGCCATTACTCCAGTGCTGCGGTTCAGTGGCATCCGCAACTTTTAAATTCGCTTTTAATTGCAGACGAGTGAGGTTCTCCTGCACGCGCGAAAGGCGCTGTTGATCCACATCGATGGCCATGACATCGAGATGTTCCGCGATTTCTAACAGGTGCCCCGTTTTCCCCCCAGGGGCGGCACACGCATCTAAGATTTTCTCGCCGGGTTGAGGGTCCAGTAAGCGGGCGGCCATTTGCGCAGCACCATCTTGTACTGAAACATCACCTTGCTCAAAACCGGGTAATTTGTGCACGTTCACAGGCTGTTCTAGGCGTAAAGCATCAACCGCTAAAGAGCTGGGATAGGCCTTGAGTTGCTCGTCGTTTAAACGAGCAAGATAGTCGGTCGTACTTTGGTGGCGTTGGTTCACCCGCAGCCACATTGGTGCCCGTTCATTATTAGCCGACAAGATCGCTTGCCAATGATCTGGATAGGCACTTTCAATCGCTTGGCTCAGCCATTTAGGGTGGCAGAATTGCAAGCTAGGGATGTTGCTAATGGCATCCATTAACTCATCACGTTTTCGCACGGCTGAGCGCAAGACTCCGTTGATGAGTTTACTAAAATTACTGAGTTTAAGTTCTCGACTGGCCTGAACGGTTTCACTGACCGCTGCATGAGGGGGAATGCGTGTGTAAAATAACTGGTAAAGACCGACCAAAATTAGAAAATGGGCACAGCGATATTTGCCTTTCAGTGGCTTGTCCATCAGCTGTCGAGTCCAATAATCTAACCGCGGCAATAACCGGATCACGCCATAACAAAGTTCCTGCACCAGGGGGCGATCTTTGGCGGGACAGCGAATCAGCTGTTGATCCAGTTGGGTGCTCAAAGATTGATTTTTTTCGATCACTTGGTAGCTAATCGTCGCGGCCAGAGACCGCGCACAAAGTGGCTTCATGATAATAATTCCAACTGGCTGCCTACGGTAAACCAGTCTTTGCGAGCATTTAACAGGTCAATGACTCCCAATGCTTTTTTCCCTGGCAGTTGCAAGACTTCTAATTTGAGAGCTTGCTCTTGGGTAGCAACGACGATGCCGTTTTTATCCGCCGCGACAATCGTGCCCGGGGCGACGTCTTTATCAAGTGGCACGACGCTGGCTTTGTGCACTTTTATATCGATGTCATGGTGATGAAAATAACTCATTGGCCAAGGATTAAATGCCCGGGTGCAGCGTTCAATAGCAATCGCACTGTCTTGCCAGTTAATTTGTGCTTCGGCTTTAGATAGCTTCTTGGCATAGCTGCTTTGTGACTCATCCTGAGGCTGCGGAACGAGTTCTGCAGCCGTTAACTTATCCAGAGCTTCCAACAGTGCCTGCGGGCCGATTTGGGCCAATTTTTCATAGAGCGAAGCGCTGGTGTCTGAGGCTTCAATTTCAAGATTTGCTTGGTGGAGCATATCTCCTGTATCGAGTCCCTCATCCATCTGCATAATCGTGACCCCCGTTTGAGGATCTCCCGCCCAGATTGCGCGTTGGATAGGCGCTGCTCCTCGCCAACGCGGCAAGAGTGAACCATGAACGTTAATGCACCCATATTTGGGCGTATCTAAGACTGCTTTGGGTAAAATCACCCCATACGCCACAACGACCATGAGATCGGCATTTAACTGGTGCAGTTGCTGTTGGGCCTGTTCATCGCGCAGTGATTGTGGCTGGTAAATGTCCAATTGATGTTCTTGGGCCAGTTGCTTGACAGCACTGGCCGTTAATTTTTTCCCGCGGCCTGCCGGGCGATCGGGTTGCGTATACACCGCTATAACCTCGTGTGGGCTATCTAGCAGTGCTCTAAGATGACGTGCCGCGAAATCTGGGGTTCCGGCAAAAACAATGCGTAATGGCTTCAAACTAAACTCCTGCAAATTCCATTTAGTCTCGTGAGCGAGCTTCGCGTTTAGCTAGTTTTTCCATTTTCTGTTTCACGCGTTGACGTTTCAGCGGTGAAAGATAATCGACGAATAGCTTTCCTTTAAGGTGATCCATTTCATGTTGAATACAGATCGCTAATAAACCTGTTGCATCTATTTGGAACGAATTCCCATCACGGTCTAAGGCTTTCACAGTGACTTCGGTTGAGCGTTCAACTTCAGCGCGATATTCAGGAACACTCAGACAGCCTTCCTCATTCATTGCGCAGGTTGGTGAGCGTTCAATGAGCTCTGGATTAATCAGGACAATGCGTTGATCCCGGGTTTCAGAACAATCCATCACAATAATCTGTTGGTGAATATCAACTTGGGTTGCCGCCAGACCGACACCGTCTTCGGCATACATTGTGTCAAACATATCATCAACGATTTGTTGGATTTTCGGGGTCACTTCAACGACCGGCTTAGCGATGGTGCGTAGTCGCTCATCGGGAAAACGTAATACATTCAGAACTGCCATTGGAACAGGTCACCTTCTTAACTTTGTTCATGTTCGGGCTCATATATCCGGCTATTTTAGTCATATCTGCTGGTAAAAAACAGCTTTACCCAATGATTGGGGCATTGCTTTTATCAATCTGTCTCATTGGTCACAGCGATGTTTCGCCATTGGCATGGGGTTGTGTACAATAATTGACAAATAAATCAATTAAAAATAAGTATGAATGATTCAAATAGTTCGGATGTTATTTTGCGCCTGAGTGCGGTGCCTGGAATCGGTCCGAAGAAACTATCTAAATTACTTAGTCATCTCGATATGGATGATCTTGACCAGCTGGATAGCGAGAGACTTGGCAAATATGGTTTTAACAGTCGGCAAATTCAAGCCTATTTAGTGGGCTGCTTGGAGCTTGAGAAAGCTCGTCGCTGGCAACAGGCCTCGTGCAACCATCATATTGTGACGCTTGCCGATTCGACTTATCCGATGCGTTTAAAACAGATAGTAGCACCGCCCCCTGTTTTATTTGTGGTTGGTTCAGTTGACTGTCTTTGCCAGCTCCAAATTGCCATTGTTGGGAGTCGACAGGCCGGCGTGGTTGCCAAACAACAAGTGAGCCACATCGCTGCTCAGTTGGCGGAATGTGGGATAGTGATTACCAGTGGCTTGGCCTTGGGAATTGATGGCGCAGCCCATCAGGGGGCCCTTGAGAAAGGACGCACGATTGCTGTGATGGGGACCGGATGTGATCGTATATATCCGGCCCGGCATCGCCATCTGGCACAACAAATTAGTGAGGCCGGGGCGCTGGTGAGTGAGTTTTTCCCGGGAACTGCTGCCAATGCGCAGCACTTTCCACGGCGTAATCGGGTGATTAGTGCTTTAAGTGTCGGCGTTGTGGTCTCTGAAGCGGCACTTAAAAGTGGCTCTCTGATTACTGCCCATTATGCGCTGGAACAAAATCGCGAACTATTTGCTATTCCTGGAAATATAGACAACCCTTTAACTGAGGGGCCTCATCGATTAATTCAAGATGGGGCTAAACTCATCACGTCAGCAGCCGATATCTTAGAAGAGGTGATTCCGATTTCACCAGATATTTTGGACAAAACGGCATTACCATCAGATAATAGTTGCCAACAACAATTGCCAACGGGTGGATTGTTGGATAACGTAGGTTATGAGACGACATCAATTGATCAAATTGTCGAGCGCAGCTTACTGCCCGTAGAACAAGTCGTCGGAGAACTGATTGAACTGGAAATGTCTGGTTTTATTGCTGTTGTACCCGGCGGTTATGTCCGATTGAGGAGGAACCCGTGATGTTTGATATCCTCATGTATCTTTTCGAAACCTACATCCATAGCGATGTTGAGTTGTTAATGGATCATGATGAGCTTACCGATGAGCTTACTCGTGCAGGTTTTCGAAAAGAAGAAATCTATAAAGCTTTAGATTGGCTGGAGCAGCTTGCTGCACTTCAGGAAAGTGATACTCATCCGTATCTGAATCCGTCTGCAACACCCGCAATTCGTATCTTTACTGCCCCAGAAATGGCGAAGTTAGATGTAGAATGTCGCGGTTTTTTAATGTTCTTAGAACAGATTAAAGTGTTGACAGCAGAAACTCGCGAGATGGTCATTGACCGGGTAATGGAATTGGATAGCCCTGAAATTGAACTTGAAGATCTCAAGTGGATTATTTTGATGGTGCTGTTTAACGTTCCTGGCAGTGAGTCAGCTTATCAGCAAATGGAAGAACTGATTTTCGAAGTGGGTGATGGCATTTTGCATTAACAGAGATCTGTTATGATGGCTCTCACTCGTCATCATTGACAGATTAATGTTAAGAGATTTATGGCTAAGATAGACCCAAAACTGTTTTCTGCGCACAAACATGCGCTGGAAGGCCCTGATGAGCCTTGCCCAAAATGTGGTGCGCCACTTGTGTATCAGCATCGCAAAAACGGCTCTTTTATTGGTTGTAGCCGTTATCCTGAATGTGATTATACCCGTGCTTTGCATGATGAAAGTACTAAAATTGAAAAGCCTTTACCCGGCACTGAGTGCCCTGAGTGTGGCCGGGAATTGGTGTTGCGTAGTGGCCGTTATGGGTTATTCGTTGGCTGTAGCGGGTTTCCTGAATGTAGCCATATTGAGCCGCTCAATGCGCAACCAAGCGAAGCGGACATCCTTTGTCCCAGTTGCCATGAAGGCAAAATCGTGCGTCGTCAATCGCGCTTTGGTAAGACGTTTTATGCCTGTAACTGTTATCCCAAGTGCAAATTTGCAGTGAACTACCAACCCGTGATAGGGAACTGTCAGTTTTGTCAGTTTGAGTTGTTAGTCAAACGCTCGAAAGGCGGACATGAGCGTTTGTATTGCGCCAGTAAAAAATGTGGGAAATTGCAACCGGAGCCTGAAGATGACTCCGGTGAGCATATTTAAGAGTTCTCTAGATACTCATGTAATCCGGGGTATTGCTCCCGAGGTAACCATTTGGCCGTGACGTTAAGTTGTTCGATCAACTGTGCAGCATCTTGGGCGGTAACGTTGATATGGCCCATTTTTCGACCTGGCCGTTTGGATTTACCATACCAATGTACCCGAGTGCCTGGCATTGAGTAGATATCCGGTGCGACTTCATCTTGACCTAAGATATTGATCATGGCGGTGGGCGTTCTAAGCTGTGTGTCACCCAGTGGCAGGTTCGCTACCGCACGAAGATGGTTATCAAACTGGCTGACGAATGCCCCTTGTTGGCTCCAGTGCCCAGAATTATGCACACGGGGGGCAATTTCATTCACCAGCAGTTTTTCACCGACAACAAATAATTCAATGGCTAATACACCCACGTAATTGAGCGTGTTGGCGATGGCTTCGAATATTTGCTGCGCCTGTGCCTCTAGGGCCTCACTTTGCTTGCCATCTACAATGGATAAGTTGAGCACCCCTTGATAATGATGGTTGACCGCTAATGGATAGACTTTGATTGAGCCATCATGGGTACGCGCACCAACTAATGAGACTTCGCGATCAAATGGGATCATTTTTTCGCCGACAATGGCTTGGTGCGGATTCGCTTCTAAAAATGCTGCAAGTTCCTGCCAGAGTGCTTGAGCATCCTCCATTGATTTTAATCGCCACTGGCCTTTGCCATCATAACCCGCGCGTGCGCTTTTTAAGACCATTGGTGTGGCCAGTTTGCTCAATGCTTGTTCAAAACTAGCCCGATCGGTGATAATGACATGGGGAGCATTGGCAACATTTGCTTCATCGAGCAGCTGTTTTTCTTGACAGCGATCCCCGCCGGCCTTAATGGCTCGGGCGTCGGGATACATTTTGCCGCTTTTCTCACAGGTTTCGAGAACATCGTAGGGGATGTGTTCAAACTCGCTAGTGATAACATCCGCCCAGTCAATTGCTTGGCTCAGCGACTGCTCATAGCTATCGCCTGAGAGTGGATGAACAACTTTGCCTGGGCCCACATCAAAAGCTCTGAGCTCAAGGTTAAGGGGTAATCCATCCAGTGCCATCATGCGCGCGAGCTGACCGGCCCCTAACACTAAAATCTGCATCGTTACTCCTCGCTTGGGTCGGGATGAGAAAGAACTTGCTCCGTCTGCTCTTGGCGGAATGCATCAATCTTTTTCATGAGTTCAGGATCGCTTGTTGCCAAGATTTGCGCGGCTAACAGCCCGGCATTGGCAGCGCCTGAATCGCCGATAGCTAAGGTTCCAACGGCCACACCTTTAGGCATTTGCACAATGGATAACAGCGAATCCATCCCTTTGAGTGCTCGTGATTTAACCGGAACCCCTAAAACGGGGAGCGAAGTAAAGGCGGCACACATTCCGGGCAAATGTGCGGCTCCGCCGGCCCCGGCAATAATCACTTTAATGCCACGCTCGTTGGCGCTTTGTGCGTAGTCGGCTAACAATTGGGGGGTGCGATGAGCCGAGACGACTTTGGTTTCATATGCGATGTTAAACTGGTCCAACATGGTGGCGGCATGCAACATGGTTGGCCAGTCGGACTTAGAGCCCATAATAATTCCGACTTTCATTTCCGACTCCTATGAGTTTGCTGCTTATATCGAAACGATTGGCATTATATACACAAATGTCCACCTGTGCAGACTTGTTCACATTTGCTATCGCGTGCAAAATAATGCGCTGTGCCTAATCTGAAGTGAGCGGTCCATAGCAAGACTGTCACATCGGGAATTAATCGCGTATGGTCGCGACGTTGAGAGATGTTAATCAGTTTGTGATTTTTATCTTTTTTGCTGAAAGGTTTGGCTGTGCCAATTTTGAGTTATGCGTAACAATGAGGAAATAACGTTGAGTAATCTTGATCAAGCGGTCAGTGCGCTAAAACGCGGAGAGGTGATTGCCTATCCGACGGAGGGTGTTTTTGGTTTAGGTTGCGATCCGGATAATCCTCAGGCGATTCAACAATTATTGACGATTAAACAGCGCGCTAAAGAAAAGGGACTGATCTTGATTGCCGGTAGTTTTGAACAGCTCGCCCCATACGTTGATATACACTCATTAAGCGAGTCGCGTCGTCAGCAGATTTTTGCAAGCTGGCCGGGGGCTGTGACCTGGGTGTTGCCGACATCGAAAAAAACAAGTGATTGGGTCAGTGGCCAATTTGATACCGTTGCCGTGCGTGTCACCGATCATTCTCAAGTGATCGATCTGTGTCAGGCCTTTGGCAAGCCACTTATTTCAACCAGTGCGAATCTATCGGGTCAGCCTGCTGCTCTTTGCTACGAAGAGGTCGTTGCCCAGCTAGGGAACCAACTTGATACTATTTTGCAGGGGCAAACGGGTGGACGTAAAAAACCGAGTAAGATTATAGATGGCCGCAGTGGTCAGATCTTTCGTGAATAAAAAAGAGAGTCATTGATGGTCACGGTTAATCGAGAGCAAGTATTTGAGTATTTAAACACACTACAAGATGAGATTTGTAAGGCGTTTGCTGCATTTGATAACAAGCCGTTCGCCATTGATTCTTGGAGCAAAGATCCGAGTGAACGAGGGTTAAAAGGCGGCGGTGAGAGTCGGATTCTAAACAACCAAGTTTTCGAGCAGGCGGGTGTGAATTTCTCGCATGTGCAAGGTGATACGCTGCCACCCTCAGCGAGTGCCAATCGTCCTGAGCTAAGCGGATGCAAGTTTGAGGCGATGGGGGTCTCTGTGGTCGCACATCCGCTTAATCCATATGTGCCAACCAGCCATGCTAATGTTCGCTTTTTTGTGGCGGATAAGCCGGGGCAGGAGCCTATCTGGTGGTTTGGTGGGGGATTTGATTTAACACCGTTTTATCCATTTGACGAAGATATTCGCCACTGGCATCAGGTCGCCCATGATCTGTGTGTGCCATTTGGTGAAGAACGTTATCGTGAGCATAAGAAGTGGTGTGATGAGTATTTTTATCTGCCTCATCGACATGAGGCGCGCGGTGTTGGTGGATTATTTTTTGATGATCTAAATAGCCCTGATTTTGCCAGTTGTTTTGCCTACCTTAAAGCGGTAGGGCAGGGATTTTTAGATGGTTATTTACCGATCGTCAAACGACGTATGGCGCATCCATACGAGCAGGCACAAAGAGACTTCCAATTATATCGTCGTGGCCGTTATGTGGAGTTTAATTTAGTTTACGATCGCGGTACTTTGTTTGGCTTGCAAAGTGGGGGACGAACGGAATCGATTTTGATGTCCATGCCACCTTTGGTTCGCTGGCAATATGGGTATCAGCCTCAGGCTAATTCAGATGAGTCTAGGCTTGGCGAATATCTCAAGCCTCGCAATTGGTTAGATGAATGAGAACCAAGATTGATTTAAACAAAAAATTCATCATTTTTGCTTGCATGTTTACTTACTTTAGATTATTTACTCACTGTGAAAGTTAGTTGTGATGCTATGCATCGTTTTAGAAGAGATGAAGCTAGTGATGAGTGGATCTTTTGCAACGAATCGTCGTTTTTATGACGACAAGCATTTTCCAAGAGGGTTTTCACGCTCTGGGGTTTTTACGATTAAAGAAGCGCAGGTGTTAGAAAGCTTTGGCCACGCATTTAAAGAGCTTGATGAACAAATTCGTCAGCCGAATGATGTGGTTGAGCAACATTTTGTCGCTGTTTGTCGTGGTGAACAAACCGCTGAATCGCTCGAGGAAAAAACTTGGCTTAAATTTAAACAACGTACTGGGCGTCGTCGTTTTCATGCTCTGGTTGGATCGCCGAAAGTAATAGCCGGCAATGATGACTATGTAAGCAATGATGATGATGATGTTGCTCTGGAAGATTAATATGATAAATACAGTGGCATTAGCCACTGTATTGTAATTGCTCCTCGAAATTACCGTGAAAAATCGCTAAGGTGTGATGATTATTTACTTATTTTCAACCTGAGGCGTATTGTGGATCGTTATGCAGTGATCGGTCATCCGGTTAGTCATTCCAAATCTCCGTTTATTCACACCCTTTTTGCCCGTCAAACCTTTCAGCAGATGACTTACGAAGCACTTGACCTTCCTGAAGATCGTTTCGTAGAAGGGATCAATGTGTTATTTGCAAATGGATTACGCGGTTGCAATGTGACCGTACCGTTTAAGCAAGAAGCTTATCATTATGCGCAGCAACTGACTGAGCGGGCCAAGTTGGCTCAGGCCGTTAATACCCTGAAGGTCACCGATGACGGTATTATCTTAGGTGATAATACCGATGGAGCAGGGTTGCTCGCGGATTTAAAACTCGAGTTTGGCGGACTTGAAAATCAGAAAATTTTGCTGGTGGGCGCAGGCGGCGCTGCCCGTGGTGTATTAGGCCCGTTACTAAAAGCCAATCCCGCCCAAGTCGTTATTTGTAATCGCACGCCAGCTAAAGCCAAGGCGCTTGCAGACCAGTTTAGCGATTATGGTCATGTGGATTATTCATTAATTGAAGCGCTGGATGAGTCATTTGATTTAATTATTAATGCTACCTCAGCCAGTCTGAGTGGTCATGCATTGGCGCTGCCAGATGCGCTCATTCATCATAAAATTTGTTGTTATGACATGATGTATATGTCTGGATTGACGCCTTTTAATCAATGGGCTAAAAATCTGGGGGCCCGGCAAGTGCTTGATGGTGTGGGAATGTTAGTCTCTCAAGCGGCTGAAAGTTTTGCCATCTGGCGTGGTTTACGCCCTGGAACTCGTTCTGTTATTAACGAATTACGTCGAAACCTGCGTACTTAATCAATGTAATCGATTTGAATGGGATAATAACTACTCTATGGGGAAATCGATATCTATATTTATGGATGTTCTTTTTTAATAAGCTCAATTATATTAGTCGTCATGTTTTTATCTTGTTGTTTATTTTGAGCTAAAGACTCTTAATAAAAGTATTAGCGACTATTTCATGAAAATGATGAATAAATAAACAATAGAGAGATCCCGATGTCATAGGGGAGCGACAAAATAACAAGATGATTCCCTAATTAGCGTTTAAATAACGTACCAGTAAAGGTAGATTTCATGAAGAAAACTCAGAAGCACCAGATGGGTAACTTGTGGCAGAAAACACAGCAAATTGTTGTTGCCTTTTCACTGGTTTCAGTGACCGCCAGTTATGCATATGCTGATGATACGATGAATGGGGACCAACCTCCTCAGCCTTATGTTCAATATACCAAAAGTGGTCCATATGACCGCAATCAAGTTATCCAGATAGCAAAAAAACTGTCGCACTCGCCTTATCAGGCACCGCGAGAACCGCTGCCGAAAAAACTTGTCGATATGTCATTGGCAGATTATCAAAATATTCTTTTCCAACCGGCTCAGGCGATCTGGGGCAAAGATAATTTACCATTTAAAATGCAACTGTTGATGCGCGGCTCTTATTTTAAGATGCCGGTTGAGATTGCGAAGGTTGATGGTGATCAAGCGCAGCATATTGCTTTTTCACCTAAATATTTTACCAATACCGCGGGTCAGGCGTTGCCATTGCCTGAACAAGATATTGGTTTTTCTGGCTTAAGTTTGTATTACCATCTCAATCAGCCTGAAACTTATAACAAAGTGATGCAGTTTCAAGGCGCTAGCTATTTTAAGGCAATTGGTAAAGGTGAAAGCTGGGGGGCATCTGCTCGTGGTTTAGCGATTGATACAGCCGATCCGAAGGGTGAAGAGATCCCAGTTTTTCGGGCTTTCTGGGTAGAAAAACCTAGTGCCAGCAGCAATAGCATCGTCGTGAATGCATTGCTTGATAGTCCGAGTGTAACCGGTGCCTATCGTTTTACGATTCGACCCAATGATGACACGGTAGTGGATGTCGAGGCTTCGCTGTTTCCACGTAAGGACATTCGAAAAGTTGGATTGGCACCGATGAACAGTATGTATATGTTCTCAACCAATGATCGCCAGAATATCGATGATTATCGTCCTGAAGTGCACAATTCTGACGGACTGTTAATGGTGAATGGTAAAGGTGAACGTCTCTGGCGTCCTTTGAATAATCCCAAAACCTTGCAGATGAGTAGTTTTGTTGACGAAGCTCCGATTGGCTTTGGTTTGATGCAACGTGATCGCAAGTTTTCTGATTATCAGGATCTAAAAGCCAATTTTCAGGACCGTCCTAGCCTTTGGGTTGAGCCTATTGGTAACTGGGGCAAAGGTAGCGTGACACTCATTGAAATCCCATCGGATAGTGAAATCCATAACAATATCGTCGCATATTGGCAGCCTAAAGATCCGCTAAAAGCAGGCAGTGAATATGACTTTTCGTATCGCTTGCATTGGGGACAGTCACCACATCCGCCCAGTAATACAACCTATATCGTTAGTGGTACTTACAGTGGTCAGGCTCCAGGGAGTTCTGATGCAAACAAACGGATATTTGTGATTGATTACTCGGGGGCGAAAGGCAAATCTGTGGTAAATGCTCCGATGCCCACCGTAAATGTCACAGCTTCTGCTGGCAAAGTATCAAATGTTTCTCTGGTGAAAAACCCACATAATCCGGGATATCGCGTACGATTTATCCTTGATGCGGATGGGCAAAAATCGTCGGAGCTGCGGGCGGAACTAACTTTTTCCGATAATCGTAAAGCTGAAACTTGGCTTGATCGTTGGACTGCTAATTAATCGAGGTCATGATGCAAGAAACTCCTAACTCATGTGAGCCGGGAATGCCGAATGAGCATCGAGCCGAAATGCCAGCACAGGATCTCCATCATTTTAGTGCTGCTCAAGTTCGCCAACCGATCAATCGCAGTGCGGTGCGTTCATTGTCTTGGCGGCGCATATTGGTACTGGGTGGGGCATTAGTAATCTCTGCTTTAGCCATTAATGAAATGCGGGCTGTATTAGGAATTGGCGGTTTAACTCCGCTGGAATATATGGTTCTGATTTTATTCGCACTGACCTTCTGTTGGATTACGGTGGCGTTTACTGGTGCCATTGCTGGATTTTTTTCGGTGCTGGCCCGCTCCAATAAAGAAGTGCAGTGGTCTGATGAGCCTATAACGACTCGTACAGCAGTACTAATGCCAACCTATAATGAAGATCCGGCTCGACTATTTGCCGGTCTTGAGGCAATGGCCAGACAAGTTGTTGAAGCCGGTGGGCAAGGGCATTTTGACTGGTGCATTATCAGTGACACGACAGATGCGGATATGGCTCGTAAAGAAGAACAGGCCGTGATGCTGATGCGAGAGAATATCGGCGATAAAGTCAATATTTATTATCGTCGCCGCCGCCAAAATATTGCCCGTAAGTCGGGGAATGTTGAGGATTTCTGCGTGCGCTGGGGAAGTTTATATGATCATCTTTTAGTGCTCGATGCAGATAGTCTAATGAGTGGCCGCGTGATGGTCGAAATGGCGCGGCGGATGCAGCAAAATCCTGACTTGGGTCTGCTACAGACGATTCCTCGTTTAATTAATGGGACGACGCTTGTGGCTCGCTTGCAGCAGTTTGCTGGACGCGTGTATGGGCCGATTGTCGGGTCTGGATTGTCTTGGTGGACGCAAAAAGAGGGCAACTTCTGGGGGCATAACGCAATTATTCGGACCAAGGCATTTATGCAATCTGCGGGGTTACCTAAATTGCCAGGTAAGCCACCATTTGGTGGCCATATTTTAAGCCATGACTTTGTCGAAGCGGCGTTGTTACGTCGTAGCGGCTGGAGTGTTGAGATTGCAGATGATCTGAATGAATCATATGAAGAATCACCGCCGTCGATTATTGATCTAGCCGTACGTGACCGACGTTGGTGTCAGGGGAATCTGCAGCATTCTCGGGTGATCGGTGGCAAACGTCTGCATTGGGTCAGTCGTATGCACATCATGACTGGAATTATGTCCTATCTGTCTTCTCCACTATGGCTAATGCTAATTATTTCAGGCCTTTTGTTAGCACTGCAATATCAGTTTGTGCGCCCTGAATACTTTCCGCAAGGATATTCGTTGTTTCCCACTTGGCCGCTGATGGATCCTGAACGAGCCTTACGGTTATTTGTCGTGACGATGGGGATCTTATTTGGTCCGAAAGTACTGGGGCTCATTTCGTTTCTCTGGGATAAAAAAAGTCGCAGCGAAGCAGGAGGCTTCTTAAAAGTATTGATAAGCTTCATCGTTGAGATGATTGTTTCAGCTCTGATAGCCCCCATTATGATGCTAATCCATTCGGGGGCGGTGACCTCTATCGTGTTAGGTCAAGATAGTGGTTGGAATCCGCAGCGTCGTGATGATGGGCGTATCCCTTGGATAGAGCTGTGGCATCGTCATCGTTGGCATGTGATTGGCGGAATGATCCTGGCGATATCATCATATGTAATTTCACTCGATGTTCTAGCTTGGTTGTCGCCAGCAATTATCGGTATGGTGTTAGCGGTGCCGCTGTCATCATGGACAGGCTCAAATAAAATAGGTCAGGTGATTAAACGTTGGGGTATTTTAAAGATTCCCGAGGAAGCTCAGTTGCCACCTATCTGGCAAGAGATGGAGCAAGCATTGGCAACGTACGAACAACAGCTTATCCAAACGCCATCATTAATTGATATCGCCAGTGATAAAAGCTGGTTTAACATCCATATGCAATTGATGGATCGTTATGAGTCAAGAGAGGCGGGGGATGTCGAAGCTATCGATGCAACCGCGGCAATTAAAATTGCGGATGCGCACAGTATCGAACAAGCCGTCAGCTTTTTGAATGCAAAAGAACAGGCCCGGGTGCAAAACACTCCGGCTCTGATGCAAGCTTTAGCGGGCTTACCAAGAGTGGATTCGCCGAGATTGAATGCCCCGCAACACGAGCAAACGTCACAAGAAGGGCAACGCTTGCTAACATTGCTACATAATTTGTAGATTTACACGGCAACGGCCAGATAGTGAATGTGTTATTTGGCCGATGCCTCGCTGAGGTATTCATCTTTTAGGATGCGATAGTTTTCAGCTGATTGTTTTAAAAATTTAATTTCATCGTCTGTGAGTGCCCGGGCTCTTGTGACGGGACTGCCCATATATAAATAGCCTGATTGTAAACGCTTGCCCGGTGGTACCAAACTACCAGCACCGACCATGACATTGTCTTCAATGATCGCACCATCTAACACGATAGCGCCCATTCCAACTAATACGCAATTCCCAATGCAACAGCCATGTAAAGTGGCATGATGGCCAACTGTGACATCATCCCCGATATACAGTGGATAGCCGGCTGGGTTTTTCTCACTATGCCGCGTGACATGCAGGACACTGCCATCTTGAATGTTAGTGCGTTGACCAATTTGAATCTGATTGACATCACCACGGGCTGCGACCTGTGGCCAGATACTACTGTCATCTTCAAGTTGGATATCCCCAACGAGCACGGCGGTTTCGTCGACATAAACTCGCTTTGCTAACGTCGGTGATTTGTTCTGATATATCTTTAAAACCATAGCTATCCTCGTTCTTTACTGAGAGTGGCTATACTTTACCATAATGGTGAGGTATGCCTGAGGGAATCCTAATTATCTCTTGATGAATGTCATATCTTAAAAAATTACCGATTCACTAGGGACTGTTGATCTTTGGTGGTTGAATTTTGTTCAAATTAAACGCATTTTGAACGCGGCGCCCCCTGCGTCGCTTAATGAGTTAAGCAAGCAGGGTGCAACAAAGTTCAGGATGCGTTTAAATGAACCCCAAGGGCAGTATCTGAGAGGAATTTATCCAGCGTTAAACGTTCTTTGTGGCCAATAACTACACGGCACAACGTTTGCCTTGCCTAAATCCCTCTCAGATTTCTGCAAAACTAATTACAAAAGGTCAACAGTCCCTAGGTGTGCCGTACCCAAAAATGGGCTGAAGTTGTATAAAATACCATCGTTTTCGTCATTCCATGTCCAAAATTGGATGAAATCTCTACAAGTAATCAAAAAGTAGAGAAAAATCACAAAAACCGCTTGCGTAAAACTGCCGTATCCCTATAATGCACCACCACTGACACGGCACACCGCTTCAACGGTTGCTCTTTCAGGGTTTCAGCCGGGTTTATCGCGGTTGAAACGGAAAGCAAAAAACGAAAATAATCGTTGACAGACTTTCCGCTGATGCGTAAGATGCGCATCCGCTTCAACGGCAAAGTGCTGATGAAGCAACGTTCTTTAACAATCTATCAAGCAATCTGTGTGGGCACTCACAGAAGATGATTTGCAAAATGATTTAATCATCGACTGTTAGTGACT
>NZ_SMGD01000018.1 GCF_004339545.1 Celerinatantimonas diazotrophica | reverse complement strand
TGCTTGCTTCACTCATTAAGCGACGCAGGGGGCGCCGCGTTCAAAATGCGTTTAATTTGAACAAAATTCAACCACCAAAGGTCAACAGTCCCTAGCAAGATGTCATAACCTGACCAATAATTTGCTCCGCTGATACCGCTTCCCCCTCACCTATTTGCTGTACAAGCTTGCCATCACATGGAGCAAAAACCTGAAGTTCCATTTTCATTGCCTCCATAATTGCAATGGTTTGTCCTTTTTTCACGGTTTCTCCATCAGCCACACGCCATTGATACAAGGAACCAGTAATGGGGGCATTCACTCTCCCAGAGTTCATCTCACCTTGCAAAGGATCCAGTTGTTCTAACTGCACAGCATCACGATTAAACCCGGCCAACAACTCAGCTGGCAAACCGATCTGACAACGTTTACCATCAATTTCGATCATAAAACGATGCATAGCGCGAGCATCTGATTGAGGTCTAGGACTACTGGTAAATTTCAATTTTTTCTGGGTTTCTATCCACCGTGTATGAACCGCGAAGTCTTCAACAAAATCCTCGCATTCAACTACCGCCCGATGGAAATCTAATACACTACTTACACCTTCAATCACGAATTCACTTAACGCACGACCCGCTCTTTGTAGTGCTTGTTCACGATCTTGGCCATAAATAATAAGTTTGGCCATTAATGAGTCAAACTCACCGGGCACTAAAGAACCAGAGCAAACGCCTGTATCAAGTCGCACCCCCGGACCGGTAGGTATTTTAAATTGGGTAATGGTACCCGGAGTAGGCAAAAAACCCTTGCCCGGATCTTCGGCATTAATACGAAACTCAAAGGCATGCCCTTGAACACCGACGTCTAAAGCACAATCTAATTTCAGACCACTGGCAATACGCAATTGCTCAACCACTATATCGATCCCGGTGATCATCTCAGTTACCGGATGTTCAACTTGCAAACGAGTATTCACCTCTAAAAAGGCTATCGTCCCATCTCGACTTAATAAAAATTCAACTGTAGCAGCCCCCACATAATGTGCTGCTTGGCAAATATCGCGCGCACTGGCATGGAGCGTTTGACGCTGTTCAGCCGTTAAGTAAGGTGCTGGCGCTTCTTCAACTAGCTTTTGATTACGCCGCTGCAAGGAGCAGTCGCGAGTACCCAAAACAGCAATCTGCCCAAATTGGTCACACAAGACTTGCACTTCAATATGTCGAGGACTTTCCAGAAATTGCTCAACAAAGCATTCTCCGCGACCAAAAGCCGCTTGAGCTTCACGTACGGCTGAGTGATAAAGCTCCGCAACATCTTCCATTTTACGAGCAACTTTTAATCCACGCCCACCACCACCAAACGCTGCTTTAATCGCAATTGGCAAACCATACTGTCTTGCGAAGGCAATCACTTCTTGAGCATTTGCAACAGGTTTATCAGTACCTTTAGCAAGCGGGGCTCCTACCTTCTGAGCTAGCTGACGGGCAGAAACTTTATTACCGAGCATATCGATAGTTTCAGGCGCTGGACCAATCCAAGTTAACCCTGCTGCAATCACCGCTTGCGCAAATTCACTACGTTCAGATAAAAAACCATATCCTGGATGAACCATAGTAGCCTGGCACCGCTTGGCAATACTGAGCAGCTTTTCAATATTCAGATAACTGTCTTGGGCTGTGCGTCCTTCGAGCGCATAAGCTTCATCAGCCATCTCAACATGCATGGCTTGGCTATCTGTATCCGCGTAAACGGCCACCGCCAGAGCACCTACATCATGGCAGGCCTGAATAATCCGAACCGCAATCTCACCTCGGTTTGCGATTAAAACTTTCGGTTGATGATTCGAGCTAAAATGAAACGACATAACTAAATCTCCGCAAACGGTGAGATGGGGTGAAATTGAACGGATGCCCCAACAGGTAACTGAGCGACTAAATCGAGGTGGTAATCAGTAATACAGGCGATCACTGGGTATCCTCCGGTTAATGGGTGATCGCGCATAAAAATAAGCGGTTGACCATTCGCAGGCACTTGAATTGAGCCAGCTACAACGCCTTCACTGGGTAATTCATAAGCCACTTTGCGCTCGAGAGTTTCCGTCGATTCTAAGCGAATACCAATGCGATCAGACTGCTTTGCAACCACCCAGCGAGCAGAGCTTAAAACATCAAGGGCATGCTCACTGAACCAATCACAGTGAGGGCCCAATACAATATCCAATTTTACAACATCACGAGTGGTGGGATAACGTTCAGTGGGTTCACAATAATTAGTTTGAACCGCACTCAGCAGCGATGATGTCCGTGCCAAAATGCGATCTCCCACGCGTAATGGCAAAGGTCCTAACTTAGCAAGCGAATCAAAACTAGCACTTTCAAGTACTTTGTCACATAACCAGCCGCCACGGACAGCCAGATAACTACGCACCCCGGCGTTACTCGCCCCAATGGACAAGGTGTCGCCTTCACATAAAGCAAACGGTTGATTAAATTGACATTCAACTGCACGCCCTTCTTGATCCTTAACACTTAGTTGACAAGGCGCTCCAGTGAGCGCAACAACCAATTCGCCCGCTACACAGGCCGAAAAATGTCCGTGAGTTAACTCTATAACGGCCTCATCCAAACAATTTCCAACTAACCGATTCGCCACCCGATAGGCATATTGATCCATTGCCCCTGAGGGCGAAACCCCTTGAGAGGCTTTGTTAACACGCCCTAAATCTTGAAAAGTAGTGAATAAACCAGAACTATTCACAATTAATCCATTCGTTGATGGTGCGACACTTGAAGGGGGAGATGATCGCTCAATGATTTTGGGGACAGTTATCGCAATTTTTTGGGCATTCACAAACTGAACCCGATCACCAGGTTCTAGTAACGCGGGCCTTTCACGTTTAAGATCCCACATCGCTTGTGAAGTCTGGCCGATCAACTGCCAACCGCCAGGACTATCCTTAGGGTAAATTCCGCTAAATTCACCGGCTAAAGCCACTGAACCGGCTGGAATTTTGGCCCTAGGCGAGTTCCGCCGAGGTACCACCAACGAGGTTCCCAATGCTTTTAGATAGGCAAATCCTGGCGCAAAACCAGTAAAAGCGACCTGAAACGGTGCCTCGGTATGCCAATCAATCAAAGCGTTAACCGATAGATTGAGATATTCGGCCACTTCTCCCAGATCGCAACCATTATATTCAACATCGATTTTAACCAGTTTGCCTAATGACAATGAGCTTTGCTCGAATGAACGCTGCGATATTTGTTGCGCTAATTGCTGCTTTGATAGATATAGCGGATCATATTCAATCAACACCGTCCTAGCCGCCGGCAACATCTGCATAATTCCTTCAATAGGCTCATTGATTAAATTTCGATGTAAGGCAATAGCTTGTTCTAAAGTTGTTAATTCGACTAATAAAGCAGTTAAATTAACGGGTAAAAAACGCAACGGAATATTCCTTATGATAATGAGCCATAAACACAGATTTTACGAAAACGCCTGAATATTTATCCCTACCTGTTTAAGTGCATCACGCAATTTAGAAGCGATCGCGACTGCTTCTGGATTATCACCATGGACACAAATAGAGTCAGCTTGAACGCTGGTATAACCACCATCGATTGTAGGAATTTTAGATGTATTGATCAGTGAGATCATACGCTGACATATCAGATCAGGATCTGCAATCACAGCACCTTGTATACGCCGGGAAACAAGTTGGCCGTCTTTTTGATAAGCACGATCAGCAAAGACTTCCTGAATCACGCGAATCCCTTGCTGTTTAGCTAATTCAACGAGAGGACTTCCAGCCAGAACGACCATCGCTAGCGAGCTATCAAAGGCAGTTATCGCGTCGATAACTGCCTGAGCTTGTGCTAAATCTTGAGCAATTGAATTATATAATGCACCGTGTGGCTTCACGTAACGAACTTGAACATTGACACTATGCGCCAAGCCACTCAAGGCACTTATCTGGTACAAGCTATCTGAAAAAAGTTCACTGTAACTTAAGTCCATTTTTCGACGGCCAAACCCAACGCGATCGGGATAACTAATATGCGCCCCAATCGCAACCTTAGCGTCTTTAGCCTGGCGCAATGTGGTTAATATTGTCGCCGGGTCCCCTGCGTGGAAACCACAAGCAATATTGGCACTACTCACGATATCGAGCATGGCTTGGTCATCTCCCATACGCCAAGCTCCATAACTTTCCCCCAAATCGCTATTTAGATCGATTGAAACCATGCTTATCTCACTAATAATTGAATCTATTTCTTAAAAGGACTCTGAGAGCACATCATGGAATATCCCGTACCAACTCACTATGATTCAAAACAGTCTGTTTCCAATTCCAGAGACATTCTTCATTTAACTATCAAGGCAAAACCACTATTGAGCCACCTTAAGCTGACACAATTGCAGCATTCTCATGCATTCACGAATACCAGCAAATAATGGGCCAAAATCATGGGTTTATAAAAATAATGTGGATACTCAATAAATAATTGTTGAACAATAATGACTTAATAGACGATCAAATTTCAGGTATTTCAACTGAATTTTAGCTAAAAAGCCTCTGCAATGTAAATAAAAGCACACTATTGGTGCAATATTGCACATAGTTGGTGCTTTTAGTTTTCTTGTTTGATCCATCGCGGTGTGCAATGCTGAATGCATTAAAGACTAAGATTCAAGAGTCAACATGAAGGGTAAACTAGGTCAACAAAGCCTCAGCCAACGCGTCTATCAACAGATCAGAGAACTTATTACGGAAGGGGAGCTATTACCACTGCAACGTTTAAGTGAAGCGAATTTAAGCGAGCAGCTTGAAGTTTCTCGTAACACGCTACGCGAAGGATTTCGGCTACTCACTCAAGAAGGACTGCTCGTTTATCAACCGCACCGAGGGGTTTGTGTGGCGTGTCCGCAAGTGCAAGATATCATCGATATTTATCGAGTAAGACGAGTCATCGAGATCGATGCCATTAAACAGTCCTATCCATTTCATCCGGCTTTACCCACGATGCGACAAGCCATTCAGAAGGCGCTACAGTTACGACATCAAAGTAACTGGCAGGGCGTTGGCACTGCTAATATGGAATTTCACCGAGCATTAGTCTCACTCTCTGACAGTAAACGACTGCAACACCTGTTTTATAGCATTGCGGCAGAATTAAGGTTAGCATTTAACTTTTTGGGTTCTCCTGAGAGACTGCATTCACCCTACATTGAGAAAAATGACCAACTGTTGATGCTCCTCACTGCCGGAAAGATAAATCAGGCTGTCACTTTATTGCACGACTATCTGGTTGCCTCTGAACGACTACTCTTAACCGCCTATTCTCAGCATACCGCATAGGTTACCAGAACAGGCCATATTTAAGAGCAATTATAACGATTTCAGCTGCATATCATCAAAATGTCACATGTAAAGTGATTAAATCATAATGTATCTCCATAGTTACAGGAGCTTTTATGTATTGGATTAGATCACTGAAACTGACCATGGCTATTTCAGCAAGCCTGTTCGTCCATTCGGCATGGGCTAAAAATATCTCCGTCGATATTTTTGCCCTACCCTCAGATAGGATTCAGAATTTAGTAGAAGAAAATAGCCAAACCTTGGCTAATTTAGGAATGACGACATTTTACGCCAAAGGTAAGCAACCCCATATCACGCTATATTTAACCGAATTTCCCGAGCGAGCACTGCCATCGATACAAAAAGTGGTTCGCCAAATAGCACAGCACACCCCATCTTTGCCTATAGAAGCAAAAGGGATCACCATTACCAAAGGAAATTGGGTTTTTATCGATATTAACTGGTCTAAGCGATTACAAAAATTAGCAGATACAGTAACACTTGCTGCGGAGGATTATCGAGCCCCACAACCGACGTTACCCAATTGGGTCAAGAAATATCCGAATAAGCTCGCTGCTTTCAGACGCTACGGTAGCCCAAATGTATTCCAGAATTTTCAGCCTCATATGACATTATTGGCTAATGAAAACAATAAGAATCTAGCGATTTTTAAAACTAAGGTCCACAAACAGGTTCCCAAAACTGAAGGAAGTATCAGCGGAATAGGTATCGCAATTGTCGACTCGCTGGGCCAGCCAACTCAAATTATTGCGACCTATCCACTTCAGCACTAGTTTTTAAATAAATAGTGTGGCTGACAAAGTTCATGACTTACGCTCAGCCGTTTTAAAAATTTATCACCACTTAATAATGTCACCATGGCCTGGTCAGCTTTTTCATTCCAGTGTCCAGAGCCATGACGTGCAACGCCACTTGCCAATTGCATTTGAATGGCCTGCAAGTTTAATTGATCTGAGGTAAATTCAGCTCGACCGCTCAACTGTTTAAGGCTGCTTTGCCCACTGCTTGCTAACGAGGTTAAATCAACACCGCGAAGCAATCCATCTGCTAAGTTGACCTGCACATTTCCTTTGACATTATGAAAAGATTGGATAGGCAATGTTCCCTCTAATTGCGTGCTCAAACGCAATGTTCCTGTCACCGGCGAGCGAGCACACCAACTCTGAAACAAAGCATTTGCATCAACGCCAGCAATATCTCCGGTGACGGCAAAGGTCACTGGATTCTGACTTAAATCAAGCTCAGTGTTGGCGCTAATATTCCCCTCATAAAAATCCGCCGTCAGTTGCTGGAACTTAATTGCCCCTTTTTTGACAAGAACTTTTGATAACAGATGATCAAGCGTAACACGCCCCATTTTTAATTGATCTAGCTTGAACTGGCCTTGTGCATTAACGAGATCAAGTCCTTGAATATGCTGATGGCCAAATCGATTGAGTAACGTTTCAAAACGAGGGAGCTGTAATGCGCTTCCAGTGACGTTAAAGGTCACATTATAAGGGATGTGCTGGCCATCAAAGTCTAATTCTCCATCCATTGAAGGTTGCTTATTAAAGCTGAACGATAAGGGGCGCATGACTAATTGCTTCGATTTTGAATCAAAATGCGCAGCCCCTGAAAGGGTCAACTTCTCTAAACCTTGCTTTTGAAATAGTCCATGAAAATGAGTCGTTTGGGTAAAATCAATCAATGTCCAGTTGGTCCAATTATTCGTCACCCGGACAGAAGCTTTGAGACTGCTCTGTAATTGATGAACGCCATCATTAAAATGCAACGATATATCTAAAGGACGAGACTGATCAGCGCTTTTTGAACCCAATGAAATATTGAGCGGAGCTATCTGAATATGCTGGTGATCTAACTGATCCGTAAGATCCAAAGTGGCATCATGGATCTCAATGCCCTGAGTCGAAACTTGCCACAAAGATGGATCAACAATATGAGTGCCTGATGCACGTCGCACATCATTTAATAATGACTGTATATTAGTCTGTCCTTGCGCGTTACGTAGCCAATGCACAGAAACTTGGGATAGTTCAATTTTGCCTAACTCAAGATGCTTTTCCACCAGTCCCCAAGGTGAAACAGCCACCTTCATCTGGCCAATCGACAACAACTTCCCATCCCGAAAATCGGGATCATCACTCAATGACATATCACTGGCAGAGAGCGTTAACGGCCAAAAATGCCAGTGCATATTGCCAGCTATCGTTAAGGTACGCCCTGTTTTAGCCTTTACTTCTTGGCTAATCACCGATTTAAAATCGTTTGGATTGATCTGTAATACAACCGTCAGAATTGCAGCACAAGTCACAGCTATTAATGCGACCAGCGCAATCATCCATTTACGCATGCTTTAAATCCTCAGGACGCTTGTTCATCTTCATCAATACGACTTGCCACTGCGCCCTGTTGATTACGATACTTAGCATTGGCACGTTTATTATACGGTTTGGCCGAATGACCCGATAATGTTTCAAAGTTCAAAGCTCCGATAGCCATTTTCGGGCGTAACGCTAATGGCAACTTACCTGAATTATAAAACTCAAGAACTATTTTTCCGGACCATCCTGGATCAATTCGATGTGCCGTCACATGGACCATGAGGCCAAGTCGCGCAAGTGATGAACGCCCATCTAACCACCCGACTAAATCATCAGGCAAAGTCACCGACTCATAAGTTGCGGCTAAGGCAAGTTCCCCAGGGTGCAAGAAAAACGCTTCACTATCGGAGATGTAAATCTCATCACTCATCACTTTGTGCAACTGCTCAGTAACTTCTGCCTTTGGGCCACTTAAGTCAATATACGGTGCAGTGTGATCATTAAATACTCGAAACTCATGACCCAAGCGGATATCAACAGTGACACCACTAATCATGTCTTCAGAAGGAGCAGGAGCAATCACAATGCGACCGTCAGCCAGACACTGTTTAATATCGACATCGCATAATCGCATTAGTGTTTCTCCTCTGATTGGGCTAATAAGTGGCGAATTCGCGTTTTGATAATATCAATTGCAATACGATTTTTACCGCCCCGAGGAATAATTACATCCGCATATTGTTTAGAAGGCTCAATAAATTGCTTAAACATTGGCCGAACTGTTAAATGGTATTGGGCCAGAACGGACTCCAATTTTCGTCCACGCTCTCGAACATCTCGCTCAATTCGTCGTGCTAAACAGATATCTAACGGCGTGTCCATAAAGATGCTTGCATCCATCTGGGAGCGAATCGCTTCATCAGTAAACAACAAAATGCCCTCAAGTAAAATAACTCTGGTTGGTCCAAGATGCTTAGTTGTTGGTAAACGGGTATGCTCAGTATACGAATACTGTGGCATCTCGATAGCGGTCCCCGATTTAAGTAATTTAAGATGCTCAACAAGCAGCGCATGATCCATCGACTGAGGATGATCATAATTAGTGCGGACGCGCTGCGCCATCGACATATTCGATTGATCTTTATAATAGCAATCTTCGGAGATGACACTGATACAACCTGCACCAATTTCATCACTCACCTCTTGATAGACACTTTTAGCAAACAGACTCTTGCCTGATGCGGAAGCTCCGGCTATCCCGATCACCACACACTTAGACGATTTAGACATATGATTATATTTATACAAAAGCAGTTAATTGAAAATGATTTACATTACATATAGCAAAACCCCGTGCGTTTATAACGTACGGGGTTAACAGTTTGTTAAATTAGTACTCTAATTGAATCCATCCCACTTTAGAGTACTTCAACGGCAATGGGCTCAGCACGTTCACCTGAATTAAAATACAGGCGTGTTGATAGTTGCTCAGCCAAAGAGAGATAAATACCAGCACTTGGGCAATCAAGCTGCTGAAGATCATTCCCTTTTTCATTGCATACGTTAACATTCTGATCAAATGGTAATTTAGCTAGCAACGGTAGCTTCGTTGCCTGCGACAACATTTCTGCTCCCTGCTCACCAAATAACCGATGTCTATGCCCACAAGACGAGCAGACATAATAACTCATATTTTCGATAATTCCGAGCACTGGAACATCGACATGGAAAAACATTGAAATGCCTTTATGTGCATCTCTTAATGAGAGTGCTTGTGGGGTAGTAACCACAAGACTCGCCGTTACAGGCATTTGCTGTGCCATTGTTAGTTGAATATCACCAGTGCCTGGGGGCATATCAATTAGTAGATAATCCAAATCAGGCCAATTGGTTTCAGCAAGAAGTTGCATTAGCGCTTTACTGGCCATCGGACCACGCCAAATAGCCGCCTCTTCGGGGGGCTGCAAAAAACCAATACTATTTGCATAGACGTTATGCGCGACCAGCGGTTCCATCGTTTTACCATCATTGGACTCTGGTTGCGCTCCTTCAAGGCCCAGTAATAGCGGAATTGAAGGGCCATAAATATCTGCGTCGAGTATCCCCACCCGAGCTCCTGCTTTAGCTAGCGCCGTTGCTAAATTAACAGTCACCGACGACTTACCTACCCCGCCCTTAGCAGAGCTCACAGCCAGCATATTTTTAACCCCCTTAACGGGCGTCTGATTTTTCCCTTTTAAAGCCCTTGCGCTCACTTTAGGTGAATAACGAACTTCCCCTAACTGCTCATGAATATATGCATATACTTGTGGACAAAAAAACGGCGGTGCAAAAACCCACCCATTGGGGTTATTCTCATCGCGAGTTAACCAACCGGATTGCTCAATCGTTGTTGACCAATATTCTGGTTGATGTCGAAAAACCTGATTTTCCATAATATTACCTTTTTGCATTCGCTTGCACGTATTATACGCATTTACATCATTCACGCGATGGGGTGGCTAGGAAAACTTGGTCCAATCAGGTAGGATGTCAGATCAAATATTTTCGTCATGATATACGGGTCGTCCCAAGGGTATCACTCAATTACAAGGTATCGAACGGTCTCACCGCAGACCTATCAACAACTATTTGGTAGGGGCTTTGCTTATGATTCACGTGAATATTAACCAATAGCGTAACTTTCTTTTTTAATTACAGTAGTTAAACCAGCATGACAACGACAAAACGACAAATACTTGTGACAAGTGCTCTGCCATATGCAAATGGCGCCATTCACTTAGGTCACCTGCTCGAACACATTCAAACTGATATTTGGGTTCGTTTCCAACGTCTGCGAGGGCACAGCTGTTATCATATCTGTGCCGATGATGCTCACGGCACTCCTATTATGCTTAAAGCTCAACAACTTGGGATCAAACCAGAAGAACTTATTAACCAAGTTCGTCAAGAACATATAGCTGACTTTTCTGGCTTTCGCATCGGTTTTGACAATTATTACTCTACTCATAGTGAAGAAAACCGCCTTTATTCTGAACATATTTATAAAATGCTGCGCGATAACGGTTATATCAAAACTCGTACTATCTCTCAGCTTTATGATCCGGAAAAACAGATGTTTTTACCGGACCGTTTTGTTAAAGGAACTTGCCCAAGTTGTGGTTCAGATGACCAATATGGTGATAACTGTGATTCCTGTGGTGCAACATATAGCCCGACAGAATTAATCAACCCTCACTCAGTGGTTTCTGGGGCAACGCCAATTCTCCGTGAATCGGAACATTATTTCTTTGACCTGCCAGCATTTGAAACAATGCTCAAAGAGTGGATCGATTCTGGCTCACTTCAAGCAGGAATCGCAAACAAACTGCGCGAGTGGTTCGAGCAAGGTCTCCAGCAATGGGATATTAGCCGAGATTCGCCTTATTTTGGCTTTGAAATTCCCGACGCTCCGGGCAAATATTTTTATGTCTGGCTAGATGCCCCAATTGGCTATATGGGCGCATTTAAAAATTACTGCGCTCAGCATGATGTTGATTTTGACCAATTTTGGAAACAAGACTCCACTGCTGAGGTTTATCACTTTATTGGCAAAGACATTATCTATTTCCATGGCTTATTTTGGCCTGCAATGCTTGATGGTGCTGGCTATCGCAAACCAACTAATATCTTTGCACATGGTTATGTCACCGTAAACGGCGAAAAAATGTCCAAATCTAAGGGGACATTTATTCAAGCTTCAACTTATCTAAAACATCTCGATCCAGCCTATCTGCGGTACTATTATGCCGCTAAACTCAATAGTCGGATCGATGACTTGGATTTAAATCTTGAAGATTTTGCTCAGCGAGTTAATGCTGATTTAGTGGGTAAAGTCATAAATATTGCCAGCCGAACCGCCGGATTTATAAAAAAACGGTTTGACGGTAAACTGTCCCAAGAGAATATAAATCCACAGTTACTTTCTGTATTTGTTGCTGCCGAAGAAACAATTGCACAATTTTACGAAACGCGTGAATTTGGCAAAGCCATTCGTGAAATCATGGCTCTGGCTGATAAAGCCAACCAATTTATTGCGGAACAGGCTCCATGGCAGTTAGTAAAAAATGACGAAACTTTAGAACAGGCTCATCAGGTTTGTTCATTAGCCATTGAACTATTCCGAATCCTCATTACCTATCTTAAACCTGTGCTTCCAGAGCTCGGTGAGCAAACTGAACAGTTACTCAATTCCAAACTCACTTGGGAAGGAATTCATCAGCCTATCTTTGGTCAGGCTATAAATTCATTTAAACCTCTGATGCAGCGCGTGGATATGGATAAAATCAACGCCATGATCGAAAGCTCTAAAGAGGATTTAGCAAAAATGCAACAACCCAAAGCAACGGGGCCATTAATTGATGAGCCAATTAGTGAAACGATTGACTATGATACATTTGCTAAGATTGATCTGCGAGTTGCTCGCATCATCAAAGCAGAACACGTCCCTGAAGCTCGTAAACTTCTGAAATTACAGCTCGATTTAGGAGGCGAAACGCGTCAGGTTTTTGCAGGCATAAAATCAGCTTATTCTCCTGAGGATTTAGAAGGTCGCTTAACCGTTATGGTAGCTAATTTAGCTCCCCGAAAAATGCGATTTGGTCTATCAGAAGGGATGATTGCCGCAGCAGGCCCTGGAGGCGATGATATTTGGTTACTCTCCCCCGATGATGGTGCCAAACCAGGAATGAGAGTAAAATAAATAATAAGGCCCTTTAATGGGCCTTTATTTGAAACAATTGATTATTTAGTAAAATATATAATCATTAAATTAGATATAATCTTTTCAATAATTGACATTAAATTACTAGTATTAATTCATATTCAAAAATAACCTTCTATTATTCATTGTTAATTCACTTTAACCTTAATATAGTTTTATCTTTAATATTTAAATTTATTTATTAAGTGTTTTTGTTTATTTTTCATCTTAGAACATAACATCCAGGAAAATTAGCAGACTTGTTTTATTTTTCAATTCGCGTTATGTTTATATAATACTATTAACTGGAGAGCTGTTATATGAAGAACAAATTGCCTGAATTGATATTAAATCAATCTGCAATGTTTTTAGATTTTGACGGCACCTTAGTAGACTTGCAGCCGACCCCGGATGCAGTTGTCGTAACAGAGCAACTGCGCAACCTATTGACAACCCTCGATAGCAAAACCAATCATGCGCTTGCTATTATCAGTGGCCGAAGCATCGAATCACTGGATAAACTACTCCGTTTACCCCTTCTTTTGATGGGGGGAAGCCACGGAATGCAATTCAGAAAAGTTCCGTTTGGTGATATTGTTATTCACCCTGATGTTACTCCTCTACCTGATAAGTTGATGTCTCAATGTAAGGCTTTCTGTGAAAACAATCAGTTGCTATGGGAAGCCAAGCCTTTATCTTCAGCCATCCATTACCGAAATAACCCCAAATTAGAAATTAAGATCGACGAATATTTAGATACTCTAGTGCATCAATATAGTGGAGTAAATATTCAACGAGGTAAATATATCCGAGAATTAAAACCGAAGGGCGTAAATAAAGCATCAGCTCTTGAATTCTTTATGCAAAACCATCACTTTACACACAAAACGCCTTGGTATTTTGGTGATGATACTACTGATGAAGATGCCTTTTCATGGGTGAAGCAACATAATGGCATTGCAGTTAAAGTTGGTGAAGGCGAAACAATTGCTGATTATCACCTACAATCTCCTCAGGATGTTTTTTCATTTCTAAGTTCAAGCTTATATTGCGAGGAATAATATGCCCGATAATAATTTGGAATTAGCCTTAATCGGCAACTGTACGATTAGTGCATTAGTCAATAAGATGGGTGAAATTGTTTGGTCTTGTATGCCTCGTTTTGATAGTGATCCAGTCTTTGCCTCATTGCTCAAAGTAGGTGATAAAGCCTCTCTTACAGGGACTTATGGTGTTGATGTAGCTGATTTTTCCTATAGTGAGCAAGAATATATTAAAAATACAGCTATTTTAAAAACAACATTGTATGACCAACGCGGGAATGGGCTGATCATTACCGATTTTGCTCCGCGGTTCTGGCTATATGGACGAACCCATCGCCCAATTACTATCATGCGTATTTTAACGCCAATTGGCTCGCCAAAAATCCGAGTTCGACTACGTCCTGCTGATAATGAGCGAAACGTCCCGTACCAGCGTATTGAAGGCAGTAATCATATTAGCTTTATTGGTGAAACTCAGTCACTGCGATTAACGACTGATTTATCGGTTGTCAGTATTCATGATGAAAAATGGTTTATTCTGGATCAGGAACGTTACCTGATTTTTGGAAGTGACGAGAGTATTGAAGAGCCGATTAAGCAATTAACACAGCGTTTTTTAAACCAAACCATGAGCAACTGGCAGGACTGGGTTAGAAACCTGTCGATTCCATTTGAATGGCAAGATGCGGTTATCCGGGCAGCAATCACCTTAAAATTAAGTGCATTTGAAGATACAGGTGCCATTGTCGCTGCCATGACTACTTCAATTCCCGAAGCACGAAATACTGAACGAAACTGGGATTACCGGTTCTGCTGGTTGCGAGATAGTTATTTTACAGTGCATGCTCTAAACCGTCTTGGGATCACCGCCACGATGGAACAGTATTTACAATATCTGGTTAATTTAGCGGCAACACTTGATGATGAATATTTACAACCCGTATTTTGCATCAATGGTGATAAACACATGCAAGAGCGCATTATTGATGCGTTAGATGGTTATCAAGGAATGGGCCCGGTTCGCTTTGGGAATCAGGCTGCCGATCAAATTCAGCATGATGTCTATGGGGCAATTGTTTTATCAGCAACACAGATGTTTTTTGATGAACGAATTCGCCGACCTGGCGATCAGCGTTTATTCCAGCTGCTTGAAGCGGTCGGAGAAAAAGCTGTTCAATATTATAATCAACCTGATGCCGGCCTTTGGGAACTGCGAGGCAGCCAGCACGTCCATACGTTCTCCAGCATGATGTGTTGGGCAGCCGCCGACCGACTCGGGCAGATTGCTCGTAAATTACAACTCCCCCAACGGGAACAATACTGGCAAAGTCATGCACAGACCATGCGTAAAGATATCGAGGAAAATGCATTTAACGAGAAATTAAACAGCTACACCGCCACTTGGGGGGGCGACACGATGGATGCAAGCTTACTATTAGCTTGCACATTGGGCTATGTTCAGGGCGATGATCCAAACTTCATTGGAACCGTCGAGTCAATCGAACAACAACTACGGCCTTCAGGCAGTAAATACATATTCCGCTACGTGATTGAAGATGATTTTGGCGCACCAGAGACTGCTTTCACCATTTGCTCTTTTTGGTATATCGAAGCATTGGCTTCTATTGGTCGCGACGAACAAGCTCGAGAATTATTTGAAGATTTACTCGAAAGACGAAACCATGTTGGACTCCTTTCAGAAGATATAGAACCCGACAGCGGCGAGCTCTGGGGGAATTTCCCACAGACCTATAGCATGGTTGGCATCATCAACTGTGCCAGAATGTTAAGTAAACGTTGGGAGGATGAACTATGAGTCGACTTGTCATTGTATCCAATCGAGTCGCAAGGCCAGAATCTCTAAGCAAAGGCGCTCAGGGAGGGTTAGCTGTTGGAGTACTTGCGGCGATGGCTGAAGCCGGTGGGCTTTGGTTTGGCTGGAACGGACGAATTGAAAATCGCCCAGTTTCAGAAATAAGACAAGAGAGACGGAAAAATATCGACTTTGTCACTATTGGATTACGGCAAAATGAATACAACAACTTTTACCGTGGCTATGCCAATAGTGTGTTATGGCCGTTATTTCACCAACGTCCAGATTTGATGAATTATCGCCATCACTTTCGAATGGGCTATTTAGGTGTTAACCGTAAATACGTTGACCATTTACTCCCTTATCTGAAAGAAGATGACACAATCTGGATCCATGATTATCAATTGATCCCGATGGCCAGAATGCTGAGAGAAGCAGGTGTAAAATCCCCGATTGGATTTTTCTTGCACACCCCTTTTCCACCATTAGATTTATTACGAGCACTTCCTGATCACCATGATTTGCTATTAGAAATGCTCCATTATGATTTACTTGGATTTCACACATTAACGGATGAACGTGGTTTTCATGAATCAATACGATACACATTGAAAGGTGATATTTCACCTTCGGGATTGATTGATTGTATGGGCCATCAGACGCAAACAGGTGTCTATCCAATTGGCATTGAAACCGACGAAATGCCACAGCTTGTTAAGAGTGGGCAACGTTCCCAAGAATATCGACAACTGAAAAAAGAATTAGCAGACCGGAAACTGTTGATTGGTGTAGATCGACTTGATTACAGCAAAGGCATATTCCATCGATTTAAAGCTTATGAACAATTATTGAAGAATCATAACGAATTGCACCGACAAATCGTTTATATGCAGGTTGCACCCACTTCCCGAGGGGATGTCAATGCTTATGGGCAATTAGCTCAACAAATTGATCAAGCTGCCGGGCATGTAAACGGAACTTATGCCGATTTTGATTGGACCCCACTTCGTTATTTAAATCGAGGATTCAGACGTAACACCGTGTTAGCACTTTATAATCTGTCACATGTTGGGTTTGTAACACCTTTACGAGATGGAATGAACCTCGTAGCGAAAGAATTTGTGGCGGCACAAGATGCAGACGACCCGGGGGTTTTGGTGTTATCGAAGATGGCAGGTGCAGCAGCAGAACTTGATTCAGCGGTCATTGTCAATCCATACGACACCGAAGCTGTCGCGCAAAGTCTAGCGGACGCAATAGAGATGCCATTAGATGAACGGATTGATCGCTGGAAACAGATGATGACGGTTTTAGAACGCAACAATATCCATGCTTGGCAAAAAAACTTCCGAGCCGATTTGATTGCTCGCCCTCATGATTTAAGTAAAAGTTAAAATCATATAGTTCCCAGTCAAGTACTGACTGGGGACTCGCAAATAGCATTGTATTGTCCTTGGGTTACGATTATAGTGCCTAGATTTAGTGGCTATTTGCTCATGAGCGATAAGAATTTCGATACTCTTTCTCAGAAATTTACTCGCAATATTTATGGCACAGTGAAGGGACAAATTCGTATTGCTATTTTAATGCGAGATTTAGAAAAACACTGTGCATTAACACAACGTAAACTCCGCATTCTTGATGCTGGCGGCGGCTTTGGTTACCTCAGTCAACGATTAGCAGCAATGGGCCATGAAGTCGTTTTATGCGATATCTCGGAGCAATTGCTGAATAAAGCTCGCGATGATATTCAAAGAAGCTCGAAAAAGCTCTCAATCCAACTCATCCAATGTGCCATTCAAGATTTACCAGACGAATTAGGTCAATTTGACTTAGTTTTGTGCCATGCCGTTCTGGAGTGGTTAGAGAATGGCCATGCCACTCTCAATCAGCTTAGGCAGTTCATTCGCCCTGGCGGATATTTTTCATTAATGTTCTATAATATAGAAGCACAACGCTTTCATGCATTGGTTTGTGGTAACTTCAGTTATATTAAAAATGGCCTCAAAGCCAAGAAGACCGTCCGCCTTACACCGCAACATGCCTATACGTTATCCACCATTAAACACTGGATTATTAACCAATGGCAGTTCAACCTACTCCATACCAGTGGTGTTCGAGTCATTCACGACTATCTAAAGGCGGGAGCTAAAGAACAGTTTAGCGATTCAGAATTGATTGAGATGGAGCTTCAATATTCAACCCACTCCACTTATATTGAACTCGGTCGATATATTCATATCATTGCAAAAAACTCTAAATAAATTGATCTAAATCATATTTATATTGGGTCATTTATATATGAAATATTCTAAATATATGTTTATATTTACGGGGTATATTAATTAAAACTGAGACTTCTTGTATTTATTTGATTTAGATCAAAATTAAAAAATTTGAATTTTTGTTTTCATTTGTATGCGAAATGATCACATAAAAACACACATAAAAAACTATATTAATACAATATTAAAACATTTTTGAAACATTTCATATTTGGTTTATAACACGATCAAATAATTGATGAAAAATGCGTGTTTTAACTCTTATTTAAGATCAATTAATGGCATAATATTGTAGTGGTTATTGAGTATTTATTGTTAAAAACTTTATGCTTAAAAACCAAACAACTAAACTGCGGTGACGTCGCAACGCCTACCGCCTTTATCTCAGGGTATGTACATTGTTGAGCAAAGGTGTCCATCTGCCCCGAGATTTCAACAAAACAATAATTCGTTACTTAAGGAGCAGATAATGATTAACGAAACGGTGGTCGAGCTTTCGCGCTTGCAGTTCGCTCTTACCGCGCTATATCACTTCCTGTTCGTCCCATTGACACTAGGTATGTCCTTTTTATTGGCCATCATGGAAACAACCTACGTCATTACTGGACGGCAAGTTTATAAAGATATGACACGGTTTTGGGGGAAGCTCTTCGGAATTAACTTCGCCCTCGGCGTTGCAACAGGCTTAACCATGGAGTTCCAGTTCGGGACGAACTGGTCATATTTTTCTCACTATGTAGGTGATATCTTCGGTGCCCCATTAGCAATTGAAGGGTTGATGGCGTTTTTCCTCGAATCTACGTTAGTTGGCCTATTTTTCTTTGGCTGGGATCGATTGAGCAGAGCTAAACACTGTGCAGTGACTTGGTTAGTAGCGATAGCGTCAAACTTGTCAGCACTGTGGATTTTGATCGCCAATGGCTGGATGCAAAACCCAGTAGGTGCGCACTTCAACTATGAAACCATGCGCATGGAACTGTCTAGCTTTTCTACACTGTTATTTAACCCTGTGGCACAAGTTAAATTCGTGCATACAGTTTCTGCAGGCTATTGCACCGGTGCCATATTTGTATTAGTGATTTCTAGTTACTATTTGCTCAAAGGACGTGATTTACCTTTTGCTCGACGCTCTTTTGCCATCGCTGCTGCATTTGGTTTGGCTGCGAGTTTAAGCGTGATCGTCCTCGGAGATGAGTCTGGTTACGAAATGGGTGATGTTCAAAAAACCAAACTTGCTGCAATTGAAGGTGAATGGCAAACAGCCCCTGCTCCAGCAGCCTGGACATTGATTGGTTTCCCAAATCAGAAACTCAAAGAAACCGAATATTCGATTAAAATTCCTGGGGTTCTAGGTTTAATTGCGACACGTTCTCTTGATGAAAAAGTAACTGGCATTGATGACTTGATGAAATACCATCGCCAGCGCATTATCAATGGGATCTACGCTTACCAACTTTTGACAAAATTGAAAGCAGGAACAGCGACTCCTGCAGAGAAAGCCAATTTTGATAAAGTGAAAAATGATCTGGGTTACGGGCTATTAGTTAAAGTTTATAACCCCGAAATGAAAAACATCACTAAAGCCCAGATTGACGCAGCCGTCAACAGCAGCGTACCAGAGGTCGCCCCATTGTTCTGGGCATTCCGCATCATGGTCGCCTGTGGTGGTTTGATGTTATTACTATTTGCAGCAGCTTTTTACCAAAATGCTCGTCGCCGAATTGGTCTAAATCGAACTTTCTTAAAGATCTGCGTGCTGGCACTCCCTCTTCCCTGGCTTGCTTGTGAGTGCGGTTGGTTTGTTGCCGAATTTGGTCGCCAACCATGGGCAATTGGGGAAATATTACCAACGGGTCTAGCTGTTTCTAATTTATCAGAAACAGACATACTCATCACAATGATTAGTATGATTGGACTTTATACTCTCTTCCTCGTCGCCGAAATGTATCTGATGATTCGATTCTCGAAACAAGGACCATCTAGCTTACATACCGGACGTTATGCGCTGGAACAAGAAGCTTCTGCGACAGCCAAGGAGATTTAATCGATGGATTATCAAACTCTTAAATTTATCTGGTGGATATTGATGGGTGTACTGTTGATTGGTTTCACAGTCACTGATGGTTTCGATATGGGGGTTGGGATCTTACTGCGCATTCTCGGTAAGAGTGACTCTGAACGCCGGATTATGATCAATAGTATGGCGCCTCACTGGGATGGGAACCAAGTTTGGTTCATTACTGCTGGTGGCGCATTATTTGCCGCATGGCCAGTCGTTTATGCAACTTCATTCTCTGGATTTTATCTTGCAGTGTTGTTAGCATTGGCAGGTCTTTGGTTCCGCCCTGTGGGCTTTGACTATCGGTCTAAATTAGAAAATAGTCGATGGCGTAATGCTTGGGATTGGGGAATTACCTTTGGTTCATTTGTTCCACCACTGATTTTCGGTGTCGCATTTGGTAACATTTTACAAGGGGTTCCATTCCATTTTAATGACCTAATGGAGTCTTACTATACAGGTTCATTTTTTGGCCTATTAAATCCGTTTGGTGTTCTAGCTGGTTTAGTCAGTGTCATGATGGTCGCAACACAAGGCGGCGCTTGGTTACAGATGAAAACCACAGATGAACTGCGTGCCCGTGCATGTAAATCAACAGCCATTACGGGTCTGTTATGTGCCGTATTATTTGCTCTAGCAGGTGTTTGGCTCGCTTATGGTATTGACGGTTATGTTGTAACTAGTTCAATTAACGCTAACGCCGATATTACTCCGCTGATGAAAACTGTTTCTATTCAGCCTGGAGCTTGGCTAACTAACTATAGTAAATACCCCATTTTAATCGTAGCTCCTGTACTCGGTATTGGCGGGATGTTATTAGCCGCGTTGGCCTCATTGAAAAACAAAGGATGGCAATCATTCCTATGTTCTTCACTAGGTATTGTTGGGGTCATCTTAACTGCTGGCGGCTCAATGTTCCCATTCTTGATGCCTTCATCAACTAACCCGAACATGAGCTTGACCATGTGGGATGCAACCTCAAGCGATAGAACACTGACCGTTATGTTTGTTGTCGTTTGTATATTTGTACCATTGATTTTGTTGTATACCCTTTGGAATTACTGGGTTATGCGTGGTCGGTTAGATACCAAACATATCGAAGACAATAGTCATTCACTGTATTAAAGGAGTACAATTATGTGGTATTTTGCCTGGATTTTAGGTGTACTTCTGGCCTGTTCTTTTGGTGTAATCAATGCAATTTGGCTAGAATTCTACGGTTATAAAGGTGAAGATGTTGAGCAAGAAGGTTTCGGCGAATAAGTCCAAAGACCTGCTCAAAAATCTGCAAGCGCAGCAACGGCAACCGTTCGTTGCTGCGCTTTTTGCAGGTGGTGTGATTACAGTCACTGTCGTCATACAAGCAGCATTATTGGCAACAATCATCAGTCAGTTAATTCTGACCCATCATTTCCCTATTCATTTAGTTTATTGGCTAATGGTCACGATGCTTATTCGCGCGGCAGCCGGATTTGTCAAAGACCAATTTAGTGCCAAAGCAAGCATTAATATTCGAGCTTCTCTTCGAAAACGTTTAATTAATCATTTAGCTCAACTTGGTCCAGCTCGAAACATAATCGATCAGGACGGTGGACTATCAACGACCATTTATGAACAAGTAGATGCGCTCGATGATTATTTTAGTCGCTATCAGCTTCAGGCCATGATGTGCGTTTTCATTCCATTGGCAATTTTAATCTGTGCGATGGTTGTTTCATGGTTTGCATTTGCAGTTTTTATGGTGACCGCTCCGCTCGTTATTTATTTTATGATCCTTGTAGGAGAAAAGGCGGCGAATGCCAACCGCAAGCAGTTTTCAGTGTTAGCCGTATTATCTAATCAATTTGTTGATTTGACCCGAGGCTTGTTTCAGTTACGGCTACTTAGCCGAGAAAGGCAGGCAGAACAGCGCCTTAAAGATAGCGCCGAAGCTTATCAAAATACAACGATGAAAGTACTCGGCTTGGCATTTTTATCAACTGCAACGTTGGAGCTTTTTGCCTCCATATCCATTGCAGTTGTTGCTTTGATTCTTGGCTTAGGTTTAATCAAACAAGTACCGGGCTTTCATGGTGAAATATTTTTAAATTTGCATGATTCATTATTCATGTTATTACTCGCTCCAGAATTTTATCTACCACTTCGCCAACTCGGTGCCGATTATCACGCTAAGCAAAAAGCGCTTGCCGCAGCCGAGCAGATCTTAGAAATTTTAGATGTTCAGCTCGTCCAACCCACTAAAGAAAAGTCGTTGTTCGAAGCCCAAACGAATCAACCAATTACGTTTGAGAATTTACGTTGGACGATTGATGGGCGAAATCTACTGAGTAATGTCAATTTAACGATTCAACCCAATGAGCGCATCTGGTTAAGCGGTGAATCGGGGGCTGGTAAATCGTCTTTGTTGAATATCCTGCTCGGATTTCATCTAGACTATCAAGGCAAACTTTTAATTGGTGAGCATGAACTTAAACATCTCACATTAGATAGCTGGCGTAAAACGTTAGCATGGATCCCTCAAATGCCTGAATGGGTAAGTGGAACTTTAGCTCAAAATCTCATTCTAGGTTTAGGGCCAGTCAATGATACTGATGTTGCCAATGCTCTGATTCAGGCCGAAGCAGCTGACTTTATCAAGGCTCTGCCGTTAGGTTTAGATACATCCATTTCCGAATTAGGCTCTGGGTTATCTGGCGGACAATTACAGCGGTTATCAATAGCCAGAGCCATTTTGACGGATGCGCCTATCTGGTTACTGGATGAACCGGCCTCTCATTTAGATAGTGAAACGGGTCAAGCACTGTATAAGACGCTAGAAAAAGTAACGCGTAATAAAACGACGCTTTTGATTAGTCATGATACTCATCCTGTTGACTGGTGTGATAAAGCATTAGTGATGCGCCACGGTGAAATCGTCCAACAAGGAGGAATTGATGAAAGCTAATCAAAAGTTAACAATTCGCTCGTTGACAAAAAATCAAAGTGGGATGCTCTGGTTAGCCCTGTCATTGGGAGTTATTTCGACCTTATCTGGGGTTTTTCTGCTTGCCATATCAGGATGGTTCATTACTGCCGCAGGTCTAGCGGGAGTCATGGGAATAACTATCTCATTTAACTATTTCACACCGGGCGCATTGATTCGTTTAATGGCTATTTTACGAACAAGCGGCCGTTATTTTGAGCAACTTACCGCCCACCATCATTTACTTAGCCTGCTCAAAGACTTGCGCTTATGGATATGGCAACAGCTTACTGCACATCCATTTGTGCAGCACTTAAAAATTGGTGCCCTTTTACAGCGAATTGTCAATGATGTGGACTTGATTAACAGCTGGCCACTTAAGGTCTGGATGCCAAGAATTTACGCTTATGTATGTTGTGCCACTTATCTGCTTGTGATTTACTTTTGGGCACCGGTTACATTCATTCCAATGGCATCGGGGTTACTCATTAATGCGATTGTTTTGCCTTGGTTAAGTTACCGGTTAGGACGCAAATTGGTCTGGCGGTTACAGATGATTGGGGTGTACCGCCGAACCCGCTTTATTAATTTGTTTGGGGCATTAGTAACACTCCTAATTCGTGGCCGCTGGCAAAATTATGCGCAACGCTTATTTCATCTCGATGAAAAACAGTTTGCCTATGAATATCGCATGCAATTAATTGCAGCCGGTACCCGCCATATGATGCTGGCAATTATCGCCTTGACCATTATGAGTAGCAGCCTATTGGCCATGAACAACCTAGAAAGTGGCCAAATAAATGGCTCTGTCTTCGCCGGATTGTTATTTGCTTTGTTAGGGTTAAATGAGGTCTTATCTAACCTAGCAACGGCCTTCATTGGAACAGCACAGGCACAAGTGGGAATTAAGCGGCTTAACCAATTGCAGCCACAAGAAAGCATTATTCCACCCGATGTTAATACACCATCCGAGCCTTTAAAACAGATCCGTCTAGAACAGGCTTCTATTCGTAAAGCCGGTGCTGTTAACGGCTTAGAAGATATGACTTTTACAATTGAATTGGGGAGTAAAATTTGGCTTAAAGGTCCTAGTGGAATTGGGAAAAGTACTCTTTTGGATGCTTTAGCAAACCAGCTTAATCCAGACAAAGGTCAAATCATCTATAATGAAACGCCAGTCAGTTTAGAAAAACGGCTTAGCTATCAGGCACAAATTGGCTATCTATCGCAGACACCTTATATCTTTAACCAGAGCTTAGCAAACAACCTGCGATTGGGACAACCTAGTGCCAGTGATGACGATCTTTTAGCAGTACTCGAAGCTGTTGCACTGGATCACTGGGTCAAGAGTCTTCCGAAAGGTATTCATACCTTATTAGGGCCACAAGGCAATGATATTTCGGGCGGACAAGCGAGACGGCTCGCCTTAGCTCGAGTATTATTACAGCGCCCGACTTTGATGTTGTTAGATGAGCCTTTTGAGGGGTTGGATAAACAAACTATTGAAACTGTCTCAGAAGCACTAAAAGGCACCTATGCCCCGGCAATACTGGTGATCGCCAGCCATTTGGAGACACCCATGTTAGGTACTTTTACAACGATGAAATTAGCAGCGTCTTAATAAATTAAATAGATTGCTTGTAAAAAGAAAACCACCGAAATTCGGTGGTTTTCTTTTTTATACAAAGCCCTAACAATAATCTTTAAATGGATTATGAGTGGGGAGCGGGATAGCTTGGGCAAACTTAGTTAAGCGAATTTGCGAAGCACTTAGAGTTATGTGACTTTCATCCATCACTGCCTCCCCAAAGTGATACAACATTGGCTCATGGCCCTGACACGCTTGTTGATCATACTGCTGGCAATTGCGAACGACTTGAGCATTCTTCTGCTGATAAGCAGTGAGCTTTTCAGAACCATACTTATGACTTAACATGGTCATCGTTTTTACTGGCGATAAAACTAAGGCCGAGGCGTTGTTGCCACCAAATCCTTTAGCGTTAATAATCACAGCCTGGCAGTCTTTTCCTTGTTCTCCCACAAAGTGGTGATCAGTCAGAATATTCAGATTTGAACGATGAACATCTTCAGCGACCTGATCGATCGTTTTAATCCCCGGAATATAGCCGTAACGCCAAACCCCAAGAGAAGCAATCAATTGATCACCACCAGCAACCCCCATTGAATGACCCACATATGATTTAATTGCCGTGACCGGCCAATCCTTAATCCCAAAGGTTTTAGCCACTTCATTGAGAATATGACTTTCTGTCACCCGGTTTTGTGGTGTTCCAGTTCCGTGCGCCTGCACATAAGTTTGTTGTAAACCTTCATCCCCCAGAATAGCCTTAGCCAACGCGGTAGCCTTCGCCATAGTGACATAGTTCCCTACCCCAGGAGCAGAAATCGATTTTTTATTGGCATCAGCGTTGACGAATACATCAGCAACACTGCCATAAATCGTCGCTCCGAGTTCAACAGCCAATTCATCATCCATCAACGCAATAAACTGTGCTGATTCCCCCATCGTGAAGCCAGCATTTTCTGCAAATGGCCGACAAGCTCGGCGATTATCTGGCGTATCAGAACCGTCCAATGCACATAGTTGACGATCTTCAGCCAGAGCTCCCATGACACGGTAGCCTTCCATTAACTCAGCAACGATTGGGGCCTCAGCATTGCCGATAATCGCAATACGGGCTGAGCCATTTTGAATATCCATCATTCCCTGACGCAAGTTATATAAAAACGTTGCGCAGGCGCCCATATTCGTCCCGGTGTTACCAATAGAGTTTAAAACATAGCTATTAATAAAATCGGCAGGCATTTGCGCGAACGACATAGCCATCATTTTCGAACTCACTCGTCCGCCAGTTAATGGGGCTCCCATCATTCCTTGCATCGACTGCTGATCAATCTGCCCCATTGAACTGCCCGCATACACACTGACTTGATCGGGCGTAATACAAGAGAGGATTGCTTCCCACTCTATACCCAGCGAGTTAATTAAGTCTGAAGCACCATAAATACTGAGTTTAATGCCTCTCGGGTGAAACCGTGCATTGTAAAGAGTGCCCGGATCAAATCCGCTTGGTATATTTGCTGCACTACTCACTGGGAATGAGACCTCCTCGGGAAGGAGCGCCTCTAAATTTCCAGATACAATAACTTTAACTTTGCTACCTTGCTCCTCAAGCTGCCAATTCTCTGGGATAGAAGTCGGCAATTTGCTTTTGCGAATCGTGAAATGCAATTCGCCATCATTGCTTGCTAATGTCGCTCTTGATTGATAAAGCAAATGGTCAGGATCGAAAGTTTCGACCCGTCGCACTAACGTTCCCTGTTTAATTGCTTCAATAACATCATCATTAATATGTTCACCATCGAGTCCCATGCGTAAAGCAAGATCTTGCCAGGTGGAAGCCATCTGCTGGGTACTTAACACATCGGCAATCATACGTTTGTAACTATGAAAACCAGAACTGCGCCCTGCGGCGTTCATACCACCGAAACCAACAATTACAGGAATTTTTGTCATACTACTGCCTGAACCAAATAAATATGACGCTAAGATTACCAATTTATGTTACGCTGTAACCTGTAATTAATGCCAAAAAATACAAAATTTAGGCCAAATATGAATGTAGCATTCGTACTTTATCCAAGAGCTCTGATCACGGGGATCTCTTTACCTGTCGAAATGTTAACCAGTGCTGCAATTTTGCGCGATAGAAAACTTCAAAAAGAGGCCCCTTTAAATATTAGGCTGATTGCAGCAACGCACGAAAGTCCTCCGCTCACTGGCGGACTCACACTCCAACCCGACATGACTTTTGCTGATAATTTTAACGCCGACATTATTGTGCTCCCGCCAATGTGGGGAAACCCGCTCTCTGCGTTAAAGCAAACACCGGGATTAACCCAGTGGCTCATCGATAACTATCAGCGAAGTTGCCAGATCATTGCAACCGGAACGGGCGTTGTCTGGCCCGCCCAGGCTGGATTATTAGATAATCAAGTCGCAACGACACACTGGTACTATTACGATAAATTCGCGGCTCGTTATCCCAAAATTAAACTCAACCGGCAAGCTTCAATTACCGCTGCAGATGGTATCTACTGCACAGCGAGTATCAACTCGCAGGCCGAAATGTTACTTTATCTGATTACCGAAAATTTTGGTCAACGAATCGCTAGTATTATTGAAACGCAATATGGTCATGAAGTTTCGCGGACATCACAACAACCTTTTTACCAAATTGGCGGGCAATTACAGTTTGACGAATCCATTGCATTGGCTCAGGACTGGATGAAACGCAATCTTGCATTGAGCATGACCTCGCAAACTATCGCTAATCAATGTGGACTTCCTTTACGCACTTTTAATCGTAAATTTAAAGAGCAAGTCGGACAAACACCACACCAGTACCTTCAGCAACAGCGCATCAATACCGCTCAACAACTTTTAAGAGACTTTAGTATGTCGATTCAGGATGTCGCTGAACAAGTGGGCTATAAGGACAGCTACCTATTTTCGGTGCGCTTTAAACAAATTTGCCAAATCACCCCCAGTGAATACCGACATATGGTTAAAGCTAAAATATACAATGCCAGCGCTTAATTACATGATTCGCAATAGATGAACAAAGGCGCTAAGATAAATTAAATTGGCAATGATAGAACTAGAAAATATATGAATATCTTCGATCAGATGGCAGAAGGATATATCTCTAAAGCACTTGCTCAGGGAGACCTCTCCAATCTGCCCGGCAAAGGTAAACCGTTGCGGCTAGATGACGATAGTCAAGTCCCACAGCAGTTGCGTGCTGGATATCGACTTTTAAAAAATGCAGGATATATTCCCCCAGAGCTACAACAGCATCAGGATGCACTGCAACTATGTGATTTGCTCAAATCAGTCGGATTTGAATCCAAAGATCAGCTCATTGAGCACCCTGACTATAAAAAGCTACAACAACTTGAATTAAGAATGCGCATTAAGGGGATCAATACGGCGTTTATTCATCGTTATCTACGCTCGTTACCCGTTAATTATTAGAGTCATCAATCAGTGTGTAAGATATCTGAGATCACCTGCAAAGCCTGTGGGAGCGAGGTGACACCTTCTCTTGCAACAAAATGACCATAACCTTTTACTTTTACCTGCTTCATCCGCAAATCTCTTGCCAATTGTTCGCTATAAGAAGGCGGTATAACATCATCATTGTCACTCAGAAGCATCACTCGATGAGGAATTTGCTTTTGCAATTGCATATAAGGTAATTCAACATCCACAAAAGGATCGAGCTCTTTTAAATGAGCGACAGAAGCAGCAAATCCCGAGACTAACAACAGTCCTTTAATCGGACTTCCACTTTGTGCTAAATATCGTAACAACGTGATACAACCTAAGCTATGCCCGATTAAAATCGTCGATGGATCGCAATTTAACTGCTGATTTAACGTACCGAGCCAACGCTCAACCTCTGGTGCATTCGAATTTGGCATCGCTATGCGGGTCAATGTAACTTGTGGGAATTCTCTGGCTAACGAACGCTCAAGCCATGGAAACCAATGCGAATCGATCGATGCCGTATAACCATGTACTAAATAAATATGCGTCATAAATAATAAAGTGACTCCAGATAAACTTGGTGAATGTACCACTTTATTAAACGCCTATCTGGCCATCAGCACCAATAAAGATTCGTTGTATCTTATATCAAAAAGATGCCATATAGGCATCTTCTTATCACTAAAGTTTATATTAATGAGCAATGTAATCCTAGTGATGATGTCCCCCAACACCATGAACATGACCGTGCTGCAGCTCTTCTTCAGTCGCATCACGAACTTGCTCAATCCGTACATTGAAAAACAAATCCATTCCAGCAAGAGGATGGTTGCCATCAATCACGACTTCTTCATCTTGTACTTCCAAAACCATGACCGTTTGCTCGCCATTATCAGTAGTGGCACGAAACTGCATCCCCGGTTCCACATCCATGCCTTCAAACATCGTTTTAGGCACAGCCTGCATTAAATGGTCATCACGCTGTCCATATGCTTTATCAGCTGGGACTTCAACTTCAAGCGTTTCTCCTGCTTCATGTCCCATCAGCGCATCTTCTAAGCCTGGAACTAAAAAGCCCTGTCCGGCAATATAAGCCAGAGGCTCCTTACCTTCGGAACTATCGAGCTCAGCACCTTGGGCTGACACGGTATAGTGGATGAGCGCTACTTTGTTTTCAGCAATTTTCATAATTGACTCTCAGGCTTAATACGTAAATGTAAATCGTTGAGTGTAGCGTTATATAGTGCCAGTCGCTAGAATAGATGGCAAATCCAACTCATTAATACCCGATTTTTTGTTTAAACTTCGAGATTACCAACGCCAAGCAGTGGATGCAGTGATCCATCATTTTCAAAAAAGTGACGAATCTGCCCTAATTGTCCTGCCCACTGGAGCCGGCAAAAGTCTGGTGATCGCTGAACTTGCCAGACTCGCACACTATCCAATTTTAGTGTTAGCACACGTTAGTGAATTGGTTGAGCAAAATGCTGCGAAATATCGCCTGCTGGGCGAGTCATGCTCTATTTTTGCTGCGGGATTAAATGAAAAAGAAACTGACCAAAAAGTCTGTTTTGCCAGTATCCAATCCGCTTCTCGAAACTTAGATGATTTTAATCGCTATTATTCCCTAATTATTATTGACGAATGTCATCGGGTCAGCTGCGATAAAGATAGCCAATATCAGCAATTATTAATGCATCTAAACACGTTTAACCCAAAACTGAAGGTTCTGGGATTAACTGCGACCCCTTATCGGCTCAATCAAGGATGGTGCTACCAATATGACTACCGGGGATTTGTCAGGCCGACCAAGCAACCCGCATTCACTCATGGTATTTATGAACTGACACTTGCCACACTGATTCGACGCGGTTATTTAACACCGCCTAAGATGATCGATGCCCCGATTGCACAATATCCGTTTGACGCGTGTCGTGACTCAAAAGGGCTATTCCCGGAAGCAGCAATGAATACATTACTGGTTCGCTCCAAACGAGTCACTCAAGCAATTATCGGCCAAGTCATTGAGCTTGCCGAAACACGAAAAGGCGTGATGATCTTTGCCGCAACAGTTCGACACGCCAAAGAAATTATGGGATATCTTAGTGAACAATCCGCAGCACTTGTCATAGCAAATACTCCAGCGAATGAACGCAGCGAGACCATTAAGCAATTTAAACAGCAAAAGATTAAGTATTTAGTGAATGTATCGGTATTAACGACTGGATTTGATGCCCCACATGTTGACATGATCGCACTGCTACGGCCAACAGAATCACTCAGTTTATTTCAACAAATCGTTGGCCGCGGGTTGAGACTTTCACCTGATAAATCAGATTGTTTAGTGATTGATTATGCGGGAAATGGCTTCAACCTTTACCAACCTGAAGTCGGTCAACCTAAACCAGATTCAGATAGTGTCCCCGTTATGGTGCCCTGTCCTGAATGTGGATTTTCCAATACCTTTTGGGGAAAGCTGGATGCTGATGGTCAGCTAATGGAACATTATGGTCGTCGCTGTCAAGGATTAATCGAAATAGATCATGTCCAACAACAATGCAACTACCGCTTTCGCTATAAACAATGCCCCCATTGCTTGGGAGAAAATGATATTGCCGCCAGACAATGTCAACAATGTGGAGAGACTCTGATAGACCCCGATGAGCAATTAAAAAAAGCGTTATCCCTAAAAGATGCTAAAGTTATTCGTTGTGCTGGAATACGTTTTTTTAATGAGCAAAACCAATTAGTTATACGCTATTATGATGAAGATGGAGTCGAATTAAGTGAAAAATTCGATTTAAAAAAAACGAGGGTTCTCAAGCAATTTAATTTGATCTTTGCAAAACGTCAGTGGCTTGACCCCAAATGGATCAAAAATCTTGAGCAAGCCATGGCCAATGAGCGAAACTATCGTCCCCCCGATTTTGTGATTGCTCGGAAAAAAGGTCACTTTTGGAAAATACAGGCACGAATATTTGATTATCAAGGGGCATATCGATTAGCCAATCAGGAGCATTAATTTTTGACAAATGATAAACAATTCACCACAGTAAAGAGATGAACAAGCTAAAATGTAATCCACTCAATAGCGATGTCTTGAAGATCCTCTCTTACGAGCTGGTTCCAATCAGCGAATATCAACTAATGAAAAAACTGCAAAACCACTCTTTTTTAGTTCAGTTTGATCCGAAAAACTCAGAGCTGAAACTATTTCAGCACCATTTCGTAGTGATGAATGCTTTATATCAGCTACGAGATATGTTGCTAAATTACGATTTTACCCTTGCGATTGGAGCACTAAATATTGAACTATTAAAACAGCATCGAGCTGATAATAGATCCCACGTGATAAAGCACGATGCATTGCGAGACTATTATTTAGACTGGGAACAGCTCGCTCAAACACAGGTAGCTGACGTTGAAAAATTACTCAATGATTTTTGGAATGGATTTGCTGTCAATCATGATAATGCTTTAACTATTTTGCAACTCCCCTGTGGCGCAAACCAAAGCCAGATCAAGCAACGCTATAAAGAAATGGCTTTGAAACACCATCCCGATCGCGGGGGAGATGCAAAACAATTTGAAAAGATCACTCAAGCCTATCAGCAGCTAAAGCATTAATCCATACATGTTTTTTACAGCAACAGCGACTTCATCGGTGACTTTCCGTGCTTTTTCTGTTCCAGCTTTCAACACGCTTATCAAGTATTGAGGGTCGGCTATTAATTTCTGACGCTCCTCACGAATTGGCCGAATCAGCTCTTGCAGACACTCTTCTAAAATGCCTTTGATTTTGGTGTCGCCTAACCCCCCCGCTTTATAATGCTCTTTTAATTCATTAACATAACTTTGATCTGGATAAAAAGCATCTAAATAGGTAAAAACAACGTTGCCTTCCACCTGTCCTGGATCTGCAACTCGCAGGTGATTTGGATCGGTATACATTGATTTAACCGCTTTGCGAATGGAATCTTCATCACTGCCAAGCATAATCGTGTTGCCTAACGACTTAGACATCTTATTTTTACCATCCACGGAAGGCAGTCGAGAAATATTAGAAAGTAGCGGCTTACATTCTACTAAAATTTGCTTGTTAGCTAGACGATTCACCTTACGAACAATCTCATTGGTTTGTTCAAGCATCGGTAACTGGTCATCGCCAACTGGCACTAATGTCGCCTTAAAAGCAGTGATGTCGGCAGCCTGGCTAATTGGGTAAGTTAAAAAACCAGCGGGTATCGAGTCGCCAAACTGTTTTGAGGCAATCTCAGCTTTCACAGTCGGGTTACGTTCTAAACGGGAAACACTCACTAAGTTTGCATAAAACATGGTCAGTTCAGCTAAAGCCGGCAGTGCAGATTGCTGACAAATCGTCGTTTTAGTTGGGTCAATACCAACCGCCAAATAATCCGCCATGACTTCAACAATATTTTGTGATGCTTTTTTTAAATCAGTACCGTTATCGGTCAAAGCCTGCATATCAGCAATTAAAACGGTTTGGGGATACTGCTCCTGCAGGGCAACACGTTGCTTTAGAGAGCCGATAAAGTGACCAAGATGCAAAGCCCCTGTTGGGCGATCACCGGTAAGAATAGAATCTTGCATGAATGACTTTCCTTTGTAGCTGACCTACCAAGGCAGTCTATAGACAAAACCGCCAGGTAAGGCGGCAATAACACAAGTTAACGCCGCTTGAAATAAGCGCGCCAACCTATTAAAACAGACAAGTTTAAATTGATAAAGCTTAACATGGGCAATGGGCTTTCAATCGTATAAAAAACCAGCCATAAAGGCTGGTTTTTAAATTCAAGCATTTAAGCAAAACTTAGAAGTTATACTGTGCAGATACTGCAACTTCGTTTGCTGCAAATGCATTGGCTGTATCGCCAGCATCAGAACCGTTATTATGACGGTATTCAACCCAACTCAGGAAGTTTGAAGTGAAGTTATATTCAACACCCAATTTGTATGAGTTAATTGCTGTTCCATCATGAGCGGCAAATGTACTAGCTGCACCATCGCCTGACTGACGTTGGATACCCCAACCAGTATAGATACGAGTCTGGCCCATAGTATATGCACCAACCAAGTCATAAGAGTTAACAGTCAAGTCATTACCGCTACCATCTGGATTAGATTTAGCACCTAAATAGACAAAACCTGCATACAAGTTATCGTTGGTGTAATCTAAACCAAAGCCGTAGTTATCTTTATTACCTTTGATTGCGCCATCAAAGTTCTGACGCGCGTATGCAGCGTGTACATTCAGCCCCATACCAGTATTGTAAACAACAGCAGCAGAGTATGCACCATTCTGATTATCTGTTGGATTGCTGGAACCACCGCCAAAACCTAAAGCATCTTTAGCACCAGTAGTGTGGAACTGATAACCCAACTGAACAGATACTGGACCGAAGGTATTAGAATAAATAGCCTGGCTTTGCTGGCGAGACTCACCATAAAGGCCTTGCTGTGCTTCCATACCCCATTGGTCGAAGATATCGATCACGTGAGTTAAGCTGGTGTATAAAGGAGTATCTGTCTGACCAAATTTGATATTCCCAGCAGTACCAGCATCCAAACCTAAATAAACGTGACGAGATTTGAATTGATCTGAGTCAGAATTTTCGCCATTAACCTGCCACTCACCACGAGCAAATGCACTCAGGCTATCGGTTAATTTAGTGGTGCCTTTAATACCTAAACGAGCAGAAGTATTAAGATCGGTAGTTTTTTCCTGGCTGTTGTCGTGACCAGCATTAGTCAGATCAGCTTCAACACGACCATAAACGTCCATAGACTGAGAGTCAGTTTTATAAACGTTTGCAGCGGTTGCTGCGGCAGAGGCTGCCAGAAGAGCAGGTACAGCCAGAGCTAGAATAGTTTTTTTCATTGTCCTGTGCCTTTTAAGCAATTAAACACATAATCCTTAGTATTCGCAGTCTAACAGTTAAATCAACTAACTGTCGCTACTGAGCCTACCATCGGTTTTTAATTTTCGCAATAAAAAATTGAACTTTTTACAAATAATGTAAATACTCGATTTTTAGAGGATTTTTGAATCGTCATTCAGCAAAAAGATGTGATGAATGTCAAAATTTAACAGCGTGAAAACGAATTAAATTTAACTGAGCGAATTATGAGAATCGGTAAGATTCCGATGTAAAAAATGATAGCTTACATATACAACAAAAAAAAACGTTTATGTTTAAACCAGCAATGAGCTTTTAGTATAAACAAAGACTGCGTCAGTTTCTAATAATTACTGACGCTTTACAATCTATTAATTGGATTTTGTTATCAAAACAAGCAACCGTAGATTAAAAAATATTTATTGTGGCCATCAAAATATGACTCTACCTGAATCCTTTATTTTAATAGATTCGCTCGTTCGCTAGCCTCTTGTGCGTCGAATGACGAGCTTAAGTCAACAGCAGCGTAAAACCTCTTATCAATTGCACTTACCCTCCCCAAACAAATTTCATCCACGCTAAAATACTTTGAGGTGACCTGCTTTTACTCTATAAAGCCGCTATCATAATAGCTCGCCCACAGAATAATCTCATTTATGTTAAGTGCCCAACACAAAAAACTGATTCGCAAAACGTATCAAAATCTTAGAGAACAGAACCCGAGTTTTTCCCCGAGAGCGGCACAAAACAAACTGATTGCAGCCATTGCTCAGGCTATAGCAGGCGAAATCAACCCCAAACAACGTATATTGCTGGTTGAGTCAGGAACCGGCACTGGCAAATCACTCGCCTATTTATTAGCTGCAATTCCTTTAGCGCTGCAATTTCACCGTAAACTAGTGATTTCAACAGCAACCGTTGCCCTGCAGCAACAGCTCATGACCCAAGAACTTCCAAAAGTCCACCGGGCCTTAGAAGGAAAATTCTCGTTTCATCTGGCCAAGGGAAGGCAACGGTATTGCTGCAAACATAAATTAAAACGATTATCACTCGCCCCCAAGCGACAACAACAAGCAATCGTCATCAACCAACTTTGGCAAGCTCTAAAAACAAATCAATGGCACGGCGATCGAGATAGCTGGCCGACACCAATTCCCGAAGCTATTTGGCAGCAAATCCAAAGTGATAGCTTTAGTTGCAACAATACTATGCCACGGCACCGACAATGCCCTTTTTCTAAGGCACGCCAGGCACTGCAAAAAACAGATGTCATTATCACCAACCATAGTTTATTAATTGCTGATCTGGAGCGCGGTGGCGGAATTGTGCTACCAGAGCCTGAAGAAGTTATTTATATCTTTGACGAAGCCCACTTAATTGCTGACATCACGCGTGAGGCCAGTCTTTGTCAATTACCATTAAAATATTCATTAAACCAGTTAGAACAAGTCCGCTTGTGGATTAGCCAGATCAATGAAAAACTGAACAACGGAGGGTTTATTCAATCGCGGTTAACGGCGCTCGAAGCCATTGCAGATTTGATGCAATTATTAAATCGCCTATATGATTTTCAGTCCCAAAATGACCATGCTTTTGAAGATAAAATTTGGCGGTTCTCCCCCGGAAATCTGCCTAAATCAATCAAAGATTTAGCCCATAATTATCAGAGCAGTGCCCAAAAATTTCAGCGAACACTCGAACAATTTGCGGGACAACTCCAAGAAGCCGCCAGTGATGGACAGATCACGCAGGGAATGGCTGAAACAAAACTATCGCAGCTGGGGCCATTTCAAGTATTGGCCGAGAATATTATGAACACGCTTTATCACTGCCAAAGGGAATCAGATCAAACGCCTTTTGCTTATTGGTATGAGCGCAGCGATCAGGATTGCACATTATCGTTATCGCCTTTAGTAGTGGGAAGTAAATTACAAGCCATTTTATGGCAACGAGCCTTTGCTGCCGTGGCATTATCTGCCACTCTTTCGGCGCTGGGGCGTTTTGATTATTTTTTAATCCAGACCGGTTTATATCGATGGTTAGAGAACAAACAACAATTGCGCAACCCTTCACCATTTAATTATAGTCAGGTCACACTGCGCTTGAGCAAAACATTCCCTGCTCCTACAGAACAGAATTATCTTGAGCACTTAGCCTCTTATGTAATCAACAATTATACAACAGGGACCGCAATGGTCGTACTTTGTACATCGTATCAACTGGTTGATGATTTAGCCGATAGTGTCAATCGGCTTCATCCAAACGGAGTTTTCATTCAAGGCACACAATCGAATGAAGCATTGCTTAAATCATATCGAGCGCATGTTGACGCGTATAAACAAGGGTTACTCATTGCAACCACAGGATTTGGAGAAGGCATTGATTTACCGGGACATTATCTGACGCATTTAGTGATTCCCCGCCTCCCTTTTGCTGTGCCAACCGACCCAGTTACACAAAGCCATGCAGAATTACTTGAAAGCAAAGGACTGAACCCATTTTTACAACTCACATTACCGCAAACGAGCCGAAAATTAATTCAATGTTGTGGCCGATTGATGAGAAATGAATCGGATTCAGGTATTATCGCCATCCTTGATTCACGTATGGTGACTCGTCGCTATGGGCAACAGCTATTAAAAGCACTGCCGAGTTATCAGTTATCCTATATCAATGATTGATTCAATTAATTTATTTTTCATCGTTGCCACAGGCCTGACGGCTGGGTTTATCGATGCCATCGCCGGTGGTGGAGGTCTATTAACGATTCCAGCCTTATTAGGCCTTGGACTTCCGCCCCATCTGGCATTAGGAACAAATAAACTGGCAGCGAGTTTTGCATCAAGCACCGCAACCATTACGTTTTATCGACAACAATTATTTCGCCCCAAACTTTGGTGGCGCTGCTTTTTAGCGACCACTATTGGCGCTATCAGCGGTGTCTTCATTGTTAATTTAGTCAGTCGTTACTGGTTAGAAAAGTTTCTACCCGTGATCATTATAACAAGCGCAATCTATACAATATGGCAACACCGTCAGCGACATAAGCCACAAATACAATTGCCCTCGCATTTTCATCCTAAACAATGGCTACAAGGTCTCTCTCTAGGGTTTTATGATGGATTTGCAGGCCCTGGCATTGGCGCCTTTTGGTTAGTTTCTTCTCTGGCGCTGTATCGCTTTCGCATGTTATTGTGTGCCGCAATTGCCAAGGCAATGAATTTCACCAGCAACTTTGTTTCGCTGCTGACATTTGTTTATCTCGGCCATGTAAATTGGTCAATTGGGATCATGCTCGGTTGTAGTATGATGATAGGGGCATGGGTTGGTGCCCACTCAGCGATCCGCTTTGGCGAAAATTTTATTCGTCCGGTATTTGTTGTTATTGTCATTATCTTAGCAGGGAAATTAGCATGGCAAGCTTGGTTTTAGAACAAATCTCAAAGCTAGAAAGGCAACTAACCATCTTACGCGAGCAAGCCAAGCTTGCTGATCAACAAGGCAGACGTGCTTATCAGGTTCTAGCTCGCAAAGATGAGCGCTTTCACTGTCTTTCAGATCTATTCTGCGATTATGCGGATGAACTCTTTGATGATCTCAGTCGATTACAGCGTCTGAGTCAAAAAACAGCGGATACCGACTTGTTGCAACTTTATTGTGACCGATTATGTGGTAAATTTATCATGCTTCAAGGGGTGATAAACCGACTATCCCATCAGCAAACAAGAACAAAAGCCAAAGTGGATGTTTGGCGCTCGAAAGTAAAAAAGGTAGTGGATTCGGGCAATTTAACGCAGCTTTATGCTAAATTAGAACAGCAGCATATATTTGAGCACCGTTTAAAAGAAGAAATCGATGTGAAAATTCTACAATTAAATCGGTCAACCAGTATCGAGCAAAGTGCTGTATTGCAAACAAGCATTCTTGATCTAAAAACACGCTACGGACGGTGCCAACGCACGACCTGGCAACTAGAACAACTTATTAATCAAAAACAATCGCGCTAGTTAGGAGTTATGTATGCGCTTTAATCACAAAGCAATTTTATTCAGTTCCATTATATTGGGAAGTGTTGCCATACCCGCAGTTGCTGCCACATTTGAAGTCCCAACATCTTTTCAAATTATGTATGTTGATTTACAACCTGCAAATAATTTTGGCGGTGATTTTAAAGTTAATGTCAAAGCGGGTCACCACCAATTTGTTGTGCGTTATAATCAAACGATTCGCCATGGCAAAGACAGCAATAATTTCCAATCTCAACCCATCATTATCGAAACCAAGGTGAGTAAAGATGCTGTTTTAACACTTAAAGCACCACATTTTTATTTCCAACGTAAAGCTAAAAAATTCGCTGATAAACCTGATTTTACGATTGTCACAGCCGATGGCAAAAAAGCAAATTATCATCAACAGATGCTGCCGTTAAAACCAGGGTTCCAGCCGACTCGTAATTATGTTCAAGAGATTCGCCGTTTCGAAGGAGACACTACTGACGGTTATGATGCTCCAGCACCAGCGCCGAAAGAGATAGCAGACTCGAATGAATTTACTATGATGAAATTCTGGTACAACAAATCGGATGTTCAGACCCGCAAAGATATTCGTATCTGGATGATTGACCACTCACATAAACCGGCTGAGGCCAAAAATGAGCCGTTTAATATGCTTAAGTTCTGGTATAACAAAGCAAGTAAAGCCCAACGTAAAGCATTCCAAGTCTGGTTATTACAGTAATCAGCATACATCTAGTATTTGTTTGAGTTAGCTCAACTGCAACCTACCGTTTAATTGTGTTATAATTAACCGGTAGGTTTCAATAGTGCGGATTTTATGTCTCTCGATAACGCTCCTCCAGAAATCAAACTGGCAGTCGATTTGATCCAGTTGTTAGAAGAAAATCAGGTCGAAGATGAGGTAGTCTTAAAAGCGTTAGAAATCGTTAAGACCGACTATCAGAAGAAACTTGCAAATCGAACAAAAATCAACCAAAGTTAAATAACACCTATTTGTTTTCTCCACTAGGAAAAAGGTGGTGCTTTGGTGTACCTGTATATCTTTTAGCTAATATCAAAATGAGGTCAGAATTAATGAGTATGTCTACGAATTCAGCTGAGGAGAGCCAACCCAAGAATAATGCGCCATTATCAATAATCTGTAATGATGCACCCTATGTGACTATCAGTGAACTTGCTGAAATTTACGATATTGAAACGAATATTGTTCAGAAACGTTTAAAAGCTCACTGGTCGCTAGAAAAAGCGTTGACCACTCATAATTAATTCGATTCGATCTTAGCCACTAAAAAGTCCACATTATCAAATAATGTGGACTTTTCTTTTATACCGATATTAATTTTAAAAAAGCAACATATTACCAGTGTGTAACTTCCCTTAATGCCTTCCCTATATCGGCTAGACTACGGACCGTTTTAACACCCGCATCTTCAAGTGCAGCGAATTTTTCAGCAGCAGTTCCTTTACCTCCAGCAATAATCGCACCAGCATGCCCCATTCGCTTACCAGCCGGTGCGGTTACTCCAGCAATGTAGGAGACCACTGGCTTAGTAACATTGGCTTTGATGTAAGCAGCCGCTTCCTCTTCAGCAGAACCACCAATTTCACCGATCATGACGATCGCTTGTGTTGCATCATCAGCTTCGAATAATGCAAGTATATCGATAAAACTAGATCCTGGAATCGGGTCGCCACCAATACCAACACAACTAGACTGACCAAAACCTTCATCAGTCGTTTGCTTTACAGCTTCATAAGTTAAAGTTCCAGAGCGTGATACGATACCCACTTTACCAGGAAGATGAATATGGCCCGGCATGATACCAATTTTGCACTCTCCAGGAGTAATAACCCCAGGACAGTTAGGCCCGATCATCTGAACACCAGCTTGCTCAATTTTTTGTTTAACAACGAGCATATCAAGTGTTGGGATCCCTTCGGTAATACAAACGATCAACTTAATCCCTGCATCAACCGCTTCTAAAATAGCATCTTTACAAAAAGGTGCAGGAACATAAATAACCGATGCGGTTGCTCCAGTTGTATCTACTGCTTCTCGGACGGTATTAAATACAGGTAAACCTAAGTGTTCACTTCCACCTTTCCCAGGAGAAACACCTCCCACTAACTGCGTCCCATATTCCAACGCCTGTTGAGAGTGAAATGTTCCCTGACCACCAGTAAAGCCCTGGCAGATTACTTTAGTATTTTTATCAACCAAAATACTCATTGCTGTCCCCCTGCGGCTTTAACCACCTGACTTGCAGCTTCAGTTAAGCTCGTTGCTGCAATAATATTAAGCCCCGAATCGGCTAGTTTTTTAGCACCGACATCAGCATTATTGCCTTCTAAGCGAACCACAACCGGAACATGAACACCTACTTCGGCAACTGCACCAATGATTCCCTCAGCAATTAGATCGCAACGAACAATTCCCCCAAAAATATTGACTAATACAGCCTTCACATTACTGTCAGAGAGAATGATTTTAAATGCCTCAACAACCCGCTCTTTCGTTGCACCGCCCCCGACATCTAAGAAGTTAGCTGGCTCTCCTCCATGGATTTTAATAATATCCATAGTTCCCATAGCAAGCCCAGCACCATTGACCATACAGCCAATATTACCGTCAAGAGCTACATAGTTTAGCTCCCACTGTTCGGCTCGCGCCTCACGTTCATCTTCTTGCGTCAAATCTTGCATATCACGCAGTTTAGGCTGGCGATAAAGGGCATTATTATCAATATTAATTTTGCCATCCAAACATAATAAATCGCCCTGCTGAGTGATAATTAACGGGTTAATTTCAATCAGTGACAGATCATATTGTTGAAATAGCGTCGCTAGCCCCATAAACAGTTTTACGAACTGTTTTTGCTGATTAGCGGCTAAATTAAGTTTAAAAGCCAACTCACGAGCTTGGTACGGTTGAGGACCCGTTAATGGGTCAATTGCCGCAGTATGAATCAGCTCTGGTGATTCACTCGCTACTTTTTCAATCTCGACACCACCTTCTGTTGATGCCATAAATACAATGCGCTGACTTGCTCTATCGACAACCGCCCCTAAATACAACTCCGAAGCAATATCAGAAGCTTGCTCCACTAAAATTTTATGAACTGGTTGTCCTTTCTCATCGGTTTGATAAGTAACTAAATTCTTACCTAACCAATTCTGAGCAAACTGTCGAATTTCTTCTTTACTACTAGTGACTTTTACACCACCAGCTTTGCCTCGTCCACCAGCATGAACCTGACATTTTACAACCCATTTGCTGCCTCCTAACGAGTCAACATTACGAGCTGCATCCTGAGGGTTTTCAGCAACATACCCTTCAGGAACAGGCAGGCCAAACTCGCGAAACAGCTGTTTTGCTTGATATTCGTGAAGATTCATGGTGTTTTTTCCGTTCTGTTTGCATCTCTAAATTAACTAATATGAATATGAATGCTTGTCTGGCTATAGTTATACATCTAGAAGTAATCTTGCAGGATCTTCTAATAACTCTTTAATCGTAACCAAAAAGCTCACAGACTCCCGGCCATCAACTTGCCGATGGTCATATGATAAAGCCAAATACATCATAGGTAAGATCTCGACTTTACCATCCACTGCCATTGGGCGATCTTGAATTTTATGCATCCCTAAAATCGCGCTTTGTGGCGGATTAATAATCGGAGTCGACATTAAAGAGCCGAATACACCACCATTAGTAATGGTGAAGTTACCTCCCATCATCTCATCAACGGTTAACTTACCATCCCGGCCTTTAATCGCTAATTCTTTAATTTTCTTCTCTATATCAGCTGACCCCATTCGATCACAATCGCGCAAAACTGGAGTCACTAACCCCCGAGGGGTCGATACTGCAATACTGACATCAAAATAATTGTGATAGACAATATCTTCACCATCGAGCGAAGCATTAACGTCAGGAAAACGTTTGAGCGCTTCAACAACAGCTTTGACATAGAAAGACATAAACCCTAAACGAACACCGTGTCGTTCTTCAAAAGCATCACGATATTTTTTACGCAGTTCCATGATTGGCTTCATATTAACTTCGTTAAACGTCGTTAACATGGCCGTGTTATTTTTAGCTTCCAATAAGCGTTCAGCTACACGTCGGCGTAATCGAGTCATCGGGACACGCTTTTCGCTTCGGCTAGAAGCTAACACATCATCCACCTGAGGGCTGTTAGTTGCGGGGCTTTCTTTTGCTTTTGGTGAGGCATTTTTAAGATGAGCTTCGATATCAGCCTTAGTGATGCGCCCATTTTTCCCAGAGCCTTTAACCTGACTGGCATCAAGGGAATGTTCAGCCAAAAGTCGACGAATCGATGGTCCCACAGCATCAGCATCAGTTGCATTTTGCTCATCTGACTCAACGGGAACTTCCTCTTGAGCAGGAGCTGGCTCAACGGCTTTCGTTTCTTCACCGACAACAACATCGGTTCGCAATTTACCGATCACCTGCTGTGCCAGAACAGTTGCCCCTTCCTCTTCAACAATTTCTTCTAAAACACCGGCTTCCAGAGCTGGGATTTCAAGGACAACTTTATCTGTTTCAATCTCAACAATGACTTCGTCTCTTTCAACTGAATCGCCTACCTGTTTATTCCAGGTTGCAATAGTTGCATCAGCGACCGATTCGGGAAGATCAGGTACCTTAATTTCGATGGTCATTCCATAATTCCTATACTATTCATTCGTTTTAATTGTCAGCGCATCATTGACTAATTCGCGCTGTTGCTCAAGATGCAATGACATATAACCTACAGCAGGTGAAGCAGAAGCCTGTCGACCTGCGTATGATAAACTTGCCTCTTTAGGAATAGCCGCCAAGAAGTGGTGCTGGCTGCTATACCAAGCCCCCTGATTCAGAGGTTCTTCCTGACACCAGACAAAATGTTTTACATGTTGAAATGGCTCTAAGACTTCTCGAATCTCTTCATAAGGGAATGGATATAACTGCTCAATACGAATAATGGCGACATTTTTCTGCTGTGCTTTTCTTCGGGTATCAAGTAAATCGTAATAAACTTTACCTGAACACATGACCACTTGTTCAACCTCATTAGGATTGATGTCATCAATTTCGCCAAGAACATTATGGAAGCGGCCATGCGCTAGTTCTTCCAGAGACGAAACAGCAAGTGGATGTCGTAATAACGATTTAGGGGACATTACAATCAGTGGTCGACGCACTTTACGAATATGCTGACGACGTAACATATGATAGACCTGCGCAGGCGTAGATGGGACGCAAACCTGCATATTTTCTTCAGCACACAACTGCAAATAACGTTCTAAACGGGCTGAAGAATGCTCTGGTCCCTGCCCTTCATAGCCATGAGGAAGCAACATCACCAATCCACACATTCTTCCCCATTTCTGCTCTCCAGAAGAGAGAAATTGGTCTATGACGACCTGTGCGCCATTGGCAAAATCACCAAACTGAGCTTCCCATAACACTAAAAACTCAGGTTGTGCCGTTGAATAGCCATATTCATATGCTAAAACAGCCTCTTCTGACAGCACAGAATCATACAATGACAACATACCTTGCTTATCACTAATATGCTTAAGCGGCATATAGACAGAACCATCATCTTGACTATGTAATACCGCATGACGATGGAAAAACGTGCCACGACCAGAATCCTGCCCAGTCAAGCGTATTCCGGCGCCCATATCGAGTAATGTGGCATAAGCTAGATTTTCTGCAAACCCCCAATCAGCGGGCTTTTCTCCGCGGGCCATGAGTTCTCGATCTTCATATACTTTGCGAACTCGTGGATGCAGTGTGTGGTTACTTGGATAATGAGCAACTTTTGCAGCAAGTTCTTTTAAATGCTCCAAGTCCATTCGCGTATCGTATTCAATATTCCACGAATGATTTAGATAGAGCTTCCAGTTCACGGAATGCCCTGTCATCGGCCGCCATTCTTCAACCACACATTCACCGCGATCCAATTGATCACGATAGCCATTTACCAATGCAGTGACTTGAGAATCAGTCAAACTGCCCTCGCCAATCAACTGGTCTGCATAAACTTTTCGTGGCGTTGGATGTTTTTTAATTTTCTGATACATCAATGGCTGCGTAGCATTTGGTTCATCAGCTTCGTTATGACCATGACGACGATAACAAATCAGTTCAATCACGACATCGCGCTTAAAGGTATTACGAAAATCAAGCGCCAATTGCCCCACAAAAGCGACGGCCTGCGGGTCATCTCCATTAACGTGGAAAATAGGAGCCTGAACCATTTTAGCAATATCAGTACAATATTGAGTTGAGCGAGAATCTCGAGGATTAGAGGTAGTAAAACCAATCTGATTATTGATAACTACCCGCACCGTACCACCGACACTATAACCACGAGTTTGTGACATATTAAAGGTTTCTTGAACAACCCCTTGCCCAGCTATCGCTGCATCTCCGTGGATAGTGATAGGTAAGCACTGTTCACCACGGCGATCTTGACGTGCCCGCACAGACCCCATCACCACAGGATTTACAATCTCTAAATGAGAGGGGTTAAATGCCAACGACAAATGAACATTCCCCGCTGGTGTTGCAAAATCTGAACTGAATCCTTGATGATATTTCACGTCACCGGTTCCCCATGTGTCATCATGGCGTCCAGCAAATTCATCAAATAACTCAGCTGAAGTTTTGCCTAATACATTTACCAGAACATTCAAACGGCCTCGATGAGCCATCCCGATAACTACTTCTTTAATACCACCTAAACCACTGGCGCGTACCATCTCTTTAAGCAAAACAATTAAGCTATCCCCGCCCTCCAGTGAAAAACGTTTTGCTCCTGGGAATTTGGCCCCTAGGTATTTCTCCAAACCTTCAGCCGCAGTTAGGCTTTTCAACAAACGAGTTTTGTCATCTTGTGTATATGTTCCACATCCCTCAACCGATTCAAGATGCGCCTGAATCCAACGTTTTTCTTCGGTATCGGTAATGTGCATGTATTCAGCACCGATAGATCCGCAATAAGTCTTCTGTAATGAGCGATACAGCTCATCCAATTGCATGGTCTCTTTACCAATAGCGTATGAACCGACATTAAAAGACTGAGAAAAATCCGCCTCATCTAAACTATGAAATGCAGGGTCAAGGTCTGGCACTCGAGGTTGCTTCCAAAGCTCCAATGGATCAAGGTTGGCATGCTGATGGCCACGAAAACGAAAGGCATTAATCAGCTGTAACACTTTAACCTGTTTCGATCCGGTCAACGGATCTCGAGCAGCAGAATTAAACCGCGAACTGTCTTTGGCTAGGTGCTTAAAATATTCTTTTAAAGGCGAAAGAGGTATTTCTTGAGGGACATTTTTAAGTCGAGGTAGCTCGTTAAACACCTCTGCCCAGTCTTCAGGAATGGATTCAGGATCTTCAAGATAAATTTCATATAGATCTTCAACGTAGGCAATGTTTGCCCCATATAAGTGAGAAGAATCGAGCCAATCCTTCATCATGCTGTTTTGCATTAAACTTTCCCTTATACTTGTCTAATTTAGACAATTCAATTATTAGTTAAGTTAAGCTTTCTTAAAATAGCCCGACAAAAGCTAAATAGAAAGACTATCTCAATGATTATCCAACAATTGCTTTAGAGAGCTTCTTTTATCAACATCGTTTTGATTTTACCGATAGCCTTGGTCGGATTCAGCCCTTTAGGACAAACACTGACACAATTCATAATATTGTGACAACGAAAAACGCTAAAGGCATCATCAAGTTCTGACAACCGGTTCTGCTCAGCATTATCTCGACTATCAGCCAACCATCGATATGCCGCTAATAGACCTGCTGGCCCAACGAATTTATCAGGGTTCCACCAAAACGATGGACATGCTGTTGAACAACAGGCGCATAAAATACATTCATACAAACCATCCAGTTGCGCTCGTTGCTCAGGTGTTTGCAAATGTTCACGCGCAGGAGGGGGATTGACCCCATCTTGATGAATTAAATAAGGCTTAATGCGCTGATAGTTTTCATAAAACTGATTCATGTCGATAATTAGATCACGAATGACAGGCAATCCTGGTAATGGGCGAATCACAATCTCACCCTGATTGAGTAGATCTGACAGCGGCGTAATGCATGCAAGACCATTTTGGCCGTTCATATTCACACCATCAGAACCACATACCCCTTCGCGACATGAACGTCTAAAAGCCAATGAAGGATCTTGCTCTTTTATCTTCAGCAATGCATCCAACACCATCATGTCAGAACCTTCTGGCACATCCAACAAGTAATCCTTCATATAAGGTTTACGATCCTCTGCTGGATTGTAACGATAAATGGAAAATTTCACATTCATGATAGCCTCTGCTAATAAGTTCTAATTTTAGGAGGGAAGGCTTCGCGCATATGTGGGTGCATATTTACGCTGCGGCGCTGCATCTGATTTGTACGCGGATTATAAACACTGTGGCACAACCAATTTTCATCATCGCGCTCAGGATAATCTTCACGACTATGCGCTCCGCGACTCTCTGTTCTAAAATTAGCGGCGCTAGCAGTTGCCAACGCAGTGCTGAGCAAATTATCCAGTTCTAAACATTCCACACGCTGAGTGTTAAAATCACGTGATTTATCATCAAGACGGGCATTTGCTAAACGCACCTTAAGCTCTTTTAACTGCTCAAAGCCTTCTGCCATAACGCTTCCCTCGCGAAAGACAGAAAAATGCATTTGCATGCAATGCTGTAGCTCTTTACGGATAACTGCAGGATCTTCCCCATCTGCGGATGAATCTTCCCAACGCTGATAACGAGCAAGTGCGTGCTCGATGTCATCGCTGACAGCATCCTGAGGCATTGCTGCTTCGGCAAGGTACTGTCCTAAATATTTACCAGCAGCTCTACCAAATACGACTAAATCAAGTAGCGAATTACCGCCCAAACGATTTGCGCCATGCACTGAAACACAAGCTATTTCACCCACAGCAAATAAACCATTGACGATTTTATCTTTACCATTTTCATCAAGGCCAATCGCCTGACCATGAATATTGGTTGGTATCCCGCCCATCTGATAATGGCAGGTTGGAATAACTGGAATAGGTTCTTTGACTGGATCAACATGCGCAAAGGTGCGCGATAATTCACAAATCCCTGGCAGTCTCGACTCTAAAACATCCTGACCAAGATGATCTAATTTCAATTTAAGATGTGTTCCCCAAGGGCCATCACACCCGCGACCTTCGCGGATTTCGGTCATCATCGAGCGAGCAACCACATCACGGCTGGCTAAATCTTTAGCATTAGGAGCATAACGTTCCATAAAGCGTTCGCCGTCTTTATTAAGAAGGTAGCCACCTTCACCTCGACAACCTTCAGTGACCAAGACCCCTGCTCCGGCGATACCAGTTGGGTGGAACTGCCACATTTCCATATCTTGAACGGGCACACCAGCTCGAATTGCCATCCCAATGCCATCGCCAGTATTGATATGCGCATTGGTGGTCGAAGCAAAAATACGCCCTGCACCACCCGTCGCTAAAACTGTTGCGCGAGCTTTAAAATAAACCAGTTCACCAGTTTCGATACAGATAGCTGTCACACCAACTACATCACCTTGACTATTTTTCACTAAATCTAGTGCATACCATTCAGAAAAAACCGTCGTCTTATTCTTAATATTTTGCTGATAAAGCGTATGTAATAAAGCATGCCCAGTACGGTCTGCAGCTGCTGCTGTCCGAGCTGCCTGCTCTTTACCAAAATCGACCGACTGTCCACCAAACGGACGTTGATAAATTTTACCATTATCCAATCGAGAGAATGGCAGTCCCATATGTTCAAGCTCAATAATCGCTTCAGGACCTTCATGACACATGTATTCAATCGCATCCTGGTCACCAATGTAATCAGAACCTTTTACCGTATCGTACATATGCCACTGCCAATTGTCTGGGTGCACATTTCCCAGAGCAACAGTAATCCCCCCTTGGGCTGAAACAGTATGAGAACGTGTCGGAAATACTTTAGAAACTAATGCACAACTATTACCTTGTTGTGAGATCTGCAAAGCAGCCCGCATGCCTGCTCCACCAGCGCCCACTACAACAGCATCAAATTCACGAATAGAGATAGTCACTTTATACACTCCATAAAATCACAACACCGGCGGCAACATAAAATAAAGCGACCAAATTAAGGACGCCCTGAAGGAACATCCGCCAATATGTATGATGAACATAATCACTCAACACGCCCCATAGGCCAATCCATGCATGTACTAACATGCAAACGAGAGCTAACAATGTGAATGCTTTCGTACTAATCTGGCCAAAGAAACCCAACCAAACGTCATAACTAAGATTATGACTGGCAATAAAACTCACTAGATAGATAAAGTACAAAGCCAGCACAATTGCTGATGCACGTACTAATAGGTAGCTATGAGTTCCACTGCGACCAAGTGTTGCAGCATTGTTTACCATATTATTATCCCCATCAAAATGACCAAAACCAACGCAACGATTAAACAGATACGAGCGCTAGAATTCGCACTGGCGAGTTCTTCCCAATAACCGCAGTCCATTATCATATGGCGGATCCCAAATACTAAGTGGTAACAGAATACAGCTGAAATTAGCCATATGATCAGTTTGACAAAAAACGAATCAAACCAACTTGCAACCATTGCAAATCCGTCAGCTGAGCCTAACGACTTCGCTAACAAGCTCAGTAAAATAGCTAAGGCAAAGAAAATTACGACACCAGAGATTCGATGCAAAATAGAGGCAACTGCATTCACCGGTAAACGGATGCTTTGTAACTGTAAATTTACAGGTCTGGATTGTTTATTCACGATATTTATCCACTTGTGTCCATTATCTAAGAGAAACATCTTACATCAAGAATATTTAAATGTTTCTTATTTGTTAAGATAAATTACTATTATTTACTTAAATTAGAAGGCTGCACCTTCACAGCTAAATACTTAATCTAAATCATTTAGTTGAACAACTCGTACTGCAGCTAGTATAAAGAGCGCAGGTTGTAAATACAATTAACAACTATTTAAAGTATTGTTTTTTTCAATTATGAGGACCATATCACATACATATATTTAACAAATAGCTAACCTCATGTATTGATTGATATTCATTCCCACTCGTTTGACAACCCTCCACATCAGGGTAATACTAATTTCATGTCTAAACGGTATTAATAACCAATTATAGAACAAGGGAGAAGTGCTATGGCTGAGAAAGTGGCCACTTTACATCTGCCCGGACAGGAACCTATTGAACTTCCAATCATGTCTGGCACCGCTGGGAACGACGTGATTGACGTCCGACAGTTAGGCTCAAAAGGCTATTTCACCTTTGATCCCGGGTTTTTAGCAACAGCTGCGTGTGAATCACAAATCACCTTTATTGATGGTGAGAAAGGAATTTTGCTACACCGGGGGTATCCTATTGAACAATTGGCCGATAATTCAGAATATTTAGAAGTCTGTTACTTACTTTTATTTGGTCAACGGCCAACGGAAAAACAGTACGAACAATTTAAAGAGACAGTGACCCGTCACACGATGGTTCATGAGCAATTAATCCATTTTTTCCAAGGATTTAGACGCGATTCTCACCCAATGGCAATTATGGTTGCTGTTGTGGGAGCATTGTCTGCTTTTTACCATGATTCATTAGATGTGACTAACGAACGTCATCGCGAAATAGCCGCATACAGACTTTTATCTAAAATGCCAACATTGGCTGCTATGAGCTATAAATACTCAATGGGCCAACCGTTTGTCTATCCGCGTAATGACTTAAGTTATGCTGGTAATTTTTTAAATATGATGTTTTCGGTTCCGACTGAAGAATATATTGTTAATCCTATTGTTGAAAAAGCAATGGATCGTATTTTTATGTTGCATGCAGATCATGAGCAAAATGCGTCCACATCAACAGTTCGTCTAGCAGGTTCTTCAGCATCTAATCCGTTTGCTTGTATTGCTGCTGGCATAGCCTGTTTATGGGGACCAGCTCATGGTGGAGCAAACGAAGCTTGCTTAGCCATGCTTGAACAAATAGGTTCAGTTGAACGAATCCCAGAATTTATTGAGCGGGCAAAAGACAAAGATGATCCATTCCGACTCATGGGCTTTGGGCACCGAGTTTATAAGAGCTACGATCCTCGAGCAAAAGTTATGCAGCAAACCTGCCATGATGTTTTAGAAGATCTGAAAATTGATGATCGACTACTAGACATTGCAATGGAACTAGAACATATCGCATTAACTGATGACTATTTTATTGAGAAGAAACTTTATCCTAATGTTGATTTCTACTCAGGAATCGTTATGCGAGCAATCGGTATTCCAACAAGCATGTTTACCGTAATCTTTGCACTCGCGCGTACTGTTGGCTGGATTGCTCACTGGATTGAAATGTTGCAAACGCCAGGTCAGAGAATTGGTCGTCCTCGCCAACTTTACACAGGTGAAGCAATGCGTGATTTTCCAACAACATCGCGCCAAAAAGAATAAATTAAAGGTAATTATCTACCTACAAATGGTATGAATCTTAATTCATACCATTTTCAACCATATCACCAACGAATTATTCTATATCACTAATTAAACACTTCAAAAATAACCTTCTCTTACTAAAAAAGATTAATACTTTCATCCTATTTAATAGTCAGGTTAACCTGATATTTTATTAGTGAATAAATTCACTATAATTACAATTATGGATTTTAACTCAATCCCCAAATTTCATAAAAAAGACATGTAGAATGAATAGGACACTTTATCCGAGTTGGGCTTTAAACAATGCAACATTTTTAGATATTAAACTTAGATAACCTAATATATCAGAGCGAACGCATAAGCGCTGATCATGTCAATTGTACTCGCTCAATCTTTACGGTTATATGAACCTTGAAGTGTTTTACCATCTATCGCCACGACTTGACCTTCAGTGAGAGATGCACCGATGACATCCAATTGACGAAGTACTTATGGAATTGAACAGGTTCAATAGTAGAGATAATACGAGCAATGGTGTCATCAGCTGGAATACTATTTAACTATTGCCTTTAAACCAAACATGACGGCTGAGAAGGTATTCACAAATATCAAACCAGCCTCTCGCACCAGCAATTACTCGCATAATGAGCCGAATAGGACCTCAAAAAGACCATAAGTGATTTTTGCACTCTGGCACTGGTCGGATACCGATTGAAAAGGTTCTTTGAAGTGGTCCATGTGCATAGTGATAGTGTTCTCCTGAAAAAGAGAGTATATGATCGAAACTAAATATATTCGTAAAATCGGCCACAGTGATGGTCAAATAATGTTCACGAACTTACCCAGCCTAATACATAGTTCAGCAAAAAGAAAAGTAACCGACTCATCAAATACCCTTAGAAAGTATTCTATACCATATGAGAGCAGGCACTCTTTGACGCAACCGGCCTACGGAGCTCGGTACTCGGAGGTGCAGTCGCTGATAAGGGTTACAATAGCCAAGCTTTGCAAGACTTAATGAAGGGTCGTAATACTCAACATGTGATTCAAGAAAAAGGAATATCAAACAAAGTAACGACGATATTGATTAGTGTTTACATCGATATCGTAATTTGGTTGAACATGCATCTCTAAAAGTTAAAAAGTACTGTACCATTGCCACACAGTACTTTTTAACTGGCCAGAAATTGTCAAATTCTTGTCGCGTTGGTATTTGGATGATGAGTTGCCCATGAAGGCTAATTAAAATATCTACAGATCAGCATACTCATACTCTAGTCGTTTCAATATCTAACAACTTTCTGAGTTATCTAAAATAATCTTTCGAACCTTTTCTAAATCTTCTACGGTATCAACTCCTACTCCTGGTTCAATTAATGCTTTGGCGACATTAATTGCATAGCCATGCCAGAGCACTCGCAACTGTTCGAGTTTTTCACTCATCTCAAGTGGAGAAGGAGTGAGCGTAACATAATGCCGAATAAAGCCTGCCTGATACGCGTATATACCAATATGGCGAAGATAGTCATTTAATGGCCAGCTCCCTTCTCGCGAATATGGAATAGGCGCACGGCTAAAATAAATGGCCTGCCCTTTTTTATTACAAACCACTTTCACAACATTTGGGTCCATAATACTGGCTTGCTCAGTAATTGGGGCACCTAAAGTCGCCATCTGAGCCTGTGTATCCCCCAACAAAAGATTAGCAACTTGATCAACGATCAGTGGTGAAATCAACGGCTCATCCCCTTGAATATTAACCACGACTTCTTCATCGCTAAGATTTAACACACTAACTACTTCAGCCAAACGCTCTGTACCCGATTCATGCGATTCCGCCGTTAAACAAACTTTACCACCAAAATCAAGCACACATTGTTGAATACGTTCATCATCAGTGGCTACCACAACTGTTTGAGCTTGTGTCTTTTGCGCCTGTTCATAAACCCGCTGAATCATCGGTTTACCAGCAATATCCAACAGCGGCTTTCCTGGCAGCCGAGTCGATGCATATCGGGCCGGAATCACAATGGTATAACTCATTTAGGTAACTCTTCGCTCGTTAATTCTCTAGCTTTATCTTCTAATAATACCGGGATCCCCTGGTCGACAGGGTAGGCTAAACGGTCTGCTCTACAGATCAATTCATCCTGCTCTTTATCATAAACCAATTTCCCTTTGCATATAGGACAGGCAACAATTTCTAATAAATTACTTTCTAGTGGCATAAAAACTCTCCAACCGCTGCAATATAAATTGATAAAAATCATCTGGTAATTGTGCACTAACACATAAATAATACCAGTGTTCTCCAGCCTTATTGCGATACTTTAAAGCATCTTTCTCTGTCATCAGCACTTGCTGGTTCTGATACTGCTTGATCTGTGCGTGACTCAATTGGCCATGATCACCAACATCAATACATTCATTCAGCGAAATTCCCTGATTTTGTAATGTGTGATAAAAGCGTTCTGGATGCCCTATCCCAGCAACAGCAATGCCATTGCGAGGCGCTGATGATTCTTCAATAGCTTTGCCATCTAGCACTCGATGCCACTGTGTCGGAATCAACGTCATCACATCACTTGGATAGTTTTCAATAGTTCCACCATTAGTCACAATCCGAGTCACACTATCTAATCGAGATAAAGGTTCTCTGAGTGGTCCGGCGGGCAAGCAAAAACCATTACCAAATTGGCGCTTGGCATCAACAACACAGATCTCAATATCGCGAGCCAGAGGATAATGCTGCATTCCATCATCAGCGATAATCACATCAGATTGCGGATGTTGCTCGATTAAAAAACGAGCAGCTTTTGAGCGATCCGCACATACGATAACCGGAACTTCACTGCGTAACCGAAGTAACAAAGGCTCGTCTCCGGATAATGAGGCCGGCGTTTGAGGGGTCACTTCTAGAGGACCTTTTGCATTACCGCCATAGCCACGGCTAACAATTCCAGGGTTATAGCCATTAGCTTTTAAAAATTCACACAACGCCAAAACAACTGGTGTTTTGCCATTCCCCCCCACACTTATATTACCAACAATGATGACCGCAACAGGGCTTCGATAGCTCTGCTGTGGTTGTAACATATAGCGCTTGCGGCGCTGCTTGACCACGAAGGCAAACAAGCAACTTAACGGCCATAAAATCCAAGTTAAGATACTTCGCTTATACCAAATGGACTCAAGCACTCTCACCACCAAATTGCATCTGATAAAGTCGGTAGTAGGAACCTTTTTTAGCCATTAATTGCTTATGATCACCACGTTCAATTAAATGACCATCATCAATGACCATAATTTCATCGGCATTCTCAATAGTAGATAAACGATGGGCAATAACAATCGCAGTGCGATCCTGGCAAACCCGCTCGATTGCTTCCTGAATTTTACGTTCTGAGGCGGTATCAAGAGCCGAAGTTGCTTCATCAAGCACCAGAATCGGGGCATCTCTTAGTAATGCTCGGGCAATTGCAACTCGCTGGCGCTGACCACCTGATAGCATCAATCCACGCTCTCCGATAATGGTATCTAACCCATCAGGAAGACGTTCGGCAAATTCCATAACATTAGCCATTTCTGCGGCTTGAGTAATCTGCTCGCGGGTAGCTTGTTCCTGAGCATATGCAATATTTTCCGCAATGGAACCAGCAAACAAATGGACATTTTGCGATACCATGGAAAACTGACGACGTAACGATGGTAATTTAAACTCATCAACAGAGTATCCATCGATACGAATACTTCCCTGGGTAATTTCATAAAACCTTGGCAACAAACTCGCAATAGTCGTTTTACCACTTCCTGAACGGCCGACTAATGCCACAGTTTTCCCCGCAGGAACATCAAAACTGATATTTCGCAGCACAGCTTCAGATTTTGTTGGATAACTAAAAGTAACCTGATCAAATACAATCTCACCTTTCACGCGATCTGGAGCATAAGTTCCACTGTCAGTTTCGATTTGTTCATCTAAAACGGTAAAAATACTAGTACAAGCAGCCATTCCACGCTGGAAGTTTGTATTGAGTTGTGTAAGCTGTTTAATCGGTTGCAGCAGCATCATCATCGATGTCACAATCACCGTAAACGTCCCAGCTGAAAGCTGATTCATGATCTCTGGGAAAGAAGCGATATATAAAACAACCCCCAATCCAGAAACAGCCACGGCCTGCACAACTGGGTTAGCGATGGCCGATGTTGCCGACATTTTCATCTGCTGACGGCGAATCGCATTACTAACCTTTTTAAAACGCTCGGTTTCTTTATCTTGCCCATTAAAGGCTAGCACTTCCCGATGGCCGTTGAGCATCTGTTCTGAAACTGCGGTCACATTGCCCACAGCATCTTGTAGATTTTTACTAATGCGTCGGAACCGACGACTCACAATCCGAATAGCAATGGCAACAATTGGGCCAATAATCAGGAAGATAAGTGACAACTGCCAGCTGTTATAAAACATCATTCCCAATAAGCCTATGACTAAACCTCCCTGCTTAACCATCGTCACCAATGTTTTAGTAGAAGCATCTGCAATCTGGTTGGTATCGTAGGTGATTTTAGAAAGCAACGTACCGATTGAATGTCGGTCAAAATAAGAGATAGGCATACTCATTAAATGAGCGAAAATCTGCTGCTGCATTTTCATGACAACATGGCTGCCCACCCAGGACATACAATAAGAAGAAATAAAGTTACAGACCCCTCTTAAAAGAACAATACCGACGACGAAAAAAGGCATAATTTTCAGAATAGAAGGGTCTTTGCCGCTTAACCCTTGATCAATTAACGGTTTAATTGAATAAATAAAGGTAACATCTACGCATGCATAGCCAATCATTCCAATAATTGCAGCAAAAAGCCCAGCTTTTCGCTCAGAAACATAGGCTAATAAACGAGTAAAGTTGGACTTTTTAAGCGATGTTGATTTCTCTTGAGCCATATACGTATCTATTTAAAAAAATGACAGTCATTCTAACGGTTAAGATACAGATCACCAACCGTTGTTCGTAATTAATAAACGATTGTACCAAAAAGGTGCAATATTATTCCTGTAGCTAAGAATTTTCTCATGGGTACGTGTAAATGACATTGATATTTGCCCAAGTTTAGCCGTATTAAGTAGCACCGTATGCTCTTTTTGATAACGGGATACAACTTGCGTACGAGGGAAATGGTAACTATTATGAAAACCGCTACTAATGATAGCCCAATGAGGATGAACATCTTTTAACCATTTTAATGAAGATGAGCTATTACTCCCATGATGTGGAACACTGATCACGTCGACCTTGTTGTGAAACTTTTGAACCCACCATTCTTCGGCTTTCTGTTCAATATCACCCGTCAGTAACACCCGATGAATACCATCGCTAACCAACACCATACAAGATAAATTATTCACGGGTTTTAATGTAGCTGGGGGCTGAATATATTGAAGGGTTAATTTGTGCCATTGTTTAACCCCTCGGCAATTATGCTGCTTAAAACGTGGATCAGCGCCAAAAACCGAGTCAGCATGCGGATAATAACGATGTAAAATTGGATACCCACCAAAGTGATCCTGATCGGCATGACTCACAACAATTTCATCAACACTAAGATTCCTTTCATTTAAAAAGGGGATAATTACTGCCTGAGCATATGAAAAACCGGTTGGATAACGATTGGCTGTATCATAAATGATCGCATCTTGCCCCTGTTCGACAACCACTGCTAGTCCCTGCCCCACATCTAAAAAGTCAATGCGCCAAATCGCCTTTGCCCAAGGCAATACTATTGCTAACAAGCCACTCATAAAGGCCACAGCACTCAACCATGGTTTGCGCACCATCCAACCCGCCATGAAAACCAAACCAATAAAAAGAACAATAAACCAAATATGGTGCGGTACTTGAATAAATAAAGGCAGATGATGACTTAATGTGATTAAAATTCTCTCTACATATGCGATGAAATAATTAACGACATTGAACCCTAAGTGAGCGAGATCAGAGTATCCCAAAAGCCCACTTAAGCAGCTGATAAACAGACAAGGCACAACAACAAATGAAAAATAAGGAATAAACAGTAAATTTAAGAATACCGACCACAGTGGTAAGTAACCAAATAACAAGATTTGCAACGGCATCAACAAAATAAGAAGTCCAACTTGCAAAAGGATCATTCGCACAACTCTCGACTTCACAGGGAACCACAGCAACATGATCAGCGACAACATCGCAAAAAACGAGAGCCATAATCCGGTGTTTAAAATCGATAAGGGCCATAAAGCGGTTAAAATAAATGCCGCAATTAGCCACACCTCTAGCCGAGTAAAGTTCAAGTGTAGGGCTCGCAATCCCCACCAGATCAAGAGCATCATCATCGCTCGTTGGGCCGATGCTGGCCAATTGGCGAGCACACCATAGCTAAATGCAAAAATCAAAGCACACGTGGGTGCAAGATAACGCTTAATTCGACTTCGTCCACACGCTAGCATTGCCCCAATCAGATACCCCCAAAAACTCAGTATCCCAAGATGCAGGCCCGATATCGCAAGAAGATGCCCAATTCCTGAATGCATCCATAAATCTCGCTCAATAGAAGGAATATTACTACGATGGCCAAACACCAATGCTTCAATGATTCCACGTTGAGATAAATCTTGCCAGTATGGCTCTAACTGATTGACAATATGTGCTCGAAGAGAACTGCCCCTGCTCATCAGTGTAAGATGTCGAATGGTTCCCTGTGCGATAATCTGATGGCTGACTAAATAGCGTTGATAATTAAACCCTCCTTCATTTAAACTACTATGTGCTGGTTTCAGTTTTGCACGAACCTGTATGAAATCCCCAGGGAAAAGTGACAAATCATCAGGTTTTGAACCATTCCAGTACTGATTCAAACGAACAAACTTTGCTCGTACCAAATGGTTATCAGCTCCGTTTAAATGGGTTATTTGTAAAATAATTTTTCGTCGGTATGGGTCATTCGATACTGCGCTAATTCTTCCATCTATGGTATGGTTGTAAGGACTTTTAGCCAGTTGCTGGACGGCGTTTTGGTACGCGGCTGCTTGCCAGCTAAAGTAACAGATAGCCAAGCATATCCCTGCGATAAAATAGTGCCGAAAATACAGTACTATTATCGCAATAGTGAGTAAAATGAAGGTAATCCAATACGGTGGAACTTTCGGCCAGATGAGCGAAGAGCTCAGCGCGACTAACCAACCCCAAATAAACAGTTTCATAACTTTATTGATATATTTATTAGTATAATAACATGCCAAAAAGATTATTACAGCGCATCATGCCTGACCCTGAGCAGTTAAAAGCCAACAAAAATTTACGGTTTTTGGGTCGATGGTTACAAGATGGAAATCTCTGGCGACTGACTCGTCGCTCAGCAGCAGGAGCTTTTGCTGTTGGTTTGTTTATGGCATTTGTTCCATTGCCATCGCAGATGATTATGGCCGCAGCGTTAGCCGTGCTATTTCGAGTTAATTTGCCATTGTCAGTTGCGTTAGTTTGGGTTTCTAACCCATTGACGATGCCACCACTATTTTATTTTTGTTATCGCGTTGGTGCTTATATTTTACAAACGCCGGCAGAAGCGTTCCATTTTGAACTCACCTGGCAATGGGTCATCGAAACAATGTCTCGTATTGGCCCACCATTTTTATTGGGATGTTTGGTTTGCGGAATCTTTTTTTCGCTAGTTGGATATCTAAGTATTAGCCAATTATGGCGCTATTCAACCATCCGGCGTTACCAAAATAGACGGCGACGTTAATCGCCGCACCTTAATTTAATGAGATAGTTCATCTGCTGGGCGAATCAAACGCGCCCGGCTAGCTGGCCAAATCGTCGCAACAATTCCGATCAATGCCGCAGTAGCACTAACCACGAGAACATTGCTAACGTGTAATTGACTCGGCAAAAAATCAATAAAATAAACATCGGGAGATAGCAATCGATGTCCGGTGATACGTTGCAGTATGTCGACAAAATCAGGTAACCACCAACTTCCAAGGACCCCAAAAACAATCCCCCAAAAACATCCCATGATTGCGTTGTAAGCACCATAGATCATAAAGCAATGAATCAGCAGAGTATCCTGTGCTCCGAGTGTCTTTAAGATTGCCAAATCACGGCGTTTATCAGCAACCGCCAAAATCAATGTCGAAACAATGTTAAAGCATGCCACGACCACAATCAGTAGCATAATGGCATACATAATGGTTCGAACCATCTGAATATCTTGATAAAGATAGCCATAATTACGTGTCCAGCTTTGCACGTAAACGAGCTGTGGGTATTGTAACCCAACTCGTCGTACCACCTCATTCGCTTGCAAAGGATGAGTGACTTTCAGCGCAATCCCACTGACATCCTCAGCCGACCATTTTTTTATTTGCTGAGCCAGCTTTAAATTCATAAATGCAAGCTGACCGTCGATCTGTCCACCTACAGAGAATGTCCCAAGAACTTTTAAGCGAATTCGCTTAGGCGTTTTAAATTGACCATTATTAGATTGTTCAGCCAACATGAGTGTCAAAGATTGCCCCTGCTTTATCTTAAGCTTTGCCGCCACCTGAGAACCTAATATAATCCCAGGCTGATTTGCAATTAAGCTTTGCCAGGCCTGAGGCTGCACATAAGGCTTAATATTCGTCACCTTCAGTTGCGATTTTGGCGAAATACCGCGAACAGCAATTGCATCCACCTGACCGTTATAACTCACGAGTCCGGTTAGGCTGATATAAGGGGCTGCAGCCACTACACCTTGTGTATGTTGGGCTATCTGGGTCAATCTACTCGCATTTCGCAATGGTGGATGTACAGCGGGCAACTCTCCTTGACTAACCACCGACAAGAATCGCTGATTCAGCTCTCTTTCAAACCCATTCATTACCGATAAACCAATAATCAGAACTGCAACCCCAAGGGCAATACCTATCGTTGAAGAACGAGAGATAAACTTCACTAAACCACGGCGCTGCCCAAACCGGTGATATCGAAGTCCGATATAAAAAGCTAAAAATGGTCGCATCAAATAAAAACCCTTGATTGTGCCGAGACCAATGCACCATCGCTCATCTCGAGCTGCCGATTAAAGCGGCTTGCCAGCTCACGATCATGAGTGACAACCACAAAAGCAGTGCCATGTTCTTCATTAAGCTCTAGCAGTAATTCATAAACCGAGTCAGTGGTCTGGCTGTCCAAATTACCAGTGGGTTCATCTGCAAGCACCACATCTGGTTGATTCACTAATGCACGCGCAATAGCTGTTCGCTGGCGCTCGCCTCCTGACATTTCACTAGGACGACTATCGAGGCGATGTTCTAAGCCAACGCGTTCCAAAAGCTGGCGCGCACTAGCTTGAGCTTGCTTCGTGCTTTTGCCTGCAATCAGTTGTGGCATAGCCACATTCTCAAGCGCGCTAAATTCGCCCAGCAGATGGTGAAACTGATAGACGAATCCAAGACGTTGATTTCGCACACTCGCCAATTTTCGTGAAGAGAGCGACGTTAGTGACTGCCCCGTAAGTACAACATCACCACTGGAAGGTTTATCTAATCCGCCTAGCAGATGAAGCAAAGTACTTTTGCCGCTACCAGAGCTGCCCACAATCGCAACAGACTCCCCTTTAAGGACGTCTAAATCAATTCCTTTGAGCACGGTCGTTTTTTGTTCACCATCCTGATAATACTTGGTGAGCTCTCGGCAACTTAAAATGTGATTATTCATAGCGTAATGCCTCTGCGGGTTGAATTCGACTGGCCTGCCATGCGGGATATAAAGTAGCAAGAACACTTAATACGAGGGCTAAAACAGTGATCTCGATAACTTGCATCGGCTCAATCACAATGGGAACCCCCCCTACACCAAGCGCCATATTCAACCCTAATAATTCCAATAAAGGATTCAAATGATGCGTCAACACAATACCGGCTCCAGCTCCGACAAATGCTCCTAAACAACCGCTCCAAGCACCTTGAATCATAAATATTCGCAATAATAACCATTTAGGCATTCCCAATGTCTGCAAAATAGCCACATCGGACTGTTTATCACCCACCATCATTACCAGTGCCGACAGGATATTAAACGCCGCGACAGCGATAACAAGGCAAAATAGAAAGCTCATCATCGTTTTTTCCATTTTGACAGCCGAAAACAACTGCCCGTAATAATGTCGCCAATCAAGCCCATGGGGAGGTAAATATTGGCTATAATGTTCGATATTAAGCGGATCTGGAACAAACAAACGGGTTTGGCGTACCTGCGAAAGTGGTTTGCGTAGCAATCGGGCAGCATCTGCATCATTGACCCAGATAAACTGGTTATCGACCTCAGAAGCGAACTGAAAAATTCCTGCCACATGAAACGTTCGCTGTGAGGGCATTTCACCGAATGGCGTATAAATTAAAGTGTCAGTTGCAATGATCCGGACATTATCCCCAACATTAACCCCCAGTTGCTGAGCGATCTCCGAGCCGAGGATGACATTAAATTTACCACTTTTCAGCGCACTCAAATGCCCTCGTAAAATATGACGTTCCAGCAACGCCCTATCTGGCTCTAATGCTGGATCGATCCCCTGCAATTGAGCGGCATGTAAACCGGATGTACTTTGTAAAACAACTTTTGCGCTCACCAAGGGGGCTTTCGGTAACTTGGATAAGGGCGCAGGAACTTTACTCTGAGCTGGAATTTGCAAATGAGGAACAACATTTAAAATACGTTGCTCTAACTGATTTTGAAACCCGTTCATCACAGAGATAACTGTAATGAGTGCCGCGACCCCAAGAGTAATACCGATTGTTGAAAAACCGCTGACAAAACTGGCAAACCGCTGTTTGCGACTACCTTTTGAAAAACGCCACGCTATTTTAAATGCTAATTGCCAAGTACGTTGCACAAATATTAAGCCTTCGAATAAATTGCGCTTATCATACCGTGGCAAAACTTTTGCAACAAACCTAATACCCGCTTTTTTAAGAAATTTGCTATGATGTCGATCTAGGTTAATTTTCGGAGCACTGGCTCAAATGAGTGATGAAACATCTTTTTTTAGTGTGGCTTGCCAGCTTAATCTCAATGTCGAGCCATTGCCCGAGCAAACCGACCTGCCCGATTATGAGCAATTTCTCAATCAGATCCCTGAGTCTTTTAAATTGGCAGGCTCTCAACAAAACCAATTGACCGATATCAGTTCAAGCCTGCAGTCATTAGGGGAAGCAGGTGGTGCACTAAAACATTATTTAAAAGCGCAGGCGGAAAAACTAGACCAAGTGCTCACTTATGTTTTATCACTGCAAGACGATCCCCGTTTTCGAACCGGGTCAACTCATTTTGGTGGGTCACAAATTCGCTTTAGCTGGAATGAAGTGCTGCAAGTCGGGCAACTTGTAAAGATGAAAATTTTTATCGCCAGTGAAGCCTGCGCCATTTTTTGTTATGCGCGAGTAGTTGAAGTCATGAACCAGCAACCATTCAATATTGCTTGTGAATATGCTTTAATTCGCGAGGAAGATAGAGAAGCACTTGTTCGCGCCAGCTTACATGTGCAATCTAAATTACTGCAAGAGCGAGCCAACGCCCGCCGCCAGCAAAACTAAACTTATTGCACCTGTGCATATCGATAGATAGGAAAATCTCAAAATCATTATGACCAAGTTGTTGCCACACTTTTCTCTGCCTGAAGGACCAGGTGATCATAAACGGATTGGTCAATTACCCGGCAGCAGTATCGCTTTAGCTGTTTATCAGTATATTCATGCTACGCAGGCCCCGATTATTATCTTAACGCCAGATACCCGTTCAGCGATTCGCTTAGAACACGAGTTAAATGGGTTAAATACAGGACGGGAAATCGCGCTACTGCCTGACTGGGAGACCCTGCCGTATGACCAGTTTTCTCCCCACCAGGAAATCATCTCAACGCGGCTACGCATTCTTTCGCAAATGTTTCTTAATCCCAGTTCGCTGGTTGTGATTGCAACAGTAGCAACCTGGATGATGCGCTGCGCACCTAAAAGCTACATTTTGGGACGCTCGTTTTCTCTAAAGACTTCTCAACAGTTAGATATTGAAACATTTCGCGCAAACTTAGTTGATGCAGGATATCAGCAAGTCGATCAGGTCATTGAGCATGGTGAATTTGCCATTCGCGGCAGCTTGCTAGATATTTTCCCAATGGGGTCAGATGATCCCTATCGCATCGACTTTTTTGACGATGAAATCGATACGATTCGCAGTTTCGACCCGGATGATCAGCGCAGCCGTGATACCATCGAGCAAATTAACCTACTTCCTGCTCACGAATTTCCAACTGATTCAAAAGCCATTGAAAACTTCCGGAGTCGCTGGCGAGAACGCTTTGACGTCCCAAGGGAAAGTGAATCAATTTATCAGCAAGTCTCCAAAGGCATTTGGCCAGCAGGGATTGAATATTATCTACCACTATTTCATGAATCGACATCCACAATTAGCCAGTTGATGCCCGAGGATCTCTGCATCATTACGATTGAAGATATTAATGATGCCGCCCAACAATTCTGGCACAACATCCAGGAGCGCTATGAAAATCGTCGTCATGACCGGCTTCGACCACTGCTTGAGCCCAATGAGCTCTATCAAAATGTAGACCAATGCTTTGCAACAATGAAACAATTTGCTCGTTTGTCAATGCAACAGCACGCTTGGACCGCAGCCCCAGGGCGAGTTAATTTAGAGTTAGAACCGCTGCCCGATATTGCGTTTAATCATCAGCTTAGTGAAGCCACCCAAAAGTTACGGCAATTTATTGAAAAAAGCGCCGATACCATCTGTTTTGTGGTTGAATCAGCAGGCCGCCGGGAAGCGCTATCGGCGCTTTTAAAACCACTTAAGTTACCGCTGAAAAACATCACCAGCCTTGAGCAACTCACCGGTGAAAATCGTTTTTATCTGTTTATTGCGCCATTAGAACAAGGATTTAGAGCTCCCAGCCAAAAATTAATTTTTATTGGTGAAAGCGATCTGTTGGGCAAACAGGTGGTTAGAAACCGCTCTCGAAAATCTCATTCACAGGTTAATCCTGATGCAATGATTCGCAACTTAGCTGAATTATCCATTGGTCAGCCCGTTGTACATTTAGAGCATGGTGTTGGCCGCTATCAAGGGCTAAATACGCTAGATGCTGGCGGTGTGACAACCGAGTTTTTAACCCTGCTTTATGCCAATGATGCTAAGCTGTATGTTCCTGTTTCGTCGTTGCACTTGATTAGCCGCTACAGCGGTAGCTCAGAAGATAGTGCACCACTGAATAAATTGGGCAGCGATGCTTGGCAGAAAGCTCGTAAAAAAGCTGCTGAAAAAGTCCGTGATGTGGCAGCTGAACTGCTCAATATATACGCCAAGCGAGCAGCCAAGCCAGGTTATCCCTTTAAGCTAAGTGATGATGACTATCAGCAGTTCTGCAGCGAATTCCCGTTTGAAGAAACGGACGATCAGGTCAACGCTATTAACGCAGTTGTCGGCGACATGAGCCGACCCGAAGCAATGGATCGGCTGGTTTGTGGTGATGTAGGGTTTGGCAAAACAGAAGTTGCCATGCGCGGTGCATTCGTTGCTGTCAGTGACAATAAACAGGTTGCTGTATTAGTGCCAACTACTTTGCTAGCCCAACAGCACTATGATAACTTTTGTGACCGCTTTGCGAACTGGCCAGTCCGTATTGAGGTATTATCTCGATTTAAGACAGCTAAACAACAAAGCGCTATTTTGCAAGATCTTGCTGATGGTAAAATAGATATCGTGATTGGCACTCACAAATTACTGTCAAAGAATATTAAATTCGCCGATCTTGGCTTATTAATTGTTGATGAAGAGCACCGTTTTGGCGTTCGTCACAAAGAAAAAATTAAAGCGATGCGAGCCGATGTTGACATCCTAACGCTCACCGCGACGCCTATTCCGCGAACGCTGAATATGGCGATGAGTGGCATGCGCGATCTATCTATTATTGCAACACCTCCAGCTCGACGTTTATCCGTCAAGACATTTGTCAGGCGGCGTGATGATGCATTAATTAAAGAAGCCATCACTCGCGAAATCACTCGCGGTGGACAAGTCTATTTTCTGCATAATAATGTCGAAACCATCGATCGAATTGCCCAAGAACTGCAACAGGTACTTCCTCAAGCCCGAGTCGGTATCGGCCACGGTCAGATGCGAGAGCGTCAGTTGGAGCGGGTTATGTCTGATTTTCATCATCAACGCTTTAACGTATTGGTTTGCACCACCATTATCGAAACAGGGATTGATATTCCAAACGCCAATACCATTATCATTGATAGAGCCGATCATTTTGGTCTGGCGCAATTACACCAGTTACGAGGGCGTGTTGGCCGCTCACATCACCAAGCGTACGCATACCTGTTAACGCCTCATCCTAAGGCAATGACACGTGATGCCAAGCTACGACTCGATGCAATATCGGAGCTTGAAGATTTAGGTGCAGGATTCACTCTAGCCACTCACGATTTAGAAATTCGTGGTGCTGGTGAACTACTGGGAGAAGAACAAAGTGGTCAAATTGAAGCGGTTGGTTTTACCCTTTATATGGAAATGCTGGAACGCGCAGTGAATGCATTGAAATCGGGGAAAGAGCCATCACTTGATCTACTGGAGAGTAACCAAGCGGATGTTGAACTGAAAATTCCGGCCTTACTCCCTGATAGCTACATTAATGATGTGAACACTCGCCTCTCTATCTATAAACGCTTGGCGAACTGTGAAAATGAGCAGGCTTTGCGAGAACTGCAAGTTGAACTGATCGATCGATTTGGTTTATTACCTGATGCAGCCAAAAATCTCTTTAGTGTGCAACAACTCAAACAAACTGCGACTCAATTAGGACTTAAACGCGTTGAAGCTGGCAATACAACTGGCATGATCGAATTTAGCCAACAATCCAGTGTTGACCCAAGTTATCTTGTGGCATTGTTACAAAAAGCCAACAACCAATACCAAATGGATGGACCCACTCGCTTAAAATTCAATGTGCAAAGTGTAGATCGTCGAGAAAAAATGGAACAGATCAAACAACTTCTCAATGACTTCGCTAACCACCAACTACCGGAAGCCCACTATGCTTAGACGAACCGTGTATCTGGTCATGTTATCGATATTAACGATGGCCACTGCGCTACCAGTGAGTGCTCGAACATTTAATATTGAACTGATTATTTTTAAACGTAATCATCCACAATCTAGTCCTGAATATTGGGATCAATCTCAGCAACAATTAAAAATTGCCCCCAAATACTGGCTGCTATCCCCGGTATTAAACTGCCAAGGACAAACTTGCCTTAAAAACAGTCCATTATCCACGATCCCAACAATTATTGATGGCAGTGGTTGGCCCAAATTATCGGCTGTGCAAGTTCAGGTCCTGCCAAGCTCACAGTTTAAACTGAACAACCTGTGGCAACGCCTGACAAACTCTTCACGCTACACGCCCATGCTTCATATTGCTTGGCGACAGGACATCCACTCTCCCAATCGAGCCGTTTATCTTGGCATAATCGCAGGGAAACATCTGGATGCAAATCAAGTCAACCCTTCTCAGGGACCTTTCTGGGAATTACAAGGGGGAATCAAAATATCCTTGCAACACTATCTATATATTGATTCTAAACTGTTATTAACGGAGCCAAACCCAGCAGCAGCACAAGATGACAGTTCAGATTCGGTAGTAAAGACATCTAATGATGGGGAAGACCTCACAAATTCACCTGAGATGCAGTCCCCCCCACCGGCCCTTCTGAGTTATAAATTTGACCAAAAACGCCGAGTTCGCTCTGGGGAGATCCATTATTTTGATCACCCCAAATTTGGCATGATTATTCAGATCCGTAAAATTGACAGTAACAAATAATCATCGAATGCGGTGGTATGCCTATTGAGCAAACCGCCGCTCAATCGCAAATAAGGCGGCAATGGTGATCGCATCAGTGATTTCTCCACACTCAATCATCGCAATCGCGTCTTTAAGTGGCAGTTTTTTAACGCTGATATCTTCGCTCTCTTCCAGTTGTTGCTCTCCAAGAGTCAGTTCGGTGGCTAAAAATAAATAAGCGGTCTCATCCGAAACTGAATTCGATAAATGCATTTTAAACAGCGGCTCGATGTGCTTTGCCATTAACCCGGTTTCTTCACGCAGCTCACGTTTGGCTGCATCTTCAACTGCTTCATGTTCAGGGCATCCCCCTTCCGGAATTTCCCAAGAGTAGCAATCAAGCGCATAACGGCTCTGGCCTACCAGATAGATTTGCAGATCATCGGTTAACGCTACAACACCGACAGCTCTATTTTTAAAATGGACAATACCATATTGAGCTGGATTACCAGCAGGGTTAATCACCGCATGGTCTTCAACCCGTAACCATGGGTTTTCAAATACGACTTCTTTCGACTTGGTTTGCCAAGACATTCTTTTCTCCTTCGACCTGAAGTTAGGCTCTATAATAACGAGAAAAAATGATACTAGATATCGCTCTGACAGATAACAAAAAGGCCCGCGTTATCGGCGAGCCTTGTTTAGTTCTTAAACCAGCTTCGTTCATTAATGCAATTTGAGTTTGGGTCGTAAAACTTGATTCAATCGTCCGACCAACATAATTAGCCCTGTTTTTAAATAACCAAACAGTGCGATTTGGTGCATTCGATACAACGAAATATACATAACTCGAGCGATACGACCTTCCACTTTCATCGAGCCGCGCATTAAGTTACCCATCAAAGAGCCTACCGTTGAATAGTTACTCAAGGAAACCAGTGATCCATAATCTTTATAAACATATTCTTTAGGCTGCTTACCTTTGATTCCGGCCAAGATATTTTCATATACACATGAAGCCATCTGGTGCGCAGACTGAGCCCGAGGGGGAACAGTTTTACCTGAGTCATCAATGGGGCAACTGGCACAATCACCTATCGCATAAACAGCGTCATCGTTAGTCGTTTGTAGCGTTTTACGTACAATTAACTGATTGATACGGTTAGTTTCAAGGCCTCCTAACTCTTTCATGAAATCAGGACATTTAATCCCAGCAGCCCAAACCATTAAATCTGCACGAACTAATTCACCATCTTGAGTCATCAACCCTTCTGTAGATGCCTCGGTGACCATCGTTGCAGTGCGAACATCAACGCCCATCTTACTCAGCTCATTGTGAGCGGCACCTGAGATCCGCTCTGGTAGTGCTGGTAAAATCCGTGGCCCGGCTTCCACTAGCGTCACCGCTAAGCATTCGTTTGATACGTTTGGCACACCATAGGCTTTTAACTGTTCAGCAGCATTATGCAGCTCTGCAGATAGCTCAACTCCTGTTGCTCCGCCTCCGACAATCGCAATACGTACTTTTTCATCAGAACGGGGATGTTCAGGATCAACCGCTTGTGAAGAAAACTGTAAAAATCGGTTTAATAATCGCTGGTGGAAAAGATGCGCCCGAGCAGGATTATCAAGAAAGATACAGTGGTCTTTGACGCCCTTCGTTCCAAAATCATTTGAGATCGAACCAATCGCCATCACTAGTATGTCATAACGGATTGTTCGCTCTGGGACCAATTCTTTACCTTCTTCATGAATAGGAGCAAGATGAATTTCTTTATTTTCGCGATCTAAACCGCACATCTCACCTTTTTGGTAACTAAAGCCACAATGAGACGCATGAGAGCGAAAACTCAAAGCATCAATGCCTGAATCCATTGAACCAGCGGCCACTTCATGTAACAGTGGTTTCCAAAGATGGGTACGATCCCGGTCGACAAGAGTAACTTCGGCTTTTTTCTTTCGGCCTAATTTACGACCTAACTTAGTGGCAAGCTCTAGTCCTCCCGCTCCACCACCGACTACCACAATCTTCAACATGGATACACGTCTCCAAATTTAAACCAATTAAATCTATATCTCTGACTAAAAAAGACGCTATCTGTGATAAAACGTCAGGTACGTTCAGATGACAATAATGGCTATGATTATAAAGAAAAATGAGTGACTTTCATCACATTTTTTGGGGAAATCGTGTTTTTCACGTAACAAACAGAAAAAACTCATGAAATAGCCCATTTTACTAATAAAACTTTTATATTTTACCGTTAAAATGGGACACTATTTCATTATTTAATACTTATAAACTCAATTAACACACTAAACTTCAAGAAGATTCTGCAGGAACTGGTACCGCTCGCAATGCATTAGCTCATACCAGCTTGGGCTAGGCTGATTGGGCTTCAGCATCAAGGCTTTGTTATGGCAATAACCTTGATCTAAGCCGTCAAGCAATTGTTCACTAGCGCTGCGGTCATTACAGGCTAACAACAAATCACAGCCAGCTTGAATAGCTAATTGCGCCCGTTCTAAAACCGTCCCAGCAATATGTGCCGCTTGCATAGATAAATCATCACTGAAAATAAGGCCATTAAACCCTAAATTCTCCTTAAGAATGCTATTAATCCATTCTTTAGAAAATCCAGCGGGTTGATCATCAACCGCAGAATAAATCACATGAGCAGGCATCACTGCATCAAGAATATTATGCTTGATGAGAGTGCTGAACGGTTTAAGATCACTTTGCTCAATGACAGAGAAAGCTCGCTCATCGACCGGTTGAGCCACATGAGAATCGGCTTGAACACTACCGTGTCCAGGAAAGTGTTTGCCGACACAACGCATCGACCACTGCCGCATGCCTTCAATATAGTTTTGAGCAAGCTCAATGACATCATCAGCATCGCTGGCAAAAGCGCGGTTACCAATTACATTGCTCACCCCATTAATATCTAATACGGGCGCTAAGCTCATATCAACATCACAAGCTCGCAGTTCACCGGCCATCAACCAGCCAATTTCACGACAAACAAACTGAGGATCAAGCTGGTGATGTCTAGCCAGTGATGCAAGTTCACCGGCCGCCGGCAAAGCACTAAATTCGTGACGAAAACGCTGCACTCGCCCACCTTCTTGATCAACCACAACTAGTAATGGCTCTTGGCGAGACTCTCGAATCTGGCGAACCAGTTCGATAAGCTGACGCCTTTCAACATAGTTACGGCTGAATAAAATAACGCCGGCCACCAATGGATGAGAAAGCATCTCTCGTTCAACTGAATCGATTTCAACGCCAGCTAAATCTAAAAATAAGGGGCCCATCTTACCAACCAAATAATGCACGTTTAGAGTCTTTACGGATCTGAGTTTCAGCAGCCCAAACCAGCAAACCGGTTCTAAGATCCATCAATCGCATGGTCATTTTATAGTAGACATCTTTGACAGAACTATTTGATTGAACGATGCTTGATAAATTGCCATACAACATATATTGGGCACCAACTTGATGGCCAAACTTCACAGCTTTATTGGGATCAACCATGCCACTATGATTTTGATAATTCAGCTGTTTGCGAACCGCATTCACGCGAGTCATATCCACAAACTGAAACTTACCAGACTGTAACAATTTGGTTGAAATTGAGTTCGTAATGGACTCAGTATCAATATGCTGGCTAGTTTTGTTTTTGATCCCTGCAACATAAATAACCGGTGTTTTACCTTCTGCTGAGAGCTTCTGTGAAAAACCAGAGGCAAGCAGCGAATCTGTCATATGATTGGCAATTTTCTGCAAATCGGTTGACCCAAAATCAACACTCACGGTTTCCACTGCATTGGGATCGCCATAACTAACTTTTTCGGCACATCCAGTTAAACCAATCGCCGCAACTACAGCAGATGCAACTAATAAAGATGTTTTCTTACTCATACGGACTCCTAGTCGACCTGACGAACATAAAAACGAAATGCACTAGCATTGTTAGAGTTCGCGGTAGATTGCAATTGTTGTTGTTCTTTCCCATGCAAGACTAGCGCGATCCAAGGTGTTTGCCCGACTTGCTGATGATTAGCATCATACCAATAAAAACGATACTGCAAATGCTGGTCATAATTACTTTGAGAACGAAGTGTAATAAATGCCTGTTTAAGGCCATCAGGAAGCGATTTTATTCCTGCATGTTCAAAGTGAACACTGCGACCAAGCGATGCATCATCAGTTTTCTGCAACTGGGCAGGCATATCCGTTGCCGCAATCACCGGTGTTCCTACACCAGCTGAATAAGTAGCACATCCACTTAATATCAATGCAGCCCCAAGTGCTGCGATTGCAATGCGAAGCATAACGCCTCCTTAAAGAGTAAAGACCTGAGCTTTCCAAATTTGGCCAATCGACGAAACAATCACAAGAGTAATGGCTTGTTTTTTAACTGGCACGGCAACGGTTTGCCCAAGTGGTGAAAATTTTAAATTAACTGTGCCCGGGGCAAATGCACCAACGGCAAAACGTACTGTCGCAGGTAAAGTCTCCCAACTGCGAGTATCAGCATGTTCACTGACAGCATTATATAGGTTAGTCAACAATCCTAACCAACGATTTTGTCGATCCATTTGGTCGGCTAACACGCTTTTGCTTGTTAAACGTAGTAACTGACGAACAATCATTCCTGGTAACTCATCTTTTAAAGCATGCCCAGCCAAAGATTGCAACTGAGTACTAACTTGAGCTGGTAAAACCTGCCCATCAGCGTGAATTTTCACACTTCTACTAGGTTTAATTGAATCGGGGAGAACAGGAAACGCAACCGACCAATATTGCAATTGGTGATTGATCGGTACAGGTAAACGCACCGCAAATTCACGACGATATGGAATTAAGTTCTGCTCAACAAATACCCATACCATTCCTTTGGAATTGTTTAAATCAAACTTAGGGTAGCGAGCTTTAAGTTCATCGGCATCCGGCATGACCAGTTGCGTAGCTAAATAACGAGTTAATTTACCAATGGCAGTATTATCAGGCGCCACTTTCAATGCCCGTTTTAAATCGATATAAGCATCATCAGGCTGATTGGCAGCTAAATACAATGCGCTGCTAAACAGATAGGTATAACTATTTTGATACTGACTCATGCTTTGGCTAATCAAATTACTCATCGACGGATACTGAGACATCACCGATTGCACCTGACTTTGATAACGTTGCTCAACCGTATTTTGTTCATCTGGGTGATTATTCAGTGCTTTTTGCTGCAGCAATTCTCCCTTTCGAACTTCAACTAGTGCTCCCGTCAGATTGTTCTGGTGCAGATAATTGACGGCTTGGTATTGATGCAGCATCACTTGCTCAAAAACGGGAATTCGATAACTACGAGCGCTATCATTAGTGAGCATGTCTACACTGTTTTGAATACCATGCGAAAGCCGATACTGAGCCTGATTAGAGAGCCAATTTAAATAATCTTCAACAATTTTAAAATGATGTTCACTGCTTTGATAGTTACCTGCTAATTGCTCGAGCCGCCCTAGTTCCAACTGCCTTAAGTAATAACTCGTATTGTGGGGGGAACCCGGGTCAATATCATCAATTGCCTGCTTAATATCGCCACTCTTGACACTATGGCGCATATTGGACATTTGCGAACTATAAGTCTCAATGAGGTCACGCCCACTTAGAGATGAGCATCCCACGACATTAAGCAATAATATGACAGCCGCAACAATACGGCACATAGCGACACGTTTATGCATGCATTATTGACTTAACAGAGGGCCCAATGGTTTGCCTCCTAACAGGTGCATATGTAAGTGGAACACTTCTTGGCCACCAAATTCATTACAATTGATGACTAAACGATACCCATCTTCAGCAATTTCTTTTTCATTTGCTATCTGTCGGGCAACATTGACCATATGGCCAATTGTTTGCTCATCTTCAGCCGTCACATCATTCACGGTTGGAATTAACTTGTTTGGCACGATTAAAACATGCACCGGAGCCTGAGGAGAAATATCAGCAAAGGCGGTCACTCGTTCATCCTGAAAAAGTAATTCAGTAGGAATTTCCTTGCGAATAATTTTACTAAAAATAGTTTCTTCGGCCATGCATACCTCCAAGATAGGGAAATAATGAATATCAATGAGCTAGCTTAATCGAGCATGCCGCATAAATCTATTTGATTATGATTGATAACGGCAAGTCATTTTACGATAAATTAACTATTGGGATGCTACACGTGCATTTGTTTTAAACAGATGTAAAGTAACCCAGATAGCTTTACGGTAATTCTTCAATCGCGCCCTTTCCTACGCCTTCATAGGCATGAACTCGAATACATTGATTCGGATGAGCAAGCTTAACCTGCGTGGCAATATGATGAGCCAGATTTTCGACTGTTGTATCACAGGGCAACAAGTCGCATTCATGCATTGGCACCGCCAGTTCAAAAAATCCCTGAGGCGCTTGATAAGCAAAACCATAATGGTTATCCAGCTTTGCCTGAGCCGCAAAACTTAAATGTGAAACAGCCACACAGTCTTCACTGCTCCCCAAATAAATATTCCGCCATTTCATCGCCCAACTGGCGCACAACTCATCATCTAATTCATCATCGACCAAGATTTCGATCATAGAGCGATGCCCATGAGCAATCCGCTGACAATTCCCTTGATGCTTTTTCAGACCATGGCTGTAATGGTAATAGGGACCTTCGATATGTTCGTTACGCAGTGATATTGTCAAATCATTAATGTTATCCGGTAAATGCGGTCGAAGCGTTTCGATCAGATGATGAACCAGCGCTGCCTCTGTAATTTCAATGCAATCAACAAAACAAAATGCTTGTTCAGGACAACAAAGAAAAATATCGCTTTGCCCTGAACGAGAAAAACTTAACTGCACTCGCCCATCATCTTGCTCATGGATCTGACATTGCGGTGACCGTTTAGGGGCCAAAAGCTTATGATCCACATAAGTATCAATAATTTTTTTTATCGTTTTTTTGACAACGCCAAAATCGAGCAGCATATTCATCTGATTTAATTCGCCGCTTAATTCAATGTCAACAATCCAGCTCTCTCCGACTAACCCTCTGTCAGGACAGAGAAATGTGGAATCGATGACGGTTAAATCTTTCACAAAAAGTTTCATTCAAATTGTTCTATTACTTTATGATTGATGTCTAGATCCTCTATTATACCTACACCACTGATTAATTGAACGGATCCTCCCCCATGCGACAGTTATTAATTAAAAACGCAACACTGATAAACGAAAACAAAATCAGTAGCGGCGATGTCAGAATTCAAGGCGAACGTATCGAAGCCATTGCATCAGAACTTTCTGCCCGACCGGGTGAACAGGTGTTAGATGCCGAAGGTCTGCATTTATTACCCGGTGTTATCGATGATCAGGTTCATTTCCGCGAACCAGGATTGATGCACAAAGGCAATATTCAGAGTGAATCACGTGCAGCAGTCGCTGGCGGGATTACCAGCTTTATGGAAATGCCGAATGTTAATCCTCAAACGACAACACTGGATGAACTTGAAGCCAAATACCAACGGGCCGCTGGCAGGGCCTATGCAAATCATAGCTTTTATTTAGGGGCGACTAATGACAACTTAGAAGTCATCAAATCACTTAATCCAAATGCCGCCTGTGGGGTGAAAATTTTCATGGGTGCGAGTACCGGGAATATGTTGGTCGATGACGAACAAGTTCTGGCCAATATTTTCGCTAATTCGCCAGTATTAATTGCAACCCATTGTGAAAATACGCCAATGATCCAAGCTCTGGAGAACGAGTATCGCCACCGTTATGGTGATAATATTCCGATGGAATTACATGCGGAAATCCGCAGTCGTGAAGCATGTTATGACTCATCATCGCAAGCCATTGCACTGGCAAAAAAACATAATGCTCGCTTGCATGTACTTCACTTAACAACCGCCGAAGAGTTACAGCAGTTCCCACCCATCACCGATCTACATGATTTAGCTGCGGCAACAGTCACCGCTGAGGCCTGTGTACACCACCTGTGGTTTAACAAAGACGATTACGCGACTAAAGGCAGTTTAATTAAATGTAATCCAGCCATTAAGCTTCGCTCTGACCAGCTAGCATTACAACAAGCCGTGAATGATGACCGTATTGCTATTATTGCAACCGATCATGCGCCGCATACCCTAGAGGAAAAAGACAACAGCTACTTTAATGCTCCTTCTGGTATGCCATTGGTTCAGCATATGCTTCCAGCGCTTCTAGAGCTCTATCATCAAGGCATTTTCACCTTAGAACGCATTGTTCGTAAGACCTCTCATAGCGTGGCTGAGCGTTATCAAATTAAAGATCGAGGATATCTTCGTGAAGGGTATTTCGCGGACTTAACACTAGTAAACTTAAATCAACCTAATACAGTCGCAACCGACAATATTATGTATCACTGTAACTGGTCACCGTTTGAAGGACAAACCTTCCAAAGTGCCATTCAGACAACTATCGTGAATGGCCAGATTATATATCATCAGGGTGAAATTAAGAGTGACGCGAATGGCCAGCGTCTCAGCTTTAATCGCCTTTAACATGATTAGGGACTGTTGACCTTTGGTGGTTGAATTTTGTTCAAATTAAACGCATTTTGAACGCGGCGCACCCTGCGTCGCTTAATGAGTTAAGCAAGCTGGGGGCAACAAAGTTCAGGATGCGTTTAAATGAACCCCAAGGGCAGTATCTGAGAGGAATTTATCCAGCGTTAAACGTTCTTTGTGGAGAATAACTACACGGCACAACGTTTGCCTTGCCTAAATCCCTCTCAGATTTCTGCAAAACTAATCACAAAAGGTCAACAGTCCCTAGCACAGATGTAATAAAAAAGCCCGCTATGCGGGCTTGGCATCAAACAATACTATTCATTCGATTCTGAACCACCTGTGGCTCGTCTAAGTTGCTCTTTTAAGTTCGGTGGTAATCCGACCACCGTCAGCGTATCAGTTTGAGGGTCATAGGTAACCCGCTCCCCTAACAAAGACTGATCAAAACTAATGGTCATGCCTTTTCCTTGACCAAAATATTTAGTCAGTTTTTTTAACGAACTGCGATCCGCTGGGAATTGCTCTTCAATTGGAAAATGCTCAGCCGCATAAGAATAAAAATCCTCCACCGGTCCGTCATGACTCGGAAGGTTTGCAGAGAGTTCCTTAACCTGGATCTCTTCGCCATCTTTGATTTGTTGGTCGCAATACGATTTAACCTGTGAGCGATACTCAGTTTTTTCCTGAGGATCCAGATTTACAACATCGCAAAACTCATCGACAGCGCTCATGAGCATGGCATTTTGTTGTTTAACATCAAGCCCTTCTTCACAACTTAAAAAATCAACAAAGAAGTCAGCAACCTTGCGCCCAGCTCGTCCTCGAATGAATGACACATAACGCTTCGACTCACGATTACGTTGCATCTCAGTAATGTCAATACGGGCAGCAAGTTGAATAGCGGATGTCTCAAGATAATGGCTGGCCGTGATTTCCATATTATCATTCACAGCCGGGGCAGCTTTATCTTGCAATAACATAATTTGTAGATAGTCACTGCCGACAAACTCATAGTAAGCAATCAGTAAAATCCCCTGCTCGGTAAGTTCATAATGATTAATGCGATCAACAAGTTCTTGAGCTAGTTCACCCGAAAAAGGGATAAATTCCTGTTCACCTGATAAAAATTGCTGTAATTGCGCTGGCAAACGAGCTTCAGGGGCGGCAAAATATCCAAATCCCTTCGAGGATTTACTATTATATGTTAGATGTAGATTTTCAATTAACTCAAGTGCATTGTCGGTAACGGGTGGCTCTTGCGAACGTAAACTCAGGGACACTTGGCCCTGCTCACTTAAGCCGATAGAATGTAAAACGAAGTGTTTTAGCGATAAGCTCATAGTCGTTTTGTTAGTTTTTGTGCCTTGGGTACGGTATTATACGCATCTTTTCTTTTGGAATCAGACGAACAACATGGCTATCATTTCAAAATACCCATCTGAAAAAGTTGAACAAATGCTTCAAGAAATCATAACAATTTTAGATAATCATCAAGCTCCCAATGATTTGGCATTAATGGTATTGGGTAATGCAGCAACAAATATTATAAATACACGCATTGCTGCCGGGCAACGACAAAAATTAGCCGAAAGTTTTGGTCAAGCACTAAAAAGCTCAGTTGAGTCACCAAAACACTCGTAGTATGTAAGGAACAACCAGCAATATGGTCCAAGGCGAGCTTAAATATCGCGATAAAGTGTCTCAGCTCATTAGCTGGGGCCACTGGTTTTGTTTAGGAAACATTATCATTACGCTGCTGATAGCGATCCGCTATCTGTATATAGCCCATTGGCCAGAAACATTTCTAGGTCAGGCTTATATGTTTGTCAGCTGGTTGGGGCAATTTTCTTTTTTGCCATTTATGGTTTTTTTACTCACCTTGTTTCCTCTCAGCTTTTTGTTACCCAGCAGTCGTACTTTGCGTTTCCTCGGTGCAATTATTGCAACCATAGGGATAAGTGCGCTAGCGATTGATACACAGGTCTTCTCGCGTTTTTATGTGCATTTAAATCCAATGTTATGGCAGTTACTTATTGATAAAGAAAATAACCGCCAAAGCACTGATGTAAACCTGATTTTTATTCTAGTTCCACTCATCTTCTTTGTAGAGCTATTACTCGCTCGGCTGACCTGGGTCAGCCTACATAATTTAGAACGACGTAAACTTGGGAAACCTATTGCGATTGGATTTTTTATTTGCTTCTTTCTAACCCATGTCGTTCATGTATGGGCGGATGCAACGATTTATCGCCCTATTACAGCCCAGAAAATCAACTATCCTTTGTTTTATCCGATGACAGCGCGCAACCTACTCAATTCTTATGGATTAATTGATATTGATCGCATTCGTGCCAAATCACGTAAAGCAGGTTTACATGACGGCAATCCGCTCAACTACCCAGAACACACACTACAATATAAAAAATTAAATTCGCAACCATTTAATTTATTAATCGTTGTCGTTGAAGGGCTCCGTTTTGATGCACTGAATGCTCAAAGCATGCCAAATAGTTGGAAATTTGCCCAGCAATCATTGGACTTTACTCACCATTTCAGCGGCAGTAATGACCACCAACTCGGTTTATATTCGCTCTTTTATGGCCTTCCTACCACTTATTGGAAGAGCATCGATGAGGCTCACCTACAACCCGTTTTATTTAATGCCCTCAACAAACGCGATTATCAACTGAGAGTATTCTCAAGCTCTGGATTTCACGATGCACAGCTAAATCAAACGGTCTGGAAAGATATCCCAGCAAAAGAGCTCGATATAAATACTGATCTAACCGGAAGTAAAGCTGACGAACAAACCGTGAAAAACTGGCAACAGTGGCAAAGCCAACATCACTCAGACAAAGCACCTTGGTTTAATTATATCGACTTAACTGGGGTGCTTGATTTAGATACTCAGCAGGCTATCAAGCCTAAATCAGTCAAAGATCGTCGTCAGTGGATGAAAATTTATCGGCACGCTGCAATGACAGCCGATAAAAAAATCGGCCAGATTATTACCACACTTAAAAATACAGATGAGTTGGCCAATACAGTCGTCATTATCACCTCCGACCATGGCCAACAATTTGGGGATGATCATCACCCCAATAGTTGGGGATATGGAAATAATCTATCGCGTTATCAGAGTCAAGTTCCCCTGATCATTCACTGGCCTGGCCATGGCAGCGGCCGCATTACTCACGATACCAGTCATTTAGATATTGTGCCCACATTAGCTCAATCGTTATTAGGTGTTCAGAATTCAAGTGATGATTACTCAACTGGCACAAATTTGTTTGCGACCTCACGTCCTTCATGGATTTTAGTCGGCAGTTATGATGAGCAAGCTATTTATCAGAAAAACAAAATCACGCTATTTAATAACCATGGCGATTATCAAGTGCGCAATCGTGATTATCGTAAAATCTCAGCGCGAGCCGATATGCCCACGATTTTGCAGGTGCTCAATGAGCTACGGCGTTTTTATCGTGATGATTCATAAATCAACATTGCGCAAAACTTCGGCAAACAGCTTGATAATAAGCAATAATCAGTTGCAAGCAGCCATAAAAAAAGTAATATATTGCTTGCTCGGAACGTAGCGCAGCCTGGTAGCGCACCGTCATGGGGTGTCGGGGGTCGGAGGTTCAAATCCTCTCGTTCCGACCATTAAAAAACCAATCTTAAGATTGGTTTTTTAATGGTCACTGTTCTTATTTTCATCATTTTCTCCCTATTTATCACTTTATTTGCCAAACTAGATCAGTAACGATTCTTTCTCGTCCAAAGGAATTGCTCTTGTCTATGGATTTTATAATCACAAAGCTCACAGCTAAATCGGCTGATCAATTGGCTATTCTGAACAAGCAACTCATCGAAGATGAAGGAAACGCCAAAGACTTATCTCACCACTATCTGTGTCAGCGGATGAAAAACTGGCTCAAGGATGAACGCTATTTCGGTTTTGGTATCGAAATTGAAGAACAAATGAAGGCCTATCTACTCGCCTGCTATGAAGATGATTTTGTTTATTTGCGTCAATTAGTGACCGACAGAGAGTATCGCTGCCATGGCATGGCTAGCGCATTAATCGCACATCTCGAAAAATTTGTGGGTCCATCTCAACAGTTAAGGCTCGATGTCTTAATGAGTAATAAGAATGCCATGTATTTCTATGCTAAGTTGGGATTTCAACCTTTTTATATGGCAATGCTTAAAAATACGCTTTAAAAATACCACTCTTAATTGCTATCAGAGCCTCACATAGTGATTTGATTAACTTAAATAAGTTAAATCTTGATCTATATTTAGTAACAAATATCTCAATTGGCAATTATCTGATGTTTTTTAATCGAAAATCGACCAAAAACCAAGCTGTCAAAACAAATCTCCAAGTTTCCAAAACCATGACCGTTAAGAGCTCGTCATTCTCTCAAGAACAACTTCAAAGCTTAAACTTTGCCCAAGGTACAGCACTGGTGATCGCTTATATCTCTGCCAACGCTAATTTTGCAAGTACTGTTAATCAACTTCAGAGTCAGCTAAATTTTGCTAAAACTGTTTTATATATTATGACGGCCGGAGAATTGGGTGGGCAACAAACCCCTTTTTACCACACAACCCATAATAATAATGATGACATTGTTTTACATAGCTACAGTGAAGAAATTTTATCGGAAGTGAGTGCACATAGTATTAAACTCGTTGAGCCATCTGCGCCACAAATAAGCACCCAGCGAATAGAATACATTCAAAAGCAACTGGCACAGATTAAGCCGTCTTTTTCCATTAACAGCCTCAATACTGTAGCCATAACCTATTTCGATGGATTAACAGCTAGCGAAGACTTCTTTACTCAAGCACTTTATCAGACCGATACCCTTCCTTGTTATTTCATCGGTGGTAGTGCGGGTGGCAAATTAGATTTTACGCAGGCATCTGTGGCTTTAAACGGCAAAGTATTAGCACAATCAGCGATGATCGTGTTTTGTAAAATAGCCCCAAAATATCGTTATGGGATCTTAAAGACCCATAATTTTGCTCCCTCAGGTTTTGCATTAGATGTAGCAGAGTTTGATCCCTTTAGCCGTACCCTAAAAACAGTTTTATCCAAACAAAAAAACCTTATTACCCCGGTAGAAGCCCTCTGTAACTACTTTAATTGCAGCGAAGAAAAATTAAACGATGCATTGAATGGATACTCATTTGGTGTCGAAATTGGCTCATCCATTTACATTCGCTCGATTGCGTCAATCAATGACGATGGCTCAATTACCTATTTTGGGAACTTAGAATTTGGCGAACAGCTATTACTCGTCAAGGCGCATAGTTTCGTTGAAACAACTCAGCGTGATTATGAAACATTTCTACGTGATAAGCCCAGTAAACCTATCGCAATGATTGCCAACGACTGTATTTTGCGTCGCCTTAACAATGACAATAACCTGAACAATCTTCAATGTTTTGACGATATTTGTGTCTCTGGCTATTCATCTTTTGGTGAACTGTTAGGAGTACACCAAAACCAGACGCTTACAGCACTGGCATTTTTTAAAGTCGACCTACAGCAGTCGTTTTATGACGATTATGCCAATAACTACCCATTCTATTACGCAACCTTTAAAAACTACCACTCTCAAATCGCTCTCATCAGTATGCAGCGGATTTATCAACTACAGGCTCAGGTCATTCAAACCATGCAAGAATATCAGCCTCAGTTACGCTCATCAGCTGAAAATTTGCGCCAAATTTCTACAATGACCGAAGATTCAGCAACTCGTCAGCACAGTCTTAAACAAGACTTTGACCAGTTCATGTCACAAATTAATCAGCAAAAAACTCAGCGCGAATCTCTAGCACAGAGCATGGTTCAGCTCAAAGAAAATTCTAAGCAGATTATTGATATCATTCACTCAATTAGTGGGATTGCTGAACAAACCAATTTGTTAGCACTCAATGCAGCGATTGAAGCCGCCCGAGCTGGAGAAGCAGGACGTGGATTTGCCGTTGTAGCTGATGAAGTTAGAGCATTATCTCAGCGAACCCAAAGTAGCCTAGATGAAACCGCACAGACCATTGATCGAGTTTCAAATTCAGTGACTAATATTGATTCATCAATCCGTAATATCAATCAAGTATTAGAACAGATCACTCAAGATTCAGAGAAACTAGGTACTGAGCTCACAGCGTTAGCGAGTGACAGTGATCATATGTCAAAAAGCGCTGAAGTGGGCCTTCAGGAAGCTGATGTAGTCGACAAACAGATGGCTGAAGTCGAACAAGATGCTAACTTGATCAATCATTTATCAACACAGTTACGATATATGACGAGACAATCGAAATAACTGTTTACATAGACTTAAATTAAGTTTTATCGTACAATGATAATGATTATCAGTTTTTATCCATTATTTCATTTTTAGTAAGTAGCGGATTTTCCTTTATTACAATTAAAAGCAATTACAGATACGCATCTATAACTGCTTTTATTTCTTATAGTTATAATATTTTATGCACCCAGATAACTGTTTACATTTCCAAGACATTGTGGATAACCCATTGATTGAACAAATGCGGGTTGAAAACAAAAAGATCGGACATTTAGATCTAGATTATCAGCGTGTCTGGGTCAAACGCTGTGAAAAAACTAAATCGAACTTATTACATCGTTCAGTTCATGTTTTAACCCACATGAAAATACTCATGCCTGTTGCAAATAAAACGCCTACACAAAGTTTGGCATTTGAAGCATCAAAACTACAATTGCTGGGAGAACTGGGGATTAATGTACCGAGAGTCATCGGTCACGATGAGCAATTCTTATACTTAAGTGATACTGGAATAGATCTACGCAGTTACTTTAAAAAAAATTCCCTTAGTAATAAGCAACGCACAGAAATTATTCTAAAAGCGTTGAGACAATTAGCCAGAATCCACAATGCGGGGAATTATCACGCAGGTGCACAAATAAAAAATTATACAATTGATGATTCAGGGGTCGTCTCAGCAATTGATTTCGAAGATAGTTTTGACGATAAATGGCCTCTGATTGATATTCAGTTTCGAGATCTATTTTTATTTCTATTATCTTTTAACTCATTAGGTAATCCTGACATTTACGCGCAAGTGATCGACAGCTACATTGAACAGACTGATAACATAGAAATCCAACGGCGGCTTAAACAAACTGCAGAACGATTAAAACCCCTTTTAAAATTGCTTGGCTTTTTTGCCAAACACAACCACCTGAGTCACGACATTATGGGGGTTTATACACTGTTATATTTTCTATCAACCCTTGATTAAATCCAAAGACATTCTCTTATTTGGTGCGCAGGTTGCGGCATCTAAAACGTCAGGGATACAAGGATGGAAGTTATAACAGCGAAATTAAGACGCTTGGTTCCAAGAGAGCTACAAGCTAGGTTAACCTTCTAAAGAAGCCACCTGCCAAGCTTCCCCAAAAATACCAATCACTTCAGTAGATTTTTTCAATGGCAGAGTTCTCTTCTCCTGCGAGACCTAAGCCTTACCAAAGGGTAGAGAGACGGAATAGCTCACACTAAAATGCACATTTAATAAGCTCAACACTTACATATCAATCGCATCTATAAGCTATTCCATAGGACAATTTTAAATACGTTTGATCAAGTGATATTTCGTCAAACAAAACCATATAACATGGCTGGTAAGTTAGTTTGGGTTGAAAAGAATTCAGCTCAACTCTAACTGGCTGAAGACACCAGAAAATCGAGCATCTACCCGCTCAGTTCGGAGCCCGTGACCCGCTCAACTTAGCCATAAAAAAATCCGATATCTTTTGCCGATATCGGATTTTTACATTGGAGCTATCGGTTTATTATTGCTAAATTAAGCGACCGAGGTGCTACCCAGTAGGCGATTCACTCGCTGCACAAAATCTGCAGGGTTTTCTAAGCTTCCTTTTTCAGCCAGTTCAGCCTGCTGTAATAACAGTTGCGTCCACTCAGCAAATTGTTGCTCATCTTGCTCATCGGCCAGCTGTTTAACCAAACTGTGATCAGGGTTTAACTCAAAGATGTATTTCTGCTCAGGAACACTTTGACCTGCAGCCTGCATCAGTTTGATCATCTGGGTACTCATATCGTTTTCACCCACTACGATACATGAAGGCGTATCAGTCAAACGATAAGTCAGACGAACATCTTTCACTTTATCACCCAAAATTTCTTTAACATGGTCAATAAAGGATGCATATTCGCTTTCATCCTGTTCTTTACGCTTTTTCAGCTCTTCATCATCTTCCAGTTTACCTAGGTCTAAATCGCCCTTGGTAACTGAAACAAATTCCTTGCCATCAAACTCAGTAAGGTGGTTCATCAGCCATTCATCGATACGCTCATGCATGAGCAGGACTTCAATACCTTTCTTACGGAAGATCTCAAGATGAGGACTGTGAGCTGCAGCTTCATAACTATCGGCAGTGATATAGTAAATTTTATCCTGCTCTTCTTTCATTCGGCTTACATAATCATCCAGCGAAGCGGTTGGTTCTGAACTGTCGGAATGGGTTGAGGCAAACCGCAACAACTTGGCAATTCGTTCCCGGTTAGCAAAGTCTTCCGCAGGACCTTCTTTTAATACATTGCCAAATTCTTTATAGAATTTTTGGTATTCATCCCCTTCACGTTTCGCCAATTTTTCCAACATACTTAATGCACGCTTCGTGCAAGCCTGACGCAAGTTGGCCGTGATCTTAGTATCTTGTAAAATTTCACGCGAAACATTCAGCGGTAAGTCGTTTGAATCGAGTACACCTTTGACAAAACGCAGATAATTCGGCATAAACTGCTCTGCATCATCCATAATGAAAACGCGCTGCACATAGAGTTTCAAACCATGCTGATGATCACGATTCCACATATCCCAAGGCGCTTTCGAGGGGATATACAACAAACTTGTATACTGCTGCTTACCTTCAACTTTGTTATGACTCCAGATTAATGGATCTGCAAAGTCATGAGAGATGTGTTTATAAAATTCTTTATATTCATCATCCGTCACTTCGGATTTCGAACGCGTCCACAGTGCTTGAGCCCGGTTAATCGCTTCCCATTCACCTTCAGTGGCTGGGATTTTTTCACCATCGTCACCTTCTTTTTCCGGTTCGCCTTCTTTATACATTTCAACCGGAATACTGATGTGATCAGAGTATTTAGTAACTAAAGAACGCAGTTTCCAATCATTGAGAAATTCTTGTTCTTCGTCACGCAGATGCAACTTAATGCGAGTCCCACGATCGGCTTTTTCAATATCCGTGACTTCAAATTCACCTTTACCTTCAGATACCCAACGCACGCCTTGCGACTTATCTGAACCAGCTGCTCGAGTCTCAACGGTTACTTTATCGGATACAATAAATGAAGAATAAAAGCCGACCCCAAACTGACCAATCAATTGTGAATCAGCCGCTTGATCCCCGGTTAAATTACCAAAAAACTCTTTCGTTCCAGATCTTGCGATCGTTCCAAGGTTATCGATCACCTCTTCTCGAGTCATGCCAATACCATTATCATCAATTGTGATGGTATGTGCATCTTTATCAAAACTAATTCGGACCCGGAGATTCGCATCGTCTTCATATAACGCATTATTTTCTAATGCCTTAAAACGAAGCTTATCTGCTGCGTCCGCAGCATTAGAGACTAATTCACGAAGAAAAATCTCTTTATTGGAATACAATGAATGGATCATTAAATGCAGCAACTGCTCAGTATGTGCATTAAACTTATGATTTTCGGTGTGTTGTTCTGCCATTATTTGCAAATCTCCACGCTATTTTGGCTTCTATCCAATTTGATGGCTTATATCTGAGGTCGTGCATGTTAATTTTCAATGGCTAAACCATATTTTTTCTAAAAGAGCGTTATAAGAACAACAAATAAATTTGCGATTGCTCACAATTTAGCCAAACTCGACCATTCAAGTTCATCCTTTGACTATAATGAAAGTGTAAAAAAGCTCCTTGCATAGAAACTCAAAATGTTACCTTTTTAAAGGTAACCGGGCCCGGAATGATAACCCGGGCCCTTATTTTTTATACCGATATAAAATCAACAAAGTGACGGTTTATGGGATCCGCTGCCAGCTTGTTTTATGGCCAAACCCTAACCGGTTATTGGTCATTTTCAGACTTTGTACCTCAAGCAACCAAACCGGAGCAGGTTTCGCTCTAGCAATTGGAAATACTTCGTAATACAGCTTCCGTGCTTGTTTTTCTGCTTCATCGCGTAATAGCACTGCCTTGGCACTATATTGTATCCCCTGCAAATGCGCGATGGTTTGTTCCTGTGTTACGACCGTGCCACAAACCTGCGGCGAATCAAGCATAATACGACCATGACGTGTTTTTAAAGAGCTTAAAATAACAAATCCTTGGTCAACTGGTGACCAAACATAAAAGCAATTGGCAGCCCATAAACCTTGTTCATCCATTCCAGCAACACTTAACACGTGATGAGATGTAAGGTAATCAATAATAGGTTGTGGAATCGCTTCATATGGCAAATTACGTCTCATAAACATCAAACTTCTTAGTTAAGGACTATGGGTGACTTTGTGTATCAGTTATTCTGGCTCCAACAAGACTTTATTCTCAGGGCCGATTTCACATCGATGACAACTCAGTTAATGAACCCAATTATACCATAGAGCAACCTCTAGCTCGCCAAACGGCTTGACGTTCTTATATTGATAGTTAACACGGCTGAAAAGTTGATATATTAATCAATTCATTCTAAATTCAAATGGATTTCTAGACGTCTAGATTGACAAACATTAATATCAATATAAAATACCGGAAAATTCTAATGCAATTATAGTTAAATGAGTCAACAAACAGATCAGAACCCTAAACCAAGTGCGATTGCGCTACTGCCTATCGCAGTATTTCTTATTTTATTTATTGGGGTAGGTGCCTATTTCCAGCATATAGGTACCAAATACGCGTTTTATCAACTGCCCTCACCGGTCGCAATTCTGCCAGCCTTAGCGCTAGCATTATTATTAAGTAAACAACGACTCAATAAAGCTATCGACCAGATGATTAGTGGTATGGGACACAACAACATCATCACAATGTGTCTGATATATTTACTTGCTGGTGGGTTTAGTGTTGTTGCTAAAGCAACTGGCGGTGTTGACTCGGTTGTTGGCATTGGCCTAAGTATCATTCCAAGCTGGTTTCTCGTCCCTGGGCTATTCTTGGTTTCAGCCTTTATTGCAACTGCCATGGGAACTTCAATGGGAACCATCAGCGCAGTGGGCCCGATCGCTGTAGGGATCTCGCAAACAGCCGGGATACCAGCACCACTAATGGCCGGAGCAGTGATCAGCGGCGCAATGTTTGGTGATAACCTCTCAATCATCTCGGATACAACCATTGCCGCAACCCGCACACAAAATTGCGAAATGAAAGATAAGTTCCGTGAAAATTTCTGGATTGCGTTACCTGCTGCAATCATTACTTTTGCAGTTTTTTGGTATCTCAGTGGCAGTGCTCAAGCTCCCGTTCATGAGTATAGTATTTGGCCTGCGATCCCTTACCTATTCATTTTATTTTTAGCCATTATCGGTGTGAATGTATTTATTGTTTTGTCCTTAGGAATTTTAATGGCAGGGCTATTCGGCATTATTGGAATGGACTACGCCTGGCTGACTTTTGCAAAGGATATTTACAAAGGTTTCACCAGTATGCAGGAAATCTTTATCCTATCACTCATGATTGGTGGACTCAGCGAACTAATGCGTCGCCAAGGCGGGCTACATTACTTACAGAAACTGGTAACGAAGCTAGTCTCTATTTTTGGCACCAATAAAGGTACAGCACAACTGGGGATTGCTATTCTAGTTATGTTGACTAATATTTGTACTGCCAATAATACCATTGCCATTTTGATAGCGGGCAGCGTTGCCAAAGAAGTTGCGGATGAACACGAAATTACCGGTCGTCGCAGCGCATCTATTTTGGATATTTTTGCCTGTGTCATTCAGGGACTCATCCCGTATGGCGCTCAGGTCCTGCTACTAGGGAGTCTATTTGGCTTATCCCCTTTAACCATATCAATGATGGCTATCTACCCAATGACATTAGGTGTGGTCTCTCTGATTACACTATTCCTTCGTCATCATCAGAAACCATCTTGTCAACTGGTCTAACAACGATGCCTTGGCCACCATATTTTAGTGGCCAGGGCTATTTACGCTTTACGCAACGCAAATTTAAGCTTTAATCTCTTTGTTTAATCCACCATTAACGACTCACCTAAGAACAATACTTGCGTCACTTACAGCAAATATTTACCATTTGCGATACAAACCTCGATGATTAGCATCATTGAACTATAAATTCCGACGATTTTTTAATGGTCATGCTTTCCCCCGATAGTTTGAATCTCCAATGTTGAAGACACTATATTCTAAACACTGACACACTCAGTCAGCCATCTGATACGACTACTTGTCTAATTACCAGCATGCTCATTTTTATTTAATCCCCCAACAGGCCATCTATCTCCGTAGCTTACGCATATTTGAGAATGCTCACTTAAAGTTAGGTCAGCTCTTGCTGCTGTCTGAGCTGACTTTTTTTGCCTTTGCCAGGGATTATCACGAGTGCAATGCCCACTAAAAAGATGCTGCATGAAACCCACTGGATCAATGATAACCGTTCACCAAACATAAGCTGGCCGCTGATAAGAGCAAAGATAGATACCAATAAGGTAAACGGTGCCATTAAATTTAGTGGGTATTTGACCACCATCTTATTCCATATCCAGTAGCCAAACAGTGTCGTCGGATAAGCTTGAAATAAAACAGACAACCAAGCATGAACATTCCATAAAGCGAATGACTGAGTGATGACATTTACCCCATCGAGGGCTACCGCTAACAAAAGTAGTGGAATGGGCGCGCACAACATCCCCCACAAATTAAAAGCAAATACCGATTCACCTGCGTATTTACGCACCACCACACTGCTTAAGGGCCAACAGATCACCGATATTAGCATCCATATGACCCCCATAAATGTTACATTGCCGTTAGTTGCAGTGATTGAAATCACCAATCCCACCAAAGATAAACCAATTGCCAACGCCATTCTAAATGAGATCACTTCCTTATAAACGAGTACCCCAACAGCAACCGAGGTTAAAACATCAGTTTGTTGAAGAACCGAAGCCATACCAGAGGATAACCCAAAAGCAATTGAGCTTAACCCAGTTCCCCAAACCCCAACTCCAAACACAATTCCGTAAAGCACTAAATAACGCCACTTCACTGCAGGTTTACGAATAAAAAAGACCATTGGAACCGCGGCAAAGAAAAATCTTGCAGCGGCAATCACTAAAGGATCGATTTCGCTTACCCCTAGCTTAATCATTGAAAAATTGAAACCCCAAATTGCCATGACCAATAATGTCAGAAATAAATCGCGCTTTTGCATCTGATCTCCACTGCGGATGTTGAGGTATGCAGTATCACTTGCAAGTAAAAATCAGTACAGATACAATTTTTTATAAATTAACCAGTACAGTTTTATAATGAGTAATAAATATCAGCAACTTGCCAAACGCTGTATTGATGACATTAAAGCAGGCAAACTGGCCATTGGAGAACGCATGATCTCATTGCGTAACTTTGCCAAAATTCACCACGTTAGTATTTCAACCGCGGTGAACTGTTACGAGCAATTAAGCGCTGAAGGTTGGATAACGGCTAAAGCACAATCGGGTTTTTATGTTTGTAATCCAACAACTAAACTAGCCCCTGCTCCCGTATGGAATAGCTTTGAGCGAACACCAGCGGTTATCGCCAGTAAAAAAGCACTACCGAGAAAACATTCAGGACCACTTGGTGTTTCAACTTTGGAACTTAGTGAACAAACTGAACGGGAGTTTAATGCTTGCTTAAAGCGCGCCATTCGACGCAGTTCTCAGCAACTAATGCTCTATCCTGAAGCCAGCGGTGAAAAAAGTCTGCGCGATGCATTGGCTAGGCACTTCAGTCAACTAGGATTTACGTTGTCGGCTGATGAGTTAGTCATCACCCATGGCTGCCTAGATGCCGTGAAATCAGCACTGTTATCAGTGACTCAAACAGGTGACACAATCGCAGTGAGCTCCCCATGTTTTCACGGACTCCTATCGACCCTCTCGGCACTGAAACTAAAACTTATTGAGATCCCCTCACGCAACGATGGTATCGATCTGGACGAACTAGAATCGCTATTAAAACAAGGGACTATTCAGGCAGGCTTATTTTCAACAACGCATATGAATCCTCAGGGCATTACCATGTCGGATGCTCAAAAGCAGCGACTGGCTCGACTTGCCAATCAATATCGGACACCAATTATTGAAGATGATGTCTACTTTGAACTGAGTCATACGGAGCAAGCCACACTGCCAGCTAGTTTTTATGACACCAACGGCTATATGATCTGGTGCAGTTCGATGTCCAAAACGCTCACCCCGAGTTATCGACTAGGATGGTGTCGGCCCGGGCGATTTTTAGCCACCTATTTAGGACAAAACGAAGAAGTTGCCACTTTTACACAGCTGGCATTGAGCGAATTTATTAACACCGGCGCCTATAGCAAACACCTAAAACGAGCACGTAAACAGCTGAATCAAAACAAACGGCACTATCTGGACTTTTTAAGTCAGAATCTCCCGGAACAAAGCCAAATCACCCACCCTGACGGAGGCTTAGTTTTATGGCTAAAAATCCCCGGATTGCAAACCAAGTGGTTAACACAACAGGCACAAAAAGCCGGTATAGATGTTCGTATTGGTCCTCAATTTACCCAATCAAACCGCTATCAGGATAGTTTGAGACTAAACATTGGCTTTGCCATGACAGAGCAAATCAAACAGCAATTAACCATACTCATCAAATTAATCTACACTTGTAAAACCATGCCGCCTGAATCCCCCACAAATAGTGGTGTGGCGTGAACCATCACTTACCATAGCGGGCTATGTTCTCCATAGTCCTTCTTCTACCACGCCATAACGTAGGGTTTGTGAAAATACTCTCGTAAGCATTAAACGCAGATCAGAATAAAAGATCTGAGCTTGATTTTAGACACAAAAAAGCCAGAACTTTAAATATTCTGGCTTAGTGCTATCTATTTGCTGACTCGTTTCTTTACATCGTTAAAACTCATAGCTGAGTTTCGCTTGTAAGTATCGAGGCTCTCCCGCATAGATAGCGTTTGCATTTTTCGCTGCACTGTAATAAGTCTTGTCAAAAATATTTTTAAGACTTACATCCAAGGTCATATTGGCATTTAATTTAAAACTACTATTTAAGTCAAATGTTGCATACCCCGGCAGTCTCAGCTCATTATCAGTACTGCCATAACTATGGGTCTGTGCTCGAGCTGTTGCCCCCATCTGCCAACGATCATTCACCTCATATGAACCAGTCAATGCGATCCGATGATGTGGTGCATTAATAAACTGATTACCTTTCTCTGAATTGGAGTTTTGCGCACCCTGCAGCACTTTGGTGTCTAAATAAGTATAGGATGAATACAATGATAAATGATTGCTAGCAATGATGTTCAAGGAAACCTCTGCACCTTGACTGCGAACCCTACCTAATGCTGCATCATCACCAGAGTTATTTTTCACAATGACGTTCTTCTTCACAATGTGAAACAGATTAACATCTGCGCTCCAGTTACTATTGGGAGTAAAGTGCAATCCCGTTTCATATTGTTCGCCGCGAGTGGGCTCAAAAGGATTACCGTTTACATCAGTTTTAAGCAAGCTACTCGTCTCATAAGACTGCGCATATCCAAAATGCCAGCGAACTGTTGGGTTAAACTGGTAACTTATACCAGCACTTGGTGTCCAATAATTTTTATGGGTCGAATCATCCTTAGAAGATGACGTAGTTTTAACGGATGTAGTGCGATGCTGCCAGTCCAATCGACTACCAAAGGTGAAACTCAATCGTTGCGTCAACGCCAGAATATCCTGTCCATATACACTATAGGTATCGTAAGTATAAAAAAGATCCCGTCCTGACGAATTTGATATCGAAGCGGTATCAATATAGCTAAATGATGGTGAATAAACGGCAACCGTCAAACTGGGATCATTTTTTCCCAAATTCAGTCGATTAAAATTATTGCGAGTGTGTGCCCAGCCGAATCCGAATGTCAGGTTATGTTTAATCGATCCCGTTTGGAGCTGTCCGGTAAAATAACTATCCAACTGATGATTTAATTGATAATTCAGTTGATTACGGTAGTGTCGAAGAACTTCAGAATCAGTCACACGGCCGACATCAAAATTAGTTCGCGCATCCCGATGCCAAACACTGCGCCAACGGGTTGTATTATGCCAACCTGCGACGAGGTCGCGCTGATAAGTTAATGTCGCTGAAACACCTTGGTCACTAGCTTGATTTTGCGGGCCATAATAATTGGTAGATATCGCTGCAACTTTATTAATATCACTATCCGGAGCGACCAATGCTGACGCATAGTTATATGTATATCGGGTTAACTCAAATTGAGCCATCAGTGATTGCTTATCGTCAACCAGCCAAGTGAACATAGGGGTTAGATAATAGCCATGAGTATTCTGATAATCAGCAAAGCCGCTATCTCCTTTGTAATCTCCGATCACTCGGTACAAAAAGTCTTGGTGATCGTTGACGGTCCCAGTGCTATCAAACGCAATGCGGCGCGCCCCAATCCATCGGTTAGTTTGACTACTCAGATAACTGCCACCTGCAATTTCAATTTTATGATAACTTTGTGCTTGCGGCTTCTTTGTTACAATATTAAGAGTCCCTCCCACTGGCTGACTGCCATATAGCATCGAACCCACACCTTTGAGGACATCCACATGATCCACAGCAATCATTGGAATTTGATTATCCTTTAAGGCCCAAGCATTCATTCCATCTATTTTGACGCTGTCTCGACTCAGCGCAAAACCGCGAGAAGTGTAACTATAGCTGTTCGTGCCACTCGCTTGGATGCCGGGTAATATCGATATTGCATCGGATAACTCACGCGGCTGAGAATCATCTATTTCAGCTGATGTCAGTTGATTGACTGTCACACTTTGTTCATCCGCTGCAGCAGAGGTCTTAGTGGTTATTTGAGTTGAGTTAGCAGAGACATTAAGCGTATTTAATTTAACTCGATTGTCGGCAGCGTATGCGCAAGATATTGCACCTAAACAAGCTACAGCAACAACAGAAAGGCGAAAAACAGGCGACATGAAAATCCTTATTCGTAAATGTAAATGATTCGCATTCTATTTTTATAGCAGCACAAATACAACCTATTGTGACTAATAACTCATATATAAATAAAAATAATTATCAATTTCATTTACCATGTCTCCATGATTAGGCTAGAATACCTCCTTTTACAGAAGTTAGTCTCTCAATGCGCCATATCCGCCCTATTGTCTGGATCGCCGGATTAATTCTTTTAGCGCTTAGTTTTGTCAGTTGGGCTCATCCGCTACGCGTTGTTGCACTAGAATTTTCGTTTGCTGAAGATCTTACAGCGATAGGGATCCATCCCGTCGGAATTGCCGATGATGGCCGAGCAAATCAATTGATCAATGCAGTGAGGAAATTTCCTTACCAATCGGTTGGGAGTCGAGCACAACCCAACATTGAGGCAATAGCAAGTTTAAAGCCTGATTTAATCATCGCCGATCGCGACCGCCACCAACTCATCAAAGATCAACTTAACGCTATTGCGCCAACATTGTTATTAAGCTCAAAACGCACCAACTATAGCCAAAGTCTCAAAGTTGCCAAAAGGATTGCCCAGGCCGTTGGCAAAAAAGCAATCATGGAGAAACGAATTGCACAACAGCATCATTATTTTGCTTCATTAAAATTTCAGCTGAGACGCTGCCAACATCAACGAATTTTATTCGTGATTTCCCGAGGTCGCACTTTATATGCGCATGCGGCGGACTCATTTGTTGGAAGCATTTTTGAGCAATTGGGGTTTATCAGTGCGGCGACTGGTTTTAGTAATAGTCAACCCAGCCGTCAAATCAATATCGAACAGCTACTTTGGATTAATCCAGATATCATCGTATTAGGTAAGTATGGACGTTTTGCACTCTCGCAAATTTGGAAACATGACCCTTTATGGAATGCACTTAAAGCCGTTAAAGATCACCACGTCTATTCTGTTCAAGCGAGCATCTGGAGCAGAGGTCGAGGAATTCTAAGTGCAGAACAAATAGCTAAGCAATTAACCGCGAAATTAGCTGGAGAATGCTCATGAGCCGTTTGAGTCATACCATGTTACTTTTGCTCATCAGTATTGTTCTGGCGGGATGGCTTGCCAATACCCAACTGTCACTCATAAGGATCAATTCCCAAGAGCTATGGCAGCTTTTAACCACTTGGCATGTCCATAATATGGGTGAATTAATCATCGCACAATTACGCCTACCACGCTTTGTCATGGCACTAATAGTTGGCAGTGCTCTAGCGTGTTCTGGCTGCACGATGCAAGCAATTACCACGAATCCGCTCGCTTCGCCAAGTCTGTTTGGCGTGAATGCAGGAGCGGCCTTAGGATTGGTCGTTGCAACATTATTTGCAATTCCGGTCCAATTTGGAGATACCTTATTAAGTATGGCTGGGGCAGCACTATGCTGGGGCTTGGTCATGTTAATTGGTGCAATCGGACAAGCAAGCCAGTTACGTCTTATTTTAGCTGGAGTGATGATCAGCACATTTTGTGGTGCACTCACCAAAGCGCTATTACTCTTTCATGAATCCAGTAGTCATAGTCTGTTATCTCAATTAGCCGGCTCCCTAGCTGGCGTCCGCTGGCCTGTCGTACAGCAAACTGCAGTCGTGGTCATTCCACTATGCCTGCTATTATGGATGCTTAGTTCACGTCTAAACCTGTTTGCGCTAGGCTCGACACATACACAGTTATTAGGGATTGCCACTTGGCAATGGCAGTTTATTTTTAGCCTAATTACACTTATTTTGGTTGCCTCAATCGTGAGTCATTGTGGTTATTTTGGATTTGTTGGGCTCATCGTCCCCCACTTAGCTAGGCGTCTGGTTGGCCATCGCCACCAACGACTAATACCTTGTGCCGCGTTACTAGGAGCTTCGCTAGTGTGCTGGGCAGACCTGCTATCCCGAGCCATTAGCTTTCCTACCGAAACCCCTGCTGGCGCCGTACTCGCACTCATCGGTGCACCATTTTTTCTATATTTAGTACGCCGACAATGAAAAATTTACCATTCAAGCTAATCATTCTATCCATCGCTATCACAATTGTTATTGCTGCAAGTATTCGCATAGGTTATGCACCTGCCGGAACTTGGAATAGCTGGAATATGGTTGTTAGCCAAAGGTTCGCCCGAGCCTTAATTGCTGTTTGCATTGGTGCGTTGTTAGCCATGAGTGGCGTATTAACTCAAACAACCGTGCAAAACCCACTCGCCTCCCCTGATATCCTTGGAATTAGCCATGCTGGCGCTTTAGCTGCGACCCTAACACTCACCCGCTTTCCATCCTTTCCGATGACATCACTACCTTGGGTGACATTGACAGGTTCATTGGCCGGGGCAATCGCATTAAAGTGCTGCATAGCTAAGCGCGAAAATCCAATTTATATTGCAACCATTGGGATTGCTCTATCTGCGCTATTTGCTGCAATAACTGAATACTTATTGCTCAGTCGTTCAGAAACAACCTCAAGCGCATTATTATGGCTAACAGGGAGTCTATGGGGGCGCAGTTGGAATACGCTACTTTGGTTATGGCCTGCGCTCATTGCACTCATTATTGTCAGTATATTTCATCGGAATTTCAATCTATTGCTAGTTGGGAAAGACCAAGCACATTGTCTAGGAACTTCCCCCAAACATATCCAATATATTGCGTTGGGATGTGCTGTCTTATTCAATGCCTTAAGTGTAGCAGTCTGCGGCCCCCTAGGATTTATTGGCCTAGTCGCCCCGCATATTGCTCGCAGACTATTTGGCGGTTGCCATCAATGGTTGATTCCAGGAGCCGCTATTGTGGGCGCATTGTTATTACTGGTTGCTGACTTGGTTGGGCGAGTCATTCTCATGCCCGTTGAAATCCCCGCAGGGGTTCTCACCGCTTTGTGTGGTGCCCCCTACTTTCTTTGGTTATTGTTGAAAAGCGAGCGTCGTTAATATGTTGTCGCTAGAAAATGTTAGTGCTGGATATAAAGATACACCTGTTATTAGCCATATCTCGGCTGAATTTACACCGGGGAAAATTTATGCCTTATTGGGTCCCAATGGCTGTGGAAAATCAACATTACTGCGAACCATAGCACAACTCCAGCCAGTCATTAGTGGTCAAATTAACTACCAAGGCCAATCCATTAGCCGATTAACAAACCGCCACCGAGCCAAAGTATTCGCGATGCTCAGCCAACAGAATCCGATCCCAGAAGGAATTAATGTTCGTCAACTGGTCGAATTTGGTCGAACACCGCATCAGCGCTTTTTCGCCAAACTCACAGCCACTGATCAACATATTATTGAACAAAGCATGCAATGGTGTGAACTTGATGAAACACTCATCCATAAACCTCTGAGTGATTTATCTGGTGGGCAACGTCAACGGGCATGGCTGGCAATGGCTCTGGCTCAACAAAGCCAATATTTATTGCTTGATGAACCGACAACCTATTTAGATCTGAAACATCAAATCAAACTAATGAATATTCTTAATACCTTGAAAGAAAAAGGTAAAACAATTATTTGCGTCCTTCACGATCTCAATCAAGCCAGCCACTACTGCGATGAATTAATGATTCTAAACAATGCTCAGCTTTATACCCAAGGGCCTCCGGATAAGGTAATGACGTCGCAAATGCTGGAAAACGTCTTTGAAATTAAAGCAACTATTTCACGTAATGAGCAAAGTAATACCCCCATGGTGATTTTACCTTAGAAAAGAAGAGCGATGAATTAATATAGAGGGGGTTAAACAGGCTGATCTGAATCAATAGATTGGTTAATTTAAGAATTTATCGTCAGAAAAGATTCCTATTTCTTACCTCTTCACGCAAAATATCCACCCTGTAGGATGCTTAAAGCTATTAAGTATTATGTAAGTTAAGTCGTAAAAGGAAGATTGAAAATATGAATCAGCAACTGTCTGGTGAAGCAATAAGCCCAGCCGAAATGACAGCTCAAGCCAAAAGTTATGGTCACAAAAAAATTGTCAAAGATCCTAACTCTTCGTTTTTGTTAGCCATTGCTGCTGGAATGTTTATTGCTCTGGCGTTTGTGTTTTACACCACGGTCACCACCGGTAGCGGCAATTCTGGACTAGCCCATTTGGCAGGCGGAATTGTATTCAGCATGGGGCTCATTTTAGTTGTATTATGTGGTACAGAGCTTTTTACCAGCACTGTATTATCGTTGATTTCTCGAGTCAATAATGAGGTCTCAACGACAGCTTTACTAAATTGTTGGGTACGCGTGTATTTCGGCAATATGGTTGGTTCACTATTTATTGTCTTGCTAATCATGGGGTCTGGGACCTATTTGGGTAGCCAAGGACAATGGGGATTAAGTGCATTGCATCTGGCCGAGCATAAAATCCATCACACATTTATCCAAGCCTTCACTTTAGGGGTTTTGTGTAACATGATGGTGTGTCTGGCTGTCTGGTTGACTTTTGCAACTCGTAATCCATTAGCCAAAGCAATGCTGATGATTTTACCCGTAGCGATGTTTGTTGCATCGGGTTTTGAGCACTGTGTAGCAAATATGTTTATGATTCCTATGGGGATCTCAATTCATTATTTTGCTGATGCAAGCTTTTGGCAAGCCATTGGCATACCCAGTCAGCATTTTGCAGACTTAACTATTAGTAACTTTATTATTAATAATTTAATCCCCGTCACATTAGGTAATATTGTAGGTGGGGCAGTTATCATTGGACTTGGTTTCTGGACTATCTTTAAATCAAAAGTTGCGAAGTCCAAACACCAAGAATCAACAGCAGCAGAACTGGGCTAAAATAGCTTAGAGTTTCGCCGCAAGGAGAGATGACATTATGTTACGCATCATTCAGAAAATGCCTATTCGCGACCTTATGAATGATAATCCGTTGACCCTTGGACCTTCCACAGGCCTGCATAGGGCTCTGGGACTGTTACTTGATCACCATGTTGTAGGCGCACCAGTTGTGAGCAAACACAATCAGCTCATTGGATTTGTCTCAGAGCAAGATATTTTGCGTGAGTTATGGGCAAACGATTTTGAATTTAATATCAACCATTGTATTGGGGATATCATGCGCGAAGAAATCGTCACGGTCTCACCCAGCGAAACAATTGATGAACTTGCAGCTTATATGGTCTTTGATCCTAATAAACTGTTTGAGAGTAAAACGTCTAATCCAAATCGAATGCCTGGTAACTTTGACGATGACTTAGTACAAGCCCAAGTCACTCGACCTAAATTGTATCCAGTGGTTGAAAATGGTTTTGTGTTAGGAACGATTGATCGACAAACCTTATTGCGGGCCTTTCATCGATTGGCGGCCCAGATAGAAGGTCAAAGAGCCGCAGAAAATGCGTGACACTCAATAATAAAGAGCCACTATCCAGTGGCTCTTTATTTTTAGTTGGTCTTAGAGTCACTCGTTAGCTTTGAACCATCGGCGGCATACATACACCTGTCCCAGCAATCCCACAATAACCATTAGGGTTTTTAGCCAAATATTGCTGGTGGTATTCTTCAGCATAATAGAACTCTTCTGCAGGATGAATCTCAGTTGTAATAGCCTCTTTACCTGATTGAGCCAAAGCCTGTTGATAATTTTCTAAAGCACGTTCAGCAATTCGGTACTGATAAGGATTCGTTGTCAGCAGCATTGAACGATACTGTGTTCCAATATCCCCACCCTGCTTCATGCCTTGAGTCGGGTCATGGCTTTCAAAAAATACTTTTAATAAGCGTTCATAACTGGTTCTAACTGGATCGAACACGACTAAAACAGCTTCTGCATGCCCTGTTTGTCCGGTACATACTTCTTCATATGTCGGATTAGGCGTATATCCCCCTGCGTAACCCACTGCCGTTGTCACAACACCAGGCTGTTCCCAGAGCAGTCGTTCTGCCCCCCAGAAACATCCCATCGCGAAATAGGTAACTTCCATTGATTTATCAAATGGCCGTAAATAAGACGTATGGTGAACATAATGTTCCCCTGACACGGGCATCTGTTCTTCCCGACCCGGCAGTGCTTCTGCAGATTTTACCATCACCGTTTTATCCACCATTGTTCCTCCTATACGGCAAATTGCCGACATATTGCATTAACCGTTGCCATCATAGCCTAAACTAAAATTTACAGACATACTGAAACAACCAGAAATTGAGCGTATGTTCAAAAGTAAAGCAACGAGTAAGTATGTTTTTAAAAACAAGTAAATATGAACTTGTTAATGGATCTATCATCCATAAAAATGAAAAGGCACTTAGTGCCTTTTCATTTATTTACGTTTAAGCGGACCCAAAAAGATTAACTAACCATTTACTTTAGCCCAAGTATCTCGCAAACCAACGGTACGGTTAAAAATTAAATGTTCATCTGTGGCATCACTGTCTTTACAGAAATACCCCTGACGTTCAAATTGATACCCTTTACCGACTTCGGCTTTGCTCAAATTCTCTTCAACAAAACCATGTAAAATAGTCAACGAATCGGGGTTGATTGTCGCTAAGAAATCATCCGCTTTACCCGGATTGGGGACCTGAAATAATCGATCATACACTCGAAATTCTGCCGGAATATTACAACTAGCACTCACCCAGTGAATAACCCCTTTCACTTTACGACCTTCAGGATTATGACCTAAAGTCTCTGGATCATAACTACAATAAATAGTCGTTATATTTCCTTCACTGTCTTTTTCAACACGCTCCGCTTTAACAACGTATGCATTGCGTAAACGAACTTCTTTACCTAAAACCAGTCGTTTGTATTTTTTATTTGCTTCTTCTCGAAAATCTTCGCGCTCAATATAGAGCTCTCGAGTAAACTTCACCTGGCGTTCACCCATAGCTTCATTTTGTGGATGAACAGCGGCACTGATAAGCTCTTCACGATCTTGCGGGTAATTTTCGATCACTAAACGTACTGGGTCTAAAACAGCCATAGCCCGAGGGGCATTCTCATTCAAATCCTCGCGCACACAAGCTTCCAGCATTGCCATTTCAACCATGTTTTCCTGTTTAGTGACACCAATACGCGAGCAAAAATCCCGAATTGATTCTGGTGTATACCCACGCCGACGCATCCCAGCAACAGTTGGCATTCGCGGATCATCCCAGCCATTCACATGCCCACCTGTTACTAATAAATTTAATTTTCGTTTAGACGTGACTGTATATTCTAAGTTTAAACGTGAAAATTCATACTGATGAGGGCGCGGCTGCCAATCGACAGAAACATTATCGAGAACCCAATCGTATAAGCGGCGGTTATCTTGAAATTCAAGAGAACATAGTGAATGAGTGATCCCTTCTAAAGCATCAGACAAACAGTGCGTAAAATCATACATTGGATAAATACACCATTTATCACCGCTTTGGTGATGACTGGCAAAACGAATTCGGTATAAAACTGGATCTCGCATAACCATGAATGGCGAACTCATATCAATTTTAGCACGCAAACAAGCTTGGCCTTCTTGATATTTACCCTGGCGCATATTTTCAAATGCACTTAGGTTTTCTTCCACCGAAGTTTCCCGATAAGGACTTGGTTGACCCGGTTCTGTCAGCGTTCCACGATATTCACGAATATCTTCAGGAGAAAGAAAGTCGACATAAGCTTTGCCTTGTTGAATCAGGTCAAGTGCAAATGCATAAATTTTGTCAAAATAGTTCGATGAGTAGCAAATATCACCACTCCATTGGAATCCCAACCACTGAACGTCTTGCAGAATTGATTTAACATAATCGATATTTTCTTTTTCTGGATTTGTGTCGTCAAAACGCAGATTACACTTTCCTTGATAATCTTGAGCAATTCCAAAATTCAGGCAGATCGATTTAGCATGACCGATATGTAAAAAACCGTTTGGTTCCGGTGGGAACCGAGTCTGGATAGTTGTATGCTTGCCCGTTTTTAAATCTTCATCAATAATCTGACGAATAAAATTACTCGGGCGTGATACCGCCTCACTCATCGCTGTTCACCTATGTATTCATTTGTCCTCGAATAGCAGAGTATAATCGCTAATATAAGAGTGAACTACAACCCTTTAAGGAACAGTTTTTAAATAACTGTAGTGATGCTGAACAGTTTGCTGGATAAACATACAAAAAAGGTCCGCAAAACGGACCTATAGACGCATTAACCAACAAAACTAATCTGATAATATCCTTAGTTCTCCGGCAAGAATTTCTGCTCTCGGGCCTATAATTACCTGCAGGTTTTGCTCTCCTAATTTTACCAAACCTTTGGCCCCCAATTGTTTTAATGAATCTTCATCTATTCGACTTCGATCCACCATTTCCAGACGTAATCGGGTAATACAAGCATCAATTTGAGCCAAGTTTGCTTTTCCTCCCAAGGCCTGCAAATACTGTTTAGCCTCCTCTGAAGAACTCATTGGCGCAGCAGGCGTTACAGTTTGTTCCAGAAACTCTCGACCAGGTGTTTTAAGATCAAACGCTTTAATCACCACCACAAATAACACATAGTAGATCACTGCATAGACAGCTCCGACCACCAACAACAGTGCTGGTTTTGTGGCAAGTCCCCAGTTTAAAACATAATCAATCAATCCAGCAGAAAAACCAAATCCATCATGAATGCCTAAATAGGAGCAAACTGCCATGGACAAACCGGTTAAAATAGCATGGATGACATAAAGCACTGGTGCCAAGAACATAAACATGAATTCAATGGGTTCGGTAATACCCGTGAGAAAAGAGGTTAACGCAACGCCAAAGAGCAATCCGGCAACCCGTTTACGGTTTTCTGTTTTAGCGGTGGTGTACATTGCAGCCGCTGCGGCTGGCAGTCCAAACATCATCACTGGATAAAACCCAGTCATAAACAATCCGGCACTGGGATCACCGGCAAAAAAGCGATGTAAATCTCCCGTTGCTGTAACCATTTTTCCGGCAGCATCGAGGTGCTCATAAGAGCCGAACACAAACCATGCAGACATATTTAAAATATGATGCAAACCAAACGGCAACAATAAACGATTCAGTAAGCCAAACACAAATGCCCCAATATCCCCGGAATGAACCATCCAGTTGCCTAACCCATTGATTACACTTTGCACCGGAGGCCAAATCACACTGAATAATAAAGCCAAAATAAGGCTTACGACTCCCGAAAATATCGGAACAAAACGCTTACCACCAAAAAAACCTAGAAATTCAGGTAGTTTAATATTGTAAAATCGGTTGTAACTGAGACCCGCTACAATACCTGAGATAATTCCCCCCAAAACATGAAGATCCAGCTCTTTATTAATCGTTTTAAGCGCGGCCGTTAACACCAAAAACGCGACAGCCCCAGCCAAGGCTGCTGCACCCGCATTATCTTTTGAAAGCCCTACTGCGACCCCAATCGCAAACAGCAGTGCTAAATGGTTAAATATCGCATTGCCAGCGTTAGCGATAAACGGCACATTCAATACATCGGGTAGCCCGATTCGAAGTAATATTGCGGCAATTGGCATGACCGCGATAGGCAGCATTAACGCGCGCCCTAATTTTTGAAAATTCCCCAGTATATTCACCTTGTTCTCCTGTCTAACGGTTAGGGTGTTTGCATGGTCAACGCTCAATAAGTAACTTATTTTTTAATTATAAATTTTTAATAAAATTCATCTTTAAAAGCCTATTTTTTTGCTAAAAAACAGTCTATATATAGACAAATTGGTTACATATATATCATGATTTGAATAATTAAATAAACTTATTTTTTAATGAAAAATAAGTGTTATAATAAAATCATTACATACTCACATGGGATCTATAGTTATGAGATTAATTCCTCTTCGCAGCGCTGATGAGATGGGCCAATGGGCGGCTCGCTATATCGCTGATAAAATTAATCAGTTCCACCCCACCGCTGACAAACCTTTTGTATTAGGATGTCCAACTGGAAGCAGTCCGTTGGCAACTTATCGTGAATTAATTCGGTTATTTCAAGCTGGCGAAGTAAGTTTTCAGCATGTCGTTACCTTTAACATGGATGAATACGTTGGCTTGCCTAGCAACCACCCACAAAGTTACCGATACTTCATGTTTAATAACTTTTTTAACCATATTGATATCAATCACGATAATGTTCACTTGCTCAATGGTAATGCAGCAGATTTAGATAAAGAGTGTCACGAGTACGAAGAAAAAATCCGGCAGTTTGGTCAAATCCATCTGTTTATGGGCGGCGTGGGTAGCGATGGTCATATCGCGTTTAATGAGCCGGGCTCATCGTTGGCATCTAGAACTCGTGTAAAAACTTTAACCAAGGAAACACTGCAGGCAAATGCACGATTCTTTGACGATATTAATGAAGTACCCAAAATGGCTCTCACTATTGGGGTTGGCACACTATTAGATGCCCAAGAGGTGTTAGTCTTAGTGGATGGTCACCATAAAGCGCAGGCCCTTCATGCTGCCGTGGAAGGCAATGTGACGCATCAATGGACGGTCTCTGCTATGCAAATGCATCCCAAATGCATGATTGTTTGTGATGAACCTGCCACAGATGAGCTAAAAGTTAAAACACTCAAATATTTCAATGAATTAGAATCAGCAAATATAGAAAATTTCAGGGCGAAATTATGAGCTATGCAATCAGCGCAAATCAGGTCTTTACCGGATTTAAAATGCTAAATGATCACGCTATCATTATTGATGGCGAAAAAATAACAGCTGTTGTCCCCAAAAATCAGTTGGATCCCGCGCTGCCCTGCCATGATTACAAAAACCAGTTGATTTGTGCATCCTTTCTGGATTTACAACTCAATGGCTGTGGTGGCGTTATGTTCAATGGTGCTGTTAGTGAAGCAACACTAGAAACGATGCATCAAGCCAATTTAAAAGGGGGCACAACCACCTTTTTACCAACGCTAGTTACCTGTTCAAGCGATGAACTAGCTTTAGCATTTAAAGTCACCAAAGCATATCAACAACGCTACCCTAACCGAGTTCCAGGGCTTCATCTGGAAGGGCCATTTATCTCAACGGCCAAAAAAGGGATCCATACTCAGTCGTTTATTCGCCCTTTGCAAGGAAGCGATGTTAAATATCTAATCGCTAATAAAGAGCAAATTGCGCTGTTAACGCTGGCGCCAGAGAATGCATCCCCCGAACAGATCAATCAGCTTACTCAAGCAGGCATTCGAGTTGCGCTCGGCCACTCGAACGCAAGTTATGATCAAACGCAGCAGGCCTTTTCAGCCGGAGCAGGTTACGCCACCCATATTTATAACGCAATGAGTGGCTTAAAAGGTCGCGAATTAGGGGTGCTAGGCGCAATATTTGACAGTACTAACGTCTATGGCGGTATTATCGCCGATGGTTTACATATGGATTTTGCTGCCGTGCGAATTGCCAAAAAACAACTAGGTGAGCATTTATATTTAGTCACCGATGCCACAGCGGCAGCGAATTCAGATATTAAAACCTTTGAATTCGTTGGTAGAACAATTACTGTTGAAAATGGCCGTTGTCTGGGCAGTGATGGCACGCTTGGTGGCTCATCACTGAGCTTAAATGAAGCCGTGCGGAACTGTGTACAGTCAGTGGGAATTAGTCTTGAAGAAGCCTTGCGGATGGCTACCCTTTATCCCGCTCGGGCGATTGGTGTTGAACAAGAACTGGGAACAGTCGAAGCCAATAGCATTGCCAACCTAGCGGTCATCAACCCGAAAACATTCGAAGTTCACGCCATGGTCAATGAAGGCAAACTACTCTCGGATTCATATGGACACTAAGCAGATCGTTAACATCGATCAGGTCAAACAAATCAATATGGCCGCTGTCTATCGATTAATTGACAAACATGGCCCAATCTCGCGGGTTCAAATTGCCCAGTCAAGCCAATTGGCTGGGGCTAGTATTACCAAAATCACGCGTCAACTGCTTGGTGCAGGGCTAATTGCCGAGGTATCACAGCAGCAATCAACAGGGGGAAGACGAGCCACATCATTGATGAGTCGCCCCCATTTTCGCCTAGCTACGGTGCGTTTAGGACGCGGTATTTTAGATCTAGCGATTTACGATTTAACCGGTAAATTATATCAAAAAGATTGTCATAGATTGGCTGCTCAAACTCAAGAACAGCTTATTCCTGAGTTAATCACTTATATTACTGAATTCTTAACAGCACAGCAGGAAAACTCACCGATAGCTCTGGCTTTGACACTGTCGGGATTAGTTTCGCCATCAAATGGCTCGGTCATTTACGCGCCTTATTACGAATTACAAAACTGTCCATTGGGGAACATACTAACCGAGCATTTTAAGCTACCAACTTATGTAGGCAATGATACTCGTGCCATGGCACTTGCTGAGCACTATTTTGGTCATTCAGTTGACGTCAGTGACAGCTTACTGGTCAGTGTCCACCACGGGACCAGTGCAGGCATAATCATCGACGGTCAAGTGTTTATGCATCGCAATCGCGACTTGGCAGAAATAGGCCACATACAGATAGACCCTCTAGGGGAGCGCTGCCATTGTGGCAATGTTGGCTGTCTCGAAACGATTTGCTCTAACCCTGCCCTACTTGCTCGAGCTCGCCAGTTATTAATACAAGGGGCATGCAGTAAGCTTAAATCTGATGATCCTGTTGAAGTCCTTTATCAACTGGCCACTCAAGGGGATGAGTTATGCGAAATGCTAGTCCGACATGCGGCCAGAGCTTTAGGAAAGACACTGGCCTCAGTGATCAACTTACTCAATCCCCAAGCTATTTTGATTTCAGGTGAGATTTGTCTAGCACAATCGGTTGTATTTGAAGAAATTCACAAGTCATTGGCCCATCAAGCTCTGCCGAGTTTTACCCAACAACTTGAAATTCGCGCAGCTCATTACCAACATAATCCGACCATGGGCGGCTTAGCACTGATCAAACGCGCAATGTTAAATGGCGAACTCTTGATGCAACTTATTGAACAGCAAAGCCATTAAAAGAAGACAAACTTAACTCTAGGGACTGTTGACCTTTTGTGATTAGTTTTGCAGAAATCTGAGAGGGATTTAGGCAAGGCAAACGTTGTGCCGTGTCGTTATTCTCCACAAAGAACGTTTAACGCTGGATAAATTCCTCTCAGATACTGCCCTTGGGGTTCATTTAAACGCATCCTGAACTTTGTTGCACCCTGCTTGCTTAACTCATTAAGCGACGCAGGGGGCGCCGCGTTCAAAATGCGTTTAATTTGAACAAAATTCAACCACCAAAGATCAACAGTCCCTAGGCTTTGCAAATTTTACTGCTGGGCTGGAAACAACAGGCCATAATGAGATCAGAACATCCACTATCCAGCCATTTGGGTTTAAATATTAGGCTATGAAATGGTTTATATAGGAAAATAAAAAGATCCAATATCCAAGGTAGATATTGGATCTTGAAACCTTTAGCAGATCAACTCACCAGCATGTGATTTTTCACGCGGTGTTCGGCTAACGGGTTCGCTTGGCATTTAGAAAGGCATTTTCATGCCCGGTGGTAACTGCATGCCACCGGTAACATCCGACATTTTTTCTTGTGATGTTTCTTCCACTCGGCGGCTAGCATCATTAATTGCAGCAGCGATAAGATCTTCGAGCATCTCTTTATCATCTTCAAGCAGACTATCGTCTATTTCAACGCGACGAACATTATGGTTCCCGGTCATCACAATCTTAACCAGACCCGCACCCGATTCGCCTTGGACTTCCATATTGGCAATTTCTTCCTGCACCTTCTTCATCCGCTCTTGCATCTGCTGAGCTTGCTTCATCAGGTTACCCATTCCACCTTTAAACATATTTCGTCTCTCTTTTGGATAGCTCTTTGCAGGCAATTAAACATGATTTGACCTACAAAAATCAAGTTTACTTAATATTTAATGCTCTGCTCATCTAAAACGCCACCAAAGCGCTGCTCGATGAACTGAACATTCGGATCTTCCGACAAGCGAACTTTTGCAGCATCATGCTGAATTTGCTCACACTGATGATGATGTTCTAAAGGAGTTTGACCATCCACATCGCCCACTTGATACTTAATCTGACGTCCTTCGCTATAGGGCATCAGAGCATTAACTAGCTCTTGCCAGGTTGCCTCTTGCAACAGATGTTTAAACTGAGGTTTTACGGTAAGCAACAACTGGTCTTGGGTCAACTCATAGACTGCATTCAGCCCAATTTGCCGTGCTCGTGGTCCAATCTCAATTTGCTCTAACACATCAGCCCAATGATGCTTTGGTAAAGCTACTTCGGTGCTAACATGCGTAGGACCTTGAGAAGTTTTGGCCTCTCTGGCCGCTTGTGCAGATAACTGTGATTCACTTTGATAAATTGGATATTCTTCTTGATGCTCCTCTAAAAGCACCTCATATTCTACCGGGTCTACGTCATTTGGTGGTATATGCTCAGGTAAATTCCGATCATCAGGCATTGCTACAGGCGGCAAGTCACTTTGCTGGGCTGTTGATTCGAGTTGTTGCTGCCAAATGGCATAATCATCATGAGAACGATCAAACACCTCATCAGCCAAATGCGTATCATCATCCGACTCATCTTGCGGAATAAATTGTGATTCAACCTTTTCAACCGGAGCCATAACATTAGGTTGGGCGAATTTAGCCCCCGAACTCGATTGATTTTGCTGTCTTACCTGTGAACGCAACAAACTCCGAGTTTTAAGTAACGCATCAACTGAAAAGGCATCATCTCCAGTTTCTGGCTCTGGCTCTGGCTCTGGCTCTGGCTCTGGCTCTGGCTCTGGCTCTGGCTCTGGCTCTGGCTCTGGCTCTGGCTCTGGCTCTTTAGCTTTAAGATCCACCGAAAGGTTGTCAACCCCAATTTGAACCGAACGTTGAGCCTGTGCTTGTGCTTCAATCTGCTGCTGTTCCTGCATTAATGTACACGCAAGCTCACCTTCTTCATTATTGTCCGAGTTAAGATCCCGCTTAGCTGATGGAATAATGTCAGACATAGACTGAGCAGATTTTGGCTCAGAGGTAACACTAGGATGACTCTGAACTCTTTCATCACTAGGGTCAGGCAATGAATCGAGATCAATAGTTGCAGAGGGTCTAAAAGCCAGCATCCGCAGCACGGTCATCTCAAAACCACTATGTGATGATGGTGCATACGCTAAATCACGACGTCCAGATAACGCAATTTGATACAATAGTTGAATGAACTCAGCATCAACAGTGTTGGCTAATTTTTCTACAACCTTATCATGGTCTCGGTGGATAAATTGCTCAAGTGCAATTCGATGTAACCAAGCCTCCATCTGTTGATGCAACTGATCATAATCAGGAGCTAGTAATTTAAGCTCAGCAAGTTTCGCAAAACAACCATCTATACTAGCCGCTATGATCAATTCAAGTAGATCACGAACATGGTTCGGATCCAGCATCCCCAACATGCCAACAACGTTATCGTAACTAACTTTGCCATCACCAAGCGCAATCGCTTGATCGGTTAAACTCAACGCATCACGCATACTACCATTGGCAGCGATCGATAACTGACTTAAAGCTCGCGAGTCAAAATCAACCCCCTCAGCTTTAAGAATATGTGCTAAACGCTGCTCAATCTGGGTTTCACTAAAAGCAGTTAACTGAAATTGTAAACAACGGGATAAGACCGTGACAGGCAATTTCTGTGGATCGGTCGTTGCTAGCAGAAATTTAACGTGTTCAGGCGGCTCTTCCAATGTCTTTAATAATGCATTAAAAGAATGCCGAGAGAGCATATGAACTTCATCAATTAAATAAATTTTATAACGACCCCGAGCAGGCCGATATTGTACGTTATCTAACAGCTCTCGCGTATCTTCAACTTTAGTTCGAGACGCTGCATCAATTTCAATCAGATCGACAAATTGTCCGGCTTCAACAGCACGGCAATTACTACAAACCCCGCAGGGATGTGAAGAAACGCCCTCTTCACAGTTTAAACTTTTTGCAAATAACCGCGCCAGAGTCGTTTTACCAACACCACGTGTACCACTAAACAAATAAGCATGATGCAACGTTTGTTTATCGAGCGAATGAGTCAAGGCAGTCAAAACATGCTGTTGACCGACCACATCGGCAAAAGTCTGTGGACGCCATTTGCGCGCCAGAGCCAAATAACTCATTAAAATGCTCCTAATTTGTGTTGACTACTCACCCTGATACTGGACTAAATCAACCACTTTCACACCTAGATCTTCTAACTTTTTCTGCCCGGGGAGATCTACTAAATTAATCACAAAAGCAGCATCATTGACAGTTGCACCCAGCTTGCGAAGTAAAATAACAGCTGCCTCAGCGGTCCCTCCGGTTGCAATTAAATCATCAACTAATAAAACTTTATCATCTTTGCCTACAGCATCTTTATGGATTTCAATTGTATCGGTACCATATTCAAGTTCATAACTTTGGCTGATAGTTTCACGCGGTAATTTCCCCGGTTTGCGAACGGGTACAAAACCAACACCCAAAGCTAAGGCTAACGGCGCACCAAATAAAAAACCGCGAGCTTCAGTACCAACAACTTTAGTAAATTTTTGATCTTTATAGATGCTAGCAAGTTCATCAATAGTCGCCTGATAAGCCTTAACATTTTCCATCAAGCTAGTGATATCGCGAAAAATAATGCCTGGTTGCGGATAATCAGGTATCGAAACAATGCTTTGTTCGATCAATGCACGAGTTTCTGGGTTCATATTAAATCCAATTATTCAAATAAAAAGCCCATCACCATTGTGTGGGCCTTCCGGGACTGCATCACATAACCAGCAAGAAAGTGCCAATGCATTCTTAACGAACCAGCCATAATGAACAGACCACAATATTAAGATAGGATTATCTCAATTTGTCGCCGTGTTGCAAAGTTTGATATGCGATTGATGAGATATTTGCTCAAACGATAACCATTTTGAGAAGATATACAGCAATCTAAAGAAACTATTTACTAGACAACCTTGGGTTTTTCCGATAAAACGCCTGCGGTTAATTTATCTAGAGTCACTATGCGTTTAATTCTTGCCCCAATGGAAGGTGTGATTGATGCCCAAATGCGCCAGTTATTAACAGGCTTGGGCGGATATGACCTATGTATCACCGAATTTGTTCGAGTGACCGAGCAGAAGCTACCTCCCAAGGTGTTTTATCGACTCTGCCCTGAATTAGCAACCGGAGGAACAACAACCAGTGGCACTCCTGTGCGCGTTCAATTATTGGGGCAAAGTCCAGATTGGCTATCCATTAATGCCATGACGGCCATCGAACTGGGTTCGCCAGGAATCGACCTTAATTTCGGTTGCCCCGCAAAAACAGTTAATAAAAGCCGTGGCGGTGCTATTTTACTTAAAGAGCCAGAGCTAATTTACCAGATCATAAAGGCAGTACGTGAAGCCGTTCCCAAGCAATACCCTGTGTCAGCCAAAATACGGCTCGGTTATGAAGATACTAACCAAACGCTTGAGATAGCAGATGCCGTAGCCCAAGCCAACGCCAGTGAACTAGCGGTTCATGCTCGCACCAAAAAAGATGGTTATCGAGCACCGGCTTATTGGGAATGGATCGCTAAAATTCGCCAGCATGTGGCTTTGCCTGTCATTGCCAATGGTGAAATATGGGATAGCGAGTCGCTGATACAATGTCAAAAACAGTCTGGGGCTGAACAGTTTATGGTTGGTCGCGGAGCAGTTGCCACACCCAACCTTGGAGCGGTCCTTACCAAGAAAGCCACCAAAATGAGTTGGAATGATGTCTTAAACTTGCTCATTCTGTTTGCCCAACAGCCTGTTGATGAGAAAAATACCATCTATTACCCTTCGAGAACAAAACAGTGGTTCAATTATTTAAAATTAAGTTACCCTCAAGCTCATGATTTATTTAGAAAAATTAGAATTCTTAGCGATCGTGATGCAATTTTGAATGAACTCAAAAGAGCACAAAATTAAAAACAGGGTGATCAGATCAAATAGTCGATAAATTAGATAAAATACCACACTGTTGTTGATTCATATCATAAACGTTAACAAATTGTCTTCCTATACTCCCAGTAATTTAGTGGCGAAATAGTGGGGAACAATCTTGGATTATTCTCAATATAAGCAGCGTCTAGACGATATGTTGGCAACAACTAAGCAGGCGCTTGTGACAACATTGTTAAATTCAAAGGAACAAAAATGGCAACAGGAAGCCGACAAATTGCAACATTTGTCGCCTGCAGAGTTTGTTGATTATGCATGCACGCTTACCGATCCGCGGATTGAATCTTTACTGATTGAATTGCGTCGTATTGATGCGGCATTATGCCAATATGATATCGGTTTATATGGCATTTGCAGTGATTGCGAAGAGGCGATCGGATTAAAACGGCTTGATCAAGATCCATGTGTTCAACGCTGTGGAAAATGTGATGCAAAACGCCAAGCTCAAAAACGACAGGACCTTTTTGCTTTGTAAAAAAATATCCACTTATTAGCCTACATTAGTAGGCTTTTAAGTGGATATCGATTTAAAAAGACTGACGACCTATAAATGAGTGAGAAAGTGTTGTGCCATCAACATGATCCAGCTCTCCGCCAATCGGAACACCATGTGCTATCCGGGAAACTTTAATGTTTTGTGCTTTTGCCAAATCGGCAATGTAATAAGCAGTAGCTTCACCTTCCACTGTTGGATTGGTTGCTAAAATGAGTTCCTGAATCTGTTCTTGTTGCATGCGTTGTTCTAGTAAATCAAGACCAATTTCTTTTGGCCCAATTCCGTCAAGTGGTGATAAGTGCCCCATCAAAACAAAATAAAGTCCACTGTATTGGGCGGTCTGCTCAATTGCTGAAACATCAGCAGGGCTTTCGACGACACACAATAATCCACTCTGGTGACGTTTTGGCGATTGACAAATAGGACACTGCTGCCCTTGTTCAGAAAAATTGCGACAAGAGCTGCAATGTCCGACATTGGCAACCGCATTAGCAAGCGCATCAGCCAATACATGTGCTTGCGGCCGTTTACTCTCTAATAAAGTAAATGCCATTCGCTGGGCACTGCGCGGACCAACACCAGGTAAAACTTGTAATGCCTGAATTAATTCATCAAGACTTGGCGTATATTTCATAATTTTCCAGATTAAACGATCAATTGATAGTGATCATTTAAGCAATCGATAATTTCCTGACGAGGGTTATCTGACAGCTCGACAGCTTGACCGGTAATCGTCTGAGCAATGGCCCGATATGTATCCGATAATGCCATCATGGCAGATACTGGCAAAGCATTATCTCGCGCTAGTGCAAATCGTTCACTCATACGATTTTTATTGAGTAAAATATCTGGATCAGGGAAGTGATTCAGCAACATTTGCCGAAATCCCTCTTTTGAATTTTCAATAATTTCCCCGTTACGATAAGCAGGGCCATCCCATATGCGCGACGAATCAGGAGTACCAACTTCATCCATATAGATAAGTTTTTCATTACCTTGCATATCTTTGACATAACCAAATTCAAATTTTGTATCCACAAAAATCTGATCGTGTTTGGCCAAAGCTTGACTAATGGTTTCAAATCCTTCTTTGAGTAACTTTTCATACCAATCAACATCTTCGCTCTGACAGAAACCAAACGCTTGATAATTATTGATCAAATCAGCACGTGATACATTCACATCATCAGCGGCCTGAACACCAGGGATCCCTTCCAAAATACCTTTAGTCGACGGAGTAACGAGCAACTCAGGAAGTTTTTGATTTTGCTTGAGCCCTTCCGGCAACGTAATCCCACAAAATTCTCTCTCCCCTTGTTGATATGCGCGCCACATTGAACCTGTAATATATTGGCGGGCAATCGCTTCGACCATAACAGGGCGTGCTTTTTGAACAATCCAAACTAACGGATGAGGAATATCAACAATATGGCTTTGTGCCAACCCTTGGCATTTGAACTGTTCAAACCAATAGTTCGAAATAGCATTCAAAGATGCACCTTTACCTGGAACACCCTGCATCCCCCCTTCACCATGCCAGATACAGTCAAAAGCAGAAATTCGGTCACTAATAACCATCACAGCTAATGGTGTATCAGCTGCAATCGGGTAGTTTTTCTGTTCAATTAAACGGCGGCTATCTGCCTCAGTTAACCAATAAACAGAGCGCACTTTTCCACTATGCACCGGCAATGCCGTACGGATTGGCAAGTCATTATTAACAGCCATTACCTGATCAGCAACATTCATGGGGGTATGATCCTATCGTAAATATAAAAAGAGATGAGTAAATATGGGTAATGATTGTATCAAACCTTGCTATTGATGCTAGCGATATCGACCTACTACAAATGCGATAGTCAATGAGTTTGACGTTTCAAGCACAATTGTTCGGCAACGACCAGAAACTGAGAGAAGAGCCTTATTCGACTTAAACTTTAAGGAAAATAAGGTTCTGATTGATAGTAAAAAGTTTAAATCCGAAATCGAGGATTTAGGCGAAACACTTAGTTGAATTCGATGGATCTTACAGATAATTTAAAATTTTCGAGATGGTGAACGTATTGAGTACTCTCATACATGGCCCGAGTGAACGTTTCAGCATTAACCGAGACAGAAATACGCACGCCATACTTGTCTTGTCGGGGATTGGGTTGCTGACAACCGCATTTTTCTAACTCATTCTCAAGTGTCTTCAATTCGTTGTGAGTTGCTTGTCGAAGACCTGATAAGATCAGGTCAAACTGGAAAGTCTTCATTCTTTTATCGATCCGTTTTAAGCCCGGTGTAATAGTTACATTAATTCTTTTGAATGAATTTGCGAAGCCACCCCTTGTTTTATGAGGACCACGGTCAAACTAGTATAAAATCTTTCAAAAGACCTGTTTTTTAATAAAAAACACTAATGCACACTTACTAAGCTACACTGAAATGCTGATGTAAATCATCGGAATATTATTTTTTATCTATTATGACGATCCAAGCTAAATTCACAATAGTACTTTTGTATGAAAATTATCGGGTTTCTACGAAATTAGAGAAACGCATGAAATATTATCATGCTTTCTCCCTATGTGACTTCCCATAACCAGATCTACTAATAACTTTGTGACGAATCTGGTAAATGCTGCAAATGGATACTTCTGGCCAAACGAATCACCGGACGGATCAATAATTGGCAACTACCAGCGAGAAACAACGAAGTTCCAATATCTAAGACGGTGCCAGTATAAAAAAAGCAGATACTACCGATGATAAACCAAAGGGCTAACAATATATCGTTAATGATACTTAGCACCTCATAACGACGGTGTATAATCAACTCATCGTGGCCAAATTTCACGATTAGGTCATTGGTACTATTCTTTGGCTGCATAAAGCAGGCCTCCTTGAAAATCAAAAGAGCCCTATGCATATCAAATTTAGTGGGGGTTTGTAAATTACCCTTCAATTTTTTTACCTAACCATTTCGCAATCCAGGGACCAAACGCCATAACTGCAAATAAACGACTTGTTTGTAACGCCATAATAAAAGGTACATTTACAGGATTAGACAATGCAATGATAGCGACCGTATTAGCCCCTCCCGGACTGGTTGCTAGATAAGCAGATAACAAATCAACGTGAAACCAATAGCTAGCTAATACAGCCAATCCAGCACATAACAGCATAAGTAACACATTCATTAATAGTATTTTAGGCAACGCATAAAATGATGCATGAAATGTCTGGCGGTCAAATCCAAGTCCAATCACCCATCCGACAACTAGATAACTGATAGCCAATAAAGGTTGTGGAAGAGTAATAGTCAACCAACCATTGACATGTAAAAAGGTACCTAAGAACATTGGAATCAGCATGGCACCAGCAGGGATTTTTGTATATTTAGCCAAAATGATGCTGCCAAAAATCAATGCCATAGTGAACCCAAAGCTACTCATCTGTGGGAGTTGTAACCAATTTTCAAATAATGAATGACTTAAAGAGCCGTCAGGAACCACTAAAGCCGCAACCAGCGATGACATAATGACGACTAATAGCACCCGAATGTACTGCATAAAAGCAACTAAACGAGCATCTGTCCCATAAGCTTTTGCTAGAATAACCATGGCGCTTGCGGCTCCTGGTGATGCCCCCCAGATAGCAACTTGTGCAGGCATCACTTTGAATTTACCTATGAGCCATCCTAACCCCCAACTTAAGAACATAACCGAAGCGACGACTAATACCACGATAGGCCAATCTTTCAAAACCTCTCTGATAATCTGAGGGGTTAAACTTTGCGCAATCACACACCCTACAACAGCTTGGCAAAATTGGTACAAGGGGCGGTTCATCTTTAATTTAATCCCCATGAGGGCAATCACAATGGCGGCAACCATTGGTCCAACCATCCACTCAGCACTCAAGCCAACGAGTTGCATCGCCCAAGCAAAGCTAACCGAAAGAACCGCCAAGATAATCCAACAAATGGGATAAGGTATACGAGAAAACAAGGAGACGCTTTTGGTAAGACTTGGCATGGATGAATCTCTTGATATTAAAAAACAAGTGAAATTAATTAAAGGCTGATAGAGTTTATCAAAAAAGAGGGATGAAAAAGAAAATAATTGAACAATACAACAAAATAATTTGGGTCTTTGCCAATTAACATAGAATCATAATTCGATATCTAGATTTGTCATTATAAAAATCCCTTTCAGAATAATCCCCCTCAGTTAAGCTGACTAACGTTTTATTTTTCAACGAATATATCCAAAATTTCGGTTGTGCTACTAACCCAGTCTTTCAAGGCGGCAATTTAAACCTGTTTTTTTCGAAATAGTTAGGGAAATTTCTCGAATGTCCAGCTACGGGGCAGCGAAAACAAGGTAATCGCCAGACGGGAATACTGAGTTGATTCCACACACAAAAAAATCCGATATCAGCTAACTAACATCGGATTTTAAATCCTTTTAACGTTCGATCAAATCATTTCAAGCAGTTATTAACTGCTCGCCTTCCCCATAAAGGGATTTCATCAATCGATAGCAATCACTTCAAGGCCATTCATATAGGGTCGGAGTACTTCTGGAATCACTACAGAGCCATCTGCCTGTTGGTAGTTCTCCAACACTGCAACCAGTGCTCTTCCAACAGCGAGCCCAGAACCATTTAAGGTATGAACCAACTCAGGTTTTTTGCTTCCCGCCGGGCGGAATCGAGCTTGCATTCGACGAGCTTGAAAATCTTCACAGTTACTTACAGATGATATTTCTCGGTAAGTATTCTGCGCAGGTACCCAAACTTCTAGATCGTATGTTTTGGCAGCAGAAAACCCTAAATCTCCGGAGCACAATGTAACGACACGATACGGTAAATTAAGTTTCTGCAGAATATGTTCGGCATGTTCACGCATCTGTTCTAGCACTTCATATGAATGATCTGGATGAACGACCTGAACCATCTCAATTTTATCAAACTGGTGTTGCCGAATTAAACCGCGTGTATCACGGCCATATGACCCTGCCTCACTACGAAAACATGGGGTATGAGCTGTCATTTTAATCGGTAAATCAGCTTCATCGACAATGGTATCACGCACCATATTCGTCAAAGGAACTTCGGCAGTTGGAATCAGACTCATGCCGATGCCTTCTTCAGTTGCTGGTTTGGTGTTAAATAAATCTTCACCAAATTTCGGTAACTGACTCGTTCCATAGAGCGAATCTGCATTGACCAAATATGGCACATACATCTCGTGATAACCATGCTCAGTTGTTTGGGTATCAAGCATGAACTGGGCAAGTGCACGATGCAACCGTGCAATCTTATCTTTCATCACGATAAAACGTGACCCACTAATTTTAGTTGCAGCCTGAAAATCTAAACCATTAAGCAACTCACCAATATCAACGTGATCCTTAATTGGGAAATTAAACTCCCGCGGTGTTCCCCAGCGATGTAGCTCCACATTTTCACTGTCGTCTTTACCTTCAGGAACCGTGTCATTTGGCAAGTTCGGAATACTGTATGCGATATCCTGTAACTGTTGTTGAATATCACTCAAGCATTTTTTCGCTTCGTTGAGCTCTTCACCTAATGAACCGACTTCATCTAATAATGGTTGAATATCCTCACCACGAGCTTTCGCTTGTCCAATCGATTTGGAACGGGAGTTGCGTTCGCTTTGCAAGTTTTCAGTTTGTACCTGCAGCGACTTACGTTGTTCTTCTAGTTGAGTCACTAATGCGACGTCTAATTTGAAACCACGACGCGCTAATTTCTGCGCTGCGATTTCAATATCACTCCTGAGATATTTAGCATCTAGCATGATATACCTTATCTTTGTTCCATTCGCCTTATTCAAGGCTTAATCAATTGGTTCTATAAACTTAACGACGTAGCTTCATTCGCTACGTCGTTATTCTATCACTTCTTAGGGTATCTTTGTCGCGGACTTTTCGCATCTAATTCATTAAGATAATCCAGTTTGCTCTGGATCTGTTTTTCTAGTCCTCGATCGTGGGGATGATAAAAGCGTAAATCGGCAATTTCTTCAGGCAAATATTTTTCCCCTGCCGCATATGCCCCCGGTTCTAGATGCGCATAACGGTATTCGGCACCATAGCCCATCTGTTTCATTAATTCAGTTGGGGCATTGCGCAGATGAGCTGGCACACCTAAATGACCATATTCTTTAGCAGCCTGGCGAGCAGCCTTAAATGCTTCATAAACAGCATTACTTTTGGGCGCACAAGCCAAAAACACGACAGCTTGAGCAATAGCGCGTTCTCCTTCAGCAGGGCCAACCCGAGTAAAACAATCCCAGGCATTAATCGCAACCTGCATGGCTCGAATATCGGCATTTCCAATATCTTCAGAGGCAATCGCTAGTAACCGCCGAGCAACAATGAGTGGATCGCAACCTGACTCCAATATTCTACAAAACCAAAAGAGCGCCCCATCCGGATTAGACCCTCGAATCGACTTATGTAAAGCCGAAAGCAAATCATAATATTGATCCCCCTGCTTATCGACTTTGGCAAAATGTTCTCCACAAACCTGAGCTAATAAGTCAGAACCAATCGGTTGTCCATCACTAACTAAATCTGTCGCCATCTCAAGAAAATTAAGCGCCTGTCGAGCATCTCCCTGAGCAAACTGTGCTAATTGTCCGATAACGCCATCAGCAAAGCTGAGATGGCGTTGTTTAAGCTGGAGATCGTCACTTAGTGCTCGAGTAAGGACCTCTTCGATATCACCATCGGTTAGCGGCTCAAGCACATACACGCGCGCTCTGGAGAGCAACGCATTATTCACTTCAAACGAAGGATTTTCCGTCGTAGCTCCGATAAAAACGACCGTTCCATCTTCGATATGCGGCAGAAATGCATCTTGTTGACTCTTATTAAAGCGATGAACTTCATCCACAAATAAAATAGTTCGTCGACCACTCTGCTGAGTTATTTTTGCATTTTCAATCGCTTGGCGGATCTCTTTCATCCCACCGGTCACCGCTGAAATTTTTTCAACATGAGCATCAGCATATCGAGCAATAATCTCAGCAAGAGTCGTCTTACCAGTACCAGGAGGGCCCCAGAGGATCATCGAGTGTAACTGACCATTTTGAATCGCTTTATATAACGGTTTCTCAGGGTCTAGAATTTGTGCTTGACCTGCATATGTTTCTAAGGTTTGTGGGCGCATTCGAGCCGCGAGGGGTCGAAAATCCGGCGCAAAGTCGAATCCTAAATTATCCATATCACTGGCGCTGATCGTCGATTTGTGTTCCTTTTGGAACTTTAAAACTAAAAATCCCCGGCTGAATGTCAGGGTGTAGATTAAAATGAGTTAATTTGAATTCGCTGTGTTGCCCCTGTCCATCAACAACCGTAAATTCACGAATATTACCCGTTTTACCAAAGCTCAGAGAGAATGTAACCAGCTGTGATGGGTCTTTGCTACTCACTGTATAGACACCATCATGCTGTTTAACCTGATACTGTTTCCAAGTCTTCTCACGCTGATCTGTTAACAATATAAACGGCGTATGCACAATTGCCTGAGACGTATTGTAAATGGTGACCTGCTCAACCATTGGAGAATAATACCAGATGGTTTTCCCATCCGAGATAATCTCGTCATGGCCAGGATGAGTTTCCTGCCAATGCAGTTTCCCTGGTTTAGCAATTACAAAATGCCCTTTGCCCCGATGAATCACTTTGCCTTCGGGGCTAATAACTGTTTGCGAGAAATCAGCGCCAAAGTGACTGATTTTTTCCAGTTTATGACGTAAATCGGACGCAGGATTCGCCATCACTAACGGGCTTAACAACAAATAAACTATTGCCCCTAAAATTCGTAACTGTCGCATAATACCTCGCTTGCTTTCTATCACTCGGTTCTCACGGGTGGCGGAGCAATCACTTCACGATTGCCATTATGCCCTGGAGCACTCACAACGCCTTGTGCCTGCATCTGCTCTACAATCCGAGCGGCACGGTTATAACCAATTTTAAATTTCCGCTGAACCCCAGAAACCGAGCCACGACGAGTTTCAGTGACAAATGCAACCGCCTGATCATAAAGTTCATCGATCTCTTCATCACCTTCGGGTTGCTCGCCAGGTAGCAATGCTTCCGGCCCCATATCCCCATTTAAAATTTCGTCGATATAATCAGGTTGGCCGCGTAATTTCCAGTCGGAAACAACTCGGTGCACTTCATCATCATCAACAAAAGCACCATGAACACGAGTCGGAACACTAGTTCCAGGTGGCAGATAAAGCATATCACCCTGCCCTAGAAGGGTTTCGGCCCCTTGCTGGTCGAGAATCGTACGCGAATCCACTTTACTGGAAACCTGAAAAGCAATACGAGTTGGAATATTGGCCTTAATCAGTCCGGTAATCACATCTACCGAAGGTCGTTGCGTTGCTAAAATCAAATGGATCCCTGCTGCGCGAGCTTTCTGCGCAATTCGCGCAATCAACTCTTCTACTTTTTTACCAACAATCATCATCATGTCAGCAAACTCATCAACGACTACAACAATCGAAGGCAGTTTCTCAAGGGGTGGCGCTTGCTCATCCATACTGTCGCCCGGTTTCCATAGTGGATCAGCAATGGGCTCACCACGAGCATTCGCTTCCTTAACTTTGGCGTTGTAGCCCTTTAAGTTACGCACGCCAACCGCTGACATTAATTTATAACGCCGTTCCATTTCACCGACACACCAACGCAAGGCATTAGCGGCCTCTTTCATATCAGTTACAACTTCACACAACAAATGAGGGATACCATCGTATACTGATAATTCCAACATTTTTGGGTCAATCATGATCATCCTGACATCTTCAGGCGTTGATTTATACAACATACTGATGATCATCACGTTGACCCCAACAGATTTACCTGACCCGGTTGTCCCAGCCACCAATAAATGAGGCATCCGCGACAAATCAACAACTACAGGATCACCAGAGATATTGCTCCCTAGCACCATTGTCAGTGGTGATTTATTTTTATGAAATGCTGAGCAATTGAGGACCTCACTCAAATATACAATTTCACGATGCTCATTCGGCAGTTCCAACCCAATCACAGATTTACCCGGAATCACCTCAACAACTCGGACACTAATAGCCGACAACGCGCGAGCTAAATCTTTCGACAAGTTGGTAATTTTATTGACTTTAACGCCCGGTGCTAAATCAAGCTCAAAACGTGTAATCACAGGTCCTGGGTGGACAGCGACAACTTTAGCTTCGACATTAAAATCAAGCAATTTCACTTCAACCAGGCGAGCGACTTGATCGAGTTCTTCTTGAGTCACGGGATTAGTTTTCTTATCCGGACGGTCAAGTAAACTCATATCCGGCAGCGGCGCCATATCTTTTGGCTTAGGGGCAGGTTCAAAATCAGCGAGTGTTTTGGCATTCGCTGGAGCAACCATCTGCGCTTTAGGTGCCGCAGTCACAGTCGGTTTATTTTGGGGTGCAGCTTCAGGCCGAACCGGAGCTTCATCTTGAGCAAAATCGTTGGTGATGACCGGAATATCAAAGTGAGGTTCTTGACGATCAGATAGGTCCTCTTCTAACCAATCTGCTTCATCAGTTAGAGAGCCCTCTTCTTGAACAACTTCATCTTCACTATTGCGCTGTTTTAACAAACGCTTCAATGGTGAGACAATTGATTTCTTATGCTCTATGACAAACTCTTGATCGTCGGATTCATCGATTTGTGATGAAGTATTTTCAAAAACAAGTTCATCACCACGATTGCCAAATTTGTCTTTCACTAATCCGACGAGTCTCTGCAATGATTCACCAATGGACTCTACAATTGTGACCCATGAAACCCCTGTGAGCAAAGTCACCCCAATGGCTAGCAATGCTAACCAAATAATAGTGCTCCCCAAGTTCCCCAAAACTTTATCCATCACCGAAGAACTTAAATCTCCGATCAAACCACCTGATGAAAAATAATAAAAGTTATTAAAATTAACCGAAGCCAACGCCGTGGCACTAATGACCGCTAAGACGCAACCGATCAATCGCAAACCAGCATTAAAAAAAGAAAGTTCTCTGATAGGAGCCGGTCGCCAAAATAATAGATAACCTAAGCCAGCCAACATCAACGGAACAAGGTATGCAATCCAACCAAATAGGAAAAACAAACCATCAGAGACCATCGCTCCGATAGAGCCAGCAGCATTGTCAACATGGCCCTGCCAAGAACTCTGCGACCAACTAGGATCAGATGGATTAAAACTAAACAAAGCAATCGCACAAACAATCGCCAAGGCGATGAAAATGATGACCCCAGCTTCTTGTATGCGTTGCCAACCATTTAATTTGGAAGAGAACAAAACTGCCAAAAAGGACTCTCCTTCAATGAAAAATATAAGATACTTCTTATTATAAAAACAATAATAATGTTATGGGAGCCGAATATAAATAAAAGAGCGGCTCTGCCGCTCTCCCGAACAATAATTAAACTACCTTTGTTCATCTAATGCTTGATTACAAGCCGATTACTCTGTTTTACCTCTTCCATGACAACATACGTGCGTGTGTCATTCACTCCGGGTAATCTCAGCAAAGTCTCACCAAGCAACCGACGATAAGCAGACATGTCTGCCACACGTGTTTTTAACAAATAGTCGAAATCACCTGAAACTAAATGACATTCCTGAATTTCTTCTAACTGCTGAACAGCGCTGTTAAATTGTTCAAAAACATCAGCTGCTCCCCGGTTTAGGGTAATTTCAACAAAAACTAATAGTGATGCGTCCAAATATTGCGGGTTTAAAATAGCAGTATAACCACAGATGTATCCCTGTCGTTCGAGACGGCGAACCCTTTCAAGACATGGTGTTGGACTCAATCCTACTCGTTTAGACAACTCCACATTAGAGATTCTGCCATCCTGTTGCAACTCATTGAGTATGTTGCGATCTATCCGATCTAGTTCCTTCATGCGCTGACCTTGACTTCAAATAATATGTTGTTTTGCACGTTTTTTGTTATTCAACCTCCGGTTTAAATAGCTCAACTCACGATCCTTGTTCATATATGCAGCACATATTAGCTAAACTGTGGAAGAGTTAGTCCGCAAATAATATACCTAACAAAATAGGTTCACACACGAAGTAAGCTCAAAGCCCTCTATGTTACTGCTCAAGCCAATATAAAAGCTTTAACTATATCGAGAGGTTGATTGAGACCATTGGTTAGTAGCCAGTAAAACTAAGTTTTACTAACTCCCTCAATCTTGCATAAAAACTGTATTTTCGCAAGCATAAACGACATTTCTATCTGCAAATTAATCAATTATCGGAAGATTACATATAAATTGAAGATTTTTCACGCGACGAAACAATAGACCGCACTACACATTGGATAAATTGCTTCCTTTATTCACAATTCACCCATTTGATATAAAAATGTTATAGCAAAGGTTTCGCTGTAGGATTACATTCATCTATCATATGGGAAAACAATCGATAATAATGAGAGTTTATTCTATGAGTGACATCCAACATAGTCAGGTTATCATTTTAGGCTCTGGCCCAGCAGGCTATAGCGCAGCCGTTTATGCAGCTCGGGCGAATCTAAACCCGACTTTGATTACCGGAATCCAGCAAGGTGGCCAATTAACTACAACAACAGAGGTTGAAAACTGGCCTGGTGATCCAGAAGGACTGACCGGTCCAGGACTGATGGAGCGCATGAAAGAACATGCTGAAAAGTTTGAAACAAATATTATCCTCGACCACATTAACCGCGTCGATTTGAGTTCTCGCCCATTGATGCTTTTTGGTGATAGTGGTCAATACAGTTGTGATGCACTCATTATCGCAACTGGGGCTTCAGCCAAATATTTAGGGCTGCCTTCAGAGGAAGCATTCAAAGGCAAAGGGATCTCCGCTTGTGCAACTTGTGATGGTTTTTTCTACCGCAATCAAAAAGTAGTTGTTGTTGGTGGTGGCAATACTGCGGTCGAAGAGGCACTGTATTTGTCTAATATTGCTTCAGAAGTGCATGTTATTCACCGTCGAGAAGAATTCCGCTGCGAAAAAATCCTGCTAGACCGAATGATGGATAAAGTAGAAAACGGGAATATGACGCTGCACCTCAATAAAACGCTTGATGAAGTATTAGGCGATGACATGGGGGTTACAGGTTTAAGAATCAAAGACACGCTAACGGGTGAACTTTCTCAGTTAGATGTGATGGGAGCATTCATTGCGATTGGCCATCAACCTAATACTAGTATTTTTGAAGGTCAATTAGAGATGAACAACGGCTACATCAAAATTGCCTCAGGAACCGAAGGTAATGCCACGGCCACTAGTGTGCCTGGAGTATTTGCTGCTGGTGATGTCGCCGACCACATCTACCGTCAAGCTATTACCTCAGCAGGAGCTGGATGTATGGCCGCACTCGATGTAGAACGCTACCTCGACAACCTGAAATAACGCTTTTGACCAATCAGCTAAGCTGATTGGTCTTTTCGATCTCAATTAATACTCAGTATCAACCCTTACCCCATCTTTAAAATAAAGAATTCTTACCGATTGCCCTTTGTGAAATTGCATATTCGGATCATAATCCTGCACCACATCAATTAACTTATGATTGTCATTGTTACGAATTAAGAGCTCGACCAAGTGATAGTGGATCAAGCGGGTTTCTGGCTCTTGGGCTTGTTGGGCAATAGCACCACCAGCCGCAGCACCAACTCCTGTGGCTACCACCCTCCCCCAACCTTTCCCAAATTGATTTCCCAGTACACCACCGACTACACTTCCTAATAAAGTCTTCCATGGATTATGCCGGACATGTCTGGCTTGGGTAGGATTAAAATAACGAACCGATGTAACCTTACCAAAAACCACTTGCTCAACGGGTCGGGCAACGTTACGGTGATAATTAGCCCACACAGAGGGAGTTATCAGTAAAGGGAACACTAAAAAACAAAAACGTATATTCATAACTAGCCTATACCTTAAGATGACCCATTATTAATAGGAGTTTAAGGGAAGTACAATGCAATTGCATGTATTAGCCGATGATCTTTGGTTTCCAGATATAGAGCAAGCACTTGATGAACCTGATGGACTGCTAGCCATAGGTGGTGATTTAGCCCCCCAAAGACTCATTTATGCATATCAAAACGCCATTTTTCCTTGGTTTGATGACCACCAGCCGATCTTATGGTGGTCGCCTAGTACGCGCGCAATTTTAGCCCCTAAGGAAGCTCATGTTAGTAAAAGCATGAAAAAATGGCTAAAAAAAACGCCTTTTAAGGTGAGTGTCAACCTCGCTTTTGCTCAAGTCATGGATGGATGCGCCGATCGTACACAAGAGGGAACATGGATTACTGATGAGATGAAAAGCGCCTATATTGATCTCCACCAGCAAGGTTTCGCCCACTCAATTGAGATCTGGGATGATGAACGGCTTGTCGGCGGCCTCTATGGCGTAAATATCGGGCAAATATATTGTGGTGAATCGATGTTCCATCGAGAAACCAATGCCTCCAAAATGGCATTTATATATTTAGCAGATCTTTTTGGCCGATATGGTGGCCAATATATCGATGCACAAATGCCCACTGAACATTTACAAAGCTTGGGCGTAATCAGTTGTTCTCGTGCCAATTTTCTTAAATATGTGCGACAGTATAGAAACCAACCGCTACAACCCGGATGTTGGGAGCCACGCTATTTATGAAATCACCACTAAAAATCGGGATGACTCCCGAGCATGATTGCCCTTACCTTAGTGCTCATCAAGCTCGGGAACTAGTGGTATTTATGACCAATGATGCAGAGTATTCCTATCAAGAATTCATTGAACAAGGCTTTCGACGCAGCGGCAACGATGTTTATCGTCCCCATTGTATTAGGTGTCAGCAATGCCAATCGCTTAAAGTTGATGTTCAAAACTTTACCCCTACTCGTTCACAAAAACGGGTACTTAAACGCAACCAAGATTTATCGTTTAAGTGGGCAGAGGAATCCAGCATCGAACAATTTGCTTTATATAAACGTTATCTAAGCTGCCGTCATAACGATGGTGGCATGCTCCAACACAGCTTTAGCGATTATCGCAATTTTCTCCAAAGTTTCTGGCAAACAACTCGTTTTCTAGAAGTCTATTTAGACGGTAAACTGGTCGCCGTTGCTGTCACCGATTGGTTAAGCTTTGGTCTAAGCGCTGTCTATAGTTTTTTTGCGCCTGAAATTGCCAAACGGTCTCCGGGCCACTGGCTCATTCTCAACCAAATTCAACAAGCCAAAGAACATCAAAAACAATGGCTTTATTTGGGCTACCAAATAGATAGTTGCCAGAAGATGAATTACAAGCAGCATTATTATCCTCATCAACGCTTTATATATGGTCAGTGGCAGGCCTCAATATAACGAATAAACTTTACACAGAGGCTTTATTCTGGCATTCTTGCGGCGTTTAATTTTGGAGTATACTCACTGAGGAATCATGGCGAAAGAAGACAACATTGAAATGCAAGGCACAGTTCTGGACACATTACCTAACACAATGTTTCGCGTTGAACTGGAAAATGGTCATGTGGTCACTGCTCACATCTCTGGAAAAATGCGTAAAAATTACATTCGTATTTTAACGGGCGATAAAGTGACTGTTCAGCTGACACCCTATGATCTGTCTAAAGGACGTATTGTATTCCGTGCCCGCTAAGTCACTGTTTCGCTGTGTAAAAAAACCAGCTCAATCGCTGGTTTTTTTATTTAAAGCTATCAGATAACAAGCAAGCTATCAGATTTGTTCGGCTGTAACCTGATTATATGCAAAAGTTAATTTGTCATTATCAACAGAGACATTGACATGTCCACCTTTGTTAAGTTCACCGAACAAAATCTCATTAGCTAACGGCTTACGCAGCTGTTCGCGAATGACTCGAGCCATCGGGCGCGCACCCATCATCGGATCGTAACCTTTAACAGCTAACCACGCTCGTGCCTCTTTATCCACTTCCATAGACACACCATTGGCATCTAGCTGTGCCTGCAACTCAACGACAAACTTATCGACAACGCGATCAATAATTGATTCATCCAGAGCATTGAACCAGATAATACTATCCAAACGGTTTCTAAATTCTGGGGAAAAGATTTTATTGATCTCATCCATTGCGTCATAGCTATGATCTTGCTGTTTAAAGCCAATCGAACTACGCTGTGTTTCTTTAACACCTGCGTTACTAGTCATCACCAATATCACATTACGAAAATCGGCATGACGACCATTATTATCCGTCAAAGTACCGTGATCCATCACCTGCAGTAACAAGTTAAAGACATCTTCATGCGCTTTTTCGATTTCATCCAATAACACAACACAATGAGGATGCTTCATCACCGCATCAGTTAATAATCCCCCTTGGTCATAACCAACATATCCAGGAGGTGCGCCAATCAACCGAGAGACGGTATGACGCTCCATATATTCAGACATATCAAACCGCACCAACTCAACGCCCATCGCTTTAGCAAGCTGCTGAGTCACTTCTGTTTTACCCACACCCGTTGGCCCAGCGAACAAGAATGACCCGACAGGCTTACCTTCAACACCTAACCCTGAGCGGTTGAGGCGAATCGCATCGACCAAAACATCAATCGCACGATCTTGACCAAACACCATCATTTTCAGAGTTTCACCCAGTGTTTTGAGAATTTCGCGATCCGTTGATGAAACTTTCTGTTCTGGAATTCGCGCAATTTTGGCCACAATCGCCTCGATATCAGAAACTCCAATCGTTTTCTTACGGCGGCTCACAGGTAACATCCGCATATTTGCGCCCGCTTCATCAATCACATCAATTGCTTTATCAGGCAAATGACGTTCGTTGATATATTTTGCCGCAAGTTCTGCTGCCGTACGAAGCGCTTTAGTGGTGTAACGCACTTCATGATGCGCTTCATAGCGGCTTTTCAGTCCCATCAAAATTTTCGTTGTATCATCAACACTCGGTTCTACAATATCGATTTTTTGGAAACGACGAGCGAGTGCCCGATCTTTTTCAAAAATCTGGTTGTATTCCTGATAGGTTGTTGATCCCATACAACGCAACACCCCATTACTGAGTAATGGTTTTATCAGGTTAGCAGCATCTAACTGGCCCCCAGAAGCAGCCCCAGCACCAATGATGGTATGAATCTCATCGATAAACAAAATAGCGTTATCGGCAACGGATAACTGCTTGAGCAACGCTTTAAAACGTTTTTCAAAATCACCACGATATTTTGTTCCTGCCAACAACGATCCCATATCTAAAGAGTAGATAGTGGCATCTTTAATCACGTCAGGGACCTCATCGTGAACGATCCGGTAAGCCAAACCTTCGGCAATAGCAGTTTTGCCAACCCCAGCCTCGCCCACCAACAATGGATTATTTTTGCGGCGCCGACATAAAACCTGAATGGTCCGAGACAACTCACTATCACGTCCAATCAGTGGATCAATTTTACCATTAAGCACCTGTTGATTTAGGTTAGTGGCAAAACTTTCCAATTGTTTTTGCTCTTCAGAAACGCTCTCAACTTCTTCAGCCGCACCACTTAATCCTTCATCATCACCATCGATCTTTTTGACACCATGAGAGATATAATTCACCACATCAAGTCGATTGATGTCTGATTTTTTCAAAAAGTAAACAGCTTGGCTTTCCTGTTCACTAAAAATTGCCACTAAAACATTCGCCCCAGTAACCTCATGATTCCCTGATGACTGAACATGGAATACAGCTCGTTGCAATACCCTTTGGAATCCCAACGTGGGCTGAGTTTCACGATCACTGTCATTTGATGGAATAACGGGTGTCGTTTGCTCAATAAAACTATTTAAGTCTTCTCTGAGTTGGTTAACATTAGCGCCACATGCTTCTAAGGCTTCTTTAGCAGAATCATTATCTAGCAAAGCGCACAACAGATGCTCGACCGTCATGAATTCATGATTTCTCAGACGGGCTTCTTTAAACGCCTTATTCAGGGTGACTTCGAGTTCTTTATTTAACATAGCTGACTCCTGCAAAACGGCCCTACATCATTGATTTGATTAGGCTTTCTCCATCGTACATAACAAGGGATGTTCAAATTCTTTCGCATATTGATTAACTTGGACAACCTTTGCTTCGGCAACTTCCGCTGTGAAAACTCCACATACGCCTTTACCCCGATAATGAACCGTTAACATCACTTGTGTTGCTTTTTCTAAGTCCATATTAAAAAATTTCTGCAAAACCTCAACCACAAACTCCATAGGTGTATAGTCATCATTATTTAGCACCACTTTATACAAAGATGGTGGCTGAAGTTTGGTTTTACTATCTGTCTGGATTAATTCCTCAAAATCAGTCCAGTTCGGCTGATTACCCATATTTCAAACTATAGCCTCAATGAAATATATCTACCACATTAACGACTTTAAAATGACAACACCAGCAGAATTGAAAATTGCTTCTTGACTGATGGAACATTTTTACTAGATTGTAAAATTGCCATAGTAAATCGTATCTATATTTTAAGTTGTCCTAGATATGATGGTGGTTCATTGGTAAAAACACAAATAAATAGGGATATGTCGTATGCCAACCGGAACAGTAAAATGGTTTAACAATGCCAAAGGATTTGGGTTCATTTGCCCTGATCAGGGGGGCGAAGATATTTTCGCTCATTACTCAACCATCCAGATGGACGGGTATCGGACCCTTAAAGCCGGTCAGCACGTTCAATTCGAAATGCAAAAAGGGCCGAAAGGTAACCACGCAACGAGTATTGTGTTTGACGACAGCACAAAATAATTGGACGTATTACGTCGCTGATAATTAAAGCGGATCATTTTATAGCTGGTCCGCTTTATTTTTATCTCTGCCACAATAATATTTCTAACACTAATCATGCCGCATATCGCCCTGCTCCCCCTAATCATCGAGCAATTGTGGAACTTGATTTTGTAGCATAACTACATATTTTATGACGTTTTTTGCTATCATTAGGTCATGAAAAAAACAAATCTATCGCACAATAAAATGCAGAACGCCCCAAAGAGCCGTCGTACGACTTCCAGCGTATCACCGTCTGTAACCCGGGTGGTTATGCTCAATAAACCTTATATGGTACTTTGCCAATTCTCCGACAGTGATAATCGCAAAACATTAGCTGACTACATTCATATTCCAGATATTTATGCTGCAGGACGACTCGATCGGGACAGTGAAGGTTTGTTAATTTTAACCAACAATGGGCAATTGATTCATCAGCTTGCGAATCCTAAACAAAAAATGGCAAAAACATACTGGGTGCAAGTCGAAGGCGAACCCGATGAACAAGCACTTAAGCAACTTCGTGATGGTATTGAGCTAAAGGATGGTAAAACCCGCCCAGCCAAAGCAAGAATCATTTCCGAACCCCAGATATGGGCGCGCAATCCACCGATCCGTTATCGAGCGAATATTGCGACAACCTGGATAGAGTTAGTGATTAAGGAAGGTAAAAACCGACAAGTCAGAAGAATGACCGCAGCAACCGGACATCCTACGTTACGTTTGATTCGAGCAGCCATCGGTCCTTGGAATATAGGCCAACTTGCCCCTGGACAAAGTACAGACATCAGCAATGATGCGGCTATTGCTAAACTCATAAAACAACCTTCCCAAGCACCAAGAAAACACCGTAAACGCCCCCCTTTATAGTGATCGCTCCAGTCTCATCTGCTAGAATAGCGAGCAAATTTTTAGTATTGAGTCAGCATGAGCAAGAATAGCAGCAAAAAAGTAATTGTCGGCATGTCCGGCGGAGTCGATTCATCCGTTTCAGCTTACCTATTACGTGAACAAGGCTATCAGGTTGAAGGCTTGTTTATGAAGAACTGGGAAGAAGATGATGGGACTGACTACTGTTCTGCCGCCAGTGATTTAGCTGATGCTCAAGCGGTTTGTGACAAACTCGGCATCGAATTACATACCGTTAATTTTGCCGCAGAATACTGGGATAACGTTTTTGAGCATTTCTTAGCTGAATATCAAGCTGGTCGCACACCGAACCCAGATATCATGTGTAACAAGGAAATTAAGTTCAAGGCTTTTTTAGAATTTGCTGCCGAAGAACTGGGTGCAGATTACATCGCAACAGGTCATTATGTCCGCAATGGTTTTATCGATGGTCATTGGAAAATGTTGCGAGGGTTGGATAAGAACAAAGATCAAAGCTATTTTTTGTACACATTAAGCGAACAACATATGGCCCAGACGCTATTTCCAGTCGGCGAACTAGAAAAACCGCAAGTGCGGAAAATTGCCGAAGAACAAGATCTGGTGACGGCAGATAAAAAAGATTCAACTGGGATCTGTTTCATTGGTGAGCGCAAATTTACTGAGTTTTTAAAACGTTATCTGCCTGCTCGCCCTGGCAAAATTGAAACGGCTGATGGTGAAGTCATCGGTGAGCATCAGGGGCTGATGTACCATACTTTGGGTCAACGAAAAGGGTTACATATTGGCGGTCGTAAAGATGCCGGTGAAGAACCTTGGTATGTCGTTGATAAAGACGTTGAGCGTAATGCTTTGATTGTTGGACAAGGCCATGACCACCCGCGACTTCGCTCAATGGCGATGCAGGTGAAACAGTTGCATTGGGTCGATCGTCAGCCGCGTTTGGAACCATTCCGCGCAGTCGTTAAAACACGCTATCGACAGCAGGATATCCCCTGTAAAATCGTTCCTGTCGATAATGACACCCTACTTGTTGAATTTGATAGCTACCAGATAGCAGTTACCCCTGGTCAGTCGGCGGTATTTTACGACAGTGAAGAATGTCTTGGTGGCGGGATTATTGAGAAACGTTACGCCCAGAGGCAACTATGACACATACGTTAGAGGAACAAGTAATTGGTTTCGCTGGGATTTGTCAAGCCTGCCGAATTGTTCAGCAAATCGCCCGAGGACAATCAGTTGAAACCAGTTGTTGGGAAGCTTCACTGAAAAGTATTTTACAGACCGATCCGCCTGATACGGAATCCGTGTATGGTTCTTTAAGAAATCTAACCATAGGTCTAGAAACGGTCAAAGCGCAAATGGGGCATCGCAATGAGCTACGCGATCCTGAAGTGACCCGTTATATCGTTGGACTGCTCTCTTTGGCGAGACGACTTAATAAACGCGCAGATATGCAAGCCATGCTTGCCGAGCGCATTTCCCAAGTGAAGCGCCAACTTACCCATTTTGCCATCACTGATGAACAAATTCAGGCCAGTTTAGCGGCCATCTATAGTGATATAATAAGTCCGCTAGGAAGCCGTATTCAGGTGACTGGCGATCGCAGTTTACTGCAGCAGCCTGCAAACCAGAATCGAGTACGGGCGATCCTCTTAGCTGGGATCCGCGCCGCGATACTCTGGCAGCAGGTCGGAGGTAAACGACTACAGCTGATCTTCCAACGAAGTAAGCTACTCACCCAGGTAGAGCAATGTCTATCGACACTCTAAAAAATGAAAACCAGGAGATAAGCCATGGAATTGTCAGCGCTGACAGCCATTTCCCCCATTGATGGTCGTTACGGTGCTAAAACTCGTCAATTGCGCGCGTTGTGCAGCGAGTTCGGTTTAATTAAATACCGAGTGACCGTCGAAGTCCGTTGGCTACAACAACTGAGCTCACATCAAGAGATCAGCGAAGTGCCCCCATTTAGTAATGCCACCAATCAGTTCCTTGATGAACTGATCGAAAATTTTTCAGAGCAGGATGCGGCACGGATTAAAACTATTGAAAAAACCACCAATCACGATGTAAAAGCCGTTGAATATTTTCTCAAAGAAAAAGTGGCTGATAATAGTGAATTACTTGCTGTCAGCGAATTTATCCACTTTGCTTGCACATCAGAAGATATTAATAACCTCTCCTACGCTCTGATGCTCAATGAAGCACGCGAGCATGTTCTCAACACTCAACTCAATGAGCTTATTGATGCAATCGCAACTATGGCGAAGCAATATGCGGCCATTCCAATGCTTTCGCACACCCATGGACAACCTGCATCGCCTTCAACCATTGGCAAAGAGATGGCCAATGTTGTCGCTCGGCTACGTCGCCAGTTAGCACAGATCGAACAGGTTGAAATCCTAGGTAAAATCAACGGCGCAGTGGGTAACTATAATGCACATTTAAGCGCATATCCAAATATCGATTGGCACCAATTCTCAAAAACATTTGTGACCAGTCTGGGATTAACGTGGAACCCATATACCACTCAGATTGAGCCACACGATTATATTGCTGAGCTTTATAATGCTCTGGCTCGCTTTAACACCATTGTGTTAGATTTTAATCGCGATATCTGGGGCTATATCAGCTTAGGCTACTTTAAACAGAAAACCATCGCCGGTGAAATTGGCTCTTCAACCATGCCTCATAAAGTCAACCCAATTGACTTTGAAAACTCTGAGGGTAACCTTGGCATCGCTAACGCATTATTCGACCATTTGGCCCGCAAACTTCCTGTTTCTCGTTGGCAACGCGACCTAACCGACTCAACGGTATTGCGCAATATCGGTGTTGCACTTGGTTACTCCATGATTGCCTACCAGGCAACTCTTAAGGGCATCCGTAAGTTAGAGGTCAATGAAGCTAATATTCTCGCCGACCTTGATCATAACTGGGAAGTTTTAGCAGAACCGATCCAAACGGTGATGCGCCGTTATGGTATTGAAAAACCATATGAGAAACTCAAAGAACTCACTCGAGGTAAACGAGTGAATCAGCAAATCATGCAGGAATTTATTGATACTTTAGCACTGCCTGAACAGGTTAAAGATCAACTTAAAGCACTCACCCCTGCAAATTATATTGGACAAGCAACCCAGCTTGCCCAAGACATTTAATCTAACAGCCACAGTGTAAATACTGTGGCTTTTTCGCCTTTAATTGTAGTGAGACGGAATGAAGCTTAATTTTGATATCAACCACTTTATGGTGGATTACTGGCAACGTAAACCTCTGTTAATTCGCCAGGGGATTACCGACTTTATTGATCCACTGAGCGTTGAAGAACTTGCAGGGTTAGCGATGGAAGAAGAACTGCAGTCGCGATTGGTTACTGTTCGAGATAACCACTGGCAAGTGCAGTTTGGTCCATTTGAACAATTTGACGAATTAGAACAACCAGCCAGTTCCCTGTTAGTTCAAGCAACCAACCACTGGCATGATAGTTGCGCGAAGTTAGCAGAACTTTTCCACTTTCTCCCCAACTGGCGCTTCGATGACTTGATGATTAGTTTTGCAACCTCAAAGGGCGGCGTAGGACCTCATATTGATCAATATGGGGTATTCATTATTCAAGGACAAGGACAGCGCCACTGGCAAGTAGGTGAGCGGCAAAATCTTAGAGAATTTGCCAACGAAGCTGGACTGAAACAGTGTGACCCATTTGAACCTGCTATCGATGAAGAGTTATCAAGTGGTGATGTTTTATATATTCCACCCGGATGTCCACATAACGGTGTCTCTCTAGATAATTCACTGAGTTATTCCATTGGCTTTCGCGCCCCCGATCAAAAAGAGCTTTTTAGTGCCTTTGCAGACCACCTGCTCGATCAAAGCCAACCGTTTACCCGTTACAATGACCCAGAACTTGTTGCTGGCCATGCTTGGGGAGAGATCACCCGTCATCAACAGCAAAAACTGCTGGGATTAATGCAAAACCTATTGAATGATAACCGTCAGATGCGCGATTTTTTTGGCCGGTTTTTCTCGCAGACTCGTCGAGATATCGATATTTTACCGCTTCAAGAAGACGAACGATTCACAACTGAAGCGTTAATTAAGCACCTAGAGCAAGGCGCAATATTGCATCGAGTTGAAGGACTCAAAGTTATTTATCTGCAAGGATTAAGCGAGTTATTTATCGATGGTGAGGCCTACCCATTTGACGGTGATTTTACAGGCTATCAGCATTTGGCCAATCAAAACCAGCTGAATTTTAACTTACTCAATAAAGCGCTGGGCGATCATGGCTTTGTCACTCAACTGACACAGTGGGTTAACCGAGGCTTCTGGTATTGGTTATAGCCATGGCGATTTAGGGAAGTTGCATTTATCTAAGCTAAGCAACATACTATTAACAGTTAGTAGTCTATAGCATGGCTCAGATATGGATACTATTAAACTTTCTTCAAGTTCTCGACGAAACGCTAAAAGCTGTATCTACATTGGCATCGCACTAGCCATTATAAGTGTCGGTATTTTGTATATTCCCAATATTGCAGTCAGCTTTATTGCTGCATTTGGGATTATCCTCGCCTACTTAGGCATTCGTATCGGCCTGAGTAAATCAGCCCAGCCTCAATTTGGCTTAGTGTTATGCCACGATCATCTCCAATTTCATCACCGTTATGGAGGTTGGGCTCTGCCATGGGAGCAAATTGAACGTTTTGGAATACCGTCAGTCGGGCGCGGATTTGAACGGATAGAGCTAAATTATATTGGCATCCGGCTTAGAGATGAGCAGTTTCTCTTAAATACCCTCTCACCACGATTATGCGCACACCTTCTCACTGAACAGCGCAGTGCCCTATTTGCAGCACTTCGACAAGAGTGTCCAACAGGCTCTTGCCCGAGTGATCACCTGTTAGAAGACGATTATTACCATACTCATTCAGGCGAAACATATCATGGTCTAAAAGCAATGTTTGCCAATCGAATGGCCAATATGCGCCAGATGACTGGCTACGACTTATTGATTGATCAAAGTATTGTAGAGCAATCCCCCGAAAAATTTCTACGCCTGGCTCGTGACTTTCGAAGTCAATGCTTAGCAGGCAACGTCAACCGAGGCTGACTCACAGCGCAAAAGCTGGGCGAATTATAAACCAAGTGCTATGCTTTATTCGATAAGTTGCGAGATAACATGGATTTTTTGCTTTGGCAGAACTTATAGTTTAGATATTTCAGCCTAATGGCTCTCTTCTGTTAACTCATACTATGTACGCTACACACAAAGGACACATATGCTCAAGGATTGTTGTCGATGAACACTATGGACTACATCGTCATCTTAGTGGCAGCAGCTTGCTCAGGATTTATTTTCCAGTTGGTTAAACTCCCCCCCTTATTGGGTTTTTTAGTCGCTGGATTCGTTTTGCACCTCTTAGGTATTCATCAGGCACCGGTAATCGATACTATCGCGAATTTAGGTGTGACATTACTGTTGTTCTCAATCGGTTTAAAACTGGATGTCCGAACACTGTTACGACGGGAAGTTTATGGCACGGCTTTCTTGCATTTAATCTTTAATGGAATGTTATTTCTAGCCATTTTTAGTGTGTTTAAGTGGTTGTCCATCACTCAGCTAAAAGTACTTTCAAACGAGGCGTTGATGCTCCTCGCATTTGCGTTAAGCTTTTCTAGTACCGTTTTTGCCGTAAAAGTTTTACAGGATAAAAGTGAACTGCAGTCATTATACGGCCGCGTTGCCATTGGTATATTGGTTATGCAGGACCTTTTTGCCGTGATTTACTTAAGTGCTAGCTCTGGTAAAATCCCCTCACTATGGGCTTTATCGCTATTGACGCTGATCCCTCTACGCCCTCTTTTACTGCGACTTCTCAACCGTGCAGGTCATGGTGAAGTGCAGCTATTAGTTGGTTTTTGTATGGCGTTTGTTGTCGGATATGCATGGTTTGATAGCGTTCATATTAAGCCTGACTTAGGTGCATTATTAATAGGAATGTTATTAGCTGGAACACCACAAGCCAACAATTTAGGCCGTGATTTGTTTGCATTTAAGGAACTATTTTTAGTCGCCTTTTTCCTTTCCATTGGCATGCATTATTTCCCCACAATGGAAAGCTTATTCATTGCAATTTTAATTACCTTATTGGTGCCTTTGAAAGCCGCTCTTTATCTGCTTTTAATGTTAGTTTTTCGACTTCGCGCTCGGACTGCTTGGATGGGCACACTAAGCTTAGCGAACTACAGTGAATTTGGCTTAATTGTTTCAGCGATAGCTGTTCAAAGTAATATACTCGACGGCTCCTGGCTGGCTATTTTGGCAATCGCTCTCAGTCTCAGTTTTATTATTAGTGCCCCGCTCAACCAAAAAGCCGATCATATCTATCGTCGCGTCCAAAACAGGTTGTGTCGATTACAGCGTAATCGGCTGCACTTAGATGACTTACCAATCGAATTGGGAAATATGGAGATCGTTATTCTAGGGATGGGACGCATTGGCTCTGGAGCATATGAACTGATGAGCCAACACTACCCAGGGAAAGTCATTGGCATTGATACTGATTTGACAAAGGTTCAATCACATATGGAAGCCAATCGAGTGGTTATCCAAGGTGATGCAACCGACTCCGATTTTTGGGAGAAATTAGTATTAAGTAAATCCGTTAAATTGGTGCTTTTAACCATGCCGCATCATAACGGGAATGAATATGCGGTTACCCAGTTACACCGACGAGATTATGCCGGTGAGATCGCTGCTATCTGTCGGTTTGAAGATGATGAAGATGCCTTAAAAGAGCTGGGCGTTAATCATGTCGTTAATTTATATGAAGAAGCAGGCCTCGGGTTTGCGCAACATATCTATGATGCCGTGAACTGGACGGATGGGAAACGTTAATTTTTCACTCCAAGTCCCTCATAAAACAGCAGAAACAACTATTGACGACCAAGAAAATAAAATTTTACAGAAAATAGTGAATAACCACTTGCAATATTTGCTGATATTGGCACATTGGAATGATCGGTTATCCCTATATGGGATAGTTGTTTAATTGAGATAAAAAACGAAGGGAAAAATATGTGTTCAATTTTTGGCGTGCTTGACATTAAGACTGATGTCTCGGAGCTTCGAAAAGTTGCTCTGGAAATGTCAAAACGGCTGCGTCACCGCGGTCCAGATTGGTCGGGGATTTACACCTCAGACCACGCAATTCTAGCTCACGAACGATTGGCAATCGTCGATGTAAATAATGGAGCTCAACCGCTATATAATGAACAAAAAACTAATGTTCTGGCGGTGAATGGTGAAATCTACAATCACAAACAGTTGCGCGCTAATCTCAATTGCAATTACAACTTCTTAACCGAATCTGATTGTGAAATCATCTTGGCTCTTTATAAGGAAAAAGGAAATGCCTTTTTAGATGAACTAAATGGCATCTTTGCATTTATTCTTTATGACGAGGAACAAGATCGGTATTTGATTGGTCGTGACCATATGGGAATTATCCCGCTATATACTGGTTATGACGAAAACGGTAACTTCTATGCAGCCTCAGAGTTAAAAGCTCTGACACCCATTTGCAAAACAGTTCGCGAATTCCCTCCTGGGCATTTTTTAGATAGTAAAGATGGGCAATTAGTTCGTTACTACCAGCGTGATTGGGAAGAATATGACAATGTCAAAGACAACCCAGCCTCTGTTGAAGAATTACGCGACGCATTAGAAGCAGCAGTTAAACGGCAATTAATGAGTGACGTACCTTATGGGGTGTTACTTTCAGGTGGTCTGGATTCATCAGTTATCTCTGCAATTACCAAACGTTTTGCGGATCGGCGTATCGAAGATAACGATGCTTCAGCGGCTTGGTGGCCACAGCTACACTCTTTTGCCGTTGGCTTGGAAGGTTCACCCGATTTAAAAGCCGCTAAAGAAGTCGCTGATTCTCTGGGTACCGTTCATCATGAAATTCACTTTACGGTTCAAGATGGCTTAGATGCTCTGCGAGATGTCATTTATCATCTTGAAACGTATGATGTCACAACGATTCGTGCTTCAACCCCAATGTATCTGATGGCCCGTAAAATCAAAGCAATGGGAATCAAAATGGTACTTTCAGGCGAAGGTTCGGATGAATTATTTGGTGGTTATCTCTATTTCCACAAAGCACCAAATGCAAAAGAGTTCCATGAAGAAACAGTCCGTAAATTGTCAAAACTGCATTTATTTGACTGTTTACGAGCAAACAAAGCCTTGGCTGCTTGGGGCCTTGAAGGTCGCGTGCCATTCCTTGATAAAGAGTTCATGGATGTTGCAATGCGCTTGAATCCAGCCGCTAAAATGTGTGGCAACGGTAAAATTGAAAAACATATTGTGCGTGAAGCATTTGAAGATTACCTACCACACAGTGTTGCTTGGCGGCAAAAAGAACAGTTCTCTGATGGCGTTGGTTATTCTTGGATCGACAGCTTAAAAGAATTTGTGCAAACCGAAGTCACTGACCAGATGATGGACACAGCTGAATTCCGTTTTCCTATCAACACTCCGGATACGAAAGAAGCTTATTACTATCGCAGTATTTTCGAAGAGCACTTTCCACTCGACAGTGCAGCTGAATGTGTGCCATGGGGAAAATCGGTTGCTTGTTCGACCCCTGAAGCATTGGCTTGGGATGAAAGTTTTACCCAACATGCCGACCCATCTGGCCGGGCTGTTGCCAATGTGCATAATGAAGCTTACGATGTCTAAGGTTATTAAACCAGTCAAGTGAATAGAGCCCACTGAATAAAGTGGGCTTTTTTATGAATGAAGATAACAGTTAGTGTGTTTGTTTTTGCAGCAGCTTTAGACCGAATTAGGCGAGGAAACGTTTTTGCCGTGTAGTCATTAGCTACAATCACGTTTAGCGCTCGCTCCCCTCTATCAGATAAGACCTTTTGGATTCATTTAAGCTCATGTTGAACACTTCTACCACAAAAGCTCAACAACCCCGACCTTAGATGCTCGTTAAACAATAGTCTGGATATATCCGCGCTTGCTCGATACTTTCTTGAACATTCATATCTCGCAAAAAGCCAGATCCAGTTACCAAAACCGTTTTGAACCCCATAGCGGCTCCCCCAAGAATATCCGTATGTAAAGTATCGCCAATCATTGCCACCTGTGATGGCTCAACTTCACCATAATCTCGCGCAATACAACTTAAAACCTGCTCAAAAATAGGTCGGTATGGTTTACCATAGCAATTTACCCAAGAATAAAGCGGTTCATCAAGCGTTAAGGTGTAACTTCCCGGTTCATGAGACACCCCTTGTTCAAGTGGCGCAATTAAGTCTGCATTCCCAACCCAGATTGGACGAGGTCGCTCCTGCAGTGCCTGAACCCAACGTTCTTGTAAACGCTGATTCCACCCATTACCACTTAAGAACAAAAACTGGTCGGCATCCCAAAAAGAATCATCTTCTGGATAACGCTCATCATAATCAGCTGTGACACGACAATATGGCTTAGGCACAATCACACCAATTGAGCCTTGCTCAGGCGACGTGCGCGCGAGAAACTCCTGCATCATGACCTCTCGACTATTGATAATTTGGTCACATTCAAAGTTAAAGCCAAAATTTTGATACTTCTGGACTAAGCCCTTCATATCCTGAGTCGCAGCATTGGTCACAACATATACTTTCTTCCCCATTGCTCTTAATTTATTCACTTGCTCCACAGCACCATTGATGGCTGTTTTCCCAACATTCAGAACACCGTAGCCATCAAATAGAAACACATCAATTTCTTCACTAATTTGGCAAATATTATCAATGACTTGATAAGAATGTTGTTTATCTAAATAACGAGGCATTCGTTCAGGTATACTTAAATAAGTCCTAAATGCATCATGAGGGCTATTAATCATAAAAATAAAATAAGGCTAATAAATAGGAATTACTATCATACCGATCTCAGTTATTAATCATAGACATATTATAACCCCTGCCACTATTAACCAATTCATCTAAATACTGACTAATAAACAAACTTGTCTAGTATATCTCGCTTTTAAAAAGCGATTTTACGACAATAACCACCACTCCATCATTTTCTATAAATTATCATGACGTTAAAGATTAGTTATAATTGATGACTACATAAAAATCAGATAATCTTGTATGTTCGGGAAATGTAATGGAATCACTAAGATGTCTTTTCGATGGAAACTCACGGTATTTACAGGGGTTGCGCTGATTGTAACCATTTGTTTGTTAATGGCCTCCACTATCTATTCATCTCGCCATAACAGCGATGTCATTACTCAACAAGCTGGCATTCTTCTTAAACAAAACGCTCAGGAGCTCGTATCCGCTGAATTAAAAGGGCGAATTAAACAGCTCACGGGGGCAATTGAGGCTCGGAAGAATCAGTTAAATTTATTAGGGACGCAAATCTTATCTTCCAAGACCAATACCCTGAAAAATTACTTACCAGGTTCGAATTTACGCTCATCTATTGTTGCCATGCTAAAAGCACAATTGAGCAGCGACCATTATGCCTCACAAATAACTGTCATTTTCAAATCCGGTGGACTAGGTGAAAATGATATCGGCTATTTAGGCTCTGATTATCTCGGCAGTAACGACCAAGGACGCTTTACGGCTCGCTGGATCAAAAGTAACGGTAAGTATACCCAAAAGCCCATCAGCTCCAAGCAACTTAAAGAGCCAGAAATGAAGCCGGCGCTTTGTGCCTTAGATAACGACATGGCCTGTTTACGTCCCGCGACAGATAAATCAGAAGGTTTCTGGTTGTCAGTACCAATAGAAGAAAAAGGTAAGGTCATTGCTGAGGCCGCTTTGCTGATTAAGCCATTATTGATTAATGGCCTCATTCAATCCATGGATAAAGCACTCTATTCAGGTTCCGGAAATATTGTATTGACTGACCAAAATGGCAATCTGATTAGCCGCGATTCTGACCAAAGTAGCGTCCCTGATAATATGGTACAGCTAATTAATGATGGCAAAATCGTCAACCAATGGGATCAAAAGCAACATCAGTTAATTAGTTTTTATCCATTAGCCCTGGCAAATTTACATACTCAATGGGGAATCATGGTCCGATTACCCGAACAACAAGTCCTTAAAGCCCAGCGAGTAATGAGCCAAAAACTATCAACTAATACTGCCAATGCACTGAGTCAGCAGTTGTTAATTGGTATTGTCGTTGCCGTGGTGATGATCATTCTAACCTGGGTGTTTACTGGCCCGCTTGTAAAACCATTACATAGTTTACGTAATGAACTGGAAAAAATCGCAACAGGCGATGCCGACCTTACCTATCAGGTTCCAGTCAATAGTAAAGATGAAATAGGCCAACTGAGCAATTCATTTAACCGTTTTGTTGGATCGCTACGACAACTGATTAAAGATGTCGTCGTATCAGTTGATAATATGAAACAAAACAGTAGCCACTCAATCGAACTGATCGACCAAACAAGTCAGAGCATTACGCAGCAATTTGCCCAAGTCGATCAAGTCGCAACTGCAGTCGAAGAAATGGCAGCCAACTCACGGGAAGTTGCCGATAACACGCAGCAAACCAACATGACGGTCAATACGGCTCAGCAATCCGTCATCCAAGGGCAAAAAGCTGCACAAGATTCGCAAACTGCGATGGGGTCACTGAGTGAACAATTAGAACAATCCCAACAAAGGATCCAAAAACTAGCCACCAGCAGCGAAAACATCAGCAATATCTTGTTAGTCATTCAAAATATCGCAGAACAAACCAACTTGCTCGCCCTTAATGCCGCTATTGAAGCAGCTCGAGCCGGTGAACATGGTCGAGGTTTTGCGGTCGTTGCCTCCGAAGTGCGCTCGCTAGCGAGCCGGACGCAAGATTCAATTGGTGAAATTGAGTCGGTTATCAGTCAACTGCAAAGCGAAACGGATAATGTTGTAAAAACAATTGAACAAGCAAATAAAGCTGCTCAAGATACGGCTCAACAAGTCACTTACACCAATGAAACCCTGACTGAAATCGCCTCATCCAACAGTAATGTATTGCAAATGGCAGAACAAATTGCGAGTGCAGCAGAACAGCAGAGCGCCGTAGCAAATGAGATCAGTCAAAATATTAACCAAATCCGTGAGTTCGGCCAAAGCATTACCAAGGTCAGCGGTGAAACCCATCAAGTTAGCCAAGTTATCGGCAATATTGCCCAAGAGCAACATCAGTTAGTTAGCCGCTTCAAAGTCTAGTTGATCCAACCAAAGGAAAAGGTAGCGTTGAACGCTACCTTTTTTAGTTTATAAGGAATTTACTCGATGTGATTATTAGGTAACTTCCAATCTAACTGAGCATTGCCATAGGCTGAATAAGGAAATTGATTGCGCAGCTGTTGGCGTGTAGTTTCATCAATATGACGTGAAAAAGTAAGGCGTAATTGTCCCAGATGACGATCGCCACGTATGATGACCCGATGTTGTGCAGGAGTAATCAAAGAAATTGTCTGACAGAAAGTAATAAATGAATCAGGCACATTTCCTTTAAGCATTCGAACGCGCTCCTTTTCAATCATCAGCACAAATGTATAGCGTCCAAGAGATTGCCAGTAGGCAACAAGTAGCACCACACTTATGCAAATGAGGCATACAAACACCATGAAAACCTCCTTTGATTAATTGGACTGATGAACCAACTCATCGAGGTGATTATAACGCTGATCTTTCATTTGATAGATAGAATTTTCCAATCAGTTTAATTGATAAGTTTCAACCTATTGATTTATGGGATCTAACATAAACAAATATTCAAAACTTATTTTTCTGGGCGCTTCAGTGTATAAACTCATCACAAATACATTCACTGTGCATTACAAACCGCATTATCTCGGGTTCGAAACAACCGGAAAATTGTCGAAGCATTTACCGAAATCATCATAATTTCCAGTAAGCTTCCACCAATTGACCCAACAATAATATTGTTAACTAACCAGCAGCTTGATCCCACTAAAAAGGCAAATCGCATGGACATTCCTTTCAATCTAAATAATGCATATGTCCCAATTGTCATGCCGATAACGCTCCATAGATCGGAAAAAGCCTGAGCAACCCATACACCTAAGCCGATATTCAGTGCAATAAAAATTAATGCCACTATGAGCAAACGCGTTCTAATGGATAAAGCCGTTCGAAAAGTCGATAGAATAGAGGCAATGAGCGACGTCATGGCACCGAACAATGCATAATGAATCGTGTTAGAGATGTTCAAAGTGACCAAAATTAACTTGAGCTTACGGTCCTCCGTCTGCAAAAAACTTAGCACGCCTAAGGCAAAACTCAAAAAGCCAAACAACTGGCCCCAGAAATGGCCCATAAAGTGTTCTAGCATATCCTTCTCTTTGGCAAGCTCTAATATTGGAACGCTGTTTTGATTTTTATGTAAAGAAAATCTAGGCACCAATATCCATCAAAGATATAATTAAAACAGCGTTTCTTAATTTGCTTAGAAATCTCGGTGGATGATGAAAAATGGTGTAAAATCAATATCGATGCAAAAACTCACCGTTAAAATAATTATCTGAGTCGTTACTATAATCGCATCTTGCGTCACACTTATAGGAGTAAACATGGGTCAAATGCAGATAGCCATCGTCGGCGAGTGTATGGTCGAACTGCAACAACAGTCACAAGAGTTGTTAAGTCGTAAATTTGGTGGTGATACGTTAAACACAGCGGTTTACCTTTCCCGACTGACCCGCTCAGCTGATATTAACGTAAGTTATATTTCTGGGCTTGGTGAAGATATGTTTAGTCAACAAATGCTGCACAGTTGGCAACAAGAAGGGATTGATACGCAGTATGTGCAACACCTAACCAATAAACTACCCGGGCTATATCTCATTGAAACAGATCCTGATGGTGAACGTCACTTTCGATACTGGCGTAATGACTCGGCGGCTAAATACTGTCTAGAACAAGATAATTATCCAGAAATAGCCAAGGCACTGACTCAGTTTAACTGGATCTATCTAAGTGGCATCTCTCTGGCTATTTTAACTTCCAAAAGCCGTGATAATTTATTTACAGCTCTTGAACAAGCCAAAGCTGCAGGCTGTAAAATTATTTTTGATAACAACTATCGCCCTGCCCTGTGGGAGAATCTCGAAGAAACTCAGCAAATCTATCAACAGATATTACAACTCACTGATTTAGCGTTGTTAACCTTTGACGATGAGCTTGCACTCTATGGGGAGCACACAACAAACGACTGTTTGAGTAGAACGCGTCAGTTAGGGGTGAATTCTATTGTATTGAAAATGGGCTCACAGCCTTGTCACATATTTGTAGAAAATGAACATTATACTGTAGCAGCAAATAAGGTTCCTAAAGAGAACGTGGTCGATACAACCGCCGCAGGAGATTCATTTGGAGCCGGCTTTATTGCTGCAATGTTACTGGGGAAAGACCCACAGACCTGTGCTCATTGGGGACATGATCTTGCCGGAACGGTGATTCGTTATAAAGGTGCAATTATTGATAGAAACAATATGCCATTACTGACATAACCAATAACGCAGAGAAGGAACAAGAGGTTGCTTCTCATTTATCCCATAAAAGCTCTAACAGCCGCATTTATAATGTAGCTGAGTAACAAGCCTAAGGAACAATTCCCTTAGATAATAAAGGTAGGTTAATCATGCAACATAATCAACCGGAACGAAATACCTGTATTGCTGTTTGTGGTCAAATTGATGAAGAACATAGCTTAAAAATAAATAAACTATTGGCAGATTGCGACTATTTAGGTCAACATCAAACTCCAGCGCAATTTGCTCTTTATCAGTACAAACAACAACCTGTCGTCATCCGCGACGGAAATCAATCCTTAAATGTCACCGTATATAAGATTGATATAGCAACCTTAAAAGAGTTAGATAGTTATTTTCGCTATCCCACTGTTCATGACCGTATCCGCTGCGAAATTCAAGGAATTGGCGATGCATGGCTTTACGTGATGTGTGAAGGCTATGCGGCACTTGCGGGTGTTTATCAAGCCCCACTAAAACGAGAACAAACACGCCAAGCTAACACCGTTCTAGCATAAAGATTACCACTCATACAGGGCATATCTCATTGCCCTGTTGAGTTTCGGTTTACCTTCTTAAACCTAGCATTGACACAGATGCTCGGTATCGCTTTATAATTAGCAAATAATCTTATAAGTGTTAGCACTCTATTATTCAATAGACTTTGAACGCTAGGGCTTGGAACGAGTCATAAATAACAGTCTATGACAGCCGCAGGGGCACTTAATGGTGTATCTCACCAAGACCAGGCGTCTCTGACATATCGATACAGGTAACAGGTTTAAAATTGAGAACAAATCTAATCACCCCAGAGGGTTTAGAAGCATTAACTACCGAACTGGATTATCTGTGGCGTGAGTATCGCCCAGAAATCACAGGAAAAGTAGCTTGGGCCGCGAGTCTTGGAGATAGATCAGAAAACGCTGACTATAAAGAGAATAAAAGGCTACTTCGAAGTATTGACTCAAGAATTCGCTTTCTGCGTAAACGTATTGAAGCGGTTAAAGTCGTCGAATACTCTCCGGTTCAAGAAGGAAAAGTGTTCTTTGGAGCATGGGTCGAAGTGGAAAGTGAACACTCAGAAGTTAAAGTGTTTCGGATTGTCGGACCAGACGAAATTTACCAACGCAAAGATTATATATCTATCGATGCGCCAATGGCCCGAGCTTTAATTAAAAAAGAGGTCGATGACGAGGCCATCGTTAAAACCCCTGAGGGTGAGAAAAGCTGGTTTATCAACAAAATTAGCTATCAACCGCTTGTCGGTGAAAAATAAGCATAATATTGATTACCTATTTATACTTAAAAAATTCAATATAGGGGCTTATCGTTAGCTGTTAAGCCCTAATGCAGATACACAAGATAAATAAACTAGACATAGTCCCCCTGCAATATTTATGGTCATGTTAACGTTTGTTAACTGGAACTTCTTTTGCGCAACTACAAAACAATAACTACAGATTGAGGTCCAAATAGCCATAATTAAAACATGTAACATAGAAAGATATAAATAGCCCACGAAATGAATTCCCGCAAAAATGGGAACCACGGTGAGATAGAATAAGATAGCTTTAGCATTAAAAATATTTAACAAAAAAGCTTCTTGAATACTAACGCTCTTCAAACTACCGATCACACCAGGACGAGACTTCCTCGCCAACAGCAATAACCTAATGCCAAGGTAAAATAAAAATAAAATACCAGCCAATTTCAAGGTACTTAACAAAACTACGTTTTCGACAATGAAACTGGATATACCTAATCCAACCAGCATTCCATGAACAACGATACCAAACCCGGTCCCAATTATGACTTTGAAAACCCCTCTAAATCCCTCAGATGAAACATTAGACATTGCCAAACTAAGGCTAGCTCCTGGAGAAAGAGCAATCGGAATCATAGCGAGCATAAACCCTTGTATGTTCATCTATCAAGACCCAACTATTTCCTAGGGACTGTTGACCTTTGGTGGTTGAATTTTGTTCAAATTAAACACATTTTGAACGCGGCGCACCCTGTGTCGCTTAATGAGTTAAGCAAACAGGGAGCAACAAAGTTCAGGATGCGTTTAAATGAACCCCAAGGGCAGTATCTGAGAGGAATTTATCCAGCGTTAAACGTTCTTTGTGGAGAATAAACGGCACAACGTTTGCCTTGCCTAAATCCCTCTCAGATTTCTGCAAAACTAATCACAAAAGGTCAACAGTCCCTAGTAAAAGTGCAAGAAATGATATTGACTGACGACTTATCAGAACAATACATTCAATCGTTGACGCCACTATGTAGGAGTCAACAAAAATTGACTTAATTGTGGCGATGCCAAAATCGATGGCCTATTTTCCCCCCGCCAAATCTATAAATGAACCGGTAACATAGGAAGCTTCATCAGATAATAACCAAACGATTGCATTTGCCACTTCGTCTGGAGTCCCCCCGCGTTGTAATGGGATCTGAGCAGCCAATCGCTCAACCCTATTGGGCTCACCACCATCAGCATGCATTTGTGTATAAATAAACCCAGGCCTTACAGCATTGACTCGAATACCTCTTGGAGCCAGTTCCAATGATAGACCTTTTGTCAGAGAATCCATTGCGCCTTTCGATGCCGCATAATCAATATACTCAAATGGAGCGCCAAGCCGGGAGGCGGCTGATGAAACATTGACAATCGCACCGGTAGATTTAACCCGCCGAACAAACTCACGAGAACAAAGAAAACAACTTGTAATATTGGACGACATCACTTGATTAAACCGCTCTAGCTCAATGTCAGCAAAACTCATTTGTGAAAATAAAATACCTGCGTTATTGACCAAATGTGTTACTGGAGCAAATGCGTTTTCTGTTGCATCAAATAAATCGACAACCTCACATTCATTCGAAACATCCGCTTGAAACGAAAAAGCCTCTCCTCCTGAAGCTATAATTTCACGGACCACAGCATCGGCACTTTGGGCATCCGAACGATAGTTTACACAAACTTTATAGCCCTGAGAGGCTAATAACTTTGATGTTGCAGCACCAATCCCACGCCCCCCACCAGTTACAATCGAAACCTTATCCATACAAAGCTTTCCTTACATAGCTAAATCTTACTCAAATCTTAATGAATAACCTGAATTGTAAGATTGATTCTTCGCATCGCGCCAAATGGGCGACATAATCACTGGAGCCTATCCACGAAACTCACTGTAAGCTACCTGAATAATTCCTTAACATCAATTAGGTAGCTCAAATCCATATAGCGCCAATATGATATATACGCTTCTTAAATCATAACTATTCGGATAGGATTTATTGTTAATCGTTAAGAGTCCATATCGATCTTTTCCGAATAAGTCACAGGGAAACGAAATAGTATTGTGACTAAGCGAACCATACTAAGAAATATGAATCTCGGATCATTGCCCGCGCCAGCAGAGTCAGTACCATCCACCAGCTTGAATCATTCGTAAACGACAATTGATTGGATATCTGTTGATAAAATATCGTCTTTGGAATCCACAAGAAACAGAGGTATGCCGATAAATAAAGGCAGACGAAGCCCTAAAGCCTCCCTAACAACTTTCCAAAGTAATTGAAACACGACCAAGCCGATGCGAAAACATTTAACAGTGAACTCATTGCCCTTGAAAATCATTTACCATCATTGGGAGCAGGTAAACAAGTATCTGTCGATAATGGTATAGAAAAACCATTGATGTGCTTAAAACATCAAAGAGAAGGACTATGTAATCGATGCTACATCATCCATTTCGAGCATAGTTGTATAAAAACACACCAGGGCAATACCTCATAAAATCAAAGCGATACATGCAGCACAACGAGACTTTTAAAGAATTTCCAAAATATTGGAAATATTTTACTGTTTTATTTTATAAACTAAACGTTTAGTATATTAAATAAAGCATGATATAAGGCATTACGAATGACTAACAGTGGCATGAAAGTTTGGCTTATTACTGGCGCGTCCCGAGGGTTGGGCAAAGAGATGGTAGCAGCAGCTCTAGAAGCAGGTGACGCTGTCATTGCCGGCGTTCGAGATATAATGAAGAGCAATGATTTACCTACGAGTGATCAATTGAGAATCGTCCAGCTTGATGTAACAGAACAGATGCAAGCTCAAAAGGCTGTTGAGATGGCGATAAGTTACTTTGGTCGCATTGATGTCGTGATAAATAATGCTGGATATGGTCTTCTTGGTGCGGTTGAAGAAACCTCAGCAGAACAAGTTCGCAATATCTTCGCCACCAATGTTGAAGGACCACTCAATATAATCAGAGCAGTTTTACCTATCTTGCGACAACAAGGTAGCGGGCACATTATTAATATCTCCTCTCTCGGAGGCTTTGCCGCCTCTGCTGGCAACGGAGTGTATGGTGCGTCAAAATTTGCTCTCGAAGGTTTATCAGAAGCGTTAGAAAAAGAAGTTAAGCACTTTGGTATTAAGGTAACAGTTGTCGAACCAGGTCTTTTTAGAACGGAGTTTTTGAGTGAAAAGTCCATTCAATTCGCAGCAAAGCAGCTTAGTGACTACGACTCTGTTATTAATCGAAACAGAGCCAAAGAGGCGAATGGGTCTCAATTAGGAGATCCTAAAAAAGCGGCAACTGCCATAAGGGAGATTGCTTCCTTAAAATCGCCACCATTAAGAATCCCATTGGGGGAAGATGCTCTTAAAAGAGTTCAAGATAAGCTTAACTATGTTGGGCAAGAACTTGAGTCATATCGTTCGATAAGTTTATCCACAAACCTTGAGTAGAATCTATATGAGTAAAAGTGATACACCTAATCGCGGACGACCTCGTAGTGAACGAGCAAGACAAGCTATTTTAACCGCAACACTCACACTGACTCGTCATGAAACTTTAAGAAGTATCACGGCCGATTCAATAGCTAAGACTGCGGGTGTTAGTAAAGCGACACTTTATAAATGGTGGCCAAATAAGGTCGCAATATGCCTTGATGCATTTTCTGAACTCATGGCAAAAGAAGTCGCCATACCAAATCATCATTCTGTTCGCCTAGATTTTATTGAAGAACTAAAAGAAATGATTCGTTTCTATTTATCTGCTCAGGGGCGCCTTTTCAGAGAGTTCATTGCGGAAAGCCAATATGACAGCCTGATACAGCAAGAATTCCGAGCCAGATTCCTCGAGGGTAGACGAAAAGCCTGCCAAGTGATTTGGGATAGAGCCGTTAAGCGCGGTGAAGTAAATGAAAAAATCGATGTTGAGATAGCGATGGATCTCATCTATGGACCCGCTATTTTTCGGTTATTTACCAATCATGCTCCTCTTAATCATTCAATTGCGGAACAAATAGTCAATACGGTATTTTACGGAATGTCCTCTGGTATAAAAAAATAAATCATTGATAGCATATCTGCTTTATTTATGTAGAAATTTATTTTTATTCATTAAAGAGAAAATTGGATTGATTTTTAGTGAAACCGAGAATTTCAGTATTTTGTTCGATAAGGAGCATTAATCATACTTTTCTAAAATACACTTTTTGATATAGAAACAAAGGTTACCCCTACAGGCCGAACTACTAAATTCAGTAAAAATACGACCAGTTGATGTATTTAAAATATATCCAACACATATCGAAGATGAAAAAATCTTGATTATATTTTCTCTAGAGAGACCATTTCATATCTAAAAATAGTTAACTTAGCGTTATTTTTCAACACCCAACTTAGCTTATCTAAATTAACTTTAGAGGGAAGAATATTGAAATCAGTCGTTAATGATAAAAAAATATTTACTATTTATTTAATATCCATAAGTTTTTTTGGAATGATGAATACAGATATCTTTTTGCCTTGTGTACATCTAATGTCTGTTGACTTAGGCGTTTCAGCAGGAAAAATACAATATATATTTTTGACATACTTTTTAGGGGTTGGTGTTTCTCAGTTCTTTTGTGGATCATTTTCTGATAGTCATGGTAGAAGGATTGCTGTTTTAGCTGCTTTACTTCTAACATCGATTGGTTCTGTCTTATGTGCCCTATCTGTATCATTAACGACTTTAGTGATAGGGCGATTTATACTTGGAGTAGGTGCAGGTGTTCTTATTGTTATATGGCGTGCAATTGCTTACGATGTGTTAGATAAAAAAGATGCATTTCACATGATTGCTAATGTTTCCCCTGCTATCGTTTTATCACCTGCCATTTCCCCTATTCTGGGTGGTACTATTTTACATATCTCTAATTGGCATTTTGTCTTTGCTTTTGCGAGTGCTTTTTCTATATTATTATTTATTATAACATTGTTATTTTTACCTGAAACACTCAAGATTAAGGGACATGATTTCTCAATTCATGCTATTATACATTCATCTAAAAGATTGCTGTTATCTAGCCGGTTTTCAATTATCTCTTTAGGCCTTTGCATCGTCTATTCTGGATATTTCCTTTACATAATTCAATCACCATTCATTTTTCATAGATTAGGATATTCGCCTTTACAAGTTTCTTTCTTTTATATTCCTGTTGCCATTAGTTATTTTTTGGGCACTAGATTAACTAAATCTATTTTATATAAAATTGGTAAAAAAATGTTGATACTAGCAGGATTACTCCTATTTATTATCGGGGCGTTAGGCATCATATCTTTCTGCCGCTTTATTATGTTTGATTTTGTTTCTTTTCTTATTTTTTCTTTTTGTATTTTAGCTATAGGAAATGGAATCATTCTCACCATCGGTTCAGCCGAAATCATGTCTTTATTTTCAGCTGAATTAAATGCATCCGCCTCATCATTGTTAGGGTTTATGCAATCGTTATCGACTGTATTAATTACCTATATGATATCAATTTTAAACAGTGAATTAACTTACAGATATGGACTATCTTTATTATACTTTATGTGTATTTTTTTAATTTTAACATGGTTTCTCTTCATGAATTTCAAAAAAACCTTCAAATAAAAAGTACTTTATTGATCTATTAATCAGGTAATGTGAACCTCGACATTCCTTAGTCTGAGCATTCAAAAGGGCAACAGCCTGCACATCTTCATTATTTTGTTGACGTGCAGTCACTCACCTTGAGACACCGTAAGCTCAGAAAAACGACTCATTGTGCATCATATTAGATGGTTAGTTATACAGCGAAATAAAGATCAACTGATTCAATACAGTACGCTGAACGGTACACTGATGAGCCATTACTGTAAAATTATCAGATTCACTTATGACGCACTCTCGATATAAGTTCGTTTCACTCGCGACGTCAGTTGAATTAGAAGCTCATAACCAATGGTTCCAACACGCTCTGCAAGGGGTTCAACTGGGTTACCTTTGCCCCATAAAATCACCTCATCTCCGACTCGATCGCTGGCCTGTGCGCCTAAATCGACTGTGAGCATATCCATTGAGACTCTTCCAACTAATGGGACTTTTCGACCATTAACCAACACTGGCGTTCCCGTTGGCATTGTACGTGGGTAGCCATCGCCATAGCCGATCGCCACAACACCTAATCGGGTATCAGATTGCGATTGCCAAAGCCCACCATAGCCCACCGGCTCACCTTTTTTATGATCACGCACCGCAATTAATTTAGATTTAAGCGTCATAACCGGTTCGAGTTGCTCATCTTGGCCACAACGCCCCGCAAATGGCGTTACACCATACAGAGCAATACCAGGGCGTGCCTTATCAAAAGCAATATCCCGACGAGTCAACAACGCTGCCGAATTCGCAAGCGAGCGAGGCCCTACTAATGTTTTTGTTGCTTCAATAAAATGAGCTAACTGTTCATCCGTTCTTGAACTATCTTGTTCATCTGCACAACTTAAATGGCTCACGAACCCCACAAAAGAATCAACTGCAGCAAGTTTTAACAATTCACGATGTTTATCTGCAATTTCTTCTAAGGAAAACCCAAGGCGGTGCATCCCCGTATCGACTTTTAGCCAGAAATTAGTTTTTTCAGTCACTAAGGACTGTCTTATCCAAGCAATTTGTTCGTCGTTTTGTATAACAGGCTGAAAGTTTAGTGCTATCGCTTGATCCGTTTCATCCTGATCAAAACACCCCTCGAGTAGCACAATAGGCTTGCTAATTCCGGCATGGCGAAGCACCACGGCTTCTTCAAAACGAGCAACAGCAAAGCTATCAACCCATTCGTTTAACGCCCGAGAAACCTCCACACTACCATGCCCATAGGCATTACCTTTGACAACCGCAACCATCTTGCTGTCAGGTTGACAAGACTTCAAACGAGCTAAATTATTTCTTAATGCGGCTAAATCAACCACTGCTTCAGCAGTAACCATCTCAAACACTCCAGGGCCATCCACCCAACAAACCAGTAATCTGGTCTAAACTCCAGATTTTATCAAACTCTCATTATTCTCTTTGAATAAAGGCAATTAATCTGCCAGATTATCGTTAAAGGGAACAACCAAGAGAAAAAAGTTATAAATTCTAATTTTACCTTTACAACCAGATAATCTGACTAAAAAAAATTTTTAAAAAATTCTCATTCTGTAAAAAATTACAATAAAAATCGATTTTCTAATAACTATAAAATCATGAATTATACCAAATGCACCAAAATAGCGCCCAAAATATAAAATTTAGCACCATAATTGATCATAAGTATGTACGATCTAGTCATATTGTGCATATATAATCAATATATATAACTAGATATACAAATTATTAGATTAAGAATAATAACCTATTATTTTTTAATTTATTAGTTTTTTAAACTATAAAATTTATCACCCTTGAATCATTGCATGGTCATTCGGTCTCTGCGCAGATATCGCTCTCAAGCCTCCCCTTTTCTTGCCTATAAAATCTGCAAAATGTCACGCTAATTGCTTAATAAAATGAAAAACTGATGAACCGTATAGCTTATGTTTTTAAAAAGTAGGCTCAATGCTGTAGCGCAAACCGCAATCGTTCATCAAGTCATCGACACAACATTGCTCTATTAAGGAAATACAATGGAAATTCAAAAGCCGTACCTATTATTTCTGGGTGATGCACCCGACGCTCTGGCTGCCAAAGTGGCGCAGGGAATCAAACAATGGCATCCAGAATACTGCGTAGGTCAATATCGGATGCAAGGATGTAACGCAGATTGTGGACTGGAAGATATTGATATTCCTACAGCTCATGCAAAAGGCGCCAAAACCATGGTGATCGGCGTCGCCAACCGCGGAGGTTTTATCTCCAATGCTTGGATTAAAGTACTCCAAGAGGCTCTGGAAGTAGGCATGGATTTAGCCGCTGGTTTACATGTTCGCTTAAATGATATTCCTGAATTGGCTCAAACTGCTCATAAATTTGGCCGCACTATGTTCGATGTTCGCTTCCCAACGCAAGATTTCCCTGTTGCGGCAGGTACCAAGCGTCCCGGAAAACGCTTATTGCCAGTGGGAACCGATTGTTCTGTTGGTAAAATGTATACAGCTCTTGCTATTACCGATGAGCTGGCCAAACGCAACGAAAAAGTGACCTTCCGAGCCACCGGTCAGACGGGAATTTTAGTCAGTGGTGCAGGAGTATGCGTGGACTCGGTTATCTCAGACTTTATCTCAGGAGCTGTTGAAGTCTTAGCCCCCGCAAACGATCCCGATCACTGGGATGTTATCGAAGGTCAGGGGTCATTATTCCATCCATCATTTGCAGGTGTCACAACCGGCTTGATCCATGGCGCGCAGGCTGATGCACTGGTACTGTGCCACGAACCCACACGCGAGCATATGCGTGGCACACCAGATTTTGCCCTGCCAGAAATCGATCAATGTATGCAATTGAATTTAGCTATGGCAAAACTCACTAACCCGGCGGTTAAATTTGTAGGTATTTCAGTCAATACCGCTAAATTAGATGAAGCCAAAGCATACGAATATATGACACAACTTGAAAAAGAAGTTGGTCTACCCGTTGTCGATCCATTCCGCCAAGGTGTTAGCCGTATTGTTGACAACTTATTGGCCTAATGAGCGAGTATTTATGCAATTAGAAATTATCGAACAAAGTTGGCCGATTGCAGGGGTTTTCCGAATCTCCCGAGGTAGCCGCACCGAAACAAAGGTCATTCAAGTCAAGTTAACCCATGGAACCGCTGTTGGACGCGGTGAATGTGTGCCATATGCGCGATATGATGAAACTCTCGCCAGCGTTAGGCAACAGATTGAAGATATTCGCCCAGCAGTAGAAGCTGGGTTATCCCGCGAACAACTCTTGCAAATGTTACCCGCAGGAGCGGCACGTAACGCCGTCGACTGCGCACTTTGGGATTTAGAATGCAAGCGTTCAGATCAGAGTATTTGGCAACTGCTAGGTGTTGCCCCTAAGGCGTTAACCACAGCCTACACGCTATCACTCGATGCCCCTGAAAAGATGCAACAAAAGGCGCTGGAACATAAATTACGTCCCCTATTTAAGCTTAAATTGGCTGGCGCTGGTGACTTAGAACGTGTCCAAGCTGTACGTGAAGGTGCCCCCAACGCTCGAATCATCATTGATGCAAACGAAGGTTGGACTAAAACAATCTATCAACAGTTGGTTCCAGAACTCGTGAAACTAGGTGTTGAAATGATTGAACAGCCACTGCCACAAGCTGATGATCACCTTCTCGCTGAGCTAGAACACCCGATTGCTCTGTGTGCCGATGAATCCTGTCATGACCGCAAAGACTTATCTAAACTCCAAGGCCGCTATGAGATGATCAACATTAAGATCGACAAAACAGGCGGACTAACCGAAGCACTAGCACTTAAACAAGCCGCTGTTGAATCCGGCTTTGGTATTATGGTTGGCTGCATGGTCGGGACATCACTGGCGATGGCACCAGCATTTGTACTCGCCCAAGACGTTAAAATTGTTGATTTGGATGGGCCTTTACTATTGGCCAAAGATCAAAGCGAAGGCTTTAATTACACCGTTCAAAGTCAGATGCAACCCATGACAGCGAAACTCTGGGGTTAATATAAAAATAGAATAAAGGAAACAGATCATGTTAAACCGTATTGTTTACATTAATGGGGAATACATCAATGAACACGATGCCAAAGTGTCAATCTTTGACCGCGGCTTTTTATTTGCTGATGCCGTTTATGAAGTCACAGCAGTCATCAACGGTAAATTAGTTGATAACGAAGGCCACATGGCACGTCTAACCCGTTCCTGTCATGAGTTACAACTCACTTTACCCATAAAAGTGGAAGAAATTGCGCGGATTCAAAATGAATTAATTCGCTTAAACCAGATCACTGAAGGTGGTGTTTATCTGCAACTGACACGCGGTTCTGATGGTGACCGTGAGTTTGGTTTTCCTGAAGACGCACAGCCGACCTTAGTGATGTTTACTCAATCACGCTCACTGCTGGATAGTCAAAAAGCCAAAGAAGGGCTAAAAGTGATGACGATAGAAGATATTCGCTGGCACCGCCGGGATATTAAGACAACTCAGCTTTTAGCATCTGCATTAGCCAAACAAGCAGCTCATGATCAAGGCTTTGATGATGCTTGGCTCACCGAAAATGGCTATATCACTGAAGGAAGCTCCAATAACGCCTATATCGTTACCGCTGATGATACTGTCGTTACCCGTCCGCTCAGCAATGATATCTTGCATGGGATTACTCGCGCAGCATTAATGAAACTTGCCGAAGAGAAACAAATTAAAGTTGAAGAACGTTTGTTTACCCCAGAAGAGGCAATGAGCGCAAAAGAAGCTTTTATTAGCTCTGCTACCACTTTTGTTTATCCTGTGGTAAAAATTAATGATAAAGTAATTAGTGATGGAAAACCTGGCCCAATGGCCAACCGTCTTCGTGATATTTACATTGAATTAGCGGTTAAACAAACAAGCTAGTTGAACTTTAGCTCGGTGTTACTCATCTGAGTAACACCGATTTACCACTTTGTATGAGAAAGAATTTGGATATGTCTGTTTTATCCTCGTCAAGTATTTTCACCTCCTTACAACAAGAAGGTCCATTTGCCGTTCAAAAGTCTGCTCTTAAAGGGAGCCGTTTTAGTACCGCTACACGACAGTGGGTCAAAGACCTTCGACAGGATAGTAACAATATCTCTAAATATCGAGCCTTACGCAGCCAGCTTTTTGAATTTTTAGGGATTGAAAGCTTTAGCCAAATTGACCAATTAATTCACTCTCAAGAACTCAAAAAGCAACGGACTCAACGAGCATTTCAACTCTTAAGTAACATGTTCGGTATTGATGGCACGCCTAAAGAGATCGACGATAGAGTCTATGAATACGCCCGTACTGCTGATGCTGTCATTAACTCCCTTAAAGATAAAATCCTCTCGCCTTACGCCTCGTTTATCGAAACGACTAACGAAATAGAGATGGTCAATAACCCCATCGAACTGATGCTCATTATGTTTGATGATCGTTATCATAAAAAAGCCCGATTTGAAGCCCGCCGTAAAATCACTTTAATGACATTAGCGGCCAGTATCGATCAACGTGAACGCGAAACAGAAATCGCGACTAAATTCACAAATTTCTTAGGATTTTTAAATAGCTACGTATGGAGTTCAGACTTAAAAATAGGTGAATTAGACCCGGTATATCTGCATTCTGAACATGCTTGCAATGACTTCCGTTGCACTCATGTCAAAGTTTTGAATCCTAAACAAGCTGAATTAGTGAATCTCAATCCTGGTGAAAAGTTAACAGTTTTAAAACGACGTCGTTTTGTCAGTGGCGCACGACAAGTTCCAATTTATGTTTCGATTCGTAAGAAACCACCTGAAGCAAAAGTTTTAAAGCTATTACGTAAAAACGAAAAAAACCCGGCTGTCGCAGTGGATGATGAGTTAGGTTTAATGGCCGTTTTGGATAATATTGGTGATATTAAGCTGTTCCAACAACACCTCACTCGCAGTGCTGCACAAGCTAATTCACTAATGGTGCTAGAAGATATCTCTGATACATTAATAGAAAATTCTATATATCGAGGCCGAGCCATCGGTTCGAGCGATAAAACTTCGATGTTAAAATTCTTTGCTCGCTTGGGAGGAATGCGTGTTGAATTTATCATTCATACCAATCAAACCTGGCTCAACTACATGTATCAGCAAGATGTTTCACACAATGAATATGAAGTAAAACGGATCTTTGATTCAGGGGTCATTGAACTTTTATTCCCTCATGATATTTTCCATCTGGATCATGGCAAAACACGCGACGAAATGATTCGATTTTTTCGGCGTCAAATCGAAAACTAAATTGCTGAAAAATCAATCATAAACGCCTGTTAGCCACATAACAAGGATTAGATATGGCTTTTTCTCTGCAACCAGTGGAACTTCAAACTCTCACCAAGCAGGCCATGCTACACTGCCACGATCACCATCAAATCGTGATAGGACTAGAAGGTTATATTGATTTCGTGATTGATGGTATCAGTAACAGAGTCTCGCGAGGCCAAGGTGTCATGGTCACTTCTGGAAAGGGCCATACTTTCCGCGGAACAGGTAAAAATCAAATACTCGTTTTAAATTTGCCAGCGCATAACTATTTTTTTTCCATGGAAGTACATCAGAGAATCCTTCCATTATTAAGTAAGCCTGGCTACTTTCAATTGGATCAAAGTGCCCAACAGTTGATCCTGAATCTGGTCAAAGAAATCAGCCAATATCCCGGAGATAAATTACTCAAGCGCTCCTGTGGCGACATTCTCCTATGCTTACTCGAAAAACACTTTTTGCCGGTTTATCAGAGCAATAGCAGCACTGCACCACGCAATTTTAACCTCGAACTATTAGATCAATACATTATAAGTCGCCTTGATGGCCCAATCAGTGTTGCACAGCTGGCGAGCCGAGTCTTCTTAGGAGAAAGCCAGTTTTATGCCCGTTTTAAACGCCAAACAGGGCAAACCCCATCCCGCTATGTCACGCAACTCAGAGTCAAACAAGCACAAAAACTGCTCGAACATACACAAATGAGTATTGAAGGGATCACTCAAAGCTGTGGATTTTCATCGCAGAGTAGTTTTAGCCATGTCTTCCGTCGACTAACTGGCTTTTCTCCAGCTCGTTATCGAAATACTCACACAAGTAGCCAATAAGTTACACAAAATGATCATTTTCCGATTTTTACACAAAAATATCGGAGGTTGGTTCAATACTTTTACTCAAAATTCGTCTTAAAATCGTAACAATACGCTTACAAAAATAAAGATTCGTTGGACAACGATGAAAGGAAAATAGTCTATGTTTAACGCAAAAAACACACTCGATCGTAACTATTTAACCCAATCACCACAAGACTTATGGGAAAATCTGGCTCTGCTCAATGACATTGACGAAGATGAATGGTTAACCGAACTGATTGATTTGGCCAAAGAGCAGTATGATCAAGAGGCGATTACTCAATCAGCAACCCAATTAGTCTCCGATATTAGGTCTGATAAAAAGTCAATGGGGATGCTTGATGCCTTGCTGCTCGAATATAGCTTAAACACCCGAGAAGGTGTGCTGTTAATGAGCCTTTGCGAAGCATTGATTCGTATTCCCGACCCAACAACAGCTCAAGCACTCATTGATGACAAATTAACTTCAGGCAATTGGAGTGCCCACAAGGGCAAATCTGATTCATTGCTAGTGAACACCGCAACTTGGAGTTTGCGATTAACTGGACAATTACTCAACCTTCCGCCAAGCCAGGCAGAATCAGGAATTCGCGTTATGTTGTCGCGCTTTAGTGCGCCAACAATTCGTACCATGATTCGTAGATCGATGAAGATCATTGGCTACCAATTTGTACTCGGTGAAGATATCAAGCAAGCCTTAAAAAATGGTGAAAGCTATCGGAAAAAAGGTTATACCTACACCTTCGATATGCTTGGAGAGGCCGCATTAACAGCCGAAGATGCAAATGCCTATAAACAAGATTATCTCAACAGTATTCGCGCCGTTGGGACAACCCAAGCACTGCCGAACAGCCCCAAACCGAGTATTTCCATTAAACTATCAGCCCTTCACCCACGCTATGACAGCTTACAAGAAGAACGGGTATTAACCGAGCTGGTTACGACCGTTTTGGAATTAGTTAGAGAAGCTCGCCAAAGAGACGTTGCCATTACCATTGATGCCGAAGAAGCTGAACGTTTAGAGATCTCTCTTAAAGTCTTTGAAAAAGTCTTTCGTGATGAGGCTTGCCGAGGCTGGGGGAAAATGGGACTCGTTGTACAAGCTTACTCAAAACGTACCTTAGCTGTTCTTGCTTGGCTTGCAGCATTGGCTCATGATGTGGGTGATGAAATCCCAACACGCTTAGTGAAAGGTGCCTATTGGGATAGCGAAATAAAATTGTATCAACAACGAGGGCTAAAAACCTATCCAGTTTATACCCGCAAAGAAGGCACTGATGTCAGTTATCTGGCTTGCGCTAAAATGATGTTAAGTGAGGCAACCACAGGGCTAATTTACCCACAGTTTGCCAGCCATAATGCCCAAACAATCTCGGCCATTTTAACATTCCCCAAAGCACACCCGTTTGAATTTCAACGCCTACATGGCATGGGGGATATTCTCTATGACCGCATTATCACTCAAGAAAACATCAGTGTCCGTATATATGCTCCCGTGGGGAAACATGCAGATCTATTGCCCTACTTAGTTCGCCGACTATTAGAAAATGGAGCAAACAACTCTTTTGTTCATCGCCTCATTGACCCTAAATGTAGCGTTGAAGAGATTGTCGAAGATCCAATTGCCAAGCTCAGTACCCAAAACCAGTTTGCCAATCCACGAATCGCATTGCCTCAGGCTATTTATGGCGAACGACGAGCCAACTCTCAGGGGGTCGATTTACATGTTGCTCATCATCTTCGGGCATTCATTGAAGCTCGCGATGAGTTTGCAACTCACCAGTGGCAAGCCGGCCCCTTAATTAATGGCTCACTGCAATTTAACCCTGAAAATGCACATAGCATTCATTCACCATATGATCGTGCACTTGAAGTTGGATTAGTCAGTTCAACATCAACACAACAGCTCAATGAGGCTCTACAGATTGCTTCAGAGGCCTACCCTAACTGGTCAAAACAAGACACGGCCTCTCGGGCTGGATGCCTTAAAAAAGCAGCTGAACTCATGCAGGAAAACTTTGCTGAGTTGATCGCCTTGTGTCAAAGAGAAGCCGGCAAAACACTTCAAGACTCTATTGATGAAATCCGTGAAGCAATTGATTTTTGTAACTACTATGCCATGCAGGCACAACTGCGGCTAGGCAGTTCCAATGTCTTTACCGATTATACGAATCAAAGCTGCGCCAATGCTTATAAGGGGCGGGGTGTCTTTGCCTGTATCAGTCCTTGGAACTTTCCAGTGGCAATATTCACCGGTCAAATCGTTGCTGCATTAGTCAGTGGGAATACTGTGGTTGCAAAACCAGCACCACAGACAACTCTGATTGCAGTGCGTACCGTTGAGATACTTCATCAAGCAGGGATTCCCACTAACGTATTACATCTGGTCACTGGCGAAGGCGAAATTGGCCAAGCGCTAGTCAGCGCAGCGCAAATTGCGGGGGTTGCCTTTACTGGTTCAACGCAAACCGCTCGAGCGATTAACCGCGCATTAGCGCAAAGAGAGCAATTACCCGTCCCATTGATTGCTGAAACAGGGGGGCAAAATGCCATGATTGTCGATAGTAGTGCCCTGCCCGAACAAGTTATTAAAGATGTGCTGCGCTCAGCATTTGTTTCAGCTGGACAACGCTGTAGTGCGCTGCGAGTATTGTGTGTTCAAGATGATGTGGCAGATCTATTTATAAAACAGCTCGCAGGCGCTATGGCAGAACTAAAAATTGGCAACCCGCTCGAAGCAAATGTCGATGTTGGTCCGGTGATTGATGAGACCGCTCAAAAACAACTGTTAGCGTATCAATCTAAGCTTCATAACGAAGCCCAAACGATCTTCGAACTTGAAGCACCTAAAGACAGCCGAGGCATCTTTGTTGCACCATCAGCCTATGAAATTAGCTCGCTCAATCAGCTAGAAAAAGAGCAATTTGGCCCAATCTTACATGTGATTCGCTATCCTGCGAATGGCCTTGAAACTCTGATTGAACAGATTAATCAGCTCGGTTATGGACTCACCTTAGGAATTCATAGCCGAATCGAGCACCGCTTCAAGAATATTGCCTTAAACGCACAGGTTGGGAACTGTTACGTCAATCGGGATCAAGTTGGTGCAACAGTAGGATCTCAACCATTTGGGGGTCGAGGTTTATCAGGGACAGGCCCCAAAGCAGGTGGTCCCCATTACCTTTATCGCTTTAGTCAAAATATCACCGTATCCGACACTCAGCAGGAGAGCAATCATGGAAATGCTTAAAACTTACCTCTCTGATAGCATCGCAACCAGTAACCCGAAATTAAGCGAAATTGTCGGAACTCGCATCAACAAACTTCGACAGTGGGCGCAATCGATTCGAGAAGCACAACCCAGTGATGATCGACAGTGGCAAGAATGTGTCGCGATGATCGATTTTCAATGTGTGAGTGCCAAAAAAATTCTTCAAGGTATCTACCAGATGCCAGGCGTAACAGGTGAAAGTAATGAGTTATGGATTGAACCGCGAGGGCTCACTGCTATTATTATCGATCAAGACATGCCAGCTGCCGCACTAAGTGGCATGCTTAGCACCGCCCTGCTCTGTCGCAACCCAGTCAAAGTAACAGTCCATCCGCAACTTAAACCATACGCCGATGGAATGCTCAAACAACTGATGGGACGTTTTATCGACATGGAGGAAGTATCAATTGTCAGTTGGGAGCAAAAAGAACAACTACTCAATGATCCTGAATTAAAAGTGGTGGCTCTAGCATCAAAAAATCATGAAGATATCATTCAGATTAATCGACAACTTTCTCAACGAGAAGGGATCATCGTGCCACTGATCTGCGAAACAGATCCTTACCTCTCCACGATGAACAACGGCACATTTTGTATTGGCTTTGGTACTGAGAAAACCTGTACAATCAATACTACTGCCATTGGCGGGAATGCTAGTTTACTTGAACTTGGCGCGACAGCAGCCATTACTAAAAACTAACAGATACCCACTTTTTCTGGCTGCCACTTCTTAGCAAAGTTATAAACGATAACAGAAGTGGTGGCTTGAAATTCTAAATCCCTCTTGCAACAAAAACTTATGATCTGCAAAATTTTGAACATCTGAGTTCATATGCAATTCCCGACAACCTGTTTGCTTGCCATAATGCTGTAACCAAGTAATCAACTTTTCTGCAACGCCGGTGTATTCCCATTTAAGCGCAACACAAAAATCATCTAACAGGATATATTTTCCCCAATTGAGCTTCATTCCTTCGGTAAAACCGACGACACCAACTAATTCGCCTTCAACCCAAACGCCAATGAGCTGGTAATGGAATTTTTCCCGTTGAACAACAATCTGCTTAGCTAAATCTTCAATTAAATATGCGGGGTATTTATTGGCCAGCAGCGCAATAGCTGCGTCCATACTCTGTGAATCAATCCAATCTACTTGCATAAACTATTCATCCTTAAAATATAAGCTACAAAACAAGCAGTTAACTAAGTATAGATAAGGATAATGAATCTACAGAGAAAAGAATGTGATAGAAGCTAAAAGAATAAAATGGCGGTGAGAGAGGGATTCGAACCCTCGATAGGGCTACAAACCCTATACTCCCTTAGCAGGGGAGCGCCTTCAGCCTCTCGGCCATCTCACCGTGTAACTTATTTGTGGCGGTGACGGAGAGATTCGAACTCTCGATACGTTGCCGTATACACACTTTCCAGGCGTGCTCCTTCAGCCACTCGGACACGTCACCGCTGTTGCCTTTAAAGGCGAGGCGTATGTTATGGAATCACGCCCCTTCTTTCAACTATTTTCTTTACTTTAGTGTTTGATTGGTGAGCAAATCACCAATTTGCTTACTTAGCGCTCTTCGCATTTAAATGATACCCCAATTCCTGACGCAAATAAGCAGCAGCTCCCTGTAGGCCAGGTTGCTCAGCTGTAATCAGGTAAACAGGAATTTTTCCGCAATAGCGGCTAAAGCGACCTTTCTCTTCAAACCGGTTACGAAAATCACTCGCAATGAAATAATCAACAAAATTTCCGACCACACCACCGGCAATATATACGCCACCAAAAGCCCCCAAGGTTAATGCCAAATTACCGCCAAAGCTTCCCATCATTTGACAAAACATTGCTAAAGCTTGACGACAGACCGAGTCTTCACCACTTAACCCTTTAGCTGAGACATCGGCAGGTTGGTATTGTTGAACGGGTTGCTGATGAATATGGCAAAGTGCCTCATAAATATTTGCCAGGCCAGGACCTGATAAAATCCGTTCATTTGAGACACGCCCAAAACGACCTTTTAAGAAAGACAAAAGTTCAACTTCTAATTCAGAGATCGGTGAAAAATCAGCGTGTCCACCTTCACAGGAGATTGGAATGTAACGTCCTTGGTGGTTGACTAGATGCGCGACCCCTAAGCCAGTTCCCGGACCATAAACACTAATGGGAGACAATGGGTCTGCCGGGCCACCGCCAATCTGGATTTTTTGCTTATCACTCAAGGTTGGAATGCTCATCGCATTGGCTGTGAAATCATTGATCACATTAAAACTTTCCAACCCTAGGTTCCGTTTTGTTTCACTTCTGGAAAAAGCCCAACTGTGATTAGTCATCGCAATCCAGTCGCCACCTGTTGGACAAGCAATCGCAATACACGCTTCCTGCAACTTTTCATCCACTTCATTAAGATAGGAACGAATTGCGTCCTCAATCCCAGGAAACTCACTGCAACGATATTTGATAATATGACGAATTTCGCCACTTTGATAATCGATCACACCTAGACGAATATTCGTCCCGCCAACATCTGCGATTAAGCCGGCACTCGCCATGGGCCACTCCTTTTAGTTTTATTGATCGCTATATTCTAGCCCGTATTGGCATGAAGATAAAACCCACCGTGATTCAATGTGAATAACTTTCGTTATAAAATTACGAAAGAGATAATAAAAATAACTAAATTTAGATTTAAGTCATACTAAAATCCCATAAAAACATCTACTATTAAATTGTTTAATTGAAATTTTATCTTGAATAGAAGCAGTTATGCGTTCATCTTAACTAACTGAAAAAATCTTACAGATAGGGTAACAACTGGATCGGTTGAGCGTAGTATAAATACCGTTGATCTTGCGCAAACCTGAAGCTGATAAACATTCACCAAGTTCTCCGGAAACTTGCTTAAAACGACAACAACCTTAGACAGAATTTTATGAATACGCTCGAAAAAATCACCAAGAATATTGACTCTTTTAGTAAATCCGAACGGAAAGTCGCTGAAGTGATTATTGCATCTCCACAAACAGCGATTCACTCGAGCATAGCAACCTTAGCAAAAATGGCTGATGTCAGTGAACCTACCGTCAATCGCTTTTGTCGACGACTCGATACTAAAGGTTTCCCGGATTTCAAATTACATTTAGCACAAAGCCTAGCTAATGGTACACCCTATGTAAATCGACATGTTGAAGAAGATGATGGGCCAGAAGCATATACGGCAAAAATTTTTGAATCATCGATTGCCTGTTTAGAAGCAGCTAAAAATAGCTTAGATCCAAACGTCATAAATCGTGCCGTTGATCTGCTGACTCAGGCCAAACGCATTACATTTTGTGGTCTTGGAGCTTCTGCTTCTGTTGCTCATGATGCACTGAACAAATTCTTCCGCTTCAATGTGCCTGTTGCCTGCTCCAGTGATGTTGTCATGATGCGTATGAGTTGTATCTTGAGTACTGAAGATGATGTCGTTGTACTCATTTCACACACCGGACGCACCAAAGAATTGGTTGATATAGCAAAACTTGCTAGAGGCAATGGTGCAACAGTGATTGCGATGACTTCCAAACATTCACCTCTGGCAGAATACTGCCATTTATTGGTTGCAATGGATGTTCCTGAAGATACAGATGTTTATATGCCAATGGCTTCTAGGCTAGCTCAAATGACCTTGATTGATGTCTTAGCAACTGGATTTACATTGCGTCGAGGCGATAGATTCAGGGAAAATCTGAAAAAAGTGAAAAAAACATTACGCGATTCGCGGATTGAACAATCTTGAAATTAGCACTAATCCTTGCCCGCACCATCAATCTTAATTAGGCGGGCCAAATCATTCAAAAAGCCCATATTACATGGGCTTTTTATCAGTTAGTCGATTTTAAATTCGGCAATTTTATGGGCAAGCCGTTCGGCTCGGCCATCCAAGTCAACTGAATGTTCACGCGCTTCAGTTGCATCCACGACTAACTCATCAGTCACATCTTTAATACGGGCGCTATTAGTAGTGACATCTGTCGTTACCTGGGCCTGTTCTTCCGCTGCAGTCGCAATTTGCGCGTTCATGTCACTAATAACCTGAACAGCCTGATCGATTTGACTGAGCGCTTCAGCAGCTTTTGATGCATCTTCAACCGTATGTTGAGAGTTCTCATAACTTTTTTGCATCATTGAAACAGCTCTATCCGTGATAGACAGTAGCGTCGTAATCGTCGACTGGATCTGCTCTGTTGAACTTTGAGTACGCTGTGAAAGGTTACGAACTTCATCAGCAACCACTGCAAAACCCCTGCCCTGCTCACCCGCTCGAGCCGCTTCGATCGCCGCGTTCAAAGCCAAAAGATTCGTTTGCTCAGCGATTGTCTGAATGGCGGTCAAAATATCATTAATGTTCTGGGCATGTTCATGCAGCTCACCAATCACTTGAGAAGTCTGCTCAACGGAGTTTGCCAAAGTATCGATAGATTGACGATTGCTCTCAACCAATTGACTCCCTTCGCTCGCTTTATTCGTCGCTTCACCAACAGATTCTAAAGTGTGCTGCGCATGCGAGGCAATTTCAGCCGTTGCCGAAGCCATCTCTTCAACCGCAGTCGCCACGGAGGTCACATCTCGTTGCTGCTCATTTAGGCGCTTCGCTGTGCCATTTGCTCGCTGCTCAGACGACTTAGCAGCGTCACGAAGCTCACTAATATCTTTGCGCAAATCAGCAATAAGCCCCTGCAAGGTGGAGATAAACTGGTTAAAGTTATTAGCAAGCATTCCAACTTCATCACGGTTGGAAACCTTGATACGCTGAGTCAAGTCTCCACCACCCTTGGCAATTTTAGCCAATGCTTCAGAAACAACCGTTAATGCTTTTAACAGGTGATAGCTATATATGTTAAATAAGATGATACAAATTATCGCAACAACTAATGCCACAGCAATCTGAGACCATAGGGAATTATATAAAGGACTTAAAATAGAATCTTTATTAATCACTACCACAGTATATAGACGGCTATTCGCTATGGGTGAAACCATGACATACGAGTCTTGCCCACCAATATCCATATTAACCATCTGATTAGATTGAGAAAGTTCGGCTAGTTTGGCTTTCGTTAGTTTGTGTGCAATCGAATCGACAGGCTGATTTAATAGCTGGGTATTTTGATACGCGAAGATGTTACCTTGTTGGTTTGCGATCAACACCTGTCCCTCACCAGGCAACTGAGCACTTTTGAGCAGAACTAAAATTTTGCTCATACTCATATCCGCTCCAAACACAACCTGTTGCGAATTAACCTCTTTGGCTAAACCAAATGAAACCACATTTTCACCTGTTGCAGATGCAACCGAAGGATTATCCATGTATAAGGTCCCAGGATCTTTACTCGCATTCTTATACCAGCCCCAAGTCCGAGGATCATTATTATCTGCCGCCAACTTCACCTGCCCGGCGTTTTGCTCAGAACCATCAGAATAAGCAATAAATACATTTGAAAAACCTGCACTATCACGGACTTGTTTTAGTGTTGCCAGCATATTATCGGCTGGGATCTTATTAGGAATTGCTTTCAAAGCCCGTGAACGAGCATCAATCCAGTCTTTTACGTAATGATTGTAATTCGTAGTTAATGATTGTAATTGTTTATCAAGTACATCCGTACGCTGTGTGATTGAGCTGAAAAAAGAGACAATCATCACAGCAAGACAACCAATGAGGATCGCAACTGTCGCAGCCACTGAAAGCTTCAGCTTCAAGGATAATCCTTTTTTATATTCCATATTTCCCCCAATTAGCAGATTCCAAATCCGCTTTATATATCTATAATGAGGTCCTTTTTAAACCACATTTATTTATTTTTATGGCTTACCAACAAAGGGCTACAAAACTTTATCGACAAAAAACACTTTTTTTTGAGTGTATGGTGAACTTTTCATACTTGCCGTAGTCTTATATTATGCCAAGCAATTAAACACAGTCCTTAGCCCAGCACTTCGCAGTCGCTGGGTTTTTTTTATTCAAAAATTTATAAACAGCGTGGCCAACAGAGCTATAGCGCCAGTTATGAAAACCAACGGGCAAGCTATAACTCGATGTTACTGCGCTGAAGAGCGCATTGGAATGGTCTTTAACAAACTTATTAAAATCCGCCGTGATTTAGCTAAATCGACCACAAGAGTCCCATCTGATTTAAGGATGGCATAGTGATCAACAGCTCCCTGCCACAAAGGATCAACCGCTCCCCGACGATAAATCCGCAGCAGTAAAGATAAATCTTCACGACCCGCTGGACGCTGAAGATTTGCCTGATAAATACGTGCTAATGAATCGGTGTTTTTTTGTAATGGCGGATGATAGAGCGCCGCTGCAAAATAAAGGGTTGCTGATGATGGAGTGACCATAAATCCACGGTAGTTTAAAAGTGAATGCAACTGTGATTCAAGCCACTGATAGTGGGGTTTTAAAGCCGTATTATGATGCGTTATCATTTGTGTCATCTGTGGCGAAAAACGAATCAAAGACCCGACGACTAAAGGGTAACGTTCATCACGACTAATCATGAGCGTTTGTATCGGATTGCTCGACGAAGTGGCAGTATGCTGAACTGCTTTTGGGACCGATTGCGTCGTCACGCACCCTGATAATACACACATGCAGGCTAGCATCGATAAACAAGAGTAAATCGTATTTTTAAACAGACACATATAATTAAATTCTAGATATACCGCAAAGCATCATATATTGAATGGCTTCAAACTTAAATATTTTCCGATAAAATCATCAACAAGCGGGATAATCCTCAAAAAGAATTATCCCGCTTACCTAATCACTCCACAGCCATTAAGATGGTTGCATTTGTGCAATTTTACCACGCCAGATCACCGGGCCCTGCTCATGAACATTATGACCACGCGAATCTACCGCAACAGTTACCGGCATATCTTTCACTTCAAATTCATAAATCGCTTCCATACCCAGATCTTCAAACGCAACAACCCGAGCTTTTTTAATCGCTTTGGAAACAAGATAAGCCGCCCCGCCAACAGCCATTAAATAAACGGCTTGATGCTCACGAATCAGTTGCACTGTTTGCTCGCCCCGTTCAGCTTTACCAATCATACCCAGCAAACCAAGTTTGGCGAGCATCATTTGGGTAAATTGATCCATCCGTGTTGAGGTTGTAGGTCCAGCCGGGCCAACCGCTTCATCGCCAACCGCATCAACCGGCCCAACGTAATAAATAAACCGTCCGTTAAAATCAACACCATCAGGCAACGGTTTCCCAGTCGCTAGTAGATCCTGAATGCGTTTATGTGCTGCATCTCGTCCAGTTAATATCTTACCATTGAGCAACAGCGTGTCCCCTGCTTTCCAAGTCGCAATTTGCTCTGCGTCGATGTCATCTAAATTTACCCGTTTTACATCGCCTGCGCTCGCTTGGGTAACCTCAGGCCACAAATTGATATCCGGCGGGGTAAATTCAGCCGCTCCATGCCCATTTAGCTCAAAATGAATATGTCGGGTTGCCGCACAGTTAGGAATCAGTGCAACCGGTTTGGAGGCGGCATGAGTTGGAAAAGATTTAACTTTAACATCTAAAACTGTGGTTAACCCTCCAAGCCCTTGCGCACCAATACCAAGTTTATTGACGCGGTCATAAATAGCTAAACGCAGTTTTTCTTCTGTTGTTTGAGCACCACGCTCTTTCAGCTCGTGAATATCACACGATGCCATTAATGACTCTTTAGCTAGCACAGCTGCCTTCTCGGCAGTTCCGCCAATGCCAATGCCTAGCATTCCTGGGGGACACCAACCAGCTCCCATCGTGGGTAACACTTTTGCCACCCACTCAACAATATCATCGGATGGATTGAGCATGGCTAATTTAGCTTTATTTTCAGAACCGCCCCCTTTAGCGGCAATTTCTATCACCACTTTATCGCCAGCCACTAATTCAGTGTGGACCACAGCCGGAGCGTTCGTTCCTGTATTTTTTCGTGTCCCGGCCGGATCTTCGACGATCGATTTACGTAGCGGGTTATCACTGCTCTTATAAGCTTTGCTCACCCCTTCATCAATAACACTTTGTAAGGACTGATCAAAATCAAATCGCACTTGCATCCCAACTTTGACAAATACCGTCACGATTCCGGTATCTTGACACATTGGTCGATGCCCTTGAGCAGACATACGCGAATTAATTAATATTTGAGCGATAGCATCTTTCGCTGCCGGATTAAGTTCTTTTTCATAGGCTTCGTTCATTGCCTGAATAAAATCAGCAGGATGATAATAAGAGATGAATTGCAATGCATCTGCAATACTCTCAACCAGATCTTGTTTTTGGATGACCGTCATAGCAACGTCTCCTTTTTAAAGTAGGGATTTTGGATACCAATCAACTAAGTTAATCATTTGACTTCACTCAGACGCCTCTTTATATATTAGCAATATCTTTAGTCCATTGACTTGTTATCACTGAATGAAGGTCAATCTAACATGCTTTCAATGTCGCAGATGAGGCACAAACACCAAAACGACAAAGTGTTTACAATTGAATACGGCGGGCTAACCAATCTGCTAATACGAGTAGCGCTAAAACAGTCCAAATCGCACCAATTAAACAAATGTGCTTACATCCATTGTTCAGCATAACGCCTCTTTATGTCACTTGGCAATACTATAACTGAGTTAACAAAATGATCTTTCAAAGAAAAATAGATTTTACGCTGCAAGATTTCATGTTGAAAATTGCCCCTCTAGAATGGAGCCAGTTGCTACAAACAAGCGGAAATGGCAATGACCGTTATAGCATTGCCGTTGCCGATCCCATCGTTGCAATGCAAACTTCAGGTCAAATTACCACTATCGAAACACCTAATGGCCGTTATACCACGACCGAAGAGCCATTTTTACTCTGTCAGCAATTGCGCCAACAGTGGCTTGGCAGTGAACAAACAAGTGAATTACCCTTCTGTGGTGGACTCGTTGGTGCCTTTGGTTATGAATTGGGCCGAGCCAAGACATCAGCGACAAAAAGTAATCTGCCCGATTTTCCTGATATGCTAACAGGGCTCTACGACTGGGCTCTCATCTTTGATCGCATCGACAAGAATACAACTTTGGTCGTTAACACGACTCAAAATGACGGGGGGCAAAAACTTCAGCAGCGCTGGCAATGGCTCAATCAGCACACTTTAAAACCAATCAAAGAATTTTCTAAATGTTCCCCTTGGCAAGGCAGTTTAGATCAACGAGCATACGAGAGCTGTATTGGTCAAATCAAAGAATATCTCGAAAGTGGTGATTGTTATCAAGTAAACATGACGCAACAATTCTATTGCAATTTTAAAGGCGATCTTCGTTATGCCTATCAGCAGTTACTATCGACTAATCAGGTACCATTTGCCGCCTATCTGAACTTTCCTCAAGGCACAATTTTATCACTTTCGCCCGAACGCTTTATTAAGTTAGACGGGCAATACATTGAAACCAAACCAATTAAAGGCACCCGCCCCCGCCATTCAGACCCTGCTTTAGACCAGCAATTAGCTGATGAACTGTCTCACTCGATAAAAGATCGCGCTGAAAATGTGATGATTGTGGATCTGTTGCGTAACGATATTGGGCAAGTAAGCCAACCCGGCAGTGTTCAGGTTCCCAAATTGTTTGCAATTGAAAGTTTTAAAGCGGTTCATCATTTAGTCAGCACCGTCACTGGAAAATTAAATGATAATTTAACAGCAGAAGATTTACTTCACGCCTGTTTTCCCGGGGGGTCAATCACCGGAGCACCGAAAGTGCGAGCCATGGAAATTATTGATGAGCTAGAACCGCACCGACGCAGCATCTATTGTGGTGCCATCGGTTATATCAGTCAAAATGCAAAGATGGATACCAATATTGCCATTCGAACTTTAGTTGCTCACCACGATAGACTGTACGTTTGGGCAGGTGGCGGAATTGTTGCAGACTCAAAAGCAGATGAGGAATATCAAGAATGTTTTGATAAACTAGCTAAGATTCTTCCTGTTCTGGAGTCGTTGTCCTGATGCAAAATTGGCTATCGAAGCTTATTCTCACACCAGATTACCCTATTACGGATGATTGCCCACAGCGTATTGCCTCGGCCGTACTACTGCCCGTATTTAAGCAAAATCAGCAGTGGCGATTAATCTTTATTCGCCGTAGCCACACGCTTGCCCATCACAAAGGTCAATTTGCTTTTCCTGGGGGACGATTTGAAACAGAAGATAATAATTTGTCAGTGACAGCTCTTCGTGAGGCTTATGAAGAGATTCGCCTTGAACAACATCAGGTTAAATTAATTGCCAAACTCCCTAACCAAGATGCTGGCAAACGATTTACAATGACACCTTATGTTGGATTACTCCAACATAAGCCTCAGCTGTATCCCAATACAGCTGAAGTAACAGAAATATTTCATTTACCACTAGATCCCTTTTTACAACCAAGGCATTATCTGCGCCTTAAGACCTCAGATGGGCAAAACAAAAGAGTCATTGACTTCATTGAAGTGAATAATCGTGTTATCTGGGGAGCAACCGCAGCTGTTTTATATCAATTAGCCTGCCGTTTAACAGGCCTAAATTTGTCATCATCGAGGTAAATTATGATCAGTGTGTTTGATCTTTTTTCCATTGGAATTGGCCCGTCAAGCTCGCACACCGTCGGCCCCATGCTAGCCGCTGAAAAATTTGCCCAGTGGCTTGTCAAACAACCCCAGTTTAATGCTCAAACCACGCTCCATATTGAGCTGTTTGGCTCGTTAGGAGCCACCGGCCGAGGCCATGGCACGGGGAAAGCGATTATCTTGGGACTTTTAGGTGAACTGCCGCAAAGTGTCGATTGTGATAAAATTGACGATTATTTAGCTGCTATTGAAAAAACTCAGCAACTGAAGTTAATCGCTCAATATCCAATTTTCTTCGCAAGACGAGGCACGATTAGTTTCCATCGCCGTAAAAGTCATCCCGGACACAATAATGCTATGACATTTCATGCCCAATTCAGCGATGGCAGTTGCATTGATAAAACCTATTTTTCACTCGGTGGTGGCTTTATTACCCCATCGGAAGATTATCGCCCCCATGACCTTGTGCCCGAATCATTTACCGCGAGCGAGCCCTACTCGTTTAAGAGTGCAGAACAACTGTTAAGCCATTGTGAAACCAATGGTCTGAGTATTGCTAGTGTCGTTCTCGCCAATGAACAACAACTTCATGATAAACAAACGATTAATGAATATTGCAAACAACTTTGGACGGTGATGAAACAGTGCATTGACCGAGGCATTCAAAATGAAGGAATCTTACCAGGTGGGCTAAAAGTGAAACGACGGGCCCCTATTTTATATCAACAGCTCGAGTCGATGGAAAAACTTTCAGGTGACCCCCTCAATGTCTTAGACTGGGTAAATCTCTATGCGTTAGCAGTGAGTGAAGAAAATGCCTCAGGAGGTCGAGTTGTGACCGCCCCCACCAATGGCGCAGCAGGAATCATCCCGGCAACATTAGCTTATTTCAACCGTTTTATCCGTCCACTTGAGCCAAGTCATTGCCAGACTTATTTCCTAACCGCAACCGCAATTGGCAGTTTATATAAACAAAATGCGTCCATATCAGGCGCTGAAGTTGGCTGTCAGGGTGAAGTTGGTGTTGCCTCATCTATGGCCGCTGCTGGGCTTGCCGCGATTATGGGAGCAACAGCCGAACAGGTTGAAAACGCCGCTGAAATTGCCATCGAACATAATTTAGGCTTAACCTGTGATCCCGTTGGTGGTTTAGTCCAAGTACCTTGCATTGAACGCAATGCAATGGGGGCAATTAAAGCACTTAATGCTTGCCGCTTAGCACTGAGAGGGACCGGAATGCACGCCATTTCACTCGATAAAGCAATTCGAACCATGTGGCAAACCGGCAAAGATATGAAAACTAAATATAAAGAAACTGCCCGGGGAGGCCTAGCAGTTAATATTATCGAGTGTTAGAGACAATTGAATTGCGAGTTAATAGACTGGCAATTCAATGTCCGCAAACAACTCGTCAATCTCTTCTTGAGATTTTGTTTGCACTGCCTTATCCACTAAATTGCGTGTCAAATGTGGTGCAAACCGTTCGATAAAATCATACATATAACTGCGCAAAAAGGTTCCCTTTCTAAAGCAGATATTAGTGGTGCTAGCACGGAATATATGGCTGGCATCAATCGCAACTAAATCTTTATCCTGCTCAGAGTCAATGGCCATACTGGCTAATACCCCAATGCCAATCCCCACCCGCACATAGGTTTTAATCACATCCGCATCGGTCGCAGTAAAGACAATCTTAGGCTTCAATCCAGCGTCATTAAATGCATGGTCTAACTCAGATTTTCCCGTAAACCCAAAAATGTAGGTCACCAAAGAATAACGAGCCACATCTTCAATCGTCACTAACTCACCACGCAGATGTTTTTTAGCCAGTGGGTGTTCAGCTTTAACCAAAATACTGCGGTTCCAGTGGTAGCAAGGCAAAGTAATCAAGTCTGAGAATATATACATCGCTTCGGTTGCAATCGCAAAATCAGCAGTGCCCTTCGCAACCGCATCGGCAATTTGTGACGGAGTTCCTTGATGCATATTTAACAGCACATTGGGGTAACGCTGAATAAATCCGCGAATCGCTTCAGGCAATGCATAGCGAGCCTGAGTGTGAGTCGTTGAAATATTCAAGGTGCCCTGATCAGGATGCGTATGTTGGCTCGCAACCGCTTTAATACTTTCAACTTTGGCTAAAATTTCTGAGCTGATACGAATAATTTCGTTACCAGCCGAAGTCACCCGCGTTAAATGCTTACCACTGCGTTCAAAAATCTGAATTCCCAACTCATCCTCTAATGTACGGATCTGTTTACTGATCCCAGGTTGAGAAGTATATAAACTTTCAGCCGTTGCCGAGACGTTCAGGTCATGGTTTAACACTTCGACGATGTATCGTAATTGTTGTAATTTCATGGGTTATTTCAACTTGTAGTCAAATGAACCGCCGCACTGGCTTGCCTTTTTGCTTACAGGTGCAACTATTTTAATGATTAACTTTACGCTCTAAGCAATGCCCGTTAAGCTTGCTTAGGTAAAACTCAATTTTAAAGGCTTCTAAAGTGGATTGCACTGATTCTCTCGATCTTTCCGCAGTTATGGCAACAACGCTTCACGATATGAAGAATGAATTGACTTTATTCAACCAATCCATTGAAACAATCGCAAATAAAACTTATACAAACGAATCAGAGAGACAGCAAGAACTCACCCATCTACGCGAGCAATCTGAGCATATGAGTATTATGCTCACACAAGCTCTGACAATGTACAAAAACCAAGGCAATAACCTTGCAATTAATATCGAAGAAGTGTTTATTCGTGATTTACTCGATGATGTTAAAGCTCGCTTTCACTGGGTGACCCTGCGCAGAGGGATCAATATCGAAATTATTTGTGACGAAGATTTGTTCTGGTATTGTGACAATCAGTTAATATCCTACACTCTCAATGATATAATCAGCAACGCGCTTCGTTTTGTGGAAAAAAATATTCAAATCATCGCCCAAACGGCCGATAACAAATTAGAAATAAGTATTCTCGACGATGGGATTGGTTTTAATAGTGATATAATCAAATCAGTCCAAGATATTTCACTAAAACCGAGGAAAAGCAGCAGCAACCACAGCGGGCTAGGTTTATTTTTTGCCCAATTGACAGCACAAGCGCATCATAAAGCGGATCGCCACGGCGAAATTACTTTAACAAATGGTGGAGACTTAGGCGGCGGCATCTTTACTTTGCATCTGCCTTAAATTTTACAGAGGGATTGAGCTAGCTTTTATGATTTTCACACTGGTGTTAATTGCAATTGGCGTCCTGTTATTTCTGGTGATCGGGTATAACATTGCTCTGCAATATAAACAGAAACAACAAGCCGACCAGCGGATCGCTATTTCACGACAAAAAGTGATTATTAGCGAGAGTGAAGATTTGTTGCTAAATTCAGCACGCATACCCTATTCAAAAGAAATGATGACCGTATTACATAAACGGATCATGTACGCATTAGAGCAAATAAAAAAAATTGATCCCGAAGTAAAAGGGCTACATGAGCGTCTTAACGCCAGTCAAAATCAATTGACCCAAATCCAAAATCGGAACTATGAAAGCCCAACGCATTTGCGAATGCCTGATAACGATACCGAAGCATTACAAATGCTTAAAGTCATTAAACGCCTTCGAGCAGTCATTCGCTCAGAACATTCTCGAGGGCGAATCGCAACCCCCATTTTTGTCGCTGAAGATCGCCGTCTTGAATTGATGACCTTAAAAGTAAACATCGAAAATACGATCAAAAGGGCAGCCGAATCACAAGCAGTCCGGCAGTGGGGAACGGCTCGACAATTACTCAATAAGGCGATTACAATTGTCAGCAATTTGAGCGATCGGGATGAATATTTAGAGCAGCGATTAGCGTACATGCACCAAATGAATGATGAAATGAGTGAGCGATTAAAAAAAGTTCAGACCCAACAAAAAGAAGAAAAAGCAAAAGACCTCAAAGAGCAAGACGAACTGGATATGCTCTTCCAGCCGAAGAAAAAATGGTAACCTGCATTACTTGTTATCGATTTCTTTGCCCACTCAATGAATAGAAAAGCCCAACATGAATCATTGGGCCTTTTTTAATCTTTGAATCAAGCCAAATCACGATAACAGTCCTTCCAGAGCCTGTTGAATATCATCTTTACCTGCTAATAAGTCAAAGTCGTGAGCATAAAAGTGTTTATCTCCCAGCACTGTACATATCACTGAGGCGACATCCGCGCGAGCAATGGTCCCCTCATGACAAATCTCAGAGGCAATCATTACCTGACCCGTAGCAGGCCCATTAATTAATCGACCTGGCCGGATAATTGTATAATTTAAGCCACTTCGAATCAGCTCCCTGTCGGCGTAATGTTTCGCCACATAATAGGGTTTGAGAGCTTCACTCCAGCGTTCTCGTTGGTTAGCGCCGATGGCACTGACCATCACAAAATGCTCTACTCCTGCCACAACAGCTGCTTGCATCACTTTAACTGCACCATCAAGATCGATAAGCAATGTTTGCTCGGCCCCTGTTTTAGCACCAGATCCAGCAGTAAAAATGACGCTATCATGGCCTTTAATGACTTCAGTCAGATGTTCGGTTGTATCATCAAGCGACGCACAAATTGCCGCAACGCCTTGTTCTTCAAGCTGTTGGAATTGCTCACTCGAGCGCACCATTGCTGTACACTGATGGCCAAACAAAGGGAGTTGATTGATTAACTGCCGACCAATTTGGCCATTGGCTCCCACCACTAAAGGTCGCATTCACTTCTCCTTTAAACGAAATGGCTGTTACTAGATAAACTAAAAATTCATAAGATAACTTTAAATAAGATGGGGACAAATCAAACAATTACTAGGGACTGTTGATCTTTGCTGTACATATTTTATTCAGCAATACATCGGTAGCCACATTATCGTAAATGCTAGTGATACCATACTGGCGTAATTCCTTGCTAACTTGTCATATCTCGTTGATATAGAACGAAAGTGCTTAATCCTTGCGAAAGCATTCTCAACCAGATGTCGATACTTATAG
>NZ_SMGD01000017.1 GCF_004339545.1 Celerinatantimonas diazotrophica | reverse complement strand
TTTGTGGAGAATAACTACACGGCACAACGTTTGCCTTGCCTAAATCCCTCTCAGATTTCTGCAAAACTAATCACAAAAGGTCAACAGTCCCTAGAGACTTACAGAAAAGGAAAGATCATGACTCCAATGATTGGCGTCGGTGCTATTATTGTCAATAAACAAGGGCAAATCTTACTTGGCAAACGTTGCTCAAAACACGCCCCATACTGGGCACTACCGGGTGGAAAAATGGAGTTGGGAGAGACATTTGAGCAGACGGCGCAACGCGAAGTTGAAGAAGAAACCGCGATCGAAATCAGCCATTGGCAAGTTGTGGGTCTGACGAATAATCTTGCAACGTATCAAGATGAAGGGGTTCATTATGCCTCGGTGATCTTAACCTGTGCACCCACCACGCAACAGCCCCAATTGTGTGAACCCGATAAATGTGAACGCTGGATTTGGGCCACAATTGATGCACTGCCAGAGCCGCTATTTGAAGGGACCCGGCAAGCAATTATAAATTGGCAAGCCGGACTATTCTATCAACCTCAAAAAACGCTTAACAAAGCAGCTGACATAAACTAACCAGATCGCTTTGCACAGCCCCTGCGGTAACTTCACGTCCCGCGCCAGGGCCTTGAATCACCAGCGGATTATCACAGTACCAGTTAGATTGAATGGCAAAGACATTATCGCAAGGGCGCAAATTAGCAAATGGGTGGTGAACATCAAACGACTGCAAGCCTATTTCGGCGATGCCAGCACGGGTAAATTTGGCCACATAGCGGATCACTTGCTGTTGTGACTGTGCTGTATTCAATTGCTCAAGTAATGACGTATCAAGCTCAGATATTCGTGCCATAAATTCATCAACAGGGATAGATTGTAGACTTTCTGGCACTAAAGAATGCAATTGGATCTGGGAATTTTCTAGCATATAACCAGCTTCACGGGCCAAGATTAAAAGTTTACGGGCAACATCCTGCCCAGATAAATCTTCTCTTGGATCAGGCTCTGTTAATCCTTGTTCCCAGGCTTGTCTAAGTAACTGCGAAAATGGCACTGAGCCATCAAAGTTTTGAAATAGCCAACTTAAGGTACCTGAGAAAATACCACTAATTTCACGGATCTCATCGCCAGCATCCCGCAGCATTTTAATACTCGACTGAACTGGCAAGCCGGCCCCAACCGTCGCATTATATAACCATTGGCCGCCATGATCGCGAAACTGTTGGCAAATATGTTGGTAGAACTCGACTTTAGCTGAGCCTGCATACTTATTGGCCGTGATCAGATGTACCCCTAACTGGGCCACCTGAGGATAATAAAGACTCAATTCATCACTGGCAGTCATATCAATGGCAACCAACTCATCAAATGGATGCTCACTCACTCGCTCCAACAACTGCGACCAAACAACCGGTTTTGGGGTAAACGGGTGTAATACGGTCTCAGGATCCAACCCATGAAAATCGACAACACCACCTTGTCGGCCAAAGACACCCGCTAAAATTAATCGCAGATGGTAGCGTTGCTCCATCACTTCTCGTTGCTGGGCAAAAAGTTCAAGCCATTGCCGACCAATATTTCCCTTACCAAACAGCATTAAGCCAATGCGTCTTGGCTGAGAAAAAAGAGTTTGATGAAGTTCATTCAAAAGTGGATCTAAAGTCGTTTTCGGCAGCACCGCGACCAACGAATGGGTTGAGTCAGCACTTTGCACAAACGTAATCGGTAAAGAACTAAGCACCTGATATAACGCTCGGCTATGATCTCGATGCTCACTCACACCGCGGCCAACGAGAGCCAATAAACTATAACCGCAGAGCCCTTGCACATAAAATTGATATTCACCAGCCCACTGTTCAACGGCCGCTAAAGCGCGCGAATAAAGTTCTTGGGTATAAACCAAGCGCAGCGTTTGGCAATCACGGCGCTTGGAGTAGCTCAATGGCAGCAGTTGAATCGCGCTCAAGTGCTCTAGTAACATCGCACAATGAGATTCATTGGTATCATGCACATCAATTAGGCAAACATCATCCAAGGCTGAAACAATACGTGCGCCTAGATGCCCTGGAGCGACACGTAAAACCTGAGTCATCCCCTCTTCTGGTGTATAGCTACTGCGCAGCGTTAGCTTTTGCCGTGACCGAAATAAAGGCTCAAGCGATCGGACATGCAAAACACTCGCACCTATATGCGACAACTCTGCGGCTTCAGCTAAGGAAATCTTATCCAGTAACTGAGCCTCTCGGACCCGCCGCGGATCAGCACTAAAAATCCCCGCGACATCACTCCATATAGTCGTCGTTTGCGCATCGGCTAATGCAGCCAGTTCAGTCGCTGAATAATCACTGCCATTGCGTCCTAGTGTGATCGTATGACCATCGATATCACGAGCAATAAACCCTGTGACAACCAATCGCTGTGATATGGGATGCGCGGCTAATAAGGCTGCAAGCTTAGGTTGCGAAAGTCTCACATCCACTTGCGGCTGAACCCCATTAGGGGCAACAAAAAACTCCCGCGAATCGAGATAATCACTTTCATGATCACTCTGATTAAGTAAGGCACTCAGCAATCGAGCCGACCATCGCTCGCCAAATGATAGAATTTCATTCCGAGCGAACTCGTCTAGGGACTCACGGAGCATTTGACTAATGACAATTCGATCCGACGCTAACTCAGCCAACAACTGTTCAGCCCAATCGCCTTGTAGTAATTCTGAAATCAGCTCATGCTGAAAAGAATACAGTGAATCAAATACCGTTTGACAGGACGACTCCTGTTCACCGGCCAATTCCAACAACTCTAACAGCCGATTGGTCGTTTTACCTGCGGCCGAAACCACGATCAGATCGCCAGGCTGTGTATACTTGACAATAATTTCAACGACCCGCTGAAAACAGCTCTTATCGGCTAACGAAGAGCCTCCGAATTTATGCACATGACGCTGGGGAATACTCATATTAGCTAGCAACTCCATCCAGCGCTTGCTTAAGATCACTCACCAAATCATCACTATCTTCCAGCCCGACCGAAACACGCAATAATTGCGGTGTAATACCGGCTTCAAGTTGCGCAGCAGCAGACATTCCGGCATGAGTCATGGTCGCGGGGTGCGCAATTAAACTTTCAACCCCTCCCAATGATTCGGCTAAGCAGAAGAACTTCAGCCGTTCGATAAAGTTGATCAGACCTTGTTCATCAGCATCGAGCTCAAAACTCAACATGGCGCCAAACCCCTTTTGCTGGCTTTTCGCCAGTTCATGCTGCGGATGAGACTCCAAACCAGGGTAATACACTTTTTTAATACCTGAGTGACCTTCTAAAAATTCAGCAACAATCTGTGCATTTTCCTGATGAGTACGCATTCTTGGGACCAAAGTACGTAATCCACGAAGCGTCAGATAACTATCAAATGCTGAACCGGTTTGCCCCTGACAATTCGCCCACCAAGCTAGTTTTTCATGAAGTTCCGTCGTTTTAGCAATCACCGCACCAATCACCACGTCTGAATGACCATTGATATATTTCGTGGCCGAATGAACTACGATATCAGCGCCAAACTCAAAAGGCTGCTGTAAAACTGGCGACATAAAAGTATTATCCACAGCGAGCAAAGCATTTTGCTCTTTAACTTGCTTAGCAATGTTAGCTATGTCGACCAGCCGCATGAGTGGGTTACTTGGCGTTTCCAACCAGACCAATTTAGGGCTGCGAGAGAGCGCATCTGATAACGCTTGCTCGTCATTTTGATCAACAAAAATCGTCTCAAATGCGCCTTTGCCACTGAGCGCTTCGAATAAACGATAACTGCCACCATAACAATCGTGAGGAGCAACTAAGATATCGCCAGGGCCAAGCAACGAACAGACTAAGTGGATCGCCGCCATTCCAGTATTGGTAATCACCGCGCCGGCCCCGCCTTCAAGTTCGGCTAAAGCTTCGGCTAATAAACTCCGGGTGGGGTTAGCACTGCGACTATAGTCAAAAGGCCCTTTGTGATCATATCCCGAAAAACTATAGTTAGTTGACAGATAAATCGGTGGTACAACCGCCCCCCATGTTGAATCGGTTTCGATACCTGTTCGCACCGAAATAGTACTCGGTTGACGTTTACTCATAATCATCTCGCTTGAAGGAAAAGGGCGCTATTAGATTACCCTCACACTAACTAGACGTCAATACATCTAGACATCTAAACATCTCGGTGTACAGATTGTCATCACTACACCAATTAGGTTACAATTACCCATAACATTAGTCACATTATTAAGCTTATGGCAACTAAATGGAATGGTGAGTGGATCAGCCCCTATGCTGAACACGGCAAAAAAAATGAACAAGTCAAAAAAATTACCGTATCTATTCCGTTAAAGGTTCTGAAAGTTCTTACCGACGAGCGGACCCGGCGACAAATAGGTAACCTGCGACACGCCACGAACAGCGAGTTATTATGTGAAGCATTTCTGCATGCTTACACAGGGCAACCGCTCCCTACAGATGATGATTTAACGAAAGAAAAAAATCAGCCAATCCCTGATAGCGCACTGAAGTTAATGCGCGAGCTAGGGGTTGAGCCACCGAAAGATGATGAGTAAGGCATAACACCCATCTATTTAATAAAGCCACTTTATGTGGCTTTGCTCCATTTTCAAAAGCTCGCTACAATCAAACACAATTTTATTATCACCAAAGAGACATGTGTTTGATGAACACCTCGATTGATCAGCAAATTGCTGCTGAGTTAGGCGTTAAAGCCCATCAGGTCAGCGCAACCGTAAAACTCTTAGATGAAGGTGCAACAGTACCTTTTATCGCCCGTTATCGTAAAGAAGCGACCGGCGGACTCGATGATACCCAACTCAGGGAGTTATTCTCACGTTTAGGCTACCTACGTGAATTACATGAGCGCCGCAGTACCATTCTAGAAAGCATCGAAAAACAAGATAAGCTTACCGATACACTCCGCTCCCAAATTATGGCTGTGGCCACCAAAACCGAGCTCGAAGATCTCTATCTGCCCTACAAACCGAAACGCCGAACCAAAGGACAAATTGCCCGAGAAGCAGGCATTGAACCACTGGCGGATACGCTGCTGGCCGATCCCAGCCAAGACCCTAACGTGTTAAGTCAAACCTATCTTAACAGTGAAGCTGGATTTGCCGATGAGAAAGCTGTTTTAGACGGAGCTCGAGCCATATTAATGGAGCGCTTTGCTGAAGATGCCGGCCTCATCGGAAAACTTCGGCAACGTCTAAACGATGAATCGCTCATAGTCGCTAAAGTCATCCCAGGGCAGGAACAAAATGGGCAGAAGTTCCGTGACTATTTTGACTATCAGGAGCCACTCAAGCAGGTTCCATCACATCGAGCCTTAGCTATTTTACGGGGCCGCAATGACGGTATCTTACAGGTATCGCTCCAATGGCCCGATGAAGAATATGATCCGGCGCTCGCCATTATCCGCGATCATCACCATATTAAAGATCAAGGCCGACTGGCAGATAGCTGGTTACAAAGCGTGGTGCAGTGGACCTGGCGAGTCAAACTCAGTTTGTCATTAGAAAACGAGTTACTTGGGACCTTACGGGAAAAAGCAGAGATGGATGCCATTGTCGTCTTTGCTGAGAATCTTAAAGATCTGCTGATGGCGGCCCCTGCTGGAGCTCGCGTCACCCTAGCTTTAGATCCAGGCTTACGTACCGGGGTAAAAGTCGCCGTGATTGACAGCACCGGGAAAGTTCTTGAGACCACAGCCATTTATCCTCATCCACCGCAAAAGCGTTGGGATGAGTCGCTGATGACTCTCAAAAACTTGTGTCAGCGCCATCAAGTGAGTTTAGTCAGTATCGGCAATGGCACAGCCTCGCGCGAAACGGACAAACTAGTCAGCGAATTGGAACATCACTATCCCGAGCTTAAACTGCAGCGAGTAGTCGTTAGTGAAGCAGGAGCCTCAGTATATTCAGCCTCAGAGCTGGCAGCCAGCGAATTACCAGAACTGGATGTCTCACTTAGAGGTGCGGTATCGATTGGTCGACGTTTACAAGACCCACTCGCTGAACTCGTTAAAATTGATCCGAAATCCATTGGCGTTGGTCAATATCAGCATGATGTCAGTCAGGTTGAACTCTCCAAACGACTCGCCAACGTCGTCGAAGATTGTGTCAATGCCGTCGGCGTCGATGTCAATATGGCATCAGCAGCCCTACTTGAACATATCTCAGGCCTAAGCAAAACACTGGCTCAAAATATTGTTCGATATCGCGATGAAAATGGGGCATTTCGCAATCGCAAAGCGCTATTAAAAGTACCTCGACTCGGTCCCAAAGCATATGAGCAGGCGGCTGGTTTTCTGCGTATCCGAGGCGGAGACAACCCACTCGATGAAAGCGCGGTACATCCAGAATCTTATCCCTTGGTTGAAAAAATGCTCACCCGTAGCGGTTTAAAGATTGGCTCACTTATCGGCAACCGGACTGCCTTAAAACAGTTTGATCCCAAAGCCTATAGTGATGCGCAATTTGGTCTACCGACAGTCACCGATGTTTTAGCAGAACTTGAAAAACCAGGACGTGATCCTCGACCAGAGTTTAAAACAGCACAGTTTAAAGAAGGGGTCGAAAAATTATCGGATCTTCAACCAGACATGCGCTTAGAAGGGGTGATCACCAACGTGACACATTTTGGAGCATTCGTGGATATCGGAGTTCATCAGGATGGCTTAGTGCATATCTCATCGTTGGCGGATAAATTTGTCAAAGATCCTCGCGACGTGGTTAAAACAGGACAAGTCGTCACGGTCAAAGTACTCGAAGTTGATATTGAACGAAAACGGATCTCGCTAACCATGAAGATGGATGAGTCAGCTCATCAAAGGGCTTCGGGTCAGCAGGCCCATCAAGCACCTGCGAAGCCAAAAGCCAACCGCAGTAAGCCGCGTCAAAGCAGTGTTCCGGCAAATAATGCCTTTGCCGATGCATTTGCTAAAGCCAGGGGGAAAGGCCACTAACATCAAGGCTTGATTTCAAAGGTTCGTGACGACGAACCTTTTATTTGGCAAATGATGGCAGATAGTGAGTTATCGATCGGGGGTCAATCTATCACTTCATTGTTGCGATTGACGCGTTCCAATAATCTCATCAAATCAAGCAACAAACTAAAGAAATAGAGACGACTGGTTAAATCGTGATGGATAGATCAGGCTGGCTCGGTAACTTATACGAAGACTGGTAACGAGCAGCAATCACTTGATTGCGAAACTGCATCGCTTTCACTTGCTCTGGAGTACTCGGTGCTCCCGGCGGAGCTCGATGATAAAAATCACGATCTTTATTCTGACTGGCCTTCGCTCGTGATAACAAAGCTTCAAGGCTAACTTTAGCAAATGGAGAACGCTGATCTTGAGCATTATCTTGCTCACTTTGACCCTGCCCTGAGTGTTGTCCTTGCTGTTGTTCCGAGTTTTTGTCCTCAATGCGAACATGATCAGATGATGAGGAGTTGGGTGAAGCGGCAGGGGCATTTTTCGGATTCGCAGCAGCCATCGGCAGAGACGAATCGCGTTCACTACCAACCTGCGAACCACTGACATTGGCCGACATTGACTTAGTCGGCACAATTTGCGGACGGTGTAAATTTTCTCGGCGCGCATCCTCAGTTGGCGGACTAGCCGCCAGAGGCATCATATTAGGTAGAGTGACATTGACGTTCATCTAAACACTCTATGCCTGAATATCAAGTAAACTCCCCACCATCTGCTCGTGGGTCTGAATCACTTTTGCACCGGTTTTGGCATAAATTTCGCCTTGTTTTAAGCCGATCATGGCATCAGTCACCGAGCGATCACCAGGTTGTGGTGGTTGTTTAGCGGCAACCCGAGCAAGGTCTTGGCTAGACTGAGAGACCTGCTGATCTGCTCGACGGACCATTTGCATGCCAGATGAGCTAGCACTTTGGATTTCCATCAGACCTCTCCTCCACGTTCACTTACACCTGTATATATTATAAGCTAGAGGCTAGTTTTTAAGCAACTTCTAAAAAATTAAGGATTTCCCCTATAAATTGCTGTGAATGAGATATGAACGGGGCATGTGAGGCTTTGTCAATCATCACTTGCTGAGCGGATGATATGACCTGATGAGCATGCATACTATCTTTAGGCACTATGGCATCAAGTGCACCATAAACTTGTAACCAAGGGCAAGCAATCTCGGGGATCACCCGCCGTAAATCCACAGACTCCAACCATAAAAGCCCTTGATGCAAGATTTGTAGTGAAGGGAGCGGCCGTTGATTCAAAGATTTTTTTATCTGTGCAATATCAGCTCTGGCATCCGGAGCCCCTAGTGTCTGAATGGCTAAAAAGCGCTCTAGAGTCTTGCGGTAGTCACTTTCCAACCCTTTGGCAAAAAGCTTGAGCACTTCTTCTTTCATGCCTGGCCAAGACGGTGACTGTACAAAATGGGCACTACTGGCAACCGTTATAAGCGATAGCACTTGGTGAGGATATCGTTGCGCTATCTGCTGAGCCATTAAGCCACCTAAACTCCATCCTAATAGATGACCACAAGGAAGCCTTGCCGCTAATTGCTCCATCATTGCATCCCACGCCATCGGTGTACATGGCTGACTAAACCCATACCCCGGTAAATCCACCCGATGCAGTTGAAAATATGGCGTTAAACTCGGCACTAGTTTTTCCCAGATACCACTATTCATTCCCCATCCATGGAGTAAGATGAGATTTGGCCCTTGGCCTTCGCTATCGATATGAATCATTCAATGAATACAACTCGTTATTATGCTTTTTGATTGGGTTAAAGAATTAACCACATATTTACCAACCGATTTCACCACCCACCACTGCTTAGGATGCGGACAAAGCACATCTATCCGTCACTATTGGTGTAGCACTTGCCAACAATTGTTAACTCCTGAAATCACTCAACGTTGCCGATCTTGTGGTTTGCCAATTGCCAGTGGCGAGCTTTGTGGCCATTGTATCAGCCATCCACCGGAATATGACCAAACCTTTGTTTTTGACGATTACCGTTGGCCTCTCAATAAACTAATCCAACATTTTAAACACCAACGTCAACCGCTATTAGGGCGTGCTTTAGCAGAACTTTTTTATCAGCAACACGCCACTTTACCCAAAGGCGTACTTTGCCCTGTTCCAATGCATTGGTTGAAGAAGTGGCGGCGAGGATTCAATCAAAGCGAGATATTAATGCAAACATTCGCCCAATATTATCATTACGACTATCGCGAACTATTTGTAAAGCCTCACGCCAGTGTCGATCTGATCGGTTTGACTCGCGCACAACGCCGTATGATTGTCAAAAAAAACTATCGGCTCAAACATGACCATAACCTTCCCAAACGGGTCATTTTAGTTGATGACGTGATGACCACTGGCGCGACACTAGACGAATTGGCCCATCAGCTCAAACAAGCGGGTGTATCGCAAGTCCATTGCTGGATCATTGCCAGAACACCAAGCCCCTATGCAGGGTAGACATTTCATGTATCATAACCTGCAACAGCCAGTTTTTGTCAATATCAATGCAATTGAGACTGGCATTTGAAGACTCATTCAACCTATAATAAAACCTACTAAATTAGTCAGGTATCTGAGGACGATGCAATGATTTCTATTTCTACCGATGCGCAGCAACATTTTGTAAAATTGCTAGCGGCTCAGCCCGAAGGCACGAACATTCGTGTCTTTGTCATCAACCCAGGCACCCCTCACGCCGAATGCGGTGTTTCATACTGTCCACCAGACAGTGTCGAAGCTGACGACGTCCAGCTCCCTTTTGATGGGTTCAAAGCGATGGTTGATGCAGCCAGTGCTCCCTTTTTAGAAGATGCTGAAATCGATTTTGTGACCGATAAAATCGGTTCCCAGCTCACCTTAAAAGCACCCAATGCCAAAATGCGTAAAGTAGCCGATGATGCGCCGCTGATTGAGCGCGTCGAATATCTGCTTGAAAGTGAAATTAACCCTAACTTAGCAGCCCATGGCGGGCGAGTTACGGTACTGGAAATCAATGATGAAGACATCGCGATTTTACAGTTTGGTGGCGGTTGTAATGGTTGCTCAATGGTTGATGTCACCTTAAAAGAAGGGATTGAGAAGCAGCTTTTAGCCGCATTCCCTGAGGAACTGCAAGGGGTTCGAGATATTACCGAACATCAAGCGGGTGAGCATTCTTACTATTAAGGGTGTTAAGATAGCTGCTGAAATGCAGCTATCTATTCTCTCTTTGAGAATTTTCTTAAAAAACGTAGTTGACTAACACACCAACATTTTTTAATTCATAGTTATGTTTGTCATACATGTCTGTATATTCTAGAGCAATTGCAACGTGCTTGCTCACCGCCGCCTGAAGCCCTATCCCCCAAGAAAAATCATTTCCAGAAAGGTCGGATGATTCACCATCCTGTTTTACTTTTATTTTACCCCACGTCTTGCCAAATAGACCGTAAGGAGTAAACATTGTGCCCGTCGGTAAACCTAGTTTTAGATATATGCCATAATAATCTTTAAGCTTCATACGATAACCATTATCTTGATTATTATTAAAGCTTTTACCTAAACGTCCTTCCACAGCCAAAAATGGATTAATATTTACCCCTGCTTGCAAAGATGCAGTCCCAAAGTTAACCGCGTCTGACTCACTTGAGTCATCATATTTCAGATGCTGCGAACTTAACTGACCACCAATATACGGTTGTAATTCAGGCATCTCCAGCATAGCGGCCTGGGCCGTTAATGGCAGAATGCTCGCCAGCAGTAACGCCTTAGCACTGTCCCCCCATAGTTTCTTCATCTTTATTCCTGATGTTTAATTCTTCCATAGATATAAATACGTTAGCACCAAGTGAATAATCAATTAAGCATGAATTACAAATTTACTTCAAAGGGGTGATATGTGGGGTTTTTAAAATAGCTCTAAATAGTTAACCCTAGGGACTGTTGACCTTTGATGGTTGAATTTTGTTCAAATTAAACACATTTTGAACGCGGCGCCCCCTGCGTCGCTTAATGAGTTAAGCAAGCAGGGGGCAACAAAATTCAGGATGCGTTTAAATGAACCCCAAGGGCAGTATCTGAGAGGAATTTATCCAGCGTTAAACGTTCTTTGTGGAGAATACTACACGGCACAACGTTTGCCTTGCCTAAATCCCTCTCAGATTTCTGCAAAACTAATCACAAAAGGTCAACAGTCCCTAGGCATCCAAGTGCAAGATAAAATAAAAGCGGCACAAAGGCCGCTTTTAAATTTACTAAAATTCAATCAATATCATTATTCATCACGTTGGGCGCGAGCGAGCAGAGCCGTAGCTGCATTTTTAACGGATTTTCCCTGATAAAGCACTTGATAGACCTGTTCAACAATCGGCATTTCTATATGATGCTGACAAGCCAACTGATAGACTTCTTGCGTATTGCGATAGCCTTCAACAACCTGACCAATTTGCTCTTGAGCCTCATCAATTAACGCACCTTGACCTAAAGCAATCCCAAAACGTCGATTACGCGACTGATTATCAGTGCAAGTCAGGACCAAATCACCTAACCCAGCCATCCCCATAAAGGTGTCACTGTGTGCACCGAGAGCCACACCAAGGCGAGTCATCTCACGCAGACCACGAGTAATCAACGCCGTACGTGCATTGGCGCCAAAACCGAGGCCATCGGCCATCCCGGCACTGATCGCAATGACATTTTTTATCGCGCCGCCCAACTGCACACCCACCATATCGCGGTTGGTATACACTCGAAAACTTTGCTCACTATGCATCAGTTCTGCTAAATCACTAACCCACTGGTCATCAGCCGATGAGACCGATATGGCAGTCGGTAAGCCTTGCGCTAACTCTTTCGCAAAGGTTGGTCCGGAGATCACGGCCAATTTGCGCGAAGGTCCTAAAATATCCGCTGCAACCGTCGATAATAGCTCGCCGGTGTGAGGCATCAGACCTTTAGTTGCCCAAACAATCCGCGTATCAGCCGCCAGCATTGGCTCTATCTGGTGCAATACATCGGCAAAAGCATAGCTGGGAACCACTACAAGAACGTCTTTACTTTGAGCGATAACTTTGCCTAAGTCAGCTTCTAAGTGCAAAGAGTCAGGAAATGGGCACCCCGGCAGAAACACACTGTTCTGGCGTTCACGCGCTAGCTTAGCGACATGCTCACTACGATGGCCCCATAGAGAAATAGGGTAACCATTACGAGCCACCGCAATCGCTAAAGCGGTTCCATAAGAACCTGCTCCCAAAACCGCTAATGGTATTGATTTAGATTGTGTCATCTTAGTGCTGAGTCTGCTCTGCTTCTTCTTCAGCGGACATTTGTTCGACGTAGTTAGCAAACATCGCATCAAAGTTAACAGGCGCTAAATTTAATTGTGGGAATGATCCCCGGTTTACCAAACTAGAAACCACTTCGCGAGCATAAGGGAATAGAATATTTGGGCAATAAGCATTAATCGCATGCGCCAACTGCGCAGGTTCCATATTGCCTAATGTGAAAATACCAGCCTGTTTCACTTCGCACAAAAACGCAACATTTTCTTCGTGGCTAGCTGTCACTGTTAGTGTCAGCACGATTTCATAGACGCTTTCACCGAGTTCTGAAACGTTGTTATCCAAATCCACTTTGATTTCAGGTTCCCATTCTTGTTGAAACACAGCCGGTGAATGAGGTGTTTCAAAGGAGATGTCTTTGGTATAGATCCGTTGAATCGCAAATTCAACTTCTGCTTCTGTATTGGCATCAGCCATAATAAAACCCTTATTTTTCTAGATATACAAGTTAGAGCAAGCCGCAAACCCTATGCTAAATACCTGCTCCTAAAAATACATGTTGTTATTTTTTTACCAATGGTAAATTAGCACCCGTCCAGGCATTCATACCACCCTGCAGGTAAAAAACTTTTTCAAAGCCGCTTTTAGCAAGCTTACGAGCAATCATTCCAGCTTGATTTCCAACATCACAAGTAACAATGACAGGCAACTGTTGGTATTTCTCATAAGCGGCATAAGGCCCAGATTTCAATTGCGATTGCGGAACATTAACAGCTCCAGAGATATGCCCTTTACGATATTGATCAGCAGAGCGAATATCAAAAACAACCCCGTCTTCTTTATTGACGATCTGAGTTAACCTCTGGTAACTGATCCCTTTAGCTTTGGACATCAGAGGCATTACAAAACTATAAATGACTGCCACCAGTAATACGACCCAAAGCAGGCAAAGCAATGCGTGAAGCTGGATAAATTCAATAATTTGCTGCATTCCCAACAATCATCCTTTCATTTGACAAACAAAAACTCGCCCGTGAGTATACACCGAGCGCCTATGAAGATCAGCCAACACGGTGCACGAATTTGCATGATCGGTAAAGTAACTCACTTTACTATCTGGATAGAAATTGATCTATTTAAAAAACTGATGATTAACGAAGCCTAAAAATGTAGTAAAATTTCATTCAAAATAAGACATCACAATAGAATTAGGCGATCTTCAGTACCAACCTGTTCCAATCGATGGGGCAAAAAGGTGCGAAGTCATGAACAACTTTTATTTTAATACAGGTAATGAATATGTCAGCGAGTAAAAAACCATTAGCTCTAATCATCATGGATGGCTGGGGCTATCGGAGCGATTCAGCCAACAACGCAGTCGCACAAGCGAAAACACCAGTTTTAGACAATCTTAGCCAAACTTATGCAAGTACACATATTTCAGGGTCAGGATTAGATGTAGGCCTACCCGATGGTCAAATGGGTAACTCTGAAGTTGGCCATACCAATATTGGGGCTGGGCGAATCGTCTATCAGGACTTAACTCGCATCGACAAAGATATTGCCGAAGGAACGTTCTTCGCCCATCCAGTCCTTAAAGCAACTGTTGATAATGCCGTAGCCAAAGGCAAAGCAGTGCATATTATGGGGCTGATGTCTCCAGGTGGTGTACATAGTCACGAAAATCATATTCTGGCGATGGTTGAACTGGCTGCTAAAGCCGGTGCTGAAAATATCTATGTTCACGCGTTCACAGATGGCCGAGATACCCCACCACAAAGTGCCCAAGGCTCTATCGACCTTTTTGAAGCTAAATTTAAAGCGCTCGGCAAGGGCCGCTTTGCATCCATGGTTGGCCGTTACTATGCAATGGATCGCGACAACCGTTGGGAGCGGGTGCAAACCGCCTATGATGTCATCTCACAAGGCCAAGGTGAATACAGTGCTGCCAGTGCAACACAAGCGCTGGCGGATGCTTATGAACGTGGTGAAAAGGATGAATTTGTCAAAGCCACCGTCATTGGTGATGCCGTCCAAGTCCATGATGATGATGCAGTAATCTTCATGAATTTCCGTGCTGACCGCGCTCGCGAAATTACACGTGCATTTGTTGATGACGATTTCACAGGTTTTGAGCGCGCGGTTCATCCAAAAACCGACTTTATCATGCTCACTCAATATGCGGCCGATATTCAAACCTTGTGTGCTTATCCACCCGAAGATCTGGTCAACACACTGGGCGAATGGTTAGAGAAAAAAGACAAAACCCAACTACGAATTTCTGAAACAGAAAAATATGCACATGTCACTTTCTTCTTCAACGGTGGTAAAGAAGAACCATTTAACGGTGAAGATCGTGAGATAGTGCCCTCTCCTAAAGTTGCAACCTATGACCTTCAGCCTGAAATGAGCTCTGAAGAGTTAACCGATAAAATGGTAGATGCGATTCACAGTGGTAAATATGATGTCATTATCTGTAACTATCCAAACGGAGATATGGTCGGCCATACTGGGATCATGGAAGCTGCTGTTAAAGCATGTGAAGCCGTTGACCATAGCATTGGTCGGGTGGTTGAAGCGCTTAAAGAAGTCGGCGGTGAATGCCTAATTACAGCAGACCACGGGAATGCTGAACAGATGGTTGATCCGAAAACCGGAGGTGCGCACACAGCACATACCAACCTGCCTGTACCGTTCATTTATGTGGGCCGTGAAGCAACCATGAAAGACGGTGGTCGTTTGTCTGATATTGCTCCCACCATATTGAGTTTGATCGGCGAAGAAATTCCTCAAGAAATGACTGGTCACCCTTTAGTGGTTTTGAAATAATGCGCTTATGAAGCGTATCATCTTAAAGTTATATTCTTGTGTAAGTGCCAGCTTTTTTGCTGGCACTTTTGCGTGCATGTTGTTAACGTCCCTGGCCTTTGCAGACAACCAAGTCAGTCAGCAACAACTGGACGCAGTAACGCATCAGCTGGCAAAAAATAAACATGCAATAGGCCAAGCAAAAGCGCTATTGGCGACGTTGCAAAAAAACCTCAAGCAAGATGAGCTAGCTATTTCGAACCAGCAAGCCAAGATATCCAAAACGATTACCAAAGTTCACTCACTTCAGCGCCAACTCAGCCAATTACAAGATCAAGCCACAGCACTTGAGCAACAACAAGAACAGCAACAGAAACTCCTCAAAGCGCAAATCGCTGCTGCCTACCAAATGGGGAAAGGGAGTTATCTGAAAATGCTGCTCAACCAAAATAAAGCAGCCGAACTAGATCGCCTGATGGATTACTACCAGTATCTAAATAAAGCTCGCTTCGAGTCAATTCAAAAGCTTGAGCAAACCACCGAGCAATTAAAACAGAACCAAGTTAGTCAGCGACAAAACTTAGCCACGCTCAAGTCAGTACTCGCAACCCAACAAAAACAACAGAAACAGTTATTAGCACAAAAGAGTCAACGTCAGCAGACGGTTAAGAAAACGAATCAGTTACTTGCCAATAGTCAGTTGAAAAAAGAGCAGCTCGAACAGGCGAAGAATTACCTAAATGAACAATTAGCCACCCCATCAGATGAAGCCGTAGACATTCATCTAACTGGGCTCAAACGCCATCAATTGAATTGGCCAGTAAAAGGCAAAATTATTCATGATTACCAGCAAAGTCAGTTAGGTGGGAATCGCTGGGAAGGCGTTGTCATTAAGGCAAAAGCGGGAACGCCAGTGAAAGCGGTCGCTGATGGTAAAGTGGTATTTGCAGATTGGTTACGAGGTTATGGCCTAGTGATTGTACTCAGCCATGGTCACCATTATCTGAGTTTATACGGTTATAATCAGGAGTTACTACTTAATGTCGGAGATTCCGTGAAAAAAGGCGAGACCATTGCAACGGTTGGCAATACAGGTGGTCGTCCCGAAAACTCACTGTTTTTCCAGATCCGCTATAAATCACGCGTTGAAAATCCACATTGGTTTATCCGCAATTAATCCGATCTTTAAATCAAAAAGATCGACTATAGCGCCGATCTTTTTATCAATTTGATGACTTAGTTTGGCATGTTGACGTGTCAGTCTGAGTCGCATATTCAAGTTCCGTCAAGACCCGAATAGCTTGAGAGCGGTGCTCACCACACACCCACTTAGAGAATTTGAACGCTTCACAAATTTTGGGGCGATCCGGGTGATTGAATAGTCGACACAAATTATTGTCATCCAGCTGCACGCAGCGAACACCGGCCGGTTTCCCCTCTGGCATACCAGGAATAGGAGATGAAATACTTGGAGCAATGCAACACGCCCCGCATCCGGCTCGGCAATCTTGTTCACTCATCCAAGGCTCTTACTGCGCGGATATAGCGATTGAATACGGCGAATACGTTTACTCACCCCATCAACCAATAAGGTTTCGCAGCTCATCTGTTCCCCCTGCATTTTAACCCCCGCTAATAGGTCGCCATCAGTGATTCCTGTTGCGGCAAAAACAACTTGATCACTGCCAGCCAACTGTTTGAGAGTTAACACAGCATTCACCTCAACTTGCTGCGCTTGGCAACGTTGACATTCACTTTTTGCGATTGCAATGTTTTCTTCGCTATCACCTTTAACCTGATCGCGTGGTAATAGTCGCGCCTGCATATCGCCCCCTAAAGCACGAATCGCAGCAGCTGAGACAACACCTTCAGGAGCACCACCAATGCAATACATCACATCAACTTCACTATCACTTTGACACGTTAAAATCGATGCAGCAACATCCCCATCCGCGATAGCAAATACTTTCACGCCAAGCGCATGGAGTTCACGGATCAGACCTTCATGGCGAGGCTTAGCTAAAGTGACCACCGTCAATTCACTAAGCGGCTTTGCTTTGGCTTTAGCAATAGCATTGAGATTTTCATGTAACGGCTTATGCAAATCTATGACACCACGAGCTTGCGGCCCCACCACTAATTTTTCCATATACATATCAGGAGCTTTGAGCAAACTGCCACGCGTTCCAGCAGCTAAAACAGCAACCGCATGGCTCTGTCCTTGGGCCGTCATCCGGGTGCCTTCGATGGGATCGACCGCAATATCAACGCCACTTCCGCCCTGCCCTAACTTCTCTCCGATATAGAGCATCGGGGCATTGTCAATTTCCCCCTCACCAATGACAATCTCTGCATCCATCGGCAACTGGTTCAAACACTCGCGCATGGCTGCAACCGCTGCGCCATCTGCAGCATTCTTATCGCCTCGACCAATCCATGAATATCCAGCTAAAGCGGCCGCTTCGGTTACTTCAGCAAACCGAGCTACTAGCGACTGTTCCACAACATCTACCTCAACAAGCCTGAAAAATTGGTCATTATTCTATCACATTTTATTAGCCATAAAATTTACGTTGTGACATCACAGATATGCTGAGTAACTTTTCACTTGGATCACAATTCATCGATTAGTGATGAGCACAATAGCAAGCGCTGAACTATAGGTTTCTAATACCTTTATAAAAATTGGAAATCAGTATGCGCATTGGAGTCCCCAAAGAGATCAAGCCCCAAGAACACCGCGTTGGACTAACCCCAGGTAATGCTCGAGAACTCGTTGAAGCGGGCCACCAACTATTAATCGAGCGCGGTGCTGGAATAGGCAGTGGCTTTACGGATAAAGAGTATCAGCAAGCTGGCGCGATGATCTGCGATAACCCTTCAGATATTTTTGCCGATGGTGAACTCATCGTCAAAGTCAAAGAACCATTAGCCATTGAACGTGCCCAATTGCATAGTGAACAGATACTTTTTACTTATCTGCATCTGGCCGCCGATCGCACTCTCTGCCAGGAATTACTAACAAGTGGCTGCACTTGTATCAGTTATGAAACAGTCACTAATGCCGCCGGGCAATTGCCACTACTGCTACCCATGTCAGAAATCGCGGGAAGGCTCTCGGTACAAGCCGGGGCAAATGCATTAGAAAAAAGTCACTCAGGACGCGGGGTTTTGTTAAGTGGAGTGGCCGGAGTTCCAGCGGCCAAAGTGGTTATTTTAGGCGCCGGTATAGTGGGAAGCAACGCTGCTTACATCGCCTTTGGCATGGGCGCACAGGTGCTTGTCATGGATAAAGATGTACAGCGCCTACGCGCGCTCGATAACCTTTACCATGGCCGGATCCAGACTCGATATGCCAATACAGATACACTAAAGCAGTCTTTGTGTGACGCCGATCTAGTGATTTGTGGCGCACTCATCCCGGGGGCTAAATCGCCCAAACTCATTCCACGGAACTATCTGACCCATATGCAAGATGGCGCAGTCATTGTTGATGTAGCCATTGATCAAGGTGGGTGCTGTGAATCTTCTACGCCAACAACTCACCAGAACCCAACCTATTTAGTCGATGGCATTGTGCACTATTGCGTTGCGAATATGCCCGCTGCAGTAGCCAGAACATCAACACTGGCACTTAATCAAGTCACTCAGCCCTATATTATACAGCTGGCAAATCATGGTCTCGATGCACTTAAAAACAACCATGAATTACAAACGGGGCTAAATATCTTTTGCGGACAACTCACACACCCGACCGTAGCTGAAAGTTTAGGACTTACATATACCCCTTATGTGCAGTTACGATGATTTAGTCTTTTTCGGGGTCGGTCGTTTTTTACCATATCCCCGATCTTTTAAAGTTCGCCCCCATTGATCGTGCCAAGCATCTAAACCACTGCGGGCATTGCCCGCAATTAGGCAAGCCGCAAGGCTAGGGCTAGCGAACTGATAATCACGTAAAAACTCATAGTTCTCGGGCCCTTCAACTAGCACAAAATCGGCTAGTAATTGGGCGCGTAACTCCCGTACGGCCGGACGCATCGAATCGGTTAATCCTAGATTGGCAGTCGAGCCTTTAGTGACAACAAAATTTGGGCGAGTTTTACTGCCAACAGGATAACCATAGGCTTTCGCTTGTTTCACTTCAAAGTGAAAATCCGCCTGCAACTGACTCCCAGCACCTTCCTCATCAAGCAATTGCTGCAATGCCAGTAACTGTTGATACATATTCATCGGAATAATAGCCGCCTGACGATGACCTTGCGTATCGACAATAAAACTGACCTGGCTGGTGTCTAATTGATTATCCATATTCGAGCCGTAGTGATGGTTGATGTACTGAGTATAAAGAAAGTTCCAACAGAAGTTAATGGTGATATTTTGCTCGAATAAGTAATAAAAAACCCCACTCAGAATGAGCAGGGTTTTTTAAAATTCTATGACAAATGTCGTTTACAATTGCATCGTCTGACGCAATTTTTTCATCGCATTTTTTTCCAGCTGACGGATACGCTCGGCCGAAACACTATATTCGTCGGCCAATTCCTGCAGGGTGGCTTTATCTTCATCCAACCACCGCCGAGTCACAATATGACGACTGCGATCATCCAGCGTATTTAAAGCACTAGACAGTTTGCTAGCGGTATAGCCTTGCCAGTTATCTTGCTCAATACTCTGGGCGATATCCGATGATTTATCTTCCAGAAACTGAACAGGGGCAAAACTACCTTCTCGTTCATCATCATCATTACTCAAATCAAACGCTTGATCTTGAGCAGACATGCGTGACTCCATCTCGACAACTTCACGACGAGACACACCTAATGCATCAGCAACGGTCTCAATTTCATCCTGACTAAACCAGCCAAGACGTTTTTTTGATTTACGCAAATTAAAGAACAGTTTGCGTTGCGCTTTAGTGGTGGCAATTTTAACCATCCGCCAATTGCGAAGTACATATTCATGGATCTCTGCTTTGATCCAATGCACAGCAAAAGAGACCAAACGAACCCCATGATGAGGATCAAATCGTTTAACGGCTTTCATCAAGCCAATATTGCCTTCCTGAATTAGATCAGACTGCGGCAAACCATAACCTGAATAGCCTTTAGCAATATGCACTACAAAGCGAAGATGAGACATTACTAACTGCCGAGCAGCTTTGAGATCACCTTTTTCCCACCAACGCAGTGCCAACGCCTTTTCTTCTTCTTCTGTTAACATTTTAATGCTGTTAACAGTCTGAACATAGGCTTCAATACTGCCTTGCGGGACTAAAGCCATAGACGTTAAATTATCGCTCATACCTACCTAACCTCAACGGATTATTTAGTTGACCAGAGTACTATCAAACGAGTCTACCACGTCAATTTCACCATTTCCAATGACATCCTAAGGCAGAGAATCGCTATTGAATACAATTATCGATTATACCACCTTCAATGGGTATAACTATAACGATTAACCCATAAGCAGCCTAGTAAAGTCGATAATGAATAACATTAGCAAATACTAAAATGTAACTGGCAAACTTGTTTTCCATCCATTGATATGACCGGCAATTAAGAAAAAAGTTCCCAAAGTAGAAGACCAAACGCTGCGTTCATCGCAGCGTTGAGAAATAGAAATATCTTCCAATTCGAGACTTAGCGAGCCAGCCAGCCCCCATCCACAGCGATTGTATAACCATTAATATAATCGGCCGCAGCAGAAGCTAAAAAGACAGCAGGAGCCGCGACATCTTCAGGCGCACCCCAACGTCCTGCTGGAATGCGATCAAGGATCTCCTTAGAGCGCTCTTCATCGGCACGCAGCGCAGCCGTATTATTCGTTGCCATATACCCAGGGGCAATCGCATTGACATTAATATTATGTTTCGCCCATTCGTTCGCCAGCAGACGTGTCACCCCCATCACCGCACTTTTAGAGGCCGTATAAGAAGGCACACGAACACCGCCCTGGAAAGAGAGCATAGAGGCAACATTGACGATTTTTCCACCATGGCCTTGCTTAATGAATTGGCGCGCAACCGCTTGTGAGAGAAAGAAAACCGCACGAATATTAACATTCATCACATCATCCCAGTTCTTCTGTGTAAATTCGATCGCGTCCTGACGGCGAATAATTCCGGCATTATTCACCAAAATGTCAACCTTGCCATATTCACGGATCACTTTGTCTAAGTGACTGTCAAATAACGATGTATCTGATACATCCGCCCGAATATCTAAAAAGTTATGGCCACCTTCGTTCATTTTGGCCATCGTGTCACAGGGTTCAGACATATTAATCCCTGCAATTGAACAACCAGCCTGAGCTAAACCTAACGCCATTCCCTGCCCCAACCCAGTGTCACAGCCAGTAACAATGGCAACTTTCCCTGCCAAATTAAACTTATCTAAAAGCATACCGTTTTCCCTTACATGTTCTTTAATTAGACATATAAAAACGAATGTCATTCCCAATGACTATAAATTTTAAAAAACATTATTTCAAATAATTTAAAATTATGTTTTTATTTATAATATATTTTGTCGAGATGGCTCACATATTTTCTTTTGATATGGAATGCAGACCGCTAAAATCATGTTTTATAAAATTTAAAAAATATCGTACCCTTAACCTATCTCCTGCAAAAACGTGTGATTTTGCGTTTATCAGGCAGTTCGTTTCCTACAATATTCATAAACTATGAATCTGAATGAAAAGGTATAGATAATGGGAGCAGCTAAACAGGTCGAATCTGTATCCTCCGTGCTCAAAGTATTTGGTATTTTGCAAGCATTAGGAGAGCAACGAGAAATCGGGATCACTGAGATTGCACAAAAACTCATGATGTCAAAAAGTACGGTATATCGTTTTTTGCAAACGATGAAGACAATCGGTTACGTCTCTCAAGAAGAAGATAGTGAAAAATATGCTTTAACCCTCAAGTTATTTGAGTTGGGCTCAAAAGCACTAGAGCATGTCGATTTAATTGCACTGGCTGATAAGCAAATGCGTAAGATTGCCGAAAAAACCGGTGAAGCATTGCACTTAGGGGCATTTGATGATGACGCTATTATCTATATTCACAAAATAGATTCGCGCTATAACTTACGCATGTATTCCCGTATCGGCCGCCGAAACCCTCTTTATAGTACGGGGATTGGTAAAGTCTTATTGGCCTATCGCGATGAGCAAGAGGTTCGGCAAATTTTAGATCCCATCAAATTTGAACCACATACAGCCAATACCATCACAGATCATCAAGAGTTGATGGATGAACTGGCAACTGTCCGAGAAAATGTGGTCGGGGAAGACCGGGAAGAACAAGAAGAAGGGTTACGCTGTTTAGCTGTGCCCGTTTTTGACCGTTTTGGTGTTGTGATTGCCAGTATCAGTATTTCATTCCCAACCATTCGCTTTGAAGAAAATCGCAGAGATGAATACATTGAAATGCTGCATCAAGCGGCCTCATCCGTATCATCTCAACTGGGGTATCACAACTATCCCAAATGCGCCGAAGTAACCGTTAAATAAACCTTTATAGAACTAAGATAGCCGTTTTGCGGCTATCTAAACATTCATCCAAGGTCGGCAAACACTCCGCAACACCACCACCGATAAGCAAATAAGAACTCCATGTTCAAAAACGGTGCTAACTTTGAATAAACAAGTCACCATCCCATTAACGGATAGTCGATTCCAGTCACTAATATGTTCTGCGAATCAGGAGAAACATTTCACGACGTTCCCATTCAACAGATTTTAAACACGCGTTGCCGCTCTTTCCATTGTTAAAGTCATGGGACTTTTTAGAAATATTTAGATGTTCTTAAGCAAGAGGAAGGGCATGATATCGGACGAAATACAACAATAAAAAAAGTCTGATGCATCACATCAGACTTTTACAATTCGTTTCACACAGAATCATTACTCTTTTAGGCAACGTATCTGTCGCAACGGTTCGATTTACTTAGCAAATTTACCGAAACGTTTGTTGAAGCGATCCACTCGGCCACCAGTATCAACTACGCGTTGTTTACCAGTGTAGAATGGGTGACATTTGTCACATACATCTAAAGAGATGTTACCCGCACGAGTTGAGCGAGTTTTAATCACGTTACCGCAAGAACAAGTGGCAACAAGTTCTGCATATTCTGGATGAATGCCAGTTTTCATGGGAAACCTCATAATCAGGCCGTGTCGCTATCAAGCCCGAAGCCAGACACCACACGAAACATTAATCATAAAAAAGAGTATATACTCTTTAGTTCAGGGCGCGAATATTAACGGATCAAGCTCTTGGCCGCAATGCTTTTATGGTGTTTTTTTCACCGTTACCACCCTATATTAGCCCTTGATCGACAATTATAAGTTTTAACCGCCAAGAGCCGTTAGACTGACATTATAAAAGCCAATACACTGCATTGCTTATCTGTTGACTATCTTATGACTCAGGTGCTTTACATGAATGCCAAACAACCATTAAATCCCATCTGCAAAAAGCCAAATATCTTGATTGACCAAGGATGGTGCTAATGCGCTTGGTTCGAGTGGTCTTGGCAACGCACATTCGTCGCAGTTTTGATTATTTGCTTCCCGAGCAGTTACCAACCCCAGCCATTGGCGCTCGGGTGCAAGTGGTGTTCGGCAAACGCAATATGACCGCAATCGTCATTGAATTGCCAGATGAAACGAATATTGCACTTGAGAAGCTACGCCCCATTGAAGCGATACTCGATGAACAACCGCTGCTGAATAGCCAATTACATCAGTTATTACGCTGGGCAGCCAGTTATTACCACTATAACTTGGGTGATATTTATCTGCAGTCGCTGCCCAAATTACTGCGTCAAGGGCAATTGGCGAAGCATCCTACAGTCAAAGCCTGGCAACTGACCGACGCCGGCAAGCACCATTATCAACAACTTAAACACACCACCAAAGCTCCCCGCCAAAATCAAGCGCTGGCATTGCTCATTGAGCATGAAGGAAAAGTAGCTCACGAAATTTTTCTTAGAGCTGGTATTACTCAGTCCATCCTCAGTACGCTTGCGAGCAATCACTATGTGCAACCCACCGAGCTTAGCAGCTCACTAACACACTATGAACCGCTTGCTGAGTTAGCCGAACAGCCTCTAAAACTCAACCGCGAGCAAGCCATCGCAGTTGCGGCGATTAATAGTAAAGCGGGACAATTTGCACCTTTTTTACTGGATGGGATCACCGGTTCAGGTAAAACTGAAGTATATCTACAGATCCTAGAGCCTATTTTAAAAGCCGGACAGCAAGCATTGATTTTAGTCCCAGAAATAGGTTTGACTGCTCAGACTATCGCGCGATTTGAAAAGCGCTTTAACCTGCCCATGGCTATTTTACATTCAGGATTGAATGATAAGGCGCGCTGCGCTGCATGGCTAAAGGCCAAAGATGCTCATGCGGCGATAATTATTGGCACTCGCAGCGCTTTATTTACGCCAATGTTACACCCAGGGATCATTATCATTGATGAAGAACACGACAGTTCTTTTAAACAACAGGATACCTTTCGCTACCATGCGCGTGATGTTGCTCTCATGCGTGCCAAGCTTGAACAGATCCCAATTGTCATGGGCAGCGCGACTCCTGCATTAGAAACACTCAACAATGCATTAATTGGCCGCTATCAGCACCTTGAATTAACAGAACGTGCAGGGCTGGCGAGTGTCGCTAGCTATGCATTAGTTGATATCCGTGCCCAACCGCTCCGGGCAGGGTTATCGCCACAGGTGCTCAAGGCGATGCAAGACACATTAGGACAGGGGCAACAGGTGATGCTGTTTTTAAATCGCCGCGGTTATGCCCCCGCGCTCTTGTGCCATGAATGCGGCCAAGTGGTTGAGTGCGAGCGCTGCGAGCGCCCGTATACTTTACACCACCATCCACCACATCTGGCCTGCCACCATTGTGGGAGTCAGCGGGCCATTGCCAAACAGTGCCAACATTGCGGCTCTACACATCTGGTAACTACCGGGATCGGTACCGAACAAATTGAGAGCGAACTACAACAGTTATTTCCCGATGTTTCGATAGCGCGAATTGACCGGGATAGTACTCGACGCAAAGGGGCGCTCGATCAGGTGCTTGAAGAGATCACACAAAACCAACACCAAATCTTAATCGGCACCCAAATGCTGGCCAAAGGCCACCATTTCCCGAGTGTCACCATGGTGGCTATTTTAGATATCGATCATGCTTTATTTAGTAGTGACTTTCGCGCTTCAGAGCGTCTTGCACAGCTGTTTATTCAAGTATCCGGACGTGCTGGTCGCTCAGGAATGGCTGGCAAAGTCTACTTGCAAACTCACCATCCTGAACACGAATTATTACAGGATCTGATTAATAATGGATATGGGCATTTTGCTCGCTTTGCTCTGGCTGAGCGTAAACTCACCGACCTCCCCCCTTTTAGTTACCAGGCATTACTGCGATTTGAAGCTACCTCATTGAATCACCTGAATACCCTTGGCCAACAGCTAGAACAGTTTGCTCAGCAACACCAACAGAGTGGCTGCTGGATTTTTCCGGTTAACGAAGCGCCCGTGCCGAAACGAGCCGGAAAATTTCGCCAACAACAGTTAATTCAAGCCAATGCGCGCAAAAATCTGCATCAGCTCATCAGCATACTGATCGACTATCTTGAGCAGTTACCCGCGGCGAAGCGAGTTCGCTGGTCAGTAGACATTGACCCGATCGATATGATGTAACTTCAATAAGAAATCGGTTAGCTGTAGTGTTTCGTTGCATTTGACGGTAAAATGTTCGCCCTCAAATTTAAACGAATGAATAAGCCAGACAGGTAAAAATCCAACCATGAAAGAGCTCATCGTAAAACTACTTGAAGCAACCATCGATCAACTCAAACAACAGGAACTGCTTCCTAGTGATTTGAATGCTCGCATCATGGTCGATAAAACCAAAGATAAAAGCCACGGTGATTTGGCGACTAATCTTGCACTGGTGAATTCCAAACCTGCCGGCCATAAGCCGCGTGACTTGGCGCAGTTGATTGTCGATAACCTGCCCAACAGTAACTTAGTTGAAAAAACTGAGATCGCCGGCCCCGGATTTATTAATTTTTATCTGAACAGCCAATGGCTAGCCAGTCAGGTTGAACAGATGGCGCAGTCTAAAACTTTGGGGATTGTCCAAGATCAACATCAAAACGTGGTAGTTGATTACTCAGCGCCAAACGTCGCCAAAGAGATGCATGTCGGCCATATTCGCTCAACCATTATTGGCGATGCGATCGTTCGGGTCTTAGCGGCACTCGGCAATCATGTGATTCGAGCCAATCATATTGGTGACTGGGGCACCCAGTTTGGGATGCTCATTGCCAATTTAGAAGATCTCGCCAAAGAGCAAGGCATCGACCCTACCCATATTAGTCTGGCCGATTTAGAAAGTTTCTACCGTCAAGCCAAGCAGCGCTATGATAGCGATGAGCAGTTTGCCCTGCGAGCCCGTAACTATGTGGTTCGCCTGCAAGGGGGGGATGAATACTGCCATACTATGTGGCGTAAGCTGGTTGACATCACGCTGAACCATAATCAGCAAACGTATGACCGGATGGGCGTATCACTCACCAAACAAGACGTCATGGGTGAGAGCCTTTATAACGACATGCTGGCAGGTATTGTTGACGATTTACTCAAACGAGGCATTGCCGTCGAAGATGAGGGTGCGACTGTCGTTTTCCTAAAGGAATTTAAAAACAAAGATGGTCAACCGATGGGTGTGATCATTCGTAAAAAAGATGGTGGCTACCTGTATACCACTACCGATATTGCTTGCGCGAAATATCGTTATGAAACGCTCAAAGCAGACCGTGTGATGTACTTTATCGATAGCCGTCAGCATCAGCATTTATTGCAAGCTTGGACCATCGTCCGTAAAGCTGGCTATGTCCCTGAATCGGTTTCATTGGAACATCACGCCTTTGGCATGATGCTTGGCAAAGATGGTAAGCCATTTAAAACACGGACCGGTGGCACGGTAAAACTACGCGATTTGCTAGATGAAGCTGAAAACCGTGCCCGTGAAATGATTAAAGAGCGCAGTAGTAATTTATCTCTAGAGGAACAAGAACAGGTGGCACGCACCATCGCGATGGCTGCTGTGAAATATGCTGATTTATCCAAAAGCCGCACTACCGACTACGTGTTCGATTGGGACAATATGCTCGCTTTTAACGGCAATACAGCACCATACTTGCAATATGCGTATGCCCGCATCTGTGCCATCTTTCGTAAAGCCGGGGTGACATTACAAGAACATCAAGCCTCATTAGAGCTGAATCAAGAACAAGAAGAAGCACTGGCTCAACAGCTTATCGCATTTAATGATGTGGTTCATCAGGTCGCAGCTAAAGGGATGCCACATCTGTTATGTAACTATCTATACGACTTAAGCGGACTGTTTATGAGCTTCTATGAGGCATGCCCAATTCTTTCAGCTGACGATTCTGTTAAAGCTTCTCGCTTGCAATTAGCGGCATTAACCGCCAAAGTGCTCAAACAAGGGCTAGCCTTGTTGGGAATTAACACCTTAGAGCGGATGTAAACAACGATGGCGAGGGATTATGTAGGGCGCAAGCCCAAGAACAATAAAAAGCACCCGAGGGGCAAAAAACCAGCGCCAAAACGGCGCTTTCCACTCGGGGCTCTTGTGCTACTGCTAATTGCAATTATCGCATTTGTCACATTGCTTTATAAAATTAATAATTCCGCGACCAAACGGGCACCGTTACCAACAGCAGTGGTTCCTGCGGCAAGCAAACCGGTTACGCTCAAACCGTTACCCAAACAACCCAAGGTGCCTGCCTACATTGAAGAGTTGGAAAATAAGCAGGTTAAGGTAAAGGTTCCAAAACAGAAAGAATCAACGCATCAATACCAGATGCAGTGTGCTTCGTTCCGTAATCGTGATGATGCCGATAAATTGAAGGCTCAAATTGCCTTTACCGGCCTCTCAAGCCAAGTTCGACGCAGCGAAGGAAAAAATGGCGTATGGTACCGAGTTGTATTGGGCCCTTATAAAACTCGCCGCTCAGCCGACAGTGACCGCCATCTGTTGCAGCGTAATGGCATTAACGGTTGTCAGCTATGGTATTGGAACTGGAAGTGACCGCTAAGATTTAACCACTTTGGGCAACAAGGGCTGGATAAAACAGCCCTTTTTACTACCCTTTTTACAAAAGGACAACCGGCTAGAAATTAGTCAACTCGTGTTCATTCTAAAATTTTTGTTATTCTTGTATCGATTCAGTAAGCATTTCCCCTTGAAAAAGCGGTGTCATTGCCCCATATCCACATCATTATCTGCTGATCGTAACGCGATCTAATTCAGCAACAGAGAGGTTTATTGTGACTACTATTGTATCTGTGCGTCGCGGCAATAAAGTTGTGCTAGGCGGTGATGGTCAAGTTACCTTGGGTAATACCGTCATGAAAGGCAATGCCCGTAAAGTTCGCCGGCTCTATAACGGCCAAGTTTTAGCTGGTTTTGCTGGTGGCACAGCAGATGCGTTTACTTTGTTCGAGCGCTTTGAAGCGAAACTTGAAATGCATCAGGGGCAATTAATGCGAGCGGCTGTAGAGCTTGCCAAAGACTGGCGAACTGACCGCGCCCTGAGACGCCTTGAGGCACTCTTAGCGGTCGCTGATAAAACCGCCTCGCTCATCATCACCGGTAATGGCGATGTTTTACAGCCAGAGCACGACATCATTGCGATGGGTTCTGGTGGCCCCTATGCACAGGCTTCGGCATTAGCGCTGTTAGAAAATACCGAGTTGGACGCTAAAGACATTGTCGAGAAGAGTTTGACCATTGCTGGAAGTATCTGCATTTATACCAATGCCAACCAGACCATCGAAGAACTCGACATCGAATAAACAAATCATTTACAGGATCCCATCATGTCTGAAATGACTCCTCGCGAAATCGTATCTGAGCTTGACCGCCATATTGTTGGACAAGCCGAAGCCAAACGAGCAGTTGCCATTGCATTGCGTAACCGTTGGCGCCGTATGCAGCTTGACCCAGAACTGCGTCAAGAAGTAACACCTAAAAATATTTTGATGATTGGTCCAACTGGGGTTGGTAAAACTGAAATTGCCCGCCGCTTGGCTAAATTAGCGAATGCACCATTTATTAAAATTGAAGCAACTAAGTTCACCGAGGTCGGTTACGTTGGCAAAGAGGTCGACACAATCATTCGAGATCTCGCTGACGTTGCCATGAAAATAACCCGTGAACTGGAAATGGAAAAAGTGCGTTATCGCGCCGAAGAACATGCCGAAGAACGTGTGCTTGATGTGCTATTGCCATCAGCAAAATCCAGTTGGAATGACGATAGCGAAAAAGAAAACCACAATCATACTCGACAGGTTTTCCGCAAGAAACTGCGAGAAGGCCAGCTCGATGATAAAGAGATTGAAGTAGAAGTCGCTCAGCCTCAGGTCGGAGTTGAAATTATGGCTCCCCCCGGAATGGAAGAGATGACGAACCAATTACAAAGCATGTTCCAAAACCTGGGCAGTCAGCAGAATGGCAAAAAACGCAAAATGAAGATTAAAGATGCGTTAAAAGTGCTAACCGAGGAAGAAGCCGCCAAACTACTAAACCCAGAAGAACTCAAAGAAAAGGCACTCGCAGCGGTTGAAAACCAAGGGATTGTCTTTCTTGATGAAGTTGACAAAATCTGTAAACGCGGGGAGTCCTCAGGGCCTGATGTAAGTCGAGAAGGTGTGCAACGTGACCTCTTACCTTTGGTAGAAGGTTCAACAGTTAATACGAAACATGGCATGGTTCGAACCGACCACATTCTGTTTATCGCCTCCGGAGCGTTCCAAGTTTCCAAACCATCGGATCTTATTCCAGAACTGCAAGGTCGTCTTCCGATTCGCGTCAGTTTAAATGCACTGAGTTCGAGTGATTTTGTCCGGATCTTAACTGAGCCGAATGCTTCGCTGACCATGCAGTATAAAGCTCTGATGAAAACTGAAAATGTGAACATTGATTTCACAGATGATGGAATTGCACGGATTGCTGATGCCGCTTGGCAGGTCAATGAGCGCACTGAAAATATCGGTGCACGCCGACTGCATACAGTCATGGAACGGTTAATGGAAGAGGTCAGCTTTAGTGCCGCCGATCATGATGGTCAAACCATCACCATTGATGCTGGATATGTCAATGAACATCTCGGCGAACTGGTTGAAGATGAAGATTTAACTCGCTTCATTTTGTAGAACAAATAGCATCCACTCATAGCTGGCTGGCTTAAGCCGGCTATTTTTATTTGCTAACAACAACACGGCTCTGGTGCTCTTAACACTCCGTTTTTAAGTCGCTTACAGATTCACTGCAGCGAGAAAAAACCTAAATTTTTGTGAAGAAACGCTGATTCCCCTATGCTCTTATCGTTTCGTCATATTTTTTCAATTGAAAACGGAAACTTAGGGTTTATACTTGGGCCATATGTCATCAAGCAACGAGATCTTATTATGGAATACAACACATCGGAATTATGCGACATCTATGCAGACACAGTTGATGTGGTTGAACCCATATTTGCTAGCTTCGGCGGTCAAACTTCATTTGGCGGCTCTATCGTTACGATCAAATGCTTTGAAGCCAGTGGACTCATCAACCAAGTCATTCAGGAAGATGGGGAAGGAAAAGTATTGCTGATCGATGGCGGCGGTTCGATGCGACGAGCCTTAATCGATGAAGCAATGGCAACAACAGCACTGGAAAACGGCTGGGAAGGTATCGTCGTTTATGGTTGTATCAGAGATGTCGATGCACTTGAAGATCTCGATATTGGCGTGCATGCGATGGGCTCTATTCCTGTAGGAGCCGATTTTGAAGATGAAAATGGGGAAATTAACGTTCCAGTTAACTTTGGTGGGGTGACTTTCTTACCTGAAGATCATTTATACGCTGACACCACTGGAATCATTCTCTCACCCGATACGCTTGATTTGGAATAAATAAAAAAATAGCAGCTACGAGGCTGCTATTTTTTACTTTCCTGAATAAACGATTATTCTTCTGAATTCACGTTGTTGATACGTCCCAACAGTGATTTTAAGCGATCTTGCCAGGCTTGTTGTTCCTGATGGAGTCGATTATTCTCATCACTCAGTTGACTGTTTTGTTCTTTAAGTTCATCGATTTCCATTCTCAATAATTCAATATTTTCCACTGCGGCCTGGATTTTAGCTTCCAGCTCTTCTAGTAATTCAAACGACATAGCTGCTCCTATCAAGTAGAATAAACGTGCGATAATAAGATTAACGGCTTGCTCGAAGCATACCCTTGTCGCGGCAAGTCAACAAGGAGTTCAGCGTGAGCGCATCGTCATCTGATGAAAAACCAAACAACATTCCCAAAGCCGGCATCTACCGCCATTTTAAAGGAAATAATTACGAAGTTTTAGACATTGCCCGCCATAGTGAAACCGAAGAATGGATGGTGATCTATCGACCATTATATGGCGAACGGCAACTGTGGGTACGACCTTTGAGCTTATTTAATCAGTTGGCCGAAAAAGACGGCCAAAGCTGTCCTAGATTTCAACTGATTGACCAGAAAAACTAGATAGACTGACTCATCGTACTTGCTGGGCTGTCACACTCTGGACGGCCCACTATTTTTGCCGGGACCCCAGCCACAGTTGTGTGCTCGGGAACATCTTGTAATACCACACTTCCGGCGCCGACTTTCGCACCTCTGCCCACTTCAATATTACCAAGAATTTTTGCCCCGGCCCCAATCAATACACCCCGGCGGATTTTCGGATGACGATCACCACTTTCTTTCCCTGTCCCACCGAGAGTGACAGACTGCAAAATAGACACTTCGTCCTCAACAATGGCCGTTTCCCCAACTACAATTCCGGTGGCATGGTCCAACATAATACTACGACCGATTTGGGCGGCCGGATGGACATCCACGCCAAAGACCACAGAAATTTGATTTTGCAGATAACTGGCCAATGACTGACGATTATTTTTCCAAAGCCAATGGGCAACGCGATAACCTTGCAGAGCATGAAATCCTTTAAGATATAAAAGTGGAATCGCGTAATGAGCCACCGCAGGATCTCTGTCGACGACCGCGACAATATCGGCTGCCGCCGCATCTAGAATATCCGTCTCACTACGAAAGGCTTCTTCAATGATCTCCCGAAGTACAATCGACTGAACCGTCGTGCTATCAAGCTTGCTCGCCAACTGGAAACTTAACGCCGAGCGCAAGCTTTTGTGATTTAAAATAGTCGCATGAAAGAACGAACCCAGCATCGGTTCATCAACCGTAAGCTCTCGGGCTTCAATGACAATTTGTTCCCAGACTTGTTGGCGAGTAAGTATCATAATGACTTATTTTTTCCCTTCACATTTTAGACAACACAACATTCGTTTAAAAATGATACCCGGATTTGACCTCTTGTTCGACAATTGAAAGAGGATCAAGATGAATAATCACATCTGCTTCTGGCCATCTCGCTTGCAATTTATGCTCAACTTGCATACTAATGCTATGTGCATTTATCAGTGATAAGTCATCTGCGAGCTCGATATGAAATTGGATAAACTTAATTTGTCCTGCTTGCCGAGTCCGCATATCATGCAGACCAGCAACGCCATCCACCCCGAGTGCTATTTCCCGGATAGCGGCTTTGGTCGAATCATCAAGTTCTCTATCCAATAGGTGCTGAAAAGCATCAAAACCAATGCGCCAAGCACTATGCAGCACATAAGCCGCGATCGCAATAGTAAAGGCACCATCAGCCCATGACCATCCCCAACGATCTAACACTAACGCAACAATCACCGCGAGGTTCATCAAAATATCAATGCAATAGTGCAATGAATCGGCATGAATCACCTGATTATTTGTTTTTTTAACCACATACATCTGGTAACCAACCAGTAAGGCTGTTGCGACAGTGGAAATGATCATGACAATGATCCCCACTGAAGTCGATGTCAACGGTTTGGGACTCCACAGTGAACCAACCCCAGTATAAAATAGAATAATCCCTGTCCCACCGATAAATCCGGCTTGTACTAATCCAGCGATCGGTTCTACCTTGCCATGACCAAAGCGATGTTCATTGTCAGGCGGACGTAATGCATAACGAACCGCAAAAACATTAACCAGCGACATGCCAATATCCATTAACGAATCGACTTGTGAGGCGAGTATACTCACGGCCCCGGTAAGCCAGTACGCAGCACTTTTAATAATCAATAATAAAAGCGCAACCAAGGTTGCCATTAAACTCGCTGAGTGTACCAATTTGACATAATTGTTATCTGCCACTCTATCCCTCATCAGAGTCCAAACCAGTTTATATTGTAACTAAATTACGTAATGGGTGGTGTAAAAAAGCGCAAAAGTAATATTAAAACAGTGCTATAAGGCAATAATTGCTCATATTTTTCATGAATGAAGAAAAATTCGTTATGATTAAGCCATAATAATGAATTCCAATAGATATGTCGTTCCATGAGGGATTGCTATCAGTGGCTAACCAGCCTAATCTGATGGTATTAGTATTGATAGCCACACGACCATGATGCTAAAAACTATGAAATACCGATTTAACCGCTAGTACTCGCAAAACTAAGTAAAGCAGGGTAAAACATTCAGAAAAATATCTTTAGTCCGTTACACTGTTTTCGCCTGACCAATAATACTTATATGGTTGATCGGACTATCACAAGAGGAAGCGCAATATGAAACTGCTGATGATCGACGATGATCAGGAGCTTACTGAATTACTTTGTGACCTTTTAACTTTAGAAGGTTTTGAATTTGAAGCGTGCCACGACAGCCAATTGGCCATGCAACATATTTTACAAAAACATATCGATCTTGTCCTACTGGATGTCATGATGCCAGGCAAAAACGGCTTTGACATCTTACGCGAGATGCGCGCCGCTCGCTTAGAAATTCCAGTGTTAATGCTCACCGCAAAAGGCGATGAATTTGACCGTGTGCTCGGATTAGAACTAGGGGCCGATGATTACCTACCAAAACCATTTAGTGATCGGGAGCTCTTGGCTCGTATTAAAGCTATTTTGCGCCGAACCCATCAGGTAAAAATTCCAGAAGAAAATAGTGATGACCAAGTTAGCCATGACGACTTAGTGGTCTATCCACGCCGTCAGGAAGTCTTACACCATGGTGAGCCCATTGAACTAACCAGTACTGAATTTTTGCTCCTCGAACAATTTTTGCGTCACCCTGGAGAAATTCTTGATAAAGCAAAACTCAACGAGCAGGTGTTGGGAAAAAAATTAATGCCGTTTGATCGCAGTCTAGATATGCACGTTTCAAACCTGCGCAAAAAAATCCCCGATCGAGATGACAACCAACCTCGTATAAAAACAGTTCGCGGTAAAGGGTACCTATGGTTGCAATGGTAAAACGCCTTTCTCAATATATCAGCAGCCTGTTTTTTAAAATCTTTTTGGCATTTTGGGTCATTTTAATTTTGACCGTTGGCACCGCCTTGCTGATTATGCAATTGAGCATCAATACCGACCATCCTTTACCAGATTGGGCTCGCCAAGAACTGCAACGCAACGCCTTTATGTTGCACTACGGACCTCCCAGTGATTTTCCGTTTCTGCCACCGGGATTTCATAACCTGCTGCAACCGCATTCATCAACCCCCAGTCTGATTCTGGTTAGTCATACTGGAGAAATCGTCAACGCGACAAATATGGGACGCAACCGGCGAGAAATCATACGGTTTATTTTAAGTAACGATAAACAAAAAGATCCCAAACTACGCATCCTTGGGACACAACGCGTTGTCTTTGGTCCGCAGAAAGTTCAGTTAAATGGTTCAAGTTATCTCCTCTATATCAATCGAAAAATCAGTCCAGAACAAATGGATGCACTAAGTCATTTTCAAATGCGACCCGAGACGTTGATAGGGATGCTGGTAGTATTCAGCCTCATTGCATGTATTATGTTAGCTTGGCACATTGCGGCACCACTTAAGAAATTGCGTAACGCTGCCAACCAAATTGCGATGGGCGATCTCTCGGTGAAACTTCCGGATATTCACCGCCGAGATGAGGTCGGACAATTAGCCGAAAGCCTTTCCCAAATGTCGACGACCTTATCCAATGCAATTACCAATCAGCAGCGCTTACTCAGTGACATTTCCCACGAACTACGCTCACCGCTCACCCGGCTCAATATGGCAGTAGCACTCAGTAATAAGCGCTATGGAGCAACCAAAGAGCTGCAACGTATTGAGCGCGAAGCTGAACGTTTAGAAGAGATGATTCGAGCGTTGCTTGGTTTATCTCGCATGCAGTTGGATGAAAGTAAATTAGAACAGCAAAATTTAAATGAACTGCTTGAAGAACTTACCAATGATTGTCAATTCGAAGCCTCTCAGGTCGGTAAAACATTTATTCTGAGTAATCAGGGACCCGAGGTCATTTACTGCTTTCCTGAGGCGCTATTGAGCGCCGTTGAAAATCTCTGTCGCAACGCAATTAAATATGCCAGTCAAACGATTGAACTTACCATCCATCACAATGCTCGCCAATTGATGTTTAGCGTGATTGATGATGGCCCAGGGATCCCTGAAGATGAGCTCAAGGAAATTTTTCGGCCATTTTATCGCGCCAGTGAAGCCCGCGACCGGGACTCAGGCGGTGTTGGACTAGGTTTAGCGATTGCAGATTGGGCAGTACGTCAACATGGTGGACGCATTGAAGCAAAAAATCGGGCCACGCAAACGGGTCTGTCGGTCACCATTTATCTTCCCCATCGTGCTCGCTAAATCAGGCCAGTTGGCGCAATTGATTGGCTAAACGAGTTTGTTCGTTCATCTCTAACACCAAGCTATTGCTATAGGTGACATTGCTTTTAACCAGGTCACTACAACGCAAGCTCAGTTCATGAATGTGACGGATACGCTCGACCACTTCATGACTAATCTGAGCCTGCTGTTCTAATACAACAGCGATCTGCTGACTCCGCTCTGAGACAGTATCAACAAACTGCAAAGTATTTTGCGACTGTTCAAAAGCTTGCTCAATCTGCTGCTGGCAGCTCAGTGCCGACTGGCGAGTCTGGTCTATCGTCGCTGCCACCCGGCGAGTCTGTTCGAGAATTTCTTGAGTCACTTCCTGTATTTGCCCAGTAGAGTTCTGAGTTGTCAGAGCAAGGGAGCGAACCTGATCCGCTACAACCGAGAAACCACGGCCATGCTCACCCGCCCAAGCTGCTTCAATAGCAGCATTTAGGGCAAGTAAGTTCACTTGGTCAGTAATAGCACCGATCGATTCCGAAACACCTTGAATTTCTTGTCCTCGATCGCTTAATCCACTCACTTGGCTTACCGCTTGCTGGAGTTGCTCAGCCAGTTTGAGAATGACCTGAGAACTTTGCGTTGTCCCCCGAGCGAGTTGTTCAGTCATGCTATATGCTTGTTGCGTTGACCCCGCTGCTACTTGCATATTTTCAGCCGTTTCATTGTTCGCCTGATTCATCTGCTCCACAGCAACACGAACAGCTCGAGTCTGTTCATTTTGATGCTCAAGCTGCGCCACACTTTGCAAACCATTTTCGCGAGACTCTGTGGCTGAATGGGTAATTCGAATACTCGAGTCCAGAATACGGCCCAGTACTGCATTTAACTCGGCCTTGTCCATTTTTTGCGCCTGTAAAATAATACCTATATCATCACTGCGATTCTGGTAACTATAAGTAATCAGTGGGTGGTTATGGCGAACATGGGCACGTTGCGTAATTTGAGTCAGAGGCCGAGTCAAAATAAAACTAGCAATTATGCTTAGCAGCATAAAACATCCCAGTGCCAAATAAGAGTTGACCCAATAGTCACACGCGAAACTCACCACTGCTGAGACAATTAACGCTATTGTAAGACGATGGAATAATGAAACTGAGGCATGCGCAGCCAATAAACGGCCTTTGCCGGCCTTGAACCTTGCATATGCACGTTCTGCATTCTCGACATGCTCTCGGGAAGGCTTTAGGCGTACCGATTGGTACTCAATAATTTTACCATTTTCAATAATGGGCGAAACAAATGCATCAACCCAATAATAATCACCATTTTTGCAACGATTTTTAACCAGTCCATGCCAAGATTTTCCCTGCTTAACCTGCTGCCATAGATTAGCAAAAGCAGCCTCGGGCATATCCGGATGACGGACAATATTGTGGGGTTGTCCGATAAGTTCGTCACGACTAAACCCCGCCACTTTGCAAAAATGAGGGCTTGCGTATGTGATCACCCCATTTAAATCTGTCGTTGATAGCAAATTATAATGGTCGGGAAACAACACTTCATGTTCACTAACGGATAAATTTTGGCGCATCCAAGCATCCCTCGAAGATAAACGCCCCATCGTTTAACAACAATGGACATGAATATGGATAAATAAAAAAGAGAAGATTGATTGAGACAAATTGACACAATCACTGGCTCTTTGTGAAAAAGAGCCATGAGTATTACACTTTAAAGTGTACTTAGGAAGGTTGATTTAAAACAACAAATCAATAAAAACCTCACATTACACCCCACCGGCAAAGCTATGCTGACGCCACGCTTCGTAGCTAATCACAGCCACAGAATTAGACAAATTTAGGCAACGACTATTCGACTGCATGGGGATTCGAATCCGTTGTTTAGGCTCAATGGAATGCATCACCTCTGGCGACAATCCATGTGTTTCAGCACCAAACAATAGCACATCACCACTTTGATAACAGACATCGGTATAAGAGTGAGTGCCCTTGGTCGTACAAGCCCAGATGGTTCGCCCCTGCATCTGATGAGCGAATTCCCAATAATCAGGATGCACGGTGACATGCGCCAGATCATGATAATCCAACCCTGCCCGACGCAATTTTTTCTCTTCTAAATCAAACCCTAAAGGTTCAATTAGATGCAGCTGACAACCATTGTTCGCAGCCAAACGAATAATGTTGCCACAGTTTGGTGCAATCTGTGGCTCAAATAATGCGATGTGAAACACGACAAAACCTTTTTGTTAAACAATAGCGCTATTATACGTATTCAGTCGATTAACCGATAACAAAAAGTCGGTCAATGATAACAGTTCAAATATCAGAGGATACATGAGTATTCGTCTTTTAATTCATGTCAATATACCTGCTTCCCCCATCGAAAATGAAGATTAATTAAGTAATACCGAATAGCCACTATAATTTGATTCAACTTTGACTCTCTCTTCGATTGCACCATAATAGCACCATTGCAGACGCGCCAAGCACTATCTTTGAGTCTACCTAAGCCCCCCGTAATTATATTCGAAAGGTTATTCATTACGATCGAAACTAATAATTGATTAATCACATATTTAAATGTAAGTAATTATGTAAAAGATGGCATTGAATTAAATGCAGTTTGAAATGACTTTACTATAATAACAAGCAAATTCGCGACCAACACTCTCAACTAATCTTTAGCGAAAATAGACAAATACGAACTCGAACCAAAATCTGCGCTCTTGAGCAATCCGGCTTAAGTGGGGCTTCCTAATGTTGAAAAAGAGTTATTGAATTAATTATCTATACTTCGAAATAGGAAAAAGCGATAAACTGCATCAAAAGCAGCTATTAAATCTAGACTAACTAGATTTAATCTTAAATGTGAGTCGCAGTGATGGTCAATAAGTCATGGAGAAGTGATGGAAAAACAAAATAGGATTTTACTTCCCTGCGTTAATCTGAATCAGGATGACATAGGGAGCAGTGAAGAAACCTTCGAAATCTGGCGAGCAAGTGTTACACCCTATTTTCAATGCTATCCTATTTCGAATTTTTCTGAAAACCAGAAACTGTCTTTCACGCTGATAAATGCCGGGAAATTCCTTTACTCAGATGTAACGATGCCCGCTCAGCAATATACACGCAACCATAAAACCCACAAAGATTTTACAGAAGCCGATCATATATTATTGGATACATATGCAGCCGGATATAACTGTGTCCGGAATGGGAACTCTGATTTTATTGAAGATGGCGGCATCTCAGCAATTAACTTGAGCCAGACCATTGAGGCCTCGAGTAATGAAAATGCAAGAAGTATAGCCATTGTCCTACCAAGACCATGGGTGTTGGAAAATATTCCCCGTTTGGCGTTAGCAACCGGTCATATTTTTGAACGTCATAGCATTCACGAGCGGCTATTCAAAGACTTTATTACTATGATGAAGGAGCAGTTACTAATAGCCGATGCCAAAGAATCTTTAATCCTAGCGGATAGTTTAATGGCAATGTTAGATGTACTTTGTTTGAAAAACGACTTTGATGCCTCTGAATCTATTGGTGACAGTATAAAATGGTCTATCAAAAAATATATAAATGAGCATATTGGTGAACTATCACTAACGGCTGATACAATTTGTAACCAATTTTTTATGTCGCGCTCGACATTATATCGACTTTTTAAAGAAGAAGGGGGTATCACAGCGTTTATCCGCGAGTGTCGATTAGCAGCTTGCTTTAAAGCGCTTCATAATCCAATCAATATGGGAAATAGCGTTGCTGAAATTGCATTAAAATGTGGTCTGTCTAATAGTAATTATTTAAGTAGCCAATTCCGAGAAAAGTACGGCTTAACACCACGACAAATTCGAGAGAGGCAACATGAAGTCGAGTGGTCTAACAAATATCGGCTCCCCACAGATAAGAGAGCAGAGCAGGTTATCAATCAGATGATTCATTGGGCCCGATGCTTAAGCTAATGGCCAAGAAAACCCCAGAAATATTCTCTTCACATCTATTCTGGGAAAAGGAATATATTCACAGCTCGATTAGATCGCCAACGCGATCCAAATGAGTTAAAAATGTTCGTGAGCTCGCTCTCAATACCATGAGCGACTCTATTGTAAACAACCGAAACTTACTTACTGCTTAGGTTATCCGTTCGGATGCTCTATCTGCGTCATTCTGGCAAACCAGCGTTTGTTATAAAACCAATAATGGGCTATCAAAGTCACACCACGGGCTAGCATAAAGCAACATAACGCAAACCACAGCCCATGGTTCCCAAAGCTACGAGTCAACCACCAAACGGGGAAAAAAATTACAAATGTGGAGATGATCATACCGTTGCGCATGACATTCCCTTTGGTTAAGGCGACATAAACGCCATCAAAGATATAACTCCACACCGCCACAATAGGCATAAAGACCAGCCATGGAAGATATTTATCGGCGCTTTGCCGAATAGCATCAATACTGGTGAGTAATGCAACAATCTGCTCGCCAAAGATCTGATAGATAATAGCAAACGCAATACTAATTAACAGCGCCACCGACAGTGTTGCAAAGACACTTTGATTAAATTGCTGGCGATCTTTACGCCCCACCGCATCGCCTGCCAGCGCTTCGACCGCATAGGCTAGACCATCAAGCGCATAGGAGGCAAACATCATAAAGTTCATCAACACCGCATTGGTAGCAACGATTACCGTTCCCAGTTTCGCACCTTCAAAGGTGATAAAACTAAAACATATTTGCAAAGATAAGGTACGCAAAAATATATCGCGATTTAAACGCAATAATTCATTGAACTGTGACCACCGTAAAAATCCAAGCCAGTGATTAGGCAGCAACGATTCACCGCGATTACGCCAAGCGCGATGTAGTAACCATAACCCAAGCAAAGCTCCGGTATAATCGGCAATTAATGAAGCACTAGCCGCGCCAGCCACATTCAGCTGTAACCCCATGACCAATACCAAATCCAAAGCGATATTGACGACATTTGTCACAATTAACAAGAACATCGGTATTTTCGCGCGCTTCATTCCCAGCAAGCACCCTAGCGTCGCATAATTAAGTAAGGCCGCCGGGGCTCCCCAGATTCGAATCAGATAATAAACATGGGCATACTCGGCAACCTTGGGATCAGCCCCCGCTAATTTAGCGGCGAACAGCCAGATAGGGTATTGGCAAACAATCAGTACGGCAGCAATAAGCAATCCCATGCAGGCACTATGACGCCATGTTTGAATCGCATGAGCATTGTCATTGCGACCAATAGCTTGAGCAACTGTGCCAGTGGTCGACATTCTTAAAAAGCCGGCCATCCAAAATAAAAAACTAATAATAGTCGCCCCAACTGCGACGCCACCTAAGTAATAACTATGCGAAAGATGTCCAACAACAGCCGTATCAACAAGTCCCAGCAAAGGAACAGTGATATTGGATAAAATCATAGGGATAGCTATGGCAAAAATAGCTTTAAGCTGTTGGCGGTCAAATAGTTTCATTACAACCTATTGCATTGCGTAAGATAAAACAAAACGCTGCCAAAGCAGCGTTCGTGACGCGAAAAATCATGCCGACAAAGCAACTAGAACCAGTCGCTATTTCGAATAATACCAACCGCTAGCCCTTCGATCGCTAATTCCTCACAAGAGGGGTCAACAACAATCGGAGCAAAATCATCATTTTCGGGATACAACATAACTTTATCAGATTGTTTTTCAAAACGTTTTACCGTGACATCATCCCCGACACGGGCAACGACAACCTGACCATTGTATATATCCTGCGTTTTGTGGACCGCCAGCAGATCCCCATCCATAATACCGATGTTCTTCATACTTTCACCACGAACTCGTAGTAAAAAATCAGCATGAGGATGAAACAAAGCAGGATCAACTTTATAGTGCGACTCAATGTGCTGCTGAGCTAAAATAGGTTCACCCGCGGCAACCTGCCCCACCAGCGGCAGCCCTTGCTCATCATTGGCGGCCGTCGATTCTTGCACCAAGTCACGATGGGCATCCAGCTCTTTCTCAACGAGGCGAATGCCACGGGAAGCCCCCGGAACCATAGTGATCACGCCTTTACGAGCTAACGCTTTAAGATGTTCTTCCGCCGCATTGGCCGACCGAAATCCTAACTCTTTTGCGATTTCAACTCGAGTCGGCGGCATCCCCGTTTCGCTTAAATGGGTTTTAATTATATCCAAAACCTGACTTTGACGTTTAGTAAGAGCTTTCATATCGAACCTGTTTTTTTATACAGCAACTGTTAGTATATACAGTAGTTCATGAAGTGCAACTATTTAAAATCATGTTCACTGAACAATTAAATTTCCCTATAAACAAATAAGTTAGCTTGTGATCGACGATTACAGAGGGTACAAAGATGAAATTTTTCGCAATTGGCGATAAAATAAACGTATTCATCATTAATTTGTCATGGTTATGATTATAAAAGGTCGCGTGATTGATGTAGCCCAGAATAACCTTACTATTTGCCCTAGAGCGAAGAAACAGTGGATCCGCTGCAGTTATATCGCCCTAGCCAATAAGCAAGTTATTGAAGGGCCATTACAGATGAGCGAACAAGTTTATCAGGCGTTGCAAAGCGGGCAGAGTGTTGAATTCCATTTAGGCCATAGGCATACCCGCAAAGCCGTAACCCGTGTTCGCTTAGAAGATGGAACGACTGTCGGGCGCCATAATTTTTTAAGTGCGCGACTCGCTTTGTCGGTACTCACCGTTAGCTTATTTTACTCGGTTATTCGTGGGATTTTGCTGCATCTTGGTTAACCCGAACTGAACGTCTCATGCCAGGAAGTTCTGAGCGCTCCCAACCTCCCCCTAATGCAGCAATGAGTTGCACACTATTAATCAGCTGTGTTTGTTGTAGTGATAACAGGCTCTGCTGCTGATTGAGGCTAGTTGCCTGCGTTGTTGCCACGTTCAGATAATCAATCATTCCTGCCACATATTGGTTATACGTAATTCGAGCTGACTCTTTTGCTGAAGCCGTTGCTTGTTGCTGTTCTTTGAGCTCCTGAGCCAAAACGTGCGATTCGATCAAATAGTCTTCAACCTCTTTTATCGCATTAAGCACACTCTGACGGTAGCTGGCAACACTCGCACGATAACTGGCCTTGGCTTGACGAACTTCGGCGCGGGTTCGGCCAAAATCTAACAGCGTTTCGGTAATACTTGGCCCAATCGACCACATCCTCGCAGGCCATTTTAGCAAATCCGCCCAATGTGAACTGGAAAAGCCGCCACTGGCACTTAAGGTAACATCCGGGAAGTAGCCTGCTATCGCGACCCCAACAGCTGCATTGGCCGCGGCAACATTGCGTTCAGCCTGAGCGATATCGGGCCGTCGCTGCAACAACTGCGATGGCAGCGCGGTTGGGATCTTGGGTAACTCATATTTAAAGTCCACCGGTTTTATTGAAAAGTTCGAAGCAGAGCGGCCAATTAACACCGCAATAGCATTCTCCATCTGCGCCCGCTGCCAAACTAAATTTAATTTTGATGAGCGCGCACCATGCAACTGAGTACGAGCCTGAGCAAGGGCATCGCGAGTCTCTTTGCCAGCTTTATACTGATTTTCAACAACGTTTAGATAACGCTGGTAGATCTCAATATTCTGCTGATAAAGCTTAATTTTTGCATCGAAAATACGCAGCTCAAAATAATCCTGTGCCAACTCAGACTGTGCGCTTAATGTGGCTGATGCCAACTCGGCAGCACTTGACTGAGCACTAGCACGTTCCTCTTGGCGTGTTCGGCGAAGTTTCCCCCACAAGTCAACTTCCCAGCTCACATTCCCTTGTAACGAATGGTTATTACTGAGTATTTGTCCTTTCTGCGCGCGAGAAGAGCTTAAAGATAACGACACGTTCGGAGCTAAATTAGCCCCAGCGGCTTGGGCTAGCGCTCGCGCTTTTTGATACTGAGCCAGATATTGCGCAACATTTTGGTTATTGATCGCGACCTGCTTCATTAACTTATTAAGCGTTGCATCGTGATAAACCTGCCACCATGGGCCTTTATTTTGTGCAGCTTGCGGTGTTGCAACCGACCAGCCTTTCGCCGCTTTGTATTGGTTGCCAAGAGTGACCGTTTTTGGCGGCTTATAATCTGGCCCAACCATTGCACACCCTGTTAGGCTCGCCATAACAAGCCCCAGAATAGTCAGGCGCCCTAATGCGGTTATTGTTTGCAATCTGTTATCTTTCATAACTTAATGGTTCTCTATGGACAATACGCCGCCATAAGCGCCGAGTATTAAAGCTGAGTTTATCCATATACAGATAAACCACTGGCGTGGTAAACAACGTTAACAGCTGACTGAGCACCAACCCCCCACAAATAGCAATACCGAGTGGACTACGCATGTCTGCATCGCCTCCATGTTCGATGGCCATTGGCAATGCCCCAAAAAAGGCTGCTAATGATGTCATCAGAATGGGCCGAAACCGCTGACAACACGCCTCATAAATCGCCTCTTCAGGGCTGAGATTCTGCTGACGCTGAGCCGCGAGCGCAAAATCAATCATCATAATGGCATTTTTCTTCACCACGCCAATCAGCAATAAAATACCAATAAGCGCCACAACCGTCAGTGGTGTTCCGGTCATTTCCATCAATAGCAACGCCCCTACACCAGCTGATGGCAGAGTCGAGAGAATGGTTAATGGATGGATATAACTCTCATAAAGCACTCCCAATACAATATAAACAGCCGCTAACGCAGCCAATAATAGCCAGGGAATATTGCCAACAAACTGATTAAACAGCATCGCATTCCCCGCAAAATCAGCGACAACATCACTTGGCATCCCAAGTTTAGCAATGGCGGTTTTAATAGCCTGCTGAGCGGCCTGAAATGTGACGCCATCAGCGGTATTAAAGGATACCGTAATCGTTGCTGCATGGCCTTCATGGTGAACAGATAAAGGGGCATTAGAGCTCGTTAAAGAGACAAAATCCTTAATCGGGATCACCTTCCCATCGCTATTCACAATTTTAAGATGGTTAAGCACGTCGCTGTTATCGGTGTAGTCGCTGGTCAACCCCATCACAACCGAATATTGGTTAAGTGGCTCATAGATATTGGCAATCTGTCGCTGACTAAACGAGTTATTCAAAAACGCATCGATATCTCTAACAGAAACCCCCAAGCGTTTCGCGGCAGCGCGATCGATCACCAACTTAATCTGTTGCCCACCCGTTTGCTGGTTAGAGTCAACGCCAGATAGTTGCGGTAATTTCGCGAGTGCTGCACGCACTTTGGGAGCCCATTGGCGTAATCGCGTTAGGCTGTCTGACTGTAAACTTAACTGATAGCTGGCGTTAGAGTCCCGCCCACCAAACATGATATCGCTGACCGCCATCAGAAACAGATCGCCACCAGCCATCTTCTTTGATTTCGCATACAATCGATTGGCAACCTCAGATGCCGAAGCTTTGCGTTGCGATAGCGGCTTCAAACGCACAAAAAAACGCCCTGAGTTACTTCCCCCTCGGCCACTACTGCTGACCGAGCTCATCACACTTGCTACCGCCGGGTCACTTAAAATAAGCGCTGTATAACGGCGCAATCGCGGTTTCATCTGAGCAAATGAGGTACTTTGATCGGCGCTCAATTCCCCCCAAATCATGCCGGTATCCTGAGTAGGGAAAAAGCCTTTAGGCACCACGGCAAACAGATAAAAGTTAAGACCAATCGTCACCAACAAAGACAATAAAGTAATCCGGCGATGTTTTAAACACCAGCGCAATCCTCGCTGATAGATCCACTGCATCCCGTTAAAACCACGCTCAATCCACTGATACAGACGTGGTTGGGCACAGCCCTGTTGTCGACGCCGTAACATTCTGGAACACAGCATGGGAGTGAGAGTCAACGAGATCAGCATCGAAATGAGCAAAGATACAGTCAGAGTCACCGCAAATTCGCGGAATAATCGACCTATAATTCCCCCCATCAAGAGCAGCGGAATAAACACCGCAATCAGCGATAAGGTCATCGACAAAACAGTAAAACCGACCTCTTTGGCCCCACGCAGTGAAGCTCGAATCGGCCCATACCCATCTTCGAGGTGGCGCGAAATATTCTCCAGCACGACAATCGCATCATCCACAACAAAGCCGGTTGCCACAATCAGCGCCATTAATGAGAAGTTATCTAAGCTGTAGCCAAGTAGATACATGACCGCAAAGGTGCCAACCAACGACAACGGCAGAGCAACGGCGGGGATCAATAACGCTCGGCCATTGCGCAGAAACAGAAAAACCACCGCAATCACTAATGACACCGCAATAATCAGCGTCCGTTCAGTCTCATGTAACGATGAGCGAATCGTTGGAGAACGATCTAGAGTCGTATGTAATTGCACGTCACCGGGTAGGATCTTATGAAACATCGGTAACTTTGATTTAATTGCATCAATCGTTGAGAGCATATTGGCACCAGCCGCCAATGTGATCCCAATGTTGATCGACGGTTGGTTATTGTAATAACCGACATTAAAACGGTTTTGCACCGAATCATAGACATTGGCAACATCTTTAAGGCGAATCGCAGCCCCATTTTTATAGGCAATAATCAACGGCCGATACTGGCTGGCTTTCGTCAATTGTCCATTAGAATTAATCATCCAGGCAAAGCGGTTGCCTTGAATCACACCTTTGGGATAAACATTCGTCGCGCCAACAATTTTCTGGCGCACAGTATCCAGCGAGATACCATAATGGGTGAGCGCCTGAGGATGCAGGTCAATACGCACTGCCGGCAAAGAAGCCCCATATAAGTTCACTTCACCGACCCCTTTCACCTGTGCAATACGCTGCTCTAGCTGACTGGAAGCTAAATCATACATTTGCCCAGTCGATAGTTCATTGGAGGTGAGTGATAACATTAAGACCGGTGCAGCAGCAGAGTTTGCTTTAAAATAGCTCGGCAAGGTGCGCATACTACTTGGTAATAGGCTACGAGAGGCGTTAATTGCAGCCTGAACATCACGGGCTGCACCGTTAATATCGCGGTCTAAATCAAATTGTAAAAAGATGCGAGTCGACCCTTGAGAGCTGGTCGAACTCATCTCATTCACCCCAGCGATCTCTCCAAATGCCCGCTCAAGTGGGGTGGCAACTGTTGCCGCCATGGTTTCAGGATTTGCCCCAGGAATCGATGCGCGCACAATAATGACCGGGAATGACACCTGCGGCAACGGCGCCACAGGTAATAACCGAAAACCAATGACTCCCATAGCCATCAGCGACAAACTTAAAAGCCACGTCGCAACTGGTCGCAGAATAAACGGACGAGAAATATTCACCCGTGCCTCCGCCGGCGCGTTAGACGATCAAAGAACAAATAAATTACCGGAGTGGTAAAGAGCGTCAGCACTTGGCTCAAGATCAACCCACCGACAATAACCACGCCTAATGGCGAGCGCAGCTCTGCCCCAGAACCGTGGGCGAACATCAAAGGCAAAGCCCCTAACAAGGCGGCCATCGTCGTCATTAAAATTGGTCGAAATCGCAGAGAACAAGCTTGTGCGATGGCCTCTTTGGGCGATAGTCGTTGTTTTTGTTCAGCCTCTAACGCAAAATCGATCATCATAATGGCATTTTTCTTCACAATCCCAATCAACAGGATGACCCCAATTAACGCGATCATACTAAACTCTGAATGATCAAAAATTAGTGCTAAAAATGCCCCTACCGCCGCTGTTGGTAATGATGACAAAATGGTCACTGGATGAATAAAACTTTCGTATAAAATACCCAGCACCACATACATGGTTAAAAGTGCCGCCAGAATCAGATACAAAGTATTGCCAGTTGCTCTATCAAACGCCGATGCAGCCCCCTGATAAGTCAGGCTCATTCCAGCTGGCAAATTCAGCCGTTGGCTCATCGCACTCAGCTGCTGCTGGGCCTGTTCAATTGACTTATCAGCCGGCAAATTAAATGACACCGTAACCGTAGGGATCTGATTTAAGCGCGCCTGCATCAGCGAGCCGGTTTCCAGCTTGACCGATGCAACGTCAGTCAAACGGATCATAGGAGTTGAACTTGCCCCTGAACTGTTCGATGAGAGGTTCTCTCCGGCGAGATAAATATCTTTCAAACTGCTCGGATTCAATTGCTCATTTGGACTAACTTCAAGCACCACTCGATACTGATTAGACTGGGTAAAAATGGTCGAAATCAAACGCTGACCAAAGGCATTGTATAGTGCTAAATCGATATCATCGGCGGTAATGCCGTAACGAGCCGCAATATCACGATGAATATGAATATAAGCAATTCGCCCTTGCGTCTGTAGATTGCTTACGACATCTTTAAACAAGCCAGTTTGACGCATCGCAGCTATCAATTTAGGTGTCCACGTCACTAATTCACTACTATCGGTATCAGATAGGTTAAATTGATACTGGCTTGGCGTGACCTGGTCATCAACAGTTAAATCCTGGAGCGACTGCAAATACAAATGGATTCCAGGAATATCAGCAACTTCTTTATCCATCCTTTTAATAATCGCTGGCGCGCGCTCGGAACGCTTGTCAAAAGGCTTTAAGTTAATCAGTAATCGTCCCCGATTTAAGCTGACATTTTGGCCATCGACGCCAACGGTTGTACTAATACTCGCCACTGCTGGATCTTTTAACAGCTTATCGACGATTAACTGTTGCCGACGCGCCATCTCTTTAAAGGAAACATCATTGCTGGCAATCGTAATACCACGCAAAGCGCCTGTATCCTGCGAAGGGAAAAATCCTTTGGGGATCCACCAATATAAGACGGCGGTCAACCCCAATAAAAAGACGAAAACCCCTAGTGTAATACGTTGATGATTAAGAACCACATCGAGACATTTCTCATAACCATGCAACAATTTATCAAACAGTTGCCCGCCTTTTTTATAAAACTTACTCTGCTGATCTTCTGGAATATGACGCAATAAATAAGCACACAGCATCGGGGTTAGCGTCAGCGATATGACCATCGAAACGGCAATCGCTACCGCCAAAGTAATGGCAAATTCACGGAACAATCGTCCAACGACATCGCCCATAAACAACAGTGGGATCAGCACCGCGATCAAAGAGAACGTCAGCGAAATAATAGTAAAACCGATCTGCTTTGAACCTTTAAGGGCGGCATTCATGGGAGTTTCGCCCTGTTCAAGGTAACGAGCAATGTTTTCCACTACCACAATCGCATCGTCAATCACAAACCCAGTGGCAATGGTGAGCGCCATCAACGTCAGGTTATTTAGGCTGAAGCCAGCCAGATACATCACGCCAAAAGTCCCAATCAAAGATAAAGGGACCGCCACACTGGGAATAAAAGTTGCGGCGATATTGCGCAAAAACAGAAAGGTGACCATGACGACCAACGCAATGGATAGCATCATTTCAAACTGCACATCAGAGATAGATGCCTGAATGGTCTGCGTACGATCAGAGAGAATCGTCATTTTGACACTGCCGGGCAACAGCTGCCTTAAGTGCGGCAACAGTTGTTTTATCCGAGAGACAACCTCAATAACATTGGCCCCAGGCTGACGTTTAATCTGAATAATAATGGCCGGTTTACCATTCGCCGTCGCCGACTGATACTCATCCTCACTGCCATAAGTAACTTTAGCAACATCCTTTATCCGCAGTGCTGAGCCATTTTCATACTTAATGATGAGATTGGCATATTGCTGAGGATCGTGTAATTGATCGTTCGCATCAATGCTGACGGAGTGATACTTGCCGTCAAACCCACCTTTGGAACCATTAACATTTTGCTGGTTAATAACGGCGTAGATATTTTCAAGCGTCAGATGATGCGCGGCTAATGCCATGGGATTAGCCTGAATGCGCACAGCCAGTTGGTGTCCTCCGGCTAAGGAAACCATCCCAACCCCAGAGACCTGAGAGATTTTCAAGGCAATTCGCGAGTTCACCAAATCCTGCACTTTATTTAATGCCATCGAAGGAGAGGTCACGGCGATCGTCATTATGTCGCTATCAGCTGGGTTCACCTTTTTATAAGTCGGAGGGGTCGGTAGATCACCAGGGAGCAGTGAATCTGCAGCATTCAGCGCTGCTTGTACTTCTTGTTCAGCAATATCCAGTTGGAGTGACAAATTAAATTTTAGCGTGATAATCGACGCCCCATTGGAGCTGGTTGAATACATCTGATTCAACCCCGCCATCTCCCCTAACGCGCGTTCAAGCGGCGCGGTCACGGCAGTTTCCATCACCTGAGAACTGGCTCCCGGATAAAGCGTTGTCACTTGAATCGTCGGATAATCAACCTGTGGCAGCGCCGAAACAGGCAACATTTTGTATGCCAATAATCCACTTAATAACACCCCGACCATCAACAAAATGGTCGCAACAGGCCGATTGATGAATAATCGGGAAGGATTCATTGAACATCCTTGGACGGTGCTTTGACAATTGTCACTTGACTACCTTCGAAGAGATCATCGATCCCAGTGGTGGCAACCTGCTGCCCCGCTTTAAGTCCTTTAACAATCACAATCCGATCATCCCCATCAGGGGGACCAGTAACGACCACTTTCTTATGGGCTTTATCTTTTTTATCAATCACATATACAAATTTGCCAGAGCTACTTAACTGCACTGCGGCCTGCGGTGCAACAATCGCATCTTTTAAAGTCTTAATTTGCAATCGCACATTAACGAATTGATTGGGATAAAGGATATTTTTGCGGTTGGGGAAAATGGCTTTGAGCTTCACAGTTCCCGTACTTGAATCAATCTGGTTACTGACAAACTTAAGTTGGCCCTGACCTAATAACTTTTTCCCTGTCTGATTGTAAGCATTTACGGGGAAAGTGTCCCCTTTACGAAGCCCAGGCACCACATCAGATAGATTGGCCTGTGCAATGGAAAAGACCACTGCAATCGGACGAGTTTGTGACACATTCAAAATCTCAGTGTTATCAGCATTAACCAAATTACCTGGGTCCGTCAATCGCAACCCCGCATAACCACTAATAGGAGAATGAATGCGAGAATAATCAATGTTCAGCTTTGCCGAATCAATCTGCGCCTGATCCGCCTCTACCAATCCAAGATACTGACCAACTTCGGCGATCTGTCCTTGCAGATCCTGCTTAGACAGTGAATCTTGCTGATAGAGCTTTTTATAACGTGTTAGGGTCAGTTTGGCATTTTGCAATAACGCTTGATGTTGGGCTAAATTTCCTTGGTACTGTTTTAAAGTCGCTTGAAAAGCGCGGTCATCAATGCGCGCCAAAAGCTGGCCTTTTTTCACATATTGCCCTTCCGTGAAATAAACCTGCTCAAGCGTACCACTCACTCGGCTCGTAATGGTGACCGAAGAGTTCGCTTGCACACTGCCTAACGCATTAAGATACACCGGCACATTCGCCATTGTGACAGCCCCGACATAAACAGGCTGAGCTTGTCTCATGCCCATTCGATGCTTATGCCCACGCCCTTTGGCCTTGTTTTGCTGGGTTTGTGCTGACGATGTCGTTTGCGTATCACTCTGGTGATACCAATACCAACTCCCGCCTGCCACAATCATGATTAAGACAACAATAACAGGCAATAAAATCTTTCCAGATGATCGATAAGAATTTGTTTGCATTACAATCCTTTTTGGCGCCATGGACTATCAAGAATCGATAAACAAGACGAGTTATTAGGCATATAACTATAGTGATATGGCCACAGGGAAACATCAAAGAAAATAACAATTAGAGGCTATATTTTACGCTCCTTCGCCGCCATTATAAATGGCTTAAAATCGATGCATTTCGCTTGCTGTGAACGATTTTAACGATCAATGAGTGTTTTCATCACTAAATGTGTACGCACTAAGGTCACCCCATTTAATTGTTCAAGCTCAACGCGAATTTGCTCTAAGCGACTCATTTTAAAGGTCTCGACATAGATCATTAAATCAATCTGACCACTAATAAACTGACAACTGCGCACCTCAGGAATACTCGCTATCAGAGACTGGTAATCATCCCACTGACACTCATGGGCGTGTACCTCAAAATAGGCACATAACGCTTCACCATGCTCCGGATCGAGCACTTTAGCATGATAGCCCGCCAAAATTCCCTTGCGTTCGAGTTGGTGGATCCGCTCTTGAGTTGCCGAACGCGACAAGTTAATCGAACGCGCAATCGCACTGACAGAAAGCCGAGCATCTTGAGCTAATAGCGCAACAATCTGTTGATCAAATTTATCCATATTATTTTTCGCCACGGTTTTATCTCTTATAACAAGGCCTTAGAAGTGTATCAAGAGGCCTTTTTACACTCACCAACAATTTGCAGCCCAAAGACGCCAAATTCATTACTAAAACCGCAAATTTAACGCCTATGAATCGGTTCAAAATCGCTTATCATTCTCCCATATTTTTTTTATTCAACATGCTGGAATTGGAACGTTAATCATGAGTCGTCTGAAACCCCAATTAGGCCTATTCCAAGGCATTGCAATGCTAGCCACAACTATGCTTGGGACCGGCATTTTTGTCGTCCCTGCCATTACCGCTGAGCAGACTGGCGCAGTCTCTCTATTGGCCTGGGGTGTCTTACTCATTTTAACATTGCCAATTGCGTTTACCTTTGCCGCATTAGGTAAAAAAGATCCTCACGCTGGCGGGGTTCCTCATATTGTCGGTAAGGCTCTCGGACGTTCCAGTGAAAGACTAACTGCATTTTTATTTTTTACTATTTTACCCGTCGGCATGCCGGCATCACTGGTCATTGGCAGCCATTTTGTGCAAGCTTTAATTCCCTTAAATGCTTGGCAAGACTTACTGCTGCAGTTAGCAATGCTCGCGGCTATGTTCGTATTAGGATTAATTGGTGCTAAAGCAAGCGGTCAATTGCAGGTGCTGATCGCTGGTTTAATCATCACTCTCGTGGGGGCATTGTGGATCACAATGGCTCCTCATGGTGTGGATTTTGAGGTTCCTTCTTTGAGTCACGCTGGCTCATTAATGGATGCACTGGGGCTGATGTTCTGGTGTGTTATTGGCATAGAAGCCTTTTCGCATATGGGAGAAGAGTTCAAACGTCCCGAGAGAGATTTCCCGCTAGCTTTGATTATAGGGACTCTCGTCACGCTATTCATCTACTGGGCAGCCAGCGTACTGATACTCAAAGATTTACCGCTACTGGCAGGAACCCCGAGCTCAGCATCACTTGGAAAAATGGCCACTATTCATTTAGGACCAGTCACTGGCTCATTGGTTACCGTGCTTGGTTTTTTTGCTTGCTTTGCCAGCACCAATGTCTATGTACAGGGGTATGCTCGATTATTATGGAGTTTGGCCGATGAAGGTAAACTGCCAAGATATTTGGCACAACTCAACCACAACAAAGTGCCGGTCGTCTCGCTCATGACCATTTGTGGATTATCGTTCATTGTCGTTATTAGTGTGTGGGCATTAGGGCTTAAACTGCCGCAGCTGTTACTTTATACCAATGGCAATTTTGTGGTGATCTATCTGCTGGCAATGATAGCCGGAGTCATCATGCTAAAAGGACTCCAACGTTTGGTTGCGCTACTTGCTGCGATTGTCACATTCATATTCTGTTACAGTCTTGGCCAGTCGATAAGCTATGTCATCTATTTGAGCATTGCTTTTTTAATCGCAGTCAAACTCTGGCAACTATTTAAGCATTTGGGGCAAAACGCGTCGCAGCAAAACAATTAAGTAATCGATGCATCGCATAGACGGCCATCAGCCCCAAAAAGGCAGCAACCGCCACACTCGTAAAGCGATATAATGCGCTAAAGAAGATATCACCACCGGCAGAAAGATACTGACCAAATAAGATCCCGGTGGTGGTCATGGCTGAAAAGCCAATTCCCGTGCCTTTGCCCTCTTTAAGATGAGCATGACAAAACCAGAAAATCCCGCCCCACAACAATGGCGCATAGAGTAATAACGAATTGTTGTGGTTATATAAAAGCAGTTGTACACACAATCCAAAAGAGACGCCAATTAATGTGCCTAGAGTCCGTTTTCGCGCGTACGTTAGTGAGCCATTCCAGTGCATGGGAAACAACAGTAAAATAGTGGTGACCTGGGCAGAGAGTGAATCTTTAAGATCAAAGATCTGAAACGCTAAAAACGACCCCGTTGCCACAACCGAGCCCATTAATATTTCGTGACGCACCCGCTGCACATTTTTATCAGGCTTAGGGGGCAAAGCGGGTCGCTCAATGGGCGGAATCAACTGTATCAGTACGAGCGCAATGGCACTGGTAACGACCGAAGCCCACAGGTTGTTAGCGATCATATTGTTGACATCTACATTGTGATAACTGGCAAAATGCAACAATACGCTTAAATAAAGGACCCCATTACAACCAAATGTCATAAACCCTTGGGACATCATCCAGAACCAGAAAACAAACATTGCAAAGGCTAAAAGAGTCATTGCCAATGGATGAGAGCCAAATATCCCAGCAATAATCCCTGCCTGTAAACAGGCAACAACCGCCGAAGTAATATTTTCTTTGACCGTTCGCCAAGTAAATACAGGCACTACTGCCAGCAACAGCACCGGCGTGACCGTATAGAACACGCCATAATGCCAGTTCATCGTCTGACAGAGAAGAAAACCAAACATACAGCCAAAAGCGACCCGCAACATGCGCCGCAGTTCATCATCGCCAAGTGCTCGTTGCCATTGTTGCATCCATACACTCCACAATTAGTAAATAAAATGTAAGGCACTAATGGCCCAGATTTGCGCCTTGGCAACCGCTGACAGGAGCATGGAAGATGGTAACAATTGCACAGTCGCTCGAGCGCCTGATGCCAGCTCCGGCATATCTTTCACTTTTAAGTGCACTCGCAGACGCTGTGCATCGCGAACCCAACGATTCGATGTACTCGGCGTTGCCAAAACTCCATTTGCACTAAACTGGCCGCTGCTCACCCCGGCATCAATCCCCTCTACGGTGGCGTCATAAAGCACGCCAGGATGAGAGTCAAAGGCAACCAGCGCTTTTGAGCCAGCAATCACATGGCGCAGATTTTTTTCACGAAAATCAGCTACGACATCGATTTTATCGGCCACTATGGCAAGTAGCGGTTTCCCTGAATCAGCCATCGTTCCCGTTTGTAATTGCATATTACTGACGACACCAGCTTGCGAAGCTTTAACCTCGGTGTACGACAAATTCAGCTTGGCACTCTCTAACTGATTATGTGCCTGCTGCAGTAACAAATTATTCGGTCCCTTAATCCCGCGCTGAACGGTCAAACCTTGTAATTTAGCAACCGCCATATCATAAGAAGCCTTTGCGGTTTGTTCTTCGCTAATCGCTTGATCTTCACGCGATGAAGAAACTGCATGCTGGCGGTAAAGTTTGGCAATTCGCTGGGCATCACGTTGCCGCTGATGCAATACTGCGGCAGTTGATTTAATTTCTGCCCGAGCCGATTGAATCGACGCATCTAATTCATCATTCGTCAATTTGGCCTGACGCAAAGCCAATTTAGCCTTATCGAGTGCCAACTGATAAGGCCGGGCATCAATAGAGAATAACAGCTCCCCAGCTTTGACCTTCTGGTTGTTCACCACATCAACCCGCGTCACATTGCCACTCACCTGTGGGCTGACCTGAATCACAGGACGCTCCACCATAGCCTGCGGTGTCACTGGCATTTTAAGGTCGGCAATCAGGTAATAAACAAATAGCAGGCAAAATAAAATACAAACACGCCGAACCCAGCGACTAAATTGCTGGTCAGCCGTTAATTGAGGTTTTGTCATAAAAATTTTAGATAACTTATAGTTCTTTATCGAGGCTCAGAGCATTACTAGAGAGTTGTGCAAGAACGGCTTCAAACTCTTTGAGTTGGCATTCATCAATATTCTTAAGCAGTGCTCTACGTATTTTCAAGATACGCTGGGCAATTTCACCGAGTAGCTCGGCGCCTTGCTCCGTCATGCAGACGATCCGAGCACGTTTATCATGTGGGCTGATATGGCGAATAATATAACCTTGCTCTTCGAGTTGTCCGAGCGTGCGCATCAGAGAAGGCAGCTCGATTTCGAGTGCTTCGGCTAAGCGTTTTTGGGTTACCTCACCTTCGAGGCGCGCCAATTTCCACAAGGCAGTCCAACGAGGATGCGTCAGTCCCAGCGGGTGCAGACCACGGTCAGCGACACTGCGCCATAACCGACTGGCACGCCCTAATTTTTCCGCCAAGGCATGCTCCATTAATTGGTCAGATGCTAATTCATCCAAGCTCATTACGATCTCTCATGTGTTACAGAGGGTAGCATTATAATTAATTAGCAAGCTAAGTAAATAACTAGTTAAAAAATTATCTATTCAGACAATACGGTCACCATAAAATAACGACTAAAATATTAACTCGCTGTTTTTTTATTCAAAATTAAGTATTCCTATGAACGATTTATGTTCATTTACTGATATCAAATAGATTAATTGAGAATAATAATCATTATTATAACTAATTGATTTTATTAAATTTTATATTTTTTAACTTGGTTGTAACAAAATAGTCGGTATGCTAGTGTAATGTACATATTTTACCCTTTAGGAGGCCTCTATGCAGGGAAATCCACAGGTCGTTCAGTTACTCAATAAAGTTCTGACCTACGAGCTAACATCGATCAACCAATTCTTCCTCCATGCCCGAATGTTTGGTAATTGGGGATTTGAAGAGCTCAACAAAGCTTGCTACAAAAAATCGATTAAAGATATGAAGCAAGCAGACAAACTCATTGAGCGGATTTTATTTCTCGAAGGGTTGCCGAACCTGCAAGCCTTAGGGGCTCTGAGGATTGGCGAGCAAAGCAAAGAAATGCTCGAATGTAATCTGCAGTTTCTAAATGACCAATTGCCTTTGTTAGCTCAGGCGATCAGCCTTTGTGAACAACAAACAGACTATGTCAGCCGCGACCTTCTTCAGGATATTATTCATGAAGAAGAGGAACACATCGACTGGCTAGAAGCTCAGCTTTACCAAATCTCGATACTCGGAGAAGAAAAATACCTACAAACAAAAATTTCGGAGGATGAGTAATTATGCAAGGCAAACCCGTGGTTATTGATGCACTGAATCGATTACTTGCCAATGAACTGACGGCAATGGATCAGTATTTAATCCATTCGCGGATGTATGACGATTGGGGATATACCAAGTTATTTGAAAGAATTGAACATGAATCACTTGAAGAGCGCGAACATATCTCCATCCTCATCGAGCGGATCTTGTTTTTAGAAGGTACACCCGATATGGCAACTCGTGATCCAATTAAGGTCGGTCACGATGTTCCCAGCATGCTAGATAATGATCTACAGGTTGAATATCGCGTCGATGATATGCTTAAAGAAACAATGCAATTGTGTGAAAAAGAACAGGATTATGTCACCAAAAAAGCACTTCAACGCCTAATTGATGACACTGAAACTGATCACGCACACTGGTTAGAACAACAGCTCAGACAGATAAAACTGTTGGGGCTTGAAATATATTTACAAGCTCAGTTATAGCCCAATAGCAGACGGTTCTTCTACCGTCTGCTCTATTTTATTAGGCTGAAATAAGACATCCCATTGCCACTGCCACGAAAATAATCATCCCTGCGTAATTATTATTTAAAAAAGCTCTAAAACAGTTTTCTCGCTCCCGAAAGCGAGCTAAATACTGCTGATAAACGAACATGCCAGCCGCGGCGAGTAACCCCACAAAATACACTGGAGAAAGGCCATGTAACTCCCCGACCACCGCCAGTAATAGTAGGGTCGTCAGTTGTAAAACAGCAATCATCAGTTTATCGAAGCGTCCAAATAATACCGCTGTCGACTTAATGCCAACTTTTATATCATCATCGCGATCCACCATCGCATAGAAGGTGTCGTAAGCCACCGTCCAGCAAAAATTAGCGACTAACAACAACCAGGCTTCAAGTGGCAAATGACCACTTTGTGCTGCATAAGCCATCGGAATCGCCCAGCTATAGGCAAGTCCTAAAAACATCTGCGGCAAATTCGTATACCGCTTCATAAATGGATAAATCGCTGCCAACACCACGGCAATGAACGATAACTCAATCGTCAGTCGATTCTGAGTCAATACCATTAAAAACGAGGCCACAACCAGAGCCCCAAATAAACAAAGCGCTTGCCAAGTTGCGATCTGCCCCGATGGGAAAGGCCGAGAACTAGTTCGTTTAACAAAACCATCTATTTTACGATCGGCAAAATCATTGATGACACATCCGGCCGAACGCATCATCACCACCCCAAGAACAAAAACAATCAGAACCCCTGGATTAGGAAATCCATCGGCAGCCAGCCATAATGCCCATAGTGTCGGCCACAGCAGCAACAAAGAGCCAATGGGTTTATTCAATCGCATCAGTTGCACATATACCAACCACCTGGGTTGTTCACTGACCATTAACATGCCTCCTATACGCCGGACTTTCTGGTAAAAACAATTCCTGAACTAACACCGGAATACTCCGATATGAATAGATACTTAAACGTGCCCACAATGTCTGTTCAGCGAGCTCGAGATAACCATAATGGCGGGCAACATTTCCCTTCTGCTCACTGGCAAATAAGAGTGAACCGAGTGGCTGATTCGCCAATTCATTTAAAACTGTACAAGGTGCCACGTCGGGCCACAAGCTCCGAGCAAAAATCCAGTCAACCCCATCACCTTGTAGATAAACTTCTCTTGACCGATAGTGCGAAAAATCCCCGAGCAGTGCAACCTCATACTCATATGGTTTGGCGTGCTGAACGGGTATCTGACGTACCGCAAATTGCTCACAGCATGATTTTAAACGCATCGTTAACGAGCCTTTGTCACTGAGCCAGTGGCAAAGGGTTGGTGCAATCTTCACCGGCAATGAACTTTGCCAATGAATAGAGGTAAATAGTGATGAATAGTTTTCGTGGCTCATCCGCTCTGTTATCTTAAGTTTATTAAACTTTCATGTCAGATAATGCAAGCCTAATCGTTGTCCGATGCAGCGTCAAGAAGAGCGCTGAGGAGGTTAATGCTATTGGCTGTAGGCAATATTTTACAATTTATGCTTTAATAAATCCTGAAGATGAACTTAAAGTATTGACCTCAAGAAGATATCAGCGACAATACAGCGCAATTTATCCAACGACAGGTAGAGCAATCAATGAAATGGTTTAAGTGGATGTTTTTATTTGGGGTGTTAGCCACAACCAGCATACCGGCCAGCTTTGCCGCTGATGATCAACAAGCGCAGGATTCATATGCCTATTACAGCCTCGAACCGGATATTGTGACCAACTATATCACCGCTGGTAAATCATTAGGCTATATTCGCGCTAGCATTGAGCTTCGCGTTTATCACGAGAGTAAGCTCAAAGAAGTCGAACATAATGCGCCACTCTTACGGGATGCCATCATTGAAATTCTGGGGTCGATGGACTCGCAACAGATCAAATCGCTATCTGGTCGTGAGAAACTCAAAACGCAATGTCTTAACGCCGTGAATAATCTGTTATTTCAGGAAACTGGCGACAAAGATGTTGTCGCCGATCTCATTTTCACGAAATATCTTTATCAGTAAGTCGATCAAAGCCGGCCTGCACACAGCCAACAATCAGACCAAACAGGTGGGCAAGATTGGCTGTTGCCGGAAGCAGCCCTTGACTTGAGGAACTGAGTGATGTGATGAAAAAGCCAAATACCATCCATAGAAGCATAAAGCCGACAATCATTCGATTGAGATGAATACCGACATGCGGCCGTAACCAAGCTGTCCACCATAAATATCCCAGCAACGCATAGACGACCCCCGATAAACCACCAAATAACGGCCCTGTTGACCAAAATTGCATAAAGTTAGGAATAATCCCACTAACCAGTGTGAGAATAATCAATTTACCAGTGCCCAACTTGCGCTCAATCTCACCGCCAAACTCCCACCACCACAGCAAGTTAAAGAGAATATGGGTAATACTAAAATGCAATAGAATGGGGGTAATAATACGCCACGGCTGTGCGTAAAACGCGGCCATTGAACTGGGGAAAAACAGCGCCTGATAGACACTATTGCCCATAAACATCTCGGCTAAATAAACCGCAACGGCAGCCGCTATCATAAGCAGCGTAAATGGTCCGCTATGGGCTAAAAATCGCTGTTTAATTAATGAGGATGAGCTGCCATAACTGAACCGAACTTGATGCTGATCGCCCACCTGCCAAGATGCTTGCTGATATTTGCGCGCCATCGGGTCATGCACAAAAGCCTGCCATTCACGTTGAACCTGTTGCAAATGAGCGTCATCGACCAACCAGATAACCACCCCCTGCTCATGGGCACTGAGTTGACAGGTAATTTTCTGGGTCGCCATATAATCGACAAACGACTGCGCTAAACGGGGATTATCGACAATTGCTAACTGCTGCATTACTAATCAGATCCTGTGACTGGATAAATTTTGGCCCACGCTTCAAAGCCACCATCGAGCGAGTAAACCTTTTCTAACCCTTGGGTTAATAAATACTGGGCTGCCCCTTGGCTGCTAATGCCGTGATAACACATGACAATGACGGGAGCATCAGGGTCGTGCTCCTCAATCAACTGTATCAGAGTCTGATTAGTCAGATGCATCGCACCTGGAGCATGGCCGCTAAGATACGACTTTTCATCGCGAATATCGGCCAACAGAGCACCTTGCTCATCTAGTAGTTTTTTGGCTGCAATCACATCGATATGCTCAAACTGTTCCATAGGCTCTCCAACATTAGATTAAAACTCATTGTAACCTGTTTTAAGATGAAGGGAACCGCACAAACGCGATGGCCTCGCCAAGCTTTGTTAGTATGATGCACTCGCGCCGTGAAGAGAGTAATCGGCCGCGAACTGCTGGACGCTTTGATAGAGAACCTGCCAACCTATCGCCAGATCATTGGCCGTCACCGCTTCGCTAGGGTGATGACTAATGCCTTTTGCACAGCGTAAAAAGAGCATAGCCACCGGACACAGTTTGGCGATTGCCATCGCATCATGCCCCGCGCCACTGGAAAGTGTCATGGAACGTCCTTGTATCTTTTCACAGGCATCGTTCAGCAGTTTTTGCAAATAACTATCACACTCAGTGGCATCTGACTGATAAAAACAGTGTTGAGAAAACTCAAGCGAACGATGAACCGCTATCTCACGGGCACGCTCAATAATTTGAGCGAGGACCCGGTCACGATGCGCATCGTCACTCGAGCGAATATCTAAGCTAAATTGCACTTGTCCCGGAATGACATTGACTGAATCAGGCAAGCACTGCAATTGACCAACGGTTGCCACAACTTGTTGCTCTTTAGCAATTTGCTCAATGCACAGCACTATTTCACTTGCCCCCACCAACGCATCTTGACGCATATTCATGGGCACCGTGCCCGCATGTCCTGCCTGACCAGTGACACTCATCTGCATGCGTTTCGCCCCATTAATCGCACTGACTACACCAGCGGCTAGATTAGCGCACTCTAATTGCGGTCCCTGCTCAATATGCACTTCCATATAACCGATGAAATCATCAGCCGAACGCGTCGCTTGGGCAATTTTTTCAGGAGCCAAACCAAATGTTTCGAGCGCTTGGGCAATGGTGATTTTTTCAGCGTCTGGTAATTGCAACCATTGCGGTTGCCATTGGCCAGTCAAACCGCGGCTTCCCAACAATGTCGAACCAAACCGCGTCCCTTCTTCGTCGGCAAATCCGACGACTTCAATGGCAAATGGAAGGCGAATATCCAATTGCTGTAACTTGCCAACAACCTCAATGGCGGTCAATACGCCCGCAATACCGTCGTATTTTCCAGCATTGCGCACGGTATCTAAATGGGAACCAAGCAGTAACGCTGGTGCACCACTTGTTTGACCTTCATAGCGAGCGCACAAATTGCCAACTGCATCTTGCCAGGTGCTCATTCCAGCTTCATGCATCCAGCGCGCCACTTGCTGATTACACTGCGCATGCTCTTTAGACAGATAAACACGAGTCAGTTTGTCGCTAGATTCGGAAAACTTGGCCAGCTTCTGACAACGCGCATAAATGCGCTCACCGATCTCTTTAGTATGCCAGTTATTGTCCATAGTGATCCCAAGCTGCCTGCAGAGCAGCGCCTTCGTTTGCCACATATCCGAGATGGCGCAACACCGCTTCCAGTGCGGCTAAAGTTGTCAATACGGTATCTTTACGAGCGTTATAGCCCATCACCCCAATACGCCAAATTTTTCCATGTAGCGGCCCGAAAGAAGTGCCGATCTCAATCCCAAAATCATTCAGCAATAACTGGCGTACCTGTTCCCCGTTAATCCCTTCTGGAATAATCACTCCGGTCACATTACTCATTTTATGGCTCAGATCGCCAAATAGCTCAAGTCCCATCGCGCTGAGCCCTTTGTCCAAAGCAGCGCCGTGTAACTGGTGGCGGGCCACACAAACATCGATGCCTTCTTGGGCAATAATGCGAGCACATTCACGGGCTGCAAATAACATGGAGGTTGCTTCAGTATGATGATTCAACCGCTCTGGTCCCCAGTAATCCATGATCATGCCCAGATCGAAATAATTGGAGTAAATCATTTCATCTTCACCGTCTTGATGCTGCGCCGATTTAATCCCCTGTTCAATATGCCGCCGGGCTCGAACTTGTTGGACAAACGCATCACTTAACGTCACTGGAGCACTGCCTGATGGGCCACCTAAACATTTTTGTAGGCCCGCCGAAACCGCATCTAAGTGCCACAAGTCAGTCTTTAATGGATTCCCTGCAATCGAGGCAGTCGCATCGCAATAAAATAAGACCTGGTGTCGCTGGCAAATTTCCCCTAACTGCTCCAATGGCTGTAACATGGTGGTTGAAGTATCACCTTGCACCGTCAATAAGATGCGTGGATGAACCGTTTTAATCGCATCTTCAATCTGCTGTGGATCAAAGACTTCTCCCCATGGAATTTCCAGTGTATGAACCTCTGCACGGCAACGCCGAGCAATTTCACATAATAGATGGCCAAACCGCCCAAAAATCGGGACTAAAACTTTATCGCCAGGGCGAATAATCGATACCAGCACGGCTTCAATACCGGAACGAGAGGTTCCATCGACGAGCATGGTCCATTCGTTATTTGTACGAAAAACCTGCCGATAAAGCGCCATCGTTTGGTTCATATATTCGGTCATAGCGGGGTCGTACTGCCCCACTAATTGGCTTGACATGGCTCTTAACACACGCGGATCGGCATTGATGGGGCCGGGGCCCATCAACAACCGAGCAGGTGGATTTATCTGTTCCAGAGAACTCTTGGTTAACATATGCTGTCCTTAATTCTGTTATTTGATTAATGCCAAACCATCACTGCGCGGATCACTTGCCGCGGCTATTACTTGGCGATGTTGAGTCACAATGGCCCCCGCATGGCCCATCATTTCGCTATGGATAGGAACGCTTTGGGTGCGGTGGCCCAAATGGCGCAAAGGCACTAAAACATCTTCTAGAGGCGCTTCAAGTTTTAGATCATAATTGCTCTGGCCCCAGGTTCTGCCCAACAACCAACGCGGTGCACTGATCGACTGCGCCAGAGATTGCCCTAAATGCAGATAACGCCATAAAATGGCGGCCTGCGTCTGCGGTTGTCCCTCACCCCCCATCGTGCCATAGACCATCGAGCGACCATCATAGAGGTTAGCTAATGCAGGGTTAAGCGTATGAAAAGGAAGACGTTTGGGAGCCAGAGCCAGTTGCGCATCGTTATCTAGTGAAAAACTCACGCCACGATTATTCCAGAGAAGTCCAAATTCAGGGATCACCACACCACTCCCAAATTCCCAATACAGGCTCTGGATAAAGCTCACCATACGACCTTGGTCATCACAGCAGCCCATCCAAACGGTATCCCCCGGTTTAGCGATTTGTGGCCAAGGTAGGGCTCGCTCAGGATCAATGGCTTTAGCCATCGAATCCAAGGCATCATCTGTGAGATAATCCGTAATGGGTTGACTGCAAATGGCGGGATCACAAACCCATCTATCACGAACGAGAAAAGCTTGCTTGGTTGCCTCAACCAACAGATGTATTTGCATCGCCTCGCTCTGATGAGGTTTCACAAGCCTATCCATCAAAGCAACAATAATCAGCGATGCACATCCCTGAGTTGGCAGTGGCAAATTGTAGAATTTCCCCATGCGGGTGGAAACACAAAGCGGCTGCATCATCTGTGCTTTATGTGCAGCAAGATCAACCTGGCGAAGTGGCGAACCACTACACTCTAATGCCCCTGCTATCTGTCGCGCGGCCTCCCCGCGATAAAAATCATCTAGGCCATGCTGCCCCAGATGCTCTAATAATGAGCCAAGCGCACCGTTACGAAATAGCTCCCCGGTTTTAAGTGTTTGGCCGTTCGGTAAAAAACATTCGGCAAATGCGGGCAACTCCCCCAGTGCAGGATGCGTGAGTCGACTGGCTGATTGCAGACTCTCGCTGACCGTAATACCGCGGTGGGCCAGTTCAATAGCTGGTGCTAAAAGTTCCGCCAATGGTAGCGGCGTTTGCCAGTGTTGACTGAGCTCTAGCGCTTGCTGCCAAGCACTAATAGTGCCGGCCACACTCAGGGCACTGGCGCCACCGCGTTCTGGAATCGCCGAAAAACCTTGCTCGCGATACCAATCGATCGTTGCACTGGCGGCGCTTCGCCCCCCGCCATTGATGGCAATGGGTTGTTTTCCTGGTTCCTGAATGAGCCAAAAACTATCGCCACCTAAGCCATTCATATGAGGATACAACACGCTGATAGCAGCAGCGGCAGCAACCATGGCCTCAGTGGCTGACGCGCCCTGACGCAGCAATTCTAAACCAACTTCACTCGCCTGATGGTGTGGCGCACTAAATGCGATCTGATGTTTCATAATCTCACAACTGACTAAAAAGACGAGCGAGCGCTAACAGCTGCATATCACTATCGCGCGGCCCGATGATAGAGAAACCAAACGGTACCCCATCGCACGCCAGCAATGGTAGATGCAACTGCGGACAGCCTGCCAACCCTGCCATGGCGGTCATTCCCATCAACCGCATACGAAACTCACCAAGCGCCAAACTGTCAGCTGTGCGTAATGGAGAGAGATCAGGAGTGGTCGGGATAACAATAAAATGACTGAGGGCGAAACAACTGTGTAATTGAGAAAGCCATTGTTGACGTTTTTGCTCTGCATCGTGCTGTGCTGCTGCACTTAAAGTTGCAGTCCAACTTAACCGTTGATCAATATCTTTACCCAACGCATCTGGATGCATTTGATGCCAATGGTGATAGAGCGAAGCAATTTGACGGCCCTGCAATATTTGAAACACGTCACTTAATGCATCAATTTGCGCAGCAGAGAACGGCGCTGCAACTGTTGTAAACTGACTCGAGATTGATTTGAAAAAGCTTTGCCACAAGAGAGCTAATGGCTCAGGAAGTCGTGCGAATAAGGGCTCAACAATCGCCAATGAGGGAGCGTTTAGTGACGCTTTCGGCAGACCGAACAAAACGCTGCCAACCTGCTCTAGAGTTTGCGCATCTCGACTTAACCAGCCTGGCGTATCAAAACGCGGAGCCAGTGGCAAAACACCAGCCATGGGAAGTCGTCCATGAGTCGGACGCAGCGAATATAAGCTATTATAGGCGGCAGGGATACGAATCGAGCCACCAGTATCAGTGCCCAGAGCGAATTCAGCATCGCCGCGGGCAACGGCAACCGCACTGCCGCTAGATGATCCACCAGGTAAACGATCCGGGGTCATAGGGTTAATCGGTGTGCCGAAATGAACATTGCAACCATTTAAGCTATATGCCAGTTCATCGGTCTGCACCCGTCCAACCGCCATTGCCCCCGCATAACGCAGCATCTCGATAAGCGGAGCGGTGTAACTTGCCGGGGCGTGTTCTTGAAACCAGCTAGGGTTACCGGCGCCAGTTGTGAACCCTGCGACATCGTAGAGATCTTTGTAGACAAACCGCAGTCCATCCAGCGGCCCATCGGCAAGACTAGCTAACTGATGAGGGCCATGAGCACAGTAAACACTGTCATCATCCATTTTTCAGAAACCATTGCGACGTGATTCTTTATTAATACAACTTTGGTTTCTAATTGTAAATGAATAGAAATATAAATTTCTAGTTATCTAGAGATGACTCTAACTCGTCAAACTGCTGATAAAGTGCATCAATCGCCTCAATACGTGCCCGATGTTCACTCTCAAGACAGATGTTACATAATACACTCACCAGTGCCATCGCACTCGCATACGACGCGAACCCGCCCGGACTCAGTTGATGACAAGGCAGCGTCCAATTGGCGTAAGTTGTTAACGCTAATCCAGACGGATCGGTGATCAGTAACACTTTAGCAGGACGTATCGATAGCTCACGCATCAGTGCTTTGATCACTTTGGCTCGCCGCTGCAAAGCAATCACCACCACTAAATCAGAATCGGTTAAGTCAACGATCTCTTCAGCGAGCGTTTGCCCAGGTTGCGGAAACAGATACACATTTTCACGCATCTGAATTAACTGTTCCCGACAATGCAGAGCCACCGGATAACTATTGCGCAGTCCAAATAAAAAAACTCTTTTTGCGGTTTTAAAAGCGTCGCTAATCTGTTCCAGAGGCTGACTCTGTAAACCACTGAGGGTCTGTTGTAAGTTGCGCTTCTCTTGGGCAAAATGACTATTGAGCAGTTGGTTTAAATCTTCGTCAAGATCAACAAATTGTGGTGTCCCACTGGTGACCTGGCGGCGCAACGCTTCACGAACCTGGGCAAACCCATCATATCCTAATCGCTTAAAAAAACGACTGACAACCGGTTTAGAAACCTTTGCTAAACGTGCCATATCAGCGCTTGAATACATGGCCAATTCAGCTTCATGAGTTAACAAAAAGTCCGCCAGTAATCGCTCTTTAGGACTTAAATGGTCCAGACATGCCGAAATGCGTTGAACCAATTCTGAAGTTGGCATAGTTATATCCTTGTAAAATTAGTCAAATGCATAAAGCGGCTACGTTAACTTTTTAGAGTCGAAACATGCGCACTCACAATACGCCATTGCTGATCTATTTTAACCCAAGTCTGACTTTGACGCCCGAGAGGCTGGCCAGGACGGGAGAATATCACATGGGCACAGGCTAGTTGCTCTGAAAATGTGCTCACAGTGACTTTTTCAACCGTTCGCTGCAACCCTTTTGTTGGGCGATGAGAGCGAAACTGGGCAATGGCATCATAACCAAACAGATTCTCTGAGGCCCCTAAACGCACCGTATGAGCACTGTGCCAAAACAGTTCATTGAGCACAGCTATCTCATTATTAACCAATGCTTGTTCATAACGCATCACTTGCTGGGTCACCTCAGCAACAATTTCCGGTTCATTAATTTGCATCGTTCTTGTCCTCTCACCAAAAAGATCCACTCGCACTGATTTAGGGCGAAAAATATACCATTGCCCATTCGACTTTGAGAGCCAAAACCCGTGCATTCACTCACTTACTTACATGGTATATATATTGCTTTAGGATTGAAACTAAAGTTATTAATTTAGTTTTTTAAAAACTTTAGTTTCTTTTCCATGACCTACAACTAGGAGTTACTGATGAAATTCAGCCTAAGGACGCTACTGCGCAGTTCACTGTTACTAATTGCGCTAGTCACAAGTTATGCTCATGCCAATAAACTTAATGAAATCCATCAACGTGGGGTTCTCAAAGTCGCTGTCCCCCAAGACTTTCCGCCATTTGGCTCAGTCGGAACCGACATGAAGCCCCACGGCTATGATATCGATATGGCAACCTATCTAGCAAAACAGATGCATGTAAAACTCAAACTCATTCCGGTCAGCAGTGCCAACCGCATTCCTTATCTGCTTTCAGGACGAGCAGATCTAGTGATCTCCAGTTTGGGTAAAAATAAAAAACGCGCCAAAGTGATCGATTTCAGCCATGCCTATGCACCCTTCTTTCTCGGTGTGTTTGGTTTAAAAAGCATCGATGTCACGAAACCTTCTGAGCTAGCAGGAAAGACCATTGGTGTGACACGTGGCTCAATTGAAGATCTGCAGCTTAGTAAAGTAGCGCCACCCTCAACGACTATCAAACGCTTTGAAGACAACAACACAACTTTGTCCGCATATCTCTCTGGCCAAGTCAACCTGATCGCAACCGGTAATCTGGTGGTCGCATCCATTGCTCATCGCAACCCTGCACGAGTACCGAATGCAAAATTCCCACTCAAAAATTCGCCTTGCTATGTCGGACTGGCGAAACACGAACCAGCTCTTAAAGCCGAGGTCAACAAACTCATTCGTGAAGGACTCCAAAACGGTACATTGAACAAGATGTCTGAAAAGTGGCTTAAAGAACCACTACCCAAAAACTTCGGCCAGAATAGCTAAGGTAACAAATGAGTTATCATCTTAACTTTGTAGATCTTTTACCGTATTGGCCGCAGTTCCTCAAGGGACTGTGGCTAACCATTGAACTGACGGTAATCGCCACTATAGGTGGGCTAGTAATTGGAACCCTAACTGCAGGCGCTCGAGTCACCCGCAACAAATCGGCTCGAATAATTTCAGGTGTTTATGTCGAGCTCATTCGCAACACACCGTTCATTGTGCAGTTGTTTTTCATCTACTTTGGCATCCCATCGCTGGGCGTAAAACTCTCAGCTATGGAAGCAGGGTTAATTGCCATGGTAGTTAATCTTGGCGCTTACAGCACGGAGATTATTCGCTCAGGCATTGAAGCCACCCCACGCGGGCAGTATGAAGCTGGGCGAACGCTTGGCTTAAATCGTCTGCAAGTCTTTTGGCGAATCGTCATTCCACCTGCGTTTATGCGTATTTACACGCCGCTGATTAGCCAGTGCATTATTGTCATGCTAGGGTCCTCAGTCGTTTCACAGATCTCAGTTGAAGAGCTCACCTATTCTGCCGACTTTGTCCAGTCACGAACGTTTTTAAGCTTTGAATCCTATTTTGTCGCCACAGCGATATATCTCATCTTAGCCGTGCTAATGCGCCAATTATTGAATCGATTAGCCAAGCGCGCCTTTCGGGGGGCACCATTATGATGCAATTTAGTAACTGGGACATATTGCACAATCTGCTGATGGCAACCCGTTGGACACTGTTGTTATCGCTCATAGCATTTGTTGGTGGGTCCATCGTCGGGATGATTCTGACCTTCTTACGTCTTTCTCGCAGCCCGACATGGTCACGCCTCGTCCGACTTTATATAGAACTGTTTCAAGGCACCCCTTTGTTAATGCAGCTATTTTTGACATTCTTTGGATTGTCTTTAATTGGCATTGATGTCAGTGCCTGGACCGCTGCCAGCACCTCTCTCATATTATTTAGCAGTGCCTTTCTCTCTGATATCTGGACGGGTTCTGTTCAATCGCTTCCCAAAGGCCAGTGGGAAGCTTCTCGCTGCTTGGGCATTAACTTTATCCAAACCATGCGCCATGTCATTTTGCCCCAAGCTCTGCGAATTGCCCTCGCACCCACAGTTGGTTTCACGGTGCAAATTGTCAAAGAAACTGCACTAACCTCAATTATCGGCTTTGTGGAATTAACCAAAGCGGGAACCATGCTTAATAACGCGACATTTCAGCCGTTTAAAGTGTTCGCGATGGTTGCCTGTATTTATTTTATGATCTGCTATCCACTGTCATTATTTAGCTCGTACTTGGAGAAGAAGCTCAATGTCGCTCATTAGTATTGAACAAGTCCATAAATATTACTCAGATAATCACGTACTCAAGGGTGTTGATCTAAAAATTGATGCTGGTGAAGTGATCTCAATCATCGGTCGCAGTGGTTCGGGGAAAAGTACCTTATTACGCTGTATTAATGGTTTGGAACAGTTCAGTCAGGGGGCAATTATTATCGATAAAAAAGCGGTCGATAATGATGAAAAACACCTGTTAGAACTGAGCCGTAGTGTTGGCATGATCTTTCAAAATTTTAATTTATTTCCTCACTTAACTGTTGCGGAAAATATCATGTTGGCTCCCAAATTGGTGCTTAAGCTCTCAACCTCTAAGGCAAAAGAACTTGCCCAACAAGTTCTTGGCAAAGTGGGCCTCTCGGATAAAGCGGAACAATTCCCCGGCAATCTCTCAGGCGGACAACAACAGCGAGTAGCAATTGCACGAGCACTGGCTATGCAGCCTAAAGCGCTGTTATGTGATGAGATCACATCGGCATTAGACCCTGAATTGGTAGGCGAAGTCCTTAAAGTACTCGAGCAGCTTAAACGCGAAGGCATGACATTAATCCTCGTTACTCACGAGATGAATTTTGCTCGCGATGTCGGCGACCGCGTAGTGTTTATGCATCATGGTAAGGTCTGGGAAACTGGCCCGGCTAAAGAAGTGTTTAACAAGCCCCAGACCCCAGAGTTACAAAGCTTTTTAGCCGCTGTTTTATAAAAAGGTCTGTACAAATTCACTCACTAATAATATATATGTTATTATTACCAACCATGTTATTGACTTAGTCTTCAAAGGAACAACCAATCATGGGGTACTTAGTGCATTTCCAAGTTCTCATGCCTTACATACCACAGTTGTTAATTGGGTTAAATCAAACAATTCAGTTAACTATTCTAGCAATTATTAGTGGAGGTATTATAAGTATACTGATTTTATCACTCAGAGTCAGCCGATTTTTGCCGCTTCGAATCATAGCAGTAACATTCATAGAAGTTATTCGTAATATTCCATTTATTGTCCAGATGCTATTGCTGGAATATTTATATATTTATTATGCGAATATGCTTAACCCACTCAACTTACCTACTTATAATACTGAATTTATAGCCGGACTAATGGCAATGGTTTTAAATTTTAGCGCCTATAGTGCCGAGAGCATTTATCGGAGCATTCCTGTTTATAATAAAAAAGTAGGTAAATTCCAAATACTCGGTGAACCTTATAAAATTTCAATGTTTTGGAATTTTTTAATACCAGTTGCATTGAAACACAATTATTCCAAACTAGTCAGACAATGTGTCATCGTTATGCTCAGTTCGTCATTGTTATCCGTGATTGGAGTACACGAACTTACTTATCAAGCAAAATATATTGACTATCAGACATTAAACCCAGTTTTACCATATCTAGCTGCTGCTTTAATTTATCTCATTCTGGCCTGGCTGCTCCAATTTCTTTTAGGTCGTTTAGGTAAGCGGCTCTTCCAGGAGGAAAACCATGTTTAATGATAGAACTTGGATAATGATTCACCCACTACTACTTGCTAGCCGTTGGACACTATTACTAACGCTAATTAGTTTTATAGGGGCGGTTATATTAGCCTATTTGTTACTCAATGTGCGAATTTCTAAACTACCGATCCTTTCACATATTGCTTACCTATATATTGGGATTTTTCGGAATATTCCATTTATATTGCTATTATTTTTAGTATATTGGAACATCAGTTTTATAAATTCTAAAGAAAATTTATGGGTAATTGCGAGTATTGCACTCATTCTGAGCAACGGTTCAAAGATAGCAGAACTCTGGCTTAACTCGATAATATTAGGCCACAAGATAGAATCTAAAAAACATACTGCACTTCATATAAAAGATATTCTCTCACCTGATACATTCCGACATTTAATCTCGCCTTTAATCGGCAGTATCATCATGATTATTCATGATTCAGCAATTACATCCGTAATAGGATTTGTCGAATTAACTAAAGCCGGTTGGATTTGGTATAGCACAAATTTCAAACCAACATCACTCATCTGGGTAGCATGCATCTATTTTGTGATGTGTTATCCGCTGTCACTACTCAGTTCCTATTTCAGAAATAAACATCACGCTGACCGTCAGGAAGTTCTTGTTGAGGCTACACAGATACCATACAAAAGCAAAGAACAAAAAGCGAATCCATAGTCTAATCAGATAAGGGAGGTAACGTCCCTCCCGATAACCTCTATTTATTAAGAGCATGATAAGGATAATGTTCAGTCCAATAGCGCGCAATATCGATCCGCTGCGCTATCCAGACGTCGGGCTTACTCTGCACATAATCTAAAAATCGTTGTAGACCACTGATTCGACCGGGACGGCCACTGATTCGGCAATGCAACCCAACCGACATCATTTTGGGATGATCCGCACCTTCAGCATACAAGCAATCAAAACTATCTTTTAAATAATGAAAGAACTCATCCCCATGACTAAAACCATATGGTGAATAAAAGCGCATATCATTGTTATCAAGAGTATACGGGACAACGAGGTGCGCTCGATCTTCACCATCCTGTTGATAGGGCATCCAAAACGGCAAGTCATCCGCATACGAGTCTGAATCATAATAAAAGCCGCCTTCTTCGAGTAGCAGTTGGCGCGTATTCGGCGAGTCTCGTCCGGTATACCAGCCCAACGGACGAGAACCGGTTAATTGCTGATACAGTGTCAACGCTTGCTGCAAATGCTCTCGCTCCATCGCTTTGGAAACATTTTGGTAATGGATCCACTTTAGACCATGGCCACAGATCTCATGACCATTGGCGAGAAGTGCATTGGTGACGGGAGGATTTTTGGCTAAAGCCGTGGCAATGGCAAAGACCGTTAATGGCAACTGCCGCTGTTCAAATTCTTTGAGCAGCCGCCATACACCGGCCCTAGATCCATAATCGTAGAGCGATTCCATGCTGAGATGGCGATCGGCATAGGGCTCAGCCCCATAGATTTCCGACAAAAAAGTTTCAGCATGCGCATCACCATGCTGCACTGAATTTTCGCCACCTTCTTCATAATTGAGAACGAATTGCAGTGCTAACCGAGCTTGATTTGGCCACTGGACGACCGGGGGCTGCGCACCATATCCGACATAGTTCCGGTCATTGCCAAATTTTACCGCCATATTTCCTCCTAACGGTCACACCAATGTTGGTAACGACCGGTGAATAATTTCGGGTAAGCGGCGGCATACTGACCTCGTTTGGCCGCCTTTAATTGCAACGCATTAAGCGATTCAGCCAATTTCACCGCACAAACCACACCATCGATCACGGGTATCTGAAATTTATCCTGCAAACTCTGACACAGCGTTGCCATTCCCGCACATCCCAGAACAATCGCCTCGGCCCCGTCATCAATCGCTTTTTGACAGTCACTGAATAATAACTGTTGATAATGGCTGGATAGATCTTCCAAAGCCAACACAGGGATGTCACTGGCATACACACCACTACATTGCTGTGAAAATCCATAACGACTGAGCAATTCTTGTGCTGTCGCTATCGTGCGACGCATAGTGGTGACCACGGCAAACCGATAACTGATTAAACTGGCAAAATGAAATGCCGCCTGAGCAATTCCTATCACGGGAGCATCCGCAACTTCACGAGCGGCGCTGAGCGATGGATCGCCAAAACAAGCAATAATATGGGCATCAACCCCCTGCTCTTTTGCCCACTGGATTTCATCCAGCAACGCGGCCCCTGCGATGGCTTCATCTCGAGCTGACTCAATGGAAACAGGCCCATGCTGTGCAGTACTTGCAATAATCTGGGTATCCGATAAGGCAACATCTCTAGCAACCAACGTCATCTGTTCTGTCATAGCAGCACAGGTATTAGGATTGAGTAGCTGAATGCGCATATAGCTCTCCAATTAACTTAATGGGGTAAAAATGCGGGTAAAATCAACATCACGATCATGAGACGTCGCAAAATTAAGAGACGCTTTAATGGCCTGAAGATGCCCCCTCATCCATTGGATAGATGGTGCCACTTGCTGTTCATCTAACAGTGTCAAAAGCTCTTGATGATCACCGCAATCGCATCCAACACTGCGCCGAGAGCCATAAACAGCCACAACTAGAGACGAACGATAAGCCAATTGCTGAACAAAATCAGCCATCACCTGATTTCCTGATAAACTCGCTAATTCAATATGAAATTGCGCAGTTAAATCGATCTGTTCAGCTAAATCATCGGCATGTCGCGCTTGATGCTCAACATCAATGAGCTGCTGCAACCGGCATTTGGCTGATTCATTCCAGTGAGCAATAACCGCTTCAAGTAAAAGCGGCTCCAGCATAATTCGACTATCAATCACCTGAATGGCTTCTTCCACACTGGGCTCGCTCACATGAGCCCCTTTATTGGGTTCTATCGTGACGAATTTTTCTAATGCCAGACGTTGCAATACTTTGCGCACGCCCGTGCGACTAATCTCAAATGTCGTGGCCAATCTATCCTCGGGTAACCGAAGTCCAGGGGGAAGTTGATGCTCAACGATAGCTTTTAGCATCTGCTGATACATTTGTTGGTGACGATCTTTTCTCATATCGGATACGAATATTAGCTTTATTTTGTATACAATTTATCACAAATTATTCTTTCATGTCCTGCCATTTATTGGCTAATAAATTGTCTGACGATCCGGAAACGATCAAAAAAAGCACAAACCCGACCATTTAGTGTTCTATAAAAGTGCAATATCTGGCTCGATTTAATCCACTCCAAGCTAAAAATCATTGTTTTCATATCGTTATAAAAATGGCATCAGAATTGTATGTAATATTGTATACAATATACAAGGGTATGATTATGAATAAACAGCTTCAATCAATGAGTCCTCAATTAAGTAACGCTGACCTAGCCCCCGAAACAAATCAACAGTGGAGCTGGTATAGCATTTTCGCTTTTTGGATGTCAGATGTGCACAGCGTTGGAGGTTATGTTTTTGCTGCAAGTCTATTTGCACTAGGGTTAGCAGGATGGCAGGTATTTGTCTGCCTACTAGCCGGGATTATGATTGTTTATCTATTTGCTAACCTAATGGGCACTCCCGGGCAAAAAGCTGGCGTCCCCTTCCCTGTGGTCTGTCGTTTAGCCTTTGGGGTGAAAGGCGCTAATATCCCAGCCATTATTCGCGGCTGTATTGCTGTCGTGTGGTATGGGATCCAAACCTATTTAGCTTCCAGTTCTTTTATCATTCTTGCTTTGTACTTTTTCCCAGACCTGAAAGACCTGCAATCAGAAAGCTTTGTTGGCTTATCGTACCTAGGCTGGATGGGATTCTTATTCATGTGGATAGCTCAGGCACTGGTCTTTATGTTCGGGATGCCGATGATCCGCAAAGTCATTGATTACAGCGGCCCAGCAATTTATGTAGCAATGTTTGCCCTGTGTGGTTTTATGCTCTATCACACCGGCTGGGGAGCGATTCACTTTAACTTATCGAGTCACTCATTAGTCGGTTGGGACAATGTAAAAGAGATGGTGATAGCCATTGCCCTAGTCGCAGGCTATTTCGCAGGCCCAACACTTAATTTCAGTGATTTCGCTCGCTATTGCAAAAATAAGAAACAGATGAAAATAGGTAACTTACTCGGTCTGCCACTTAACTTTATTGTTTTCTCCATCTTTAGCGTATTGATTGTATCCGCATCCATTCCCATGTTTGGACAGATGATCACCGACCCCATAAAAACGGTTCAGATGCTGGATTCAGCCACAATTACCATACTTGGGGCTCTGACATTTATTCTAGCGACCATCGGCATTAACATCGTTGCGAATTTTGTCTCGCCCGCTTTTGACTTTTCGAATATTGCCCCGCAAAAAATCAGTTTTAAATGTGGCGGTTTTATCGCAGCCATTGCATCACTGCTAATGACACCATGGAACTTATTTAACAATCCAGACATGATCCATTACACGGTTGATTTACTTGCCGCCTTAATTGGCCCGTTATATGGCATCGTTTTAGTCGATTACTATAAAATTCGGAAACAAAAAATCCATCTTGCCGATCTCTATAATGACACAGCAAGTGGTCAATACTGGTACAACAATGGCTGGAATACTCGCGCGATTATTGCCCTCATCATCGCGGGATGCGCATCTATTTTGACCTCCTTTATCTTCACCGAACTGGCTAATTTCTCACTATTTATCAGTGGTGCAGTCGCCGCATTCAGCTACCATTGGCTGATGCTAAAGAGCACTGCATCTATTAGCATCATGAAAGCTGAAGCCAACCTTTAGCCATAAAAAAACCGGATAACTTTTGTTATCCGGTTTTTAGCTCAAAACTTGCCATCGATGTGGTCGCTTAATGCCTCAACGAGGTCACACCAATTATTTAACCTGTTTGACCTGGCCGTTTTCCACATGCAGCTTCGTTGAATAACGCTCAGTCGCTTCATCGTAGTTCAAATAGCCAGCGTTAACTTGGCGTTGTAGCATACGGGTCACAACATTCATCGCCCGTTGAGTCCGAAGTTCTGTGGTTTGTTCACTAGGTGAGAACACACTGATCACCGTAGTTGCAAGTTTCTTGGCCATTTGCGTATCGATAGTCATATCCACATTAGCAACCAAGTTCTTAGCCGTTCCCAGAACAATCCCTTGGAACCCTAATAAATCAACCATTTTAGGGTTAATTTTACCAACAGTGCCATTGCCACTAATAGAGATCTCTTTGCCGTTATCATCAATTTTCACCGGATCCCATTTGAATTTCATTCCTTGGTAGAGTGGTAAAAATTTCTTGGCGAGAATTTTATCTCTCTGATATCGTGGAGCTTTTTCAAATTCACTGCCTTCGTGAAAGATAGCAAGCAGGTTATCCATCGCCTTAATGTTAAGATTACTAGCGGTGATATTCGCCTGACCATCGGCAATCTTATGGCCTTTGATATCAACGTTGGATAATTTCCAATCTATTTTTGAGGTTAATGTTTTACCCTCAGTATTTGAGGACATGTCAACATTAACGCCACCAATTTGATAGGTATTATCATTACCTGAATAGTCTGCCTTGACCAATTTAGTCGGTGCAATGTGGATAGAATTGGAACCAACCCACACATATTTAGTGCCACTGACAAGACTTTGATTTGATTTAGAATCAACCGCACCCAGAGAAAAATCAGTCCTAACCTTCCCTGGAGCACTGGCTCTATAATCTTGGTAATGGAAACCATCCCAGTGGAATTTACTTTGTAATTTATCGTGTGCAGAATTGAAATGGAACATCAGCTGAGCGGCTTTAATTTCAAACACATCACCTTGCCCCTCATCCTTATTCGGTTCATGAATCGTACGAGGAGCAATGTTAATAGTGCCCTGATTCACATCCCCTGACCATCCCAAAACAGAGCTTGAAGTAATCGGAGAGCCACCTTTAAATAGCTCGCTAAACAGCTCATTTACACCAGGTTTATTTTTAAATAGAGGGTTATCGACAAATCCACATTTTGGATCTTGTGATTTAGCCAATAATTTCGAATCAACTTTCGCTAAATTACCCGAGAAAACCGTGCTATACCCAAAATCGAGTTTACTGCTAATATCAAAGCACAGAGAATCACTTGGATGATCGATACTGTGAATCATCACGCGAGTAACTGTATCAGCCGTTAAACCATGATCTTCATAGCTGACATCTTTTATTTCACCGGTTAACCCACGTTTAGCTAAATTATCCGCAATGTTTTTCGGAACTTGAATATTAGTCAACTTAGATTTAGCGATTGATTTAACAACATAAGGCGCTGCAACTAGCCCTGCTGCAACAACGACAACAACCGCTGCCGATATAGTAACTTTTTTATTCATATATATCTCTCACCAACATCCCTATCCAGATGGAGGGTCATCCGGTAAATGATGCAAATTGATCTTTTAATCCATTTATTTCTTAATTTTTTATTTTCTAAATTAGAGTAAAGCTCCATCTAATTAGAAAAGCGTCCTAAATAGCCCGAAATAACAAGCTATTAATTTAACCAACGGCATCATACCGACTAACCAATCGCATATCTATAGGTATATCTATAGAGTGGTGTATCAAAGGAACTGCTATAAAAATAATCAGCCCTTTTTAAAATCACAAAAATTCCTAATAAACAAAGAACTATATAGCTTATTAGTGAATCACAAAACATGAAAAATTTTTGCGCTAAACAAATCGCCGGAGCCTATATAAACTCCGGTTTTTACTCCGTATTCGTAACGCTATATTAACCGCCCAAATAGGCGTTTTGTACTTGAGGATTACTTAACAACCTCGCCCCGGTATCTTCTAAAACGATTCGGCCATTTTCTAAGACATAACCACGATCGGCGAGTTTCAAGGCTTGATTCGCATTTTGTTCGACCAAGAATATGGTCATCCCATCTTTGCGTAGCTTTTCAATCGTTTCAAAAATCTGCGCAATGATAATAGGGGCAAGCCCCAAAGACGGCTCATCCAATAGCAACAATTTAGGCTGACTCATCAATGCCCGAGCCACAGCCAGCATCTGCTGTTCACCTCCAGACATTGTTCCCGCACGCTGCGAGCGTCGCTCTTGCAATCGGGGGAAGAGATCAAACATCTGATGCATGAGTTCCTGCTTTTCACTCACAGTGGCAAAAAATGCCCCCATATAGAGGTTTTCTTCGACCGTTAACCGCGAAAATATGCGTCGACCTTCAGGCACAATCGCCACTTGAGAACGCATGATTTCAGCCGTTTGCTGATGAGTTATGTTGCGCTCACCCAGAAAAATATCACCGCTAGTGGCTCTCGGATCGCCACACAAGGTCATCAATAACGTGGTTTTCCCAGCGCCATTGGCACCGATCAAGCTGACAATTTCACCTTCTTCAACATGCAATGACACATCATCTAACGCCCGAATTTGTCCATAATGAGTCGATACATTCGTAAATCTCAGCATACTCATTATGATTCTCCCAAATAGGCTTTAATGACATCAGGATGAGCGCGAACATCCTCAGGCGTCCCATCGGCCAGAGGCCGCCCCTGATTGACCACATAAATATAATCAGAAATATCCATAACCAGTTTCATATCGTGTTCAATCAGCACAACTGATATTTTTTCATTTTCACGTAAACCGACAATTAGCTCATTTAAATCAGCCGTTTCTCGCGGGTTTAACCCTGCAGCAGGCTCATCCAACATCAATAGTTGCGGTCCGGTAACCATACATCGCGCAATTTCAAGCCGCCGCTGTTGACCATAAGCCAAATTGCCCGCCAAACGATTGGCGTAATCCAGTAAATCAACTTTTTTAAGCCAGTATTTGGCCTGTTCCAGCGCTTTTTTCTCACTTAAGCGAAAACTAGGTGTTTTAAATAATCCCGATAATAGATTGGTATTCAGATGATGATGCTGGGCAATCAGTAAGTTTTCAATGGCCGTCATCTCTTTAAACAAACGCACATGCTGAAAGGTGCGAACCATCCCTTTTCGAGCAATTTTATAGCCAGGTAAACCTTGTACCGCATCGCCATTAAAGAGAATTTCACCCGCAGTGGGTTTATAAAACCCAGTAATGCAGTTAAAAACGGTCGTTTTCCCCGCCCCATTAGGGCCTATAATTGAAACGACCTGCTGCGGGTTAATCTCAAGCGCCACGCCATCGACTGCGAGCAAGCCCCCAAAGCGCATGCTCAAGTCCGTAACTTTTAACAAACTTTCACTACTCATCGGCACTCAGCTCCATGCGAGGACGGCTCATTGGTAATAATCCTTGAGGTCGCCAGATCATCATCAATACCATCATCAAACCAAATAGAACCATCCGATATTCACTAAATTCACGCGCCAGCTCTGGCACCACCGTCATAATAATAGCGGCCAACACAACGCCAACCTGAGAGCCCATTCCCCCTAAGACGACAATCGCCAGAATGATCGCCGATTCCATAAAAGTGAACGATTCAGGACTAATAAAGCCCTGTCGAGCTGCGAAAAAGCTGCCAGCAAATCCGGCAAAACTTGCCCCAATAGTAAAGGCCGTCAGTTTAATGACCGTTGGATTTAAGCCTAATGAGCGACAGGCAATTTCATCATCGCGCAGTGCTTCCCAAGCACGGCCAATCGGCATTCTGAGCAGACGATTAATCACAAATAAGGTAAATACCACCAGCAACAATGCCATCAAATATAAAAAAATCACTTTATGATCGGAGTTATAATGCAGGCCAAAGAAATGATCAAAAGTATCCCATCCTCCATCACGAACATGACGGCTAAACTCCAGACCAAATAAGCTTGGCTTTGGAATGCCTCCAATCCCATTTGGGCCGCCGGTCAGTCCGGTTAAGTTATTGAGCATAATGCGAATAATTTCACCAAACCCGAGTGTCACAATCGCTAAGTAATCGCCCCGCAAACGCAAGACCGGAAAGCCCAATATAAAACCAAAGAATGCAGCTAAGACCCCCGCAATGGGCAAACAAGTCCAAAAACCGAAGCCTGCATAGTGGCTGAGCAACGCATAACCGTAGGCTCCGACCGCATAGAACCCGACATAACCTAGATCGAGTAATCCAGCCAAGCCGACCACGACATTCAACCCTAAACCAAGCATCACATAAATAAAGGTTAACGTAGCTAAATCAACCGCACCACGTGAGACAATAAAAGGCCAAACAATTGCAGCAGCAGCTAAAAAACTAATTAAATAACGGTAAAGTTTAGGAGCTTCTTGAGGCGATGGCACCTTGTATGATTTGCGGGGTTTGATATGTTGCCATCCATGCCGCAGCGGTTGGGCAAACAGTTGAAATAAAAAAACCAACACACAGCCCATACCCAGCAATAACCAGCGAGGGCCATCAGACCAGGCCAGCAGGAGTCCAGTCGGATTTTGTTCAAGACGGATTCCGAGTAACCATCCGGCTAAAACCAGAAAAACGAGCACCGAGATCAGCGCTGACTTAACATTTAAATGCGTCATACTTTTTCAACCTCCGGATGACCCAGAATGCCCGTTGGCATAAACAACAGAACAAAGCACAACAGCAAAAATGAAACGACATCCGAATATTCAGGGCTTAAGTAACCGGCAGTTAATGCTTCGGTAATGCCGAGCAACATGCCACCAAGCACCGCACCAGGAATAGAACCAATTCCACCGAGCACCGCCGCGGTGAACGCTTTAATCCCAGCAATGAAACCGACATACGGATTCACGACCCCGTAATAAACCCCTAGCAGCACCCCAGCCACTGATGCTAACGCGGCTCCAACCACAAAGGTAAACGCAATCACCTTATGGGTATCGATTCCCAGTAAAGCCGCCATCCCTAAATCTTCAGAGCAAGCGCGGCACGCCTGCCCCATTCGCGAACGGGAAATATAAGCCGATAGAATCGTCATGGCTAAAAATGTGACCGCAAAGATCACCACTTGCATATAGGAGATCGTTAAATGAAATCCTTGCGTAGGACCGATGACCCAGCCGCCGCTGACCAATGTAGGTAATGCAATATCACGGCTCCCCTGTGCGGTTCGAACGAGATTCTGCAAAAAAATGGACATGCCAATCGCCGAAATCAACGGGATCAAACGATTACCACCACGCAACGGGCGATAGGCAATGCGCTCAATACTCCAGCCATAAACACTGGTCACCAACATACTAATCGCAAAAGCTCCGATAAACAGCAACGGCACATTATCAATACCGGCCATCATCAAAGCCGAGAGCACTATAAACGCAATGTAAGTGCCCACCATATAAATTTCACCATGGGCAAAGTTGATCATGCCAATAATGCCGTAAACCATGGTGTAACCAATGGCAATTAACGCGTAAGTACTCCCCAGCGTCATCCCATTGACCAGTTGTTGAATAAAATAAAAGAAATGTTCAGACATAACCGCCTCAAACGAACAATACGTTAAGATTGAGGCTGGATTTGCGCCAAAAAATGCCACAGCGAACTCAATCGCTCAAACCAGCCTCAATGTAATCAACTGCTTGTAACCTAGTTTTTTGAGCTAAGTCTTATTGCAGTTCGGTTGAGGTAGCGTCAGCATGCCAACGGAAAACGCCGAAAGAAAATCCTTTCAGATCCCCTTTTTGGTTCCAACTCAAAGGTCCCATCACCGTTTTAACGCTGTGAGAGCGCAGATAATCGGCCGCGGCTTCAGGGTCATCGCCTTTCGCTTTGATCGCACTTGCGATCGTTTGTACCGCAGCATAAGAAGTCCAGACAAATGGGCCGCTTGGATCTTTGCCTTCGCTTTGCAGCAATTGCACGATTTTGGCGTTTTCAGGAGATTTATCGTATTTTTTCGGCAATGTGACAATCAATCCTTCTGAGGCTTTCCCGGCGATGGCGGACAAGTCTTTATTCCCAACCCCTTCAGGCCCCATAAATTGTGCTTTAAAGCCTTTTTCAGCCGATTGACGGAGGATTAAACCTAACTCAGGATGGTAACCACCATAATAGACAAAATCGGCTTTTTCCTGTTTGAGTTTGGCGATCAGTGCAGAAAAGTCTTTGGTACCACTGGTGATCCCATCAAAGGAAACTACTTTCACACCCGCTTTGTCCAAACTTGCCTTAACGGCCGTGGCAATCCCTTCACCATATTGCTGTTTATCATGAACAATCGCGACCCGCTTAGGTTTGATATGTTCAATGATATATTTACCCGCCGTTGGCCCCTGATCACTATCTAAGCCGATGGTCCGAAAGATCATCTGATAGCCACGCGTCGTAATTGCTGGACTTGTCGATGCGGGAGTTACCATCAAAATACCTTCATCCTCGTAGACGTCAGAGGCAGGCTGAGTCGCGCTAGAACACAGATGACCAACCACGAAATGAATATCATCATTCACAACTCGGTTTGCAACAGCAACGGCCTGTTTGGGTTCGCAAGCATCGTCGTAATCCACTTCTTCAAGTTTTTTACCGTCGATACCGCCCTCTTTATTAATCATTTCAATCGCGGCATGAGCCCCGTTAAATTCCATATCACCGTATTGTGCAACAGGCCCAGTTTCGGGTCCGACAACAGCAATCTTAATGGTATCAGCGGCATTCGCGTATGAGGTGCATCCAAACATAGCCAAAGAAACAGCCAGAGCAGCTGTTGAATAAGTCCATTTTTTCATGTGATTCTCCGTATAATCACTGTGTAGTCATATTGATGTGATGTTGTGTATTTGCAGGACATTAGATTTATAGTGGGTCCTGTCATGGCAGCTTTATCCTAAAATACTCTGCCTTAATAGCATTTTTACCCTAAACCGGTGCACCGGAGCAAGCGCAGAATACTGGCCCAGAGTGGCTGCAAGGATATATCACAGGGCAATCCTCTATATTTTTAGATAAATAAATTTGATGTTTTTAACAAAAAGTAAAGATTTGAAGCTTACCGCTAGTATTGAGCAAAAAATCAGCACAACTCTCTTAATTTTTCATTTGCTAAAAAACTATCAGAAACGACACGTGCGGAGATTAACAATAAATAGAGGATGATCTACTACCAAATGGCAGTAGATCATATAGATGACTAGGCTTGAATGCCGCTGTGACGCAATAAAGCATCCACTTTAGGCTCACGACCGCGGAAGTTTTTAAACAGCTGCATGGGTTCTTCCGAACCGCCTTTTTCTAAAATATTATGTAAAAAAGATTGGCCCGTCTGTGCGTCAAAAATACCATTTTCTTCAAACATTGAAAACGCATCTGAGGAGAGCACTTCAGCCCATTTATAACTGTAATAACCAGCGGCATAGCCACCGGCGAAGATATGGCCGAAACCATTCTGGAACCGGTTAAATTCAGGCACATCAAGCACCGCAACTTCATCACGCACATCATTAAGAACTTGCTGAACCCCCAGTGTTGCAGGGTCTTGAGCGTGCAAAGTAAAATCAAACAAGGAAAATTCTAACTGCCGTAGCATCGCCATTGCCGAATGATAGTTACGTGCTGCAAGCAATTTTTCCAGCATATCTTCGGGCAGTGGCTCAGCGCTTTGATAATGTCCTGAGATAAAGCTCAGCGCTTCACTCTGCCAGCACCAGTTTTCCATAAATTGACTTGGCAGTTCGACCGCATCCCAAGCCACACCATTAATGCCAGAGACATCAGCCACATCAATCTGCGTCAGCATATGATGCAAGCCATGGCCAAACTCATGGAACAATGTCAGGACTTCATCATGGGTAAATAGTGCCGGTTTATCACCGACCGGACGATTAAAATTACAGGTCAGATAAGCCACTGGCAGCTGGATTGACCCATCAGGGAGTTTGCGCCGCACCTGACATTCATCCATCCAAGCTCCACCGCGTTTGTGTTCACGCGCATATAAATCCAGATAGAACGAGGCTCTCAGGTGGTTCTGTTGATCATAGATCTCAAAATAGCGAACCTCTGGATGCCATAACTCAACGCCGTCGCCGGGTCGAACGTCAATCCCATAGAGCCGATGTACCGTTTCAAACAATCCAGAGAGAACCTTATCTTCGGGGAAATAAGGGCGCAATTGCTCATCGGAAATCGCATACTTATGCTGCTTGAGTTTTTCACTGTAATAAGCATTATCCCAAGCCTCAAGTTCTTCAACACCATAATGCTCGCGAGTAAACGCTTTGAGCTCAGCAAGTTCTTGTTCACCTTGAGGTTTAGAACGTTTAGCTAAATCATGCAAAAAGCCCATCACTTGCTCAGTACTCTGTGCCATTTTAGTGGCTAATGACAGCTCGGCATAATTAGCAAAACCAAGCAGTTGTGCTTTTTCATAGCGCAGTGCCAGAGTTTCTTTAATCACTTCAGTATTATCAAATTCGCCAGCATTCGGCCCCAGCTCAGAGGCACGGGTGCTATAAGCACGATACATCTCTTCACGCAGAGCGCGATTATCGGCATAAGTCATCACTGGCAGATAACTTGGGATATCTAGCGTCAACACCCAACCGTCGAGCTCTTTGGTTTTCGCTACGTGTGCCGCAGCCTCAAGTGCCGACTCTGGCAACCCAGCCAAGTCCTCTTTATCTGTCACATGTTTAAACCAAGCATGGGTCGCATCCAAAACTTGATTAGAAAATTTAGATGCCAACTCAGATAAACGCTGGCTAATTTCACCAAACCGTTTTTGTTTATCGGCTGCTAACCCTATCCCGGATAATTCAAAATCACGCAGCGAGTCAGTAATCGTTTTTTGTTGTGCTTTGGAATAAGTTGCAAATTCTTCACTCTCTTTAAGAGACTGATATGCTTTATAAAGCCCTGCATGCTGGCCTAAATAAGTACTTAATTCAGATAACAGTGGTAAACAGCTCTCATAAGCTTCACGCAGTGGCTCCGAGTTCATCACCGAATTCAAATGGCTCACAGGCGACCAAATTTTACTCAATCGGTCAGAAACTTCCGTCAATGGCGAAATAAAATTTTCCCAGCTGTAATGGTTGTTAGCGACCACTTTTTCAACGACATTGCGATAGTCTTTAATCACCTGTTCGACAGCAGGTTTCACATGTTCAGGACGGATCTGTGAAAACGGGGGTAACCCTTTTGCTTCTAAAAGCGGATTGGACATACCAACTCCTTTATATTCGGCGGGATTTTATAGTTAATGACTCAAATATGGGGGTAACCGAGGCGTAAATCAACTGTTTACGGGGGAAGTTAAAACGATTTAATTAATCGGTTTACCCGATAAATCAATTTACCAAGAACCATATGATCTGCCGATGAGTTCTCGTTATACTCAAGGGTATTTAAAACCAAACTTATTATCAGGAGAGAACTCCATGACACAGTCTGTCCATGAGTATGACTATTTATGTATTGGCGCTGGAAGCGGTGGTATTGCCTCGGCAAACCGAGCCGCAATGTATGGTCAAAAAGTCGGAATCATCGAAGCCAATGAAGTTGGCGGTACCTGTGTCAATGTCGGTTGTGTGCCTAAAAAAGTGATGTGGTTTGGCTCTCAGGTAGCCGAAGCGATTACCAAATACGGGACAGATTATGGCTTTGATGCCACCTTGAATCAGTTTCATTGGTCAACCTTAGTGAAAAACCGCCAGGCATACATTGACCGTATTCACGGCTCCTACCAACGCGGTTTTGACAACAACGGCGTTGAGCGAATCAATGGCTTTGCCAAGTTTGTCGATACCCATACATTAGATGTGAATGGCCAACTGTATCGCGCTAAACATATCCTGATCGCCACCGGTGGACGGCCACAACTTCCGAACGTACCGGGTGTCGAGTACGGCATTACCTCTGATGGCTTTTTTGCCCTCAATGAACAGCCCAAACGCGTCGCTGTCGTCGGTGCGGGATATATCGCCGTAGAATTAGCCGGCGTTTTACATGGGTTGGGCAGTGAAGTGCATCTGGCGGTGCGCAAACATGCACCACTGCGTAATTTTGAACCTCTGCTCTATGAAACACTCGTTGAGATCATGGCGGAAGAAGGCCCAACATTACATACCCATAGCATCCCGGAAAAACTGGAAAAACAGTCTGATGGCAGCCTGACATTAACCTTTGAAAACGGGAATAGTCTAAATGTAGACTGCGTGATCTGGGCCATTGGCCGCGAACCGAATACCGACCAACTCAACCTTGACATCGCCGGCGTTCAAACCGATGAAAGTGGCTTTATCAAGGTTGATGAGTACTCCAACACGGCAACCGATGGCATTTATGCTTTGGGAGATGTGATTGGTGAAATTGAACTTACCCCTGTGGCAGTCAAGGCCGGACGATTGCTCAGCGAGCGCCTATTCAATAACAAACCCACCGCGAAAATGGACTACAACCTAGTCCCGACGGTGGTTTTTAGTCACCCCCCAATCGGAACCATTGGCCTTAGTGAACCCCAAGCTCGAGAAACATATGGCGATGACAACGTCAAAGTCTATACCTCTAGCTTTGCGGCCATGTACACCGCCGTAACCAGCCATCGCCAAGCGACCAAAATGAAACTGATCTGTGTCGGTGAAGATGAGAAAGTCGTTGGCTTACATGGCATTGGCTTAGGCATGGATGAAATTCTCCAAGGCTTTGGCGTTGCCATGAAAATGGGGGCAACCAAAGCCGATTTTGATAGCTGTGTCGCCATTCACCCGACCAGCGCCGAAGAGTTCGTGACTATGAGGTAATGTAAAACCCACCTACACACGTTCGTACTGTAGAAAAGCTGATAGGCCAGAGCATCATTCTCTGGCCTTTATTTATCGACTCATCGATATACTGCCTCTTCTAAAACGTTTATGTCCCTTTTTTTGCTAGAGTCATTACTCACAACATTCCTTGGTATCAATATTTGACCAAATTTTTCTAATGAATTAATGTGATTGTGGTTACACAATTGTGCGAGCTATTTTGGGGACCACTATTTGGTGACGATTCAGAAAATTGCACTGCTCTGGGCAATTTAACATAGGTGGCTTTATCAACGCTGAAGTCGTTGAAACAACGATACGCTACCAGATAATTCATACACCTGTTGTCAACTGACACTATTTATTAAGACGCGTAAAAGGTAAGACCAACCTACTGAAAACCCGTTCATCTGGAAGATGATATATAAAAGCTTTTATCTAAAAAAGAGAGTAAAAACGCAAAGGCTTCGGCGAAATACTTGAAACTAGAGAGCCAAGCGAATCCTTCTCATGGCTTTAGGCATACCTTTAAGACACTCTTCTGTGAAGCGGGTATTGAGACAGCAGTGAGTGACTGGATCACAGGTCACGCTTCCACAAACGTTGGTGCGACTTACGGGACGAATCCACTACAACGAATGGCGAATGAACTGAAGAAGTTCTCAAGTATTGTGAGAGGGGTAAAGTAGTTACAAAATAAGTAGGGCACCAATAATCCTCTTTGTCGATCAAGTAACATGAAATATAAGTTTCGATTTTCAATTCATCTTTAATCAAATGATGAAGGGTTAGTATAACAAGATATGTTTTCTATTTTATATGCAGAAGTGCTAGTATAATCCCAACATGTTCACCGTAGATGATCATTATGGTTTTATCGGTGAAAGTAACCTTTAACTAATAGATGAATGAAGGGACAAATGAGGGAACTACTTTCACATCCTACAAAAAATGAGTTTACACAAGGCAGTATTTTTGAAGGTTTAACTATTAATTCTTATTCCTTATATGCTAACGGAATTATTATTACAGCACGGTGTGATATCGCTAATGATAAGGCTAGGAAGATACTCTGTTTACCAATTTATAAAGCAAGCGATTGGCTCAATAGTCAAGGTGATGAAATAATCTATAGAAGGGTTGAAAGTAAACTTTTGCAGAAAATCGAAATCGAATTGAAAAAGTTTAAACTTTCATCAGAACTCATACCTATTTACCCTATTGAGAACATAATAGCAATAATAGATGAGGATAAAAAAGTACATCATAAAGAATATATAAAAAAAATGTTGTACATGTATAGAAGTAAGAGTTGTGACCACACACTAGATTTTGTCAGTAAGGAAAGAAAAAATCTTGTAAGTGAAATAATAAGAAATACGGAAGCATCGACTTATTTTATTGAACAAATTAATTTTGATAATGTTCTAGAACCATATGTCATCGACTTAGCTGAACCAATTTCGATACCTTTTGAAGTGGCGATGAAGCTTTCAAGTGGAATAAAAAAAGACAGGAATAGTGATGACTCTGTTAACCAATATCTTACTTTATATAAAGATGAAATATCATACATCTCTTTGTTGAAATCTCCATATATTGAACATGTTCTTCAAAAATTTTCCAGTTATTATAGCCGAATTGGGACAGATGACATCTGTAAAGAAGCCGCAACCATTCTAAAGGAACAATTAAATGAAATGTGAATTTATTTGTCTGACTTATCAAGCTGTAAGTGCCATAATTAATTCAAGAACATTACAAAGTGCAGATTTTGATAATTCGTCCATTATAACAAATATAGCAAATGGTGAATTAATAAAAATAGATGATTCTAGTGTGCCAGTTTATAGTGTTAATAAGAATAAGGGCTTGTTTATTCTTCATGATAAAGACACTTATGAGTCAGAAAGAAACTCAGTGACTTTAGACTTTAGAACGCTTTCTTTTGATGGTCTTGATGACCAAATGAAGATTACATGTATCCAGAAAGCGTTGAGATTCTGTATCAAATTTTGGGATAATCATACCTATAGTTCATCAGAGATGATACCTCTAGATTCCACTAAAGGAATTATATTTCCATTTCCATCAAAAAATGGTAGCTCATATAAAATTGTTGTTGAATTGGCTCCATTTAAGAATAAGGCTAATAAAGAGAGAAAATATAAAGGGAAACATATTTGCATTTATAAGTTCGATCAGACTTCAGGATCAAAAAGAAAAGATGAATGTGAACTTGTAAATTTAAAAAAAGCTTTAGATGGTATTTTTAATGTTAATACTTTTAAAAGTTCTTCAGATAAAGGTTTTAATAGTAAAGAGGTTAACGATCTAGGGGCTGTGGATCTTGGTGAAAAAGAATTACTGAATACAACATATCTTTTAGGGCGGAACAACCCTTTTGAATTACTTTCAGATAAGCAGTTATCGTTTATTAACTCTGATTGGCATTATCCTGCAAGGTTGCATGGTCCAGCTGGTACAGGGAAGACAATATGTCTTGTATTAAAAGCGTTAAAAGTGGCTTCTGAAGGTGATCCCAAGATGAAAGTACTTTTCATTGTGCCAAGTACCTCAATAAGAAATACGGTTGAATATTTCTTAAAAGTCACTTCACAGTCAACTGAAATGTTTGATAGTTCATCGTTGTCGAAAATAAAGGTAAGAACAATTCAACAAGTTTGTATGGAGCTTTTAGGTAATGATATTAGTGAAACTGAGCTTATAGATGAAGATAGCTATGAAGCTAAACAGACTCAGCTTCTCTATATAATGGAACTTGTTGAAAACATAAAACTTAATTTAAAAAAACACAAAAGGATGATTTCTGACGAACTTTATACCCTTTTTGATAGTGAAGATTCACTGGCACTCTCTGAGTTATTAATTCACGAGTTTGGTGTGGCAATCAAAGGTCGGTGTAATGGTAATAAAGAATTCTATATTAAAAATAAAGACAAGTATTTCTGTGTCCCTACCATTAAGGAGAATGATAGATATTTTATATTCCAAATATTCGAAAGTTACCAATTAAAACTAGACAATTTAAGTCAATTTGATCCAGACGATATAGCCATATCATCTATGGGGCGTTTAGAAACCCCGCTTTGGAAACGACGTCGAGCAACTGAAGCTTACGATTTTATACTTGTTGATGAGTTACATCTACTTAATTTTAATGAGTTAGGTATAGTTCATTATTTAACAAAACAAAGCAACATTGCTCCAATATCATTTGCTGTCGATGCTACACAGGCCGTTGGAGATATTGCATGGAAAAATGATTCGGTTTTAGATTACTTAAATATTGAAGACCATATGAAATCTGAGAAGAAAACAGATCTTACTGCTGTTTTCAGGTGCTCTGCTAATATAACCAGACTAGCATCGATAATTACCAGTTCAGGAACTGCGCTATTTACTAATTTTATCGATCCATTAGCACATGCATCTGGTGTTCAATATGATATAGAAGAGTTTCAACCAGAATATATTCTATATGATGAGTCAACTTTATCGATACACCAAAAAGCTATTTCAATAGCTAATGATGCTCAGGATGAATTAGGCTGCTTGAAGCATAAAATAGTGATCATATATTTTGACAGATTACTATTTGAAGAGGCTAAAGAAGAGTTTAGTCAGTCGAATAAAACAGTTAGTTGTTTGCTTGAACGTGGTGATATTAGTGTCATCGAAGAAGCTAAAAACAAAAATGATTTTATTATTGCTATGGCAGATTACGTTGGTGGTCTTGAATTTGATGCGGTAATCCTTGTTGGTGTAGATAAAGGACGTCTACCAAGAGAAGATCGATCAATTAGTAGCACGAGTAGAATTTTTAATAATTATACTTCTCACAACAAAATGTATGTAGCCATTACTAGAGCTACGAAAATGGTAAAAATTCTTGGGGATAGCCGAAGAGGGATTAGTCCATTACTTGATAGTGCAGCCAATGATGGTGCTATAACTGTAGTGACTAGGTAAACTTGGCCACTATTGTAGAGGTTTCCCATATATAAAGTAATCCGTAGTTAGCTAAATTAAGAAGAAAATCTAACGCGTGTTTCTGTCCAAACCTGAGCTACAGCTCTTTAATACTCAGCTGTGGTCAGGCTCAGATAGGATGTCTACAGCCAGTATGAACCTATATCTCTTTCCTACATATATCCCAAAAACTTTCACATGTGAAAGTTCTAACAGCGTTCTCTAATCACAGCAAGCGCTCAAACTGCCCAAATTGGTACATTACAGGCCTTAGGATCTCAGGACTATTTCTGCTCGGCCTGCTCAGATAATGATTTAACGAGCGCCGATATTTTTTGGCGGTGGCCCACCTGCCACTCAGCAAGCGATATATTACTTTTGATCGCATCTTTTTTGACTTTTGCCAGAATAGCTTCGGCTTCACTGCGCTCTAATACCACAATGCCCTCTTCATCGGCGATCACAATATCCCCGTTGTTAACGGTAATACCACCACAAGTAATAGGCTGCTCAACTTCACCGAGCTTTTCTTTTCTGCCGGGTTTGGGAACATGGCCACGGGCATAGACGGCAAAGCCCATCTGTTCGATCTCAACCACATCGCGGATCTTCAGCAAACGCGTTGAGATCAATATAAACGATGGGTCAAGTGTCTGAACAAGCCAGACACCGATCAATATAGAATATGCGGAACGATTTACGCTTCGTTCACTAAAAAGCCTGCCTCGCGAAGCGCGGCCACGCCTTCATCCATCATCTGCTGTGAGGGTGCACACAAAGTGTGTAAATGAACACCACCAGTTAACTCAAACAGATAAGATGCCCCAGAGCTACGCATTTTTTGCATAAATGCCTCTACATCTTTACGAGTTCGAATCTGCAGTTGTGCGGTAATTTCACCGTATAAGGCATGTTCAACAATGACATTTTTAACGCTTAGCCCATAATCCACCATCAGTAACAGTTCACTTTCGGTGTGAGCGGCATCATGCTGACAGGCCACAATCTGTTCCACCTGCACGGGGGATGCGTCATTTAAACGGTGGTAAATATACCCCTGACTGGTTGGAATAATCGGCTCATTACGCGCTTTTAACAACGCGATATCTTGCACGATAACCTGCCGGGAAACCGACGCGTTTTGCGCCAATTCACTGCCAGTCAGCGGGCCTGAACTCTGCTTTAAAAGCTCTAAAATTCGGGCCCGACGCTGTTCGCCGATTAATTTTTGTCCCATAAAATCCTATCTTCATGATGTTGGCCGTAATTGCTCAAGCACGCTGACAAACGCGGTGATATCTGAAGCTTGAGTATCCTTACCAAAGGATACTCGAAAAAACTGTGCAGCTTTTTCAACACGATATCCTAATGCTTTAAGCGTCGGGGACATCTCATCGAGACCGACCCGACACGCACTACCTGTAGCAATACAGATCCCATACCGATTACTCTCTAGCATAACATATTGCCCCGGCAGACCTTGATAAAAAGCCCCAAAAATTCCCGGCAAAATCGACGCATTGCTATCGTCAAATAGCTCAATGGGTAAAGCGCTGGTGCGGATAGCAGCCACTAACTGCGCTCGCAAATCACGAACATGAGCATTAATCCGCTCTCGCTCTGGCCACAGTTGCTCGCAGGCTGCAACAAAAGCCCCAATCAGTGGCACATTGATGGTGCCGGGATAAAAACCACGCTGTTGATGGTTACCCGGAAATACACGTTGCCAAGGCACATTCGCATTGATCGAGACGACCCCAACCCCTTTGGGAGCATAAACTTTATGGCCAGCTAAGGTAATCACATCGGCGCCCAACCCTGAATGCGAGGCATCGAGTTTGGAAAAGCTCTGCACTGCATCGGTGTGTAACAAGACGCCGGCCCGCTTTAAGATAGCGGATAACCGCGCCAGTGGCTGAATGATGCCTGTTTCTGAGTTCACGTGCTGGATGCTCACCAGACCCGTTTCAGCACGCAACGCACTGATTAGAGATTGCTCATCAATCTCGCCATTGCGATTGGGTGCAATAGTCTCAACGTGATACCCCTGAGCCATAAGCATCTGCGCAGCGTTTAACACTGACGAGTGTTCCATCTGGCTGATAAGAATATGTTTTTTATGTGCCGGGAGGGCTTTGGCTAACGAGAGCAACGCATATAGATTGGCCTGTGAACCACTGTCAGTAAAAAATATCTCCCCCCCAGCATTACCTAGCCAGCCGGCCAGTTGCTGACGAGCATAACTCAAGACAGCGTCTGTCTGGGTCCCCAGATCATGTAAACTGTTAGCATTGGCAAAGTAGTGACGGCTCAGCTGAGTAAATGCCTCAAGGGCCGCCTCACTGACGGGAGTTGAAGCCGCATAATCTAAGTAAATCAAAGTGATTGCTCATAGTTCAATAAATCTCGTTGAGATTATCCTAGGGCTATGACATTCTATGTGTCAAGACACATGTATACACATAAAATTATGCCAACTCGTATCCTTGTTATTGGGGCCGGGATTGCCGCTTTGTCACTCGCCGCACATGCCAATGATGACTGTGAAGTGATTATTCTGACAAAGACAACCCCCGCTGATAGCAATTCCATGCTAGCACAAGGGGGCATCGCCAGCGCCTATCTGCCAGATGACTCAGTTCAGCAACATCTACAAGACACTCTTGAAGCGGGGGCCGGACATAACGACGCAATCGCCTCAGAGGCCATTATCCGCGAAGGTAAAGCCATCGTACTCAATCTGTTAAAGCATGGTTGTCCGTTTGATCGATCTCCTTCGCAACAGCCATATCTTGGCAAAGAAGGGGCTCACTCGCAAAACCGGATCTTTCATGCTGGTGGGGATCAAACGGGCCGAATTTTAGTGCAATATTTAATCCAGCAGTTACCTAAAAATATTCAGTTTATTGAATCGGCACAAGTCTTGGAACTGATCAAAAGCGCGGATCACCAGCGCTGTATCGGCGTTGTTTATAAAAATAGTTTAGGAGAACTTATCTCCATAAAAGCCGATGCCGTCGTACTTGCTACTGGCGGCTGTGGTCAGCTCTATCCGGTGACCACCAATAATAAAACGCTCACAGGCGATGGTTTGATGATGGCCTATCGGGCTGGCGTGAAGTTGGTGGATTTAGAATTTATTCAGTTTCACCCCACCTTGCTAATCAACCACCACCGTGTATTTGGGTTAGTCTCAGAAGCCGTGCGTGGCCAAGGTGCTATTTTAGAAGATGAGCACGGTCGCGCCGTTATGGCCGGCATTCATCCCATGGCGGATCTTGCGCCTCGTGATGTAGTTGCCCGAGCGCTGCAGCGCGAAGCCCTCAACGGCCACCAAATCTATCTCAATATTCGTCCAGTTCAACATTTTCGGGATCACTTCCCAACCATCAGCAAACTGTGTGACCAAGCTCAAGTCAACTTAGATGAGGGCAAGATCCCCGTCGCTCCGGGAATGCATTTTCTAATGGGCGGGATAGCGGTGGATGACAATGCTCAAAGTTCGCTGCCCGGACTCTATGCCATTGGTGAAGTCGCCTGCACCGGACTGCACGGAGCCAATCGATTAGCCAGTAATTCGCTTTTAGAAGGGTTGGTGACTGGCAAGCGAGTGGCCATGGCACTCGGCACATGTCAGATTGCGAACTCGCCAACCGCTGAATTATCCCCCTCACTGCAAATTGAGGTTCCCAATCTCAGCTTGCCAACATTACAAAACTGGCTTAACGAGGCGTTGGCGATTGAACGAAATGCCGCAGGGCTTATCGCTCTTAGCAAAAAGTTAGAACAGCTCCATTGTCAAATCACTCACTATGCAGACGCTTCCCCTGAACAGATAGAAATAGCCAATGCCTATGCACTTGCCAAGCTTATGACCCAATCAGCCCTGCTTCGCGATGAAAGTCGCGGCAGTCATTATCGAACAGACAGCCCTCAACGTTGCGATAAATGGCAGGGCCAACAAATTGTCCACCAGCGTGGACGCATCAGTATTGTCGAAAACCCAAGGATCTTAAACTCATGTACCACTTCCAACTTCGCACATTGCTAAGTCAGTTTTTTCAGGAAGATATTGGTTTTGGCGATCTTTCTGCTGAAGCAATCTTTGCCAATGAGCAAGCCTCTGGCAGCATTGTTGCCAAACAACCGGGCGTTTTTTGCGGTAGCAGTCTGATAACGCAAGGCTATAAACTACTCAACGAGCAGATTAACATCACGACATTGGTTAACGATGGTGAGGTTCTTAACCAGGGCAGTGTCATTGCCAAAATCGAAGGGCCGGTGCGTGAGATCCTAACGGGCGAACGGGTCATCCTCAACCTGATTCAGCGCCTGTCTGGTATCGCCAGTGCAACGGCGCAAGCGGTCACTATTCTCGATGATCCTAACATTCGTATCTGTGATACCCGCAAAACGACCCCAGGACTGCGCATGCTCGAAAAATATGCGTTCAAAATGGGAGGCGGACACAATCACCGGTTTGGTTTAGATGATGGGGTGATGATTAAAGATAACCACATTGCTGCTTGTGGTTCTATCGCCAATGCCATGGCACGGGTTCGTAAAGCAGTCGGACACATGGTGAAAATTGAGGTTGAAATTGAAACCCGCCAACAGCTTGAACAGGCGATCGCCGCCAAAGCGGATGTCATCATGTTCGATAACTGCTCAGCCGCCACCGTTCGAGAATTTCGCGCCCTGACACCGGCGAATATCATCACCGAAGCCTCGGGTGGCATTACCTTAGAAAATTTGGCCGAGTTTCGTCACAGCGGTGTCGATGTTATTTCTCTGGGCTGTTTAACCCACTCGGTTAAAGCCCTTGATATCAGCCTAGATCTATAAGTTGTAAGGAATTTTTTATGGCTATCTTGGATTTAATTGAAAACCCAGAACAGATGCCACAAGGCTATAAAGCCCTTAGTCAAACGCAGATGGCTGAGCGAGTCTGGCAAATTAAAGAATCATTCGGCAATAAACTCTTTTTGCCCGCCCACCATTACCAAAAAGATGAAGTCATTCAGTTTGCCGATGCCATTGGCGATTCATTGCAACTGGCGCAAATTGCGGCAAAAAATACCCAAGCCGATTATATCGTCTTTTGTGGTGTCCATTTTATGGCTGAAACCGCAGATATGCTCACACAACCCCACCAGAGGGTCATTCTCCCCGATATGCGAGCCGGCTGTACGATGGCCGATATGGCGAACTTAATACAATTAGAACGGGCCTGGGATAAACTTGAGTCACAACTTGGACAAACCATTTTGCCGCTGACCTATGTGAACTCTACCGCTGAAATTAAAGCGTTTGTTGGTCGGCATGGCGGGGCAACAGTGACCTCTTCGAATGCCAAACGGATTTTAAGCTGGGCGCTTGAGCAAAAACAGCACGTGCTGTTTCTCCCTGATCAGCATCTGGGCCGCAACACGGCCTTTGATCTGGGCATTGCGCTTGAACAAATGGCGATTTTTAGCCCAGCACAAAACCAGCTGCTGGGTGAACAGGACATTTCGCAACTGCGCATTATCCTCTGGCAAGGCCACTGTTCAGTCCATGAAAAATTCACTCTTGAAAACATCCAGAACATTCGCCAAAGTCACCCAGAAACGAACATTATCGTCCATCCAGAATGCAGTCATGAAGTCGTGGTTGCCGCTGATTTTGCCGGCTCAACGAAATACATTATCGATGTAATAAATGATGCCCAACCGAACACGCAATGGGCCATTGGCACTGAGATGAACCTAGTCAACCGGTTGATAGCCCAGCATCCAGATAAACAAATTTGCTCGCTGAATCCAAATCTGTGCCCCTGTTTGACCATGAATCGAATCGATCTGCCCCATTTGCTGTTTGCATTGGAAAGCTTGGTCAACCGTGCGCCGATTGGCGTCATTCAAGTGGATGAACAAACCACCACCGATGCCTTAACAGCACTCGAACGAATGCTTAACATTTAAGTGCATTCGGAGCTATCAGGACAGTCAACCGAGGTAGTTACGCACGCAAGGGCGAGGCCAATATCCGAGCTCATTAAGCACGTGGAACAACGTCTTGGGGAATTGGACAAGTATAAGGATGCCGTTTAAGCTCCGCCATTAATTCCTGCTGGGCTCGCGTTACATGCTCAGGACACAGCAGGACCTCTAATCCAGTGGCGGCCATCACTTTTGCGGCCGAAAACAACCCTTTAAAACCAACGGAGCTGTTCCCTTGCGATACCGCTTGCCATGTGTGTAATGGCGTGCCAAAGGCATAACTAGGCGCGCAGCACTGCACCGTCGGGACCACCCAACTCACATCCCCAACGTCGGTTGAACCATATAATACTTCGTAACACGGTTGGTAGGGCAATGGGGTATCCATCACGGGTGAATCATATAAGTACTCGAGAGTGCTCGGATCTAAACTGCGATTGGCGACCAGTAGTTGATCAATATTCGCTCGAATATCCTCCTGACTCAGCGTTTGCTGCATTTTCGCCATATATCCCTTTTCATCCGGCGTATACTGGGGAATGCCCAAACATTCGATATGCTGTGACATCAATTGCTCAAGATAGCGATTGGGCTGATAACTGGAACAGGCTTTAATAAAGTCCACTTCGACGGATGTTCCACTCATCAGTGCCGCCCCTTGAGCAATTTGCTGTATTCGCTCATAGATACCTTGCACATCTCGTACTCTGGGAGAGCGCACTAAATACCGTACCGAAGCCTGTGCTTGTACCACATTAGGTGCTGAACCGCCGCTTTCGGTGATCGCATAGTGAATGCGAGAATCGCTCGGAACATGTTCGCGTAAATAATTCGCGGCGACGTTCATTAACTCCACCGCATCTAACGCGCTACGGCCCAGATGGGGTGCCGCTGCAGCATGCGCAGCTTTGCCCTTAAAGTGAAATTCAGCTTGAATATTGGCTAAGCTCGGCGTGTTAAATATTCCCATGAAGGTCTGCGGATGCCAGGTAATTGCGATATCTGTATCAGCAAATATGCCATCACGTACCATAAACGTTTTTCCAGAACCGCCCTCTTCGGCCGGACAGCCATAGAAAGTGACTCGGCCAGGCAACTGATGCTGTTCCATTTCTTGCTTCAGTGCAAGCGCTGCCGCAACGGATGCGACCCCAAGCAAATGATGGCCACAACCATGGCCGTTCCCACCTTTTTCAATACACAACGGGTGGGTTTCATGCGCCTGTTGGCTTAATCCGGGAAGAGCGTCATACTCACCTAAAAATCCAACATGTGGATATCCTTCGCCATAGGTCGCAATAAATGCTGTATCAAGGTTGGCAACCGGCGCCGTAATCGTAAAACCTTGTGCCGCTAAAAAGTCTTTAATTGCGGCACACGATTGATGTTCTTCAAAACGAGTTTCAGCAAAGCCCCAAATATCTTGGCTTAACTGCGTTAAGCTATCAGCATGTGCATCAATACGTTGCCAAAGGCAGTGATAGATAGTGTCATTATTTACGCCAGACATCATGATTCCTTTCATAATAAATATCGGGAAAAGTAACGGCAGTCCCTTGCCTGATTAAGCGAATTCTTTCGCCTCTATCACAACTTTAGACAGTAAAATCAAGGCGTTTTGGAGTACGGATTCATTAAAATCAAACTTATCGTTATGATGTCCCGCTGCCAGCTCGGTCCCAAAAATCATATAGGTGGCTTGTCCGCCATGCTGCTTTACACGTTCCATAAAATATGTGGCATCTTCAGAGCCTGCGGCACCTTTTCGCCCATGATGAACCTTGCTGAAGCTTTGTAATTCATTGGCTTTTTGTGCAATAAAAGTAACCCACTCTGGCGATGGAATACTGCGCTGTGCGGCCCCCACAACCTCGATGTCATATTCAACTTCGTACATTTGAGCCACACCTTGAATAATCGCCTGACTACGCGCAAACATATAATCATTGATGTCATTGTTTTCACCACGGCACTCAACTTTTAAATGCGCATGTTGCGCAATCACATTACGCCCAGTCCCCCCATTAAGCACCCCGACGTTAATGCGTGATGCCCCATCACAATGACGGCTAATACTGTACAAACCAATCGTTGCTTGCGCTGCAGCTAGAATGGCGTTGTGGCCTTTTTCTGGATTACCCCCCGCATGAGCAGGAACCCCATGAAAATTCACATCAAATTTGGTCGTCGCCAGAAAATTATCGCTACCACAAATGACTTCACCGTCGGGGACACCCGTACCAATGTGAATCGCGATAAACAGATCCACATCATCGACAACCCCCGCATCGGCCATGGATTTAGCGCCACGCGTCCCTTCTTCGGCAGGCTGGAAAATCAATTTAATTTTGCCGCACAATTGTGCTTTGTTTTCCATCAAATAGTGCGCAACACCTAAACCAATCGCCGTGTGGCCATCGTGACCACAAGCGTGAGCCATATTATGATTGATAGATGAGAACCCGCATTGCTCCGGGACATGCTGACAATCTGAAGATTCTTCTAAATCCAATGCATCCATATCCACACGCAGACCCACCGTAGGCCCCGGTATGCCGGTATCTAAGGTCGCCACAATGCCAGTAAATCCTCCGTCAAACGCATCAATCCATTTTGCTAAAGCCCCCTGTTGCAGCGCCCGTTCTTTTTGTGCCTCTAAGAATTCCTCTTCTGGCACGCCCATACGAGACTCAGCACAAATCACATCACGTCCCACGGCCAATTCGTAACCGAGCTTGTCGAGCTTATCGGCGACCAGGGTCGCAGTGCGAAACTCGACCCAGCCAGATTCTGGGTGCTTATGTAAATCACGACGCCATTCGACCATTTTTTGGGTAAGCGTGTTAAGTTGAGATTCCTGCTCTGTTACTGACATAGTTTTCTCCAAATTCATTGGACTCGTTACTGACTAACGCAAGATATAAGGGAACGTGGGCTCTTAGCCGATATAGGGACGACAGTGCCTGCCCTATTGCAACATTGGGTAAATACCCGGACCAATCGGTAAATTAAACGTAAAAAAGAGGAATAGCATGACCAGCCATGCGCCTAAGAAAGCCAAGGTATAGGGCATTAATAACGCGATCATGGTCCCCATTCCGGCCTCTTTATCGTACTCTTTCATCATGGAGAGAATGACGACAAAGTAAGGACTTAATGGCGTGACAATGTTGGTGGATGAATCTGCGACACGATAGGCTAACTGAATAAATGCAGGGTGATAGCCTAACTGCATAAACATCGGGACAAAAACGGGCGCTTCCAATGCCCATTTGGCCGAACCACTCGGAATTAAAAAATTCAAACCTGCTGTGAATACACAGTAACCGAGAATCACCGCAATCCCATCAAAGTGGATGCTAGAGAGAAAATCCGCACCATTGACGGCGATCCAAGTCCCTAAATGGCTCCAGTTAAAATACGCGATAAATTGTGAACAAAAGAAAATGAGCACGATATAACCAGACATATCTGCAATCGCTTCTGACATGTATTTGGTCATATCTTTACTATTTTTAATCAGCCCCATGGTAATGCCATAAGCTAATCCGACCGCAACAAAAAAGAAGAGGATAATAGGGATAATCCCTTTTAAGAATGGCGATGGAATAAGCCCGCCCTCTGCGTTTTGTAACGCCGAGTGAGGCCAGACAGCTAAAGCGACGATGGCAGATAAATAGACAACGGCCGTGATACCGGCATTACGCAATGCGCGCTTTTCTATGCCAGGGGCATGCTCTTTGACAACTTTGCGTTTGCCTTGATATGTACCGAACTTCGGTTCTATCACTTTATCGGTGATGAAGACCCCGACAGCGGTCAGAACAAACACCGACACAATATTAAAATACCAATTATCGACGGGGGTCACGGTGATATTACTTGAAACCGCTTTTACGGCTTCCGATGAAATCCCCGATAATAAAGCATCGGTTCCGGCAATCACTAAATTTGCAGTAAATCCCGCACCAGCACTAGCATAACCAGCGATCAAACCGACAATAGGATGTCGACCGACAGACATAAATACCAAGGCCGCCAAAGGTGGTAAAACAACCATTGCCGCATCTGAGGCGATATTCATCATAATACCGGCAAAAACTACGGTCGTGGTGATCAAGGCTTTGGGAGCATTTAAAATAGTATGCTTTACCACACTCTCTAATAAGCCAACCCGCTCTGCGAGTCCAACCCCTATCAGCATGGCGAGCACCAATCCAAGCGGCGCAAAACCCGTAAAGTTTTTCAGCATATGAGTGAAGATAAACACAATACCATCGTGAGATAGCAAACTGCGGATGGGTAACTCTTGGCCGGTTGCTGGATGAATCACCGAGGCCCCTTCACTCGCTGCCCATACAGAGGCAGCAATCACGATTAGCGCAAGCGCAAAAAACAATACAATAGGCTCTGGTAACTTATTACCTAACCTTTCAATCGTTTTGAACACCCCACTGGAGCTCGATGCTTGGTCCTCTTTTGTAATTTCAACTTGAGACATATCAACATTCCCTTGCAATATCATCATGTAATTTGACGTTTCAGGCTTTCTTCCTGATACCATTGGACGAAGCGGTCAATGTATGCTGTCAATGTATTGACTCAAGGAATGGGCGACAAGACAACCAATGTGATGGGGAGATAACCAATAGTTATCACGGACGTAATATGACGATAAAAATCAACCAGTTAAAATGCCTTGTGATGATTGTTGAGCACGGTAGCATCCGAGCGGCGAGCCGTGCACTGAATATCTCTCAACCTGCGGTCACACGCGCGATCAAAGAGCTAGAAGTTTATCTGGGCGCACAAATTGTGCACCGAAGTACCCAAGGGATTACGCTCACTGAACCCGGTCAGCAACTGCTCTGTCATGCTAATTTGGTCCTCAGAGAGCTACATCTCGCTGAAGAGTCATTTAAACAAGCCTCAGGCCATCAATATGGCAGTATTAATATCGGTATAGGAGCCAGTATTGCGTGCGAGTTGATGCCCCAAGTCATTCGCAAATTCAGAGAAAAATACCCTTATGTCAAAATCAAAATACAGGAAGGCCAACTAGAAGCTCATATTGAAAATTTGCGTCATGGGAAGATCGATTTCGCGATAAATACACTGCAACCCAATATGGAACTACATGATTTTCAGCGTGAAAAGATTATGGAGATTCCATTTAAGTTAGTAGTGCGTAAACACCACCCCACACTCGGTGGCAGCTATTCTATAGAAGACTTACAAGATTATGATTGGGTTATGCCCACTACCCGCAGTAGTTATCTCAATACGGTGTATGATGCCTTAAGTAAACATGGCAAGCATTTAAACAATCCCATTACTTGCGAATCCTACCTGTCAACCTTAGCTATTATTAGTCAAACGGATTGTATTGGTCTTGTCTCAGAAACCGCATTAGAGCATTACAGTTATTCGAGTCTACTCGATGAAATTCCTTTAAACCCACCGCTGCCTCATGCAACATATTATCTGGTCTCAAGAAGATCGAGCCAACTGACCCCTGTCGCTCAGGAATTAGCACAACTATTTATGTATCAGGCCCGGCCGCTGTTTACCGGCCGAGAACAACCATAGCAAGCAAACCCAAGGCCAGTTTGCTAAACAAGCAGGAGCAATCGCATTTTCATTCGAGCGAGCTTGAGTATGTACACTTTTTCAGCATTCCTACCTACTCACGCACATGATGGTTCACCCACTCCAAGATATCAATTAAGTCATGATCCGCCATCGCTAATAACCGATCCCCCACATAACACTCAATAAAACACTGCTCAGGTTGTGGTGCTGTTTGCGGATGACCGAGCCAGATGCCCTTGGTTTTAGCCAGGTTATCACGCAACACTAATGCTTTTTCATAGCTTATCGGTAAGTACCAATGGAACATATTAGCCTGAGGCTCATGGGGATTCAGCGTAAAGTCCGGGTAATTGCGGAAGATTTGGTAAACTTGCTGAGTACGCGCAAACAATTCCCCCATACGAGCAATGCGCTCATCAAACTGCATCGCAGCAGACACGATATAGGGTGTACGATGATACACATTGCCACCTTGGCGACGCATCCATAATCTGGCTTTTTCAATAAAGCCCGCATCGCCCAGTAGTATAGAGCCCCCTAACCCATTAATACCTTTATATAAAGAGACATACACCGAAGAAAACCCCTGCGCGATCTGAGCATAAGAACACTCATAATATGCAGCGCTTTCCCATAAACGGGCACCATCCATATACAGATGAATATTCTGCGCGTGACAATACGACTTGATTGCCTCTAGGTTATCCCATGTAGGTAACTGTCCACCCAGCTCACGCATGGGTAATTCATAAACAGCCGCAGCAATCTCATCGGGCCACGCTTTTAAATCTTCTAGCAACCAGGGGCGATAAGGGTTCCCCACAGGTAGAACATGAAAGCGCCGTTGTTGTTGATAGCCTTGAGCTTCATGGTTCATAATATGACAGGTTTCATGCATCGCGACATTAAAGCAACGTCGTTGTTGACAGACCAACTGTAAGGCTGTGGGCTGCGTCATGGTCCCCGATATCACAAACAGTGCCGATTCAAATCCCAAGAGTTGCGCAATTTTCTGTTCAAATGCTTGAATAGTTGCACCTTCACCATAAATATCATGCATCACATCATGCTGCTCACACCACTTTGCCATTGCCGCAAATAGCTCAGCTGGCTGCGCTTCTCGGTTACCAGAAAGAAACGTGTGACACTGTTCGCGTAAACTCGCTGTCATCCTCATACTCCAATATTTTTCATTGTTTGCTCATGACCATGATGGCTTACCTTAAGTTCAGTCACATGATAAATACCATCGAACTGATGGCGGAAGCGCCGTCGCTAGCCTTTTGGTGAGCTGCAATTTTGCTAGAAATACCGCACAACCATAACTGTAAATGTTATTGATGACTACTATACGCAGCCAATCCTTCACGCGACGGCTTAACAATTAACTTGGCCTGTTGCGCTTCCAAGATTCAGCATGCCTATCCAGATCCTCACGCTCGAACGACCAATCCCTTTAACCATTGCCGCTCGCCCCGCTCTCTTTCATATAAAAAACAATTAACTATCGCTGTGTGCAAAGCGTGGGCATTCGCTGAACAAGCGGTTGATTTTATCAAATATCAGCCATTATTAATTTTATGACTTTACATTCTGAACAGTGTTCATTAAAATCCATCTAAACATTAATTGAACAGTGTTCAGTTTCAGGAGACAACAATGGCCCGACGCAATGATCACAGTCGTGAACAACTCAAAGAACTCGCGCTCATCGCTGGCGAAGAGTTGATTGATAAACAAGGTCTTAGTGCCCTGTCCACACGCAAAATAGCCAATCAAATCGGTTATTCTGTCGGGACACTCTATCTGATCTTTAACAATCTTGATGATCTATGTTGGCATATCAATGCACGCAGTATGGCAAAACTCGATGAACTGCTGAGCCGCAATATTGGCTCAGAACACCAGCAAACCCCTAGTGCAACGCTCAAGATAGTCGCAGACAGCTATCTCGATTTTGCCGCTCGTTGGCCAAACCGCTGGACCTTGATGTTCGAGCATCACACCAACGATGAAATTAGCACGCCTCAGTGGCTCAACGACGCAATTGAGAAGCTTTTTGGCTATGTAACCGAGCCTCTTAAAGCCTTGAATCCACACGCCAGCGAAGCCTCCTTAACCTTAGCAACCCGTTCACTATGGTGCGCCATTCATGGCATCGCTGCCTTAAACGCACAGGGAAAACTCTTTTTAACCGATATCAACCAAGAGCCATTGGTCAATGACTTATTAACGCGTTATTTATCAAGCTGGCAGCAGGAGACCTTCGCATGAAAAGCTTAATTCGTTCCCGAGGATTTGCCGCTTATGTTGTGGTGGCTTTTCTGAACGCTTTTGTCGATCTCGGCCATAAAATTATCATCCAAAATACGCTATTTAAAAGTTTCGATGGCAATCTCCAAATCGAGCTAACAGCGATTGTGAATGCACTAATTTTATTGCCATTTATCTTACTTTTCACACCCGCGGGCTTCATCAGTGACCGCTATAAAAAACAACGAGTGATGCAACTAAGTGCCGCCGCTGGCGTTGTAATCACCGTTCTGATTACTTGGTGTTACTACCATGGCTACTTTATTGGCGCATTTATTCTCACCTTCTTACTCGCTTTGCAAAGCGCTATCTACTCGCCCGCTAAATATGGCTATATCCGGGATCTGGTAGGGGTCGAACGGTTAAGCGAAGGAAATGGCTGGATCCAAGCCGTTTCCATGGTTGCAATTTTATGCTCAATCGTTGTGTTTTCAGCATTGTTTGAGTCACTGCTCCCCGCAGCAACGAGCTATGTTCCAGCCGATGTTTTGCATTCTGTCGCCCCTCTTGGTTGGGCCTTGGTGATTCTGGCAAGCTTTGAGTTTCTGACATCTTTAATGCTCAAAGACACTCACACCAGCGTTCGAGAAACGTCATTTAACTGGCGTAACTATATGAAAGGACAAACGCTTCGTGCCAATTTGCACCTATTAGGTCAGAAAAAAGCGATTTGGCAATCGGTCCTCGGGCTGACGTTGTTTTGGGCGTTGTCACAAGTAATGTTGGCCGTCTTTCCCGCTTATGGCAAAGCCCATCTAGGCATCGATAACACCTTTGTATTGCAGGGTATTATGGCACTTTCTGGGATTGGTATTATTGTCGGTTCGATGTTAGCCAACCACCTATCACGCAAACAGATTAATTTAGCGTTAATTCCAGTTGGGATAGCCGGTGTTGCCCTAGGGTTACTGGCTTTGGTCCAAACTCAGTCGCTCAGTATTCTTGGTGGCGAGTTCTTCATCATTGGGATGTGTGGGGCGCTGTTTTGTGTGCCATTAAATGCACTGGTGCAGTTTCACGCCAAAGAAGATCAGTTGGGCTCAGTACTCGCGGGCAATAACTTTATTCAGAACATTGGAATGCTCGCATTTTTAGCCTTGACCGTGCTTTTTGCACTGTTTGCATTCAACATGAGTTTCCTCCTGTGGGCACTGGGCATTCTAGCGATAGTTGCCACCATTGTGGCCATTATTGTGCTACCCGAGGCACTCCTTCGCGCCTTGGTGAGCACACTATTGCAACGAAAATATCGGCTCAAAGTGCTGGGACTTAGAAATATACAGCAGAGCCAACAAGGTATATTACTGCTCGGCAACCACATTAGTTGGCTCGATTGGGCGATGCTCCAGATGGCCTGTCCTCGTCATATTCACTTTGTCATGGACCGCAGTATCTATCAGCGTTGGTATTGCAAATGGTTTTTCGACCTCTACAAAGTGATCCCCATCTCAGGTTCGCATAGCCGTGATGCACTGTCGCAAATCAGCACACTTTTAAATAATGGTGAAGTCGTTTGTCTGTTCCCCGAAGGGGCAATTAGCCATCTCGGGCAGTTAGGCGAATTTAAACGCGGCTATGAAAAAGCCTGCGAAGGAGCATCCGGCGTCATCATTCCTTTCTACCTGCGTGGGCTCTGGGGAAGCGCCTTCTCCCGCTCCTCAGACAAACTAACCCAGCTACGCTCACAGGGGCTAAAACGGGATGTTGTCATTGCGTTTGGCAAACCATTATCGATGCAAACGAAAGCGAACGAACTCAAACAACATGTTTTTGACCTGTCGGTTTCAACTTGGAATGAATATGCCGACACTCTCGAACCACTGGCCCAATCTTGGATCCAAACGGCTAAATCCAAACCAACCGAGTGGGCGCTGGTTGACAGCAAGGGCAAACCACAGTCGCATCAGCGCTTGTTAACCATGAGTGCCTTAATGCGCAAATCCATCAAACAGTTACCGGGGCAAAATTTAGCATTGTTAGTCCCGACCTCGGTCCCTGGATTGGTGGCCAATATGGCCGGGCTAATGGCTGGTAAAACCATCGTTAATATCAACTATACGGCGGCAAAATCAGCTCAAATCGATGCTCTGGAACAGGCACAAGTGCAAAGTATCGTCACCTCGCGAGTGTTTATAACCAAATTGGAAAAGCGTGGCATCGATTGTCAGCCGCTACTGGCTAACAAAGACGTTTTATATCTAGAAGACTTCGCTAAAAACGTTCGTAAATCCAGCGCGATTACTAGTGCGTTGATGGCCAAACTGCTGCCAACCAGCTGGCTCCAACTGTTTTGGTGCGCACCGGTAAGCTTAGATGATACTGCTGCAATTTTATTTTCATCAGGCAGTGAAGGGGCGCCGAAAGGGGTCATGTTAAGCCACCGTAATATCATGGCAAATATGCGCCAAGTCTCGGATGTTCTAAATGTGCAAAGCCAAGACCGAATCATGGCCACATTGCCACTATTCCATGCTTTTGGCCTGACCGTCACCGGCTTACTGCCGATGATTGAAGGGATCCCAGCGGTCTGTCACCCTGACCCAACGGATGGCTTAAACATTGCCAAGGCAGTGACCAAGTATCAGGCCACAATCATGTGCGCAACTTCAACCTTCTTACGCTTATATATCCGTAACCGGCGCATTCATCCGCTCATGTTGGCAAGTTTACGAGCGGTAGTCAGTGGCGCGGAGAAACTCGATCCACAAGTGCGTGATCAGTTTGCTCAACGCTTTGGTAAAACGGTCTTGGAAGGATACGGCACGACAGAAACCACTCCCGTTGCGAGTGTCAATCTTCCCGGCCATATCGACCTAGATACCGCGCAAGTCCAAGAAGCGGCCCGCCCAGGCACCGTCGGGATGGCCTTGCCGGGGACGACGTTTCGCATCGTTGACCCGAACACGCTTGAGCAACTACCAACCGGAGAAGATGGCCTGATTCTGATTGGAGGTGCGCAGATTATGAAAGGTTATCTGAATAATCCGGAGAAAACCGCCGAGGTAATCGTCGAATTAGATGGACTGCGCTGGTATAAAACCGGTGATAAAGGCCATCTTGATGAAGACGGCTACCTGTGTATCGTCGATCGCTATTCGCGGTTTGCCAAACTCGGTGGCGAAATGGTCAGCTTAGGAGCGATAGAACAGCAGATCAAAACCATCATCGATGAACCTGATTTAGCCATGGTTGCAGTCAATATCCCCGATGAGAAAAAAGGTGAAAAAGTAGTTTTGCTAACCACTAGCAAGATGGCACCAGAGCAGTTCCGGGCGCAATTGATTGAGCATAAAATGCCAGCACTGATGGTTCCATCAGAAGTGATTCAAGTGGATGAACTGCCCATTTTAGGAAGTGGTAAAGTCGATTTTACCGCGGCCAAAGAACAGGCGTTAGCGAATCGGTAACCTCTAAGCGCTGTATTCAATGAAAATACAGCGCAGGTTGCATCTTTCTCTTGGGCAATGAAGCCGCTCGCCGTCCATTGGCTAGGGACTGTTGACCTTTCGTGATTAGTTTTGCAGAAATCTGAGAGGGATTTAGGCAAGGCAAACGTTGTGCCGTGTAGTTATTGGCCACAAAGAACATTTAACGCTGGATAAATTCCTCTCAGATACTGCCCTTGGGGTTCATTTAAACGCATCCTGAACTTTGTTGCCCCCTGCTTGCTTCACTCATAAGCGACGCAGGAGGCGCCGCGTTCAAAATGCGTTTAATTTGAACAAAATTCAACCACCAAAGGTCAACAGTCCCTAGGACAATAGCGAAAAAATACGCCACCTCAATAAGGTGGCGTTTAAAAATTTATTCATCCCATTGCGGCGCAAAATCGGGATTAGCTAGACGCTCAGCGCGCTCCAAGGTACTGATCCGTTTCATCTCTTGACCACTTAATTTAACTAAGCGCGCTTCTAAGTTCGCGGCCAAATGTTCCGGTTTGGTTGAGGAGGGAATGGTTATTAACCCTTGTTGCAGCTGCCAGGCAATCGCAACAGATGCCGCACTCGTGTGGTGCGATCGAGCAATTTCTTGCAGCAATGGATCATCATTAACCTTCCCGACAGCCAATGGCATATAACCGGTAATACGGATGTCGTGTTGTCGGCAATGCTCAATTAGCTTGCGATTTTGTAAGTATGGATGCACTTCAATCTGATTGGTCAGGATTTTCCCAGCGCCTAAAATACTCAGTGCTTGGTCAATCTGAGCCATCGTAAAATTGGAAACCCCAATAGTGCGAGTTAACCCTTGCTCTTGGGCTCGAGAAAGTTCAGTTAAATATTCCTGCATGGGAACATGGCCCGACTCATCTGGCCAATGTACCAGTAATAAGTCAACTTCACTGACCTGCAATTTTGCCAAGCTTTCTTTCACACTGGGGATAAAAGACTCTTTCGGATAATGATCCATCCACACTTTCGTGGTTAAAAAGATATCATCTCGATCGACATGGCTGTCAGCTATCGCTTGGCCAACTTGAGCCTCATTATCATAAGCCTGTGCCGTATCAATGTGCCGAAAACCAACTTCCAAGGCCATTTTAACGGAATTATAGGCATCCTCTCCTTTAAGGCGAAATGTACCAGCTCCAAGTGATGGAATCGTATTCATAGCAACTCCCATTGGTTGGTGAATGGTTAGGACAAATGACTAAATCCGTCCGTCATACCTTTTCAGGGTAAAACGCTGCCGGGGGATAATGCAAATCGTTCAGTTCGCCCCTCGATGGAGGTGCTCGCCAGCAGCGACGGATATAATGATATTATAGTTAATATAAACCTCGCTCAGTCAAGAGAGGCTGCGATACCCCCAAAGCTCCCCTTTCAGAGCAATCGCTATCAATAATCACTAGGTGAAGAAAGTTTATTTTAATGCGATCTAGCGAGAAAAATTCGTTACAATTCACTCCCAGATTTCCCCCCTTTTGATATCTCTTAACTGTTAACAGCAAGGAATAGTTATGTCCAGTGAAACCCTAGATGAACCATTAGTACACTCCCGCGGCTACCCATATAAGGCGTTAGCGGGCTCAGCCATGGGCTATGCGATGGATGGATTCGATCTATTAATCCTCGGATTTATGCTAAATGCCATCGCCAGTGGCCTAGGACTGACCAGCACTCAGGCCGGTTCATTAGTCTCATGGACTCTCATTGGTGCCGTTGCCGGAGGCGTAATTTTCGGTGCATTAAGCGACCGTTATGGTCGAGTCAAAGTCCTAACCTGGAGTATTGTATTATTTGCCGTGTTTACCGGTCTTTGTGCTTTTGCCCAAGGCTACTGGGACTTACTGATTTATCGCACCATTGCCGGGGTTGGTTTGGGTGGTGAATTTGGTATTGGCATGGCTCTGGCCGCTGAAGCATGGCCGGCTAACCAACGGGCTCGCGCCTCATCGTATGTCGCATTGGGTTGGCAAGTCGGTGTTTTGCTTGGGGCCGTCCTCACCCCCATGTTACTCCCCAGTATTGGCTGGCGCGGCATGTTTATGGTTGGCATTATTCCAGCATTTTTAGCCTGGTTTATGCGCCGTCAACTACACGAACCCGAACTATTTGCGCAAAAGCAAACCCAGCAATCATCGATGCAGCGCTTTGCACTGCTGGTTAAAGACCGTGAAACCCGCCGCATTAGTCTCGGTATTGTCATTCTGACCAGTGTGCAGAACTTTGGTTATTACGGCATGATGATCTGGATGCCCAGCTTTTTATCCAAACAACTCGGCTTTAATTTAACAAAATCATCACTGTGGATGTCGGTGACTATCCTCGGCATGATGAGTGGGATCTGGGTATTTGGCCAGTTAGCCGATCGCATCGGTCGTAAACCGAGTTTTATCCTATTCCAAACAGGTGCCGTGATCATGGTGATTGTCTATGCACTCATTAGCCAGCCAACGGTCATGCTTGTTGCGGGTGCGTTTCTAGGGATGTTCGTCAATGGAATGTTAGGCGGTTATGGTGCCTTAATGTCTGAGGCTTATCCAACTCAGGCTCGAGCAACTGCGCAAAATGTGTTGTTTAACATCGGTCGTGCAGTTGGTAGTTTCGGGCCATTGGTCATTGGTGCCCTGGCCAGTTTATATTCATTTCGGATCGCACTGGCACTACTCGCGGTGATTTATATCATCGATATTTTAGCAACGCTGATACTCATCCCAGAGTTTAAAGGCAAAGCGCTCTCATAATCTCAAGCCAGTCTTAGACTGGCTTGGTTCATTATGCAGATTGCGCAGGCTCTAAGTGTTTCAGCCAACGCCGCTCAGCTTGGCGGAACAAACCAATCAGCGAAAATGAAATACACATATAGATAATCGCGGCAATCCCAAACGCATCGAAGGTCATATAGGTCTGCGAGTTCATATCACGAGCGATTTTCAAGATATCTGGAACAGTTGCCGTAAAAGCCAACGATGTTGCATGCAGCATTAAAATCACTTCGTTACTGTATGCAGGGATTGCTTTACGTAAAGCCGATGGAATAATCACATAACGATACAATTTCCAGTTGGAAAATCCGTATGCATGCGCCGCTTCAATTTCGCCTTTGGGAATAGAGCGAATCGCTCCGGCAAAAATTTCAGTCGTATACGCACAGGTATTTAACACCAACGCTAAAATCGTGCAGCGATAACCACTTTTAAAAAACCAGTTTAAAAATTCATGGCTGCGAATCGCATCCAAAGAATACAAACCAGAATAGATAATCAGTAACTGCACATAAAGTGGCGTGCCACGAAAAACATAGGTAAATAACCACACCGGAAATTGCAGCCATTTATGTTCACTTACTCGCGCAATTGATAAACCAATTGAGATGACGAAGCCACACGATATCGAAATCACCAGCAACCACAGCGTAACTGCAACCCCGGTAAAATGATAACCATTGGTGTACAGCAACTGCTGCCAATATTGTTGAATCAGATCAATCATAATGATGGTTTTTTCAGTTCAAATTGATAACGACGTTCCAGATACCACAACACGCCATTTGAAAGCGTCGTAAGTAGCAAATAAATCGCGCCGGCCAGTACAGTAAAGAAAAACAAATTATCGGTCCCTTTCCCGGCATCTTGAGTCACCTTGACCAGATCGGATAATCCAATCAGCGACACTAGCGCCGTGGCTTTGAGCGTCACCAGCCAGTTGTTGGCAATCCCCGGCAGCGCATGACGCATCATCTGCGGAAATAAGATCAAGTGGAACACTTGCCAACGACTGAATCCGTAGGCTCTACCCGCTTCCAGCTGTCCATTAGGCACCATTAAGAAAGCACCGCGGAAGGTTTCGGTAAAATAAGCTCCATAAATAAAGCCAATCGTTAACACACCTGCGCTAAAAGGGTCAATTTGCAATGTCGGCAGCCCCAGCCAATCTGTAATCTGGTTCAGCCAAATCTGTAAGCTATAAAAGATAAGCAACATCAAAACGAGATCAGGAACACCTCGAATAATGGATGTATAAACTTGTGAGATCCCTCGGAGCAACCGGTTACCAAATAGCTTGCCACAGGCACTAATTAACCCCAACACGACAGCAACAAGCACCGAGAGAACAGATAGTTCAATTGTGATCAGCGTACCTTGCCAAATCTGACCACCATAATTATAAAACATGCACTATTCCAACTAGCTGAAAAATAATGACTCGCGATAGCTTACCAAGCTTCTTCAAAAATAAAAAACCATAGCCGCCAACCGCGGCTATGGATTGAATCAGTTTTACAAAAAAACGTTAGTTTTTCTGCGGTAAACTCACATCAACGTTTTTAAAATATTTTTTCGATAACTTATGGATAAGCCCTTGAGCTTTGACTTGAGCAATGGCTTTATTGAGTCGGCTTAACAGTGCTTTGTCATCTTTACGCAGGCCAAAACCAATCCCTGGCCCGAAAATGGCTTTATCATAAACCGGCTTGCCAGAAAAACCATATCCTTTACCCATCGGCTTATCCAGGAATCCGGCCTGGCCTGATGATGAATTAACAAGCGTTCCATCTAACCGAGAAGAAACCATATCAAAATAGACCTGAGTTTGATCTTTGTATGGAACCACATTCACACCATGGTTTTGCCAATGCTTCATCGCATAACTTTCTTGACTTGAGCCTTGCAAAACACCAATGGTTTTCCCAGCCAACGAAGCAGCTGTTGGTTTTAAACCCGAACCATTACGTACAATAAGCTGTGACGGTAACTGATAAATTGCATGCGTAAACGCAATGACCTTAGCCCGTTGCGGTGTAATATCCATCGATGAGTTAATGACATCGAATTTCTTCGCTTTAAGCGCTGGAATTAAGGTATCAAATGAGCTTTCAACCCAACTACATTTCAATTTGGCTTGAGCACAAATCGCATTGCCCAAATCGATATCAAATCCGACCAACTTACCATCATCAGTTTTACTCTCCATCGGTGGGTATTGCGGTTCCACCCCAAACTTAATGCTGGTTTGTTCTGCCAGTGCGCTAACACTACCCATAAGCGCGACGGCGGCAATCACTAACTGAGTGACTTTCATTGTGTCGTCCTTTCCTTTTATTTATACCTATTTAAAACGCAATTGCCATATTGGCATTTGCTTTACTTATCGATCAGTAAGATATTCTTACAATGTGGTTATTATATCGTACCTACTCCCACATATGCGAATAAATATTCAAAAGAAAAATATAATTATTTTAGATTTACACTTGGGCAGTCGATCACTTGGGGAAGGAATCGCATCCACATTAAACGCCTTTTGAACGCGGCGCAGTCGGTACTATTCAGGATGCGTTTAAATAAACCTGAAGGACAGGACCTGAGAGCGATTTAAGCACAGCAAATGTTTTGCCGTGTAGCATTCAACGCTGGATAAACCCCTCTCAGACGGTAGCAAAACCAATTACAAAAGGCCAACAGACCCTAGCTAATCCACAGCTCACAAGCCTGTAAAAGTGCGATCTGCTCAACCATCCACGGACTAAAAACGGTCGGCATCAGCTCACTTGCTTTGGCTAAATCGTCAGGGTTAACCCATTGGTAATCCATGACTTCATGCCGGTTTATAACCACTGGACTGATTGCCCGAGCCACCCAGATTGGGCAATACTCATATTCAACAACACCACTGACATCTTTCGCCCGGTAGCGATAATCAGCGACTAACAGTTTAGGCGTCGTGATATTCAGTCCCAACTCTTGACGGCTACGGCGCATCACCGCCTGAGGGATCGGTTCACCGGGCGCCGGATGGCCACACACCGAGTTTGTCCAAACCCCAGCCCAAGTTTTTTTACTGAATGCTCGGCGAGTAATCAGCAACTGTCCCAAACGATTTAAAATATAACAGGAAAACCCCAGATGAAGTGGAGTGTGCTGATGGTGAACATCCTTTTTACTCATCTGGCCGATGGGCTGGTGCTGTTCATTTAATAATACAACTTGCTCTGAATACATGACGTTCTCCGACAATCACCGCCCCTCTCGATGAATAAGTTTAGTTAATAATGTGGATAACTGCGCCTGATCACTCTGCGATAATTGCTGCAGGAATAATTGATCGACATATTCCCATTTTGGCTCAAGTTCATTGACCAATTGCTGCCCCTGTTCAGTTAAAAAAACAAACCGGCGGCGTCTATCTTCGGGATCAAGCTGCCGATAAACTAGCTCTCGCTGCTCTAACCGTCTTAACATTTCCGCAAGAGTCGCCTTAGAACTGACAGCGGCACTCATCAGCTCGACCTGTTCAATGCCAGGGCATTCTTGTAGTGTCCGCAATACAGCGGCCTGGGGTTTAGTCACATCTGGCATCTCTTTTTGCCAAGTTGCCGTGTGCATTTGAAACACTTTGCGCATTAAGTGAAATATCTCTTGGCTAACAGGTTTACTCATCCGTTCTCCTATCTTTAAAATCCGCGTTGACCCATTTCACTAAATCTCTATGCAACATAGACACTTTCGGCCTAAAAGGATATTGATTTTTACCTTTGTGGCGCTCACAATGAGGAGTAAATCGTTCTTATAAGAACATTATAATACACACCGTCGACAAAATGGATAAAAACCTTGCTCAGTGCTTCGGTTGGTATCCTCTTTAATATAGATTAAATAATAGATTGAACAACAGCTTTGCTCCCTTTAGATAGTTCTTACAAGAATGGTACAAGGAACATATGATCAAACTTATTATCGCGATGACAGGCGCAACGGGTGCCCCTCTGGCCGTAAAGCTACTTGAAACGTTGCATGACACCCCCGATGTAGAAACCCACTTGGTCATATCCAAATGGGCAAAGACCACTTTAGAGCTCGAAACTGATTATCGAGCCAGCCAAATACGAGAACTCGCCGATGTCGTCTATCGCAGCGAAGATCAAAGCGCAGCAATCTCATCTGGCTCATTTCTCACCGACGGTATGGTTATTATCCCGTGTAGCATGAAAACCCTCGCCGGGATCCGTTTAGGTTATGCCGAAGGGCTGATAGGCCGAGCAGCCGATGTCATTCTAAAAGAACAACGCAAATTGGTGTTAGTCCCCAGAGAAACACCACTATCGACGATCCATTTAGACAATATGCTAGCACTGTCCAAAATGGGCGCGGCAATCATTCCGCCAATGCCAGCCTATTATAACCATCCACAAACCATTGATGATGTGACCACACACATCGTCGCTCGAGTCTTAGACCAATTCAAGATTGCCCTGCCAGAAGCGAAACGTTGGCAAGGACTCAACCATTCCCCGACTAAAAACCAAAAATAAGGAATCTTATGGCTTATGATGATTTACGAAGCTTTTTAAAAGCTTTAGAGCAGCACAATCAGTTGCTCAAAATTGAAGAACAAGTGAAAGCAGAACCCGATATTGCAGCTGCAGCTAATGCGACTGGACGGATTAGCAATCCAGACACGGCCCCAGCATTATTTTTTAACAATGTGGAAGGCTTTAACAGCGCACAAATTGTGATGAACACCTTAGGGTCATGGTCTAACCATGCAATTGCGATGGGGTTGTCTGCTCAAACCAGTACCAGAGCCCAGATTGATGAATTCATCCGTCGCTGGGACAACTACCCGGTTGCCCCAGAACGTCGTGAGCAGGCGCCGTGGTCAGAGAACACTGTTGATGGCGATGACATCAACCTATTTGAAATTCTACCACTGTTCCGCCTTAATGATGGCGATGGTGGCTTTTATCTGGATAAAGCGAGTGTCGTCTCACGCGACCCAACCGATCCTGATCATTTTGGCAAACAAAATGTGGGCGTCTATCGCATGCAAGTCAAAGGCAAACGCAAACTTGCATTGCAGCCCGTCCCAATGCATGACATTGCGATTCACTTGAATAAAGCCGAAGAGCGAGGCGAAGATTTACCCATTGCCATTACTTTAGGCAATGATCCGATCATCACATTGATGGCTTCAACCCCCCTTCGCTATGACCAAAGTGAATATGAGATGGCTGGCGCGCTGCGTGAAAAAGCCTACCCAATCGCCACCGCCCCCTTGACCGGTTTTGATGTGCCATGGGGCAGTGAAGTGGTCATTGAAGGCGTAATTGAAGGACGTAAGCGCGAAATCGAAGGACCATTCGGTGAATTTACTGGCCACTACTCCGGGGGACGACAAATGACCGTCATCCGGATCGATAAAGTGAGCTACCGCACAAACCCGATCTTTGAATCGCTATATCTGGGCATGCCTTGGACTGAGATTGATTATCTGATTGGCCCGGCAACCTGTGTCCCTTTATACCAGCAGCTCAAAGCAGAATTTCCAGAAGTTCAAGCGGTAAACGCCATGTATACTCATGGTTTGCTGGCAATTATCTCAACCAAGAAACGCTACGGCGGTTTTGCCCGAGCTGTAGGATTACGGGCAATGACAACCCCTCATGGTTTAGGCTATGTGAAAATGGTCATTATGGTTGATGAAGATGTTGACCCATTCAACTTGCCTCAGGTGATGTGGTCCATATCGGCGAAGGTCAATCCGAAAGGCGATCTCGTGCAGTTGCCCAATATGTCAGTACTCGAGCTCGACCCAGGATCAGAGCCTGCCGGGATCACCGACAAATTGATCATTGATGCCACCACTCCGGTTGCTCCCGATGACCGCGGCCACTTTAGCCAACCCGTCAAAGATCTACCAGAAACCGCTAAATGGACTGAAAAACTCAACCAAATGCTCGCCGATCGCGCCAAAAATCAAGGAGAACAATGATGATTTGCCCACGTTGTGCTGAAGAACAGATTGAAGTAATGGCCGAATCACCGGTCAAAGGGGTGTGGACCGTTTATCAGTGTCAACACTGCTTATATACTTGGCGCTCCACTGAACCATTGCGTCGGACCAGCCGAGAACATTACCCTGAGCAATTTAAAATGACTCAGGCTGATATCGATAATGCACCCGTTGTACCAAGTATCCCCGCGCTCTTAAATGAGCAGGAATAAGTGAATAGTTTAGCCAGCTTTTTGTTAAAGGCCGCGTCATGTCAGCGCCATTCCCCGGCATCTCGCGAATGGTAGCCTCGACATGATAAAAAAATCCGATACCAAACGCTGGTATCGGATTTTTGTTCGCTTTAAAGGTGACAAACCAAGCCCTTTGTAAAGGGCCGGCTAACCCTGATTAGTGATGAATGCTCACATCCACGCCACCGAAGTACTCTTTAGACAATTTAGGAATGATTTTGCCCTGTTTTTGAATGGCACGAATCGCCTTATTCAGACGCTCTCTGAGTTTGTTGTCTCCTTTACGCAGACCGTAACCGATCCCCACACCCAAGATTTTTTTATCCACGACCGGTTTCCCAACAAACTGAAAATTTTTGCCTTCAGGCTTGTTTAAAAAACCCTCCTGGCCAGCTGTAGACATCACTAAAGTACCGTCCAGACGCCCAGAGACTAAATCATCATAAACCTGATTTTGATCTTTATAAGCAACAACATTCACGCCTTTCGGCTGCCAGTGTTTTACAGCGTACATCTGTTGAATAGACCCCTGTAACACCCCGATATTTTTGCCTTTTAGCGATTTAGCATTGGGTAGCAGCGCCATCCCTTTATGCACAATCAGCTGGGTAGGAACCTGATAAATAGGAATCGTAAAATCGATCGCTTTAGCACGCTGGGCGGTGATATTCATCGCCGAGTTGATGACATCAAATTTACGGGCGTTAAGCGCTGGGATCAGTGTGTCAAACGCCCCTTCAACCCAGCTGCATTTAAGATTCGCCTGTTTACAGATGGCATTGCCCAACGCAATGTCAAAACCAACCAACTTGCCATCGGGAGTTTTACTTTCAAATGGTGGATATAAAGCTTCCAAACCATAACGGATAGAATCTTGCGCTAATGCCTGTTGGGAGAGTAATAATCCCATCACTAACCCAATAATATTGCGTAATTTCATAGTTACTCCTGTATTAAGATGGGATAGATCCCTTATGTTTGTTATAAAACCCGGTGTGAAAGTGCCGGTAGTTTCTGGCGAATCTGTGTTAAATGTTCCAGATTGAACTCAGCTATCGCCATGCCATTGCCACTGACACATTCATCTAAGATCGTCCCCCATGGGTCGATGATTAAACTGTGTCCAAATGTTTGTTTGCCCCCCGGATGGGTGCCAGTTTGCGCACTTGCCACCAAATAACATTGGTTTTCAATCGCTCTGGCTTGCAACAGCGTATGCCAGTGGGCCTGCCCTGTTGGATAGGTAAATGCGGCAGCCATACTGATCAACTCGTAAGCGCCTGGATGGCGATACAATTCAGGAAACCGCAGGTCATAACAGATACTCGTGCGCACCCGAGCAAAGTCCAGATTATAATCCGTGACTTGCCGCCCTGAAGCCAGTACATCCGACTCCTGGTAGCGAAGTGTGCCATCATCAAATCCAAATAGATGAATTTTGTCGTAGCGGCTCAAACAATCCCCTTGAGGTCCAAACAATAGCTGCGAGTTATAAACATGGTTCGCAAGCGGTGACACAATGGGCAAAGTTCCAGCGGCCAAATAAATTTGGTGACGCTTAGCAAGATTACTCATCGCTTGCTGCAGTGGACCATGACCAAACGGCTCACCTAAATCCACCCGTTGCATCTCATCTTCCCCCATCCAGTAAAAATACTCAGGAAGAACCACATAACGAGCTCCAAGGCTGGCAGCTTGGCCAACCCAATCGCTGGCGAGTGAGAGATTGGCTGCGACATCATCGCCACTGTTGAGCTGTATGGCAGCAATTAATGTTGGCTGGGTCATTCGTTGTCCTTAGAAAATTGAATCAAAGCAGCGGCTCCTTGGCGCAAGGTCTCATCATCCTTGGCAAATGACAAACGTAATATTTTCGGATCATAACCATCTGAATAAAAAGCAGACAGTGGAATCGTAGCCACATGATAGTCACGAATTAAACGTAACACGAGATCTTTATCAGCTTCATCAGTGAAAGCCTCATACCCTGCCAGCATGAAAAAAGAGCCCTGGCTCGGATAGAGCTTAAACTGAGTTGCGGCTAACGCATCGAGCAAAAGGTCTCGTTTATGCTGGTAAAATTCAGCAAGCCCCAAATAAGTCTGTGGATCTTGCATATAATCAGCAACAGCATGTTGAAATGGCGTATCTGCGGCATACATTAAAAACTGATGAACTTTACGCACCTCCGCCATAATCTCTTTTGGCGCCAAGCAATAACCCACTCGCCAGCCTGTCACGTGAAACGTCTTGCCAAATGATGAAACAATCACACTGCGCTCCGCTAGTTGCGGATGACAGGCCATGCTCATATGTTTGACGCCATCGAAGATAATATGCTCGTATACTTCATCGGAAAGAATCACGATGTTGGTGTTGGCCGTCAACGCCGCCAATTTATCGAGATCTTCAGCACTGAGGACTCGTGCCGTCGGATTATGCGGTGAGTTGATGATGATCATCTTGGTTTTTGAGTTAATCGCCGCACTTAGCTCATCCCATGGCAGCGCAAAGTCAGGGGCTTTGAGCTGAATGGGTACCGGTTTACCACCTTGCAAACGAACATTCGGCACATAAGAGTCAAAAGCAGGTTCAAAATAGATGACCTCATCACCACTATGAATCAGAGCCGTGATCGCAGCATAAAGCCCTTCACTGGCACTGCCGGTAATTGTGATTTCTTCACGGGGATCATAATGGCGTGCGTATAGGTTGGCGACTTTCGCACTGAGTAACTCTCGCAGCGTTGCGATGCCATCGGCCGGAGAATACTGGTTAAAACCATTTCTCATCGCTAGGGTGGCACCATCAATCAACTGAGGGCTCACCTTAAAATTAGGCGCCCCCTGTGACAGGTTGATCGGTTTATATTGCTCTACTAACGCGCCAATCACACTAAAAATGGTGGTCCCGATATCGGGTAATTTAGAGGCTACGGAGACGGCCGAAGGCAGTGCCATAATAACTCCTTAAAATAAATAGAAACGCACACCAATCTTTACAATTTGTATAGATAATCAAAAATTATGCTGTTTTATTCATTAGAACGAAGTTCTATTGTCTTAACAAACAAGTTATGAGCATAATAGCCATGAGAAAAACGCATGGCTATAACGATAATGACAGAGACCCCAAAAAGACGAACGCCCCCTTTTTATGCAATGTATGTTTTTACTGTTGCGGCAGAACATCTGAACCTGACTCGCGCAGCAGATGAATTGTGCCTTACCCAAAGTGCGGTCAGTCGTCAGATTGCTGGATTAGAAGAGTTTCTCGGTATTCGGTTATTTAGCCGCCATGCTCGCGGACTCACCCTAACTCAGGACGGTAGTCAGCTACTTGGCCAATATCGCCAAGCTTTTACGCAACTTCGAGAGGCTCACCAATTGCTGGAACAAGCCCAACAAACACAAGTTCGGCTCAAAGCCCCCACTTGTGTATTGCGCTGGCTGTTACCCGTATTAATGCAAATCGAACAAGAGCTGCCGCATTATCAAGTCAACCTGCAAACCTATCACAACCATAATTTAAGTCCGTTTCAAGATAACGCCGACGCGGTGATTATCTACACCAACAAAGCGGTACAAGTTCCACACCTAAAACTCTTCGAAGAATATATTATCCCCGTTACCCATCCGAACCTCGGCAAACTTAGTTCGACAGCCCACTGGCTTGACCAAAATTTCACGTTTTTGCATCCCACCGAAGATGGCAAAGATTGGCAACTCTGGTTAACGAATACAGCGCTAAGTTATCGGCCCAAACGCAACCAATACTTTCAAACGATGGATCTAGCCATTAATGCAGCCTTGCAGGGATTTGGCGTCACACTTGCCGATCCGAACCTCATCACGGAGGAACTTAATACCGAACGTTTAGTCCAAATTGATGCACAGTCGGTGGCAACCGGGTTTAGCTATTACCTAATTTATTCACATTGGGCCGAAGAAAAATTACGGCCGTTAATTACGGCGATAAAGAAACGTTCCTGTAGCACCAACGTTGCGGGCTGAAACATTTAACCAATTTAATTGTTCAAATCAGTTACAAACAATTTACCATTTTCACAAAATTTGCTGTACATCAAACATTTTCTGCTCAAGCAGTGCCAAAATCAGTCCTTGAATTAAACCATACACTTAAAAAGGTGATTTCCATGAGCAGTGCTTTTTATATTCCTGCCGTAAACATTATGGGTGAAGGAGCTCTTCAAGATGCCGCCCAACAAATTCAAAACTTAGGCTTTAAACAAGCCTTAATTGTAACCGACCCTGGAATGACCAAATTAGGGGTTACTAGCGATATCCAAGCTCTTTTAAAAGAATATGACATTAGTAGCATTGTTTATGATGGAGTTCATCCAAACCCAACAGTAACGAATGTCAATTCTGGCCTAGAAGTTTTGCATAATAACAAATGTGATTGCGTCATCTCTTTAGGGGGCGGTTCTTCACATGACTGCGCTAAAGGGATTGCCTTGGTAGCATCAAATGGCGGAAAAATTAGTGATTATGAAGGCGTTGATGTCTCAAGCAAACCGCAGTTGCCATTGATTAGTATCAATACCACTGCTGGTACCGCCTCAGAAATGACTCGTTTTTGTATCATTACTGATGAAGTTCGTCACGTTAAAATGGCCATCGTTGACACGAACGTCACACCTGTCCTATCAGTCAATGACCCTAAACTGATGGCAGGTATGCCACCATCACTAACCGCTGCAACCGGAATGGATGCCCTGACTCATGCGATTGAAGCGTATGTTTCAACTGCCGCCACCCCAATTACGGACGCTTGTGCAATTAAAGCAATTGAAATTATCCGTGATTATCTGCGTGAAGCTGTTCACAATGGCTCTAACATGGAAGCTCGTGAACAGATGGCATATGCCCAGTTCATGGCGGGTATGGCATTTAACAACGCATCATTAGGTTATGTACATGCGATGGCCCACCAATTGGGTGGCTTCTATGACCTCCCTCATGGTGTTTGTAATGCGGTCTTACTGCCACACGTACAGCGTTATAATGCACAAGTTGCAGCCCCACTATTAAAAGATGTTGCTAAAGCATTAGGGGTCGATGTTTCAGGTCTTGATGATAAACAAGGTGCTGACGCTGCAATTGAAGCCATTTGCCAGTTGTCAAAAGATGTGAATATTCCTGCCGGCCTTAAAGAGCTAGGCGCTAAAGAAGAAGACTTTGATATCTTAGCCGATAACGCAATGAAAGATGCATGCGGTGTAACAAACCCTAAACAACCAACTCACGAAGAAGTGGTTGCCATTTTTAAAGAAGCAATGTAATTTTTGCCTCTGCGTATAAAAAGCCTTGCTTATGCAAGGCTTTTTTTATGGATGGATGCAACAACTGTCAAGCCACTTATACTCGAGAGCTTAATGCATCGACTCTCTGGCAAGCTTGCGCTAACGATTCGATAGTAACTTTAAATGGTAACAATTGCGCATCTGGCGTGGCGAGCGTCGCTTGATAAACCTCATCCAATTCAGCTTCACTCCAATCGGGTTTAATTTCAGCCAATGTGGTGGGGATCTGACAGTCCTTAGCCAACTGAATTGCTTCAATCAATTCATCATCACTGCGCTGTTCAAGAGCCAGTAACACCAAGTTTCCATAACCGACTAACAGCCCATGACCAAATTCGCGAACATCATCATTCACGGTTAGTCCTTCGAACAGACCATGCGCTATCGTGGCATGCGCACCACTGGCCATCAGAGAGGTCATCCCCGCATACAACATAATGGCATCAACTACCTGTTCTAGCGCTTCATTTGATTGCCCTTGATTAAGCGCGTGACAAGCATCCGCACCATAGGTTTGAATCAGGTCAAAACACAACTGGCTGGTAAATGCCGTTAGTTTCTTATCACCGATAACGATGCTGTTATCATGCCGCAGTGAACGATATTCGTATAACTTCGCCAGCGTATCGCCCAAGCCTGCTGCTAACCAGCGCTGCGGAGAGCGAGCTAAAATAGCAGTATCAACCAAAATGACCTGAGGGGCACTGGGCAGATGATACAAATCTAAAAAATGACCGTTATCTAAGTAACGAATCGACAGCGGTGTCACCGCAGCACAGGTCGCTGCAATCGTTGGAATAGTAATAATCGGCAGACCCATTTCAACTGCAACCGCTTTACCTGTATCCAGTGCCTTGCCACCGCCCACAGCGACAATCACCTGCGCTTGCTCTGTTTCTGCAATCGCTTTTAACTTATTGATATTATTAATAGAACAAACACCACCGAACCAATGATACGATGCGTTCGCAATTTCTCCAACATGCTCTTTCAGAACTTTTAATGCAGTATGACCACCAAGCACCATCGCCTTAGGACCTAATTGTTGGCAATATTTTGCTAACTGCTGAGCAACATCCGGACCTCTGTGATAATGGGCCGGGAAATGAAATTCAACGGACATAGTGACAAACTCCTGTAGTCAATGACGCCCCGCTAGAGGCTTTATTTTTTTATTGCTTATAATTTAAAATATTGAGCAAGACTGACTCAATATAATCCATTTAACCAAATAAATGCCGCCATAGATATGAAAAAGGCAAAACTAATATCAAAGCAGGCAAAAAGTTTACCACCGCAAAATTCATAATTTTGGCAATTCTTAAACCAACCGCCACCATAACAATGCCGCCCACAGCCGAAAAATCAGCCATGGCAATGGGATCCATGTAATGGTGAATCGACGTTGCCAAAAAGAACAAAATTCCCTGAACTAAAAATTGGATAATGGCGATCAACGCAACACTTGGGCCAAGCGTAATCGAGAAAATAATCGCAGTGACAAAATCCATCATCGCTTTGACCAGCAGTAACTGATAATTGCCTGTTAACCCTTCGGTCATAGCTCCTATCACACCGAGGCCACTAGCGCCAAAAACCACGATTAGTGCCGTAAATTGCGAGCTATATTCTTCGCGGCTCAGGCTGCAAGGAACTGGCAGAATCGATTTTAATCGCCGCTGCACCCACTGAGCCCCTTTACTAATACCCGCTTCTAAATAAATAAGCTCACCAACAGCCGTTCCCAAAATCAGAGACATCACCACAACGGGTATGAAATGAAACTTCATGATCATTGTGACCCCAATCGCAAATGAGGCCAGCGCAAAAGTTGGAGGAAGTCCGCGTTGTAATCGCTTCGGTATAAAACGGGCCAAAAGAGGACCTAGCAGTCCCCCTAAAATGATCCCACAGCTATTAATAATAGGGCCCAACAGCATGTCCATTTCTCCTTTAAATGACTTCTAATGTTTTCCGTCTCACGCATTCATGCAAATGCTAAACGTTACCTAGGGACTGTTGACCTTTGGTGGTTGAATTTTGTTCAAATTAAACGCATTTTGAACGCGGCGCCCCCTGTGTCGCTTAATGAGTGAAGCAAGCAGGGGGCAACAAAGTTCAGGATGCGTTTAAATGAACCCCAAGGGCAGTATCTGAGAGGGATTTATCCAGCGTTAAACGTTCTTTGTGGAGAATAACTACACGGCACAACGTTTGTCTTGCCTAAATCCCTCTCAGATTTCTGCAAAACTAATCACAAAAGGTCAACAGTCCCTAGTCAAGCAAACCATGATTACAAAGGCACAAAGAGCGACGTCTCAATAAACAACAAGCCGTGCATGAGCACGGCTTGTTCATCCCACGGAAGAAGAGCGTCATTTAATGGTGGTCAGGATTACCATTAATAATCTCATTTGGTGTCTGCTCGCCTGCAAACAGGATTTTGGCGTTATCAAGCGTCACTTTCGCAATAGCATCTAATGCTTCGAATGTTAAAAAGGCTTGGTGACCTGTAAAAATGACATTATGACAAGCAGAGAGCCGTCTGAAGACGTCGTCTTGAATCACCTCATCAGAAAGATCTTCAAAGAACAGATCCTGTTCATTTTCATAGACATCCAACGCCAATCCCCCCAAAACTCCCTGTTTTAGAGCATCGATTGCGGCGACGGAGTCCACTAGTTTACCACGGCTGGTATTGATAAGGACGGTTTTAGGCTGCATCAATGAAAATGCCTGACGGTCAATTAGATAAGTACTATCGGCAGTTAATGGACAGTGCAAACTAATCACTTTAGATGAACTTAATAGCTCCTCTAGTTCAACGTAGCGCCCACCAATTTTCTCAAATTCTTTATTCGGATATGGGTCAAAACCTAATAATTGACAGCCAAATCCCCGGAAAATTCGAGCAGTGGCCAGGCCAATTTTCCCAGTCCCGACCACTCCGACCGTGCGGCCATGCATATTAAAACCGGTTAACCCTTCCAGATTAAAGTTAGCATCTCGGGTTCGCAGATAAGCTTTATGGATCCTGCGGTTCAGTGTCATTAACAAAGCAATGGCATGCTCTGCTACCGCTTCAGGAGAATAAGCAGGAACTCTCGCCACATGAAAGCCAAGACGCTTGGCACACGTTAAATCAACGTTATTAAATCCAGCACAGCGCATCAGTAACACTTTAATTCCCAGCTCATGCAAGGCCTCTAAAGTTTCTTTACAGAGGTCATCGTTGACAAAGGCACAGACCGCATCCGCTCCTTTTGCCAAAGCGGCAGTGTTTGGCGCTAAACCGATAGAAAAATATTCAATCTCAAACCCATACGAATGGTTTGCAGAATCAAAATACTCGCGATCATATTTTTTCGAACTAAATAAACAAATTTTCATGACATGCCCTCAATCATCAGCATGGGGGCTCAACTGAGTCCTCATATAAGGGATCATTGCAAGATTTTCAGGAAACTGCAAAAACTCATCACATCGGCTCTGAAATACCGGCTCGCTCAGCGCAATAAAACTGTTGATACGCCTGAATCATGGCTTGACCACTGCGTTGGGTAAACCAGTAGTTCGCACCGCCCCCCACTGCAGCCCCTAGCAATGGAATAACCTTAGCCGCTTGCTTACGGGAAAGTTTTACCGCCAGATGTTTCGCCACTTCTTTAACCAGTTGCACTGCGAAACTTTTAACGGCTTCATGCCCCAACACGTTCTGGTCAATCTTAACTTTACCTAAAATCACTTCCTGCGCTTTATCATTAAAGCCTAATGATTGCAGATAAATTTGTTGCAGCCGATGTTGGAGTGCAGCATGGGTAATATCCTGACCGTGAACCAGCGCGAGCTTCTGATTCAAGCGATAAAGCTGTGCGGCAATATTCACCAGATCAGCACTGGCAAACGTAACAGCCGAAACAAAGCCACCGAAACCGCTACTGGCGCCAGTCAACGCACTATACCGAGAAGCAGTCTTAACATATTGATTCATCAATGGTTGCAATCGTGGATAGATATCTGAACGATGGGCTAAATCAACCAATGATGAAGCAGCAACGCCATGACCATGAACATCATGTAAAATCCGGTTTGGGTCAATATTCCAGATAGCTTCTTTTATTTTGCGCATCAAGCCGGCGTTCAATTCACTCATGACATCCCTTTTCGATTTGACGGTATTATTATGACTATTTTAACTATAGATAATACCATCAATTTTTAAACAGCTCGATATAAGACGCTTTGATCGCTCGCTAAACGTTTTAAATTGGCAATAACTGCCGCCAAAATACCCTGCTGAGAAAGGTCAGTAACACCACCAATATGTGGCGTAGCAATTACGTTTTCTTGAAATAATGGGCTCTTCGGATCAGGCGGCTCTTGTTCAAAAACATCAAGCCCCGCCCCAGCCAACTGGCCGTTATGTAGCGCCTTGACCAACGCCTCGGTATCAATTAATCCACCGCGCCCCAAGTTAATCACAAAAGCACCGGATTTAAATTTTTTAAACCGCGCTTCATTAAAAAGATGATGAGTTTGGGCTGAATCAGGCAGGGTTAACACCACGTGGTCACTGATGGCTAACAACTCATCGAGTGAATCCATGCTGCGACACCAATCAAGCGAGAATTGCTCCGCTAATTGAGGATCTGCCGTCCGCTTAACAGCCACCATATTCATACCAAAACCACTGAGACAGCGGGCAATCGCCTGGCCCAATCCGCCAAAGCCAACTAATCCAACCGTATGGCCTAGCAGCGTCTGCCCACAGGGCGCACCGAGCTGTTGTTCAGCAATTGCCTGCGGGATCTCTTTAAAACGCCGCACTAAACTAAGCATCATAAAAACCGCTAATTCGGCAACCGAATCGGCATTTCCACTATCGGCGGTCGGCACATTAGCCACCGGGATATTCAATTCTTTCGCGGCAGCTAGATCAACGCCTTCAAGACCCGCCCCAACTTGCTGGATTAATTTAAGCCGATCGGCTGTTGCTAAAAGCTCTTGGGTCACGCGCGTCATGGTTGGAATAAAAATATCCACACCTTTCAGACTTTCCAACTGATACTGCCCTAGCGCTTGCCAATTAAATTCTGGTAAAGCTTGCTGGTAGCGATAAAAAATACCGCCCCAGGCGTCTGCCGGTGCACCAAATAAGACATTCATGCAGGCCTCCTTATTGTTTATGCACCTTTGAGCCACTGAATCAAGATGCTTGTACTAGCCTATTAAAAATACATAGTTACGGTTTTTAACAGCTAAATCAAGTTAACGCATCTACACGCAACAAACATTAACTCCGACAACATGCCCATCCTATAGACCATAAAAAAATCCGGAACAAAGTCCGGATTTTAAAAGCAATAACGAACGATGGAACGACACTTAAGCCATCGAATTACGGGCCGCTTTGATGTTATCGGCGATTAAGAATGCCAACTCCAATGCCTGGTCAGCATTAAGACGCGGATCGCAATAGGTGTGGTAACGTTCTGCCAAGTCATGTTCGGTAATATGGAAAGCCCCACCGACACATTCGGTAACATTGCGACCGGTCATTTCAAAATGCACCCCACCCGCATATGAACCTTCACTGGCATGAATCTCAAAGAAACTGCGAACTTCGCGCAACACATCATCGACACGACGAGTTTTATAACCATTCGGCGCCTTGATGGTATTGCCATGCATTGGATCGCTGCTCCAAACAACCTGTTTGCCTTCACGTTCAACGGCACGAATCAAACTCGGCAGATGTTCAGCGACATTGTCAGCGCCCATCCGCACGATGATATTTAACCGTCCGGCTTCGTTGTTAGGATTGATGATATCAATCAGTCGCAGCAACTCGTCAGGGTCAGTGGTTGGGCCAGCTTTCAAGCCAATCGCATTTTCAATCCCGCGAGCAAATTCAACATGCGCGTGATCCACTTGGCGAGTTCTATCGCCAATCCACAACATATGCGCCGCACAGTCATACCATTTGCCAGTCAGGCTATCACAGCGCGTCAGCGCCTGTTCATAAGGCAATAATAATGCTTCATGCGAGGTATATAATGTCGTTTCTCGAAGCTGCGGCGCGGTCTGCGAATTAATCCCGCAAGCATTCATAAATGACAACGATTCATCAATACGCCGGGAAATACTCTGATAACGCTCTGACAAAGGGCTTTTAGCAACGAAATCTAAGTTCCATTTGTGGACCTGTTGCAGGTCAGCTAATCCACCTTGCGCAAATGCTCGTAACAGGTTAAGAGTCGATGTTGATTGATGGTATGCCATGAGCATCCGCTGTGGATCGGGCACGCGCGATTGCTCATCGAAGTGGATTGCATTAATGATATCACCACGATAAGACGGCAATTCGACACCTTTAATAGACTCAAAGTTAGAGCTACGCGGTTTCGCAAATTGTCCAGCGACACGACCAATCTTAACCACTGGCTTTTGACCACCAAAAGTTAACACAACCGCCATCTGCATCAGCGCTTTAAAGAAGTCCCGAATGTGAATAGTGCTAAACTCATCAAAACTTTCAGCACAATCGCCGCCCTGAAGCAAAAAGGCTTCCCCTTTGGCAACTTTGGCCAATTGGCTACGCAGTGCGCGTGCTTCGCCGGCAAAGACGAGCGGTGGCTGCCCTGCTAATTCCTTTTCAACACGCTCTAAGGCGGCTTTATCCGGATAGTCCGGAATCTGTTTGGCTGGTTTTTGCCGCCAGCTGGACGGTGTCCATTCGGTCATTCTCTTACTTCCCCGAGATCTCAATAAAAAGCTAATAATAGGGGATCTAATGAGCTTGAAAACCCCTAATTACAAATTAAATAGCGATACCGTAAAAATGGTCAAAAATAGGTGTTTTTATGGGATTTATATGCATTAAGCCCCTGTTTAAACACTTTTTATAGAAAATTTTCGTAATACAACTAATTATCTTCGTTGCTATCTTCAGCTTCCGTCTTCTCTTGCGTCGGAGCTAATTTAGCTTCCAGTTCACTTAAACGCTGCTCAAGTTCGCTAAGCTTTTCTCGAGTGCGCAGCAGAACCTGTGCTTGCACATCAAAATCATCACGGCTCACCATATCCAACTGATTCAGTTTGGCCTGCAGCAGTTGTTTGACACGACGTTCAAATTCATCCCCAGCGTTGCGCACGCCAGATGGAACCATGTCGCGGATCTGTTTGGCTAATTCTTCCAACTTATTTGGATTTAACATATACTCGCCTTCACTAGTTGTTAATTATTGACCTGTATTGTAGTCAGTCTCAAAGTTTTTTAACACCAACAATCTGTGCATCTGATAAGGATCTTTATGTTTGAATGGGCCTGTAAGTCATTTTGCCAACTCAGTGTGGATGAACTGTATCAAATCCTCAAACTGAGAGTTGATGTTTTTGTCGTCGAACAACACTGTCCCTATCCAGAGCTTGATGGCCACGATACTTATTCTGAAGTTCGTCATTTAATGCTTTACCAGCAAGGCAAATTAAGTGCCTATGCTCGCTTGCTTGCCCCAGGCATGACTTACCCAACCGCAGCCATTGGTCGTGTTATTGTCGCCGCTCATGCCAGAGGCGAAAAATTGGGCCGCGTGTTGATGAATGAAGCGATAGACCAATGCAAAAAACTCTGGCCAGAACAGCCCATCACCATTGAAGCCCAAGCTCATCTGCAAGCCTTTTACGAATCGGTCGGATTTCGCGCCATTTCCGATATTTTTCTAGAAGATGGCATCGAGCATCGCAATATGCAGCTTGATTAATCAATCGGTTGCGATTGCGGCAAACTCACCTCGTAGCAGAGACAACATCGGCGCAGGAGCAACCTGAACCGTCAGTCCGCGTTTACCACCACTGACATATATGTGAGCAAGCTCTTTGGCCGAACTATCTAAAAAGGTCGGCAACCGTTTTTTCTGCCCTAATGGACTGATGCCGCCTTTGACATAACCAGTAGTGCGCTCAGCCTGTGTTGGGTCCGCCATGGTCATTTTCTTCAGCCCCGCGGCTTTAGCTAGTTTTTTTAAGTCTAAATGCCCCGCAACCGGAACCACCGCCACCACCATCTGCTTAGGATGATGCTCATCACAAGCGACGAGTGTTTTATACATCGCCGTCGGCTCAATTCCCAGTTTTGCAGCGGCCTCATCGCCAAAATGGCGACTATCAGCATCGTGTTCATAATGGTGCAAAATAAAATCAATTTTCGCGCGTTTCAGCGCATTTATAGCAGGAGTCATAATAATTTAATCGTGATTAAAAGGATGATGCGCCGCCAGTTGCCAAAAGCGTTGTAACAAAGGTTCATGCAACCGCTTTGACAATGCACAAACGCCCATATCAAATGGCTCAATGGCCACATCAACACGTACTTTCTGAATCCGGTCACTCACGGGGCTGTTGGCTAAAACCACATCAGGTGCAATCCCTGCGCCACTGCCCAAAGCCACCATACTCACCAACGCTTCGTGCCCCGCCACGGTGGCAACAATCGGTGGATCAATATTCATCAGTGCAAACCAATGTTCAAGTCGGCGCCGAGCCGGACCATGTTCAGGAAGAATAAAAGGAACCCGTTGCCAGTCAACGATCGGGGCATCAAGCATTTCGCGAGCAACACAATTCACGCGAGGCGCAATAATTGACAAAGGCACAGTTGTCATACTGGCAAAATTCACCGACAACGGCAAGGATTCTGGCCGAGCAGCAAGCGCAATATCCGCTCGTGCATCCCGCACCATCGCCACAGCCAACGCCACATCGCCAGTCAAAAGCTTAATTTCTGCTCGGGGGCAAAGGATCCGAAAGCGATCTAACAATTGCGGAAGATGGCTGTAACTAGCAGTCACCGAACAATAGACGCTAAGCTCCCCGGCTAAATCAGCAATTTCGCCACAAAGGTCGGTCTGCAACTCTCGCCACTGGCCGAGCCACTGCTCGACAAAGCGCCGAACTCGAACACCCGAAGGGGTTAACGACACCGACCGTTTATCTCGCGTAAACAAACGAGCGCCTAGCTCATCTTCTAAACGAGCAATCACTCGACTTAGCGTTGACGGGCTCACATGCATCTGCTCACTCGTGCGAGCAAAATGCAGGCTATTACATAAATGCAGAAAAAGCTCAGCGCTACGTTGGTCCATAATTCATCTCATTCCGACTGTATTGCATTTTTTGCAATACGATATTTCGAATATATCATTTTACGCAATAGATCCTAGCTTTTATATTGAACAGATAACAATGACTCACTGATCAGATTTGGAGAGCAACACACATGGCCAATTATTTTAATACCCTTACTTTGCGTCAGAAATTAGCCCAATTAGGAAAATGCCGTTTCATGGCACGTAGCGAATTCGCCGATGGCTGTAGCCTGATTCGCGACTGGAAAATTGTGATCGTCGGATGTGGCGCTCAAGGTTTAAACCAGGGCCTGAACATGCGTGACTCAGGACTCAACATTTCTTATGCACTGCGTGAGCAAGCCATTGAGCAAAAACGTAAATCGTATATTCAAGCCACTGAAAATGGCTTCACTGTTGGGACTTACGAACAGTTGATTCCCGATGCCGATATGGTATTGAACCTGACCCCAGATAAACAGCACTCAGATGTGGTTGGCAAAGTGATGCCATTGATGAAAAAAGACGCTGTTTTAGCCTACTCTCACGGGCTTAACATCGTTGAAGTCGGCATGCAGATTCGCCCTGATATCACCGTTGTGATGGTTGCGCCCAAATGCCCAGGGACTGAAGTCCGTGAAGAGTACAAACGTGGCTTTGGCGTACCAACACTGATTGCCGTTCACCCAGAAAACGACCCAAATGGGAACGGTCTGGAAATTGCCAAAGCGTATGCCAGTGCAACAGGTGCTGACCGCGCCGGGGTGTTGGAATCATCTTTTGTGGCTGAAGTAAAATCTGACTTGATGGGTGAACAGACAATTCTGTGTGGTCTGCTGCAAACTGGTTCTATTTTGGCTTACGATAAAATGGTCGCAGAAGGCACCGACCCAGGTTATGCCGCTAAACTGATTCAATATGGCTGGGAAACCATTACCGAAGCGCTCAAACATGGTGGGATCACCAACATGCTGGATCGCTTGTCAAACCCTGCCAAAATTAAATGTTTTGACCTTTCAGAACAGTTTAAAGAGCTGATGACACCGCTTTTCCAAAAACATATGGATGACATTATTGAAGGCAAATTCTCAGCGACCATGATGGCCGACTGGGACAAAGGCGATGTCGATCTGCTGAACTGGCGTGAAGAAACCGGCCAATGTGGATTTGAAAATGCGCCTCAGTCAGATGTTCAGATCAGCGAACAGGAATACTTCGATAAAGCCACTTTACTCGTTGCTTTTGTTAAAGCGGGTGTTGAACTGGCGTTTGATACAATGACTGCCTCTGGGATCATTGCTGAATCGGCTTATTATGAATCCCTCCATGAAGTTCCACTGATTGCCAACACCATTGCCCGTAAACGTCTGTACGAAATGAATGTCGTCATCTCAGATACGGCAGAATATGGCTGTTACTTATTCTCTCATGCAGCCGTTCCGCTGCTGCGCGACTTAGTCAATGGCTTAGATTCAGATGTCATCGGTGCAGATGTTAAATGGACGGACACAACAGTTGATAATATGCGCTTGATTGAAGTGAACCAAGCCATTCGCAACCATCCCGTTGAAAAAGTTGGTTATAAATTGCGTAGCTATATGACCGACATGAAACGGTTAGTCGCAAATAGCTAATCTCGAATTAAACTTCGAGAACCATACAGCTCTTAGATCAAGCAGCCATTGTTGTAAAAAATGGCTGCTTTTCCCTAAAATTTTTGGCCATTTAAGAGACAGAAACGCCCAATTCTAATAGGGTAATAGTTGATTCTCTTTGCTGTTCACTGCTAATAACTCATGGCAGTTGCCTCTTTTAATTTACCCAACATCACATACTACTTTCAGCAGTTAGTCTCCTCCACACCTCTTTATGAGTGTTACTGTACTATTTAACAACCAGATATAATGATAAAATCATTAATATAAGCCATCCATTATCTGTCCAACAGAACTCGTTGAAGCGCCTCTAAACAAGGCTTAAATATTATTGCTATTCGCTTTTAACTTTATATCAGACCTGTATCTTCATGCTAAAAATACTAACTAAAATCAGCCTGTTTTAATCATAGAAAATCTTATAAGTTCAGCTTATTCAATATGTTTAGCCTCCTAATACAGCCTAATAAAAATATTGACAAATAGATTATCTAAAGGTATAAAACACATCCTCACCATCAAAATTCATAAAATTACTGCCCAATAATTAACAAATAAAAACATGCAAAATTCAGATAAAAAAATAATAAATTACTTATTAGTTATATTTTTCTCAGCGGTCCTATATGGTGGTAACGCATTACATAGTGGGCTCCGCCTTGATAGTGTTATGTATGCAGACATTGCTAAAAATATATTGCTATATAAGTCATATTTCATTTTACACCTCAATGATAATATCTATTTGAATAAACCTCCGCTATTATTCTGGATCGTAGCATTTTTTATAAAAATATTTGGCTCGTCACCATATGCAATACAGATATCAGCCATGTTTAATGCTATATTGATGAATATAGCTGCATATCATTTATTCAAAATAATATTTAAAGAATCAAACTTATCCTTTTTAGCTCTATTTTGTATGAATTCTACGTTTGTTATTTACAAGCATACACATTCATTAAAGATGGAAAGTTTAACTTCATTTTTCATTTTGATTTCTTTAATTGGATTCATTCATTATTTAAACAAAAATAAAATCGCTTATCTTGCTTTATTTGCATTAGGTATCGGTGGAGGAATTTTGGCAAAAGGGTTTTTAGGTTTAGTTCCTATTCCTATCACAGCCCTATTTTTTATATTTTCAAAAGAAAAATATAATCTAAAAACATTTTATTACTATATTTTAGCTATATTGGCTGGAATTTTAATTAGTGGTTGGTGGTATGTTTATATCTCTTTGCATAGTGACTTCTTCCACGTATTCTTTGTCAGTCAATCAATTGATAGGCTCGCAGGCAATGCAAGCAATACCGTAGGTACACATTATGATGCAATGCCTATATATCAGTATATAAAACTAATGCTAAGAGATTATTTTTATTACCTCCCATTTTTTATTTATGGTTGTTATAAATTTTATAAAGAAAGAGCAAATTTCGATTCTATCGGTTTAAAAGTGGTAGTCATTAGCACAATATTCAACTTCATAATTATTCATTTCATAACGACAAGAGATGAGCGATACATGTTTGAATTCTACCTAACTGCGAATCTATTTACTGCATATGGCTTACATCATGTCGTTAAAAAATTAGGTTTTAATTACAGAAACCTTATTAAAGTCATTCCAATTATTTTTCTGTGTGTCATCGCTTGGAGTCCATCACCTCTATCCAAACCCACATACAACCATTTAAGTTTACTACCAAGAATAAGTAAACAATCTCATTTGCCTATTTTAGTTGACTTCAGCCTATTAACTGGTGACTATAATCGCTCTGCTATAAACTACTTTTTATCCGGAAAATATTCACGAATAACAAAAATACAGCCAGGACATTACATTACTGTTTATGATATTAATAAACATCTAAATATTCCACATAAGGTCCTTTTTAAGGATGATACGGTTAAAATAGCAGTCATAGATAGTAAATAACTATTCCATCGTATAGTTAAACTTTTATAACGCATTTTAAATGTTATAATTAACTTTTTATAGATAACGCTCATGTCATATCAACAACGTTTTGGTGGAATTGCACGACTTTACGGCAATCGAGCTTTAGAACAATTTCAAGCAAGCCATGTCTGCGTCATCGGGATCGGTGGCGTCGGCTCATGGGCAGCGGAGGCTCTGGCACGCAGCGGCATCGGTCAGATCACTCTTGTTGATTTAGACGATGTCTGCGTCACCAATACCAATCGCCAATTGCATACACTCACTACCACCATCGGTCAGCCAAAAACCGACGTCATTCAAGCGCGAATCCTACAGATTAACCCTGAGGCGAAATGCGCCATTATCGATGACTTTATTACCGCTGATAATGTATCGGAGTATATAGATAACCGGTTTGATTATGTGATTGATGCGATTGACAGTGTTAAAGCTAAAACAGCACTGCTGGCCCACTGTAAACGCAACAAAATTAAGGTAATCACCGTGGGGGGTGCGGGCGGACAGATCGATCCAACTCAGATCAAAGTGGCCGACTTAGCCAAAACAATTCAAGATCCATTGGCTTCAAAAGTGCGAAGCGAATTAAGACGCCGTTACAATTTCAGTAAAAACCCCAAACGTAAATTTGGCATTGAATGCGTGTTCTCTACTGAACAGTTAATCTATCCAGATAATAATGGCGAAATCTGTAGCACCAAAAATACCGATGGCAGTATGCGGATGAACTGTTCTGGTGGGTTTGGCGCCGCAACGCATGTCACTGCATCGTTTGGCATGATCGCCGCAGGCCAGGTGCTAAAAAAACTAGCCATGCAAAGCGTACCAAATCGTTCTTCGGATTCAGAAAAATCTGAATAAAAGCAACTTCGCCCGAACGCTATCACATCGTAGCCCGGCAGTAACGAAGTGAATGCCGGGATAACCAACAGCACTTTGCCCAGCGTAGCCCAGCACTAGCGAAGCGGATGCCGGGACAATCCACGACACTTAGCCCATCGTAGCCCGGCAGTAGCGAAGCGGATGCCGGGACAATCCACAGCTCCTTGCCCAGCGTAGCCCGGCAGTAGCGAAGCGGATGCCGGGGCAATCCACAACACCTTGCCTATCGTAGCCCGGCAGTAGCGAAGTGAATGCCGGGATAACCAACAACAAACACCTTGCCCATCGTAGCCTGGCAGTAGCGAAGTGAATGCCGGGACAATCCACAACACCTTGCCCATCAGAGCCCAGCAGTAGCGAAGTGAATGCCGGGATAACCAACAGCACTTTGCCCAGCGTAGCCCGGCAGTAGCGAAGCGGATGCCGGGACAATCCACAACACCTTACCCATCAGAGCCCAGCAGTAGCGAAGTGAATGTCGGGATAACCAACAACACTTTGCCCAGCGTAGCCCGGCAGTAGCGAAGCGGATGCCGGGACAATCCACAACACCTTACCCATCAGAGCCCAGCAGTAGCGAAGTGAATGCCGGGACAACCAACAGCACTTTACCCATTGCTAAAGGCCTATAAAAGAAAATGCCAGTCAATTTAACTTAACTGGCATTCACCTGATATAAAACCTTTATAGCCAAGCGCTGTGCTTATAACGCCAGATCGTGACTGGTGACAACGTTGGCAATGCGCGGAAAAATCACATCCATCGACATTTTATGTTGATCGGCGGCAAATGTGGCACAAGCGTCTTCAACCACCACCATGTTGTAGTTTAATTCCCAACCATGACGAACCGTTGATTCAACCCCTATGTTCGTTGCCACACCACCAATCACAATTGTATCGATACCGCGACGGCGTAATTGCAGATCCAAGCCTGTCCCCGTAAAGGCTCCCCACTGGTGTTTAAGGACAACGAGATCACCTTCTTGTTGTAACCCATCCGCAAAATCCATCCAGCCTTCAGGTAACCCTCCGTCAGGATGGGCCGCAGCTTGATCGGCGTTCCCTTGAGGGGCATCAGAAAATTGCGCATTCCAGCCTACATGCACTAACACAACCGGAGCTCCCGCATTTCTAAATTTTTCAGCCAGATCCTTACCTTTTTGTAAAACGGCATCAGAGCTATAGGGGGCGGTTTGCTTAGCCAAAATTCCTTTTTGTAAATCGATTAAAACTAAAGCGGTTTGTTTTGGATTAAGCGTTAACATAGAGTCTTTTTCCTGTGCAGTATTGAATAATCAAAGGATGCGGCTTTAAAATAGCGAGTGATTATTATGCACCATACAACTAGTCAGTCAATTTCTACAAGCGAGTAACAACCTAATAATAATAGGGTCAGCCTGCATCATACTGGCCATTTGAAAATAAAATTAAACGGCTCATAACCAATACAGGGGCACAATGATGAATATTCACCGCTACAAAATATCACTCATGTTTCTGGCCTTATTCCCGTTCACGTTTCTCGTGTTAACCAGCACCGCTCAAGCTGACCCGCAACACCACTCAAATCATGCCGTAAAAATTGATCCGCTACTCACCATACTACTTCATAAAAGAGCGAAAGAGCATATTGTTAAACCCGTTGTTGCCAGTGTCTTACTGAAAGAAAACTCAGCTGCTGTACTCGAACAAATTCGCCAAAGTGGAGCCAGCGTAATCTCGCATTCAAAAAATTATCCACTGCTCACCATCGGCCTTGAGAGCACTCAACAGCTACATGCACTGGCCCACATCGAAGGAATTGAACAGATCCACTCGGTCTATCCATCGGTTGGTGATTCTGATTTTGATCCCGGCAAATAATTCGCCGGGCAATTGCAACGCGACCCTATAACCACACGATTAGTGAATATAAATTCATTTTAAAAGAATAAAAAGCGGTTGTTCATCGGTTCAATTGATCATAAGCTTTGAAGTAATTGATTCGTTAATGAAGAGAAGTTTTGTGGAAAAAATTAACTCAGTCGCCATCTTAGGTGGCACTCATGGCAATGAATTTTCGGGAATTTATCTATTAAAAAAATGGCATAAACATTCCGAGCAAATTTCTCGCCCCACACTGAATGTTGAAACACTGCTAGCCAATCCAAAAGCCTTTGCGGCCAACAAACGTTATCTAGATGCGGATCTCAACCGCCAGTTTCGCACCGACCTGCTCGCCGATCCCACCCTTGGCAATTACGAACAATCTCGCGCTAAAGCGTTAAGTTTGTATTTAGGTAGTAAAGAGCAACCTAAATTTGATTTTGTGCTGGATCTTCACAACACCACCAGCAACATGGGCCCCTGCCTACTATTGGTTCAACAACACCCCATGTACAACCTGATGGCAGGCTACGTGAAACTCAAAATGCCGCAGGTTAATATCTCTCGCGATGAAGATCATAAAAGCAAAGATGAACACCATCTGTTAGCCACAATGGGCAAATTTGGCGTCATTGTCGAAGTAGGGCCACAGCCACAAGGTTGTCTGCGCCATGATGTGCTGGCGTGGATGGAAGAACTCACCGGGCATATACTCGATTTTCTAGAGCTGTATAATAATGACCAGCTGCCTGAACTGCCTAAAAGTGTCGAAGCCTATCGCTTTATAGAAGAAGTGAAAATTCCACTGGATGAAAACGGCGAGCGGGCCGGCATGGTTCATCAGGCATTAGAAGGCAACGATTTTAAACCGCTGAAAAAAGGTGACCCAATGTATATCACCTTTGATGACGAAGTGATCCCTTACCAAGGCGAACAAACGGTTTATCCAAACTTCATCAATGAAGCGGCTTATTATGACAATAACCTAGCAATGTCTCTTTCAGAAAAAGTGACTATCGACGTTTATAGCACCCAGTAATCGCTGTGCGTCGAGCTCACTCGGCGCAAGTGAATGACTGATTTATCTGTAGAATTACCGGCGGATTACTACCTCACCAATTTTTGGCGGCTCGTTGAAGGGGTCGTCGAACGCTACAACGATCTACTCACTGAGCAAGAGTTACAACTCTTAGCAACACTGCGCTCCTTATCACTCGATGCGCAAAAGCTATATGTGCGAATGCTCTGCCGCAAGGGTGAACTGTTTCGTTCTGATAAATTTAATTATCCGGAAATAGCCAATATTCCGAGCGCTATCGATCAACTCAGTGAGCATTCACTTATTCAGTGTACGCAGCCACAGGACTGGGAGATATTAGGTCAGCTATTAACCGCTAGTGAGTTAAAAACTCAGCTTAAAAAATGTCCTGAAAAGCCAAAATTAACCGGCCTTAAAAAAGCCGACCTGATCGAGCAGTTAGCCCACCAACCGATCCCTCGATTTAAATTTACCATCATTCAACTGCTTGAGAATCACTGGTTAAAGCTCTTTGACTTATTGTATTTTAATAACACTCGACAAAGTCTGACTGACTTTGTGCTCTCAGACCTGCAACTGGTCCGTTATGAGCACTATCGCCTCGACCAACAAAACCGTTTGTATCAAAGCCGAGCGCAGATAGACCAGGCCCTGCAACTTAGCGAAATTGCCGATGAATTAGAAACCCAACCTAAAAATGGCGATTGGTCAGTGGGTGAATACTTACAGCGCATCCCCGCTAATCTAGATCATCCGGCCCTGTTAAGGCGAATGGTCCGGCTCACAGAAAAGCTGGCACGCGAATACGAGCGCCGTGCTCAACTTAGTGAAGCACTGGCCCTGTACCGAGACATCGACAGTATTTTTAGCCGCGAGCGCGAGGTTCGGATTTTATCCGGACTGGCCCCATCCCAAGCATTGGCAAAACTCGATGCGATGTTGGCCGCGCCAGCCAATTTAAGTGAGCAACAATTTGCACAGAATTTTGCTTATCGGTTGCACAAAAAGCTAAAACAGCCGGTAACCGAACCTGAAAATATCAACTATCAGCGCATTGACTGGCCAGCCCCAGTGATAGAACACGCCCCAGAAGCCAGTGCTTTGGTCCTTTTAAACGCCCAAGGCTGGCAAGGGGTACACTGCGAAAATGCCTTGATTAACGGCATACTGGCGCTGACGATTTGGCCGGCGTTATTTAACGATGAGATCGAGGGCGTCTTTTTTCATCCGTTTCAGGCAGGCCCAGCGGATCTACATGCCCGCGATTTTTGTGACAAACGCCAACCCATGTTGGATGACTTACTCAATCAAATAACCTCAGCCAGTTGGCCTGAGCAAGTTTTAAAACGCTACCAACAAAAACAGGGATTTGCCAACCCCCTATTTGACTGGCAAGCTCTGCCAAAGAATTTGCTTGAAGCAGCTCTTTGGCACATCCCGGCTCGCATTTGGCAGCAACTTTTTCGCTATCAACTCTTTGACCTGCGCCTGACCCGAGCCGGTATGCCCGACTTATTTATCTGGAATGAGCACAATTATGGCTGGTTAGAGGTCAAAGGCCCCAACGATAAACTGCAAAACAACCAGTTATTATGGCTCAAACAACTGATGAAATTAAATCAGCCCGTCGCCGTTTGTTACCTTGGCCATCAAAACGTTACAGAAATTTGCCCAATTGAATTCGTGACAGTTCGACCATAATATTCTTTGGCCACTTGCAAATAAGCATAATCATTTTAACTGCCCCCCAACCACGCATAAAAACATCTCGCAGCCATGATGATTTGTGAGAGCTAAATCGTATCGTCATATAATTTATTACTACTTTTGACTTAACTATTAATTATCAGCGAGTTATTGAGGGTGAATAGCGTCTGATCCCAATCAAAAAATGACCAATTAGACATAGAATTCTATATTGAGCGCTTTACAATGAAAATAATCAGTTGCCTCCCCTCGCCGTATTTCGCTGCTGGATTGCACATTCAGCTCAGCGCTCTGATCGGTCGCAATAGCCTTTAATCGACATCGTCCGACAGGAATCGCTATGATTTTCTGGGGCGGTAGCGTGCCGGTTACAGCTGAACATATAACTTGCATGCGCACTGGCGCATCTACCTGAATCGCCTTAACAGCGTGATGTCCGAGTTAATTGAAAAAACTGTATCAGTCCACAGCATTATTTTGATGGATAGAAAATCAAAGCGCATTTTGTAACCTTGTTTGCACACTTTGCTTTTAAGAAGATGACTAAAATACTTATAAATCATTGGATTATAAAATATGACTGGATAGTTATTGTGCATGATAAGAAGAAATATCGTGCGTGCACACTTTGCTCCTGAGTGTATTTAAACAATAGCGGATAACTATTTGATAAATCATTAGTTATCGAAATTTAGAATAAAAGTGTACAGGCAGTTTTTGAGTGTGCACGATATAAAAATGTTAGAAATCTAGGAGGATTTTTGGATATACAAAATTTAATACCATTGATTAATACAGTAATGTTATTAGTAATCTTCTTTTACCAAAAGAACAAAAATAAAATTCTGGTAGATCGAATAGCACAACAAGAAAAAATCCTAAGTGAAACCAAAGGGATCATTCTTCACCAATCTACAGCGATAGACAGTCAAAGTAAGGTTGTGGATACAGCAATAAAATATTCGGAATCTTTCTCAGTTGAAAAATTGGAAATGCTAATCCGTAAGGAAATTAGTTTAGAGCAGAAAGAAGAACAAGGAAAAATTAAAAATGCATTAGAGAGTAAAGTAAGAGCAAAAGATGAACGAATAGAAAAGCTAGAGCTAGCTTCACAAAAGGTGATGGATATTGCCAGTAGAACTATTAGCGACCTGTTATTCCCAACTATGGGGGCGTTGGTGAAAGTATTAATTATTCTGCCAGATGAGCTAAAGAATAAAATCCTTAATGACATAGATGATGGTTCAGCAAAGGAAATGTTGGTATCAATCCTTACCGATGTAGAAAAACAAATGGCGGAGAAAATTTCTAACAAGACGAATAAATTGACAAAATAATTGTCACGAATTTTGTTTCCCAAAATATCGCGACAACTATTTTGCAACTGTTCTATGCGTTATGCAATGAGAGATTTCTCACAGACAAACTTTAAGAGATATAAAATAGACATGGTCGATATAGAAGGAATTCTGACTAAACTTAAAGAAAATGAATCATCATTTTATAGGGATTCAGATCGGGTTTGGTTGTTGAAGCTAAAAGATTGTAAAAATATAACTGATGAACAGAAGCTAAGAATAGATCAGATAATCGAAATGTAACGAGGCGAAGCAAATACAATGAAAGTAAAACTTACAATTATTGAAAGTAAATGCAGAGCACATCATCATAAGACTGGTGAAGAATATATAGTAGAAGACCTTTGTCCACCAATATGTCATGAATTATGGCAATGTATTTATCCTTGCGTGTATACATTATTAAATGGTGGCAATCTCGATTATGGAAATAAAAAAGCGAAGCAATTTTGTTTCAAATGTCCGGATCAAGGACGTGTAACCATACACGGCGAGTTAATTGAAGAGTAATGATAACCTACACGTTAATAGAAAATAAAAACAGGGAAAAAATAACTCAGTTATGATTGGGGAAATCTTTTTGGCTTCTATCGGACATTTTCTGTAAGGGTTATCTGGCTGACAGTTTCGGGATCGGACTAAGAGGCGATTGATTTATATCGGGTAGAGCTGGTGAGCCTGATTTCAGGATTGGTTTGTGTAAATACAGTTTACTTCGAAGAAAGAAAATTTCTAGCCTAATAAAGTTACGGTAAATTAATACTGGGCAAAAGAAGTAAGCCGATAATTCTTAAATGTAAAATTGTTTTGTTGTGGAGTAAAACAGTTTAAATGGATGTCCCCTACTCAAACAAAACTTGCATGTAAAACATCAATTTTGACAAATCTAACAATTACAACATTAAGGTGAATAGGTTAAAATGGCTGAAATTCTACCGATAGCAGCAAGTTGTATCAAATCCGGTAGAGCTGGTTTTCAGTCTTCTTACTTCTATCATATTCGCTAAATAAGTTTATTGAAGGAAAATGAAGTCAGACAATATCTGCCTTTATGACATTCCCCCAATGAATGCATGTCAGCTGGTTACTCTTGCGACAATGCACGCTCAATGAGCATAATAGGCAAAGCGGCGGCACCTAATGGTGCGGCATCACGGCCAGTTTTCCCCACTCGAATACGCAGCTCATCCGGCAATTTAGAGCGTACCGAACGATGCAAAGGGCTTAATCGTTGCACCAATTTAGTTAGAATCGCTTCAGGGATCATTCCGCCAATCACAATCGATTGCGCATCAAACAAACACTCAATGATATTAATCGCCTGGCGGGTCGCGGGGATAGCTGAATCCAACCACAAATTTAACTGCTCATCATCAAGTGCTAATAAGCCTTCCGGTGTTGCTTTTTCACCAGTTAATCCGCACATTTCATAGGCAGCTTGCAAAGACAGATAACGCTCCAAACAGCCATGATTACCACAGAAACAAAGTCTTCCATCGCTTTGCACTATAATGTGGCCTATTTCACCAGAATTGTGCGAACAGCCGTCATAAATTTGCCCATTCAGGTACAATCCTGCCCCTAATCCTTGGTTAATACATAGGTAAACAAACGAGTGTAATTGGGTCGCAGCACCATACAATCGCTCCCCTAAAGCAGCGGCAGTTGCATCATTAGCGACCCATACTGGAAGGTGAAATTCATCCTCTAATTCATTGTTAATATTTACCTTTTCCCAACCATGCAAAGTCGTTGGGCCTTCACTGGTAATGCCTTCGACATCAAAAGGTCCGGGCATCACCCAGCCGATTCCGAGCAATTTTTCCCAATCAAATTCAGTACTATGGCGCAATTTATGCAACAATTTTTTAACCTGAGATAGAATTTGCTCGGGTTGGGAGCTTGGCAGCGTTATTTCGTGACGTTCAAGAGGATGGCCAGCTAAATCGACTACGATCAGAGTTAACAGCCCTTGATCAACGTGGATCCCAATCGAGCAAGCACCATCAGGGGCAATAGACAGTGGTATCGCGGGTTGTCCTCGCCCGGAACGTAGCGGTTGATGGGATTTAAGCCATCCGGCCTTTTCTAATTCGCGTGTAATGTTCGAAACCGTTTGCGGTGTTAAATGAGTCAGGCGCGCAATTTCAGCCCGAGTCAGTTTTCCATGTAAACGAACCGTTTCAAGCACAACTCGGCGATTGTGTAATTTGGCATGTTCAAGGTTAGTTCCTGATAGTGTCATTTTATAAAGCCCGGTGCACTTAAGCCCAAAGTAAGGACGATAAATTGCTTAAAATATGAAGGCATTATTATGCTAGAAATTAAAGCAATCAAATTGATTTAATTAATAGTACTTAGACTGCAAAAAACGGATTTATCAAAAGGAGTTAAGCTATGACATTAAATAAAAGTTGGCTGGCACTATCGATGACAGCCGCAATGAGCGTCAGTGTTTACGCTCATGCCAATACGACCATCAACGCCTTGTTTATGTCTCAAGCTGCCTATAGCAAGAGTGACATTCAGGCGATGACCCAAGGATTCGAAAAAGCAAATCCAGATATTAAGGTCAATCTAGAATTCGTTCCCTATGAAGCCTTACACGATAAGATTATCGCGGCCAAAGGTGCCGGCGCTAACGGTTATGATGTGGTGCTTTATGATGTCATTTGGCCTGCTGAGTTTGCCAAATTTGGCATTTTAAAAGATGTCACCAAGCGAATTAAGCCCTCCTGGCAAGATAAAATATTTAAAGGGGCCTGGACAACCGTTAAATATGACCATAAATACTGGGGGATGCCCTGGATTTTAGATACCAAATATCTGTTCTATAACAAAAAAATGCTTAAAGAAGCAGGTATTACCCATCCCCCGAGAACGCTCAGCGAGCTTTCTGAGCAAGCTAAGATCATCAAAGATAAAGGCTTAGTAAAATATCCTATGGTCTGGAGCTGGGCACAATCAGAAGCGCTGATTTGCGATTACACCACCTTAGTGTCTAGCTATAACGGTGTATTCTTCAAAGATGGTAAACCGCAGTTTGCTTCTGGTGGTTCACTTAAAGCGGTTCAGTTTATGAAAAAAACGTTAACTGACAAGCTCTCCAACCCCAACTCGCGAGAATACTTAGAAGAAGACGTACGTAAAGTCTTCTCAAGCGGCGATGCAGCCTTTGCCCTGAACTGGACCTACATGTACAACCTTGCAAACGATCCAAAACAAAGTCAGGTTGCCGGCGATGTTGGCGTTGAGCCTATGCCCGGGGAACATCTTGGTGATGTGGGTGCAGTCAATGGCTCGATGGGACTTGGGATCACCAGCAATAGCCAACATCCAGATGCTGACTGGAAATTTATCAGCTATCTGACTTCACAAAAAGTTCAGGACAAATACTCAAAACTGAGCCTCCCCATCTGGAAAGCCTCTTATGACAAACCCGCCGTTCTAAAAGGCCAGAAAGAACTCGTCGAAGCAGCGAAAATATCCATTGGTGCCATGCTTGCGCGGCCTCAGACAGCACAATATCCACGTCTGTCTAATACGCTTCAGCAAGCGATTCAACGTGTCCTGCAAAATAAACAAAGCGCTAGAGATGCGATGCAACAAGCTAACCAGGTTATTTCGCGGTTGCACTAAGGGGTGAATAAATGCTGACTTTGCCGCAAAGGGATCGTCGCAAAGCTTGGGGGCTTATGCTCCCAATGCTGGTGATGATGGCCTTATTAACGCTTTATCCGCTGATTCGCACCGTTTGGCTCAGTTTTACCGATGCCGCACTCATCAGCAATGGCACGGCAATCCACTGGGTGGGCTGGGAAAATTACTACTTTGCCCTCACCGACCCGGGGTTTCAGGCGGCCTTTGGTCGAAGCCTTTGGTTTACCATTTTGTCGGTAGGGATCGAGGGCATTATCGGTGTCTTGGTCGCGCTTTTGCTCAATCAGAAATTTGTCGGTCGCACACTGCTGCGCATTCTGGTGATTTTGCCATGGGCACTCCCGACGATTGTCAATGCCATGATGTGGCGGCTGAACTTTAACCCTGATTTTGGCAGTATCAATGCGCTCTTAAGTCAGTTAGGCATTATCAGCCACTATCAGAGCTGGCTGGGCTCGCCGGATCGGGCACTCTACGCAGTCATGTTTGCGGATATCTGGAAAAACTATCCACTGGTTACGTTGATGGTGTTAGCTGCCCTGCAAACCATTCCACAAGAGCTATATGAAGCGGCACGGATTGATGGCATCAAAGCCTGGATGCGGTTTAAATCGATTACCCTTCCTGCAATTCTGGCCCCACTCTGTGCGGTGTTAGTGCTGCGCACCATCGATGCTTTCAAGATTTTCGACATTATTTACGCCATGACGCGGGGCGGGCCGATGAACTCAACCAAAACGGTCAGTTTTTATGTTTACCAGCAATCATTTACCTACTTAGAAGCAGGTAGCGGAGCCGCTTATGCGCTACTTATGACGCTGGTCTGCGCCGTTTTAATCTCGCTTTATCTGTTTATTTTAAGAGCTCAGCAAAGGTGACCCCATGCCAACTCCTTTATATAAACGCATATTCATTTATTTAGCGGCACTGCTCGTTGCCATTTCGATCTTGGCACCGCTGTTATGGCTGTTTTTAATGAGTGTCAGTTCAGCCAAAGATCTCACCCAGATCCCGCTGCACTGGTTTCCTAAACACTGGGATTTCAGCCGCTACAAAGTGTTGTTAACGCTTGCGCCCAACAGCCCAGGGAGCTTGTTTCTAAAAGCCATGTTCAATAGCTTGATCACCGCCACCGGTGCAACACTGATATCGCTCTTGCTAGCTATTCCCGCAGCGTATAGCTTCTCCCGGTTCCCCGGCCGGCAATCGTGGTTAATGGCAAGTTTAGGGATGTATATGGTTCCGCCGGTCGCTTTTATTTTACCGATGTACTTTATTTTACAACGGTTAGGGCTACTCAACACTCACTGGGGGTTGATCCTCGTTTACTGCTCATTAATTTTGCCGTTTCTGACTTGGATGATAAAAAACCAATTTGATGAAATGCCACAAGATATTGAACAAGCAGCTCAGCTCGATGGCTTAGCAACCCATGCGATTCTGATCAAAATCACCTTGCCACTAGCAAAACCTGCGCTTGGCGCAGCATCGTTATTTGGCTGGTTACTCGCTTGGGATGAATTCTTCTACGCCCTACTGTTTACCAATAACGCCGATGCCAAAACATTGCCTGTAGCCATTGCTGATTTTATGGCAGGCCGCGCGACCGATGATGGCCTGATTGCCGCCACTGGCATTCTCGCCTCCGTGATTCCATTGGTCATCGCCATCGCATTGCAAAAAACACTCGTTCAAGGACTAACCGACGGTGGGACTAAAGGATAACCAAGGATATAAAACAATGGCTTTTGAGTATAAAAAAGACAAACCAATGCAAACAATAACAACATCGATAGCAAGTGCACAGGTGATTATTTTATGAGTGACAAAGCGCAATCCAATCCACTTTATATCGTTGGCAACGTTAATATCGACTTGATTATGGGCCCCTTAGATAGCTGGCCACAGCGTGGTACTGAGGTGCTTTTGCCATCCAACACCTGGCGAGTCGGCGGGAGTGCTGGCAACAGCGCCTTAGCCGCCGAAGCATTGGGGATCCCATATCGGCTTATCGCCAATAAAAGTGATGACATCTTTGGCGACTGGTTGGCTGGGCATTTTGCCAATAGCCAAAGCTGGCCAACAACACAACAGTCCACCTCGGTCACCGTTGGGATCACCCACAACGATCACGAGCGAACCTTTCTGACCGGGCAAGGGAATGTTGAGCAATTAAGTATCAATGATGTGTTAAGTCAACTACCAGAACAAAGCCACGGTCATGAGATCGTACTGCTGAGCGGCGCCTTTTTAACACTCAACCTACTGAGTCATTATCAGCAGCTGATCCAGACTTTGAAAAACCGCCAATTTAAAATTGCGCTAGACTGCGGCTGGCCTCCACAAGGATGGCAGGCGGTCCGGCCTATGGTGCAAAAATGGTTACCATGGGTTGATTTTTTACTACTCAATGAGCTGGAAGTGCTTGAACTGAGCGCTCAGAAAAATATCGAGCGGGGGGCACAACTACTTCATTCATGGCTTCCCCAACTAGCACATCTGGTCATCAAGCAGGGAGCTCAAGGGGCCAGTTGTTATAGCAATGGCCAGCTTTACCACTGCCGAACGGCGTCGGTCAATGTAGTCGATACGGTCGGCGCCGGTGATATTTTCAATACTGGTTATCTCGCTTCGATCAATGAATCGCATTCAGTTGATCGAGCATTGCAATGGGCGACGACCTTGGCAAGTTCGGCCATTTCAACTCATCCCCGGCACATTTTAAGTCGCTCACAGTTAATTTCAGACAGCAAATCAGGAGAGAAGGTCTATGGCTAACCTAGAACTTTGTCAGGTGAGTAAGAACTATGCACGTGCGCAGGTTATCAAGCCATTGGATCTGCACATTGAAGATGGCCAGTTTACGGTGTTGGTAGGCCCATCTGGCTGTGGCAAATCAACACTACTTCGCCTAATTGCAGGCCTTGAAGCGATCAGTGGCGGCGATATCTCAATTGGCTCACAAATCGTCAATCATATTGAACCGGCCAAACGCGATGTTGCGATGGTATTTCAAAGTTACGCGCTCTACCCGCACTTAACCGTCAGTGAAAACATGGCATTTCATATGAAGAGCAAAGGTGTGGATGCCGCCACCCGCCAAAAGAAAGTAGCAGCAGTGGCTCAGATTCTAGACATCACCCCACTCCTTGATCGGTTGCCAAAAGACCTCTCCGGCGGTCAACGCCAACGCGTCGCCATGGGACGCGCGATGGTACGCAATCCCAAAGTATTTTTGTTTGATGAGCCCCTTTCTAACCTTGATGCTCAATTACGCATGGAACTTCGCGCGGAAATTAAATCGCTCCACCAGCAGCTTAAGACAACCATCGTTTATGTGACGCATGATCAAGTCGAAGCGATGACACTCGCCGATAAAATCGTAGTCATGAAAGATGGTTATATCATTCAGCAAGGCTCACCGCTGGAAATTTATGACCAACCTAATTGTACCTTTGTCGCTCAGTTTATCGGCTCGCCCCCGATGAATTTGCTCGCTGGGACATTAACCCAGCAGAACGACAGATGGGTCGCAGATTGTCAGGGAATTAGGCTAGAAGTGAGTGCTAAACACGTTGCAAATCGCTTAAGTGAACAGCCGGTCACATTAGGGGTTCGTCCTAATCAGCTAAAAATTGTTAACCACAGTGACCATCCTCTTGCTACCGTGAAAGTTGTTGAGATGATGGGGGATGTCACACTGTTACATTTAGATTGGCAAGGCTATGCCATCTATTTACAACATTATGGACGCTTTGACGCAAACCCTGACCAACAACTAGCCATTGAAGTAAACGCTGAAGCGATTCATCTATTTGCCAGTGATGGAGCGCGACTATAAAAATAAACGTATGATTGATGTGATCTAGCAACCCAGATAAATCGATTTATGTAAAGAAAAGTAAGTATCCACTATCATTATACAGATTGGTAGCTATAGCCTTGATCTATACCTCTTGAGTTCGTTAGGATGGCCGGGCTGACAAGTTCAGCCTATTTTTTAATCACAAGAGAGGTATTCATGAAATCGATCCACAAGATTGCACTTAGCGCAGCCCTGGGAACGAGTTTATTCACCACAGCCATCACAGTCCAAGCCCAACCATCTAACCCGCCTTCGGCTCAGAGCAAATCACCAGCGGTTCATATCTCAGATAGTCAACTCAAACGATTTGCCCACGCTTCTGAAAAAGTGAGTCAGATATCTCATGATGCGATCAAACAATTACGCGCCACCAAAGATGCCTCAAAACAGCAAGGGATCCGCAAAAAAGCAAATAACGAAATGATCCAAGCAGTTAAAAACAACGGCTTAAGTGTGCACGAGTATAACCTCATCAGTAAAACGGTTCGCTCCCACCCAAACCTTCAGAAAAAACTACATAAAATGCTTAACTCCTAATAAAAAATTGGGGGCATTATTGGCCCCCAATCCAAGCCACATTCTACGAGTAATCAATGCACAAAAACTGATAAGACCATCGCAATGACGGCTCCGGATGTACCGATAATAGTTTCCATGACGGTCCATGTCTGTAGCGTTTGTTTTTCAGTCATCGAAAAGAAACGGTTCGCTAACCAAAATCCAGAGTCATTAACGTGCGAGAAGACAATCGCCCCACCGCCAATCGCAATGGTGACTAATGAAAGCTGCGCTCCGCTTAACCCTAAAGGTTCCAGCATCGGTAAAATCAAACCGCAAGTGGTCAGCATAGCAACCGTTGCAGAGCCCTGAATCAGGCGAACTGCCGCCGCCAAAATAAAGGCTAACAAGACCACTGGCAGGCCACTTGAAGCCAGCATGTGCCCCAACGCGCCACCAACGCCTGAATCAATCAATACCTGTTTGAAGACCCCACCGGCTCCAGTCACCAAAATAATCACGCCAGCGGGCTGAATGGCTTCGTTACACAATTCCATGATCCGGCTGGGAGCCATGTTGCGGCGAACCCCAAGCAGATAGAATGCAGCTAAGCAGGCGACGATAATCGCAGTAAACGGATGACCAATAAATTGGAGCCAGCCGTAAGCACTGGAATGGGGATCAATAAAGCGAGATGCGATGGTTTTAAGGCCAATCATCACCAACGGCAACACAACCAAGCCTAATGCTAGCGTAAAGGTTGGTTTACCGTCACCTTCACGCCCTACTTCATCGGATTTGGCATGTTCTGGTAATTCCAGATGGACTTTTTTAGCAATCAAAGCCCCCCAGATCGGTCCTCCCAGAATCATCGCCGGAATCCCGGCCAGCAAGCCGAATAAAATCATGTAACCGAAATTGGCATGCAATTGAGCAGCCACCAGAATCGGCCCAGGCGCGGGGATCAAAAAAGCCTGACACGAGGCAATCCCAGCCAACAGCGCAATCCCAATTTTCACCATGGAACCCCCACCGCGGCGGACAATGGCAAATGCCAGACCAATCAACAAGACCACAGCCACATCAAAAAACAGTGGCAAAGCACAGATAAAACCGGTTACCGCAATGGCCCAATGTGCTCGCTTTTCACCAAAGTGGTTGAGCAAAGTATGCGCGATTTGATCCAAAGCACCAGTGGCTTCCATCACCTTTCCGAACATCGCGCCGAGTGCGACAACAACAGCGACGAACCCAAGTGTCCCCCCCATCCCTTTTTCGATTGTTTTGGCTATTTGGCTTGGCTCCATTCCGGAACAAAGACCAGCGAGCATTGCCACGATGATCAATGAGACCACGGCATGCAGGCGCACCTTCATCACTAAAAAAAGCAGCAAGACTATCGAGCCAACTGCCGTGAGGATCAATGAAATATCAGACATGACCAAAATCCTTATTTTTGCTACAGACTTCACATTCTCGTAAGTTACCGGTAACATGATACGGGTAACAATAATACCATTGGAAGCAGAGATACTTATTAACTTTCAAAAATGCGGTAGCTGTCAAAAAAATGGAAAAATTATGACTTTCCAGCGAATCACTTACACCTCTTTCGCTTGCTATGACAAAGCCCTTTTTTGATTCAAGCACCAGCGCATTGCGGCTTGGTTCGAGAACAAAGTGTCGAGACTAATTGTGGTATCTAAAACTGGTAAAGGGTAAAAAATGGAAAATTCAACACGCGGATTATGTGTCGTTCTGATGGGAGTCTCCAGCAGCGGTAAATCATCAGTCGGCAGCGCTCTGGCCAAGGCCATTGACGCAAAATTCATCGATGGTGATGACTTACATCCAAAAGCGAACATCCTGAAGATGTCAGAAGGGGCGCCTCTTAATGATGATGACCGCTCCCCGTGGTTAGAACGCATTCGCGATGCGGCCTTTAGTATCGGCCATAAAAGTGAACAAGGCGTCATTGTCTGTTCGGCATTAAAGCGCCGTTATCGGAATACCATTCGTGATGGCAACCCGCACCTTATTTTTTTACACCTTTACGGCGATATCGAGCTGGTCAGTCGACGGATGCGTCAGCGTGAAAATCACTTTATGCCGCAGAGTTTACTGCAAAGTCAATTCGACGCGCTAGAAATGCCAAGTCATGATGAGACCGATGTGTTCACGATTAGTATTGATGGTGACTTTAACCAGGTCGTGGATCGCTGCGTCAGTGCTGTCGCTAAACATATCGAACAATAATCGGAGTTGCATCATGAATCCAACCATTGTGGCGGTCACCGAGCGGATTGCCAAACGCAGCCACAACTTGCGCCAAGCCTATCTGCAACGGCTTGATGCCGCCGCGCAAGAAGGGCCCAAACGTGGCCAGATTAGTTGCGGAAATCTCGCGCACACCGTAGCGGCCTGTAGTCATAGTCAAAAAAATCAGATTCTTGATTTGACCCGGCTCAACATGGCGATTGTGACCGCCTATAACGACATGCTCAGTGCTCATCAGCCTTATCAGTATTATCCTGATGAGCTGAAAAAGGTACTCACTGATTTAGGTCATAGTGCTCAAGTGGCTGGCGGCGTTGCAGCCATGTGTGACGGCGTTACCCAAGGCCAAGATGGCATGGAGTTGTCGCTGTTTTCGCGCGATAACATTGCTCAGAGCACCGCAATTGCGTTAAGCCACCAGACCTTTGATGGCACGTTACTTTTGGGAATTTGCGATAAAATTGCCCCGGGGCAATTGATGGGGGCACTGAGTTTTTCACATCTGCCCACCATGTTCGTGCCTGCTGGCCCGATGACGACCGGCATTAGCAATGAAGAAAAAGTGACCGTGCGCCAACGTTACGCGGCCGGACAAACCGATAAACACGCACTGCAAGAAATGGAATGCCAAGCTTATCATTCCCCTGGCACCTGCACTTTCTATGGCACCGCCAATACCAACCAGCTGGTTTTTGAAGCAATGGGGCTGATGCTACCAGGCAGTGCTTTTGTCCATCCCGACAGCCCGCTTCGCCACGAACTCACCGCCTTCAGCGCCCGCCAAATGGTAAAAATTAGTCGCTCGGGGGACTATCGTCCAATTGGCCGCGTCGTCGATGAAAAGTCCTTAGTCAATGGCTTGGTTGCGCTGTTAGCTTCGGGGGGTTCAACCAACCACACGATTCACATGGTGGCACTGGCGCGAGCTGCGGGACTTATTTTAACTTGGGACGATATTGCTGAGCTCTCTGCAGCCGTGCCACTGATGGCCCGCATCTATCCAAATGGCCCCGCCGATGTCAACCAGTTTCATGCCGCTGGCGGCGTCCCGTTGCTGTTGAAAACGCTCAACGAGCAACAAATGTTACACACCGATGTACTGACCTGCTATGGCACGCTGGCCGATTACTTTAAAGTTCCGACTCTCATCAATGATCAGTTAGTTTGGCAGGATGTTCCAAAGAGCAGCAATCCTGAAATTATTGCCAGCGCCAGCGAACCATTCTCGAGCCATGGTGGGTTAGCCCTTTTAGCTGGGAATTTAGGCCGAGGAGTGATGAAGATCAGTGCGGTTAAGCCAATTCACCGTAAAATATGTGCACCCGCTCGTGTTTTTGATTCGCAAAATGCTGTTGAAGCTGCCTACAAACGGGATGAATTTCAACAAGATTGTGTGATTGTGGTACGTTATAATGGCCCTTCAGCCAACGGCATGCCTGAGTTACATAAGTTAATGCCAATTTTAGCTAACTTGATGAAACAAGGGTTGCAGGTAGCTCTGATAACCGATGGGCGTCTGTCAGGAGCCTCGGGGAAAGTCCCCTCCGTGTTGCATATCACTCCCGAAGCCAAGCGCGGTGGCCCGCTAAGCCAGTTAAAAGACGGCGACATCATCGCTATCGATGCTGAATCGGGTTCGATGATGTGTCACAGTGACTTGACTAACAGACCGATAACCGGACCTCAGCAGTGGCAGCAACAAGGATGTGGTCGAGAGCTTTTTACCGCATTTCGTCATTGTGTAACGAGTGCTGAGCAAGGCGCAACAATTTTGTTTAACCCTGAGTTTTAATGGGTGCCTGAGCGACAATGTCGCTGCAAATAAGAATATTTCGACACCAATTGAGCGCGGGTAAAAGCCAACTCAACAATTAAGGAATCATTATGTCAAAAGTGACTGCCGCTCAGGTTTTTGCGGCTTCTCCGATCATCCCGGTGATGGTTATTGACGATGTTAAAGATGCACTTCCATTAGCTAAAGCCTTGGCTGACGGCGGTATTAATGTCTTTGAAATCACGCTGCGAACAGATGCAGCCATTGCATCCATTGCCGCTATCAGTCAAGAAATGCCGGATGCTATCGTCGGTGCTGGCACCGTGATCAACCCTAAGCAGTACCAGGCCGCATTAGATGCCGGAGCTCAGTTTGTTATCTCTCCTGGATTTAGCCCTGAACTGCTAGAATTCAGCCAAACTAAAGAAGTCCCTTATATTCCAGGCGTTGCAACAGCCTCGGAAATGATCACAGCACTGAGCTATGGTTTGGATCATCTGAAATTCTTCCCAGCTGAAGCCAACGGTGGCGCCCCCGTGCTCAAGGCGGTCAGTGCAGCCCTGCCGCAGATCAAATTCTGCCCAACAGGCGGAGTAAAAGAAGCGAATCTGGCCAACTATCTTGCTTTAGATTGCGTCGGCACAGTCGGTGGCACTTGGATGATTCCAGCCGCCGCGATCCAAAGTCAAAGCTGGGCAGAAATCACCCAGCTTAGTAAAAAAGCATGTGAATTGGTCGCATCTTTACGCGGCTAGTTAAATGCTTGCGCCACGCGCAATTTGAAAGCCTAAGTCGGTCATCGGCTTAGGCTTTATATCTTTTTCAAGACAAGCCAGTAACTGCTCAGCGGCTTTTTGTCCAATAGCCTCACGTGGCGTAATGACAGAGGCAAGCTTTGGCGTTAACGTTTGACCAATATCTAAACCATGAAATCCAGCAATGGCTAATTGTTTAGGAATCGCAATATTCTGGCGCTGGCACTCAAATACGGCCCCTACCGCTAAATCGTCATTGGTACAAAAAATACCGTCGCAATTTGGATATTGCGCCAATACCTTCCGTAGTAATTCAGAACCTAGAGAGAATGACGAGGGTTGTTCTGTCAGTACCGAATGCGGTTCGAACCCTGCCTCTTGCATCGCTTGCTGATAGCCTTGTTGCTTAAGCTTGGTTCGGGTATCGAGCCGTGCGCCTAGATAGATAATCTGCCGATAGCCACTGGCGAGCATTGTCGCAACCATCTGTCTGGCGGCTTCACGGTTATTAAAACCAACAACCGGATAATTCATGGGATCATCGGTTTCAACCATCTCGATGACGGGGATCCCCGCACTTGCGATCACTCGCTCCGTACGCGGGGTATGAATGCGATCGCTCAGTAACAGACCATCGATGTTATAGGACAAAAGTGATTCGATGCGGCGTTCTTCGATTTTTGGATCATAACCGTAGTGGGCTAACATCGTTTGATAACCACTGACTTCGGTGACTGATTCTAAACCGCGCAATAGTTCGGCAAACACTTGGTTGGTTAATGACGGCAGCAACACCCCAATCGCATGGCTTTTAGCATTCGATAAAATATCTGGCGCTCGACTGGGAACATAGCCAAGTTCATCGATGACCTCTTGAATGCGCTCGGCAGTTTTTGCTGCCACCTGCTTGGGATTGCGCAGATAACGGCTCACCGTCATCTTGGTAACCCCCACCAATTGGGCCACATCAGTTAAAGTTGGGCGTTTGTGAACTCCACTCATAAGCTTCAATGTTACAGTAACATTTCTCTATACTAACGAATTAGTGGGCAAATGCTAGTTTTTTCAATCACACTCGCCCATGTTGCTGTTCTTTTGTCTCGTTTTATTCATAATCTATTGTTTCATAATGATTTCATGCCTTTCGAAAAATCTAGGCATAACCCATTTTTCGGCAATGATAACAACCGACTATGCAGCCATTGGTAAGCTAATACGCCCTCAACTCCAATTAGATGCCACTGATTAATCCACCATCACAACGCACTTTGGAGCCAGTCACATAACTTGCTTGCTCACTCAATAAAAACGCGGCAACGGCGGCAAACTCTTCAACTTTGCCATAACGAGCCACTGGAATTTGGGCACAGGCTTGCTCCCGTATTTTTTCGATTGGCAATCCCTGACGTTGAGCCGCAGCCGCATCGAGTGAATCAACGCGCTGAGTATGAATTCGCCCAGGAATTAAAACATTGCTCGTAATGCCAAATGGTGCCAGCTCGTTGGATAAACTTTTTGACCAACCGACCAACGCACTACGCAATGTATTAGAAATACCGAGGTTAGCAATCGGTGCTTCGACGCCGCTAGAGGTCACCGTCAGGATGCGTCCCCACTGTTGAGCTTTCATCGGTTCAATAAACTGCCGAGTCATCTCCATTAACGAGGCGATCATCGTCTGAAAATAACTTAACCATTCCTCATGCTCGACTTCAGAGGCCATGCCTGGACGCGGACCCCCGCTATTATTAACCAGAATATCTAGCCCCTGCCAAGACGCTTTAACTTGATCGATAGTCGCTTGAACACTGTCCCAGTCACTTAAATCCACACAAGAGGTTAAAACTTCAGCGCCCGTTGCCGCATGCAGTTTGTCGGCCTGCTCTTGAAGTTTGTCACTCGAGCGACCACACAACATGACTTTAGCCCCTTCTTTAGCTAACTCACTGGCGATTCCTAGCCCTAAACCTTGTGATGAAGCCATCACCAGTGCTCGTTTACCTTGTATATGTAGATCCATAAAAACGCCTCAATTGTTGTCGGTTCATTGAATGGAGAATCATCGATTCTAACAGTTCAGCCACTTTAAGTTTACCGCTTAAAATCAGCCCGTTGTTTATAGTAACAGGTCATAACCTTGCGCCATATCGCCTCAAGCGAATCGCCCTATTCAGTGTTAGTCAACCAGCTGAACTGGTAATTTTTCACTCAAGCTAACAGTGCGGATTGCCATCACCATATCGAAGTTGCGACCATGCCAATCGTCACTGCCATTGAGACGGCTAAATGAATACGACAAGTGAGCCGTGATGACTTTAGCCCTTAATGAATTAAGTCGCTCTGAGGTCGGTAACTATGCTATGGTCTCTTTTTTATTGTTGATTTTTTATGCATGCTTCAATCACAGTCCCAAGCCTACATTTACGGCATCATTGCAGTCTTGCTCTGGTCAACTGTTGCGACCGCTTTTAAGTTAGCCTTAGGTTATCTAACCCCGCTGCAATTGATAGCCATCGCGTCATTCAGTTCAACGATTGTTCTTGGCGTGATGATCAGCATACAAGGCAAGCTCACTCTGTGTCTTAAGTATCTCAAACGTCATTTTGGATATTACTTACTGCTTGGGCTGATCAATCCTTTTGGTTACTACTTTATTTTATTTCAGGCCTATGATCGCTTGCCGGCCCAACAAGCCCAACCACTGAACTATAGCTGGGCTATCACACTAAGTCTCATGGCGGCGGTATTACTCGGACACAAACTGACCCGCGGCGATATTGGGGCAATGCTGCTGGGCTATTTGGGAGTGGTTGTCATTGCCACTCAAGGCAATTTTTTAGCACTGCACTTTACCAGTCTTAGCGGTGTTGCATTGGCGTTATTGAGTACCTTATTTTGGGCACTATATTGGATTTTAAACCAGCGCCGGAATGATGACCCAGTGGCTGGGCTGTTTTGCGGATTTTTGCTCAGTCAGCCAGTAATTTGGGGCACTTGCCTGATAACTGAGCCGTTAATCCATCTGCATTGGCAGGCCCTCGCCGGCGGAGTCTATGTCGGATTATTCGAGATGGGGATTACATTTGTCTGTTGGGTTATGGCACTGAAAAAAACAGAGAAAACCGCACGAATTTCGAATTTGATTTTTATCTCGCCATTTTTATCTTTGTTTTTTATCAACAAATTCCTCCATGAAAATATTCACCATGCGACTTATACGGGGCTGATACTGATCATTGCCGGGCTGATGATCCAACAGTACTCGAACCGTCGCAGCGTAAAACCAATACCAGAGGATTGACATCTCTTTTGCTCACCTTATTATTAATATAAAACTCAATAACAAGGTGAAATAAGATGCGTTCGTTCACGTCAGCGATACTCCCCGCGATCTTCTCTGCCCTGCCTCTCGTCGTAATTGCCCATCCCATTTCTGTTCAATTAGCCATGAATTACCAGAACCAAGATGTCCTTCACTACCTCGTTAGTGAAAAGTACGATGGTATTCGCGCATATTGGGATGGGAAGCAACTCTGGACCCGCCATGGCAACCGGATTAAAGCTCCCAAAAGTTTCACGAAAGGTTTCCCCAATCAGCCGTTAGATGGCGAATTATGGATTGATTTTGGCCATTTCAGTGATATGGAAGGGTTAATTCAACAGCAGACCAGTACCGATAAACAATGGCAAAACGTCCACTATATGGTATTTGACCTCCCTGCAGATAAATCCCCATTTGCCATACGCTACCAACATCTACAAAAAGTGCTTACAGCCAAATCACCGCGTCATATTCAATTGGTCAGGCAATTTAGTGTTGAAAACACTCAGGCTCTTTTAAACCAATTGGACAAAGTCGTGGCGCATCACGGCGAAGGGCTCGTCTTACATCGCAAAAATGCACTCTATATGAGTGGCCGTAGCGGTCATCTTTTAAAATTAAAACCTTATAAAGATGATGAAGCAGTTGTCATCGGTTATCGCGATGGACATGGTAAATACCAAGGGTTAGTGGGTGCCTTAAAAGTAAGAATGGCCGATGGGACAACGTTTGCGATTGGCAGTGGCTTAAGCGATGAATTGCGTGTTCATCCTCCTAAACTAGGTTCCATGATTACCTTTCGGTATAACGGCATGACCAGTCATGATATTCCCCGCTTTGCTCGCTTTGTCAGGATGTATCATCGTTTATAAAAAGATATGAAAACGTCAGAACCGATTCGTGGATTGTCATTCGATAGACTTACCAGATAGATAGAATTAGGATATCGGATGAGTTCACTTAAAGGAGCATTATGTTAAGGCCTTTCATTCAACAGCTATTTAATCAGCCGCCCGAAGCGACTTTATATCACTACACGACTTTGTCCGGACTGTTAGGTATTGTCCGCTCTGAGGTGTTGTGGGCCAGTGATGTCCGCTATATGAATGATTCAGCAGAGCTACATCACATGCTCGATCTGCTCACTGAGGGGATCCAGAGTCGAATTATCAGCGGCGATCCTAAAGCACAATTACTGAACCATTTTGCGCAATGGATTAATGAACGACTCAATCAGGGCCATATGCTCTTTGCTGCCTCATTTCGTGCTAATGGCAACCTGTTGAGCCAATGGCGTGGCTACAGCAGCATAGGCAAAGGAGTGAGTTTAGGGTTTCACCCAGACCACATTAGCCATTGGGCAAAAGAGCAGCAATTTGAAATTGGCCGCTGTATCTATGATACCCACACCCAGACCCAACTAGTACAACAAGCGATTGACTCTGTCTGTCAGATTGATCTGCCTGAAGATGAATTATTTGCAGAGGTAGAAACCGATTTATTACGACTAGCAGTCTTATTGAAACATCCTTCATTTCGTGAAGAAGATGAATGGCGAGTCGTTTTACCCATTACCCATCAGGAACTGGATCCGCGAGTCAAATTTCGCGAGGGGAGCGCCATGCTAAAACCCTATACGGAATTTGCCTTATCCAGTCGTGATCAGCCGATGGCGCTAGAGCATGTTTATCTCGGTCCATCGCCTGATTCCACACTATCAATTAACTCATTACGGTTATTTTTCAGGCAGCATAAACTGATGCCGATTCGGGGAATAGAAGATAGCAAAATCCCCTTCAGGGCTTGTTAGGACACATTTAGGCACGTGATTTTTTAGCTCAAAACTCGCTGATAAAAATCAGTCATGGCATGTTTCGGATTGGGTTTTAAATAATGCCAGCCAAAGCGCTGATAATGTCTTAGGGCGCGTTGATTCGTGCGGCTCACCGACAATAAACAGCGCTGACAACCGGCGGCAATTAGCTCATTGGCAATATAATCTTGCAATTTGCCAGCGAGACCTTGTCCCCGATACTCAGCTTTTAAATAAATGAGATTCACATACCCGGTATGCTCATCGACATCGTCTATTTCACAGTAAGTTCGAAATTCCAGTTGGCCGATTATTTCACCTTCCAGCCAGATATGCCGATAAAACCAGCAGGGATGGTTGATGCGCGCAACAATCCGCTCCCGATATCCAGACAAAAAGTGCTCAAAGCCAGTCAACGACTGAAAACTACAAACGTATGCATCCCGACGAAACGCAACACATTGTGCAAAATCCTGCTCGACATGAATAGGTTTAAAAACCAGCGTCATCCATCCCTCCGACAGGCTTTCGCCTAACACGACGATGTTTCCTCAAATATAAGCTGCTTAGTGCTGATATCAATTATCGTTATATATTTCAGGTTGTTGCGAATTTAAGAACCCTGCCTTTGCAAGAATACTCACGGTAGACATTCTCTTTAATCATTGACAATTAGAAATGATAATAATTATCATTAGCATGATTATTATCATAAATTTTACTTTTCATTCTGTCAATAGCTCTGTCCCATTCATAAGAAAGTTTAAAAACAAGGAATATTAAGCATGAGGTTTCATCTAATACAGCTACTGCCTGCATTATCATTCGCTGTATTTATCCATACCGCCCAAGGCAGTACGCCATTACCCCATCAGCACCCGGACAAGGATTCAGCCACACCAAACAAGCCGCAAAAAACCAGTACTCATGCGCAACAATCCTCCAGCAATCCAGAAACGCTGGCTCCCGTGAAGGTTTATGCAAACACTTACCGCTCGACTGGCACCAAGACAGATCTAAGCCCGATGGAAGCACCAATGAGCTATGAAGTCTATGATGCTGATTATCTCAGGCAGCATCAGGTTGACAGTATCAACGAAGCGTTGCGCTATGTTCCTGGTATCACCACAGAGAATCGTAGTACTGCGACACTATTTGATCAATATACGATTCGTGGGTTTGTCAGTTATAACAATTACTACAATGGCCTACCGCTGCAATATATTCATAACTGGAACCTATACCCTCAGGTCGATGCCTTTGCGACCCAAAGCATCGAAGTACTCAAAGGTCCGACCTCATCACTGTATGGTTCCGCACCACCTGGGGGGATGATCAATCAGATCGGAAAACAGCCAGAACGCTATGAACATACACAGCTAAAACTCAGCACGGGCAACAATTATCTTCAAGAATTGGGCATTGATCACAACGGCGTGGTCAATGATGATTTCGACTATCGGATTGTCGCATTGGCCCGTAAACAACATGCTCAAATGAAGACCACCCGGCAAGAGCGTAAATTATTCGCACCATCTGCAACTTGGCGAATCACTCCCAAAACAACTCTGAATCTAAACCTTTATTATCAAGATGATCCCAAGCTCGTTCCATCCACACCACTCCCAGCAGCCGGGGCCGTTTATGCAGCCCCTTGGGGTAAATTAGCCAGTGATGCGTATGCCGGCGATAAAAACTGGAATAATGCGGCTCGGCGCGTCACGATGCTCGGTTATAAAATCAACCATCGTTTCAATAACCATTTAAAATTTTTACAAAATTTCCGTTATACCAAGGGCTCATTGCTACAACGTAATACTTATACGTCTAGCATTTCTGGCCCCATCTTAAATCGCAACGCCTATGAAACCGATGAGAAGATGAATGGCTATGCCATCGACAACCAATTAGCCTGGGATACAAAGTTAGGCAGCACCGAACATAAGCTGTTATTTGGGATCGATTATCAACGCTTACAATCATCAGTCACCTATCAGGATACTTTCGGCTCAGGCACACCGAGTATTAATTTAGCCGATCCCAATTATTATCAATTTAATCCCAGCAGCATTGTCAGTCACTTTACGTACAAACAAACCAGTAGTACTAAAAGCAACCAACTCGGCTTGTATGCTCAAGATGAAATGCACTGGAAGTCGTTCACTCTTTTAGGCGATATTCGCCACGATCACTACCGCAGTGATGATAATCAGATCACCAGTGGTAGCGCATCATCGACCAAGATTGATCAACACCATATTTCCACTCGCCTAGCGGGTATTTACACCTTTGATAATGGTCTTGCGCCTTATCTTAGTTATGCCACTTCTTACCAGCCCACCTCCGGTAGGGATGTCAAAACGGGTAAAACCGTCAAACCGACCACCGCCAAGCAATACGAGGTCGGTGTTAAGTTCAAAACACCCTCACGAAGTATCAAATTTACGGCCGCAGCCTTTGATATTATCCAAAGCAACATTGTCAAATATGACAGCGCCCCAGCCAATTACACCCAGGTCGGCGAGGTGACATCTAAGGGGATAGAAACCACGCTTTGGAGCCGCTTAACCGAGCAGTTGGATGTCCAGGCAAACTACACATATCAACATGTTGAGGTGACCAAAAATGCCGATTCAAGCCTGATCGGCAAAACCCCCGTGTGGGTTGCTAACACTAAAGCATCGATTTGGGGAACTTACTATATGAACCCAGCTTTTGATTTTAGCTTAGGGATTCGTTATGTGGGCAAAACCCCCATTGATGATGCCAATTCTGACTTTGTCTCGGGCCATACACTGGCTGATTTAGCCTCGACCTATCGCTTTAATGACAACTACAAAGTCAATTTCACGGTAACCAACCTGACCAATAAACGCTACGTGGGGGCCTGTTACGACACCACAAACTGTTGGATGGGGGCCGAACGAGAAGCCAAGCTTAGTTTGCTCGTGGATTTCTAACCCTAAAGGGAGCCTGATATGACCACATCCACCCAGTCGCTCTTTGCCATGGCTAAACGGTATCACCCTGCGCTGCAGGGCGATACGTCATTGCCATTATCTGACGCACTGCTGTTGGGACAAGACAATACTCAAGGGATCCGAACACTCTACCAGCATTGGCAACGCCAATCCCCCGAAGCGGGAAATCGTTATTGGGCCGCGCGCTGCTGGTCGTTGCTCATTTGGCAACCCATTTATCTGTCGATCGTGGCTGTGCATGGCTGCCAAATCAAAATACCACTTGAGCAGATCGTCCAACACCTCAAACAAGGGGTCGTCGCGGGCTACACCCTCACCCCAGACCAATTGCAGCACGCGCCAGAACAGCTGTGCCTATCTATCGCAGCCAACCAGCTGAAACAGATGCACCAAACTTTTTTCAACCAATGCCAGAGCATCTTTAATTTACGCCCCAACTTTGCATCACGTCTGGCGGCCGATATTGTGCTTAGCGGACTTATCCAGCTCACTACCATTGAACCGTCAATCACCAATAAACAGATTCAGGAATTAGCAATACAGTGGCTCGCTGAGCTGGGCTGGTCAAATGAAAGCCACTTAATGCTCATTTTTCTTAATGACGACACACCGCATCTGGCGCTGAATCGCAAAAGCTGTTGTTTTAATTATTGCCGAGCCGATGGGGAACTCTGTTCAACCTGCCCCAAATTATCGCTTGATGAGCGAAAACGGCGAATTGCCCAGGAATTATCCACTCATGCTTAAATTAGAAAATATCCGTGTGCAACGCTCTCAGCGCGACATTCTTTGTATACCGGCACTTGAGCTCCAATTGGACCAGTTAACCGTGATTCTTGGACACAATGGCTCAGGAAAATCGACCCTGCTCAAACTGCTTGCCCGCCAACTTTCGCCTGATGCTGGTGCGCTCAGCTATGACGATCGCCTTTTCAGCCAAATCAAGCAAAGAGAGTTGGCCCGCAAAATTGCTTATCTTCCCCAAAACCTGCCCGCCATCGCAGGATTAACAGTTACAGAACTCGTGCGCTTGGGCCGCTTTCCATGGCGCGGCAGTTTTGGTCGGTGGCGAGCGAGTGATCAAGAAATCATAAGCCAAGCCATCACCGATACACAACTTGCTGAATATTCGAATCATCAGGTCGACGAGCTTTCTGGCGGAGAACGCCAGCGTGCCTGGATCGCCATGTTATTGGCCCAACAGTCTCCTTTGTTGCTCCTTGACGAACCGACCTCGGCACTTGATCCGGCCCATCAGTATGAGCTGATGCAACTACTTGCGCACCTCAACCGAGAACAACAACGCGGTATTGTAGTGATCCTGCATGATATCAATCTGGCGCTGCGTTATGCCCAACGCATCATTGCCTTAAAACAGGGACAGCTCATATTTGATGGCACCCCCGAGCAGTTGTTAACCCCACAACACCTGCATCAATTATATGGCGTCGAGATGCAGATCATCGAACACCCGACATTACCGACCCCCATTGTTGCGATGAGTTAATTAAAGGAAGAACCATGTTAAAACGTCTCTATTTTCTATTGATCTGTTGCCCACTGTGGGCCTGTGCCGCACCTTCTGTAACCATTAACGATAGTCTTGGCCCACATACATTTAAGCAGGTCCCTAAACGGGTGATTGCGCTAAACTGGTCAGCGACGGGGAACTTGTTAGCCCTTGGGATTACGCCTGTCGCGATCGCGAATCCCGAAGGCTACCGAACTTGGGCCAGAGAGCCAGCTTTAGCACAATCTGTCATTAATGTTGGCACCCGCGCAACGCCCAATATCGAGAGAATTGCACAACTCAAACCCGATCTGATCATCATCGGCTCATCACAGTCGGGACTTCTGAGGCTATTGCGTCCAATTGCACCGGTTTTAATGTTTAAAAACTTTAGCCGCCACCATAACAATGCCAAAGCGGCTACTCGGACCTTTCTGACTCTCGCGACTTTATTTAATAAACGTCCCCGGGCCCATCGTCTTCTAGCGCAGATGGATCAGCAACTTGCCAAATGGAGAGCACAGATCAACGCGCACTTTCATGGACATCCACCGCGCGTGACGTGTGTTCGTTTTAATTCAACCGCATTAGTCTGGGTGTTTGGTGACAATTCAATGCCGCAATATGCCCTTGAAAAACTCGGACTCAAACCTGCGTTGGCTCAACCCACTAGCAAATGGGGCGCAACCCAGAAAAAAGTCATTGCATTGGCCGCTATCGATCACGGGGTTCTTTTATACTTCAAACCGTTCCCACAACAGCAAAAACTCTTTAAAACACCACTTTGGCAAGCCATGCCTTTTGTCCAAAATCACCGAATTGCAGCACTGCCGGCCGCCTGGACCTATGGCGGAGCTTTATCGATTCAAACGATGGCATCTGCCATCACCCAACAACTTTTAACTATCGAGCCTTAAACTGTGATATTTCGATCATTCGCTTATCTGGCGCTATTGCTCCTGAGCTTTTGGCTACACTTACAATTGAGCTCAGCGCTTGGCTTTGCCCAACAGTGGCACCTTATTTGGGGCGCAACACCTCATGGATTCCCAGAATTCCAATATCTTTATGCATCGCTTCCACGGGCAATCCTGGCGCTTAGCATCGGGGCAACCTTAGGATTTTGTGGCAGTCTGTTACAACAAATGACGCAAAATCATCTAGCTTCGCCTCTCACTTTGGGATTATCTGCCGGTGCTTGGCTGGCACTGGTCGTTACAGGCGTATGGGCACCAACAATCTTAGCCGCCCATGGCGCATGGGTGGCCATGGGTGGAGCATTAATTGCGTCGCTATTTATCTGGATAATCGCAGCCAAACAAGGTCTGAATGGCTTTTCGATCATTCTCACTGGGATTGCAGTCAACATTCTCTGTGCCACATTAGCCTCTGCGTTCATTTTGCTCCATGAACAAGCCACTCTGTCTTTATTTATCTGGGGAGCTGGCGATTTAACTCAAACCGACTGGCATTGGGTGAAATGGCTCGTGCCTAAATTAATCATCCTCCCGATCATCATGCTCATCGCCCATCGGCCTCTGACCCTGTTAAAATTAGGGGAGCAAAATGCAAGAGCCCGAGGAATGTCGATCGGTGTGACCATGCTGGTGATCGGCTTCGCTATTTTATGGTTAATTGGCAGTGCCATTGCCGCCGTCGGCGTGATTGGATTTATCAGTCTACTGGCCCCTAATCTAGCTCGATATTTAGGTAGTCGTCGTAGTCTTGATGAACTCATATTCAGTAGCTTACTGGGTGCGATCCTTTTGTTGGTCACCGATTCAATCGCTGTGCTGGCAGGCCAATACAGTGATCAGGTGATTCCCAGTGGGTCAACGGCCACGTTAATCGGCGCCCCCTTTCTGATCATTCTGTTACGTCAACAGATGAAAGCCTCTGATCACACCAGCTTACAACTTCCGAAGTCGCTCTTTACATGGTCCAACCGCACTGCTCTTGTTCTGCTGGCTCTGATTGGTGCGAGTGTGCTCTTCTCGCTAACCTACTCCCCCAGCTATTCACTGGTTAGCCATCACACTCTCTGGCAGTTTCACTGGCCTAATCAAACTCTATGGCATTTGCGCTGGCCGGCCCTGCTCACCGCTACGGGAAGCGGCATCGGAATGTCTGTTGCCGGAGTCATTTTACAACGATTAATCAAAAACCCGCTGGCCAGTCCCGGGATGATGGGACTGACAGCGGGCTCAACGTTAGTGCTCGTTCTCTATGCCATGTTTTTTGAGCAAGCGATTACCAGCGTAAATCCAATCATTGCCTATAGCGGCAGTCTGGCGGCTTTGTGTATTCTGTTACTCTTGGGGCGTAAACATCATTTTGCGCCGGGCAGTCTGATCTTAACCGGGATTGCCTTAACTGCCGCAATGGATGGCGTGATCCAATTCTTTTTGGCACAAGGCAATGATGATGTTTATAGCATCACCCGTTGGATGAGTGGCTCTATTTACAATGTGACAGGGACTAAAAGTCTTTGGTTGATATTCTGTGTGACCGGATTCACCGCTATCAGTTTTGTATTTCGTGATTGGCTAACCTTACTCGCGGCCAGTGATCCGCTCGCACAATCGTTAGGTGTAAGGCCACAGCGGGCACGGCTCACGCTACTCATTCTAGCCGCTCTGCTGGTCTCTAGTGTCACCGCATTTGTCGGTCCAATTGCATTTATTGGTCTCATTGCTCCCCACATGGCGGTGATGCTCGGCGCCAAAAAAACCGCTCAACAATTATGGACTGCCGCATTACTGGGAACACTGTTAATGCTCATCGCTGACTGGCTGGCTCGCACCATAGCTTACCCGGCTCAATTACCCACGGGCATTATTGCAGCCGTGATCGGAAGTGTTTATCTGGTTTTTCTCATGATAAAAAGCCAGTCACCACACTAGAGCGATGTTTAAACTGGTTATTTTTATAGAGGGAGTCAGCTCTTTACACTAATAAAGCGCCTCGGAGACAATCATTGCCAATACAAAGTATGAACAGCAAACGGTTCGGAGAGGGTTGCTCAATCTGGCAGTGCTTCAAATTGAGGCAGCACCTCAAAATGGCCATCCCAAGCCGCTTTGCTGGATACAAAAATGTGGGCCGTTGGCAACATCTTAATGTCACTGTCCAAACATCCCGCTGGGACAACGAGCGCGCCATCTATCGAGGTACAGGGGACTGCTGAGCCACACAATTTACAAAAGCTCTTTTGATGACGAGTGCCTGGCAACGTATAAGAAGTCACCGCATCGGTTCCTGACAGCCAGAGTAATTTAGCTGACTGGGAAAATAGATTTGCCGCATGGGCTGAGCCGGTGTCTTTTTGACAATACTGACAATGGCACAGATAAAAGCAGTCAAACGTACCGGTGATTTTAAAGCTCACGGTACCACACAGACAAGAACCGAAATAATCAGTCATACCAACCCCCAGCCATCATTAGTCGGTGAAATATGCGTCACAAACCCGCTATCAGGGCAGAACGTAAAGCTGACACAAACATCCAACCCCCAACGCCAACGAGCATTGTTCCATAGACCACATTTTGTTTCTTTAAAAAACTGTCACTTTGAATAAGCCGACTGGATATTTGACCCACACCGTTCCACAGCACGTGTCCCACAATACAAATTAGGACAAAACAGACGGCCAACCCAAAAGAATATCCCCAGTTGTCAGATGAAAACTGCGAATACATCACAACCAGAACAGTCATAACTTTAAAATTCAGTGCGCTAATCACAAACCCCGCTCTAAATCCATACTGAACCCCAACGACACTGCACTCAGAAGTCGATCTGATGAGATGAATGCCTAGGGACTGTTGACCTTTGGTGGTTGAATTTTGTTCAAATTAAACGCATTTTAAACGCGGCACCAGTCTGTCATGGTTAAAAAGGATATACCCCAAATGTTCAGCCATCATCTATCGCTGACAGATTTCTAGAATGAACACAGCAAGCCCGCTGCCAGACACCAAGTTTACTTACCAACACCACGCAATGGCATCACGTCTGAGGGCGTTGGGTCGTTATGCATTTATGTTTTGTGCAGTACTTATTTTGATCCAAAAGGCTTCTTGGCAATGATTAATAAAATTTTTGTGCTTAGGTGTAATATCATAATCTTCTGGCTCAAATAAAACTTCATAGTCAATAAAGGATTCTTCGCACACGACCTCAGGATTCACAGATTCAAGATCCTTTTCAATACTTTGTTTTATAATGACACCATTGCTAAATTTGACGATTTGCTCAGAATACTGAGTCACGATCCCATTATCTTCGACTAACTCTTTGACAACATTTCGCTCCACAATGAATTCATTTTCACAAGCATCGTTGATCGCCGATACATATGTAAATAAATGATTATTTATCATATAAACACCCTAAAAGTAGTGGTATTGATACCTCCCCTTATAAGCAGGCGAGAGATACGCCACGTATTCAGTGAGGTTAAATTCATTGATTTATTTAAATTCCGTAGTCGCGCTCGACCTTCGATATACGAGTCTTAAACGATGAATACCATTGCTCACGCCCTAGCTTTTGCGCTACTTGATGCTCTGCATTCGCTTTCCACTGCTTAATAGCTTCCAGATCAGACCAGTATGAAACGGTAATGCCAACATCTTCCCGTGCAGACTCTATACCTAAAAAACCAGGTTGTTTTGCAGCTAATTCAACCATTCGAGCCGCCATTGGGCCGTAACCGTGATCATCTTCGGTTCGCTGTGATGTAAAAATCACCGCGTAATATGGCGGCTTTGGGGTCTTAGCGATGAGAGACATCTTTACTCCTTAGAAATTTAATGGCGTCGAGAAATGACTAACACCAAATTTTACATGGATTATCAACCACCGTGCAGCGCCCCGGAATGGCTTTGTTATATGCCTTTTGACGCAAGTCTGGAGATTTCAATTTCCTCCATTCTAAATACGCATATTTCATCTAGTTTTTTTGCGCCAATTTTTTTATAAAACTGTATTGCTGGGTCATTAGTTTTTAAAGCCCACCATTCAAAACGTGAACATTTTTGTTTGATTGCTAATTTTGATAAATAGCTAAGCACTTTTTTTCCAATGCCTTGACCTTGTAATTCAGGTTGAATGTATAAATCATCAAGATGCAGTCCACGCCTTCCTGTAGTAGTAGAAAATGTATAATAAAAAACAGCAAAACCACATGCTATTTTATTTACGTAACAAATGATAGCTTCTGCATCAGGATTAGATTTAAATAAATTATTTTCAATATCCGATTTAGTAACTGATATTTCATACGGAAAATTTTCAAATGCTGCTAACTCTTTTATGAATGTTAGTAATAATTCTGAATCTTCGATTTTTGCAGGTAATATTTCTAGCATATTAATTCCTGATTGAGGCATATAACAGCTTATTATATTGTTAATTACATTTGAGCCAACATGTCCAGCCTCGAAAGCGAGAAAATCATTCTCGATATGGTGGCGAATTCGAATCATACCAAGCAGCGACTTGGCATTATCTATCAATCCAAAATGGCCACACAATACATAACTTTCTCAAAGATTGACTCCTCAAGCCTCATCTCACTTGGTGCATGAACACTTATTTGACCAGACGAGCTCCCAGAGCAAAGCCACTAGAATGCGCATCCGCACGAGCATGTATAAAATCAATATAATAATAAAAATGAGGGAGCCCTTCAGCTGCTGATGAGCTCCAATAAGGTGCTGAATTCTCACCCAGATCCTGAATATCTGTAAATAGTTTGCTGTGGGTTGCTTTCCCGGTACAAGGGTTTATGAGCAAAGAATATAACTCTCCGGCAGTGGGAACACGCCAACCATCGCCTGCTTTTTTTGCAGCACTTTTCGCTTCAGTTAAACTCAGCAGAGCAATCTCACCGGTACATTTGCTGCCATTCCATCTCATACCTTCACTACAGCGTTTCCAAATGAGGTGTGTTTGGTGATCAATGAGCGTTTCACCCTGAAAGGAAAAGCGCTTTTTATCGGTTAGGCAAACAGCATCTTGAGCGAACGCATTGCCAAAAAATACAACTGAAACAAATAGTAATAAAAACTTCAATGAAAGCTCTCCGAAATGCAACTGGAAGCAATAGCCATGGCTTCGTTTATTGATAACATAGTAAACCACATTTATTGTCATTTACTACGATCAATTAACGCATAAAGTGAGTAGCTGCAGTGATGCTGCGCGCATCCAAATGGTGGCGCTCCTGAAAGTGAGTCGCAATATAGAGCGCATCAAACCTTTGGCAAACATCCCCGTGTCAGACCCAAGACCGCAGTGAGCGATCATCTGGTAGGCTATCGCAGTGGGGAAATGCTGCATATAATAAAAAGCCTTAGAAAAGTTGAGTGACTCTTCTAAGGCTCGTACCCTAATCTTTTTCCTATCTATTTATGACTGAGATGAGGGTTTCTCTCCATATTGCATGGTCGTCCAACGTTGTTTTAAAACGTAAGCTGCTGATTTCGGCCGTCTGTCTCGGGTAAAAATACCTTTCTTATTGCCGCCGACCCGAACGATACCTTGAGATGTGGCAAAATCTGCAAAATTCCAGACTTGCTCACCGACCAGAAATGGCAGGCGATCAAACACCCGATGGTACATATTTAGAAAATCGCACTGATATTCCTCTGACCACATTTCGTTATAAATAGAATGGAGTCCAGACAAGGTATCAGTCCCGTATTCTGTGATGATAATTGGCTTTTGATGCTTCTCATGCCAGGCCCGCAACTCTTGCTCCAGAACCGTTTCGGCTTCTGATAAATCGGCAGGGTTTTCATACCATCCATAATAGCGATTCAGGCACAATACATCGAATAAATCGCAAATTTGATCTTCATGCAATGAAGACTTAGTGATATTGACACAACAGATTGGTCTGGACGCATCCAACTCCCGAGTCGCTGAAACTAACGGTAAAAAGTAGTCTCGGCTGGCTTTTTCACGTGCATCGGGTTCATTCGCAATGCACCACATGACAACACAGGGGTGATTTTTATCTCTTGCGATTAATTCTTCAATCGCCGACAGATGGGCTTGTTGCGTTTCGCTGTTGATTGCTTCATCACAAAACAGTTTTTCTGGCCGCTTAAAATTTCTTAACATCGGCAAAGAGACGTTAAAACCGACAGCCGGCGTTTCGTCGATCACCACAATGCCATGCTCATCGGCCCAATCAAGCGTTTCTTCCGCATAAGGATAGTGTGATGTCCGATAAGAATTTGCCCCAATCCAATCCAGTAAGGCATGGTCATGAACCAGCATCACATTATCAAAACCTTTACCCCGAAAATCTGAATCTTCATGGCGACCAAAGCCCGTGAAATAAAATGGTTTACCGTTAATCAAGAATTTATCTTTTTCTACGGCAATGGTCCGAATCCCGACTCTCAGCTCATACTGATCGTCTTTACAACTGATGACTAGCGTATAAAGGTAAGCATCGCCAGGATTCCATAAGCGAGGCGTTTGCACAATTAATGTCCCTTGATTGCCTTTCCCTTCGGCCACCTTTTGTCCAGCATGATCGATTAACTGACAGTCACAAACATCGTCCGCCAGAACCTCATAGTCAATATACCCCTGAGAATGATCGTCATTGACGCGAGTGACAACCGAGACATCATGAATAAACTCTTTCGGCGTCGAGTACAACCAAACATGGCGATGAATCCCAGCATAGTTAAAGAAATCATGGAAATAATGTTGTTTCTTGCGACCATTATTTTCCACGACCACACCCGGCGGTATGGTTTGCCACGACAATTCATTGTTAACACAGACAGTAATCCGGACACGCTCGCCACTTTCAATAAATTCACTAATATCCGCCTCAAACGGTGTATATCCTCCACTGTGTTCGGCGACACAAGTATCATTACACCAGACCGTTCCCTTATGGGTGACTGAATCGAATCTCAATACAATACGTCTGGCGTGCCAACCTTGTGGTACTTGTACTTCGGTTTGATACCAAACATTACCAACATGGTTTTTAATTTTCTCGTCAGCGAATTGATCATTAAAACTGCCAGGTACTGCAACTTTCAATTTATTTTCAAACGGTGATGAATACCAACTTTCTTTATATCCGACGTTAGAAGAATCTAATTTAAAGTCCCATAAACCGTCGAGTAATTTTGTTTCTCGAGCTCTATTTTCTATTGGTTTTAACATAATGTGCCTTTGCAAGAGATAAATTTATATTTACAGATTGAAGTCATACTGAATACCAGATTTAACATCCCAATAATCTAAGTGCTCTCCTAAAGAGCCGCCATGACGTTTTTCTCTGGCGATATCAGATGCAATAAAAGCTTTCAATCCAGCAAGTGGCCCAGAATTAACTTTGTAGAATAAAGCTCCCAACAGTGCTCTTCCTTTAACCGTAGTTGTTCTTCTAGGATCGACATATCCATGAGTCATTAAAGGAGCCACCATTACGGAGAAGTTATTATTCACAATATAATGAGCACCGATTTGGAATGAATACATGTTCTCTCTATTCCTATCTATACTCAGATCTCCGACATAACCAATATCTGTATTCACATTAGTACCGATATTATTTAATACATGGCTAACGTAGCCTAGCGCACCAAAATAACTTATCTTGGAATTGGAATAAGTCACTTTGCCTGAATAGACTTGAGTATTATTGTGATAACTTGCTTCTTTGGATAAACCAGTTAATGAAGCATTCAGAGTCAGGAATTGATAACGTATATGACTGCCGTTACTCAAAGTGTCATCTCTTTGATATTTCAACTCAGCTTGAGAAGAAACTTCATTCTGCCAAGAATAGCCCAGGTCAACTCTATTTTGAGAGTCGTGCCAACTACCGGCTAAGAATGCCCGAGGCTCTTTCTTGGAATAACTCCCGGTACTTGGGTTAAAAACCCCCTCATCCCGGACACCCGTTGCAACATCGGTCCAAAGGAACACCCGCTGGCGCCACATCCCCCAAAGTTCTACATTCTTGTTGAGGTTGTAATGAACAATAGCCCCTTGAGATAGCGTTGGCATCGTGCGGTTCGAATTACTCGAAATCAACGGGACATCATAAGGTAAACTGCCATAACCGCTATCCGTGCCAAAGCGCCCAACCTTTAAGTTGAGATCATCAGTGAGTTTAAATTTCAGAGCTGCCTGAGTCAGTGAAAAGCTGTGGTATCCTCTTAAATAACCTCGGGTACTCTCTGAGCCATCAGCACCTAACTTGTGAACATTGTAAGCACTGGCTGTCACACCGACAAAGTCTCTAAAATAGTGAGTGTTTAAATCGACCATCGTGCCTTGTACCCAGGCATAGATATTTTCACCACTTGGGCCGGCACTCGGGCGCTCCGCTTTGCGGAAATCATTCTTTAAACGTAATCGTAATGAATCGGTGTTACTGTCATATGGATCGGCGAAAACAGAAGTTGATAACATTGCGACGATTACAGCACTCAAAGTTGGAATCAATAATTTCTTCATGGTTTACTCTCCCTCGTTTACTTTTGTTAAACGAGAAGATTCCATATCGGAAATACTATCCTCGTTCTGTTCCTTTTTCGCGTCCTCACATTCTTCACGATAAGATTCATTATCAGCTTTTCTAAAGAATGGGTACCAACAAACAATTTGTAAAAGCACTAAAAAGACCTGCAATACTGCAATTTTCCAGCTTCCTTCCATAATTCCGTTTAATATAATCGGCATGCCTGCCATTGGTGTAATACCGGCCACTCTTGGGACTAAGCCAATATATGTAACAAAGTAAGCAATGGCTAAACAAACAGCATTTAAAAAGATGAACGGAATAAAGAAACGGAAATTAAAGACCAGCGGTGTACCAAATACCAAAGGCTCACTTATACCGAATAATGCGGGTATAGTTGTGAGCTTACCCATTTTTTTATAACGCTGACTTTTGGAGGCAAACATCATTAAAAGAGTAAAGCCAATGGCACTCGCGGACATCGTATAGGTACTCACAAAAGCACGACCAGTAATATGAGGAAGTGCGGTTCCTGCTGCGTATGCGGAAAGTTGCGTCGCGTCCATTGCGGTAAATATAGGAAGAACAACCGAGTAAATAACGAGTGTGCCATGGATACCCACAAACCAAAGCAGCTGAGCAAATGTCCATAAGATAATAATGGATACAATATTACCACCAACCCCTTCTAAAGGTATTTGCAGAAATGAATAAACAAACTGATGAATACTACCAAAAGAAGTGAATTTGAAAATAACAGAAACAGCTGTAAAAAATATAATCGATGCGAATCCGGGAATTAAACTACTAAAACTATCGGAAACAACCGGTGGCACACTACTCGGCATTTTTATGGTGAAGCCTTTAAGCCTTAGGTAGATATACAGTCGGGTAGAGACAATACTGACGACAATCCCGGTAAAAATGCCAAATCCACCTAACCATTTCATATTAATGACAGGCACGCTACCAGAAGAAATAGTCATCGGTGTCACGATGAAAAAACAGATAAATGCTAATATTGCACAGAATAATGGATCTTCATCATGTTGTTTGGCATAACTCCCGGCAATCGAGACACAAAATATCACTGCTAAAAAGTTAGTTGTGAATGTAACGATGAGTTTGAGCGCTGTTTCTATACCCGATGAAGCGATAAATTCTTTATAGCCATCGATGGGTAAATGTAGAAACAATGCGGCAAAGGCACCTAAGATAGTAATCGGCATGGCAGCCATCATGCCACCTGTAATACCATTTACAAATTGACTTCTCTGAATTTTATTAACATATTTATTTACATTTTTTATTAATGTATTATTATTTTTAATATTCATAACATTACCATATGTAGGGTGAGGTAAATGGAATTATTCTAATAATAAAAGCGCATCATCCAGAACTTTATCACCATTCATGCTGCCGTAATCAACCATATCAATCACAGCAACTTTAACGCCTTTTTTTTCATATATTTCACGAATTTTATCTTCTAGATAAATAATTTGTGGACCTAAAAGTAATATGTCTATTTGCCCCTTATGTGTATCTAGCCTTCCTTCAGGCATCGCCAAAACACTAATATCTAGGTTCCTTTTTTTTGCACTATCTTTCATTTTTTGCATCAGCATAGAAGTCGACATACCAGCAGCACAAATCAATACTATATTAATCATTTTAATCACCTTTATTTACTATGAATTAATTTATACATATCGATCATCTCAATTGCGAGATCACGAGATGTAATCGCATTCATTAAATGGTCTTGACCATGAACAATAACTAAGGAAACATTTGAGAGGTGGTTTCCATTTGCTTCTTCTTGAAGTAGATGAGTTTGAAATTGATGAGCTTTTAATAGTGCTTTATTTGCTTCTTTAATACAGGTTTCAGCATCCGAGAACAAGCCCTTTTTGGCACATTGGATCGCCATGATAGACTTACTTTTTGCTAATCCGCCATTCACAACCAACTCAGTTACAATATCTTCTAATGATATATCCATCAATCACTCCTATTAATTATAATTACATAATAAATAGACCATAGAAAAACTCTATTTAGATATTTTCCCTTTCTAATGTGGAAATTTTCGGTGATGTTACAAGAGAGAGATAAAATTATCGAATGACGGATTATCAATTAATTGTTTGACTGCATTCTCATCAAATACAAAACGACTTGTTCTCGCATAGAATATTTCTTGGGCTTCATTCTCTTTTGATGACACTGAAATCAATAGAACAACCTGAACGTAGTTTTTACCCCACCAAATGGGTTCTTTAAGTATTCCAACAATTACAAAGTCCTGATCACTGATAATTTTATATGGGTGAGGAGTCGCAACTAGGTTCCCAAAATCAGTTTGTCCGAGCTCTTCCCTCTTTCTGACTGAATCGATAAATTTTTCAGGTATCTGAATGAACTCAGATGCGAGCTCACATAACCGCTTTATGACATCTTCTTTACTTTTTTCATTAATATCATTAAAAAATAGCTCGCTTCTATAAAATGTGGTTACGATGCTATCCTTTTCAAACATATCCGTATATAAGTCAATCTCTTTACTTTCTAAGAAATGGCTCACTTCAACGATGGGCACTGGAATATCTATATCAATCTTCACAGTAGAAAAAACATAATCAATTTTATTTCCCACAAAATCAAAATTAGCAAGTTTATAAGAGGGGCATTCAAATATTTTATCGATGTAATCCCCAAAGACACTTTTATATTTTCTTATAATAAGTTGACTCGTACTTTTGCCTGAGGAACAAGCAATAACAATATTTTTCTTTACCCCTCCCTTCCTACTTTTATCTAAGGCGAGTTCAATTAACATTGCAAAATAAGTTACTTCATCTTCACTAATTTTACTGCCATAGTGAATAGATAGTGCCAAGCTCGCAGTACTCGCTAAAGTAAAAGCAAAAGGTAACTCTTTAATAATTTCCAGCTTTAAGGGGTTTATTGCGGGAATGCCATATTTTATTCTTAAGTCGAAGGGAACTAAGTGTTTATTAATTGATAGTCTAAGATCAAAATTTTGGAACAAATTGATGTTGTGTGAATCAAGAATTTCTTTGAACATTTTACTTGTTAAATCATCTATTTCTTTTGATATCACTAGATTATTATTTGTTTTATACGCACTGGAGGGCAATTTTGCTGACAATAGCAAAGATAAATATTCAACTTCCTCTTTTGAAAGGTAGATATTAAATTCGGTCGCAATACAATCCGATATTTCACGCGCAGCTAACAATAGCTCAGCATTTTCCTCACGAGAAAAGTTCTCAATATTAACAATCTCAAACCCATTTTTAAATCTTTCCAGAGAAATAAAAATATGCTCGACCAGATCATCCAGACAGGATTCAGAAATCTCGATGTATTTACTCATAAGAGTAGTTACAACAATCTTGCTGATTGATTTTATACAACTATGTGATAGATTAAATTCTAATACGTTAAATTGTCTATTTATTATTTGTTCAGAAATACACATTCTTTTATGAATTTCTTCACCTTCGATAATAATTCCATAATTTGGTCGCCGATTAATAACCAACTGATAATCATTTAAAATGATTTCAACCTTTTTTATATCAGAGCTAAGGGTATTCCTTGACACAAAAATATTATCGCAAATATCATCTATTTTTATATAATCTTTTTTAGCGATTAAAAATGATAACAAAAAAACAACTCTTTCATCTGGTGTTCTAGGATGTGTAATATCCGAAAAAAATCGACGTTGATATTGAGAGAAAATGACATTATTGTAAATAGTTAAAATATACCCCATATTGGGCTTTGAAGAGATAACCGCACCGTGTTCGTATAACTCATCATTGAGTAATTTAATTCTATTCCTGACTGTTTTTTCACTTGTATTTATTTTTCTCCCAATATCTTTAGCAGACTGATAGCAATCATCTCTCAACAACTTCAGTACATCAAACAGCTTATGATTCATCAGCTCCTCCTTAATTATTTTTTTCCTTATTTTTCTCCTTTATAGTATTTCAGCCCTAGATACTACTCCAGATAATCTTTAGGTTGATAGATGTGGAAAAATCTTGTGTGAACTTTTACATGATTAGAGAAGGGGTAGACTTTATCTTTGATTTAAACTTTTTACCACAACTCGCGCTATGCTAATCCTCTCCCTCGATATATCGATGAGTTAGCAACCATTTATTGATATATTTAATAAAATAAATAGATGGCACACCTTATCAAGGCTAGAGCCAATCAGCGCTGCTGGACACATTTAGTTGCAACTAAAAATCCCCGCAGAATAATTTCTGAAGGGATTTAAGAGCTTTATTAATCCATCATGTAATGGCAAGACAGACCAATTAGGAGGGTTGCCGTTTGAGGTTGAATTTTGAGCAAATTAAACACATGTTGAATACTCTGTACCGCTTACTAAGTTCATTCGCTATTACCTTGCCGCTCAAGAGCAAGATGGCTCAGCTTAAATCTACATTCTTACTACCCACAAAGTAAGTCGCCAAGAACCCCGCTATATAAGAGACTATCAAACCAGCAACAAACACTGCCATGCCGGCAAAGATACCGCGGTTGGAGGTCATCAGCGGAATGGCCACAATCCCTGATGGACCAAATACCGTGTTTAACCCAACGGGCAACCCCAAATAAGAGACAAGCCCAATAAAGAACCCTCCGGCGGCCCCACCAAAACAGGCCGTTACAAAAGGTTTAACCCGAGGTAACGTCACGCCATATATCAGCGGCTCCCCAATACCAAGGATCCCTGGGATAATTGCGCCTTTGATCTGCGTTCGTAAAACTGCACCTTTATTTGCTTTAACATATAACGCCAATGACGCGCCAACCTGTCCAGCCCCAGCCATTGCCAAAATCGGGAATAAAGAGTTAAAACCTTGAGCTTGCATGAGCGCAAAGTACACCGGGACGAAACCTTGGTGAATCCCAAACACTACGGCGATCAAGAACAATCCAGCCAGAAGCGCTGCCCCCAACGGGTTATCATTGAGATGCATAAATAACCACGACATCCCCTTAAACAGTTCCCCGCCGATCGGCATGATCACCACATAAGTCACCACTCCCATAACCAGTAGTGTCACCACTGACGTTAAGATCATATCGAGATCGTCCGGCATATATTCGCGCACTTTACGTTCCACCTGTGCACCAATAATTGCAGCTAATAATACGCCGATAATGTTCCCTCGAGGGTCGATGGTATAGCCAAAAAAGTCGCTCATCCCCGAATAAATTCCCGAAGTTGCATGGGGGTCATAACCCAGCACAAACAAAGACGCGAGAATTGCGCCGTTGACACCTGAACCGCCAAATTCTCGTTGGGCGTTGTAGCCAATCAAAATACTGAGAAATGCAAATAACCCTTTACTGAATACCTTCATATAAGCAGTCAGTTCCAACATAAACTGACTGGGTGATTGCCCCAGCACATAAACCTGATCCAACAAGGTAGCAAAGCCCAGCAACAGGCCTGCCGCAATAAATCCTGGGATCAATGGCGTAAAGATGTTGGCAAACTTACTCAAAAACCGCTGAACTGCACTGGTTTGCTTACTCTTCATTTGCTTTTTCTGCGTTGCCGCTATCGCTGAAAGGTCCTCAGATCCCGGCGCCTCGTCGATGGGCAACGCCGTTCCATGAGTGATGCTGTCTATTAGCTGGTTCATCAGCTCGGCGGCTTGCTGCGCTTTACCAGGCCCTAAAATAATCTGCAACTGCTCATGACTGTCTACCACCCCCATCACCCCGGGAATCTGTTTGATAGCGGCTTGATCAACAGCGTCATTGTTAACCAGACTCAGGCGCAATCGGGTCATGCAATTACCACATTGAATCACATTGCTAGGACCACCGACGCCGGATAGAATCTGCGATATCATTGTTTGGCTAATTTTTGCCATAACGCACTCCTTAGGAACCTGAAGAGTTTATTCGTCGTTAAGCGCAGCGCGAATAAATCCATTATGCTGCTGTAATTTGCTGGCGGCTTGCTGAGCATCCAACCCTGAGAGAATCATCAAAATTGCGGTTTTGCAGTGACGATTACAAGCATTAAGCGCGGCCTTGGCATCTTCAGCAGAAGAGCCTGTAGCTTCCATGACAATATTGACCTGGCGTTGAATCAGCTTGGCATTCGAGGCTTCGACATCGACCATTAAATTACTAAATACTTTACCGCTGCGAATCATCGCACCGGTGGTCAGCATGTTGAGAACCAGTTTCTGTGCCGTGCCCGCTTTCATGCGCGAAGACCCCGTTACGACTTCCGGCCCCACAACTGGCAGAATCGCGATTTTCGCAACATCAGCCATCGGACATTCCTGATTACAAGCAACAGCCACCGTCATCGCCTCAATCTTGTTCGCATAAGCCAACCCCTCTAGCACATAAGGCGTGCGGCCACTCGCAGCGATCCCTACAACCACATCACGTGCACTCAAATGAAGCGATTGCAGATCAGACTTAGCGAGTTCACGATTATCCTCGGCATTTTCCACAGCATTCAATATCGCCGGATGCCCACCAGCAATCAGTCCGATCACCTGTTCATGCGACGTACCATAAGTAGGCGGGCACTCACTGGCATCCAGAATACCCAATCGGCCAGATGTGCCAGCCCCCATATAGATCAAGCGTCCACCTTCAGCGAAAGCTCGGGTAATTTCATCAACAGCCAGAGCAATTTGCGCAAGTACCGCTTTGACCGCCAGAGCGACTTTCTGATCTTCTTGATTGATGACTTCTAACATCGCCAGCGTCGATAAGGTATCAATCTCGACACTCGCCGGATTACGGCTTTCGGTGACCAGACGGCTTAAATCAATGCTCATAACTGCATCTCTTGGGAAAATGGGACTAAGAGCGATTCTATGGAATAAAATATTCTATTTAGGTGACAACTATCACACTTGAAGCTATTCTTAAGAGCGCTAAATTCTGGAATAATAGCGATTATGGGAAGGAAAAATGGTGCATTTACCATTGAAAATAACTGTTATTTTAATTAGTTGTTTATATTTATTGTTATTTCTCAAATGGAATAATTTATTTCATTTGCATGGGGTTCTCACATGACTGTCGTCCATAAAATTGTCTCAAAACGGACTCTATTATCGAAAAGTGGTCGCCAAATTGGCGATTGGATTGTGGAGCACCCGCTGCAAGCTGCCCAGTTAACCAGCCAAGAGTTGGCACAAACGGTACACGTCAGCCAGTCGAGTATTGTGAAATTTACCCAGCGATTAGGCTATAAAGGATATAGTGCATTTAAACTAGCATTAACTGAAGAGATTGGTCGTAAGCAAGCCATGCAAAGCACACCGTTACATCACGATATTCTTGTCGACGATCCGCTGGCAGTGATTGCTCAGAAACTCGTGAAAGCCAAAACCGAGGCCATGTTCCACACCACTAATGCACTCTCGATACAAGCATGCCATCAAGCGGTTCAGTGGTTAAATGACGCTCGCCGCGTCCAGATTGTCGGTATTGGCGGTTCGGCGCTAACGGCCAAAGACCTCAGTTATAAATTGCTCAAACTCGGCATCACGACGCTCGTCGAACAGGACAGCCACGTGCAAATAGCGGTGGCCCGCACACTGACAGAACAAGATGTACAAATAGCTATCTCTTTTTCTGGCGATCGTAAAGAGATATTAGTGGCCGCCGAAGCGGCACAAGAACAAGGTGCGAAAGTCATTGCTCTGACCTCACTGGCTAAAAGTCGGCTCAGACAGATGGCAGACATGACATTCGATACCATCGCAGATGAAACCGAGCACCGTAGTTCAGCCATTGCGTCACGCACGGCTCAAAATGTCATTACCGATTTACTATTCATTATTCTTGTTCAACTTCGGGATGAAAGCGCAAGAGAAATGATCAGCAATATCTCTTCGGATATCAGTTTAATTTTGTAACTTAGGCACAGCAAAAATAGGTTCAAATTAACGCAGTTCTTATGTTAACGACAGCATTCATGGTTGGTAGCTCATGGTTATTTCTTTACCATCACGAGAGATGGCGGTGAAGCCCGCACGAGAATAAGCATCTAAAGCAGATTTATTTTCTTCATAAACAGTTAAAACTAAACTAGACCGTTTATGTTGTATCAGCTGAGACTTTGCCTCAGACAACAATCCTTGACCAACTCCGTTGCCTTGAAATTCAGCTCTCACATACATTTGTACAATTAAAAACTGATTGCCTTCGGTTGTGATGAGCCCACACAAACCGATTAAAATATTATCTCTATATGCCCCAATCATGATATTTTCAGGACTCGCGCTTTTAATCTGGCTTTCGAAAAACAATTCAGGTTGATTAAGCTCATCGTCATAATTCGATCCGTAATACTCTGGATATAATTTCAAACTTTCCAACCTGATATGACGATAAGATAAAGCATCGTCACTTTTTAAACGTCTATAGCTGAAAGTCATTTTCGCTCCCCGGAACATAACCGTTGTTGATCGCCCATAGATATATTTGCTAACAGCTAAATGAGGTCACTGACCATTCCTTTATGAATAGACTTTTTACTTGGGAAGTGACGATAATTACAGCTTCAAACCACTCTAAAGCAACCCCAATTCTATTTGCTGGTGCTTGCTCAAGCCTTCCGATACAATCCGATAAGACTCTGATAGATAATATTTTAAATCATCATCCAAGGGTCCTGATGTTTCCACTTGTTGGATCCATTTCAAGCCTCGGCTGGCAAAATACGGTGCAGGAATATAGCCTTCATACTCACGTAGAAATTCAAAGTTCAATGCCGAGGTTTTAAACGTAAACGCTGGCTCACCGGTTTTACTCCGCGTGCCAATGGCAAAGACTTTACCGCCAATTTTCCAAACATCTGAGTTGCCCCACTGAACCACATGAGTGGTGGCGGGCAGAGCACGACAAAATTGATTAAATTCGTTGTGATCCATTATTTATTTCCTGAAAACTGCTCGCATAGTTTAAAACCGAACGGCTGACCTGAACTTAACGCGCCACAACGCAAAGCTCTAACGTAGCAAATGACCGTTAAAGATGACACCATCGCCACAGACACATAGACGCGAAATATGTCTTCGTTCAGTTTATAAAATGCGCATTGACATGCCACATGACTGGGGCATTTCAGCTTTCTTAAATCCGAACTTCGCATAAAATTCAGGCGTGCCATGGTCAGCCATTAAGCTTATATAGGCAGTCTTCGGCGCATTCTCCTTAAGCCAATTAACTAGGTGTTCCATGATCATTCGACCAACACCGTCACTTTGATGCGCAGGTAATACCGCTATATCGGTTATTTCAAAGAAACAACCGCCATCGCCGATAATTCGGCCTATCCCCACTTTTTGCTCAGCGCAATAAACAGTCACACCATATATCGTATTGGGTAACGCTATTGCAGCGGCTTCTTCAGATTTTCGCGACAAGCCTGCCGCAAGTCGAATTTCGATATATTCCTTAACCGATGGAATCTCAGCTTTCACTTGGTACATATTGATCCTTTGAAACAAAACGCAATATCAGTGGCTATCGGCAAACATCAACAAAACAGATGCCCAACCCCCACGGATGACGAATGTTAAGCCCACTGACTTGATTGAGGCATTTCTAAGCCCAACCCATAGACTAATCGTATCATTTGACCTTCGTGCATCACCTCATGCTCGTAAAGACTGGCCAGTAGCTTTTCTGTACTTTCAGACCAATGAACATCACAGAGGACGCGATCAAATCTAGCTTGGGTTTCCTGCAACGCTCTTTCGTAGTTGGATTGATCACTGTCGTCTGCTAAAGAGCAATGAAACCCCTGCCACTGGCCTGCCAATAATGCCCTAAAATAACTTTCACGAGCACCGATAATACACCAAAGGTGCTCTTCTACACTTTTAGACTTGGGCACATCTAGCTTTGAACAAAATTGCTCTTGCGTTAAAGACTTCGCCAGTTCATTTAGAACATTAAAACGATCTTTCATGTTTCTGATGATAATTTCTCTCATATTCACCTACATCAATGCCGTTGTACTCAGCACGAAAATTGCGCGCCACCACGAGCCATTTATCCGTTATAGCACTTGATTTGCTTCATGCTGAATTGCGACTAAAGGCAGACCATAATAAGCCTAAGCCAGATAGCGTAAACATCCCAGAGGCAAAACGGTCAACCCAATGACCAATTTTCTGATAAGCATTCATCACACCATCAAGAGAAAACAACACTGAATACAAAGCATTGACCAGAAAACCAACCAACATACATACGAACACCGCTGAAATTAAAAAGAATACATCGCTGCTTGCCCCCATCCCGACAGATAATGCGACCATCCAGGCAATGATCGTTTTAGGGTTAGATGAATTCAAAATAAAGCCTCGCATAAACCATTTGAAATAACTTGTTTCTTTAGCCTCACTTTGCAAGATGGTCACTTTTGAGTTAAAAGATGACTTAAACGAAAGGTACGCTAACCACAAAAGATAAATGCCTCCAATAATTTTGAGCAGCATTAGCAGATAGACCGAACCTTGTAAAATGACCCCGAATCCACTTGCGGCAACTACCCCCCACAACAAAAGTCCCATCGAAAGCCCTGCACCATACACAAGACTTACTTTTCTACCTTTGCGCATAGCGATGGTTGCATTGGATATAGTTGCAGGCCCTGGCGAAACCGCCACAAAGAAGAACGCAAAACCTATTGAAATTAAAGACCAAATATCAGCCATAATTGTTCCTTTGCAATTAAAACTAACAAAGAATTTACACTATAATTACCAAGCAGTGCAGCATTTAAATTGCCACGACCATTAACGGTTGTTTGAGAGGCCAACGATTGAAAAATGATGGCTGGCAATTTTGAAGCTTTCACGAAAATAGAATTTATGCGCCGAAAAACGCTGAACACCCGAATCTAAATGAATTTGCTCACAGCCATTTGCTATGGCATACGCTTTAAACCAATTGATCAAAAAATTCCCCACCCCTCGTGAACGGAACTCGCTGTTCGTCACTAAATCGTCGATGTAAACATATTTACCCCACGCCAGCTTTTCACCAACATTGAAACCGGCAACAGCCAGTATCCCTTCAGACGATTTAACATAGACGACTTGGTATCCCTGCGCCCGCTGTTTTTCGATTTGCGCAGACAATGAATCTAGATTGTAATTTGGCCGAAGTTGCAACAACACCGCCAAGACTGATTGATAATCAGCGTTTTTCTCTAAGAATTGGACTCGCATATTTTCTCCATTTTTAGCCGTTAACCTCACTAGAATCGAGCTATAAAGCCATCCCAATGCAGCTATTTGGCAAAATCGCAACATTCAACGGACCAGACTTTAGCAAACATCTCAAGTTCATATTGAGCAATAAATTAGCAAATACCACCCCACAAATGCGAATACATTTATAGACAAATCACTATAAAACATGGTACCTACTTCATCTATCAATCAAATAAAGCGAATTCCGCTCATGATGCACAATATAACGACGATGGCTATCACTGTCTTTATGGGATTTTTTGCCATGATGAATCCTATCGCGAATACCGCCGTATTCATTGGAATGACTGCTAACCAAAATCAGCAGCAGCGGAAAAAAACGACGATTAAAGCATTGGTCACGGCTTTTGTGATCATCACCGCTTTCTGTTTGCTGGGAAAAGGGATCTTCGAAGTCTTTGGCATTACCTTGCCTGCATTACGACTTTCTGGTGGTATTTTAGTATTTATCGTTGGTTATCAGATGTTACATGGAAGCGCTTCTAAGCTTCACTCTCATTCAACAAACACGCCTGATGCTGACAAAGATATTGCCATCTCGCCTTTAGCACTGCCTATTCTGGCTGGGCCCGGCACCATTGCCACCGCGATGAACTACTCAGCATCTGGACAAATGCTGCATATTGTTATCACCATTGTTGCCTTTGCTTTACTGTGCCTCATTACTTTCGTTTGCTTTTTGTATGGCGCCAAATTGATTGAAAAATTAGGCGAAGCGGGGGTTAGTATTACAACCCGATTAATGGGCCTGATCCTAACCATCATCGGCGCTCAGATGTTCATACAAGGCGTCCACGATGCATATATACTCTTTCAGAGTTCAAATATCAGCAGCTAACGACGGCCCGCCAACGGGTAGTATAAAACTGCAACCAGAAATGCTGGTTGCAGTTTTATATCATGTTCGTCAATCCAACTGGGGTAAACGCTGGCCCATGAGCAATGCGAAGTTTTTCAGGACTTTCTCATCCAGCGCTGGCTCGTTCGAGTCGTCGGATCACATATTAAGCGGTAAAATTTAAATCGAAAGCTTGACAGCAAGAGCATCCTGACGGCGTCAGAATTTTCGCGACTTATCGGCAGATAAGTGGGCCTGGGCCATGAAGTTCAGGGAGAAGGTAAACAAGACAGAGGAATTCCTCTGCACCAACGGCTCAGAGGAGACTGAAACCTAAACGGTTATCAGAGGTTGTTTTCCAGATATTCGCGAATTGCTAGATCATTGAAAACACAATTGTGGTTGCCACCAAAACCGACTTCGATAGAGAAAACACCATCAGCAATGCTCATATTTTTGTTTTCTTCTGCGTTATCAGTCAGATTTTTAATATGCAGGGTTTTAATCTGAGCGATGATCTCTTCTTTGGCATCTGGATCTGCTGCCAAGGTCTGAAAAGCTGATCTGACACGGTGCAAGGCGTAAGTTGGTACAAATTTAATCTCGTCGGCACTTGTGAAGCTGTCCCAGTCGAAGCTCACATCAATGTCTGCTGCCAGAGCCTGCTTAACGTCGTTTTTAAACTCCACTACGTGCTCTTCTTCGATAGAGCGCATCAATTTCTTTTCTTGTAAACCCATATCGTACGTCTCTCGTTATTGGCCTTTTAAGCCTGATTATCAATCATATCGGCCTCTCTCGGGAGATCGGATGCCGAATTAAAAGCCTAAAAAACATATCTGTTACTTAATAAAGACGCTAGGAAAAACAATATTTTAATCAATTTTTGTGATTTATATCACATATTTTAATATTAACCACTAAATCAGTGTGACATCATGAACAACGCTTCCAGCAAAGGCAATGAGGCATGGGCAAAAATACCGTGCAAAGTCGTAAGAGCACCATATAAGAACCCCGCTGCTCGAGGCTATTTTAGGCCTCGAACCCAGCCGATACTCAGCAGGTAACGATTACCGGAAGTCACCGGAGTGACTGAATGTTCACTAATATCGGGCCGGAAAAACTTGATTCGATTAGTACAGTAAATCGGAGTTTCGCAAATAAATTGGCCGCCGGACTTGGCGTGCTTGAGAACAATATTGAGCCGGTAATGCCGACCACTTTGCACATCATCGGTGTGAGTTGGAACCTCACCCCCCTCAGGGAACTTGAGCAAATACAGATCAAATTTGATAGGCCATAAAGCACGAGCCAAAAGCATTTTTTCATAGCCGCTCTTTTGACGACCTTTCTGCCATATAAAAAGCTTGCTAAACATACTCATCGTCCTCTTTGCTATTTAACGCCTTTGTTAAGAACGGCAAAAATAGGCAATATTCTGTTTCAGCACATTCCTGATTGCCGATTTCATCGTGGCTGATATTTATACGGTCCTCTGTTCGAAAGCTAAAATATTCTCAAATGCTATTTTGAAGTACAGCTCGTAACTGTTTTGTTCTACATACCCTAGATGGGGTGTAGCGGTAACGTTGGCTAACGAAAGCAACGGTTCATTAGCCAACGATGCTGGCTCATCATCAAACACATCTACAGCGGCGCGTTTCGTTGGAACCACGAGAAGCTCATTATAAAGTGCTGAGGTCTCGACCAGCTCTGAACGACTGATATTTAGAAATAGCGAATCTGGTTTCATTAGGCTTAAATCTTGTGCTGTCACACATCCCCGCGTTACGTCATTAAGACGCAAGTGAAGCGATACAATATCTGCATTCGAAAAGAACGCTTGCTTGGAAGCCGCCGCTTCAAAGCCATGTTCAAGGGCGAGTTTTCGAGACGCTTCACTCCCCCAAACCACCACTGACATTTCGAAGGCTTTTGCGTATTGGGCAATGCGTTGCCCGATTTTACCGTAACCCCAAATACCTAGCTTTAAACCCTTCAAAGTGCGACCTAATCCAAGCTTGCCTGAGTTTTGCCATTGGTTATTTTGAAGGTTAGAAACATAGGTCGGGATATGACGACTGGCGGCCATGAGCAGCGCCCAGCACAACTCAGAAGGAGCAACTGGGGAACCACGACCTTCGAGGACTTTAACACCGTATCTCTCACACAGTGAGACATCAATGTGATTACTAACTTTACCCGTCTGACTGATCACTTTAAGAGATGGCAATTGGGAAAGTAGCGATTCAGTAATAACGGTACGCTCGCGGATTAACACGAGTGCTTCGGTGTATTTGAGCTTAGCAACTAACTCGGCTTCCGTGAGGGGCTTATTCAGAACCGTTACATCATGACCTGACAGGCACGCAAAGCAATCTAAAGTTTTAACCACGTCCTGATAGTCATCTAAAATTGTTATTTTCACTCACTCATCCTTATGGTTATAAGGCGAATCTCTTAGGCTAAAAAACAGCGCGCGCCGGCTCCTCGTTCGTAACCACTTGTTACATTGACATGGCTACCAATGGATAATTAATGGTAAAACTGGGCGCAAGTCTTTTGCTAACCCACAACGGCCATGATCAAGCGTAAGTATCATCATGTGTTCAGCACCAAGCTCAAGCTCAAGTCTATCAGCCGATTGTAATGTGCTCAGTGTCTCTGACATTTTCTTGAGCGGGATAGATATCCGCACACGACTAATGGACTTAAATGTTCCTATTTCTGCAATTCTGGTAACTGGAGCAATAAAAGGCACATAAATAGATAAAGGCTCTTCCAATATTGCAGAATTATCGCCAACATGGAATGCATTGGGCGGCTCAAAATAATCGGGTTGATATGTCCAACCGCTATACGGCCTATCTAATTCAGAACCACAAGTTCGAGTCAAAACGATGCCAAATGGCGATGCATTTTCTTTTTGTATCCGTTCAGGAAATCTCAAATTTCTAGCGGGACCATGCTTAGCTTCTTCGCTATCACGAACATATAGTATTTCAAGCATTCCATTAGAAAACACAAATCGACGATTTGCAGTCCCCTGCCCCGGATGGTCTCGACTAAAGCTTTCATCAAGCCCCATAGAGACTAAGAGGTCACCCGCTTCTTTAGGGTGTTTGGTCAGGATAAAAACGTGATCTAACTCTAAATCCACTTCACTTTCCCACTTTTAGACATGGCACTACTATAACCGTCCATGAGAGCATCAACACCGAAATCACCAAAAGCGTTTCAAACCCAGCATGCCAGACTTTATATACACCTATTAAAATTGCTGATCCGTGTTTTCAATGAATTCAAATGTCTCTTATTGATTTAGTTTTTTATTTTCATAAGCAGTTCGAAATTCAAAAACCATGGCAAATAGCTCAGGCAAAGTCTCGACCATGGCGGCTCCCCAATCTCTATTTAAATCAAGGGGGCTCAGCTCATATGTTAAAGATGAATGAGCGTTAAGTTCTTCAACCATACCTTGCACTCCCACGAGTTCCCAACTTAATTTCTCATTTATACTGGATCTGATGTCATAAGCTGTGAGGGTACTTTCAATGCACTTAATTAAATTTAAACCTTTCTCAATTAGTTCATCCATAAAAGAGACTCTTTATTTTCACAGACACATAACGTTAAGTTGAGTGGCAAATGCCACGTGAGAGCTTCCTTGCAAAGTACCACTTGCAAATTCCGATCAACTTTCAATGGTACGGGACAGTCTAGACACATTGTTAGCCTTTCAGGCTTGCTTGATCGATTGGCTGACAGTGGTGTATAAGAAAATCGGCGACTAGGTGGCAACAATTGATGGTCAAACGCTGCAAGTTCATACCATCAATGTGGCATCATCGTTAACACTTCAGGCAAGGTGCTAGAGAGTTAAATTCCCCCCAAAGAAGCCGTCCCTAATTGATGAATAACCCATAGCCAAAAGGGCCAAGCCAGTATGCTCAACCAGCAGCTCAGTAAAATGGCTGAACTGACCGTTGGGGCATCGCCACCATTACTGCGAACCACGACATAGGCGTTAATGCCAACTGGACCACTTGCCATCACCACCAGCACAGACGTAATCCGTATAGGCATCGCAAAAACAAAATGGCTCAACACTAAGACCAAAAATGGCAGGATGAGCAACTTTCCCACCAGAATTAAGACAACTTGCCATTTCCCGTGCTTAAAACTGATATCAGCAAGCGATGCCCCCATGACGATCAAAGCACACGGCAAAGCGGCTCTGGCGCCCATACTTAACGTATTAATGAGCATTTTTGGTAATGAAATATGAATGAGATTCGCAATAAGACCTAGCAACAGGCTAACCACGATTGGATTTTTCAGTGGTTTCATTAAAACGCTGAGCTGTATTTTGCCTTCATTTCCTAATGAATCGGCAAAATAATAAAGTGAAAAGAGTATTAAGCTATGAAATGCAACGATCGGGAATAAATAAGAAAGAGCCTGTTCACCAAATAGGTTACTGACTACGGGTACACCAACATAAACAAGGTTTGAAAATGCCCCGGCTAAGGCAATTGGAGCCCGTTCTTTTTGCTTACTTTGCACAAAATATAAAAACCAGAAAAGCAGCAACAAAGCGATGTAAAACGATAACAAAATTCCCCAGGACTGCTGTCCCGGTAACCCGTGGCGATACATTCCAAGAAATAACAGACAAGGGACCAATACTCGCGCGGTCAATGCATTCACGCCTTTTGACCAACCAACCGGCAGATAGCGATTAGTTTTAGCAAACCCCCAACCTATAATCGCCAAAATAAATAATGGCATGATAAGTGGCAAAATAGACACAAAGTTCCTTTTAATTCGGCAATGAAAACAACACTGAACGGGCCTAATAGCCACCTAGCGGTCATTCATGAATTTGTGATAAAACAGACTATTTACTGAGCTTTCAGATAACTTGACTCACGAGCCTTAAACCATTCATTGTATGAATCGAATTAATCAGCGAGAGCTAACAAGGTCCGGTAAAAAGCTGCAACTGTTTTACTGTCGATGACAGCCCCGGAACGAATTTGCTCGGTTAAATCACGCTGATTGAAACGCTGCATCTCAATAATTTCATCTTCATCAGGATTGGCCGAAACCACCGATAATTCTTGAGCAAGAAACAGATGTTGCACCTCATTACAAAATCCAGGTGCAGGTAACATGGTTCCTAGATTTTGCCAATGCTGCGCGGCTAAACCAACCTCTTCGGCTAACTCACGTTTCGCACATTCAAGCGGATCTTCCCCACGCTCCATCGTGCCAGCCGGAAACTCCAACAACCAACGATCCACCGCCGCCCGATATTGTCTTTCTAGAACAAACTCCCCTTGCCCCCCAATTGGCACAATCACCACCGCACCGGGATGTTCCATACGGGTCACTTCTCGCTCACATCCGTCAGGGTAACGTTGTAACGATTGGCAAATCGAAAAATGGCTCCAACTAAATAATTTTTCACCACTCATAAGGCAAAGTCCTCCATGCAAGCTAAACGAGTCATTGTAACCAGTAGCCACTATAACGGCTCATAGAGACGTCGACTAGCCTCGGTAGTCGACATTTATTATTGAGAACATTGACAGTTAGGCCGTTTTTGCATCTGAAGATGAAACCACTCACCACTTAAGCCATCAAAGCTGCTGAATCGACCAACGGCTGCAGACTCAATTTGGCATATCATTTTAATGCACTCCAGCGCCTGCAGCGAGCCTATCACCCCGACCAATGGCCCCAACACTCCGGCAGTCGAACAATTAAGAACGGCATCACTGGCTTGCGGAAATAAACATCGATAGCAAGGGCTATCGGGTTGGCGAAAATCAAACACCATCAGTTGCCCATCAAAGGCAACCGCAGCACCGCTGACTAACGGCACTTTTAATTTTTGACAAGTATCACTGAGCGCATAGCGGGTCTGAATATTGTCAGAGCAATCTAGCACCACATCAGCTTGCATGACTTCCATCTGCAGAATCTGCTCACTTAAGCGGCGCTGTACAGGTCGAATATGGATATCATGATTCAGTGCCTGCAATCGATCTCGGGCAGCATTCACTTTACTCTGCCCCAATTGTTTTTCGCTGTAGACAATTTGGCGCTGCAGGTTTGATTCACTGACAATGTCATCATCGGCTAACACCAACTTGCCAACCCCAGCTCCCGCTAAATACAATCCAGCGGGCGCGCCGAGCCCGCCCATCCCCACAATCAAAACAGATGCATTGGCTAATTTAAGCTGTCCGGCTTCTCCCACCTGAGCCAATAACAGATGACGACTATATCGCTTGAGCTGAGCATCCGTTAATTGTGAGTCGCCCATGATCCTACTCTCCTATGATGTCATTAAATTTAGCAATGGTCTCTAAATAAGCATGGCTTTGGCTAAGCGCACTCACCACCGCTAAACCATCAGCACCAGCCTCAATAACTGGCCGGGCGTTGTCAAGATCAATGCCTCCAATCGCCACAATCGGACAATCATCCACCAGCGTACAAAGCTGGCGAAATCGCGTTAATCCAAGCGCGGCACTTGGCATGACTTTGCTCTGGGTCGCAAAAACCTGTCCCATCGCCACATAACTGGGGTTAAGCGCTAGGGCGCGAAGCAACTCGTATTCACCATGGCTACTTACGCCCAGCCGTATTCCAGCACGGGCGATCGCTTCCAAGTCGACCGCATTTGCCGCGATATCCTCTTGCCCTAGATGCACACCATACGCCCCTGCTTCTATCGCTAGTTGCCAATAATCATTAATGAACAACTGGGCCCGATACTGCTTGGCTAACTGCACACTTTGAAAAATACAGTGCTTAAGAGCGGCTGGAGCCATCTCTTTGATACGCAGCTGCAGCGTGCGAACCCCCGCGTGCAACAGCTTCTCAACCCATTCAAAACAATCGACAAGCGGATAAAATCCGGGTTGTTCATCCAGACGGGCAAATGCAGTTTGCGGAGCAACTGGCCAGTTGGAAAGAGCGCTATAACGTCGCCCTATCTCAGTTTTCGATGACTCAATCACGGGATAATCTGCAAATTGGTCGGCTCGCCCCCAATGCGCCACAGCGCCGGGCAACGAGTTTTGCCCCACAGCAAGGCGTAAGCCGCGACTGATATAGGCTTTGCCCGCAACCACTGCATCAAACAGGGAATACCCATGCGCCAGCATTGCCGCGATAGCCGACGATAAACTACAACCCGTGCCATGACTATGCGCAGTGTCAATTCGGGGGGCAGATAATACGAGTTCGCTGCCAAAATGACACAACACATCCACACAACGCTCACCAAATGAACTATCACCACCTTTGGCTAGAACCGCACACTGGCAACGTTGCGCCAGTTGCTGGGCAGCCTTGACCAAATCTTCGGGCGAGTGGATTGAAGTATCAGTTAGCGTCATCAGCTCTGGGATGTTTGGCGTAATTAAATCAGCTTCAGCAAACAATCTATCAAATCGAGCGACTCGCTCAACATCCCCCAGATTGTAACCGCTACTACTAACTAAAACCGGATCGATCACGACTTTCAGATCCGGTTGTTGTCTCTTGAGCTGATGCAACGTTTGAGTTAACACATCTACCTGCTCTAAATTAGCCAACATGCCCACTTTAATCGCACACGGTTGCAACATGGCGATCGCATCAAACTGCAGTTTAAAAAAATCAACCGAACAGGGTTCAACCCCCAGCAACTGCTGGGAGTTTTGTGCAGTCAAGGCACTGATCACAACCGAAGGGGTGACATCAAAATCATGGGTAGTCAGCAAATCAGCGACAATACCAGCACCACCGCTAGAATCTTGACCGGCGATAATCCACATCAATGGTTTTTGCTTATTCATGGTCATCTCCTGAGGCGGCAGAGAGATAAATTTCACTCCCGTGGGCTCGAAATTGCCGAGATTTTTCTTGCAGTCCGCGCGCTTTCTCATCGCTTTTGGCAAGTTCTGTCACTGCTATTTCTTTCGAGTCAAAATGGGTTGTGCGGATCTCTTGAGAAATTTTCATCGAGCAAAATTTAGGACCACACATGGAGCAAAAATGAGCCGTTCGGGCAGATTGCTGCGGTAGTGTCGCATCATGGTAGCTGCGAGCGGTATCAGGGTCTAAAGCCAAATTGAATTGATCTTCCCAACGAAACTCAAAACGCGCGAGGCTCATTGCGTTATCGCGGATCTGGGCACCTGGATGCCCTTTGGCGAGATCGGCGGCGTGTGCCGCAATTTTATATGCAATCAGTCCCTGTTTCACATCATCTTTATCGGGTAATCCCAAATGTTCTTTGGGGGTGACATAGCAGAGCATGGCACAACCATACCAGCCAATCATCGCCGCACCAATGCCGGATGAAATATGATCATACCCCGGCGATATATCTGTCACCAATGGGCCCAGTGTATAAAACGGCGCTTCATTACAAACCTCCAGCTGCTTATCCATATTGGCTTTAATTAATTGCATTGGAATATGCCCCGGACCTTCGATAATTACTTGCACCTCATGCTGGCTGGCAATTTTGGCGAGTTCACCGAGCGTTTCAAGCTCGGCAAACTGAGCACGATCATTGGCATCCGCTACCGAACCAGGACGCAATCCATCTCCCAAACTCAGGCTCACGTCATAGCGCTGACAGATCTGACAAATCTCAGCAAAATGGCTATAAAGAAAGTTCTCTTGATGATGCGCCAAACACCACTTAGCCATGATAGAGCCGCCACGAGAAACAATCCCCGTCACTCTTGAGGTTGTCAGAGGAATATGAGCTAAACGTAAGCCGGCATGAATCGTGAAATAATCGACCCCTTGTTCAGCCTGCTCGATCAGTGTATCCCGAAACATCTCCCAATTGAGATCCTCAGCCACACCATTTACTTTTTCCAAAGCCTGATACACCGGAACCGTACCGATAGGCACCGCGCTATTGCGAATAATCCATTCACGAGTTTCATGAATATGTCGGCCTGTCGATAAATCCATGACCGTGTCAGCGCCCCAGCGAGTTGCCCAGACCAGTTTTTCAACCTCTTCTTCAATGGAAGAGCTCACCGCTGAATTGCCAATATTCGCATTGACCTTGACCAGAAAATTGCGCCCGATGATCATCGGTTCGCACTCTGGATGATTAATATTTGCGGGAATTATCGCCCGTCCCCGCGCCACTTCTGAGCGTACAAATTCGGCGGTGATGACATCTGGAATTGCCGCCCCAAAAGATTCACCAGCATGCTGCTGCAAGAGAACATCTTGACGAGCTTTATCGCGTGCGCAATTTTCACGAATGGCAATATATTCCATCTCCGGCGTAATAATTCCGGCTCGCGCATAATGCAGCTGTGTCACCACATGCCCAAGTTTGGCTCGTATGGGTAAGGCTTTATTGGTAAAGCGAATCGCATCAAACCCCTGATTTTCATCTCGCTGACGCGTATACAAGGAGCTCTTTTGCATCAGTGGTTCACAATCGGCACGTTCATCAATCCAATTCTGGCGAATTCGAATGAGCCCCTTACGCACATCAATCTGTGCATCCGGATCACCATAACTTCCGGATGTATCGTATACGCAGACTGCTTGATTCGGCCGCGAGCCTTGCTCAGTAACCGTTGGGGTTAGTGTAATCTGACGCATCGGCACGTTTAAATCGGCTCGGGAACCGCGCACATAAACCTTTTGCGATTGAGGGAAAGACTGTCCTTGCAAGTTATGAATAAACTGCTCGGCTGACTGGCGTTGTTTTCTTTGATTCATGACAGGGCCTCGAATAGTTAAAAAGAGGCTTGCCGGGGAGTATCGATAGAGGGAAATAGCGCCAGCAGAACACTGTTGTAGCGACTATTTTCACACTTGTTCCCTTCGCAGGCATTACCCTGATCAGGTGATACGGATCCGCTGCAACCAAATGGGGTTGCAACGTCTCAGCCTTATGGCACTCCGACAAGTATTTCTTGAGTTTACTGGGCACTGAATAAAAAATTCAGCTTAGACCACAGCAGCTTTAGTATAAAAACTTTCTAATAAAGCTCAACCGATATGTCACGAAATCACTCAATTTACCCAGTTAGATTAAAGCGGATGCATGCTTATTAATAACCCAACGGACAAAGTGACATTAGCCAAAAGGGAGAGTTTGGCCGTTGTTTTTAACAAGCCATCTAGAATTTTCGGATCCTGACTGCGATAAACGGTCCAACCCGATTTGACCAGTGGAATAGCCGCCAATAAGACCAAATACCCCGCATAACCATGGACTTCACTGACAAAAATGACAAATGCCACCAGCGCGCCAACCACGAGCAATTGATGATAAATACGCGCCAAATGAGCCCCTAAACGCACCGCCAAGGTATTTTTGCCAGCCGCTTTATCCGGTTCTAAGTCACGAATGTTATTAATATTTAGAACCGCAGCAGAAAGTAAGCCACTGGCGATCGCTGGCAGCCAAACTGAACGCTCTAATGCCCCTGTGTGCAGATAATAACTACCCGCGACGCCAAGCAGACCAAAAAATAAAAACACGCTGACATCGCCAAAACCGCGATAGCCATATGGCATTTTGCCCATAGTATAAGTAATTGCAGCTATCACTGCCGCCACCCCTAGCCCAATAAAACAAGCCCAAGCACGCCAGTTCTCCCCTAAGCTAACAGTCAATAGTGCCAATCCTGAAACCATAGCCAAAATCGCACAGATGATAACTGCCTTTTTGACACTGGCGGCACTCAATGCTCCCGATTGAATCGCTCGCGCTGGTCCAACCCGAGTTTCATTGTCAGTACCATGTACTGCGTCACCATAATCGTTGGCAAAGTTAGATAGAATCTGTAATAACAATGCAGTGCTCATCGCTAAGATAAACACGCTGGTTTTAAAGCCATGATGATAAGCAGCCAAGGCGCTGCCCAATATAATCGAAGCAGTTGCCAGCGGCAGCGTCCGCAAGCGCATCGCTTCAATCCAAGTTGAAATAACCATAACCCCACCTTTGTGAGCATCGAAATTGTTTTGCATCAAATAGCTTACAGATCCTTCTGATAAGCTTTGCTGTCATCGACAAGAGCGTCGCTATTGTCATCATAGAGGATCTTAGCTATGTTAATGATTGATCCAAAACAACTTGACCGAGCTATCTGGGGCAAACAAGAAAATAAACTGCCAACAATGCAATCGATCAAGTTTCCAGTAAAAGTCCACTCGGCCTTAGGCTGGTTAGCAGCACAATCAGATATGTATAAAGGGTATTGGCAAGATCGAGAAGGTGAAAAAGTATGTTATTTGGGCGCCTTAATAAAAATAACTTCATTAAGCGATATTTCTAGCTATTTAGCACAGTACCCTGAGCAGCGCTTTTATGGCGGTGTCACCTTTGACCAAACCCAGCCACAATGGCCAGGATTTCCCGCGTGCCAGTTTATTTTGCCGCAGATAGAGCTGCGGTTGAATGACGATGAGCAGTGGTTATATATTCACAACTGGCAATCCATGAGCGCCGAGCAACGAATCGCAACATTAAAGTCGCTACGTTCAGAAACCAAATTACGCTGGCAATCGCCCCAGTTTAAACTAGTCGCTCAGCATCCCAGCCAGCCGATGTGGCACTCACTGGTCAACTCAGTGACCCAAGCGGACGCGCTCAAAGCTTGCCCCAAAGTGGTTTTAGCCAGACAAAGTATTTATCAGGCAAATGAGCATATTAATGCTCTGGCCCTGCTGGAACAATGGCAGCAATTGCAACCGGATAACTACGCCTTTTACCTCTCAAACCAACCGGATCAGAGCTTCTTTGGTGTCCCCCCAGAGCGACTTTATCAACGTTTAGGGCAATCGCTTGCAACAGAAGCTCTGGCAGGAACAGGCCAATCGAGCGAGCAACAACATACCCGTGCCAAATTAGGGCAAAAACTGCTGCATGACACCAAAAACAATCATGAAAATCAGTTTGTTGCCGATGCAATTTATCAGGCATTAACCTCGATGAGTCAGAACATTCAGATTGCCCCCATGCAGCTGGTTGAACAACGTCATCTACAACATCTTTGTCAAAAAATAACGGCCCAATTACATCCTCACACCACCGATACCGACTTACTGACTGCGCTTCATCCGACCCCTGCGGTGGCAGGCCTGCCAAGAGTGAAAGCGCAGCATTATCTAGCAGAGCACGAACCATTCGATCGCGGTTGGTATGCGGGGGCAGTCGGTTTTATTAGCCAAAAGAAAAGTGATTTTACCGTTGCGATTCGCTGCGCTCATCAAAACCAGCAGCAGCTCTCAGTTTATGCTGGAGCAGGCATTGTAAAAGGTTCCGAGGCGCAAAGTGAATGGCAGGAACTGCAACGCAAAAGTGCCACGATCCAAGGATTATTAAATGTTTGACCCTGTTTGCGATAATCTCAATTTACTCTGGGCTCGGTTGTTAATCGAGGAATGTACTCGTCTGAATATTCAAGATGTCTGCATTGCTCCGGGCTCAAGAAGTGCCCCCTTAACGATAGCCTGTGCGCATCATGCAAAATTGCGTTGTCATACGCATTTTGATGAGCGCGGTTTGGGATATATGGCACTAGGAATGGCGAAAGCTAGCGACCATCCCGTCTTGGTCATCTGTACATCGGGTACAGCCGTGGCCAATCTCTATCCGGCATTTATTGAAGCGGCTCAAACCGGTGTTTTACTGCTAATTGCCTGTGCCGATCGCCCTGATGAACTGCTCAACTGCGGGGCCAATCAAGCCATCTCGCAGCCTGGCATATTTGCTCATTATCCTGTTGCAGAAGTGGCTCTGCCTGCCCCTGACGAACATTTTCCAGCTCGGGCCTTACTCGGCAAACTCGATGACTTAGTCGCCCAAATGCGCTCGCAACAAGGCCCCGCATTATTAAATTGCCCTTTTCGAGAACCTTTTTATCCGCACAGTCAAGCCATCGATTTTTCAGCTTATTTAGCAGATGTTGAGCACTGGCTTAGCCATGATCAACCCCTTAACTGTTTTACTCCATCGCTGACCGGACAAGTACGCACGCCTTCTTGGCCGCCCGCAGAACAGACCAAAGTACTTATCATTTTAGGGGCGATGGATGCCGATCAGGCAAACGCGGTATTAAATTGGGCAAAAAATACCGGTTGGCCAATCATGGCAGATGTCCAGTCCCAAGTCGCTGGCTCGAGTAGGGTGATCAGCGCCGTTGACCTTTTATTGCGTCATTCAAAATTAGCCTCGTCCCAATTTGACTTGATCATTCAGTTTGGCGGCCGCTTAGTCAGTAAAATCCTCGGACAATGGCTGAACACTCAAACCGGTGAATATTATCAGATTGAACCCCGGGGGAAGCGGCTTGATCCGAACTGGCAGACCACTCACCGCTTTTATGCTGATGCTAAAAGCTGGATTAACGCCCACCCAGCACCCAGCTATCAACTTGACGATGCCATGCACTGGCTCCAAGCCCAACAACAATTACCAATCCCCCAAGGCGATGACGAGTTGGCAATGGTCGCCACATTGGCCACACTGATCCCGACTCAAAGCGCGTTGATGCTGGGCAACAGTTTAGCAATTCGTCATATGCAGCTGGTTGCCAACCACCTTCCCAAAGCACTCAACATTTATACCAACCGGGGCTGTTCAGGAATTGATGGATTGCTAGCAAGTGGTTGCGGTATTGCCCAATACGCAGCGGTTACAACCGTTTTATTAGGCGATACTTCTCTATTGCATGATCTGAACTCGCTGGCTCTGGCCAGAACGACTCGCACAACGCTTATAATTTGCGTGATAAATAACGACGGAGGCGGTATCTTTGAACTATTGCCAGTACCTACACAAAATCATCTGGCAAGAGATTATTACCAATTGCCCCATGGCATTGAATTTCGGGCAGCGGCTGTGCAATTTGGGATAAACTATCAACGCGTTATTAATCCCAGCACTTTGAGTACAGCGTATGAACAAGCATTACAACAAGGTGGAACACATTTGTTGGAAATTTTAAGTGAGCCAGGGGCGGCCAGCAAAGCGATCCACCGATTAGGAGAACAGGTGCGTGAACTCTCTTCACTTTAGCGTCAAAGGATCCAAGACTAATCCAGCACTGGTTTTTCTGCATGGCTTTATGGGCAATAACAGTGATTGGGGATACATCACTTCAGCATTAAGTGATCAATACTACTGCATTAGTGTGGATCTGCCAGGTCACGGGATGAGTCAAGCACTCAAACCCGATGTTCGCCATGGATTCCGCCAAGTGCATCGTTTATTAGAACATACGTTGAAACATTTAGGAGTCCGCGAATATTCGCTGGTCGGATATAGCATGGGCGGGAGATTGGCCGCTTTTCATGCCAGTTTAAAACCCAAGGGGCTCAGAGCTGTCATTTTAGAATCGGCGCATTTGGGACTTAACGACGAAGCGCAAAAAAACATCCGACTCGACCGTGATAAAAAATGGGCAACACGGCTGCGCCAAGAATCGTTTGAGCAAGTTCTGCAAGATTGGTATCAGCAACCTATTTTTGCCAATTTAAGCGAGCTGGAACGTCAACATCAAATTGAGATTAAACGTCAATACGATCCTAAGCCTTTAGCCGCGATGCTTGAAGCCACCAGCCTGGCTCGCCAGATTGAACTCAGTGAGAAGCTGGCCAAACTTCAGTTTCCCATTGCCCTAGTGGTCGGCAACGAAGATACCAAATTTGCGACCCTTGCCGAAGAGTTATTAGGTAAGCTTAAACAGGCCAAGCGCTATCAAATCGCTGGCGCAGGACACAATACTCATGTCGCCAAACCCGAGGAGTTCATAGCGATTGTTCGGCAATTTTTAGGTGAGTCTGAGCTCCCCCATAAATAAATAGTTTGGTTCGGAGCAGGTAACGCGATTAATTGATGGATATCAATTACCTATTTAGTGATTACTGTCAGGCTTAAGCTCTCGACGTAATCTCAAGAGGTTTGTATGCCTATCTATACATCAGAGGATCTGAATGCGCCAGTTCAATGGCAAGATGTCAGCGACGCTTATCAAGACATCCGTTATCATAAATCCGCCTGTGGAATTGCCAAAATAACCATCAACCGCCCTCAGGTTCGTAATGCTTTTCGTCCTCAAACCGTGAAGGAGATGATTCAAGCGTTAAGTGATGCTCGCTATGATTCCAACGTTGGTGTCGTTATTTTTACGGGTGAAGGTGATTTAGCATTTTGTAGTGGTGGTGATCAAAAAATTCGTGGCGATAGTGGCTATAAAGATGACAGCGGTATTCATCATCTTAATGTTCTAGATTTACAACGGGACATTCGAACTTGCCCCAAACCAGTAGTGGCAATGGTCGCCGGTTACGCTGTGGGAGGCGGGCACGTTTTACATATGATGTGTGATTTAACCATCGCAGCTGATAATGCTCAATTTGGCCAAACTGGGCCACGAGTGGGTTCCTTCGATGGGGGTTGGGGCGCCAGCTACATGGCACGTTTAGTCGGCCAGAAAAAAGCCCGTGAAATTTGGTTTTTATGCCGAATGTATGACGCCCAGCAAGCCCTCGATATGGGTTTAGTCAATACCGTTGTGCCTTTAGCCGATCTTGAAAAAGAAACCGTGAAGTGGTGCCGAGAAATGCTACGCAATAGCCCTATGGCTCTGCGCTGTTTGAAAGCGGCGCTCAATGCCGACTGTGATGGTCAAGCCGGATTACAAGAGTTAGCGGGTAACGCAACGATGCTATTTTATATGACCGATGAAGGTCAGGAAGGACGCAACGCGTTTAACGAACATCGGGCCCCCGATTTCACCCGTTTTACCCGTAATCCGTAGACACGCCCATGCATCACTGGCAGGTAAAAATCTGGTTATATCGGCAACATTGGCATTGTCCATGGGATCCCCAGCAATCCATTCGCCGTGGCCTCTATCTGCAACTACAACATCCTGAAGGTAGTTGCAGTTGGGGCGAAATTGCCCCCCTGCCAGGCTTTAGCTCGCACACTCTTAGCGAGAGTTTCCAACAGCTGACGGATTTTTTAGAGCATCGGCATGACGCTTCTCTTCGCTCAGCAGCAACCTATTGGGGGATTCAATGTGCCAAAGAACAGCGCCCCCAAGCAGAACCTGACTCGTTAAACCAGCGATACCCACTCTTGCAGGGCGATGAGCAAGCCATTTTAAGTTATCTTGAGCAATATCCAGGCCCCCTGACGCTAGCCAAATTAAAAGTGGCCCGACGAGCACTCACCGAGGAGGTGTCACTCATCGCGCATATTAATCAAGCTTATCCGCAGCTTAAATTACGTCTGGATGCCAATGGCCACTGGAACTATCAGCAAGCGGAGTCTTTTCTAGCTCAGATCAATACCGCCAACCTTGCCTATTTAGAGCAGCCCTGCGCTAGCTTAGCTGACTGCTTAAAACTGGCTAAAGCAGATGTTCCAATTGCGTTGGATGAATCACTCCAACACCAACGCATCGATGCACAGACATTAGCCAATATTCAAACACTGGTGCTCAAACCAACATTACTTGGCAAGAATACCGATTACTATCTGCAAATTGCCAAAACGCTTAACATTCCCATCAGTATCAGCTCTAGCTTTGAAAGCCGCTTAGGACTTTTGCAGTTGAAGAGTTTAGCCAATCAATACGGTGATCTTTATCCGGGGTTGGATACTTTGCGCTACTTTTCACACAAGCAAGTGACTCGCCTCATTTATTTTCGCCAATTTGCCGACAATCCCCTGCTTTATTGATCCATTTAAAAAACACCTTTAATTAACAACGGCATACTTCAATCATCGATTACTCAAGTTGTACCCTGGCATGTCAACAACCACTGTCTCTCCGCTGTTCAAACAGTTACAGGAAAATCCGCTGGCACCATTTATCTATACGCCAGAACAAACCATTAGCTACCAGATGACCTGCCACTGGGTAAGCTCATTAATCCAACAGTTACGGCAAGCCGATATTCCCCCTCAGGCTCGGATCGGTTGGATTGTAGACAACCCTCTACACAGCGTATTGCTGCAGTTGGCATGCTTACATGGCAACTGGATCTATTGTGCAGTCAGTCCACATCTTCGCGCTCAGGCATTGCAACAAGCAATGCAGACAATTGATGCCGATGTCATGATTACTTCCACAGCCTTAGATAACTGCGCGACGCTCACGCTCGACTGGCAATACCAAGAGGCAGACATTATTCTTCAACCACGCTGCGCTTTTAACCAGTGGGTCGACATGATTCTGACTTCGGGAAGTAGTGGTGAGCCCAAAGCAGTTATTCATAGCTGGCAGAATCTCTATTACAGTGCTATCGGCAGTCAGGCGCGAATTCAACTGAGTCAGGGAGACTGCTGGCTGGCTTCCCTGCCACTCTTTCATGTGGGGGGACAGGCGTTAATTTATCGGGCACTACTATGTGGGGCGAGCATCGCGCTTAGTTTTGATTCATTAGAGAAGACGCTTGGTCGCTTTCCAATTACTCATTTATCCTTAGTTCCAACCCAGCTCTATCGGTTGCTCAAGCAGGAAAACTTTCACAGCAATGTTCTTCACTTAAAACATATCTTAATTGGTGGAGGGCCATGCAATGAAACCCAATTGCAGGCTACATTAAACCGTGGATTTATCGCTTATATGAGCTATGGCAGCTCGGAAATGAGTTCCCAAGTTGCCACTCGCGTCGTTGGTCAAGGACAGGGAGCGGGTACCCTTTTACCTTATCAAGAGGTAAAAATTAACACCAATCATGAAGTCCTTCTTAGAGGATTGACACTCTCGCCGGGATATTTCAAGGCAGGAAAGCGGGTTCCTTTGAGTGATGAACAAGGATGGTTTCATAGTGGTGATTGCGGTGATTACATTGATAATCAGCTCGTGATTCATGGCCGATTGGATCAAATGTTTATTTGTGGGGGAGAAAATATACAACCGGAAGAGATCGAAATGGCTCTATTGAACCATCCGCAAATTATTGCAGCCACAGTGGTTGCAATAGCCGATGAAGAATACGGTAAACGTCCCGTTGCTTTTATAAAAAGCAACGATACATTAACTCGTGCGAGTCTAGATGATTTTCTGAAACCGAAACTTTCGGCTTTTAAACGGCCTGTCTATTACTTTGAACAGCCTAAACAGGCCGGGTTAAAAGTTCAAAGAACGCAGCTTATTCGTTGGTTGAATCAGCTAACTGACTATTCCAGCGTTGAAATTCAGTGATAGAGATCCATCCCTGTTGATATGCGTGAGACAGTGCACTCCGTGATAATTCCTGATCAGATTCTTTTTCTTGAATGATAAATTGACAATCTGTATTAAAAAAACGCTCGCGAGCTTTGAGATAGCGATCAACAAAACCACTTTCCGCAAAACTTAACGCAGCAGAATGATTCACTTGCATAGCATTCCTCGACAAAAAGTAAACGCAATTTCAATTAACCACGTTTGTATATATTGTGCAAGCTTTTAACGATGTTTCATGCAATATAAGGCCCTCTCAGATAAAAAAGCATCACAAGAGTTGAATCATGTGCATATTGGCCGTTGACTACCACTCTTTTAATAACAGACTCAAAAGCAAGCCGGCCACAAAGAGAGGGATTCGGATAAAAATATAAAAAGCCGATATCAGAGAGATACATCGGCTTTAAAAATGACGAAACACTTAAATGTTCAAGAGCAAAGCTCTGTTTATCACCTAACTCGCTTTTGCTTCTAATTGCTGACGGTACTCAACAATATCTTCAATCGACAAAACCACCATCTGCTGTTTGTGGGCAAACGCGACAATCTCCGGCAAACGAGCCATAGTGCCATCTGGATTGGTAATCTCAGCCAAGATACCATAAGGTTTCAAACCTGCCAGAAGCATTAAATCAACCGTTCCTTCGGTATGACCACGGCGGGCAAAGACGCCTCCCGGATGAGCCCGCAGGGGAAAGACATGGCCGGGACGCACCAAATCAGTCGGTTGGCAGTCATCGGCTATTGCGGTTTTAATCGTGGTCACGCGATCGGCAGCTGAAACGCCGGTGGTTACCCCTTCCTTGGCCTCGATGGTCACTGCAAAAGCGGTTTGGTTATGGTTGGTATTATGTTCTACCATTGGCGGTAGCTGTAACTGTTTTAAACGCTCATCTGGCATACACAGGCAGACAATGCCGCTACTTTCGCGGATCATCAACCCCATCTGGGCGGGTGTAATACGCTCAGCGCTATAAATCAGATCCCCTTCGTTTTCTCGATCTTCATCATCAACCACTAATACACCTTGCCCATCACGTAGAGCTGCTAGTGCTGTTTCAACCCGTTCAATTGCGTTCCCAAAAGAAGCTAAAAGATTCTGACTCATGTTCATTCCTTCAAAAAAAATTTGAGTCAGGGCATAAAGAGACAGCGGTATCCACCGCTAGAAAGCATTCTTGAAAAAGAATAGCTCCGAGGTATGTGTCTGCTTCTCTCTCATCCGGACTATAACCGTCGGCCTTGGAATCACACCAAGTCTGCTGACCTTTATGCAAAAAAACATAAAGCGCTCGCGGGCTTAATATCTATTGATATATTACCGCCGGTGGGGACTTCCACCCCGCCCTGAGAATATCTGTTAAATTACTCGATAATGGTAAGACGATCGGCGATGTCACGCAAATAATCTTTGAGACAATTTGTGAAAAATCAAAAGAAATATAAAGATTGCCTACAATAATTGCTAATGAGAATAGTTTTTATTAAAATTAAGCTGTGAATTGCAAAAAGGGGGACTCAAGATGTTTGTCTGTATATGTCAAGGTGTAACCGATAGCCAGATCCGTCAGGCCGTTAACGAAGGCAAGACTTCACTTGCCCAGATACAACAGCATCTGCATGTTGCGCAGCATTGTGGGCGATGTACTCAGGCGACAAAAACGATTATTCGTCAGGAAATCGAAAAACTGGCACAGCAAGCCGACTTCTACGAAGTCGCTTAGAGCGGCTCAAATTTCAATTCACCTTCACTAAATACGGCTTGGCTAGGACCATACACCCGTTCACTGACTACTTCTTGTCCAGCCAGTTTAAAATGAACATTGGGGTAGATATGCTTTTTAGCAATAAATCGGCTATGACTTAAATAAGCCTCAATCGCCTTTTCGATTTCCTCTATTTCTGTTTCAGCTTGGGCCATTAACACGTGATCATGTTGAATCGTCGCAGCGACTTTATTCTGCATCGCAATCCGTTTCTCTTCTTCGGGGATCTTGGCACTGGCGATTTGCACCTCCATCAGTTCATCTAGACGAAATTGAATTTTTTCACAACGCTGCTGCAATGCTTTACGCCGTTCGTACAACCGCTCGTATTCACCCTCAACCAGTATATAAGTATTTGTCCCGGCTTCACTGCCAACGTTCACCGATTCTAAACGCTCCCCGACATTAAATTCGCCACCGACCAATAATCCTCTATATCCTTTTTCGTCCCCGACAAAAACACTCTGTAAAGAACGCACTAAACAATGGCTAAGCTCGCGAGTAATGTTGATATCTTTCCCGGCACTCAGTTGGCTATATTGGGCATTGCGGGCATGAATACTGCCATCAGCCTTAAGTACACACGAAATCTGCCCATTTGGACGTCGATGACCAATGATCCCTTTTTCAACTAAGATATCGCCCCCCGATTTAAGATACGCTGAATCAACATAACCCAGCACATGAATGTCGCCCCGGGCGGTCACTCTCATCTCTTCTCGTACATCGCCACTGATCACAATAGAACCAGCAAAATCAATATGCCCAGTTCCAACATTCACCTCTTTCATCGCCAATACTTCATCGACACGCATCCCGTGTTCAATTTCCATCGGCAATCCCACATCCGCAGCAATTAACAGATTTGGGTCATCCGGACAGATTATTGTTCGCTCTCCGGCCACAAGCGCAGCATCTTCACCAGAAATACTGGGGAGGACTTCTCCGTATACATTTTTGCCATCTTTGCCCTGAGAATGAGGCAGTTTACGCATTAATTCATCGCCAGCACGAACAGAACACATCTGCCCTAAATCGCGCATGTCAACGCGATTTTTATCTATCGGTTGAGGTTGCAACAAGCGCTCTTTGGGAGTCGAGACAAGCCGTTTGAACCGTGCGTTACGTCCATTTTCAGCCGGTCTACCGACCGCGATGATCTCCTCCATCCGAATCCCAGGATCAGCGGCAGCCGCCGCTTTTAAAAACTGCAGCGTGCGCTGTGTCTGTAAGCCAAAACTGACTTTCGCTTCATGTAATTTATCAATGAGTTTCGGCAAACCAATGTGTTTCCCACCCTGAGCGGTAATCAAAACCGCCTTAACGGTCATCGCATCATCAGCAATAGCCAGTTCTATAGTTGCATCTATACGCTCTGCAATGACAAAGGGCACATCCTGTGAGTGGCCATCTTGAGTGCGATTCACATATTCAACTAAATGCTGGACTGCTTTTTGATGAATGCAGCAATCGGCATAATTCGACAATGCCAAACTGGCCAGAATGTCATCTGGCGATAAGGGAGCAATAAGTGTGGAAGGCGTCAATCCGACATGACGCTGGTCATCCATTAGAACGAAATCATCTGGTTTGATCATACGTACAACTGGATCCAAAGCCATTAATTGTCAAACATCACTACAGCAAAATTTATCAATAATGGCAAATACCTAAGCATCAATAAGTTAGCTGTATCATATTTTCTAAGATTATTATTAATAACGGCTAATAGCGAAATAACTTTAATTATTATCTAGAGTTATTTGCTTCCCCCTCGGCCATGCAACATTGACGACTCCCATCAAGCAGTTTACCAATAATCGTCACTTCAATTTGTTTGAACTCTGATAAAAACACCACCATCTGGAAATCGCCCGCCATCAAATTTAACTTATTGATATATTTGGTTAATTCAAGTATCACCTAGCAATCTCTAACACCAATTGAGTCACCATCGTTCACTAAGCTGGCAGCTTGGTAAGAAATGGCCTTTTTCCTTTAAAGTCAGACCTACTTTTTCACCGCTCATAGGCGGATTCACAATGAATGATATACAGCTATAAACGAGGACATCCCACGCCACATCCTCATCCTCTATTTCAACCACTATGATTAACAAGACTCACGGTTAATACTAACAAAAAAGATTAGAACAAATTTTAATCATTTGTAATTTTTATATTTTATTGTTATTTACTATTGGAGAGAACAGCTTGCTGGCTTAAACTAGAGAGCAATAATTAAATACTGTTACGGACTCTAAGCTATATGCCATTACTTTTACTTGTCACCGCGGTTTGGGCTTTCTCGTTTAGCCTGATCGGTGTGTATCTATCGGGTCAGGTTGATGCCTGGTTTTCGGTATGGATACGTATTGCACTGGCTACTTTGGTTTTTCTGCCATTTTTGAGATTAAAGAATGTGTCATTTCAACTAGCTGTGAAATTGATGCTAATCGGTGCTATACAGCTTGGGGTGATGTATGGCTTTTATTACCAATCGTTTCTCTACCTATCCGTGCCTGCAGTGCTGCTATTTACAGTCTTAACGCCAATGTATGTCACATTGTTTAACGACTTAATGGATAAGCATCTCAATCGGCAGTTCTTCATTACTGCTTTTTTAGCCACAATTGGAGCCATTGCGATTCGCTATCAGCATATCGATGGAAACTTTATTCGAGGATTATTAATGGTTCAGGGAGCAAACATCAGCTTTGCTCTAGGGCAAGTGGCCTATAAACGTTTAGTTGAAAAACAAGTCGCTCATATTCCCCAAAAAAGTTTCTTTGGTTGGTTTTTCATTGGTGCCTTAATCACGGCTAGTATTGGCTACTTACTCTGGGGCCATTCTGACAAACTACCGCACACTACCGAGCAATGGAGCATCTTAATCTACCTTGGGGTGATTGCCTCTGGCTGGGGATATTTTGCGTTCAACAAAGGAGCGACGCAAGTTAACGTTGGAGCTTTGGCTATTATTAATAATCTTCTGATTCCCGCAGGGATCTTAGTCAACCTTGTAATCTGGAACCACAATGCCGACATTCTGCGCCTAAGCATTGGTGGAATCATTATCGTCATGGCGCTGATAGTCAACCAGCGCCTGTCAAAACGATTTGCCAGGGCTTAAGACAAAAGCGAGGCTATATAGGTAGCCTCGTAACCCGCCATCCATCATATGCCATAGCAACTTCAGTAAACACTAAACCGACAACTATTTTTTCCTAAACTTATGCGTTATGATCGAAATGCCCTTGAAGGGGTTCTTTAAGTATATCGAGTGTGACCTTTGCGCTAACCAAAATTAAGCAAGAGATGCGGGATATGATGGAACCTTGGAATAATGGTGAACAATATTTAGAACATTCCTTCGATAAACTACAACTTTCAGAACGTTGCTTTAAAGATATTGAGTTCGAAGAATGCCTGTTTAGCGATTGTGATCTATCTGGCGTGCAGTTCCAACACTGTAAGCTTATCAACTGCAAATTTGAGCGGTGTAACCTCAGTGTGGCTCATTTCCCCAATAGTTACTTGTTTGGTGTATCATTTCAAGATAGTAAATTAGTTGGTATCGATTGGACAAAAGCTGTTTGGCCAATCTATCACCGAGATTTTGAGCTTAAGTTTCAACGTTGCATCATGAACGACAGTTCCTTTTTTGGACTCACCTTAAATGAGCTCGTTTTAGATGAATGTAAGTTGCACGATGTTGACTTTCGAGAAGGGGATTTTACTGGTTCGACAATGAATGCCTGCGACTTTACACATAGTTTGTTCATGCATACGAACTTACAAGATGTCGATTTTAGCGAATCAACCAACTACGCAATTCATATCTTAGACAATCAGGTGCAAGGAGCCAAATTCACGCGATATGAAGCCTTGAATCTATTAGAATATTTAGGAATAGAATTGCTCGATTAGCATTTATAGCCCAGCCAAACTAACTCATTGCCACCCATTTGGCCTATGTGCTTGTTCCAACTGCGCAAATTTTAATTTTCTACCATTATAAAGATTTCGATACCCTAGAACACCATCGTCAGTGTCATCATCAATAGTGACGACAGTGCGGCGCAGTTCGATTGCAATAATTTTGGTCGGCAGCCGTCTTATGAAAGCGATAGCTAATACTACTCTCGATCAATCAGATTGAGCATCCCAACAAAATGACTAGTCAGTGTATTTCAATCTATTCTAATATCCGAAGCCAATGCGAAGAGCTTCATCCCATCAACGTAGTCACCAGATCAAACGGTATCACTATAGAGCAAATCGCTTGAGAGCTCAGATCATTGCGCTTTTAATGGCTTGACCAGACTATCTAGCCCTTCAATCTTAAGCTCTAGACACAACTGCATTAGCTGCCCCAGCTCGCCTTCTGGGAAGCCCTTTTTCTCAAACCACAATAGATATTCATCAGGAAGGTCAATTAAAAAACGCCCAGCATATTTCCCAAAGGGCATTTTAACTCGTGCCAATTTAACAAGATTCTCTTTGCTTAGCATAACCTGCTAATATCTCCCAAAAGCGTCATAACCACCATTCATCTTATCAGAATTAACCAACTACCAAAGATCATTAAGAGAAACAGAGATCTTCCGGACTAGCAAACCATCAGTCCAAGAATTCTTTTATGACAGCGACAGGCATGGCAGTGTCCTGTCAATCAACAGCAATCCGTGACAGGGACCCGAATCCCACCCATAAAAAAAGCCCCATCCAATGGATGGGGCTCAATTCGAAGCCTGGCAGTGACCTACTTTCACATGGGGAAACCCCACACTATCATCGGCGCTGTTGCGTTTCACGTCTGAGTTCG
>NZ_SMGD01000016.1 GCF_004339545.1 Celerinatantimonas diazotrophica | reverse complement strand
TTTGCAAATCATCTTCTGTGAGTGCCCACACAGATTGCTTGATAGATTGTTAAAGAACGTTGCCTCTTCAGCACTTTGCCGTTGAAGCGGATGCGCATCTTACGCATCAGCGGAAAGTCTGTCAACGATTATTTTCGTTTTTTGCTTTCCGTTTCTGCCGCGATAAACCCGGCTGAAACCCTGATAGAGCAACCGTTGAAGCGGTGTGCCGTATCAGTGGTGGTGCATTATAGGGATACGGCAGTTTTACGCAAGCGATTTTTGTGATTTTATAGAGAAAATACAATCGTTCGCTGAGTTTTCATACAAACAGTCTTCTTTTGCGTCTTTTTAGACTAAAAAAGCCACCAATCGGTGGCTTTTTCATCACGCAAGTAGAGCCAGTTGCGTTAGCTTTTCTTTTCATCTGTATTTTCAAGATCGGTCACATTCAGCGGTTCTTGAGTTGTCTCTTTATTTTCTGGCTCTTTATTTTCTGTCTCAGCATCAAATTCATCATCTGAGTCATCATCTTCACCCACTACATGTTTCATTTTGAGCTTACGAACCGTGCGGATGGTGTAAACAGGCCCTGATATGGCGTAAATAGTAAATACACAAAAGAGAACTAATGCCGGGCGTAGCGCAACAACAACGATACCTAAGACTATCAAAAGTACCACAACGAAAGGCACCTTGCCTTTAAGATCAACACCTTTAAAACTGTAGTATCTAAAATTCGATACCATCAAAAGTCCCGAACAAACCGTCAAGATAGCCGCCACATATCGTAGCGAATGTAACTGTTCAGGATCCCAACCGAAATTTTGTCCAAGCCAAACCATTCCAGCGACGATCCCGGCTGCTGATGGACTTGCCAGTCCCTGGAAATAGTGTTTATCAACTTTCCCCACCTGAGTATTAAAACGAGCCAGTCGCAACGCTGCACTAACAGCAAAAATGAAGGCAGCTAACCAACCAATTTTGCCCAAGTCATGCAAAGCCCAGTTATACGAAACGAGTGATGGTGCAATACCAAATGAGATCATATCCGACAGTGAATCATACTGAACACCAAACGAACTCTCGGTACCCGTCATGCGAGCAATACGCCCATCTAACCCATCAAAAATCATGGCGACAAAAACGGCAATCGCTGCCGATTCAAATCGGCCATTCATTGATGCTACAACAGCATAAAACCCTGAGAATAAAGCCGCTGTCGTAAAAAGGTTCGGCAACAGATAGATTCCCCGAGCTTTTGCTGAGTTGTTATTTTTCATTTCACTCATATATTTAACCTAAATCTTGAGATTGGGGAGCTTGTCAAATGACGAGTAAAATAGCATAACTGTCATAAATTTACATCGTTTCATATTGTCATTTATCAATTGGTGTCTATTAAGTAAAAGTTACTATACTGTAATAAAAGTTCGCTAAAGGTGCATTATGACATCAGAACAATTAGCCTCGTTGCTCAAGTTAACATCAGTGCAACTGGACGCGCTAAAAAAGGTTGAAGCGCGTTATATTGCATCTTCTGATGAATTATTTAGCCAAGATCTTTCGGCACGGCAAATGTACAAACAGCTACGAGGCATATCTCAGCAAAAGCATACATCAATCTGTCAGTTACTTACGCCAGAACAGAAAGAGCATTATCTGCAGCTCACTGAACAAGAGCACCAAAAATTTAAGGATAATTTTAAAATGAAAATGGGAGCTTAAATCTCGCTCCCGTTTTTCGATGCTCACTGATTTATGGTCAGTTTGTCGCCACTGACATCAATTTTCAGTGGTTTTTCTGGCGTGAATGAACCAGATAGCAGCCCTTCAGCCATTGGATCCAGGAGTTGATTTTGAATCACACGTTTTAATGGTCTAGCGCCATAAACTGGGTCAAAGCCATTATTCGCCAGTTTATCTAAGGCCTTATCAGAGATCGAAACCGTAAAGCCTTGTTCTTGTAAACGTGGCATCAAACCATCAATCTGGATTTTCGCAATTTGACGAATACAATCTTTGTCCAGTGGATGAAAGACAACCGTTTCGTCAATACGGTTCAAAAACTCAGGTCGGAAATGGCTAGTTAAGACCCCCATAATCACCGACTTCATCTGGCTATAGCTTGATTCATTAAAGCCTTCTTGGATAATGTCCGAGCCTAGATTCGAAGTCATAATGATCACCGAATTGCGAAAGTCAACCGTACGCCCTTGTCCATCGGTTAATCGCCCATCATCAAGCACTTGTAACAGGATATTAAATACATCGCTATGCGCTTTTTCGACTTCATCAAGTAAGATTACGGAATATGGGCGACGACGGACGGCTTCGGTTAAATAGCCGCCCTCTTCATAACCAACATATCCGGGGGGAGCACCGACAAGGCGAGCAACAGAATGTTTTTCCATAAACTCAGACATATCAATACGCACCATCGCTTCATCGGTATCAAACATGAACTCTGCCAACGCTTTACACAATTCAGTTTTACCGACCCCTGTTGGTCCCAGGAATAGAAATGAACCAATCGGCCGATGCGGATCGGATAATCCAGCACGGCTACGCCGAATGGCATGCGCCACTGCATTAATCGCTTCATTCTGGCCCACCACTCGCTGATGCAATTCTTCTTCCATCCGCAACAGTTTGGCCCGTTCACCCTCAAGCATTTTATTTACAGGAATACCGGTCCAACGAGAGAGCACTTCGGCTATTTCATTTTCTGTGACTTTATGCCGTAATAATGTCATATCCTGCATTTCTGCCTGAGAGGCTAAATCTAATTGCCGTTCCAACTCAGGAATTCGGCCATATTGTAACTCTGACATGCGATTAAGATCACCCGCCCGACGAGCAACGTCTAAATCCAGACGAGCCTGTTCGAGATCGGATTTAATATGCTGCGTTCCAGACAGTGCAGCTTTTTCAGTTTTCCAGACCTCTTCAAGTTCACGAGACTTTTCTTCACGCTCTTTGAGCTCTTCTTCAATTTTCGCAAGTCGCCCTTGGCTAGCAGGGTCTTCTTCTTTTTGCAGGGCATTCTGCTCTAGTTTCAGCTGAATAATACGTCTGTCTAATCGATCGAGTTCTTCAGGTTTCGAATCAATTTGCATCCGGATGCTAGAAGCTGCTTCATCAATTAAGTCAATTGCCTTATCCGGCAGCTGACGGTCAGAAATATATCGGTTCGATAAATTCGCCGCAGCCACAATGGCTGGATCGGTAATTTCTACTGAATGGTGTAATTCGTAGCGCTCTTTCAAACCCCGCAAAATCGCAATGGTATCTTCAACACTGGGCTCTTCAATCAGCACTTTTTGGAAGCGCCGCTCTAATGCCGCGTCTTTTTCGATATACTGGCGGTATTCATCCAATGTGGTTGCGCCAACACAGTGTAAATCTCCTCGAGCCAATGCCGGTTTCAGCATGTTACCAGCATCCATCGCTCCATCGCCTTTACCGGCACCGACCATCGTGTGCAATTCATCGATGAATAAAATGACTTGCCCTTCTTCTTTTGAGAGTTCATTCAGCACTGCTTTTAAGCGCTCTTCAAATTCCCCGCGATATTTAGCACCAGCGATGAGGCTGCCCATGTCCAAAGCCAACACTCGTTTATGTTTAAGTCCTTCAGGAACTTCGCCATTGATAATCCGTTGGGCTAAGCCTTCGGCAATAGCGGTCTTACCCACCCCCGGTTCACCAATCAAAACGGGGTTGTTTTTAGTTCGCCGCTGCAAAACTTGTACGGTACGCCGAATTTCATCATCACGGCCAATTACTGGGTCTAGTTTGCCTTGTTCGGCACGTTCAGTCAGGTCGACAGTATATTTTTCCAATGCCTGGCGTTGATCTTCAGCATTTTGATCATCAACTTTTTGGCCACCACGCGCTTTTTCAATCGCTTTCTCTAATTTGCCTTTGTTGGCCCCTACTTCACGTAAAATTTCCCCTAGCGGACCTTTATCATCAATCGCCGCTAATAGAAAAATTTCCGATGAAATGTATTTATCTTTGCGTTTCTGAGCAATTTTATCGCACATATTAAGCAATGAAATGAGCCCATTCGATAATTGAATATCCCCCCCAATACCAGTAACTTGGGGTATTTTTTCTAGCTCTTTATTCAATTTCGAACGCAGTGCACTGCCTTCGATACTCGCGTCTAACAAGATGGGGCGAATTGATCCCGAATCTTGATTTAATAACGCCACCATCAGGTGGACAGGCTCAATGTATTGGTGGTCTCGGCCCAAAGCTAACGACTGGGCGTCCGAGATCGCCAATTGGAATTTACTGGTGAATCGATCTAAGCGCATAACGCCTCCACATCAATGACCATTTAATCAATTTACTATTGATGTGGGTGCAATTGGGATAACATTCAAGAGTAAACGCAAGAATTATTCCAACCAGATAGCTGCTGCCATCCGACCGGTTTGCCCATCTCGCCGATAGGAGAAGAAATGAGTGGAATCATGATAGGTACAAGCTGGATGAATCGTAACGTGTTCAACACCTAGCTGATTCAACTGTAATTGAGCCAACAATTTAAGATCAGCTAAATAGCGATCACCATCCGCTTGAAAAGCATTTTGCGCAGTATCGCCCATCAGCTTGGTAAACGCAGTGAAGACCTCCGGGCCAACCTGAAACGCATCAGCACCAATAGCAGGTCCTAACCAAGCCACTAACTCATTGGCAGGGCAACCTAACTTGGCTACGGCATGTTCGATAATACCTCCCGCCAAACCTCGCCATCCACCATGCACAGCGCTAACAGCTCGTCCTTGTTTATCAGCTAATAGAATAGGTAAGCAGTCAGCCACCATCACGACACAAGGAATATTTCGCCCTCGTGTATAGCTACCATCGGCTTCCACACCTTCTTTACAAAGTCCGGCATCGGCCAGTTTTATGCTATGAACCTGATTAAGCCAACAGGGCATACTCGGCAGATAGCTGGCGAAATCACGTCGATTACGGGCTACATGTTCTTTAACATCCCCCACATGAGAACCAAGATTATAACTCTCATAAGGTTCTTGGCTATAGCCAGACAAGCGGTCTGTATAGACCGCTTTAACGGTATCAGGGAAGACTGATTCTATATTATAAACGGCCATGATTTACCCCTTAATACTTATATTTGCCAGTCGTGCGCCTCACTGTCTCGACGCAATGCATCAGCAACTTTCACCATATCACTGGGAACCTCAGCTTGCCACTGCATCATTTCACCACTAATCGGATGAGCTAGCCGCAACATTGCCGCATGCAGAGCTTGGCGCTGAAAACCACGCAGAACTTGCACGAGTTCATCACTGGCCCCTTTAGGCAAACGTAACCGCCCCGCATAAACGGGATCGCCAACCAGAGGATGACCAATATGAGCCATATGTACGCGGATCTGGTGGGTCCGTCCGGTTTCAAGACGCAACCGTAATCGAGTATGCTGACGGAATTTCTCAGCAACGCGATAATGTGTCACCGCTGGCCGCCCAAAAGGATCAACCGCCATTTGGGTGCGTTTGGTTTTATGCCGCCCAATAGGCTCATCGACCAATCCACCCGCGGTCATAGAGCCAATGGCAATCGCTTCATATTCACGGGTAATTTCCCGCTTTTGCAATGCATCAACTAAATGAGTCTGAGCGGCAACTGATTTCGCCACGACCATCAAGCCAGTCGTATCTTTATCTAATCGATGCACAATCCCAGCTCTGGCCAAAGTACGACTTTGCGGGTAATGATATAAAAGCCCATTAAGAATAGTGCCAGAGTGATTACCAGCACCAGGATGCACGACCAAACCGGCCGCCTTGTTGATCACCAAAATATCATCGTCTTCATAGACAATATCCAGCTCAACGGGTTCAGGTTGCCAATCAATGACATCTTCAATAATTGCATTCAGAGTGAGCGTTTCACAGCCCTGCAATTTTTCACGTGGTTTATCTGCCACTCGGCCATCGATATAGACCTGCCCTTGAATAATCCACTCTTTAAGACGTGAACGAGAATAATCGCTAAAAAGCTCCGAAAGCACCTGATCAAGGCGCATTCCGGCATGCTCTTCAGTAACGTTGGCCTGTAATTCTATCTGTTGACTCATAGCAACCACTTGTGATTTAAATAGCTAATTTAGCAAAGTTGGGTATTTTAGCTTTTCTTTTGGAAAAGCATAAAGGATACTTTAATTTTTATGTACATTGTTATTTAGGAAACTCCCATTCTGCTTATGCGTTATAGTCATATTTTTGCCAGCTTTTCGCTTTGCGTAGCGCTATTAACTGGCTGTTCTAGTACTCATGATAAACCTGCCGTCCCAGATAAACCGGCCGCTCAACTCTATAAAGATGCCCAAGAAGCTTTATCTGTCAGCGATTACCAACGAGCAGAACAATATTTTGAGGCTCTGGATAACCGTTATCCTTTTGGTCCTTATGCAACACAAGTCCAACTCAAACTGATTTACATCTATTACAAGCGCGACGAGACTGAAAAAGCTTTGGCTAATATTGACCAATTCATTCGCAATAATCCAACCAGCAAGTCGCTTGATTATGTTTATTATATGCGAGGTCTGACCAATATAGCGGCCGACTATAATTTTATGCAGTCGCTCTTAGGGATAGATCGTGCCAGCCGTGACCCTAGTTATTCAGAAGCGGCATTTAAAGATTTTAAAATTATCCTCGAGCACTATCCAAACAGCAAATATGCAGCCGATGCTCGAAAACGAATGATCGCATTAGAAGATAAGTTAGCTCGCCACGAGATTGATATTGCTCACTATTATATGAAGCGAGAAGCTTATTTAGCGGCAATTAACCGGGCTAAGAATATTTTAACCACCTACCCTAAGAGTTCTCAGACCAAAGCAGCGCTCAAAGTGATGGTGCAAGGATATAAAAAGTTAGGCTTACCGCAACTGGCTCAACGTAGCCAAACAGTATTGGATGCCCAACCCGCTTCTTAAAGACCTACGGGCGGCGATGGTTCTGCGCTCGAACCATCGCCACTATATTAAATTGCGCTTTGATCCATTTCACCCGTGCGGATCCGCATCGCGCGTTGTATTTCCAGAACAAAAATTTTCCCATCACCGATCTTACCAGTCCGAGCTGTGTGCGTAATAATTTCTATACAACGCTCAACATCATCATCCTCAACCACCATTTCAATTTTTGCTTTGGGTAGAAAATCGACTGTATATTCAGCACCGCGATAGAGCTCTGTATGACCCTTTTGTCGTCCAAATCCTTTCACTTCTGTCACTGTCATCCCGGTTATACCGACATTAGCCAATGCTTCTCGAACATCATCCATTTTAAAAGGTTTAATAATTGCAACGACCTGTTTCATCTTGCTCCCTCACTTGTCTAACATCTCGATGTCAATAAAAGCAGCTGTATGCAATAAACAGCTATTGATTTTTATTAATATAATTAACAATATAAATTACACCCAGTCGTTTATACTATATGCTATGTACTGCACCCATCACAAACAACATATTGCCAAACCAATAAAAATATCCGGGCTCTCATTAACCGAAATGCTGATAGCAACCTCTCTGGTAGCTCTGTTTGCCCGATTTTCGTTGTCATCAAACAGTCAGTTTATTCAATCCCAGCAACGCCAACAAGCGGCTCAGTCATTAATCAACAGTTTGGGTTGGGCTAAACTACAGGCACTACAAACTCACAGTATTGTTCAGATCTGTTCTTTAAAGGACACTCAAACTTGCCAGCACTCATGGTTAAATCAGATCAATATTTTTATCGATAACAACGGCGACGGGCAGATGAATGAGAATGATAAGTTACTAAAAACAATTGAGTTGCCTCACGCAGTGGTTCTTCGAGGATCGCGAAATCAGATCCGAATTAATAGCCGTGGATTTGCCTATGGCTACCAACAAACTCTTTATGTTTGCGAAGGTCAACAGGCTCAAGCGCTGATCATCAGCCCTGTCGCGAACTTCCATTTAAAATCAACTCAATGCCCCCTGACAACTGGTCTCTGAACCATCTACACGTAGTACTTTACACGGTCCATTCACCTTTATGGTAATTTGTTCAACTTGAGGATCATCTTGCAATTGCAGTGATAAGGGCGTCGCATTTAATGAAGGTAGATGGTCATTATCCAAGGTTAATTCAAATTGATAACCGACTACACTGCTAGCACTAAAAGACATTTCGGTTAAACTATCTGGCCAATGCTCATTGTCCAGATAATATTGCTCCATTGTCTCGCGAAGGGTGTACAACGTCACAATAGCCTTTTGTCGATGATATTCACCTAGCCAATTACGATAACTAGGTAGAGCCATCACCATCAATAGTGCACTGATAGCCAGAGCAATTATCAGCTCTATTAAGGTCCACCCTGAACTCTTTACTGATTCATCCATAATACATGACCTACAGGCTGAGTCAGCTGACTTTTGGCACATATCCCAACTGATGAGGGAGGCAATGCTTTAATCATTCCTATATTAAGCTGATGATTCCCAATAATAATATGAGTGGTATAGACACCACATAGTTTGTGACTATTTTTGAAACAGGCGCCTTGACATAGCCATTGTCCCGGGGCATTACTGTCAATATTATGATTAACCCAAGTTGAACCTTGATTAATTAGCTTCATGCGCGCGACATTGCTATCTCGACTCATGGTCACGGTCTCCGCTGTTTCTCGACCGAGTTCAATGATATTTAGTGTCGCAATCGTCATCATTATCAACAAAATCAATATGCTGACCATCACAATTCCTGAGTTTGCACGGATTAACACGGCCCTTCCCCAGGCGATAATGCAACGAGCTGATTAAATGCGATGCGCCGATAATGGTCATTGAATGGGCCAACTCTCTTACCTGCCAATGTATACTGGTTAGTATTTAGATAACTCGGATCAGGGTTCAACGCTTGCGCCAGCAATCCTAAATGGATCATTCTCACTTTTACCCAGCTCTGCCTATCCATCTGGGATAATGCGACCCAGGTAAGTTCCCCACTTGCTGAACACAATCCAAATTGCATATTAAGCTGTGTGATCGCTTGAATTAAAACACCTCCTGTTGCCCCTTTCACTCCATCCGCATCTGCATATAGGCGCATCAAGCCGATTTTTTTACCATCGTGTACTAAAAAAAACCATTCACTCTGATAAGCCCAATAATTCACAGCACCATTACTTTGAGTCTTTTGCCAAATCACGCCTTTATCCGGTTTGGTTGTCACCGGACCTGTCAGTTCGCGCAGCTGTATCACAGGCGAGCCAGATAACAGTGGGTGAGTATGTGTTCCTATACAACCCATTTGACTGGTATTTGAAGGAACAGCAAAGGCTTCTATAACAGCGGCAAAACCATCCTCATCGGATATAACGGGTAATTGTGCAAGTTGACACAAATCTTGATTAAGCCCGACAAGCGTCTTCTCATTAAATAGGTCATTCAGTCCTGCCCAGGAGCCAGTATTAGTAATGGAATAAGCAATAAGATTCACCGCAGCCTCTCCACGCAGGCGAATATTAGCGTATTGCACAATTCGTTGTTGCTGCACCAGCAAATTCAGATACCAGTGGTACCCACCGGCTAAAATCAGCAGAGCCAAACTCAAGGCAATCATAACCTCGACTAAGGAATATCCTCGCGATTGCATCTGTTTCATGGCATCAACTGTAATTGGCGGGATAGACTTCGGGACACACAGCGACTTAGACATATATTACTTTGCCAGCGAATGGTCCAGTGAGCCAAGCCGGATGAGTTGACATTCAAGGTAACCGAAAAATCATTCACAGCCAGTTTTTGTTCTTGAATCACTTCTACTAAACTGGCAAAACGCGAGTCATGAATGACTCTTTTATCCAAATTATAATACCAATGCCAAGCCCCTCTCTCCCGCCAGTGAGCATGTTGGGCAATGGCCAACGCTAAAATTGATTGATTTATCGCCTCAATATCTTGTAGTTGTTCATCGCTGCGTTGGCTCACTAACATCGCTTGCACACACTGAACTTGAGCAGTCATCACTACCGCTAACAACATGCCCGCAATCAAAACCTCAACCAGACTAAACCCAAGATTTCTCACAACAATGTTCATATTAAAATGACTATTAATTATTAATATTTTTATCATTAATGTCAAAAATACTCTTGGCATAGGCATAAAAAAACCTCCCGGAGGAGGTTGGTTTTATCTCTTAGGCAGAACCACTTAAATGATTCGCAACTCGCTTGGCACTTCAAAGACAATACTTTCTTCTCGCCCCACCGCTTCGTTCACAGTAGTTGCGCCCAGTTCCTGTAAACGGCTAATCACATCTTCTACCAAAACTTCGGGCGCCGAAGCACCTGCGGTAACGCCAATTTTACTGTCTTGGTTAAACCATTGGGCATCAATATCTTCGGAGCTATCAATCAAATACGCAGGCGTTCCTAAACGGGCTGCTTTTTCACGTAAGCGATTTGAATTAGAGGAATTTGCTGAACCAACAACCAGCACCACATCCGCATTTCTAGCCAAATTTGAGACCGCATCCTGACGATTTTGCGTGGCATAGCAAATATCATTCTTACGCGGTCCCTGAATATTAACAAAGCGTTGCCGCAGCGCATCAATCACATCAGCAGTATCATCCACAGATAGCGTCGTTTGCGTGCAGTAAAATAGGTTATCAGGGTTTTTAATCACCAATTGAGCAACATCATCAACCGTCTCAACCAGATAAATCCCGCCTTCAGGGTTATCATACTGCCCCATCGTGCCATTGACTTCAGGATGGCCATGATGACCAATTAGGATACACTCGGTGCCGCGCCGACTCGCTCGCGTCACTTCCATATGAACTTTCGTCACCAAAGGACAGGTGGCATCAAAAATTTTCAGTTGCCGTGCTTTGGCTTCTCGACGGACTGCCTGCGCAACACCGTGCGCACTAAAAATACAAATAGCATTTTCTGGTACTTCATCGAGCTCATCAACGAAAATCGCCCCGCGCTGACGCAGCCCATCGACTACAAAGCGATTATGAACCACCTCATGGCGCACATAAATGGGGGCTTCAAATAATTCTAGAGCACGCTCGACGATAGAAATAGCTCTATCAACCCCAGCACAAAAACCACGTGGGTTTGCTAAAATTATCTCCACTTTTACCTCCGCACAGGTGCATCACAAGAGATGATTTCAACCGCAAAAATAATTGGCTCTCCTGCTAAAGGATGATTGAAATCGACAGTCACACTATCACCTTCAATGGCCTGAATAATTCCTGGCAACTCAGCCCCGTTTGGCTGTGAAAATCCCATCACCATACCGGTTTGCAGCGTTTCATCAGATGGAAATTGGTCTCGAGTGAAATAACTTAACCGTTCGTTTGAGTGCTTTCCAAATGCCTGCTCAGGGCTCAGTTCCCACTGCTGTTTATCCCCGGCATTAAGGCCGAATAAATGACTCTCAAAATTTTCTGGAAGATGACCATCACCAATCGTGATATCAACAGGATTCCCTCGCTCATAGGTCGATTCAACGACCTGCCCGTCTGTTTTTACCAGCACAAAATGCAGACATACCTTCGAGCCTTTCTCAATCATGACGATTCCTTACTGGGGCGTTTGCTAGGGTGAATAAAGCTGTCGAGGATCAGTAACACCGCCCCAATACAGATACAACTGTCGGCGACATTAAATGCAGGCCAATGGTAACTACCATAATGAAAATCAAGAAAATCAATCACATAACCATACAGCAAGCGATCTATGACATTTCCCAATGCCCCACTAATGACTAATGCATATCCAGCGGCACTCAGCGGCTGAGGTTCTCTCATCCGTTTCAAGCACCAAACTAGGACCAAACAGACCACCACCGCCAGGGCACTAAAAAACCAGCGCTGCATTCCGCCCTGAGAATCAAGAAAACTAAACGCAGCTCCATAATTATGCACATAGACCAGATTAAAAAAACTCGTCACAGTCTCAGACTGAAACAAAGCCATAGAACTGGCCACGATATGTTTGCTGATCTGATCGATCAGCAACATCACAGCGCTGAGCCATAGCCAGCGCAATGCATTGACGCGGGCCATTTAAGCAAATTCGCGCTGTTCACCAGCGCCTGCTACGTTAGTGACACAACGGCCGCACAAACTCGGATGTTCAGGATCAGCGCCTACATCCGTACGATGCTGCCAGCAGCGCTCACATTTTTCACCCGGTGCTTTTTCTACTAACACTTTAAGTGTATCAAGTTCAGTATCTTGCGCATTATCTGGGGCCTGCGCCAAATCAACCACCGACGCATCACTGGTTAACAGAACAAAGCGTAACTCATTCCCTAAACGTTCCAGATCCGCTTTGAGTTTACCTGATGCAAATAAAGTGACTTTGGCTTCAAGCTGCCCACCAATTTGTTTTTCATTACGGGCTTGCTCGAGAACTTTATTCACTTCATCACGAGCCTTTTGAAGCTCCTGCCAGTAGCTGTCTGCCTGACTATCTGTTTGACAGCCAAAGCCTTCATACCAAGTTCCAGTGAAGACAAACTCATCACGCTCACCCGGCAAAGCCTGCCAAATTTCATCGGCGGTAAAGCTCAAGATAGGGGCAATCCAACGCGTCAACGCTTCAGCAATGTGGAACAAGGCACTCTGACAGGAACGACGAGCATGACCATCGGTCTTAGCGGTATACTGGCGGTCTTTAATAATATCCAGATAAAAACTACCTAGCTCAATTGAGCAGAAATGCATCAGTGTCTGGTAAACCACATGAAATTGATAGTTTTCATAGGCTTCAATAATGGTCTGCTGAGTTGCCAGTGCACGTTGTACCATCCAGCGGTCCAGCGCCACCATATCATCGGTAGCAACCATATCGGCAGTGGGTTCAAAACCACTTAAGTTAGCCAATAAAAACCGCGAAGTATTACGGATACGACGATACGCATCGGCGGCATGTTTGATGATTTCATCAGAAACCGTCATTTCTGCCGTATAGTTAGTTGAAGCAATCCACAACCGCAGAATATCAGCACCTAACTTGTTCCAAATATCCTGTGGTGCAATCCCGTTGCCCAGTGACTTCGAGAATTTCTTCCCTTCACCATCCACAGTAAACCCATGAGTGAGCACCTGCTTATAGGGTGCATGGCCATTGATCGCAGTCGAAATCATCAATGAAGACTGGAACCAACCACGATGCTGGTCAGAGCCTTCCAAATACATGTCGATATCATGACCGGCCAATTCTTCCCGTTCACTGGCAACACTAAAATGCGTTGAACCGGAATCAAACCAAACATCCAGAGTATCTTGAACTTTGCGATAGTCTTTGGCTTCGTTACCGAGCAAATCTTCTTCACTTAAATCAAACCATGCTTGAATACCGGTTTCTTCAACACGCTTAGCCACTTCTTCCATCAACTCAACGCTGCGAGGATGGAGTTCGTTCGTGTCTTTGTGAACGAACAAAGTAATAGGCGTTCCCCAAGTACGCTGACGAGAGATACACCAGTCTGGACGATTAGCCACCATCGATTCAATTCGATTTTGTCCCCAAGCAGGGATCCAGCGAGTTTTTTCAATTTCACTTAAGGCTTGGTCACGCAATCCAGCTTTATCCATACCGATAAACCATTGCGGCGTCGCACGGAAGATAATCGGAGTTTTATGGCGCCAGCAATGTGGGTAGCTGTGCACAATTTTAGCTAAGTAGAATAAATTCTTCTTCTCGCGCAGCAAATCGAAAATGGCATCATTCGCTTTGAAAATATGCATCCCTTCAAAATACGGGGTCCCAGGCAAATAAACGCCGGTAGGACCTACAATATCTCGGGATTCCACATTGTATTGCTGACAAACAATGTAGTCATCCTGACCATGTGCTGGAGCAGTATGCACACAACCAGTCCCCGATTCAGTCGTTACATGGTCGCCTAAGATAATAGGCACTTGATAATCGTTAAATGGATGCTCTAATTGCAGCAACTCAAGCGCTTGCCCCATGCATGAACCTAACACTTTGTAGGCTTCAATACCGACTCGTTGCATCATTGGCTCAAGTAAATCTTCAGCGCAAACTATTCGTTCAATCCCTTCAGGACCACTCAATTCAACCAATACATAACTTAACTGAGCATTGACTGAAACCGCACAGTTAGCGGCTAGAGTCCAAGGCGTCGTAGTCCAGATCACAACAGAGATTGGACCTTCTCCTACAGTTGTGCCGAATTTGCCCGTTAACTCAGCCGGATTTGCCGCGGGGAAACGCACATCGATAGCAAAACTTTCACGGTCTTCATATTCAACTTCAGCTTCAGCCAATGCTGAACCGCAATCTAAGCACCAATGCACCGGTTTAGAGCCACGTAACAAGTGACCGTTATCCACAATTTTAGCCAATGCGCGAATGGTGTTTGCTTCGGTCTTAAAATCCATGGTTCGATAAGGATTTTGCCAATCACCGACCACTCCCATCCGAATAAAGTCCTTGCGCTGGCCATCAATTTGTTTAGCGGCATACTCACGACATTTTTCACGAAACTCAGCGGCGCTCACTTTGCGGCCAGGTTTACCCACCTTTTTCTCAACCTGAAGCTCAATCGGCAATCCATGGCAATCCCAACCGGGAATATAAGGGGCATCATAATCAGAGAGCGTTTTCGATTTGACAATGAAGTCTTTTAAGATTTTGTTAACCGCATGCCCTAGGTGAAGGTTGCCGTTCGCATAGGGAGGACCATCATGCAAAATAAATGATTTTTTCCCTTTTTTGGCGGCCCGAATAGCCTGATATAACCCTTTTTCCTGCCAACGTTGCAGCATGGCTGGCTCACGGTTTGCCAGATTGCCTCGCATCGGAAAATCAGTGCTTGGCAAATTTAACGTATCTTTATAATCGCTCATCGATCCACAGTTCCAGTTAGATAATCTTGGTTATTAAACCAAATTCTTGCCCGTCGGATATCCGCATTAACTTGTGTTTTTAGCGAATCCAACGAATCAAATTTTATTTCGTCTCTTAATTTCCAAAGTGGTTCAACCACTAAGCGCTGCCCATATAACGACAGCTTTTGATTGAGAATATGTACTTCTAAAAGCAGCTCCCGGCCATTTGCTGTCGGTCGCTTGCCAAGGTTTGCAATCGCGGGCCAAACCACATCTTTCTCGCCGACTCGACGCACCAGCACAGCATACACACCGCGCAACGGGCTTGAGCCTCTAGGCAATCGTAAATTGGCAGTTGGAAACCCCAATGTTCGGCCCAACTGCTGCCCATAACTGACTTTGGCACTAATTTGATAACGACGGCCCATCCATTGGCTGACCCGGTCAAAATCGCCATCGTGCAATGCCTGACGAATCCCCGTACTACTCACACGCAGCCCTTTTTGACAAAACGACTGGGTATTTTGGACTGAAAACCCATACTTTTCACCAGCGTTGCAGAGCATGTCGTAATCCCCTCGCCGGGCCTGACCAAAGCGAAAATCATCACCGATCACCAAGTGGCTCACCGCTAATTTGTTCACCAACAAGTGTTCGATGAATTGTTCCGCGCTGTAGGAAGAAAACTGCTGACAAAAACGCACCACAAGCAGCTGATCAACACCAAGTGCCGCAAGCTGACAATACTTATCTCGAAACGAACTGATCCTTTCCGGAGCCCGGTCCGGTGCAAAAAATTCCATAGGCTGCGGCTCAAAAAGCATGACAGTTGCTTTTTTACCTGCGACTCGAGCTTTATCCAATAATTGCGTAATTACCTGCTGATGACCACGGTGGACACCGTCGAAATTACCAATAGTTAACACGCTACCCGCATGTTCAGCTCGAATATTGTTTATGCCTCGGATCAATTTCATCAATCAATACAGCCCAATCAAGCGACGCTAAACGCCGAATTATAGCTTGTTTATTCGTCAGATACAGCCCCGCTGGAGCTTTTCAAATGGGATAATCTTCCGCCCAAGGCTACCAGAGATACCCCATAGACTACAATCGCCGCAATAATTCCCCCGACCAGCCAATACAAACTATGTAAAAACGTTAAATGGATCCAGTTATTCCAAGAGGGTAAAAAATAATAAAGTCCAGCAGCCATAATAATACTCGCCAGAGCCACCCGAGCCAAAAAGAGCCAGCTATAACGACTAATGCGATACACCCCAGCTTTCACTAACCCCCGATATAACAAACAAGCATTCAAAAGTGCTGATAACGCAGTCGCCATGGCCATGCCAATGTACCCAAAGGGAACGATAAAAATCCCATTTAAAACAATATTAGTCACCATGGCAATCACCCCATAACGCACTGGCGTTCGAGTATCTTGACGAGCATAAAAACCCGGCGCAAAAATTTTGATCAGCATAAAAAAGAGCAAACCACAGGAAAAAGCGACCAAACTATAAGTCGCATGATGTACATCACTCGCATCAAAAGCGCCGCGCATAAATAACACCCGCAACATCGGAGTCGAGAGAATAATCATCCCAGACATCGCCGGGATCCCTAACAACCCAACCATACGAACCGCCCAATCCATCGTGCGAGCGAACTCCTTCGGGTTTTTATCCACATGACGCTCAGACAAACTCGGTAAGATGACAGTGCCAATCGCAATTCCAAACAACCCTAAAGGAAACTCCAGCAAACGATCAGAGTAATACAACCAACTAATCGAACCACTGACTAAAAAACTGGCCATAAAGGTATCGAACAGCAAATTAATTTGGCTCACCGAGACACCAAATAATGCCGGCAACATCAGTTTACGAATTTTCATCACACCTGGATGTTTCCAGCCCCAACGAGGCCAATGCAACATTTTAAGGCGTAATAAAAATGGCAGTTGAAACAAAAATTGTAACAGCCCACCGAAAAATACCCCCCAAGCCAACCCGACCTCTGGCTGAGCTAGATGAGGCGCATAATAAAGGGCAGCACCAATCATGGCGACATTTAAAAATACAGGAGTAAACGAGGCAACCGCAAAACGACCAAAGCTATTTAAAATCGCCCCGGCCATGCCCGTAAAAGTAATGAACCACAAATATGGAAACGTGATTTTTAATAGCAACGAAGCAAGTACAAATTTATGCCCATCAGGACCATGATGTAACCAATCGATAAACCACCCCGTCCCGAAGATCATTGCGACAACCGGAGAGGCCAGTATCCCGATGAAAGTGACAATCGTTACAATCAGCCCTAACGTGCCACTCACCCGAGCAACCAACTCGCGCAGTTCATCCTCAGACTCTTGCTGCTTATATTGGGTGAAAACCGGAATAAATGCTTGAGCAAAGGCACCTTCAGCAAACAACCGGCGTAAAAAATTAGGGATACGATTGGCGAAAAAAAACACATCAGCCGCAGTGCCAGCACCTAACAAGTTGGCAACAACAACATCTCGAATTAAGCCCAGCATGCGCGAAATTAATGTCATGGAACTGACAATTGCGCCAGATTTTAATAATTTTCTACTCAAATTTGCGGTTACCTCAAGAATCAGCCATGACTTAGGTGCCAGAAGCTGCTAAAATTGCGCCCCAGTTTAACCTTGTGCGTTAAGAAATAACAGATGATGCAGCTTGGTTAAATTTTGTTTGACATCACACGAGAAAAAAGGCATATTCCACGGCCTTTAAGAGATTCGAGTTCGGGAGTAAACCTTGGCTAATATTAAGTCAGCTAAAAAACGTGCTCTTCAGGCTGAAAAACGCCGTAAGCACAATGCTAGCCGCCGCTCCATGATGCGTAGCTACATGAAAAAAGTAGTTGCAGCTGTTGCAGCCGGCGATAAAGAAGCAGCGCAAGGCGCTTTAAAACAAGCGCAGTCAGTTCTGGATCGTGCCGCAACAAAAGGGCTGATCCATAAAAACAAAGCAGCTCGTCATATGAGTCGCTTGAACGCTCAGATCAAAGCGCTGTAAGCTTTTTGATCGACAAAAAGCCGGCTTCAGCCGGTTTTTTTGTATCTGCTATATACGCAAGATTGAGTTGTCTTAGCAATAAAGTCGGTGAAGTAATTCTAAAATGGCTTTTGCGTTATCGCTGGCAATCGAATAGTAGATTGTCTGCGCTTGTTTACGCGTCTTAACGATGCCTTCCCGACGCAGCCATGCCAAATGTTGAGATAAAGCCGACTGGCTGAGATCGACACATTGATTGAGTGCCCCGACTGAATATTCATGTTCAACCAGATAACACAAAATAATCAATCGATGCTCATTGGCCAAAGCTTTTAGCAAAGCGAGGGCTGCTGCAGAATTTTCCTGCATTTCCTGCATCGACACAGTTATATCTTGTTCACTCATCACTCATTAATTCCAGCAAATAATTCACTAAAATTTTGCTCACAAAGTCGTTTAACAGCTGGATGCTGGATCATCCTTTGAGCAAAAATAACATAATATTCTTCTTTGATCGCTTCTGTCGTTCCCAGTTGATACACTAAACCACCACGCATAATATCTTCAGTATAGATCGATGGTGCCACAAAGATACGCCTTTTTTGACAGCCAAAAGCCGTCATTAATGCTGCATCATCAAATTCTCCCATAATATTAACGCTCAACCCTTGCTCTTCAAACCAACCTAACAGTTTACGCCCCAACGCACTGCGCCGAGAAGGAATAAGCAATGGCCGAGTTTCAAGACACGCAGGGAAAGCGAACTCGTCCAGTGGTTCAGAGCTAAAAAAAGCCACACCACATTCCCCTAACCACTTACTAAATAAGGTATCTTGCTTATCGCTATCGAGTGCGCAATCCGACAGGATCATATCCAGCTTATGTTCACTGAGTTGCCCTAACAGCATCTCATGGGTAGATTCAATGCAACGCAACTGCAGACGACCATCTTTAGGGATCACCGACTCCAAAACTTTTGCGGCCAACGATTTACTTAACGCATCCGCAACACCGACTTCAAACAGCTGATTTTCCTGCCCTGAGTAGTTAATAATATCCATCATCTCATAGCTTAACGAAAACATCTTGTCAGCATATTTGAACACTAACTGTCCCAGTTCAGTTGGCAATAACTTGGGGCCTTTACGAATAAACAACGCACCTTTGAAACGTTCTTCTAATAGTTTTATCTGCCCAGTAACCGTTTGTGGTGTTAAAAACAGCGCCTGCGCAGCGGCCGTGACAGACCCTCTTTTATAGGTCATCCAGAAGTAATAAAGATGATTATAATTCAGGTGCGCCATAATGAACTCATCAACAAATTGAATATCCGCTCTTTTAAACTGCCCTAAATTTAACCATTCAACCATTATGGCTAGGGGCCAAATGGTTGACTAACAACAACGCTGTCAGCAGTATAGTTAAGCCATAAAACGACAAACAAATTATTAATACTACAGCTTCGTATCAGGAAGGTCTACCAATGATAGTTTTCTGAGGTTCTCACAGCTTTCAATTTGCCAATACGATTAACTGACAGAATAACAACGACCACGAACAGGGCTTATCGAGCAGTTCACCGCTCGCCCAAGCCCTGTCAACCAAAATAGTCTGTAACCCTTACACTCTAAGCCGATTCATTAGTCACAACCATTTAGCTTTTTCAACTCACTCTCCAACCAGATTTGCTGGTTAGGTAATAGTTTCTGTTTTTTAGCCCAGTTTTGCCAATGGATCATCGTATTCTGATCGCAATATTGCCCTTGCGCCCATTGATAGCGCTGCCCCCCTCGACTTTTAAGGGCGCGTTCGCTAAACGCATCTTGCATATCAGCCTGATCTTTCAACTCACTTAGGCTATCAATAACTCCCTGCAAATATGCCTGACATAACTCCGGCTGCTTCTGGCAATTATACGGATTATGCATCTGCGCATGTACTGGGAGCAGGACACCTGCTCCAGCTGCGGTTAAAATGCCAATCATCAGTTTTTTGACCATGGATTGCTCCTTAGTGATCAACGGGTGAAGACGCCTCCAATGCGGACGATGTCTTAGGCTTGTGGGTGGTAACTCTCAACAGCATATAGCCACAACAGGCCGCCAAAAAAGAACCGAGTAAAATCGCTAACCGCGCTTGATCAATCTGCGCCTGCATACCTGGATAGGCCAACGAAGTAATAAAAATCGACATTGTAAAGCCAATTCCCGCTAAGACACTCGTTGCAAAAAGCTGCTTAAACTGAGTGCCCTGAGGTAATTTAGCCGCTTTTAACTTAATCGCCAGATAGCTGGCTAAAAAGATCCCAAGTGGCTTACCTATAAATAATCCCAGCATCACCCCTAATGAGAGCGATATATGAAAGACCGATTCAGCATCCACTAAGTTAATGCCCGCATTAGCAAAGGCAAAAATAGGCAAAATGATATAGCCAGAAACCGAGTGCAGCGAATGCTCTAAACGCTCCAAAGGCGAATGCGAATGACCTTTAACACGCAAAGGGATCGTCAATCCCAACAAGACGCCGGCAATAGTGGCATGGACACCTGATTTAAGCACCGCAATCCACAAAATAACCCCTAACAATAAATAAGGTGTGAGTGAACTGCAGCCTCGTTTATTTAAAATAATCAACCCAATTAAGGCAAGCCCAGCACAAGCCAATGCCACAACAGACATGCCATGAGAGTAAAATGCCGCAATGATAATCACTACGCCTAAATCATCTGCGATAGCCAACGCCAGAAGAAACACCTTCAAACTACTCGGTACTCGTTTTCCTAGTAGGGCCATAATCCCTAACGCAAAAGCAATGTCAGTTGCCGCAGGGATTGCCCAACCATTTTTAAGCTCAGGAGAATCGTGGTTAAACAACAAAAAGATGAGCGCCGGGACGACCATCCCTCCCAACGCAGCAAATATTGGCAAACTAGCTTTGTCACGGCTAGACAGCTCGCCCTCTAGAACTTCACGTTTGACTTCAAGACCAATCACTAAAAAGAATATTGCCATTAACCCATCATTGACCCATAGCAATAACGGTTTCTCAATGTTGAGCGATGCAATCCGAACCTGCACCGGCATATCAAACAAGTGCACATAAAGATGGTTCAATGGTGAATTAGCCATGACCAGAGCAACTATGGCAGCGATAATTAGTAAGATGCCGCTGGCAGCTTCCATTCTTAAAAAACGATCAATAAATTCGCGCACATTCATTCCTCATCAGTACTTGATATATCGTTAGTTTAACGACTTTGTGCCTATTAAAAATTCACTTCTAATTGAGATAATATAAGGTTTAACCGAATATAAATATTCCTAACTACCATAATAGCCGACGTTAACGACACAAAGATTGCCTGACCATCTCATAAAACTTAGGCTAACATGGTAAAATCCACCACCCTTAAGACAAAAACTATTTTCTATGAAGCAATATCTCGATTTATGCCGCCGGATCATTGACGAAGGGATCTGGGTAGATAACAAACGCACAGGGAAACGCTGCCTAACAGTCATTAATGCCGATCTGAGTTATGACGTTGAAAATGGGCAGTTTCCATTAGTCACTACGCGCAAAAGCTTTTGGAAAGCAGCAGTTGCAGAGATGATAGGGTATCTGCGAGGGTATGCTAGTGCCGCTGATTTTCGCCAGATTGGAACCAAAACATGGGATGCCAATGCCAACAACAATCAGGACTGGCTCAACAATCCCCATCGCAAAGGTGAAGATGATATTGGTGAAGCCTATGGCGTAGTTGCCAGAAACTGGCGATGTGCCGACGGCTCACGCATTGATTTATTGCAACAAATCGTCGATGACCTCAGTCAAGGTCAAGATAACCGTGGCGAGATCCTCACATTTTACAATCCTGGCGTATTTGACCGTGCTTGTCTGCGACCATGTATGTATAGCCATCACTTTTCGCTGCTCGGCGGTACATTGTATTTAAATAGTACTCAGCGCAGTTGTGACGTCCCCCTTGGCCTTAACTTCAATATGGTTCAGGCTTATTTTCTACTGGCGATTATGGCGCAAATAACTGGCAATAAACCGGGGAAGGTCTACCATAAAATCGTAAATGCTCATATTTATGAAGACCAATTAGAACTGATGCGAGATGTACAACTAAAACGAGAGCCTCTACCGGCCCCTACTTTTCATATCAATCCCGAAATCAAAACTCTTAAAGATCTGGAAAGCTGGGTCACACTAGATGATTTTAAAGTCGAAGGCTATCAGCATCACGACCCTATCAAATACCCATTTTCAGTTTAAGCAAGTAATGAGCTGGTTGGGTTGCATATCACTTAAATATTAAACACCCCAGAACAGCTCCTTTATAGAATCCCCAGAGTACAGGGATTCTATCTAACCGCTTGTCAATTGTGTCATCCATATTCTTTGATCTCATCGCCCCATAAGGCAAGCGCTCCTATCATTGAACAGAATGACACAAATTGAGGTGTCTATTTTTCAATTAAACGCCGCTTTGCTCGGCGATATGACCAAATTAAAATCCAGGCACCAATGATAATCATTGGAATCGACAAGATCTGTCCCATCGTCGTGCCGAAGCTAAAAAAGCCCAACTGCGGATCAGGCTGACGGAAACATTCAGCAAAACAGCGAAAGCACCCGTAGAGAAACATAAACATCCCCGAGACTGCGCCCAGAGGTGGTTTTCGGCGTGAATAAACTTGCAAGATAATGAGCAACAATACACCTTCTAACAAAAATTCGTAAATCTCAGAAGGATGTCGAGGTAGTGGGCCGGCATCGGGATAGATCAATGCCCACGGCACATCAGTCACCCGGCCCCACAACTCACCATTAATAAAGTTACCGATACGTCCCGCACCGAGTCCAAAAGGCACTAAAGGTGCAACGACATCGGCGACTACGAAGAAGTGGCGGTGAGTCTTACGGGCAAAATAGAACATTGCCAAAATCACACCAATTAAACCACCATGGAATGACATTCCGCCATCCCAGATTTTAAAGATATATACTGGATGAGAAATAAATAGCGGAAACTGATAAAACAGAACATAGCCGATTCGGCCACCTAAAATCACACCTAAAAAACAGTAAAACAGCAGATCGCTAACCTGATTGCGATTCCAGTCGTTATCATCCCGATCAGCGTAACGGTTGGCACAAAACAGTGCGAAGATAAAACCGACTAGGTACATCAAACCATACCAGTGAACTTCAATAGGTCCAATGGAAAATGCAACCGGGTCGATATGCGGATAATGCCAATATGTCCTCACAATAAAGCCCTTCTACCAAACTACATCATCAAAAAGAGGAGTTGATTGTGCAAGGTTCCATGCCAGAACACAAGCGCTTGCTACTATCGATGTCCCCGAACTAAATGCAATAAGTCGTACTGTTCTAAATAATCAGATAAGATCGTTTGTACCTGTTGCCGATCCCCACAGGCTAGTAATCGCTCTTTTAAAGCGCCTAGTTCATTGAGATCAACTCGACGGATGAGGTATCTAATTTTTGCCAGATTAAAGCTACTCATGCTTAAATGACGATATCCCAAAATCAACAACGCAATAGCGCCCATTGGATCGCCGGCCATTTCACCGCAGACACTCACGCTAGAATGAAGCGCCTGCCCTTGCATGAAGATGTAATTTAAGGCTCGAATAACCGCTGGATGACAAACCGAATAGGCATCACTCACACGCTTGTTATTGCGATCTACAGCCAACAGATACTGGGTCAAGTCGTTAGAACCAACTGACCAGAAGGCGACCTTTTTAGCCAGCTCAGGCAAAATGAATAAAGCAGATGGCACTTCGATCATCACCCCCAGCTTAGGTCGACTCACTCCGGTTTTGTCGGGATTCTCTTCTAATACCTCTTGCCAAGCGCGATCCATCAAGACAAGCGCCTGCTCAACTTCCTGAATCGAGTTGATCATTGGCAACATTATCGATAGGTTTGAATAAACGAGTGCAGCCCGATACATCGCGCGGCACTGCACCATAAAGATCTCTGGATGATCCAACGTCATACGTATCCCACGCCACCCCAAAAATGGGTTGTCTTCATGGATGGGAAAATAAGGCAACTGCTTGTCACCACCTACATCCAAGGTGCGCATACACACGGGTTTACCATGATAACTGGCTAGAATTTTTAAATAGCTTTGATATTGTTCAGACTCAGATGGAAAGCGGTTTTGTAGCAAGAATGGCACCTCAGTGCGATACAACCCAACACCATCAGCAACACTTTCCGCGCGATCAGCATCACTGCTTAACCCCGCATTAACCAATAATTCAATCACTTGTCCATCACGCGATATTGCAGGTTCATGAAGCTCTTGATTAATTTGAGCATTCATCACCTCTTCCTGTCGCAGTAACTGACGATATTCACTACGTAAAATGGCATCTGGCTCAACAAATATATTGCCAGTATAGCCATCAATGATTAAGAATCGCTGTGCCAACAAGCCAATCTCAACATTCACGCCCATCACCGCAGGTATTCCCATAGTTCGCGCTAAAATCGCAGCATGTGAGTTACTGGTCCCGTTTCGCGCGACAATCCCTGCCAGTCGCTCACGAGGAATGTCGCCGAGCATAGTTGCTGTCACTTCTTCAGCCACGACGACGAATGAACGTTCAGGGAATTGATTTAATTGGGGTTGATTCAGATGCATTAATAAACGCTGGCAGAGATCTTTAAGATCCACGGCACGTTCTTTTAGGTAACTGTCACTGAGCGCTTCAAATTGTTTAAGATATTCTTTGTAGACCAGTTGTAAAGAGCTTGACGCACTATACCCCTGCTTAATTTTTAAGCGCAGTGATTTAACAAAACTAACATCATTAAGCATGCCCTGATAAACTTCAAAGATAGATAAAACATCTCGCGGAAGTTGTTTGCCAAGACGCAATGTCATCGATTCTAGATCAGAGCGTGTTTTAGCAAAGGCATTCTCCAACAACTCAAGCTCTGCATCAATTTGTGTGGTAGTCGCAAGTTCAAGTTCAGTTAGCTCAATCGGCGGTTGTAAAACCCAACTCTGAGCCATACCAATCCCTGATGCACCAGCAATACCACGAATAGTGGCTCGCGGCAAAGATGGTGATTTTTGCATCATGTCAGTTAAATTAACATGGCGTAAGGTGCTTGAAAGGTGTGCAGCCAGAGTCACCAGAAACGCTTCTTCGGTATCACTAAATGAACGAACATCCGATTGCTGAACAACTAGGACCCCCAACAATTCGCGGTGATAAATAATAGGCGTCCCCAGAAACGATTTAAACGAATCCTCTTTGGCTTCAGGAAGGTATTTAAAACTCGGATGCTGATAAACATCGGCAATATTAAGGGGCTCTTCTCGCCGGGCAACCAACCCAACGACGCCTTCATCGAAACGGATCCAAGTCCGCCCCACCGCGGAGGGCGCTAAACCATCGCTGCCGCGCAAGACTAAATGCTGATGCTCATTATCAGCTTGATAAATACTGCAGCAATCAACCTGCATCGTGGCACGCACTTCGCTTACTAAAAACTGGATAGCTTGTTCCAATGAAGAGGCCTGGGCCACGCGTTCGATGACTCTTCGCAACTCGGTTAACAACGAACTCTCCTTATACTGCTGCCAATAAAGCCTGTCTGAATCATGAAACCATCGAGAAATCCTTGCAGACAAACTTATGAAAGATTATATGATACCGCTAAAAACCTCCCTTAAGAGTGATGAGGAACCACTCTTAAGACTCGGAATCACACAAGCGCAATATCATCACATGGAGTTATGAAGTTGCAGAGCGAACCTGACGGGACTTTTTTCGCCGTCGCCGATTAGGACGTTCTTTCATTCCTCCCATTAACTGAGGCGCAAACTCTTTAAGTGCTTTGCGATAAACATCTCGCTTAAATGACACAACTTGCCGAACTGGGTACCAATAGCTGACCCAACGCCAATCATCAAACTCCGGATGTCCACAACTATCAAAACAGATTCGAGATTCTTTGCCTTCAAGGCGGATCAAGAACCATTTTTGCTTCTGCCCCAGACAAACCGGTTTACTGTCCCAACGAACTAATCGTTTTGGCAATTTGTAACGTAACCAATGTCGGCTTACAGCAAGTATTCGAACATCATCAGATTTTAGTCCAACTTCTTCGAATAATTCCCGAAACATCGCTTGTTCAGGCGATTCACCGTCGTTCACACCTCCCTGGGGGAACTGCCAAGAGTGCTGACCATAGCGCCTGGCCCACAACACCTGCCCTCGTCTGTTACAAATGATGATGCCAACATTAGGACGATAACCATCACCATCAATCACTGAAATACCTTCAGTTATAATTCCAAGATATAGACTGATTCTTTCACATCTGTGCAGTGGCAGCAAACCAATAATGAGTATCAAGAAGAATAATTGTCAAGAATAAGAGAGGCAATCAGCCACTGACGAGAATATGTTCAATAATAACTTGTACTTTTTCCAAAAAATCTGTGGATAAACACTTGGATAACCTATCAGTTACACACAAATAACTATTTAACTGTGAATAAAGTAGTCTCTATATCACTTTTATATAAAATATATCTCTATGTTTTAAAAGATATTTTTTGAAATTATTATGCTGTAAATCACTCTTTAGGAAAGCCTTCCTGAAAACCGAATAAAAAAACACCAAATTGCACTTATCCCCCAATTTTCTGTCACTAAACTGGTTATTGATCCACCAGCAATAAGTTTTGCAACATTTCAACATCGATAAATCCGTCATCACTTAGGTTATTCAATAAATTTGTGGATAAGTCTGTGATCTCTCTCTGAGTCATCGGGCATAACCCGTGCACGAGTTAAATTGTCAGTTATCTATTTTATTTTTATTTATTTAACTTAATGTTTTTAATACATTTTTAAAATACCTATTGATATAAAAAAATCCCCCACTCAAATTCCATTAACTGTTGTACAATAATTGTCTGCATTGCATCATTAGGTTGTTATGAATAACGCTCCACAATCAATTACCGAACTACTTGAACGCGCCCAAGCTATCGCTGGTTTATCACTACAAGAACTAGCCAACCAAGTGCAAATTGAGCTTCCCCTAAATGCCAAAAAAGAAAAAGGATGGACAGGACAGCTCATCGAGTTATCGCTGGGAGCCACAGCTGGCAGCAAGCCGATACAAGATTTTCCACAGCTAGGAGTTGAGCTCAAATCTTTGCCGATTGACCGTTCAGGTCGCCCCCTAGAGAGCACTTACGTATGTATGACTCAACTATTGCATGCTCATGGCGAAACCTGGCAACAATCCAGTGTCCGCAATAAACTCTCGCACGTTTTATGGGTGCCTGTTTTAGCAGAACGTTCTATTCCAATTGCTCAGCGGATCATTGGTCATGCCCTGTTGTGGTCACCCGATAAAGAAGAAGAGGCAACACTTCGTCAAGATTGGGAAGAACTGATGGAAGCGGTTGCATTTGGTCGCGTGGATGAAATCACCGCTCGTCATGGTCAAGCTTTACAGCTGCGCCCTAAGGCGGCCAATAGCAAGGTCAGAACCCAAGCCTATGGTCGAGATGGCCAACTGATTGAAACCTTGCCACGAGGTTTCTATTTGCGCCGCAGTTTTACCCAGGCACTGCTAGAGAAGCATTTTGCCAATCTCAGCTAAAAAGAATGTGTGATGTACAGACCAGATAGCCCACTTTCCCGCAGTCTATCTAGGTTATATAGCCTTTCACATCCCCCACGTTGACTTATTACGTATTGTGGGCTACGCCAGAGTTAAACAATTTTAACCTTTCGATAAATCTTGAACTATGCTCAAATAATACTGAGTATAAAGTGTAAAATTTCTGTTTAACCTAATTTCAATTGTTTTTAGCTGAGGAGCATTAAGCAATGACGTTAAAAAAACAGTACCTGAAATCACGCCCAGAAGTTCGCGTTACTTTCGAGGTCAGTAAACAGGCTGCCCATGATGCCGCCCGGGTTTATCTGTTAGGTGAGTTTAATGACTGGACACCCATTGAGTTGGAACATCTGAAAAACGGCAAGTTTAAAACCACTATCAATCTCCCGACTGATAAAAAACCAAGCTATGAATTCCGTTATAAGCTCTGTTCGTCAGATGGTCATGAGATGTTTGAAAATGACTGGGAAGCCGATGCGTATTATCCAAATGTATATGGTGAAGAAAACTCAGTTGTAACAGTGACTCATTAATCAGATCTGTTTTAGCGTTTATGGATTAATGCCATGATGACATGGAAGGTTGGTTGCAGCCCTTAAAAAGTGAGTGTCAGCGTGATTTTAACTCAGGCATAAAAAAACCAGGCACATGGCCTGGTTTTTACTATCCGTTTAAAAGAAAACTTATTTTTTATCCAGTTTTTCTTTAATACGTGCTTTCTTACCTGACAGATTACGCAGGTTGTAGATTTTGGCACGACGGACATCACCACGACGTTTCACAGTAATGCTGTCAATTAACGGGCTGTGAGTTTGGAATACACGTTCTACGCCTTCACCGCTAGAAATCTTACGTACAGTGAAAGATGAATGTAAACCTCGGTTACGTCTGGCGATTACGACGCCTTCAAAAGCCTGCAGACGTTCACGGTTACCTTCTTTTACCTTAACCTGAACAACTACAGTATCCCCTGCAGAAAATGCAGGAACATCTTGTTTCATTTGCTCTTGTTCGAGCGCTTTAATGATATTACTCATAATTTCTCATCCTAGTATTAACTGAAACTGTCGTGTGTTTACTCGTTATTTTCACGAATATACTCAGCAAGCAATGCCTGCTGTTCGTCAGTCAGAGCTAGAAGTTCTAATAACTCTGGTCGTCTTTGGTATGTCCGTCCCAGTGATTGTTTTAAACGCCAACGCGCAATTGCTTTATGGTTGCCACTGAGTAATACCTCAGGGACTGTCTGCCCATCTAATACTTCCGGACGCGTGTAATGCGGACAGTCTAACAACCCTTGTGAGAAAGAATCCTGTTCAGCTGAAGCTTTATCCCCTAACACTCCGGGAACAAGTCGACTGATCGAGTCAATTATCGCCATCGCCGGGAGCTCTCCACCACTTAGGACATAGTCCCCAACCGACCACTCTTCATCCACTTCAGAACGAATTAATCGCTCATCAATTCCTTCGTACCGGCCACAGAGAAAAATTAATTTTTCACTCTTAGCCAATATTGCTGCGCTAGCCTGATTAAAAGTCTTTCCTTGAGGTGAAAGATAAATCACCCGAGCATCCGAGCCAGCTGCCTGCTTCGCTGCACTAATTGCATCTTTAAGCGGCTGAACCATCATCAACATTCCTGGACCACCGCCATAAGGGCGATCATCCACGCTGTGGTGACGATCATGGGTAAAATCACGCGGATTAAACCGCTGAATTTCAAGCAGTCCGTTACGCACGGCCCGCCCTGTCACCCCATACTCACTAATGGCATCAAACATCTCTGGAAATAGACTAATCACGCCAATCCAAAGTGTTGGTGATAGCTCTGTCATCTCGGACACTAAAAACCAGGGTCCCAATCAACTGTAATAATTTGAGCACATTGATCAACACTATCGACCATTTGCGACTCAACAAACGGAATTAACCGCTCTTTCTTGCCAAACGCATCTTTTAAGTTTGCTTTAACAACCAATACATCGTTGGAGCCAGTTTCCATTAAGTCGGTCACCTTACCCAGATCATACCCTTGGCGGTTCACAACTCGCATGCCCAGCAGATCTCGCCAATAGAATTCATCTTCAGCAAGCTCTGGCAATTGTTCCGCCGCAACGGCAATCTCTAACCCGGTTAACGTTTGCGATTGCTCGCGAGCATCAAAACCAGATAGTTTAACAATCAACGAATGATTATGGCGTCGCCACTCTGTTACTTCGACTGGATTAAACTGACCATCTTTGCCAACCATCCATGACGAGTATTCAAAAATTGCTTCGGCCTGTTCGGTAAAAGAGTTCACTTTCAACCAACCTTTAATGCCATACACAGCACCTAAGCGCCCTACGATGACGGTTTCCGGATGACTCATCTCTCTTACCTTTTTAACTAACGATTAAGCCGCAGCTTGTGCGTCTTTAATCAGTTTTTCAACACGAACTGAAACAGTCGCGCCCTGGGAAATCCAGTGTTTGATGCGATCTAAATCGATACGCAAATTTTCTTCTGACTCGTTTTTAGCAATTGGGTTATAAAAACCAACGTTTTCGATAAAACGGCTGTTACGAGCACAACGGCTGTCAGCGACAACAACCTGATAAAATGGCCGCTTTTTAGCGCCACCGCGTTGTAAACGAATGGTAACCATATCGTTCCTCACTTGTTTGTAAATTTTGCTCCACATGGAGCACCCGCTAATTGAAGCCGCGAAATTTTACTCTTTTTAGAAGAAAATGCAAGCCAAAGCGAATCCTCTGGCTTGTTTTTAAGAAAGGTCTCAACGGCTCTGATGATGGCGCTGATCGTGTGCCTGAGCTAGCAAATTACGACTTTCGATTAAAAATTGTTGTGCATAATCGCCAAACCACTCTTTAACCTTATCAAACTCAGCAACAAATGCCTGAGTATCATGCTGTTCAAGCAATTCAATTAGCTGACCGAAACGCTGATGATAACGGCGAATCATTGCCAGATTCTCTGGCTGCGCCATAATAATATCAGCATAAAGTTCTGGGTTCTGAGCAAACAATCGCCCCACCATGGCCAACTCCAAGCGATAAATCGGTGAGCTTAAATCCATCAACAGATCCAGATTAGGCGCTTCATTGGATAGATGTACGCCATAGGCAAACGATGTAAAGTGTCGTAGTGCCTGGATCAGTGACATTGCATGATCATGTGCAGGTGCAGGCGCAGGATATAAATGAGCGCCCCAAATACGGATCTGTTCAATGAGCCATTGATAACGCTCACTCGCGCGCCCATCACTAAAGACGACAACCTGCTTGGCCAAACTGGTCACATCTGGCCCAAACATAGGATGTAACCCTACCACAGGCCCCTTATGTGCTTGTAACATTGCTTTTAATGGGCCAGCTTTAACACTGGTTAAATCTGCCAAAATACAGTCATCAGCCAGAGTCGTTAGTTTCGCTATCACCTCTTCGGTGGTATGAATCGGAACGGATACGACAACTAACGAGGCCCCAGCTAAAATGGCTTCGGCATTTGACCAATCATCTTTTTCTAAAACCCGCACATCGTAACCAGATGCTTTAAACATCCGAGCAAATAAGCTCCCCAGTTGACCCGCGCCACCAATCACCACAATCGGTCCAGCATCTGGGTTAACTTGTTTAAAGCCACTGTCATTTTCACTACTATAAGATTCGCGCATCACTCGCCGCAAAACATCTTCAATCAACTGTTCAGGAACGCCTTGAGAGAGTGCTTCTGCACGGCGTTTGGCAATCATGGAAGCTTCTCGTTCGGGGACATAAATCGGCAAGCCGTGCTGACTCTTAACCTCTCCCACCTGTTTAACCAAACTTAGCCGCTGAGCGAATAAATCGATCAATTGCTGATCAACACTATCGATTTGAACACGCAGCTCTGCTAATGGGTCTTTGTCACTCATCACCAGACTCCCAGCGTATGGGTAAGACCGTTTTCAGCGAGCTCGCCATCTCCTCAAGCACTTGCTCCGTTGATTGCCAGTCAATACAAGCATCTGTCACAGAAACGCCATAAGCGAGCTCTTCGATAGGCAGATCGCAAGACTGGTTTCCTTCGTGAATATTACTTTCTAACATCAAACCAATGATGGAACGGTTACCATCAATAATCTGATTGACTACATTTTTTGCAACACGAGGCTGCAAACGATGATCTTTATTGGAATTGCCATGGCTACAGTCAACAATCATGCAAGGTCTTAAGCCGGCTTCACGCATTGCATCTTCAGCTAAAGAGACATTAACAGAATCATAGTTTGGCTGTTTACCACCGCGCAAAATGACATGACCATCCGGATTCCCTTGAGTTTGTAATAAACTCACCTGCCCTTGCTGGTTAATCCCCATAAAACGATGTGACGCCGCGGCAGAGCGCATCGCATTAATAGCAGTTTGTAAACTGCCATCGGTACCATTTTTAAATCCGACTGGCATCGACAAACCACTGGCAAGTTCACGGTGCGTCTGTGACTCAGTGGTACGCGCGCCGATTGCAGACCAGCTAAATAATTCGCTTAAATACTGTGGACTAATGGGATCCAACGCCTCTGTTGCAGCTGGCAAGCCCAGTTCAGCAATCCATGTCAACAGCTCGCGGGCACGGTGCAATCCTGTTTCAATATCGAAGCTATTATCCATATGAGGATCATTGATAAATCCTTTCCAACCCACCGTTGTTCGAGGTTTTTCAAAATACACCCGCATCACGATAAACAGTTCATCCCGGTATCGTTCATGAAGCGCTTTAAGACGCCGAGCATAATCTTTCGCTGCATCTAAATCATGAATGGAACACGGACCGCAGATCACCAAAAAACGGGAATCGCGTTTATGACAAATATCCGCAATTGTTTTGCGTGAGTGCAGTACAAACTGCTCGGCTTGCTTTGACAGCGGCAATTTAGCACGTAACTCAGCTGGTGTGATCATCACCTGTTCTGAACGGATATGTTTATCGTTGATCAAATCGGTTTGCATCTGACCTATTCACTCCTCGGTATGGCCTTAATAGCCTGATTATTTATTCTGAATAAAATTGTTGGGAAAGCTCACCATACCAGCGCCGGTGGCTTTTGCAAGCGCCAATATTCATTGGCTCAGCTCAAAGAAACTGCTGTTTTTTTGAACTTTCGCACAATTCTTGCAATCTCAGGTGTGAATGCCCATTGAATGATGAATAATTGCTCAAAGTAATGCTTAAAAAGGGATATTAGCGTGAACTTTGTGCCTCACGGATTTTTGATTCTCTCATTAGTCCAACAAATGAGTTTATTTCTGGTTATCGCTTATTTGCTTAGCAAGACACCGCTATTCATTCCTATCGTGCAATTATCCGAAAGACTCCCGCATCGCATCTGCATTTATTTATTATTTTCAGCTTTTTGTATTTTAGGCACCTACTTTGGCAAACCCGTAGATGGGGCCATCGCCAATACTCGTGCAATTGGCGCCGTATTAGGGGGGTTATTTGGGGGGCCAGTGGTCGGCTTTTTAGTCGGATTAACGGGGGGATTGCATCGTTATCAATTAGGTGGTTTTACTGATTTTGCGTGCGCGATATCAACCTGTTGCGAAGGGCTGTTAGCCGGTTGTATTCATGCCATTTATCGTAAACGACGACCGTTAAATGATCGCCCCTATTCGCCTATATTCGTATTTATTGTCACTTTTATCGCGGAAGCCATGCAGATGTTATTACTCTTACTATTGGCAAAGCCCTATCCGCAAGCACTCGCCTTGGTCAAGACGATCTATTTGCCCATGCTCATTGCTAACCCGATCGGAGCCGCTTTATTTATGGCAATGATCACGGACCGAAAATCAATCCATGAGAAATTCAGTTCCAATTACTCTCAGCGGGCGCTGCACTTAGCACAGCGCATTGTTGGGGTCTTACCTGATTTAAATACCGCCAGTGCCAAACAGATGGCTGAAATATTACGCCAAGAAACCGGGGTTTCGGCAGTGGCCATTACTAATTGTCATCAAGTCCTGGCATTTACTGGCTTGGGTAACGACCACCACTTAGCTGGCACGCCTATTACATCTCAGTTGACCTATCAAGCCATTGTCAATAATCAGGTTATGTTTGCCGACGGCCAACAAATTCACTATCACTGCCAATGCTCAACGAACTGTCCACTTGGCTCTGCATTGGTGATCCCACTTCGCTGCGCTGGCGAAGTGATCGGAACCGTTAAATTATATGAATCTAAACGTAAAATGTTTTTATCCATTAACCGAACGCTAGGCGAAGGCATTGCCCATATTATTGAAGAGCAACTGGTGAGTTCGCGAGTCATCCAACAGCAAAATTTACTCACCCAAGCTGAACTGAAATTGGTCCGCGCCCAAATCCATCCACATTTTCTATTCAATGCCTTGAATACCATCACAGCGGTGATTCGCAAAGATCCTCATCAAGCTCGCCAATTAATTTATGATTTAGCCCTGTTCTTACGCACCAGTCTCAAGCAACAACCAGAGCAGACCACTCTGGCCGATGAGCTTAAACTGACACGAGCTTATCTGCATATCGAGCAACTTCGCTATGGTGACCGGCTCAGCATTCACTGGGATATTCCAGCCTGCTTTATGGCTTCTCCCTTGCCTAATTTTACATTGCAACCTTTAGTTGAGAATGCCCTCAAGCACGGATTAAGTCAGAAGCTAAAAGATGCTCGATTAAGTATTTATATCCGTCAGGACGAGGATCAAAATAGTTTAATTGTTGAGGATAATGCTGGATTATTTCCTGAACAGCCCAATCACGGGTTAGGACTGAATATCGTCAAGACCCGTCTACAAAACTTTTTAGGTCAGCAAGCCGATCTTGAGATTGATTGTTGCCCAGGTATTTATACCCGAGTCGGTGTCCCGCTATCAGGAGAGAATCATGCTCAACGCTATATTAGTTGATGATGAACCTTTGGCCAGAGAAGAGCTCAAAGCAATGCTTGATGAAGATGGACGAGTGAAGGTAGTCTGTGAATTTGATAATGCCATCGATTGTTTGAGCCAATATCGGGATTATCAACCAGATGTGCTATTTGTCGATATTCATATGCCTAAAATTGATGGGCTTGAACTATTATCGATTATGCAAAATGAACCCAATATACAAATTGTATTAGTCACTGCTTATGATGATTATGCACTCAAAGCCTTTGAAGCAGCAGCTTTTGATTATCTACTCAAACCAGTTGAAGAATTGCGCCTAGCAAAAACCATCGAGCGTCTAGAAAATATAGCATCCCTTAAACAAAGTGCTCGGCATAGCCCTCTGAATTTATTGCCCTGTTTGTGCCAACAGCAACAGCAATGGGTCCGCTGTGAAAATATCGAATATGCATTTTCTGATCTCAGTGGCGTCCATGTTTTTGATGGGCAGCAGTTGTTACATACACAGCTCACTTTAAAAACACTCGAAGCTCAATTGGGACTAATGCGTTGTCATCGCCAATATCTTATTGACCCCCAAGCTATTCATCACCTGACGCTCACAGAAAATGGTAACGGGGAACTTGTCACCTATAGTGGAGCCAAAATCCCCGTTAGTCGCCGCTACATGCGTGCACTCAAAACTTTTTTAGCCATTAATGTGGAATGAGCTAAACCGCTAACCTCGACATTTCGACCACTGGGTTTCTCATACTGACCGCTCATGTAATTGTCTATGGTAAATCATGTCCAACCGCTCTTAAATCAGTCTAGGGAGAACTGTATAAGTATGGAGAGTGCAAGATGCTGTGGTTCATTTTTTGTGTAGCATTATTATTAGTGGGATATTTTACTTACGGCAAAATTGTTGAGCGGATTTTTGGTCCCCAACCTAATCGTAAAACTCCTGCAACAGAGATGGCTGATGGTGTCGATTATGTCGCCATGTCCGATAAAAAGATCTATCTAGTACAACTACTTAATATTGCTGGTCTCGGCCCTATTTTTGGCCCCATTTTAGGGGCGCTATATGGGCCGTCGGCAATGTTATGGATTGTTTTTGGAAGTATTTTCGGCGGTGCAGTCCATGATTATTTTTCTGGAATGCTGTCCATACGTGCAAACGGCGCCTCGGTTCCCACCGTTGTGGGCAACGAATTGGGCCAATTTGCAAAACACTTTATGAATCTGTTCGCAGTGATTTTGCTGCTACTTGTCGGTGTGGTCTTTGTCCTAGGGCCAGCAGAATTACTAGCGAAAATGATGAATGTGCATGTCGGCTGGTGGGTGGCGGCTATCTTTGCCTATTATATTCTCGCGACTATCGTCCCAATTGATAAAATTATTGGTCGTTTTTACCCCATCTTTGGCGCATTACTGATCTTCATGTCCGTTGGATTAATGATCGGGTTAGTGGTAAGTGGTCACCATTTCTATAATCAGGGCCTGCATTTTTTCACGAATATGCACCCCAAAGACTTACCCTTATGGCCATTATTATTCATTACCATTGCCTGTGGTGCTGTATCTGGTTTTCACGCCACTCAGTCACCGCTGATGGCTCGTTGCATGCAGAATGAACGTTCCGGACGTTTTGTCTTTTATGGGGCGATGATTGGTGAAGCCGTGATTGCACTGATCTGGTGTACTTTGGGACTCTCGTTCTATCAAGACACAACGGCCTTAAATGCCACGATTACCCATGGCGGCCCGGCAGCGGTTGTGCATCAAGTATCCATTGCTCTATTAGGTGGCGTAGGGGGAATTTTAGCCATTCTAGGGGTTGTGGTGTTACCAATCACCTCTGGAGATACCGCATTTCGTAGTGCTCGCTTGATTGTGGCAGAATTTCTAAAACTCAGCCAAAAATCAATATTTCATCGTTTATGGATCGCGATTCCGATGTTTATAGTGGGTTATCTGATTACACTTGCCCAATTTGGCGTTATATGGCGTTACTTTGGCTGGGCGAATCAAACCACAGCAATGATCATGCTATGGGCAGGAGCAGCTTACTTAGCCAAAGAAGGCAAATTCCATTGGATTTGTACTTTGCCTGCTGCCTTTATGACTGCGGTGACATTCACCTATATTGCGCATGCAACCATTGGCTTTAACCTACCAATGAGTATTGCCACGCCAGTAGGGCTGGCCATTACTCTGATTGCACTGATTGCGTTTTGGCTTAAATTCAAAGGCCCGTATGCACAAGCAAGATTAGAAAATCATTAAAATATCAATAACTAGACCTGAGAATGAATTCATTCTCAGGTCTACCGGCAACAAGGGGTAGTTATTCGTTTTTGCCGGTTTTTTTAATCGCTTCAATAATTTTACTGGTCGAACAGCCATCTTCAAAATTCAACACTTTAACATCGCCGCCATTAGCAAGAACTTCTTTATGTCCAGCAATCTGCTCCACCTGATAATCCCCCCCTTTCACCAATAGATCTGGTAATAGATCCGCAATTAATTGCTGCGGGGTATCGTCACTAAAGCTAACGACCCAGTCCACTGCCGCTAATCCAGCAAGTACTGCCATCCGTCGTTCGAGCGGATTAATGGGCCTCGTACTGCCCTTAAGTCGCCGCACTGATTCATCATCATTCACAGCAACAATTAACCGATCCCCTAAACTTTTTGCTTTACTCAAATAAGAGACGTGCCCAGCATGCAAAATATCAAAACAACCGTTGGTCATCACCACTTTCTCACCACGACTGTGAGCTATCTGTATGGCCTCTTGGAGCTGCAACTGGCTGATAACACCATAACCGCTGTCATTTCCCCCGTAGATAAATTTAGCCAACTCTTGAGCAGAAACAGTTGAAGTCCCCATTTTACCCACGACGATACTCGCAGCGGCGTTCGCTAATGCGCAGCTCTGAGCCAGTGATTGCCCTGCAGACAGACTTGCCCCAAGCGTGGCAATGACGGTATCGCCGGCCCCTGTCACGTCAAAGACCTCTTTCGCTTGAGCTGGCAAATTAAGTGGCTTTTTCCCCGGTTCTAACAGCGTCATCCCATGCTCACTGCGAGTCACCAGTAATGCCTGTAACGCCAATTTTTCAATCAGAGCAAACCCTTTATCGGCGATTTCTTGTTCACTTTGACAGGGCCCGACCACGGCCTCAAATTCAGAGAAGTTCGGTGTTAATAACGTTGCTCCATAGTAACGGCTAAAATCGGTGCCTTTCGGATCAACTAATACAGGGATATTGCTCTGTTTAGCTGCACTGAGCAGCGCTTTCACTTGTGCCAAAGCCCCTTTATTATAATCTGATAAGATCACGACCTGATGACAACTTAAATGAGACTTAAATTTAGCAATGAGCTCAGCGGCATCGACACCGTGAAAACTTTCTTCAAAATCCAGACGAATGAGCTGTTGATGGCGACTCATCACCCGCAATTTAGTAATCGTCGGATAATCGTCAAATTTGGCAAAATCACAGCAAACACCAACTTGTGAGAGAATATTATCCAGCGAATCGGCTGCTTCATCATTACCAGTCATTCCTAATAATGTTGACTTTGCGCCCAGAGCCACGACGTTTAAAGCAACGTTGGCCGCCCCACCCGGACGCTCTTCGTTGCGTTTAACATTCACAACCGGAACAGGTGCTTCAGGAGAGATTCGCCCGGTGCCGCCATGCCAGTACCTATCTAACATGACATCCCCAACCACGAGAACTTTCGCCGGCGCATATTCAGGAAGATCTACTTGCATTACCAATCCTATCGTTTCAAACGCTTATTCTGTTATTAATAGCTCAAAGTCTATCATAGGGGCTTTCAAAAACAGCGAATTTTCAACTACAATAGCCCCCTTTAAACAAGATCGACAAATTTTTTGGGTTAAACGGTATTTGAATGGCAATCACCACACCTCCTCGCCTCAAATGGCAAGCATTTCTGCCAAAACATTGGGGCGCCTGGTTGATCATTGGGTTTCTCTATTTTTTATCAATTTTACCTTCCCGCCTCTCGTGGGCGTTGGGTAAAGCAATTGGCCGGTTAGCCAAACGAATACTTAAATCACGCCGCCATATCGCTCGACGCAATCTTGAGATCTGCTTTCCCGAGGCCAGCAAAGAGCAAGTCGAACAATGGGTCGATGAGACTTTTGAGCATTTTGGACTGGCGATGGTCGATACAGCAACGGCTTGGTTCTGGTCGCAACACCGATTTGTTAAACACATGCAAGTTGAAGGAGGCGATTACTTAGAAAAACTGCGTCGTGACGCGCCTAAGGGTGGCATCCTCATCATCAGCATGCATTTTTATACTCTAGAATGGCATGCTCGTATGTATGGCACCCTCGACCCAGGAGTTGGGGTCTATCGCCCAAACCGGAGCCCGGTCTATGAGCATTTCCAGCACCGAGCACGCATTCGCTGCAACCATTATTTGGTGGATCGCCATGATGTCCGCGGTATGGTGCAGGCGCTGCGCAAAGGCGAAGCACTCTGGTATGCTCCGGACCATGATTATGGTAAAAAGGTGTCTATTTTTGCACCTTTATTTGCCCAACCCAATGCTGCAACAGTCAAAGGCACATCCACATTGGCAAGGGTCAAAGGGGTTCGACCAATTATTAGTTACGCACGACGCAATAAGGCCAAACCGGGCTATACACTCGTAATCAAACCATTTGAACATAATGGTGAGTTTCCAAGTGGTGATGAAATAGCAGATGCAACCGCTGTAAACCAGCAGATCGAACAAGCAATTTTGCAGCAGATCCCCGAGTACATGTGGATCCATCGACGCTTCAAATCACGCCCTGACGGTGAAGCATACCCTTACTGAGTAAGTGCATCTAACAATGTTTGAAACAGCTGCTGTACCGCATGCATCGACACAGATACATTCTCATCAAGCAATGCTCTAGGAACCAAAGTGCTTTGTCCATCGAGAACTCGATGATGGCCAGTGCGGCGTAAATAGATATAACTTTGGCAAAGTAATTGCGATTGCTCCTTGGTAATTATTTCAGCATCTGTCGCTGCACTGAAAATGCGAATATTGTCGGGCCAACGCAGCAATTCAGGTACCTTATGAGCATAAGCCAACACCAATAACTGGGCGATAAACTCAATATCCACCATCGCCCCAGAGGAATGTTTCAAGTCAATATGCTGAGCATCAGAGCGGTCCAAATGCGCTCGCATTTTCTCCCGCATCTGTTTAATCTGCTCAGCTAATGCTGATAAATCTCTTCGCCGAGATAGCACTTCTTGGCGCAGCACAATAAAATGCTCGCGCAACATATCATCCCCTTCCAGCATTCGGCTGCGTACTAACGCCTGATGCTCCCAGGTCCAAGCTTGAGTCCGTTGATAATCGGCAAACGCTGACCAAGAACTAACTAATAATCCAGCATTACCCGATGGACGCAAACGCATATCGACTTCATACAAAATACCTGAACGAGTCCGAGTCTGAAATAAATGCATAATACGCTGCGCCAAGCGAAGGTAAAATTGTTTACTATCAATCACTTTAGGCCCAGAGGTCGGTTCATAAGTCTCACAATTATGAATAAAGACCAAATCTAGATCTGAACTGTAACTCAGTTCAATGCCTCCCAGCTTGCCATATCCAACAACAGCAAAACCTCGTTGAATATCATCGCTCACCCCGGAGGGATAACCATATCGCTCCACCATTTGTTGCCATGCTAAATTGACCACCTTTGCAACCAATGCCTCGGCGAGCACGGTTAAATGGTCGCTGACTTTCATAAGAGACAACATATCTGCGATGTCAGCTGCTGCAATGCGTAGCATCTGAACCTGTTTAAACTGACGTAGAGCATCAATTTGTAGTTCAAGATCATCTGCAGCAATACGTAACATATACAGGTCAAGCTCTTGCGTATAAGAATTTTCAGCACAGACTCGGTGCAAAAGTTGTGGATCAAGCAACTCATCTAACAATAAAGGATAACGACTAAGCTGCTCTGCCACCATGGCACTGGCATCACATAATTTCAGAAGCTGTTTAAGGGCCCCAGGATTTTCCAACAGCAGTTGCAAATAGGTACTACGAGACAGAATTTGAGCGAGCAAATGTAAAACGCGCTGACACAACCGCTGAGGATGCTCATAGGCTAATAACATTGGAATCAACCGCGGCATCAATCGGTCAAGCGTTACCTGACCTTTTTCCCCGATCAGTCGCTGATTAGCCAAAGTGCGAAACTCAACCAAAGACGCCGCCATCTCAACGTCTAACTCATCGGTTAATATCGAGTTGTGAGCATCTAAACTCGCTTGCCAAAGGATTTCATAGCGATTATCAATAGGCGTTAATTCACATAAAGAATGCCCAAAAAGCTCATCAAAACAACCGCTAACATCAGCCAATACAGACTCAATAGTCTGATAGGCACTGGACCAATCGGTTTGCCCCATCACCCAAGCTAGACGAGTTTGATTGAGCTCATCTTGAGGTAATAACTGGGTTTGCTGATCATCCAATTCCTGCAGATAATTTTCAATGCGGCGTAAAAACAGATAACTGTCTTTTAAAACTTGGTAATGCTCTTGGCTAATGATATTTTCACTTCGTAACAGCTCAAGTGATTTAAGCAGGTTCGTTTGCTGCAGAGCGGGTAGCCGTCCCCCCCAAATCAGCTGCTGGGCTTGCACGATGAACTCTATTTCACGAATACCTCCGCGCCCCAGCTTGATATCCCCCCAACGTTGTTTGCGGTGCACTTCAGAGAGAATCAAAGATTTCATACGACGCAGTGCATCCACCACACTAAAATCGATATAACGACGAAAAACAAAAGGCCGCAATAGTTGTTTTAGTTGCTGATTTGCCACTGTATCGTTAATACAATGGGCTTTGACCATAGCGTATCGTTCCCAATCCCGACCATGATTTTGGTAGTAATCTTCAAGCGCGGAATAACTGACGGCTAGTGGTCCGGCCTCTCCAAATGGTCGCAGCCGCATATCAACTCGAAAAACAAATCCACTCATTTCAGGGTGTGATAAGAAACTAATGAGTTGTTGCCCTAAACGGATAAAATATTGTTGGTTTGGTAACTCTCGACGCCCTCCCTTTGTATATCCCTGTTCGCGATAACAAAAGATCAGATCAATATCTGAAGAAAAGTTGAGTTCCTTCCCTCCAAGCTTCCCCATTGCCAATACGTGAAGGTTTTGTACCTGCCCATGGTCGTCAACGGGCATCCCATATAATGGCTGGTTATGGCAAACAAGCCATTTGAGGGCGACATTAATGGCTAGCTGGGCAAATTCTGACAGGTATTGTACACTCTGCGTCACCTCAATCTGGCCTGAAAGCTCAAGCCAGGCAACGCGTAACATAAATTGCGAGCGATATTCTCGGAGCCAACGACGGGCTGATTTTTCATCTAGTCGCTCAATCGCCTGCCAACAATATGGCTCATCAAGCCAATCAGCAAGCTCATTGACCGTTGCCGCCAAGGCAGCATGCCAAGCCGGATTTTGCATCAGCCGCATATAAATAAAATCACTGACCGCCAATGCTGCGATGACAAGATCTTTCTCAACAACTAACGGTTCATCTTTTTTTTCGGTGAACTGTTCAAATCGCTGCATCCCCAGTTGCTGAAGCGCTGGCCAATGATGAAGTTGCTTAAGCCACGATTGATGAGAATGCGACATCATGATTCAGTTCGACTATCCAGACGGAACTCTGCTGCCATTTGTCCCAATCCTTGCCCATGGCTAGAGAGCACCTGTGATGTTTCATATAATTCATCAATCACTGTGACACTCGCTTTTATCAGATCTTTAAGCTGAATTAAGTTCTCATCCATTTCGCGAGTCACCTCACGTTGTTGTTCCGAGGCCGTTGCGATGAGCGTATTCATCTGAGTGATCTGCGAGACCTGTTGGACAATCTGATTGAGTTCATCCCCTGCATTGCTGACCTGTTCAACACTTCGTTGGGCATATTGAACGCTTTCTTCCATCATTTGACTCGCCAGGCCTGCGCTTTCGCGAAGCTGAGCAATCATCGAATGGATTTCAACCGTTGCGTTTTGTGTACTTTTCGCTAGATTACGAACCTCATCGGCAACCACCGCAAACCCTCGGCCATATTCACCTGCCCGAGCCGCTTCAATCGCGGCATTAAGTGCCAGTAAATTAGTCTGCTCAGAAATACTGTTAATGGTTTCAACGACCGAGCCAATCTCATTCACGCGTTGTTCGACAGCCTGTACGGAATCACTGGAGCGAGAAATATTATCTGCCAGCTGGTTGATCGTTTGAATACTAGCGTTCACATCATGATTACCTTGGCTCGCGAGTTCATTGGCCTGTTGCGCTGCAGTCGCTGCCTGTTCAGCATTATTGGCCACATCATTGACTGTTGCCGCTACTTCACTCATCGCGGTGGCCAGCTGATCAACCTGCGCAAATTCCTCTTGGGTTGCTTCTTTAGTCTCATCCATACAAATGGTCATCTGGTCGGCAACCGTCTGTAATTCCTGGGTCATTTTACCCTGTGTAATCAAGACCTTCTCAAGATCAAGGCGTGTCTCATTCGCAGCCGTTTCAATACTCCCAAATTCATCATTAGAATGCATCAGCTGCGGTTGAGTAAAATCTTTAGTGGCCATTAGACGCAACTGCTGGCGTAATAATTCAACTTGTTTAATTAAAACCTTAGCGGCGGCAACCATAAATACAACGAAAAACACAGCAATAACCAACGTCACAATAAGACTACGCTGGAAAAACCGTTTAGCCCCTGCAACAATTGGCTCTTCTTGCTGACTTAAAACTAAAATCTCTCCATTATTAAGTTTTACAGCGTAACGAAACACATTCCCCGAGGAAGTGAGCTGAGATAACTTAGGAATGGCAGATAGTTCAGCCCCGGCAATGACCTGCTGACTCTTGTCAACAACAGAGAGTTGATAATGAACATTGGAATCAATCAGTGTTTTCAGGTAAACCGGGTTATGCAACTGCTGGTTGGACAAATCAGCTAATTTCTGCGCATCCTGACGCATAGTCTGAGCTTGAGTCGTCATTGCATCCTGCCTAACTAAGTAACTATCTAGATACAATTTACCAACTAACACAATGAGGCTTGAGAAAATAAGCAGATAAATCTTATGCTTTAGGCTGATCCTAGTTAGTAACTTTTCCCATCGTGACAACATTGCAGATTTCATCTGAGGGTCCTTTGCATTAATTAAAACAAAACAACTGTCGTAAATTATTCGCTATTGTTTGTTTATCGGAACCATATCGCAAAAGTTTAAGTGATTAGTCCTTGTTTTCACGATAAATTCACAATAATAGCGAAACAATTTACATTGCTGCCTTATACATCCCATGTCTAGACCCCAGAAGACAGACTGATCCGCTCCAGAAAACCTAATCTAGTTTAGATTAATACATCTTTCGGGGGAGCATCAAAAATAAACACCAATCATATTATGAAAATTATAACTTATTTTATAAACTACTGAGTTTTATTAGAATAAACAAAGAAAAAGCTGCTTTTAGCAGCTTTTTTTATCAACCTGTGACAGAAATAACAAATTTATGAGACATGATGCAGAAGCCAGTAATCGGCTTTGCTTAACGCTTGGGTACGGGTAAATTCCATCGCATCAGTAATAGAGTCTTGCTTACGTTTGAGCCATTTATGCAGCTGCTTGATTTCATCTTTATTTTCACGACTATCATCAGCTAATTCAGCAATCGGTTCCAATAGCCGCAAATCTTCGATACCGCCGAGTAAATCTAGCCACAAGGAACGAAACTCATCACGACTACTTGGCTCAAACAATGCTCCAAAACAATTGCCCAACATCATATTCCGTTTCAGTTGCCCGGCCAAACGAGTATACTGATTGAAATCCAAAGAGAGTTGTTCACCAAATTCAGAATCACGCAATTTTTGCCAGCACTCTTGCAAGGCTGTACTAGCATATTCATTCAGGCTCAACGCCGTTTTCGCTTGCATATCTTCTTTTTGATACACCCATTGAATCAGCCCTAACATCAAACGGTTATAACGTTCACAAGATAATAATTTTATCACTTCATCCGAATCAGGAAGCTCGCTCAGACGTTGCTCCAACTGCCGGAAAATCGTCCGTTTATTGGTCAATTTACGAATAAATTTACCCTGATCATCGATCAGTCCCTGGATATGGCAAGCCTCATCTAGCCATCCCAACTGGCGAATGAGCCATAATAAGTCGTCATGCCAGGAACAACTAAATTCGACCACATCTTGGTACATTGAAATCTCTTGGTGAATCAACTGAGCGGCCTGTTTGAGTTCGCTTAATGCACGATAAGAAAGAGTATCAATATAGACTTGCTGGTGGCGTTGCCAATGTGAAAGCGCATAATCGACACTTTTATGTAAAGCAGTTGGCAACGAATCGTCATTTTCTAGCGGCACAAATCCTAATCGAACCGGCTGCTCGCCAGGAAGGCCATCCGCTAACGTATAACCTCGTTTTGCTTTGCTAGTAGAACCTAAGATTAGCGAATTGAGTGAACTGAGTTGTTCTGCTAGATAAAACAGTTGCCCTACATCACCTTTGACCAGTTCCAGTTCTAATTCACAAATCGGTTCCTGGCGATCATCAACCTCTAATTTTCCCGAATCCAAAGCAACTTCAACGAGCGTTTCATTTTGCAAATCCACAAGCCAAGTCGTACGTTGAAAATCGGTTACAAAAATTGGGAGTAACGCATCTTCCAACTCCGTCAGCTCAACATCTTCAGGCCAAGGCAAGTTTTCAAATCGATTAAGTTGCGGCCGAGTCCCTTCAATCACTTGGTTATATTCAGGGCGATCATGCAGTCCCCCGACGACTCGACCAGCGGTTTTAACCGTCTGAACATTTTGCTCATCACCACTGCGAATTCGAAGTCCCATTCGCCAACGTCGAAGTTGGCGCTGCTTGGTATCAAAATAGACACTGCGCAAGTTTCGAACTTCATGCTGTAAGATCGGAAAATTAGCCAAAATCGGTTCGATTTGGGCCACTGAATCATCCCGTAGATAGAACTTTAGTTCAATTTCACTATTCATAGTCCAACAAGTGTTGCTGAGAGTCATAATATTGCAATTTACGCAGGATATCATACTCGTTAAACAATCGCGTCATATCAAAAAAATACCATCCCTATTTTTAGTTATCTGGATATCGATATATCCATACTAACTTCATGATATAAATATATATTCATGCCTATAACGAGTGACCTAAAATGGCTTTTTATTGAGCTGTTTGCTATTATGAATCCATAAAGAAAGTACAGAATTTACTTGCATGAACGCTTATATCGGTTAAGATTCGCGGCGCAATAGTCAGACAGAATAAACGCTATGCCAAATACATTACTTGGTTTATTTGCCAAATCGCCAATTAAACCCTTAGAAGAGCATATCAGCAAAGTTCATGAATGTGCTGAAAGCTTAGTTCCTTTTTTTGAAGCTGTTTTCGCTGATAACTGGGATACAGCAGGAAAATACCGGGAACAGATCAACCGTCTTGAAAAAGAGGCTGATAGTTTAAAACGGAATATTCGGATGAATCTTCCTGGTGGTATTTTTATGCCAGTTGAACGATCTGATTTGCTTGAATTGCTAACCCATCAAGACCGTATTGCAAATAAAGCAAAAGATATCAGTGGTCGAGTGGTTGGCAGACAACTCTATGTGCCAAAAGAGTTACATGATCTCTTTTTGCCCTACCTAAAACGCTCTCTTGATGCGACAGCAAAAGCCCAAGAAACCATTCACGAATTAGAAGATCTTCTGGAAACAGGCTTTCGCGGACGAGAAGTCGACTTGGTCACCAAAATGGTCACTGAGCTCGATCAAATCGAAGATGATACTGATACCATGCAAATCCGTCTTCGACTCAAACTTCGTCAATTGGAAGCTCAACTTAATCCGGTCGACGTCATGTTTTTATATAACATGATCGAAAAAGTCGGCGAACTGGCAGATCAAGCGCTTCGCGTTGGTGCCCGTATGGAATTAATGATTTTCCGAGCTTAAGTCTTATCTTCAGGTTGTTCAATTATGGAAATAATTGCGAATTATGGCGCCATTTTGGTGGCGCTTGCCGCTATATTTGGCTTTGTTATGGCCTGGGGCATTGGTGCCAATGACGTTGCCAATGCCATGGGCACATCGGTCGGTTCGGGTGTCTTAACGATTAAACGAGCCGTACTCATTGCGATGATCTTTGAGTTTTCAGGCGCATATTTAGCCGGTGGCGAAGTCACCAATACAGTTCGTAACGGGATTATCAATCCAGCCTTATTCGCTGATAAACCAAATATCATGGTTTTTGGCATGATTGCAGCGTTGTTAGCGGCTGGGGCTTGGCTATTAATTGCCTCTTATAAAGGTTGGCCTGTCTCAACAACTCACTCGATCATTGGGGCCATCATCGGTTTTGCCTGCGTCACGGCTGGACCACACACGGTTGAGTGGTCAAAATTATCCGGCATTATCGGCAGTTGGATCGTCACACCAATTATTGCTGGGGTGATTGCTTATCTGCTGTTTACCAGTGCTCAGTTACTTATTTTTAAGCATGAAAATCCCATTCTCGCCGCCAAACGCTATGTCCCGGTCTATATGTTTATGGCCGGTTTCATCCTGTCTCTGGTGACCATCAAAAAAGGGCTATCGCATGTTGGGCTAAATGTCGGAGATATGCAGGGCTATTTATTGGCCATCGGCATTGGTCTGGCGATTGCCATCATTGGTCGATTGTTGATTAATCGACTGCATATTGACCCCCATGCCGATCAGCAGATGCATTATACCAACGTCGAAAAAATCTTTGGTATTTTGATGATTATGACTGCCTGTTCAATGGCTTTTGCTCATGGCTCTAACGATGTCGCTAACGCGATTGGTCCGCTAGCCGCTGTAGTAAGTATTATCGGCCATGGCGGAGTGATCGGAACTCAAGCACAAATAGCTTGGTGGATTCTCCCGCTTGGTGGATTAGGAATTGTTGCTGGCTTGGCAATTCTTGGACATCACGTCATTGCCACCGTCGGCAAAGGCATTACCCATCTGACGCCAAGTCGTGGTTTTGCTGCCGAACTTTCTGCGGCAACAACAGTCGTCATTGCGTCTGGAACAGGTTTACCTATTTCGACAACTCAGACACTGGTCGGTGCCATTCTTGGAGTAGGAATGGCGCGAGGCATTGGGGCATTAAATTTAGGTATTGTGCGAAAAATTGTTATCTCCTGGGTGATCACCCTTCCTGCGGGGGCTGTTTTTGCAATCATTTTCTACTATATTCTTAAAGCTTGTTTTTAATTAAACAGACATTTGGGTTCAGGTGTTGTTAGGCATTAAATTTGTCAAATCACACCTGAATCACTAGGGACTGTTGACCTTTGGTGGTTGAATTTTGTTCAAATTAAACGCATTTTGAACGCGGCGCCCCTTGCGTCGCTTAATGAGTTAAGCAAGCAGGGGGCAACAAAGTTCAGGACGCGTTTAAATGAACCCCAAGGGCAGTATCTGAGAGGGATTTATCCAGCGTTAAACGTTCTTTGTGGAGAATAACGACACGGCACAACGTTTACCTTGCCTAAATCCCTCTCAGATTTCTGCAAAACTAATCACAAAAGGTCAACAGTCCCTAGAGCTCTTTGCCGTTCAGTTGAAATTGATGTGAGATCATTTGCTATTACATCAATGGTGGTTGAGCGACATTCACGAAAGACTTACACTAAATGTCTTTATTCCCTTTGATTCGCAACGAAAACGAGATAGCTTGTGAGATACAAACTACTGCTTTCAGTCTTGACCGCAGGACTTAGCTTCAGCACATTAGCTGCACCACGTTATGTAACCAATGATTTATTCATTTATATGCATTCTGGTCCTGGAAATAATTACCGGATTGTCGGGACAGTCAACGCTGGTGAGAAGGTCAATGAAATTGAATATGACAAGGACAGTCAATTTGCCCACATTAAAGTTGCTAATTCAGATAAAGATGGTTGGATAGAAGCAGATAAGCTTACCAACACACCAAGTTTACAAATGCAACTTAACACCGCAACCGCGCAGCTTAAATCAACTCAACAAAAGCTCAGTGCTCTGAAACAGTCATCTGAGCAAAGTGCGAGCGATAAAACTAAGCTGATTACTGACTTGCAACAACAGTTAAAAACGGAACAACAGCGCACGGCTGACTTGAATACCCATCTAAATAAACTTGTTAGTGAGAATAAAAAACTGACCATGAAATTAGGCAATATTCAGCAGAACGTGCAGATGCAGTGGTTGATTAAAGGCGGTATTGTCGCTGGGGGAGGATTAATTATTGGTTTAATTATTCCTTATCTGCCTCGCCGACGTAAACGCAGTAGTGATCGCTGGATGTGATTTTTTGGAGTTGGTCAAGCCAACTCCTATTATTTTTATTGCTATATATATAGATTAATCCGCTATCTATTAACATATTCTTTCTTTTAAAACCCCATAAAATTTATATAACTAATTGATTTAAAAAATTAAAATCATTTAGTTACATAGACATTATTTAAAGTATGTACAAAATAGCTACACTGATAGACAAGATTGCCACCCCTAAAATTATGTGAATCGGCTCAATCTACTGATTTATAAAGCCCCATAAGATGTCGCCTTGCAACAAGCACATCTTACCTTCTCAAGGGGTTTTAATTATGTCATCAACTAAAACAAGTTTAGTGACTATTGCAGCAGCCTTCGCCGGATTGTTGTTTGGTCTGGATATTGGGATTATCTCTGGTGCTTTACCATTTATCACTCAAGATTGGCACATTACGATCCATCAACAAGAGTGGGTAGTCAGTACCATGATGTTAGGTGCAACACTGGGATCAATTGCTAACAGTTGGTTGTCATCTCGTCTGGGGCGTAAACACAGTCTCTTATGGGGTGGCGCTTTGTTTGCCATCGGTACGGTCGGCTGTGCAGTCTCGGTGAATATTAACATGATGTTAGTCTTCCGAGTCATCCAAGGGTTTTCGATTGGGATCGCATCTTACGCGGCTCCCCTGTATTTGTCAGAAATGTCCGATAAAGCAGTACGTGGTAAAAAAATTGCCATGTATCAAGTCATGGTTAATATCGGTATTGTGGTAGCGTTTTTGTCGGATACTTTCTTTAGTTTATTCGGTAATTGGCGCGCGATGTTTGCAGTATTGGTTATTCCTGCCGTTATCTTAATTTTTGCAGTCTGGTTCATGCCTAAGAGCCCGCGTTGGCTCGCCGCTAAAGGCCGCAGCACTGAAGCTAAAAATATTCTACTGTCGCTACGCCAAACAGACCGAGAAGCGAATCAAGAATATCAAGATATTATGGCTAGCCTAAAAGTAAAAGAAGCTGGATTTGACTTATTCCGCGGCAATAAAAATTTCCGTCGTAGTGTGGCTCTCGGGGTTGCGCTGCAGTTTATGCAGCAGTTCACTGGAATGAACATTCTAATGTACTATGCTCCCACCATTTTCAAAATGGCTGGATTTGAAACCCATATGGAGCAAATGATCAGCACCGTATTTGTCGGGCTAGCATTTGTCATTGTGACAACATTAGTCTCTCGCGTAACTGATACATGGGGACGCAAACCCGCACTTAAAATTGGGTTCTTCATTATGGGGGCGGGAATGTTCTGCTTAGGGGGGCTACTTGAGTTAATTAAACACGGCCATACCGCTCCATTATTTGGTTATTTAGCCGTTGTCATGGCAATTATCTGTATTATCGGTTACGCCATGAGTGCTGCCCCTATGGTCTGGATTTTATGTTCTGAAATTCAGCCTCTAAAAGGCCGTGACTTTGGGATTGCTTGTTCAACCACAATGAACTGGGTATCAAACATGGTGTTAGGAGCAACCTTCTTAAGCCTGATTAATGGGATTGGTACAGGAAATACTTTCTGGTTATACGCCGCCTTGAACATCATCTTTATCGTCGTCACCATTATATTTGTTCCTGAAACGAAAGGGGTTGAACTAGAACGTATTGAAGCGAATCTAATGGCCGGAAAAAGACTGCGGGATCTGGGCGACACCGATGATGGCTCGATGCCAATCACAGCCACAATCACCAAAACCGCCGATCACAGCGCCTAGTCATCTCAAGATAACTTTATGGTTTGAAATCTTCCAAAGCCGGCTGCTCAACCAGCCGGTTTTTTATTTTAAAGATGGTTTTACCATATAAAATTTTCACCACGGTCATCCCGAGAAAGTGGTCTCCCTGATGCAGGGTACGACCATTCAACTGAATGTAACTCAAGCTAGGGTCTGATGAAAAAACATGTGCATTGTAGACAAATGCCGGGATATGCATTGTTGCACCTATGTCAGTTAAAGCGATAATCGGTTGCTTAGATCGCTTCCTCGAATCAGACAATGGCTGCTTCGCTATCACAGGCACATGCTGAGCATCCGCCGTTTGGACATCACCGCTCTTCTCAGCCAACTGTTGCTCCCTTAGAGCGATCAGATCCACTTTTTTAGCCTCGGGTTGTTCGATCGCATGCAATGCTGGAAAATCGATTTTCTGCCCAATTGGCGCAAGTAGTTTAGGTTGGGCTAAATGGATTTTACTCCAATACCCGCCATAACCTGTAATAACTATCCCAGCTATCAGCAATGCGCTATAGCCAAACCAAAAGCGAGAAGAAGTCGATGAGTTCATTTGCTGGCCTCTAGGTTCGGTTGTTCTGAATGCAATAAATGACTTAGCACTAGGCGTGTTTGAATGGTTGCAACTCCATCGGCTTTTAACCCTTGTTCACGCTGAAATCGAACAACTAGTTGTTGTAAACTTTTGCTATATTTAGACGAATCAGGAATTTTTTGACCGTAAAAAAGCGCTAATTGCCGAGCCAAGGCAAGAACTTTAGGTCCCGAATCTCCATGTTTTAGCACGACATCAGCATCATCTTGATCAGGCTTCCAAATAAGCTGATACTCTCCCGTCCAATGCGATTGCAGCCAATGTTTGGTCACAGACAGAGAATGCTTACCTAAATACAATTGTACGGAATTCCCTGAAACTGAACGTAGCAGAGCATAAGCTCGCATCCCTTGCTCCTGGATCCTTAACTGAACCGGATAATCCCATTTAATGAGTTGTGAAAGTGAAGTATGTCCCTTAAAGCAAGCTAGATGAATGGCCGGCAACAACTCACAACGAGCCTGAGATAACGGCACAGCATATCCCCACAAACGAATCAGTTGGGCCATCGCTATCTTGGGTTGCGAAGACTGAGAAATTAGATCTTGCCAGCGTTGCTTATTTTGCTGGCGAGTTTGATTAAAGTCTAACTGAGCCTGATCACTGACAGCTCTAGGGGTTAGCTTCCAAGCGATTCCAAATGAAGCAAGCATTAAAACCACTAAAACCGTTCCGAAAAAAGTGCCCCTATAGCGTTTCTGAGGAATTTTATCATTCCCAAGTAATTCCAGTTCACTAGCACTTTGCTTAAGAAGCGCGAGTGAAACTTGTTTTTCTCCCGCCATATATGTTTCTAATAAGGCTCGGTCACACAACAGGTTGATCAAGCGTGGAATCCCACCACTGTATTGGTGAACTTTACGAATAATCGATGCTGAGAATAGTGCTCGATCACAGCCAGCCACCTTTAATCGATAGACAATATAGTCTGACGTTTCATCGACGTTAAAAGCCAGTAATTGATAGCGTGCGGTAATGCGCTGCGAAAGTTGACGAAGCGCTTTTTGTCGTAACATGAGTTGTAATTCAGGTTGCCCTACCAATACGATACGCAATAATTTTTGCGTATCCGTTTCCAGATTGGTTAACAGCCGTAAGAGCTCCAGAGCTTCCATACTTAATTGCTGCGCTTCGTCAATTAGCAGCATCGCACTACCACCTTGGTCATGTAGCGATTGCAAATAGGCAACCAAGACATCTGTGAGAATTTTTAATCCAGCTTTCTTCGGATAATGGAGACCAAACCCATCACAAACAGCCGCTAATAGTTCGGTGCCATTGAGCTGCGGATTTAACAGTGTTGCGACGGCTATTTTACTATCCAAGTCACGCAACAACGTCCGAGCCAAAGTCGTCTTTCCCGTGCCGACTTCACCAGTTAACAAAACAAAACCGCCAGTATCACTTAAACCATATTTGAGGTGGGCTAAGGCTTCTTGATGGCGAGGACTGATAAATAAAAAATCAGGATTAGGGGCTATCGAAAACGGCATCTCCCGCATATTGAAATAGCTCTGATACAATTTTACACTCCCCTACACCTGCGCTTAATTAAAGTCTGTATAATACCTATCTGAATACGAAGTGGGAGATGTTTGTGCAAATTTATCTAGTCGGTGGCGCGGTGCGAGACAAGTTACTTGGCTTGCCCGTGAATGATTGCGATTATGTTGTCGTTGGGGCGACCGCTCAGCAAATGCGGGATAAGGGGTATCAACAAGTTGGTAAATCCTTTCCTGTGTTTTTGCATCCTAACACCGGCGAAGAATATGCGTTAGCTCGCACCGAACGCAAAAAAGGCCATGGATATACAGGGTTTGTCTGCGAATTTGGGCCAGATATCCCATTAGAAACAGACCTGCAACGTCGTGATTTAACCATTAACGCAATTGCTCAAAGTGCATCAGGCAGTCTAATTGACCCTTATCATGGTCGCCAGGATCTTGAAGATAGAGTACTGCGTCATGTATCCCCAGCCTTTGCTGAAGATCCACTACGAGTTTTGCGAGTCGCTCGCTTTGCGGCTCGTTTTGCACACTTGGGCTTTTCGATCGCTGACGAAACCATACTACTGATGAGCGAAATGGCAAACTCCGGCGAGCTACAAAGCCTCACGGCTGAGCGCATCTATAAAGAGATGGAAAAAGCACTAAAGAGCCAATCCCCTCAGGTGTTTTTTGAGACACTTCGCCAATGTGGTGCACTATCTATTATCTTCCCAGAACTTGATGCCTTATTTGGTGTTCCAGGCCCTGCCCACTGGCATCCAGAAATTGATACGGGCATCCACTCGCTACTGGTCTTGGAGCAAGCAGCGCTAGTAAGCACTGACATAGAGGTTCGATTCGCCGCCTTGTGTCATGACTTTGGCAAAGCTTTGACCCCACCAAATGAATGGCCAAGTCATCATGGTCATGATAAACGCGGGGTTCAGCCAACTAAGGCATTGTGTCAGCGGCTTAAAGTTCCCACTCATATTCAAAACTTAGCAGTGCTAGCTTGTCGCTGGCACATTCAGTGCCATAAACAAGCCGAGCTTAGTGACGAGCAATTGCTAAACTTATTTGACCAATGTGATGTCTGGCGAAAACCAGAGAGATTCGAACAGTTATTAGATGTTTGCCAAAGCGACATTCGAGGACGCACCGGCCATGAGCAAGATGATTATCCCCAAAAACGAGTTTTGCTGAGTTATATTAAACAGTTACAGCAAATTCCAATCCAAGAAATCATTCAAGCAGGTTATAAGGGCGGGCAAATTAAAGAACAGCTCACTTTACGAAGGCTCCATAGACTATCTGAGCTTCGCGCTTAACGACCATTGTTGTCCCCATCGCCGATAGGGAACAGGGACAACGATAAGCAACTGAGAAGACTATCCCAGATCTAGGGCTTTAGCTAACCAGCGTTGCTTGACCATTGGCAATTGATCGGTCACTCGCATACCTATTCCTCGGAGTAATTTCTTAGCTGGTGCTGAACCACTAAAGAGCTGTTTAAAAAATTCCATGGCGCTAATCATGACCATTGCCTGAGTTTTGCGCTCTCTCTCCCACGAACGCAGGAATCTATACTCACCCAAATCTTCTCCCTGCTGACTCAGCTGACACAAAATCGCAGCGAGCGCTTTAGCATCCGCCAGTCCCAAATTCACCCCTTGACCAGCCAATGGATGAATGGTGTGAGCAGCATCACCAATTAACGCAAAACGCTCCCCGGCAAATTGTCGAGCGTAGCGCATCCGCAGCGGGTAGCACTCAAGCGCGGAGACTCTCTGACATTGTCCTAATTGGGCGTCAAAAGCTACAGTCAGCTCTTGGTTAAAACGAGCCGTATCGAAAGATTGCAATTGCTCTGCACGAGATTGCTCAACTGACCAGACAATCGAGCACAAATGTGGATCACTGAGCGGTAAAAACGCCAACGGACCTTGCGGAGTAAAAATCTGTCTCGCGCAGTTCTGATGAGGGAGTTCTGTGCGAATAGTAGCGACCAGCGCGTGATGCTGATAATCCCAAAACGTTAATGGCACATCCAATTGTTCACGTAACCAAGAATGAGCCCCTTCAGCCCCGACGACCAATTGCGCGGTCACAACGCCTGTTTGTTCAAACTGTAACCAAGCATCTCGCGGACCTTGCTCAAACTTAACACAGGCCTCATTGATCACTGATACATTGGACTGCTGACTGACCTGTTGCCAGAGACTGTCTCGAATAACTTCATTTTCAATAATATGACCTAATGCTGGTAAGATAGCCTGCTGACAATCAAAATCGATTTTAGCAAAACTATCTTTTTCCCATACATGCATCCGCTGGTAACTCTGCAAACGTTGCTTTTCGATAAGTTTCCAGGCCCCTAGCTGATTGAGAAACAACTCACTGGCCGGACTAATTGCACTCACTCGAAGCGCAAAGTCACGTTGCTCTGCCAAAGGCTCAGGTAAGTGAGGCTCTACAACTGCAATATTTAATGCACTTTTTTCAAGGCCTCGCGCTAAGGCCAGTCCCACCATACCGGCGCCTAAAATCACAACATCAAACGTTTGCATTCCTTTTCCTTAAACTGTCAGTGAGTGAAATGGCTTTCATTATTTTCCACCTTAAGCATGCCCAATGTCTGGCGAACCAACGACGTTTTCAACACTGGAATCTTAGCCAAAGCGGCTAAAGCGGCATTTCTAGCAACCACAGATAACTTATCTCTACTGGAAAAACCAATTGCCAAGGCACTCGTTAAACCAACCGTGGTTGCTATATCCTCTCGGCGCATCATCCGATAGCGATTTAGCAACGCAAAATCCCCTGGATCGTCAGTATCTTTTAATAGCTGAGCCAACGTTGCAGCATCACGAATGCCTAAATTAAACCCCTGCCCTGCAATGGGGTGCAAACTATGGGCCGCATTACCAATAATGACGCTGCGATGGCTAAATAGTGCGCAGCGAGTGGTTAAAACAAGTGGATAAATATCCCGTTTGCCGACCACTTCAAATCGCCCAACCCGATATCCGAACATTGTTTGTAAGCGTGTTAAAAACGTTTCATCCGTGCACTGTCGTAATGGCTCGACTTGCTCATGGCTGACACACCAAACTAATGACCAACGGTTATCCTGCATTGGCAACAGTGCTACCGGACCATGTTCTGTAAAACGTTCAAACGCTCGACTCTGGTGAGGATGATTGCATTGCACATTCGCAATAATAGCACTTTGCCCAAAGTCGAGCGTATTAGAATCAAGCTTCATTTGTGCTGCAACATCAGAAGCCCCCCCATCAGCACCGACGACTAATTTCGCTTCAAGAGTTCGACCATCAGTTAGCGTTACCCGTTGTAGCGCTTTGGATGAATCGATTTGCTGAACTTTGGCCGGACAAAACAGTGTCACGTTTTCAAGCTGTCTCAGATGTTGATGTAACACCCGGCCTGCGTGGGCTAATTCAATAACCGCACCGAGTTGATCAATGGCATATTCATCGTGATGAATCGATATCTGACCTATATGACCACGATCAGAAACATGGATATGCTTAATCGGTTGCGCATAACAGCCAAGCTCAGACCAGATCCCTGCCTGCTTATAAATATCGATACTTCCAGCAGAGAGAGCAATAGCTCTAGCGTCGAAACCAGGATGATGTCCGTAATCAAGAGAATTCGCTTCAACTAATGCGATTTTAACGGGCTTAGAGCTAACGTTAGTTAATAACAACGCCAGTGAGGCACCAGCCATGCCAGCGCCACAAATTAAAATATCAAAAGATTCTGATTGCATGGTCACAAACGTACTTAATGTAAAGTTTTGCTCGCAGGATTAGATGGACGCAAAGCATAATGGTTAAAACAGGCCATGGCCCCTACTCGAACATACTCAAGGACTTCAAAGAACGCCTGTTCATTCACTTCATCTTCGCTATCAAACTCTAACGAAAGTTGAGCAATCTGATTAAAGTCATTGATCAGTTCTTGAATATCATCCGGGGCCTTACTTAATTCCTGACAGACCAACGCGAATCCGACTAAAAAGTTCTGCACCCACTGGGCTAGTGCTTCACTACGCTCATCGAGAGGATCATTGTCCGAAGGGACCCATGGATAAAAAGCAAATTGATTGTCTCGGTATAGCTGCTCACTCACCACAACCAATTTCTCTATTTTACGTTGCAATGCAACAGGAAGCGCATAACCATCGTTAAATAGGTCATTGAGATGGACATGCCAGCTTTGATCATCGACAGGTAAACCTCCTGCCAGTAATCCAGAGAGTAATCCATGTACTTCAGCGGGAGTGGCTATGATATGCTCAGCTAAAATTTCACCAAACTCAGCATAATCCGGGTAAGTCATCTCTTTCACGATATAAGCCTATATACCTTAATTGAGCTATGATCCTATCATTGCTAGCGATTTTTCACTATGTTGAAGCGAATAAAAGTGTAAGATATTGTTCATATAGCAGGCAAATAAAAACTGAAAGAGGCATCTCAGCTTGCAAGCTAGACATCGGCACTATATAGTCTCGGCAACATAGATAGGCAGGCCATCACGATGAGTAAAGCAGTAGATATCATCCTTTTAGGAAAAACATATCGCGTTGCTTGTCCTGAAGGACAAGAACAAGCACTGCATGAAGCAGCCGCAGAGCTAGCCGCTCGACTAGCAGAGGCTCATGCCAAAATGCCAAGTAACAATGAACAATTAGCGATGATGGTTGCGCTAAATCTCAGTTCTGAACTTCTTTGTGAAAAACAGAAAAATATCGAGTATGCTAAAAATATGGATGAGAGAATTCGTTCTCTGCAAAACACAATCGAACAGGCATTATTGGAAAATAGTTCGATAAATCGTTAAACTGTTTAATACCTGGGGTGAGCGTCAGTCAGTTGCTCCTCTGCCGATACTACAGTATAAGGGTTATACTTTATTGCTATTGAGCAAGCTCAGCACGTACTGAGAAGCCTACGGTAACTAAATTTATAGCCCGCCTTGAACTTTTCGGTTCAAGGGAAAAACTTGACAGCGCCACCCTGGGTTCTCTTCTCTTTCTTGCACAGATATTTCTCACAGGAATAACTCACAGCATCAGATAAATCTCACCCACCTTATTGGTGATAACTGATGAGCATTGTTATGCTTTCCGTTATAGTAAAGCTATTGATTTATTTATCCAGTGCCACCAATAACGGAGCTATTAGGGCCTGGTAAATGAAATATGAACGATCATGCTGGAGGTTGATTCTGAAAAAGGTAACAGTTGGCGTTCTGTTGGCGCTATTGTATTCAACCCAAGTTAATGCATTTGAAATTAACGACTCTGATTTGCAAAAAAAAGGGTATGCGGGTGAGGCTGAAGCAGGCGTGAATCTCGCCACAGGCAATAGTGATACATCCAGTGGCCACGGTCGTCTAGTCATGGATTTTTTCTATGGTAAATGGCGGCACAACACGGATTTTGAAGCCAATTATGCGAAAGATTCAGGAAAAGTAAGTGCCGAAAGATACTATGCAAGTTACAAAGTGAACCGCGATTGGAGCAAAAATCGTTATACATACGGATTGGTCACCTATGAAAATGACCGATTTAATGGAATCGATAACACCATTACCACATCACTCGGTTACGGTTCTCGGGCATTCCAGAACGATACTCAAACGATGGACATCGAATTAGGTCCAGGTTGGCGACATAACGAATCTTCGGATGGTCGCGATGAAGGTATTTTCCATCTTGGCCTAGATTATACTTGGAACATTACATCCAATGCCTCCTTTCATCAGACACTTTCCAGTGACATTGGTCAGTACAATACAATGAGTCGCAGTGAAACATCACTCACTAGTAGTATCTGGGGACCATTAGCCTTAAAAACCAGCGTCACATTAACGCATCAAACCCACCCATCCTTGAACGATAGTGATGATACGCCAGAACATTTAGATACAGTCACGTCAGTTACATTGTTATATAATTTCTAAATGAATCAATCATGTTTGAAGACAGTCATATGGACGAAACACAGAGTAGCGAGCAGCTCAGACAGCTGATTCGTCGCGACATCCGCTCGCGGCGACAAACATTAAGTTCTCGTGAACAACAGCATGCTGCCCAATGTGTTTGCCAACGACTACTCATGCATCCGCAGGTCAAACAGCATCGTCACATCGCGCTGTATTTAAGCTTTGATGGTGAGTTGTCAACAAAACCGCTCATTGAAGCACTCTGGCGCCAAGGAAAACAGCTTTATCTGCCAGTATTACATCCTTTTTGCCACGGACATTTACTATTTCAACAGTACAGCGCCCACACCCCACTTGTTGCTAATCGCTTTAATATCCTAGAGCCAAAACTAAATTGTTCACAGATTTTACCCGCTAACCAGCTAGATATTTTAGTAATGCCGCTGGTTGCGTTTGATCAATACGGGAACCGCTTGGGAATGGGAGGCGGCTTTTACGACAGGACGTTAAGTAGCATATCAAACAACGTAACAAGTATTGGTATCGCCCACGATAGTCAACGCTATCCAAACCTGCCGATTGAAACATGGGATCAACCGCTTGATTGTATTATCACGCCATCACGACTCTGGGAATGGACACATAAAAGGGTATAATTGGTCAATAAATATCAGATTGAGATAATCTTTATGACCCAAGATGAATTAAAACAAGCCGTTGGTCAAGCGGCTATAAAATATGTCAAACCCGGAACCATCATCGGTGTCGGAACGGGTTCGACAGTGAACTATTTTATTGATGCACTCAAACCCATTGCCAGCCAACTTGATGGTGCAGTTGCAAGTTCAGTTCAATCAGCTGAACGATTGCGCAAACTTGGTATTGAGGTGTTAGATCTAAACAGTGTTGACCGACTTGACATCTATATTGATGGGGCTGATGAGATAACACCACACAATGCGATGATCAAAGGCGGCGGAGCCGCACTGACTCGGGAAAAAATTGTCTCTGCTGTCGCAAAAACTTTTATCTGTATTGTGGATCAAAGTAAACAGGTCGATGTACTCGGACAATTTCCATTGCCGGTTGAAGTGATCCCCATGGCACGTAGCTATGTCGCTCGCGAGTTGGTTAAACTTGGCGGCATGCCTGAATACCGTCAAGGCGTAGTCACTGATAATGGCAATATCATTTTAGATGTGCACAATTTTGAAATCCTTGACCCAGTTGCAATGGAAAAAGCCATTAATAACATTCCTGGTGTTGTCACCAATGGCATTTTTGCCTTGCGTGGCGCTGACCAAGTGATTATTGGAACCAGCCAAGGCATTACTGAACGCTAAAAGCTCGAACCATCCGCCAGCCTACCGCTGGCTTTTTTATTTGGATAATACGGTCTAATTCAGAGTAAATGTCTAAATATAAATTTGAACATAAAGGATTCAGATCACATTTACGCGATATACCAAATTTATCACTTATCCCCCTCAATTCCGGGAAAATGATACATTTCCCCGGGATCACTTTTCTGCTAATTTATAACTCTGTTATGCAGCACACATTCGGAGTAGATCGAAACCATGTCAAAATTTTCACTCGATAAAGATAAAATAAAAATTCTGTTGCTCGAAGGGTTACACCCCAGCTCTATCGAAAGCTTTCATAGTGCGGGTTATACCAATATTGAACAGTTAAAAACATCCTTGAGCAAAGAAGATCTCATTGAAAAAATTAAAGATGTCCACTTTATCGGGATTCGATCGCGTTCTCAGCTGACTAAAGAAGTTTTAGCTCATGCGGAAAAACTAGTCGCAATCGGTTGTTTTTGTATTGGTACAAATCAAGTCGATTTAGACGCGGCAAGGGACTTGGGGATCCCGGTATTTAATGCTCCATTCTCAAATACCCGTAGCGTTGCCGAGCTTGTCATCGCTGAAACAATTTTGTTGTTACGTGGCATTCCCTCTCGTAATGCCAAAGCCCATCGTGGCGAGTGGCAAAAATCAGCTAATAATGCCTTTGAAGCTCGTGGTAAAACATTAGGGATTATTGGTTATGGCCATATTGGAACACAATTGGGAATTTTAGCTGAAACCGTAGGAATGGAAGTTATTTACTACGATATTGAACCTCAGTTATCGCTGGGCAACGCCCGACAAATCAGCACGATGAAAGAACTTTTAAATCGTGCTGATGTGGTCAGCTTACATGTTCCAGAAACCCCTCAAACTAAATTGATGTTTGGTCAAGAAGAGATTGCGCAAATGAAAGATGGCGCGATGCTCATTAACGCATCTCGAGGCAGTGTCGTTGACATTGATGCACTCGCTCAAGCATTAGCAACAGATAAAGTTGCTGGTGCAGCGATTGATGTCTATCCAAGCGAACCCAAATCAAATAAAGAAGAGTTTGTATCACCGCTTCGTGAATTTGATAACGTTCTGCTCACGCCACACATTGGGGGAAGTACCCAAGAAGCTCAAGAGAATATCGGTACCGAAGTAGCATCCAAGCTGGTGAAATACTCTGATAATGGCTCAACATTGTCTGCAGTAAACTTCCCTGAAGTGTCGCTACCAGCCAATACTGATGGCGCGAGTCGTTTGCTCCATATCCATCACAATCAGCCCGGTGTGATTACTAAAATTAACCAAATCTTTGCAGATGATGAATTCAACATTGCCGCCCAATATCTGCAAACAGCCGGTGGTATTGGTTATGTGGTCATTGATGTACAAACCACTCAGAGCCACACAGCGCTGGAAAAACTAAAAGCAATTGATGGAACTATTCGCGCTCGCGTATTGTATTAAGGTAACTCTTTGCTTTTTATTTGAAGCCTGCTTTTTGCAGGCTTTTTTATTAGTCGAGCGTAAAGTGAACCAACACCGAGTCATCAATACGAAGGCTTTCACTCTGGTAACTATTAGAACTGAATTTTGCTTCTCGAAGTAATTGAATCGGTTGATTGGGCATGCGATTGTTATAATCAATCGAATCAACTGACACCACCTTTTTATTGAGAGCTTTTGCAAATTGATGGGCAATAAGTTGGGCATTTTTAAGCGCTGCAAGGCGAACTCGCTCAGTTAATTTGGCGCGCTTAGAACTATCATACCGAATTTGCGTCACGCTATCTGCTTCTTGCAACCCGCTTCCGAGAACATCACTTAACTTGGCGAGATTCATAATCTTTACAATAACCGGGCGCCTTGCCTGATAGCCGCTCAATTGACGGTTCTTATTGGTATCCAGCGAATAAACAGGCATGACTCGAAGTTGACCACTACTAAAATGAAGCCATGATTGATGACCAAGTTCATTTTGCAGAGCCCGCACACGCTGATCCGCTTGTTGCTTTGCAGTGGATGCTGTCTTAGCTGTCTTAGACACTGTAAACATAATGGTTGCCATATCAGGCATCACTTGCATTGATGCATTTCCTGTTATGGTCAATGTTGTCGCCAAGGCTTGGCCACTTAGCAGTAGTCCACAAAGCGTAGCGATAAACCATATTCGTGACATAAACATAGGAACCTCTTTCATAAGGACAATATCAATGAGCTTAGCGATCCATCGAGAAGTTGCAACAGAACCGCAGAATAAATACAAAAAATGCAAGGCCACAGCAAATTAGATAGAAACATTGAAAATTCACATCCAATAAGCAATAGAATATTCTTCATATATCAAGCTGACGATGTTAGGTAAAAACCGTCATCTTGTTTCGTGACCACATCCTTTAGTCGTTTTACTCGCTAGGATCTTATGCTTAGCCATGACACACCATACTTACCAACAGGTCGAATTAAAGTCACTTGGCACATCAGCTTTGCTAAAATATAGTAGAAAAATAACCCGCTTCTTATCCATATATCCACTCTGATGAGCACCTTGGCGGCTCATCGAAGATAAAAAAACCGGCCAAATGACCGGTTTTCTTCACAATGCTAACGAACTAACTTAATGGATTACAGTACATCAATCGCATTCAGAGCATTGAACGCTTCTTCTAAGCGTTTAACCATTGATTCTTCACCTTTACGTAACCAAACGCGAGGATCGTAGAATTTTTTATTTGGTTGGTCGTCGCCTTTAGGGTTACCAATCTGGCTTTGCAGATAACCTTCGTTAGCTTTGTAATAGTCTAATACACCGTGCCAGTTCGCCCACTGAGTATCAGTGTCGATATTCATTTTAATCACACCGTAGCTGATTGCTTCGCGGATTTCTTCTAGTGAAGAGCCTGAACCACCATGGAATACAAAATCCAATGATTTTTCTGGTAAATTGAATTTTTCAGACACATGTTTCTGAGAATCGCGCAAAATCGTTGGTTTGAGAACAACGTTGCCTGGTTTATATACACCGTGTACATTACCGAATGAAGCAGCAATAGTGAAACGTGGGCTAATCGCATGCAATTTTTCATACGCGTAAGCAACATCTTCTGGCTGAGTGTACAAAGATGAAGCATCCATATGGCTGTTATCAACGCCATCTTCTTCACCACCAGTACAACCCAGTTCAATTTCCAGAGTCATGTCCATTTTAGCCATACGAGCTAAATATTTAGAACTAATTTCGATGTTATCTTCAAGAGACTCTTCAGAAAGATCCAGCATATGAGAGCTAAACAATGGTTTGCCAGTTTCAGCAAAATGTTTTTCACCAGCATCTAATAAGCCGTCGATCCAAGGCAACAATTTTTTAGCTGCATGGTCAGTATGCAGGATAACTGGAACCCCATAATGTTCGGCCAAGTTATGAACGTGTTTTGCACCGGAGATAGCACCTAAGATCTGTGGCTGCTGACCTTCCAGTTTAATGCCTTTACCTGCTAAAAATGCCGCACCACCGTTGGAAAACTGGATAATGACAGGCGATTTAACTTTAGCCGCTGCTTCTAATACAGCATTGATAGTATCCGTGTTAACACAGTTAACAGCAGGCAGAGCGAAGTTATTTTCTTTCGCTATCTTGAATACTTTCTGGACGTCATCACCAGTTAATACACCGGGTTTGACCGCATCAAAAATTTTAGACATAGTAAGGGTTCCCATCCTGTCTCTTTTAAAATGTAGATAATCATTCTAACAAATTACCTGACCACTGTGATCAGCTGGCAGATAATTAACCAGAGGAACAGCTCATGAGCTGTTCCTTCTAGATATTATTTTTTAGCGCGTTCTTCTAACATTGCAACAGCAGGTAGCGTTTTACCTTCAACGAATTCAAGGAATGCACCACCACCAGTTGAAATATAAGATACTTTATCTTTGATACCGAATTTATCGATAGCTGCTAGTGTGTCACCACCACCGGCAATCGAGAATGCATCACTTTGAGCAATCGCATTTGCAATCACTTTAGTCCCTTCAGCGAACTGATCAAATTCAAATACGCCAACAGGGCCATTCCACAGAATAGTTTTAGCATTCTTAAGAATATCGGCCAACTGAGCAGATGAATCAGGCCCCAAGTCAAAGATCATGTCATCATCAGCCACATCTGCAACTGATTTAGTCGTTGCCGGCGTTTTTTCATCGAACTCTTTGCCAACAACAACATCGGTTGCAACAGGAATTGAACATTCATTCATCAACTCTTTAGCTGTATCAACCAAGTCTGCTTCATATAGAGATTTACCAACATTACCGCCATTAGCCGCAATAAAGGTATTGGCAATACCACCACCGACAACTAATTGGTCAGCAACCTGTGACAGAGATTTCAGTACAGTCAGTTTAGTTGAAACTTTTGATCCACCGACAATCGCAACCATTGGCCGAGCTGGATGATCCATTGCTTTACCAAGAGCCTCGAGTTCGCCTGCTAATAAAGGACCCGCACATGCTGTTTGTGCAAACAGGCCTACGCCATGGGTAGATGCCTGAGCTCGGTGAGCAGTACCAAACGCATCCATGACATAAACATCACATAGTGCAGCCATTTTTTTAGCTAACGCTTCGTCATTTTTCTTTTCGCCTTTGTTAAAGCGAACATTTTCCAAAACTACGACTTCGCCAGCATTTATTTCGATGCCATCTAAATAATCTTTAGCTAAACGCACAGGCGCATCTAATGCCTCATTGAGGTAATCAACCACTGGCTGCAAAGAAAATTCAGGGTTGTATTCACCTTCAGTAGGACGGCCTAAATGAGAAGTAATCATCAACTTAGCACCTTTTTCCAGAGCTAGTTTGATGGTAGGAATAGATGCAAGAATACGTGCATCAGAGGCTACTTTACCGTTTTTTACAGGAACGTTTAGATCTTCACGAATTAAGACTCGTTTACCGCTGAGATCAAGATCAGCCATTTTGATAATTGTCATTATCAGTCCTCTTCATATATTTAAAGCTAAACTTTATTAGCCGGACCTTGCCGACTAATTCGATTCGATGCCATCAAGGCTACTGCCAAACTCATATCATGGAAGCTTGTAGAGTCATTGGCCTTGACCAACATGTTGTTAAAACAATGCTACCTATAATCTACCTTGAATGCATTCCAACATGACTTGATTTACATCAGAAACTGTAAATTTTTTACGTTCAGATGCAATTATTTTATCAATCTTTGTCACGATAACTATTAGCGAAAGATAGAAAATTAAAGTGATTAAACCCCATTTATCGGTATTTACTCTAGATGAATACGATATAGATCGCAGGTTATCCACACTCTATGAGTTTCATATCCTAAAATGCTGTTATTGATCTATTTCTTTCAATCCGATCATTTGTAGTAATACTACCACATTTAGAGTCATAACAGAGGCTCTTTTGCGGCTATTTTTACGCTAGAAATAACATTTTTCAGATATAAAAAACCCGCTAATCAAAGCGGGCTTTTATCTTTCGTGCAATCAGTTATTACAGCGCCAAAGCTTTCGCCACGACATTTTCAACTGTAAATCCAAACTCTTTAAACAGTTCTTCAGCCGGAGCTGATTCCCCAAAGGTATGCATACCAACGATAGCACCATCAAAACCGGTGTACTTCGTCCAAAAATCAGCAATACCAGCTTCAATTGCAACACGTTTACGCACAGCACTTGGTAATACGGCTTCTCGATAGGCTTCATCTTGCGCATCAAACAATTCCGTACAAGGCATCGAGACTACGCGAACCGCTTTACCCTGTTCAGCTAATTGCTCTGCGGCGTTAACCGCCAGCTCAACTTCGGACCCGGTAGCAATCAAAATTAAGTCGGGGGTAGTATCACAATCTTTTAGGATATACCCACCACGAGCAACATCTTTAAGCTGCTGTGCATCACGACTTTGTGGTGCTAAACCCTGACGCGAGAAAATTAATGCACTAGGGCCATCTTGGCGCTCAACAGCACTACGCCACGCAATTGCCGATTCAACGGTATCACAAGGACGCCAAGTCTGCATATTTGGTGTCAGACGCAAAATAGAAGTCTGTTCAACCGCTTGGTGTGTTGGACCATCTTCTCCCAAACCAATCGAGTCATGGGTATAAACGAAGATAGTTTTCGCTTTCATCAATGAAGCCATGCGAACAGCATTACGTGCATATTCCATAAACATCAAGAAAGTTGCACCGTATGGCAGCAACCCGCCATGCACAGCCATACCATTCATAATGGCAGACATCCCAAATTCACGAACCCCATAATGCAAATAGTTACCACAGGCATCATCATGCGTGATTGCTTTGGAATCATTCCAGATCGTTAAGTTAGATGGTGCTAAATCAGCAGAACCACCTAGCAGTTCAGGCAATTTTGGCCCGAAGGTATTTAAGACGATCTGAGACGATTTACGAGTCGCCACTTTTTCTTGCGTTTCTTGTAACTCTTCAATTTTTTGATCGGCAAATGTAGCCCAGTCTTCAGGGAGTTTCCCTTCCATACGACGGGTGAATTCGCTGGCTAACTCAGGATATTGCTCCTGATATTCGCTGAACAATTCATTCCACTGCTGTTCAAATTGTTCGCCTTTATCTTTGGCATCCCATTGTGCATAAATATCGTCTGGAATTTCAAAAGGAGGGTATTCCCAGCCCAACTGCTTGCGAGTTAAGGCGACTTCTTCATCACCTAAGGCCGCACCGTGGCTATCATGAGACCCGGCTTTATTCGGTGAACCAAAACCAATGACAGTTTTAAGACAAAGCAGAGTAGGTTTGTTATGTTCCAAGCGAGCCTGTTCAATAGCACGACTAATTGCCGCACTATCATGACCGTCGACCCCAGAGATGACATGCCATCCATAAGCTTCAAAGCGTTTGGCGGTATCGTCAGTAAACCAACCTTCAACATCACCATCAATAGAAATGCCATTATCATCATAAAATGCGATGAGTTTACCTAAACCTAACGTTCCGGCTAAAGAGCAACTCTCATGAGAGATACCTTCCATCATACAACCATCGCCTAAAAAGCAATAAGTATAATGGTCAACGATATCAAACCCTTTACGATTAAAATGGGCAGATAATGTTTTCTCAGCAATCGCCATACCCACGGCATTGCTAATTCCTTGCCCTAAAGGGCCAGTGGTTGTTTCAACGCCAGCGGTATAACCATATTCTGGATGACCTGGAGTTTTAGAATGCAATTGACGGAAGTTCTTCAACTCTTCAATAGGCAAATCATAACCAGTTAAATGCAACAATGAATATAGAAGCATTGAAGCATGACCATTTGATAAAACAAATCGGTCACGGTCAGCCCATTTGGGATTGCGTGGATTATGTTTTAAATAGTCACGCCAGAGAACTTCGGCAATATCAGCCATACCCATAGGGGCGCCTGGATGACCAGATTTAGCTTTTTGCACGGCGTCCATACTTAACGCCCGAATCGCATTAGCAAGCTGTCGACGGGAAGACATTGATTTCTCCTGATGAATGAATTGATTATATAGTAATACTCACGTCTACCCATTGTCACAAACTCCCACGACCGACTCAACGTTTATATCAACAAAATGATCTGTGGATAACAAATTAGAAAGATCGACGAATAATCACAACGATATAGCTATATAATCCATTAAATTCAACTTTATATTAAGGCCGTTAGCCTTTAGTAATTAGTTTTACAGCAATCTGAGAGGGTTTTAGTTATGTTGTGTTGCGTCCGCCACAAATGGCATTTAACGCTGGACAATTCACTCTCAGATACTGCCTTATGAGTTCATTTAAACGTATTTCGAACAAAATTCAACTACAATAGATAACAGCCTCGATAGTTTGACATTGTATTAGATAGCTAATACGTGCGTCTCTTGTCGGTAATTTTTCAGCGCTATTGTCCATTTCAAGCTATTTTTCATCCTTCCCAAGCCACATATTCTCATCTCGATTTAACATAAAAAATACATCTGAGTGATGGAATATGCTTGTTTCCTGACCAGGTTATTTGTATGCTTTACAAAATGATTGACATCACATTTTTAAAGCTAATGAATTGTTAGTTCTGCGTTCATGAGCCGTTTTTCAGTCAAATTCCCTATGCTTTTATCGTACAAGTTATGCCAGCTAGCAACCAGAGAGGCGTTATGACACTCTTCATTAACTGGCAACGTCTTAGTACTGCTCCTTAAATAGTGAAGGGAATACGTTTCATTAACTCCAGAGCCGATAATTCGTTTGTAAATGCAATTGTTTATAAACTCACCTACTCGATTGTGCACAGAAAGAAACGATTTGTTGATGTTTGTCATAGCAAAAAAACCTGACGACCATAAGCTTAACGCCGTCAATTTTTTATGATCCATCTCACAATTTAACTGTTAGGTTCAGGCCAAATGCCCAGATCTCCAAATTTCCGTTTTTTTCAAGGCGGGCTCCTCAAACACAGAGCGACCCCAAAAATATTTACAACTCAAGCAGACTATGTCGTCCTACTCGGTCTATCTGCAATTGTAGGTGCTATTTCTGGCCTTATTGTGTCAACTTTTGAATATGCGATTAATTTCCTTGCCCATTATCGCATGCATTTTTTTGATAGCTGGGGACTGCCCCATTTTGTCATCGCTATATTGATTATTATTGCTGGCGCAATTTTCGCTGCGGTCGGCTTCTGGCTAACGGGGAAACTCGCTCCAGAGTCATCAGGAAGTGGGATCCCTCATATTGAGGGTGCGCTAGATGGATTACATGATATTCGTTGGTGGCGTGTACTACCGGTTAAATTTATCGCCGGGGCCCTCACTTTAAGCTCCGGAATGGTGCTGGGCCGCGAAGGGCCATCAGTACAAATTGGTGGGGCTGTCGGGCGTATGTGTGCCGGTTCAGCCAAACGTTATCAACATGCCACCCACGTGCTCACCGCCTCTGGGGCCGCTGCCGGGTTAGCCGCTGCATTTAATGCCCCTTTAGCAGGTATCTTATTTATTATTGAAGAGATGCGACCACAATTTCGCTATAACATCACTTCATTTAAATGTGTCACGCTAGCAACGTTGATGTCGACCATCGTATTGCGCTACTTCCATGGTCAAAATGCAATTATGGAGATCCAAAGCTACCAAATTCCACCACTGGGATCGCTGTGGCTCTTTTTATTGCTGGGAATTATCTTTGGGATTATCGGGATCAACTTCAATAACTGGGTCTTGCAGTTGACAGCAATGTTCAAGCGCTATCACCGCAATAACATGTTACGAATGACCATTACCGGCGCTATTTTTGGGGCGATATTTGCATTCCTACAGCTTTATTACCCTTCCATGGCCATGGGCGGTATCATTCATATCACCGAATTTGTAAAACATCCCATGCCTTGGGTGATTCTAGTGATGTTTTTTGCCTTGCGCATGGTTGCAACACTCGGATGTTTTTCATCAGGTGCCCCTGGTGGGGTATTCGCACCGATGCTGACATTGGGAACATTGTTAGGCTTAGCATATGGTGCCATTGCCGCACACTTCTTCCCTAACTTGGTGGGTGAACCTGGCGTTTATGCCGTGGCTGGCATGGGTGCTTTGTTTGCTGCAACTGTCCGAGCACCGGTAACAGGGATTGTCTTGGTGGTCGAAATGACTGATAACTACCAACTGATTTTGCCACTATTAATGACTTGTCTGGGAGCCACCTTTATTGCTCAGTTACTCGGTGGAAGTCCGCTATACTCAGCGCTGCTCAAACAATCACTACTGAATAAAGAAAATCGGCAACCAGCAGCAAAAGACATGGTCAAGCAAAGTACACCGCCCAATTCGGATAGCAATGCATGATACAGAAAGTACTGGATAATTTTGCTGAATAATCTAGAATAGACGTCCAGATGGGCACACATCTATTTCTAATTCTTTGATTAAGAGAGTTTTCCATGGCTACACATTTGTTTACATCTGAATCAGTCTCAGAAGGACATCCCGATAAAATCGCGGATCAAATCTCTGATGCGGTCCTTGATGCAATCCTTACTCAAGATCCTATGGCCCGCGTTGCCTGTGAGACATATGTCAAAACCGGTATGGTTTTAGTGGGTGGTGAAATTACGACTTCAGCATGGGTGGATATTGAAGAGATTGCTCGTCGAACTGTTCGTGAAATCGGATATACCGGCTCTGAAATGGGTTTTGATGCAGATTCATGCGCTGTATTAAATGCTATTGGCAAACAGTCTCCAGATATTAATCAAGGTGTGGATCGCGCCGATCCAAAAGCACAAGGTGCAGGTGACCAAGGTTTGATGTTTGGTTATGCAACTGATGAAACGGATGTCTTGATGCCTGCTCCTATCACTTACTCGCACCGGTTAGTTGAACGTCAGTCACAAGTTCGGCGCGACAAAACACTGCCGTGGTTGCGTCCAGATGCGAAAAGCCAAGTCACCTTCGCCTATGAAAATGGTAAAATCAAAGGGATTGATGCAGTCGTTTTGTCTACCCAACATAGCGAGGACATCAGCCAGAAAGAGCTTCAGGAAGCGGTGATGGAAACCATCATCAAACCCGTATTACCCAGCGAATGGCTCAGTGATAAAACGAAATTCTTTATTAACCCAACAGGCCGTTTTGTCATTGGTGGCCCCATGGGGGATTGTGGTCTAACTGGACGTAAAATTATCGTAGATACATACGGTGGCATGGCTCGTCATGGTGGTGGGGCATTCTCAGGCAAAGATCCATCAAAAGTTGACCGCAGTGCAGCATATGCAGCACGCTATGTTGCCAAAAACATCGTTGCAGCAGGTCTGGCTAATCGTTGTGAGCTTCAAGTGTCATATGCAATTGGCGTGGCGGAACCGACATCAATTAGTGTTGATACCTTCGGGACCGGCAAAGTGAGCGATGAACGGTTGGTTCAGTTAGTTCGTGAAAACTTTGATTTACGTCCTTACGGATTAATCGAAATGCTCGATTTAAAACGGCCTATCTATCAAGAAACAGCAACATTCGGCCACTTCGGACGGAATCAGTTCCCTTGGGAAAAAACGGATAAGGCGAACTTGCTCAAGGAAGCAGCTGGGCTGTAAAATCGCTTTTTAAGGCTATCGATAAAGGCGCCAATGGCGCCTTTTTATTTTTATACTTATGCATGAAATAAGCGCCGCCTGCGAAAATTATATTCGTATGGCAGAAAAATATTTTAAGCGAACCTTTGCTCGGCCTGCAATTAAAGTGAATTTGCGCGGCAAAGCTGCTGGCCAGGCCCGTCTCGATCAAGCCGAGCTGCGCTTTAATCGCATTCTCTATGAAGAAAATCGTGACCACTTTATTAAACAGACCGTTGGACATGAGGTCGCCCATTGGATAGCTTACTGCCTTTGGGGCAACGTTCGCCCTCACGGCAGCCAATGGCAACAAATTATGCAGCAGGTTTTTAACTTACCTGCTATTCGCTTGCACACGTATGATGTCGGTCGTGTGCAGGGGCAAACTTATCCATATCGTTGCAACTGCCGTCATTACCAGTTGTCAACACGACGTCATCGCGCTATTTTGCGTGGCCGCTATTATCTGTGCCGAGATTGCGGAGCAGTGTTAGTCGCTGTTGAAGATGACAATGTTCCCCGTTTGCCCGATCAGTAAAGGATATCTAAACGCATGCGTATTCCAAGAATCTACCATCCCTCACAATTAGCAACACAGCAGCAGGTATTGCTTAGCGATGACGCGACGGGACACATTGCTCGTGTCTTACGCCTTAAAGAAGGCCATCCCGTTATTTTATTTTGTGGTGATGGCTTTGATTATGCCGGAGAGATCACCACATTAACGAAACGCAATGTTGAGGTCCGGCTCGATTCGAGTAATGATAAACGCCAGATTGAATCGCCACTTCATATCCATTTAGGTCAAGTCATCTCCCGGGGTGATAAAATGGATTTCACGCTACAGAAATCCGTGGAGCTAGGCGTCGATGAAATTACCCCGCTACTCAGTGCCCGTTGTGGCGTCAAATTGCCTCCAGAGCGATTGGAGAAAAAACGCCAACAGTGGCAAAAAATTGTCATTAGTGCCTGCGAACAATGTGGCCGAGCCATTATCCCTACCATCAATCCAGTGTTGGAACTAAACCAATGGGCAAGCGAACAAACCAACGAACTGAAGTTGAATTTACACCCACAGGCCCCATATACCATTAAGAGCATACCGAGACCAGAACAAGGGATCCGGTTGTTAATTGGACCTGAAGGAGGTTTGAGTGAACAGGAAATTACTCAGATGAGTGATCTCGCGTTTGCAGAAATCCAGTTAGGCCCGCGTATCTTAAGAACAGAAACCGCCGCTCTTTGCGCTATAAGTGCACTACAGAGTCAATTTGGAGATTTAGCATAATGACCATTAAGCTCGGAATTGTCATGGATCCAATTGAAGAGATCCATTTTAAAAAAGATACATCGCTGGCCATGCTGTTAGCTGCGCAGAGCCGCGGATACGAGCTATATTATATGCAGATGGGCGATCTCTTTTTGCGCGATGGACAGGCCTGGGCTCAAATGAGTGAAATAACAGTTGCCGATAACCCAGACGATTTTTATCAATTAGGTGAAGTCGCAACACGCGAGCTTAAAGAACTCGATGTCATCTTAATGCGCAAAGATCCACCATTTGATACTGAATATATTTATGCAACCTATATACTTGAAAGAGCAGAGGATAATGGCACGTTGATTGTCAATAAGCCGCAAAGTTTACGCGATGCCAATGAAAAATTATTCACCGCCTGGTTTAGCGAGTTTACACCGCCAACCCTGGTGACCCGTAATGCCAAGCAGTTAAAAGCGTTTCATCAGCAATATCGCGATGTCATCATGAAGCCGTTAGATGGCATGGGCGGAACGTCAATCTTCCGGGTAAAAGAAGAAGATCCAAATGTATCAGTGATTATCGAAACGCTCACTGAGCGAGGTAGCCAGTTTTGCATGGTACAAAGCTATCTTCCCGAGATTAAGGATGGTGATAAACGCATTCTCATTGTCGATGGCGAGCCCATGCCTTATTGTTTAGCCCGTATTCCTCCCCAGGGAGAAACTCGAGGTAATTTAGCCGCTGGTGGCCGTGGAGAAGCTCGGGAGCTCTCAGAATCCGACTGGCGAATTGCCCGAGCTATTGGTCCAACTCTGAAAGAAAAAGGGCTGATTTTCGTCGGACTAGATATCATCGGAGATCATGTTACCGAAATCAACGTGACGAGTCCGACCTGCATTCGAGAAATTCAGGCTGCGTTTGGGTTTGATATTGCGCAGCAACTAATGCTAGCGATCGAACGTCGTTTAAACGAGCGCCAGCACTAGGGAATAGCATTCCCTTGAGGAGGAGCAATGGAAAATTTAAAAAACCAGTTTTTAATTGCAATGCCTAGTTTTACAGACCCTTATTTTAAGCAAACAGTTGTCTACGTTTGTGAACATAACGAAGATGGTGCAATGGGTCTAGTGGTCAATGTTCCTGTCGATTTAACCATCGATAGCTTACTGACCCAAATAGATATGATGGATAGCCATCGGGATCTCCAAGAGTTGGCTGGTCATCAAGTCTATCAAGGAGGCCCTGTTGCGCAAGAGCGGGGGTTCGTACTGCACACACCCCAAGATGGGTTTAATAGCTCTTTAGCATTAAGTAATCAAGTTATGATTACGACGTCTAAAGATATACTCAATACCTTGGGAACGGATAGCCAACCAGAACATTACCTAGTCACATTAGGGTATGCTGGCTGGTCTGCTGGCCAGCTTGAACAAGAGATAGCCGACAATGCATGGCTAAATATTCCAGCTGATCCAGATATTATTTTTAATACACCCACCCATCAACGCTGGGAAGCTGCGGCTCGTCAGTTAGGATTTGAACCCTGGCAACTCACCTCTGATATCGGACATGCATAATTGTTATGACAGTATCAATTCTTGGCTTTGACTTTGGCACCCAAAGCATTGGTGTTGCAATTGGCAACCCCATCACAGGAAGTGCCAGTGCATTAAAGGCACTCAAAGCCCGTGATGGAATCCCCAATTGGGATGAGCTAGGCAACATTATCCAACAGTGGCAACCACAGCGCTTAGTGGTGGGCTTACCTTTAAATATGGATGGTAGCGAGCAAGCCATCACAACTCGCGCTCGTAAATTTGCCAATCGATTACATGGCCGTTACGGATTACCAGTTGATTTGCAAGATGAACGACTCACGACTGTCGATGCTCGCGCCACTTTATTTGAAAAAGGCGGCTATCGAGCCTTGGGAAAAGGAGCCGTCGATAGTGCAAGTGCCGTGGTCATTGTTGAATCTTGGTATGCGCAAGGAACAGATTAATCACCCAGTAGATTTACTTCTTCCCCTTTTGTTGTGGTAATGTGGGAATTTCGCCTACAGGCGATCTTTACACAAAGATTACTCATAATTACAAAGAAATTCGTATGATAGTCAATGCCTGAGTGAAACGAAGGCATTTTCAGTTAGCGTTACATAGAAACAAAGTTGCCAGTTACTTTTCAAAATTCTTTTTTCCAATATGGCACTTTTTTCGCTACTGATGACCTAACAATATCAGCGTTACAATTTTGCATTACACAATAATAGGATTTGGGATGTTTCGATCATTCTTTTTGAATAAGCGGTGGTTGCATTGGTCTGTTCTAGGCACATTGCTCATTTTGGGAGTCACATGGTACAAAGTAGAAATCGATGTCAAAGTAAATGAATGGTTTGGTTCATTTTATAACCTCATTCAAGATGCTCTTTCCAAATCGCATTCAGTCACTCTCCACGACCTATTAATGGGTTGTCTCGACTTTTTCAATATTGTTTCTGTTTACATCATTGTTGCCGTCTTACTGGATTTTTTCGTCCGCCATTATGTCTTTCGCTGGCGCCAAGCCATGAATGATTATTACATGCAGTATTGGCCGCAAATTCACCATATTGAGGGGGCATCTCAACGTATTCAGGAAGATACTATGCGCTTTGCTAGAATTGTTGAAGGACTAGGCTCGAGTCTAGTCCAATCCATCATGACACTCATCGCATTCTTACCTATTCTGTGGGTGCTCTCAAAGCAAGTCACTCAACTACCATGGATTGGAGCAGTCCCCCACTCGCTGATCTACCTAGCTATACTTTCGGCCATTTTCGGCACTGTTTTATTGGCATTAGTCGGCATTAAATTACCGGGATTGGAGTTTAAAAACCAAAGGGTAGAAGCCGCTTATCGTAAAGAGCTAGTCTACGGCGAGGATGAAGCAGACAGAGCCCATCCTGAGACAGTCAAAGAATTATTCCAAAATATCCGAAAAAACTACTTCACTCTGTATAAACACTATCTTTATTTCGATATTGCCAAGTGGTCTTATCTACAATACACCACCATTTTACCCTATGTCTTTCTCGGCCCGACCATTGTCGCCGGAGTCATCACACTAGGGGTTTTACAACAAATTTTGCGAGCTTTCGATAAGGTTGAAAATTCGTTTCAGTTTCTGGTCTACTCATGGACCACCATTGTTGAACTGCTTTCAATTTATAAACGTCTTAAGGCTTTTGAAAAGCAGATCCAGCAAGCGCTGCAAAGCAGTGAGCAAGCCTCGGCTAAATAGGCCTATTTTATAGGGGAAATTTTCCCCTATAAAATCTAATCACTTCTGCATTTCAATACAAAGCTGTTCATCTCTCTCTCAAGCCTCATTTTTAGCCAAAAATGATTTTATAACCAGTGATATTCACTGAATTTAACGTAAATGCAACAGAACTTTTAAATAAATGTTCCATTTTAGATCTCCATCTTCAAATCATAGAACTATCATTAGTTAAATTCATCTTCGTTTAGAAACGAAACCTTTTACTTAGAAATAATTATATCTTGTCAAAAAATTGCAACTAAAACACTTTACTTTGAAAACCAATATGGTAATTAAATAACCACTATTAGCCTGAGTGAGGGTCCTATGGAACGTTTAGATTTTGATACATTAGGCATGAGTGAACCAACCACAAAGGCGTCTAAAGGTAGTAAAAAAAGACGTTGGCGAGAAATCGAAACCATCAAGGAGCGGATGCGTTTAAAACAGGAGCTATTGTCAATTGATTCAACACTCGAGTTGGACGACGAGTTAGAACTATAACCTTTTCATTTATCTCACTAATAGACACAACCAATAAATCTGGCAGATCAAGCATCTGCCAGATTCCTTTTAAAAGAGCTCAATAAAAATAATCTAGCTAGGGACTGTTGACCTTTTGTGATTAGTTTTGCAGAAATCTGAGAGGGATTTAGGCAAGGCTAGAAACAAAATAGCGAAGCTCAAAGGCTTCGCTATTAGGATATAATCGACTTTAATCAGGCGGTTGTCAGCTCGGGCTCCCATTGCTCAATCAGAGGTTTTTGAGCAAGAGGGTCTTCAGAGTCCGAACTGTCTACTACTTTTTTGCAATATCCTTTTTACAAATATACGTCCCTAACTTAGGGAGCGCGCTTTTTGAACCATTTGATGACTGAGAGCAAGGACGAACAGAAACAGAAACGCCAGATGCTCCACGGAAACACGATCTAACCATTATTTTCTCCAACAATCCGGGGATGTGAATTTAAATGCAAGAAATTTGCCATAGCTTATAATTCCGCCAATTAAAGTATTGCGATAAAAATGCGACCAACATCACAATATGCTGCTAATTTAATCAAATTATGATTCAATATGGAACCGGATAGCATCTAGTTTTACAAAAAAATTAAAATTTTTTTCTTTAATTATCGTTTTTGCCGTCTTAAATACAGTCCAAGCACGATAACGACAGCAAATACGACTAATATGCTCAAAAACCAATATTCATAATGGTGCATTTGCTCCAAAATAACCTGTATTGCTTGGCCAAACCAATAGCCAAGTAATCCAACCGCAATTGCCCAAACACCAGCACCTAATAGATTCAACGGCACATACAACTTAGGGGAGATCCCTGCCGCCCCCAACACAAATGGTGTCACAGTCCGAATGCCATATAAAAAGCGGAATCCCAATATCAATAAGATCTGGTGGCGGTTGAGCAACCTAAAAATTTTTCTCACTTTGCGCTTATACTTTGGACGGGCATTGATCCACTTCATTCCTTTATGTCGACCAATCAAGAAATACAACTGATCGCCAAATAATGTCCCTAGGAACGCAGCCCCCACCACACCATAAAGATTCAAGTAGCCATGGTGAGCAAGCACACCGGCTAAAACTAAAATAGTCTCCCCTTCGAAAAAGGTGCCTACAACTATCGCAAAATAACCATAGTGAGTAATTAATTCTTGCCAGTTCAAATACACCTCTCACACATTGAATAGGAGCAATGAGATACCATTGAAGGTCAACTCCAAGGTATACTAGAAAACGTTTATAGCTTTTAACCATACGTTGGCGTCAATCACCATAAACGAAATTAACCATCATTAGTTAAAAGTAACTTTTTGGTTTTTTCTGGGCGTTTTGAGCAACTAAAGCGAAGAAGTGTTTTTATATTCACAGAAAATAACAGCAACTGCAGCCTTATATTTCGGGCCGCCAGAAAACTGCGTTATTATTGCATTAAAGAGAGTCACATGAAATATTTAGTCACAGGCGCAGCAGGATTTATTGGCGCAAAAGTAAGCGAGGTCTTACTCAGTTTAGGTCATCAGGTTATCGGGATTGATAATCTCAATGACTACTACTCTGTTGAGCTGAAAAAAGCGCGCCTTAAACCGCTTTCACAAAATTCCGATTTTTGCTTTTTTCCCATTGATATAGCCGATCGTGAAGCGATTGCCAACCTGTTTAAACAAGAACAGTTTTCACGCGTGATCCATCTTGCTGCACAAGCGGGAGTTCGTTATTCCATTGAAAACCCACTCGCTTATGCGGATAGCAATCTACTGGGATTTGTCAATATTCTAGAAGGATGCCGTAATCAAGGGGTAGAACATCTGGTTTATGCTTCATCCAGTTCGGTTTATGGGCTAAATAAAAAAATGCCCTTTTCCACACATGATTCAGTTGATCACCCCGTTTCATTATATGCTGCCACAAAAAAATCGAATGAACTCATGGCACATTGCTACTCACACCTTTACGCCCTACCGACCACCGGCCTACGATTTTTTACCGTTTATGGGCCATGGGGGCGGCCGGACATGGCATTATTTAAATTTACCAAAGCGATCTTAGCCGGCGAGCCCATTGATATTTATAATCATGGTAATCTCAGTCGAGATTTCACCTATATCGATGACATTGTCGAAGGGGTTATCCGCATTCAGGATAATATTCCGTCTCAAAATCCCGACTGGGATGCTAATAATAGTACAGCGGATCGAAGTTCAGCCCCCTATCGGGTTCTAAATATTGGCAATGGAAACCCAGTAGCCCTCATGGATTACGTCGAAGCGTTAGAAAAAGCCTTAGGCCGCACGGCGAAAAAGAATATGTTGCCCATGCAGCCAGGCGATGTCCACGCCACTTGGGCCGACACGCAAGAACTCTATGAGTTAGTGCATTACAAACCACAAACCTCTGTACTAGAGGGCGTTAAATCATTTGTTGACTGGTATCTGGATTACTACCACATTCAATAAGTAATCAAATTATCTAACAATAATAGCTAGGGACTGTTGACCTTTTGTGATTAGTTTTGCAGAAATCTGAGAGGCATTTAGGCAAGGCAAACGTTGTGCCGTGTAGTTATTCTCCACAAAGAACGTTTAACGCTGGATAAATTCCTCTCAGATACTGCCCTTGGGGTTCATTTAAACGCATCCTGAACTTTGTTGCCCCCGGCTTGCTTAACTCATTAAGCGACGCAGGGCGCGCCGCGTTCAAAATGCGTTTAATTTGAACAAAATTCAACCACCAAAGGTCAACAGTCCCTAGTATAATTATTTAATCATATGATAGCGTTTAATCTGTTCAGGTTTTGGGCATTGTTTCGCCAATGCCTTTTCTCCTAACAGCCACCAAGTGCGCCGATAACCACGTCCCAATTCAACACCTTTGGAAAAATCAAAACAGTTTTGCTCACCCGACTGAGCGGGAACTAAAATAAATCGATGCGGCTTCTCTTTCATCCATAGCCAAGCATTTTCAAGCTGTTCATCCCTAGGGGCAAGGTAACTAAACTGGGTCAAACTAATTGGCGATGCCAATAAAAATTGCTCTTTAAAATCAACTAAAGCCAACTCACCTTGAGGGCCAATTAACTGGCTAGCCTCTTGCATAATCGGTCTGGCAGCTGTTCTAAGGGGATTTAAAAGTGGATATCCCACCAGAGAAAACCATAGCCATCCCCAGAAACTGACTATAGCCAATTGATATAGCGCACATTGCCGGCGCGACCACAACAATAGCCCACCAGCAACCAAACCGCCAACCAGTAGCATCAAACCAAAACTACTAGCCAGAGGCAAAACATCATCCATGCCACTGGTTTTACGGGCTGCTAATTTCATCACAGCCGGATAGTGCACCCACAATAAGATACCGGCGATAACTAACACAACACAGATCAAAACAATGACTGCTCGGGTTAAATAACGAAGCCAGCGTGACCAAGAAAATTGCGCTATATAAGGTGCTACGGCTATTGCTAACATCGGTAAGGCTGGCAAAATATAAACGCCGCGTTTCCCCGGAGTTGAGCTGAAAAAAGCAATCACTAATACGCACCAAGCCAATAATGTCGCGACTCGGACGTCACAGCACTTCTTCCAAAAAGTTTTATTTAACAACAGCCACGGCAACGGAAACCATAAAATTGGGAAATGTAATAAAAAATAGTACCAAGGATGCCGATGTGTCCATGAATGGGCATAACGATTCATCGTCTGATGAAACAGAATATTTTCTTTGTAAGCAATAAAATCAGGATTAGCACTATGATCGGCGATATAGACCATCGGTACCAACCAACAGGCGACAACCGCTAACAATGCGATTGGTCCCAACCATAATTGCCAACTCACCGAACGACCAAAATCATAGCGTTTACTAAAGTGTAAAAATAAAATTGGGAGCAACAAGAAGACCGGTAAAAAACCAACACCCTTGGTAATGATACCTAAGCCCATAAAAGCCCAACCGAGATAATAAAGCTTCCAATTAGTGCGCACAAAAAAGTGTTTGAGCAATGCATACATGGCGATTGTCACCCACGTTGCTAACATCGCATCAATCTGTGCTGATTTCGCTTGCAGAATAAACTGAGGGGCAACTAGCAGTCCTAGACAAGCGAAGCTTGCAACACGGACATTCCAGAATTTTACAGCCAAATCAAACACACACCAGATAATAACCAGTGAGCACAAAATATTGGGCAACATAAAGGCTAATTTCATGTTGCCGAGCAATGCATAAAAAATAGCGATCGCCCACATAAATACAGGCGGTTTATCTGGATATAACTCCCCGCCTCGCAACGGAAAAAACCAATGCCCAGAAGCAACCATCTCACGAGCAGCCTCCGCAAACCGAGGTTCATCAGCTGGCCACGGTGAACGCAACCCTACCCCGGCAAACAAAACAATAGCAAAAGCGATTAGAATAAATATGAGTACTTTACGGTAATTATCTTCTTGCAGAGCGCTCTGATAAGAGGTCCATAAACGCATAAAGTCAGTCCTTAATCATGTTCTCTACTTTGCGCTGCATATGACTTCGATAAAGCCAACCACCGACCAATAAACTGACAATACCCAGTACAATACTGATCGTTAATTGATATTTATCCGCCTTACCGAAGCCAGAACCAGCCAAAGCAAAAATAATCGTTTGAGGAAGATAGCCAAGTGCACTCCCCGCAATAAAGGGTAGAAACCGTAATGCGACACAGCCAGAGAGTAAATTGGTAATAATATTACTGCCAACAGGTAATAATCTAAGCAGCAAAACTTTTAAGAAAGGTTGATGTTTGACAAGGTTATGAAATTTGCCAAGCTTAGACCCGAAACGATGTTCGAGCGATGCTCTCAAACCGAAACGAGCTAAACTGTACGCACAACTCGCCCCTAACAAACTACAAAGCAAACTCGCACCGATACCCAGCACGGCACCGAACACATAGCCTAACATTGCTGCCATTAGCTGTCTGGGACCACCGAGTCCGGTGAAAACCACACCAAATAATAAAACGGATAACACCGCCCCCATACCACCCGAACGGATATAATGAGACATCCAACGATGGTCGGCTAAATGCTGCCAAAACGGGTTATTAATTTCAAAAAAAATCGCGACTAAAATAGCTAACAGCAAGACTATCTTAAGACCGCGCTTTGTTTTTTGGATCATCGTGATTGAACCGATCTAACTTTGGGGTATTTAGCTCGTTTAATCAGCCACATCACGCCTAACATATCAGAAATTCCCACCCAAGCACGATTCCAGGCGTTATATTTTGAAATGCCTGCTTGACGGTCGCGGTGATGAACTTCATGTACCACAATCTGTCCATCAATCCGGCAAATCAGAGCCGGCAAAAAGCGATGCATGTGATCAAAATAAGGTAACTTCATAAAAGTTGCTCGAGGAAAGACTTTCAGGCCACAGCCAGAATCTGGCACGCCATCATGTAACATCCGCTGGCGAATTCGATTTGCCAAACGAGACTGGAATCTTTTCCAAGCCGTGTCTTTGCGATTTTTACGATAGCCAGCAATACAAAAATGTGGATTATCCAGCTCCTGAGCTGCAGCTAACATTCCTGGAATATCGGCTGGATCATTTTGCCCATCTGCATCCAAGGTCGCAATCCACTCGCCTTGGGAATAACGCACTGCAGAGCAAAGGGCGGTACTTTGGCCACAGCTTTGCTCATGGCAAACTACATGCAAACTCACTCCGAGTTGTTCTGCAGTAGTTAATGCCTCATTCACAGTGCCATCGGTACTACCATCATCGGTCAGCACAACCTCGTAACTATACTGCCCTTGTAAAGCAGCATATATTTCTTCAATTAGATGGCCTATGTTGCCTTGCTCATCTTTAGCAGGAATAGCAACAGAAATTTGTACACTCATGAATAACCCAATATAAAAAAATTCTTCTAGCTACACGATCTATATGAAAGAATGCGAAGCCCCAAGCAGATCTACAACCTGAACACTTTAAAAAAGACTATTTTATAACAAATAGAGTACTATTTAGAAGTTTCAAATTTGTATATCAATACATACCAATTCGATTGATATCCGTAAAGCTTAGTTAAAAGCAGCATTTCTTACTCACAAAACTATTTCAATTATGCCATTAAAAACAGCATAATACATGACAGCATCATGAACTTGAATGCTTTTCAATCTAGAACTAACTATACAAACTAAAGATTGAAAAATGTCAAATTAAACAGTAACTCTCAAAAACATGAAACTTTTTTGATAAAATCATTAACAATCAGAAAGTTAAAATTTCCGAATACAACAGAAACTTCAATCCATCTGTTATTGAAAATAAACTCATAGTTTAATTACAGAGATTTCACTAAATAAAGTGAGACAATTATCTCTCAATAATTACTTAATTTAAAAAACATCTGACCGGCACGCCACTGGACAGATGCTAGATATTGACAGAATGGACATCAACTAGCCCGGTTAGTGGGGATAAAAGTCTTCTCGGCAGCTGTTTCCCAATTTTGTTTTTGCAAAACAGGATTAGCATACATCGCTAGCAGCTGCTGGCGCTCAGCCTCATCAAGCCCCTGTAAACGGCTTTGGATATGCGCCAAAGCATCGGCATTAAGCGCTTCACATTCTTTCCCAACCAGTAAATCAGCCGCCGCATAATTGGTATCGTGCAGACGATATAATTGATGGATCGCTTTATCGATAATCAAGGCCATTTCGCCACTATCTTCACTAAACTCATCAAGAGGCTGACCAAATGCCACATGCACTCGCCCTTTATTGCCCATAATTCCTTTCACAATACTGCGAGTATCTTCTCCTGGCGCTTTTTGATAGTCGCCAGTCTGCGCTTTCACTGCCAACTCATGAGCCTTCATCGCATCACAGGGATCATATTGGTAAGAGATTGCAACTGGCACAATTTTTAAATTCTGCATCGCCAGCGCAAATGACTTCGTTTCCGGGCGCTGACCTAACTGTAACATTTTCAAAACAGCCGAATCAGTTTTATCCAAACCATCTTTAGAGCGCCCTTCTCGATGGGCGATCCAAATGGAACAGCTATCATTGATTGATTCACTGATATAACGACTCAGCTTTGTTAAAGCAGCCATTTTTTCGCGGCGATTACTAATTGAACGTCTAACAATAAATGTTTTATTAAGGCGCATTAAATCGCCAATATATTGCTCGGAGAGCAAGTTATCACCCGCTGCAATCCGAGCTGTTGGAAATCCTTCTAAATGCAACGAGTAATTAACAAACGTTGGATCCATCACTATATCGCGGTGATTGGAAATAAACAGATAAGCCTGTTTAGGATCAAGCTCACTTAATCCTTCATAGGTTAAAGATTCTGTTGTCGTTTCAATCGTGCGCTGAATATAGGAAGTCAAGCGGATCTGAACGTCATCAACACCATTTACTTTTTTAACATAACCGTTTAAATAACCCCGAATCACGCGTCGAGTCAATGTGGGGATGAACCGATTTAAACGTGGAAATTTAAACTGAGCCAGAGCGCCAATCAAGCGCTGATCATTGGCCAGACGCTTTAACACCGCCGGCACTTCATGATCATGATATGGACGAATATCCTTGTAAATATCGTCGCTAGAAACAGCTTTGGTCATAATTATTTGAGTAATCCGAATTACGGATAAGAGCAACCCGCAGATTGCTCTTATCTTTATTTATATCGCCGCAATATTTATAACGCAGCAATCGTGGCTTGTTGCTGGCGCAGTTTATCTACGGTCAGTTCCAGTTCGGCCTGTTTAGCGCGCTCTTTGTCAATAACCATCGCAGGCGCTTTGTTGACAAAATTTTCGTTGCTGAGTTTCCCAGTCACCCGCTGGAGATCGCCTTGCGCTTTTTCAAGCTGGCGTCCGATTCGGGCTAATTCAGCTTCTTTATCAATAAGCCCCGCCATCGGAATTAATATTTCCATCTCACCTAACAGCGCTGTCGCACTAGCAGGAGCTACTTCATCCGCTTGTAACAGCTGAATTTGCTCAAGTTTGGCTAAAGAAGATAAAAAAGCTTTGTTTTCTTCTATACGTCGATTATCGCTGTCACTGGTATAACGCAATAATACTGACAGTGGTTTATTTGGGCTAATATCCATTTCGCCACGGATATTACGAATCGCTAAAATAAACTGTTTAAGCCATTCCAAGTCGTTCATCGCCATCTCATCCACTTTATCCGCTTCATATTGTGGATAAGGTGCCAACATAATGGTGTCAGCTTTGAGGCGACAAAGCGGTGCGACACGCTGCCATATCGTTTCGGTAATAAAAGGAATAATTGGATGCATCAATCGCAGCAAACTTTCCAGTACATTCACCAGAGTATAACGAGTTGCGCGCATTTGCGCTTCGCTACCTTTAAATAATATCGGTTTCGTCAACTCCAAATACCAGTCGCAGAACTGGTTCCAAGTGAATTCATAAAGCGCTTGGGCGGCTAAATCAAATCGGAAACTATCCAATGCTTCCCGGCATGCTTTGACCGTTTGCTGATACTGTCCTTGGATCCAACGATCCGCTAATGAAAAATCCATTGGCTGATCATTTTGCCCACAATCCTGCTCCTCGCACTGCATCAATACATAGCGGCTAGCATTCCATAATTTATTACAGAAATTACGGTAACCTTCTAAACGATGCATGTCCCAGTTAATATCACGCCCAGTTGATGCAATCGCAGCCAAAGTAAAACGCAACGCATCCGTTCCATGAGCTTCGATGCCATTAGCAAATGTTTTACGGGTAATTTTTTCAATTTTCTGGGCCAACTGAGGCTGCATCATATTCCCAGTACGTTTGGTCACCAATGATTCTAAATCGATCCCATCTACCATATCGAGAGGATCTAAAACATTCCCCTTCGATTTAGACATTTTAGCACCGTTTTCATCCCGAATAAGTCCAGTCACATAGACGGTTTTGAACGGAACTTGTGACTTACCATCTTTATCCTTCATAAAGTGCATGGTCATCATAATCATCCGGGCCACCCAGAAGAAAATAATATCAAAACCAGTCACCAGCACATTAGTTGGATGGAAGGTTGCCAGATCGTCGGTTTGTTCTGGCCAACCTAAGGTACCAAACGTCCACAATCCAGATGAGAACCAGGTATCGAGCACATCCTCATCGCGGCGCAGCTTCACACCTTCGTCAAGCTGATGTTTCTGGCGAACTTCTTGCTCACTGCGGCCGACATACACTTGACCAGCTTCATCATACCAAGCGGGAATTTGATGGCCCCACCACAACTGACGGGAAATACACCAATCCTGAATATCGCGCATCCATGAAAAATACATATTTTCGTATTGCTGTGGTACAAATTTGATTTCACCATCTTCTACAGCACGAATCGCTTCTTCGGCTAATGGCTTGGTCCGGACATACCACTGGTCAGTCAGCATTGGTTCAATGATCACTCCACCGCGGTCACCATAAGGAACCGTATTCGGATGATCTTCAATTTTTACTAACAATCCAGCCGCTTCAAAATCAGCGACAATCGCATCCCGGGCCGCGAACCGCTCCATACCGCGATATTTTTCAGGCAACACGTTATCATATGCATCACTGGGTTCACCTTGCGTGGTGAACACTTCAGCCTGCTCGCGAATATCGGCATTGAGAGTGAGAATATTAATCATCGGCAACTGATGACGTTTACCAACTTCATAGTCGTTAAAGTCATGTGCCGGCGTAATTTTTACGCAGCCGGTGCCTTTTTCCATATCCGCATGTTCATCGCCTACAATTGGAATCCGGCGATTCACGATAGGCAACAGGATCTCTTTGCCAATCAATCCATTATAGCGGGGATCAGCGGGGTTAACCGCAACCCCTGTATCACCCAGCATCGTTTCTGGGCGGGTGGTTGCAACCACTAAATAGTCTTTTCCTTCAGCAGTTTGTGCGCCATCGGCCAGTGGATATCGCAGGTGCCACATTTTGCCCTGCTGTTCTTTATTTTCCACTTCTAGATCAGAAATTGCAGTATGCAGTTTAGGATCCCAATTCACCAAACGCTTACCGCGATAAATCAAACCTTCTTCGTAAAGACGTACAAATACTTCTTGTACAGCATCCGAAAACCCTTCATCCATCGTAAAGCGTTCCCGTTCCCAATCTAACGAATCCCCTAAACGACGCATCTGTTTGGTGATCGAACCGCCAGAGTGGTTTTTCCACTGCCACACTTTTTCGATAAATTTTTCACGGCCATAGTCATGTTTGGTTTTATTTTCTTCGGCCGCAATTTTACGCTCCACGACCATCTGAGTCGCAATCCCAGCGTGATCCGTTCCAACCTGCCATAGAGTATTTTTGCCCTGCATCCGTTGGTAACGAATCAACGTATCCATAATGGTCTGCTGAAAAGCATGCCCCATATGCAAACTGCCTGTGACATTCGGGGGTGGGATCATAATAGTGAATGATTCTTTGCTGGTATCACCATGGGGTTTGAAATATCCTTGCGCTTCCCAATGCTGATAAAGAGCTTGTTCAATAGATTGCGGATTATACGTTTTTTCCATCGGATTACTGACTCTAACTGTTATTTTTAACAATATGAAAATTCATATTGTCTAAATGTCCAAAGATTCAGTCTGAGGCATCAGACCAAGTCGTCGATATGCTTTGTATCGTTCGCGGGCTTGTTGTTTGCCAGCTTCATCTGCGGGTACAAAGTCAACAATATGTTGATATAACTCTAAATTAGGTGCTATCTGAGCATTCAGATGAACCAAAGTTTGGCGCCGATTATGCCCACTTTGCCAACCGATCTCTACCGGAGCACCCGCTCGAGGGCCCTCACCGACCAGATTATGAGCCACAAAGCTCTCAGCATCGAACTGCCAGAGGCGCTCATCCAAAGCTTCAGCCTGCGACTTTGTTTCAGACAACACAAAAACCCGCTCATTATTGTAATAGTGGCGGGCGATAACATGGCAAACAGCATCTAGCATTTTAGCGCTTTCTGACACTGCATCATCGGGCATAATATAAAATGTTACTGCTTTCATATATAAAAAGGAGCCAAATAGGCCCCGCTATTCTACACGTTGGAAGATTAATCTTCGAGTTCAATCCCAGCTTTATTCATCAACAACTGGATTAAGAGTGGCACAGGGCGTCCGGTAGCACCTTTTTTGGGCCCAGATTTCCACGCTGTTCCGGCAATATCCAAATGCGCCCAATTATATTTTTTCGTGAAATGTGACAAAAAACATCCTGCAGTAATCGCCCCGGCGGCTCGATCGCCGACATTAGCTAGATCGGCAAAATTACTTTTGAGCTGTTCATCATACTCATCATTAAGCGGCAATCGCCAAGTCTTATCACCACTTTGCTCTGCGGCACTCAAAACTTCATGGGCCAATGGATTATGTGGACTCATTAACCCTGTAGTGTGATGTCCTAGGGCGATAATACAAGCACCGGTTAGTGTCGCAATATCAACCACAAATTCCGGATCGAATCGTTCCACATATGTCAATGCATCACACAGCACCAGTCGCCCTTCGGCATCTGTATTAAGGACTTCAACTGTCTGACCCGACATAGTCGTCAATACGTCTCCCGGACGATACGCGTGTCCAGATGGCATGTTTTCACAACCAGCTAATATGCCAATCACCCGGACCGGCAATTCCAACTCAATCACCGCTTGCATGGTACCATAGACGCTGGCCGCACCACACATGTCATATTTCATCTCATCCATACCAGCGGCGGGTTTTAATGAAATTCCCCCGGCATCGAAGGTTAGACCTTTGCCCACCAACACGATTGGTTTTTGCTCTTCCATCCCCGGAGGACAATACTCAACAATACTCATAACCGACTCATTCGCGCTACCACGGCCAACTGTCAGATAAGCATTCATACCCAACTCTTGCATCTGTTTTTCGTCGACCTTTGTGAATGTTACGGCTGGATGGACCGCCAATTTTTCGGTCTGTTCAGCAAGATAACTCGGGTTACAAATGTTGGCAGGTAAATTGGCTAAATCTTTGGCTTTGCTCATTCCTTGTGAAATCGCCATTCCATGGGCAATGGCTTTTTCACCCACAGCAAGCTCTCGACGAGTCGAGACATTAAAAACCAAACGGCGAAGCGGACGGCGAACTTCATTGGGTTTGCTTTTTAGCTGCTCAAAGGTATAGAGCGAGTTGAGTGTTGTTTCTACCGCTTGGCGAACCTTCCAATAGGTTCCCCGCGCTTTTACATGCAGTTCAGGTAAAAAACAAACCGCTTCCATTGAGCCGGTATCATTCAAAGTTGCGATAGTTTTTTCAATGATCTGCCGATATTGGCGCTCATCTAAATCTCGTTCTTTCCCACATCCGACTAATAAAACTCGTTCACTTAACACATTTGGAACATGATGTAACAGTAGAACTTGACCGGCTTTGCCTTCGAGATCGCCTCGACGTAACAGTGCACTAATGTATCCGTCGCTGATCTTATCTAGTTGTTCGGCAATCGGAGATAAACGTCGAGGTTCGTAAACTCCGGCAACGATGCATGCGCTGCGCTGCTTCTCCGGACTACCGCTTTTTACACTGAACTCCATGAAGACTCCTTTATACTGCGTTAATATAGCGAACTTGCTAGAATGGTCTTTTCATAGATCGTGATAAACTAGCTTTGCCATATGAGAGCAAAATTCGCAAAATAGAAAGTTTATCGTAATTGTTGCGTGTTTCCAGCAAAAAACAACGTATAAAGTGGGTCGCCGGTGTTAATTTTTCGCTATTTATTCAAACAGACAATTAAAACCCAGTTTGCAGTGATGCTGGTTTTGATGCTGATTTTTATCAGTCAGAAGTTTGTCCGGATCTTGGGGGATGCCGCAGATGGCCATATTCCCGGAGCATTCGTGGCTAAGTTATTGTTATTAAATATCCCTAATTTGGCGATTCTAATCCTGCCGATCAGCTTCTTTATTGGTGTTTTATTTGCCCATGGCCGGCTCTATGCCGACAGTGAAATGAGTGTTTTATTTGCCTGTGGCTATAGTCCGAATAAAATTTTAGGGATTACAGCTGCGGTTGGCGCAGTAACCTTCATTTTAGCAGGTGCGAATACATTATTTTTAACGCCTTATGTCAATAGTATCGAGCAGCAAGTGATGGCAAATGTGAAAGCCGATAGCGGTATCTCCAGCATCACTCCGGGCCGTTTTGTCGAACTTAGTAACCAAGCCGTCGCTTTCGTTGAAAATATTACGAACAATGGCAAAAATATGGAAAAAGTATTTGTCGCCCATAATCCTCCTGCAGACAAAGGCCAGCCGTCGATCGTCATGGCTGCCCGTGGCAACTTAAAAGAACGCCCCAATGGTTCTCAATGGTTGGATCTAAGTGATGGTACTCGTTACGAAGGCAATCTGAACGACTTGGATTACAAAGTCATGCGTTTTGACCGCTATAGCGTTCGGCTCCAAGAGCGCTCAGCAAAAGAACAGCGTGAAAAAATCCGAGCCATGCCGACGGCCAAACTATTTGGCAGTGATAATCCGGATAAAATTGCTGAGCTACAATGGCGTATAGCAATGCCTGTTTCGGTTATTATTCTGGTATTAATGGTGGTGCCTTTAGGCGTCATTAACCCTCGACAAGGCCGTTATGCCAAACTTTTTCCAGCGATTATGTTGTATCTAAGTTATTACCTCTTAATGAGCGCAGCCCGTTCATCACTCGAAGATGGTCGCATCCCTTGGTACCTTGGAATGTGGTTGGTGCACCTTTTGATGTTAGTCATTGCAGGTAGCTTTTTATTTGTTCGAAGCGAGAAATTTTTAACGGTCAAAGCAGTCTTAAAGGGAGAGCGTCGTGTTTCGAATCATTGATTGGTATGTTGGCCGCACTATTTTAAAAACGACGCTTCTGGTTCTTGTCACACTGCAAGGTTTAAGTGCCATTATTAAATTTGTCGACCAATTAGGTGACGTCGGCAAGGGTAACTACCAAATTCTTGATGCCTTGTGGTATGTCGTATTATCGATCCCTAAAGAGTTGGAACTATTCTTTCCGATGGCGGCTCTGTTAGGCGCCCTGATTGGTTTAGGTAACCTTGCCACCAGTAGTGAGCTGGTGATCATGCAATCGATTGGTCTATCAAAAGCTAATATTTCAGCGGCCGTGATTAAAACAGCGGTTCCGATGATGATTATCATGATGTTGTTGGGTGAATTTGTGGCTCCCAAAGCTGATTTAATGGCTAACACGATGCGCTCAGCCAAAAAATCAGGCGGAGCCATGATCGCCGTCCAAAATAGTGTCTGGGCAAAAGACAAAAATAGCTTTGTGAATATTGGCCAGGTTCGGAATGGCAAAGAACTTCGGCAAGTTACTGTTTACTATTTTGATAAAAATCAGACGCTTTACCAAATCCTTCGAGCACCTGAAGCGCAATATCAGAAAAACAGCGGCAACTGGAAAATGACAGATGCTTCAATGACATTGCTAAGTGATCGACAAATTCAGCGCAAGCAGTTAGGTACCTATGACTGGTATTCCTCGCTGACCCCGCAGAAACTGGGAGTTGTGGTTGTTAAGCCACTAAACCTACCTATTTCTGGACTTTATTCATATATCAATTACCTGCATCAGAATCAGCAAGACGCAGCCCCGTATGAGCTGGCGCTGTGGCGAAAAATCATGATGCCATTTACAGTCGTCATTATGATGCTACTGGCATTATCGTATATTTTTGGTCCATTGCGTAGCGTCAGCATGGGCGCTAGATTAATTATGGGGATCATGACCGGATTTGGCTTCTATGTACTCAATCAGGTGCTAGCATCGGTGAGCTTAGTCTATAAAATGCCACCGATTATCGGTGCAGTAGGCCCCAGTCTGATGTTCTTTGCGGTAGCAGTCTATATGATCAATCGACGAATAAAATAACAATGCGCTGTTTTTCTGATCGTGTTGAGCATAACTTAAGCAAACAAACCGATTTCTATCACAATCGGTTAATTTTTTCTTGCCAATTACGCAAGCAACCTTATAATGCCTCTCGCTGAGTTGGTAAAGACCAGCGACAATGCCAGTGTGGTGAAATTGGTAGACACGACGGATTCAAAATCCGTTGCCTTTGCGGGCGTGGCGGTTCAAGTCCGCCCACTGGTACCATTGTTTTTTGTTAGCACCTTTCTTTCTAAGTATCATTCCTATCTAACATTTATCTAATGTATTAATTTTTCTTATATTTATTACATACAACAGATATAGACTCTTTTTCAAAATCATCTCGTTTTCATAAGAAACCATCGCGTGTTTTAGTCGCGTTCTTTGCTCATACCTCAACGTCTCTCATGCCACATATTGTTTTGGACAACTCTCCTGTCAAATACACACATTCGAACAGGAAATAAATCATTCTTGCTCATCGAGTGGCTTACCGTTGCGATGATAACGGTCAAAGAACATTTGATAGAATATTTTTAAACAAGTGACGTGACATTAACTTTGTACATTCAAACAATCTAACTGAATCACTCATTCATAAGCTAATCATCATATCGTCTTTAATTATTGATAAATAAATCTGTAAAAATTACAAAAACTATGTGAATTTTACATACCTAATGCCCCTCCAAAATCTCATAAACAAAATAAATTTAATATATTCAGTCAGTTAAATAATTGGCATGGTTTATGACTGCTTATTTTAGTTAATACAAACCATGGGAGAATAATTATGGCTGATGAAGCAGATACAAAAAGCAGCAATAAAATGCATCAAGGTGTTGATAAAGCAGCCCAAAGTGCACATGACGCCATTGACAAAGCTTCTCAAATTAGTGGTTCTAGCGAAGAGAAACTCGCAGAAATTGCCCGTGAAATGAGAGAACAAGCAGACAAACTCAGTGCTAAAGCATCAGATGTATCGAAACGTTCAACTCAAGCAGCCTGTGATTACACCAAAAATCATCCGGTCAAGAGCTTAGGATTAGCGTTTGCAGCGGGTGCTATCGTCACAGCACTGTTACGTCGACATTAATAGAGCTAAACAGAGCCAATCTATGCACGGCGAGATACCTCAACAGACTGAACAGACGCATACGCCTTTCTCAAACCTTTTGAGCATTTACCAACAATGGTTTGAAAACTGGTTAAAGCTTGCCGAACTTGAGAGCCAGTATGCGTTTAGTAATGCCATTAAAGTACTTATTCTATCTATTGCCGCAGTGGTTATATTACTCAGTGGCTGGGGATTATTCCTAGCCTTCGTTATCAGTGTGGGATACCTGTTAGGTATCTCGCTGGTATGGTTGCTTGCAATAGGGACCTTCGTTCATCTGATATTGGCCTTTGCACTATGGCGCTTAGCAAGCGTTTATCTGGCACGTATCACCTTCAAACGCTCAGCACAGGCTCTTATGAACTATCCACAGAACCACCAGGAGAGTGATCATGGGCTTTGATAAACAGTTGCGCCAAAAATTAGATGCCCAACAGCAAAAGCTGCAGGATATAAAAAGACATAGAGATCTTACGCAACAAGAATGTATTCGCTTAATCAAACACAAAGCTGCCACACCACAAGCTTTACTCACCGCGGCTTTGTGTGGAGCATTCGTAGCAAGTTCGCCTAATTCTAAAGCAACACTTTCAAACGCACTCATTCAATTAGGGCGCCAACTCATGCCCCTACTATTGAAATAACAACCGGTTTAGGAGCATTTATGAAACTTACCCAAATAGCCGCTGTTATGGCTTTAACAACAGTTTTAGCCGCTCCCAGCGTATTTGCTCAATCTTGGCAAGGCAAAGCCAAAGATGCCTGGCTCGATGGTAAGGTAGAAACAGCCATTGCATTAAACCAAGCTTTAAATAGCTTTGAAATTAATACCGATGTATCCGAGGGCAAAGTAACACTGACAGGCACCGTAAAAACCGATGCTGAAAAAGAACTGGCAGGCGAAATTAGTAAAAATGTCGATGGTGTTCAGTCTGTGGATAATGAACTAGCAGTGCAATCGGATGTCAGTCTCTCAGATAAGATGAATCACGCAGGAAAAGCATTTGCTAATAAGTGGAATGATTTAACCACTATCGCCATGATTAAAGCACAATTTGCAGCCAGCAAAAGTTTAAGCGTGACCGATATTCATGTGTCGGCTAACAATGGAGTTGTGACTCTCACAGGGCATGTTGACAGTTTAGCGGCTAAGGATCTCGCAGAGTCAAAAGCAATGCATCATGATCACGTTAAAAAAGTAGTTAACAAACTGCGGGTTGATTAACTCAAACCCAAGTTTATGGGATGTTGAACATGGGAAATGATAATGGCCAGTCATGATACTTTACTCAGCCAAGAATTGTTTAGCGCTTGCCAAAGCGGTATGCAGTTTTATCAAACCCTGCAACAAAGTACAGAACAATATGTGCCGAAGAAAATCAGTCGAGACATGTTTAACTGTCGAGATAAAATTATGTCTCGACTGAATCCCCAAGTATTGTCATCCACGCAGAGTCTCACGGACCAGAAAAAAGCATTGAAGCAGTTGCGGATGAATTACCAACAAAAATATGCTAAAATGCATCATAAATTAACCAAACAGGATATTTTTGAGTTACTACTTTGTGAGCAAAGTCTTCTTAATTACTTCCGTTTGGTTATTCGAAAACAGGCCGATCAATCGCTTGCAAGAGAATTAGCCAGTTATCTCGCATCACTGCAACTAACTTGTGATCAATGTATTCATCTTTTAGCAGACTGGCCTGACCAATAAACCGATAGCGGTTTATTCACTGAGCTGTGACATGTTTAAGTATCTAACGATCAGCTCATATGTTTAACGAACCATAAGGAATCCATGATTAATTTTATACTTAGACCAATAAAAACCTTTTTCCCTTTAACAATGCCTTTTATCTTATTAAGTGCTCTACTGATTATCTTGCGTTTAAATATAGTGAGCTAAGGGTTTCTTACAATAGGAAAGCCTACTAGTCAATGTTATATTGTTCCTCATTCTTTTGAGGAGACGCCAGATGGCCGAACTGCTGTGGATTAGCGACAACGAACAGCTATATACGTTACTTCATCCAGTTTTAAAAAAAATTGGATTCTCTGTCACCTGCCACACTCATTTGGGCGATGTACAAAGTAGCGATGATGCAATCGATCTGGTTGTATTTGCACCCAGTCAGTTTGGCCAACAAGACTATCTGAATTTTATCGATCACCCACTATCAAATAGTGCAGATTGGATTTTGATCAGCGATGGTAACCCCAATCGTTGGTGCGATAAAATGATGAATCATGGTGTTGCATATCACTTTCGTCAACCACTTGAGCTTGAGCATATTGGGGAAGTTTTTCAGGAATTTGCCAATGAATACTGTACTGATAATCGCCCTCCCAAAGAGCAAGCACTTAGTTCACACTTAGACCAATTCGGTCTGCTATTGGGTTCAAGTGCACCGATGCGCAGACTCTATCGGCTTATTCGTCGTGTGGCGCCAACAGATTCGAACGTGTTGCTGATTGGTGAAAGTGGCAGTGGTAAAGAATTGGCTGCACAGACGATCCACCAGCAAAGTTTACGGGCCGATAAACCGTTTATAGCGGTCAATTGTGCCGCTTTTAGTAGCGAATTGATTGAAAGTGAGTTGTTTGGCCACGAAAAGGGGGCCTTTACCGGAGCGATTGCCAACCGAGATGGGTTGTTTGCCCAATGCCAAAGCGGCACGTTATTTTTAGACGAAATTACGGAAATGCCACTGGCTTTACAGAGTAAATTATTACGAGTCTTGGAAACCGGTGAATACCAGAAATTAGGCAGTGAACAACCGCAGTCGGTTAATGTACGCATCGTTGCAGCCACTAACCGAGATCCACTCAGTGCCATTGAAGAAAATTATCTACGTGAAGACCTGTATTTTCGATTAGCTCATTTTCCTATCCAATTGCCCGCATTAAATCAACGTGGTGATGATATTCTGGCTCTTGCAAAACATTTTTTAGCTTATCGTAATCAACAAACTGGTGCATGTATCACTTTAACACCTGAAGCCGAGCAGCAACTGAGCCAGTATAGTTGGCCTGGTAATGTCCGTGAACTCAAGCACTGCATCGAAAGAGCTCATATTCTTGCCAATAATCAGATCACGCTCAATGAGCTGCCCACGATCACCCAACCGTCACAGATCCACCCAACTTCAATCGGCCCAGGCACGTCTATTAAAGAAGCCGAAAAAACGTTGATTATTGACACGCTCAAAGCATGTGAAAATAACAAAACAAGAGCCGCTGAACTGCTGGGAATTAGCGTCAAAACGCTCTATAACAAATTACATAGCTACGCGATTAAAGACGACGAAATCTAGTTTTAGATTGTCTCAATGACGACGTAACTAGGTTCGGTCGTCATTAGCCATTTTGCTTTATTAACATTCATTGATGCTTGTTAAGTAAATTTAACATATTGATCTATATCAAATAATAAAATCATGCATCCATTGCTGTTGATTTTTGGTAAGTCATTCATTCCTTATAAATGCCATTCATTCCATTGTGAAAACCACTCATTTTATCTTTAAACCAACCTATTGCTCAGCCTTCTTAAAAGCGGTTTATTAACCACAGATAAGGTTAATAACTATTGGGAAGGAGTCTGTAATGACCCATAGCAAACAGCAGCAACGGATCAGGATGATGACACTGATTGGTACAATCATGGCTCAATTTGCATTAGGTTCAGTTTATACTTGGAGCCTATTTAACTCAGGGTTGGCAAGTAAACTTCACGAACCCGTGAACAAGGTCGCATTTTCATTTGGTTTGCTCAGCTTAGCACTCGCTGTTGCTTCTTCTATTTCTGGGAAGTTACAAGATCGCTTTGGCGTGCGCAACGTCACTATCGCCGCGGCCGTTTTAATGGGTGCCGGCTTAATGCTCACCTCGATTAGTGCCAATTTATGGTCTTTATATCTATTCGCTGGCATCATTTTGGGACTGGCCGATGGCACCGGTTACCTGATGACCCTCTCCAACTGTGTAAAATGGTTTCCGGAACGAAAAGGACTCATTAGTGCTCTTTCTATCGGTGCATACGGACTGGGTAGTTTAGGCTTTAAATATATTAATTTATTCTTATTGAACCATTTCCATCTAGCTCAGACATTTCAGATCTGGGGGATGTTGTGTTTAGCCATTATCCTCATCGGAGGATTGATGATGAAAGATGCCCCTGTTGCTGGCAATCAGTCCGCAAAAGTTGCATCAGCAGCCCAATCTCGTGAATTCACGCTGGCAGAATCAATCGTTCACCCACAATTTTGGATGTTGGCGCTCATCTTTTTAACCGTTTGTATGAGTGGCTTATTTGTTATCGGGGTTGCCAAAGATATTGGTACAAATATGGTTCATTTATCGTTAGCAACAGCCACTCAATCGGTCGCGGTTATCGCGTTGGCAAACTTACTGGGTCGCTTAATATTAGGTGTTTTATCTGACAAAATGGCGCGAATCAGAGTTGTTAGCATTGCGCTGGTGTTAAGCTTATTTGGGATTGCACTTTTATTGTTCCATACCAGTGGCAGCATGAGTTTCTATCTAGCCATCGCTTGTATCGCCTTTAGCTTTGGCGGCACTATTACGGTGTTCCCATCATTAGTCAGTGACTTCTTTGGGATGACAAACCTGACCAAAAACTATGGAGCAATCTATTTAGGATTCGGAATCGGTTCCCTGGCAGCGTCCATGGTTTCAAGTCTATTAGGTGGGTTCGTACCAACTTTCTATCTCATATTAGTCTTGCTGGCCATTTCTCTCGTCATATCCTTAATGGTTCGTCAACCCGGAACAGTTCAAAATAAAGGTTTCGAACATCAAGGACTCTTTGCTCAGCAATCTCACTAAATCGTACCACTTTTATTGACCGCTGCATTAGCAGCGGTTTTTTTTATCTGTAAAAGCCTTATCAGCAAATCTGCATCAACTCTCGAAACAACTTAAGGTTAGACCGACTCACCGGAATCATTGTATTCACATGTCGCAGCCGGAGTTGGTAGGTCGAGTTAAAACCTGGAATTATTTCTGCAATTTGCTCCAAATTGACGCAATAAGAACGATGACATCGGAAGAATTGCCGCTCAGGTAACCGTTTAACGACCTCACTCAGCATCTGATTCAGACTATACTGACCTTTCGCTGTGACCACATAAGTGACTTTTTCATTCGCTTCAAGATAACAGATATCCGCAACCTTAATCACCACTATTCTGCCATCTGATGAGGCAACACTTAAAGCACCTTGGTTCATCGTGCTAGGTGCGACCGAAACCAGTGGTTCTTCGCTGACAAGCGGTGGCTCACTATTTTCCAGCTCAGACGTCGGTTGTGTTTTGCAGGCCTGCTCTAGTTTGTTTAAAACACCTTGAACGCGCTTTTCGCTCACGGGCTTTAACAGATAATCAAATGCTTCTAACTCAAAAGCATCCACCGCATACTCTTTATAAGCCGTTGTGAATACGATATATGGTCGTCTGGCAAATTGGTGAATATTCTTTGCTAATAACATACCGTCAATTGATGGCACATTAATATCCAAAAACGCGATATCTACTTCATTGGACTGCAAAAATTTAAATGCCTCTAACCCATCGTCAAAGCATCCCACGACTTCGATCTGGCTATATTTCTCAATTAAAAACGCTAATTCCTGCTGCGCTAGAGGTTCATCTTCAACAATGATGGCTCGCATAATTACTCTATGTCATCTGTTAGCTGCGCTGAGGCGTCAGCGGAATAGTAAATTTAACTTCAGTCCCCGGTTCTAAGCGTCTGACCTTCAGTTGTTCGCCGTATAACATTCGCACCCGCTGGTCAACATTACTCAAACCGATATGCTTACTGCCTATGGTGCCCTCATGCAGTTGCTCGATCAGTGCCGGAGCAATGCCAACCCCACTATCACACACCGAGATCTCCGCTTGGGGCGGATTGTCCTTACGGATGACTTTAATCCGCACTTCACCAGGGCCTTTTTTAGGCTGAATACCATGGCCAATGGCATTCTCCACCAACGGCTGAATCATCAGACTAGGGATTTTAATATCCAATGGCTCGACTTCAAAGGTAACCTTAAGCTTGTTGCCATAGCGGGCTTTTTCAATGGCAATATAATCACGAACCTGCGCCAGCTCCTCATCAATGGGAATAAGTGCTTCATTATGAGTCAAGTTATAACGCAGAAAATCTGCAAGTCTGCTGATCAGTTCCCTTGCTTCATCTGGACGCATCCGGATTAATGAAGAAATTGCATTTAATGTATTAAACAGAAAGTGAGGGTTAATTTTATTCTGTAGTGCTGAAAACTCCGCTTTAGTTGCAGCTTGCTTGAGTTTCTCGACTTTAGCCACTTCCATTTGGGTTGAGATGACATGCGATAAGCCTACTGCCATTTCACGCAGTGCATTGGTGATTTTATAACGCCGTTTATAGTAAATTTTTAGTGCGCCCGTCATACTACCAGACTCATGTAGCGGAATGATCAGCAACGAATGAAAACCGTCGAAATCGGCTTCGTTATGGATCAATATCTTATCTTTAACCAAAGCGGCCCGAGTATAACGACTCATACCTTGATAGTTTTTCCAATATTCGTGCTCATATTCACCAACGAACGCCAGTACATCTTTGGTATCAGTAATAGCCACAGCATCCGCCTCAATGTCATGGCGGATTATCGCGCAGACCTTGCGCATCGACTCACGACTACTCTCTCGAAAATAGGGCAATGTTTTGTTGGCAATATCCAGCGCTAATTTGGCCTGAGTGGCTGCCACTCGATCATTTTCATTATCAAGACTTTGTACCAGCTGAATCATCAATCCAATGGAGACCTCACCGATGATCATCGGCATGGCAATCGTTTTTACAATCAAAAGACCTTGGTGACGATCTTCAACAAAAATCAGAATCAAAGTCATGGTCAAAACTTCGCAAAGCAAACCCGCACAGATCCCCCAGATCCAGTACTGCTGTTTTTTGGCACGGATATGAATAACAGCAGATAAAAGCCCCGCCAATATACTCGTAATCAGACAGGGTAATGACGTTGGTCCATGGATATCAATCAGATAACGATGCAAGCCAGAAATGATCCCGGCGGGGATCCCGACGACAGGACCAAATAATATGCCACCTGACATAATGGCTATAATCCGCACATTCACCAGTGAACCATCGACATGAATCCCTGTATAAGTGCTAAATACCGCAAATAGCGTAAATAAAAGAGCTATGGCTCCTGATTCCAGTGGATGGTGATTTTGTTTGCGAAACAAACTCTGAAAATGGCTTGTGCGAGTCAGTAAAAACAATACCATTAAGATTAAAGCAGCTCGCTCAAACACCCCAACCAACATCATAAATTGCTGGTAAAATGACAAATCGCTCTCCTTTGGATGACTTCCACATCGATCCTAATGACTTTTATAGTCACAAACGTTGATCTGGATGAAACGTGATAATTATCAATTGCTTTTTATTCTTAGTGAGTAGTAAAAAATTACCGGCCTGCTGGGCAATCAGCATCGGCGAGTGGCAAAAATAGTTCAGTACTTGACGGATGCGTCACAGGCAACGAAGATAACCAACAACAACACAATAATAAACAGCAACGTTTCTTGTAACTCTGTTGCTAAAAATATAAGTGGAGCAAAAATCAATCATTAGCATAAATCAATCATGAGGAGAAATCATGGCCACGATTAAACTAGTATTAATTCGCCATGGCGAAAGTCAGTGGAATCAAGAAAACCGTTTTACCGGATGGGCCGATGTTCCCCTATCCGCCAAAGGGATAGAAGAAGCCAAACAGGGTGGTCAACTGCTAAAAGATGCCGGATTTACATTTGATATTGCTTACACCTCCCGATTAAAAAGAGCAATTAAAACACTCTGGTTGGCTCTTGAAGAGTTAGATTTAATGTGGATTCCAGTCGTTCGTAGTTGGCGCTTAAATGAACGCCATTATGGTGCTCTGCAAGGGTTAAATAAAGCAGAGACCGCAAAAAAATATGGTGATGAACAAGTCCTCATCTGGCGCCGTAGCTTTGATACCTTGCCACCATTGCTCGATGAAAGTAATGAGTATTATCCAGGCAATGATCCACGTTATCAGGATTTAGAATCGAATCAGTGGCCCAAAGCTGAAAGTTTAAAAACCACCATTGATCGTGTGCTACCCTACTGGGAAGATGTCATTGCTCCTGACTTAAAAGCGGGTAAAAAAGTACTGATTGCGGCCCACGGTAATAGTATTCGGGCTCTGGTCAAATACTTAGATAATATTTCAGAAGATGACATTGTCGGTTTAAACATCCCAACCGGTGTGCCCCTTGTTTATGAGTTTGATGAAAACCTCAAACCCCTTAAACATTACTACTTAGGTGACCAAGCTGAACTAGAAGCTAAAATGGCTGCAGTTGCCAAACAAGGTAGCGCTAAACAGTAATATCGTCTCAACATTCAGTAAGCGTTTTAATACGCTTACTGAATATTTGTATTTTTATAAAATAAAAGCGTATCAACTCTTTTATGTCATGGCGCTGTCCGCTAAAATTGCCGCTTTCTTGCCCACTCTTTAATCACTGAAACGGTACAATAGTGTCTTTAAGTCACAAAATCGGTAAATTCGAAAATATTCTGTATCGCCACTACCGAGTGGCCCACGGTGTTCGCATTGGGTTAGCGTTTGTCATTACGTTGATGGCGATTCGTATCAGTGGTATTCCCGAAGGTAGCTGGCCATTGATTACATTGGTCGTATTACTCGGACCGATGTCATTTTGGGGCAACGTCAAACAGCGTTCATTGCATCGAATTCTAGGAACGATCCTAGGGGCTAGTTCTGGGTTGATTGCCCTTTATCTCGAACTCTATTCTGTACCCTTAATGTTGATTTGGTGCGCGCTAGTCATGTTTTTTTCCGGCTACTTAGCGCTCGGCAAACGTCCATATATGGCCATGTTAATCGGGATTACTTTAGCCGTAGTGGCTAGTGCCGAGCCAGGAGATATCACCACCGCACTGTGGCGTGCAGGAGATGTGATTTTAGGGGCAATTACCGCACTATTGCTGACCAGCATCTACCCACAGCGTGCGTTTATTCACTGGCGATTACAGATGAGCGATGCGTTAAATTCACTGGGTAAAATTTATGGAGCATATACCTCTATAAACTTAGTCGAACGGCCTCACTTAGCAAATCGCCTGCAGATAGAACTCAATCGTGTGATAAAAATGCGGGCATTTATTAATGCGGCTAGCCGAGAAACACACATTAAACATGCGCAGTTCGATCGTCTCCAGACCGTTTGCAGAGATCTCATTGGCACATTTGAGCTACTAATTGAGAGTTATTGGGCATCACGTGATGGTCGATTTTGGATGATTAACGCACAGTTACTCCGCCAAACTCGCCGGATCATCCAGCAGCAGCTGAGTAACTTATCCGTCTTTTTAATCAATGGATCCAGTCATACTCAACCGTCTTTGACTCAGGAGCTCGAAGAATTAGTCACTCAGCTTGAGCAATACACCCCGGATACTCAGCGTTACCAGCAAGATGCGATTTTCTCTATTTATGGCTACATCTGGCTCAGCCGTAAGATGTGTGAACAGATAGAAGAGCTGGAACTTTTAATCAACTCCATGATACTCACAGAAAAACCGAAATAGTGACATGTAGTGCAGCCTATGACGGAGACGAGTATGATGACTAAATTCAGAAATTTGCACTGTTTTTTGCTACTATCAAACAGCAAGGCAGGCAAAGAATCAAAAGGAGTGGTGGGTGAGCAAAGAATCAGTCAATGTCTTGTTTGTAGCTTCAGAAATTGAAGGATTTATCAAGACTGGAGGTTTGGCCGATGTTGCCAAGTACCTGCCTCTTGCGCTTCGTAACCTGGGTCATCGGGTCACGTTGATCATGCCTTTTTTTCGCAATATCGCGCATCGGGACGAGGCTCAATTTATCGATCGTTTCAGCATTAAAACTGAAGCCGGTTTTGAAAAAGAGATAGGGCTATGGCAGTTAATGCTCGAAGACATCTGTGTCTACTGTATCGAACAACACGACTACTATGATCGCAGCCAGCCCTATAGTGAAGGAGAATATGGTTATCCGGACAATGGTGAACGCTTTGCATTTTTCAATTTATCGGTGTTAGAAGCGGCTGCGCGATTGGATTTGGATGTTGATATCATTCACTGCAACGACTGGCATACCGCCCTCATCCCTTATCTGGTCAAAACCCAATACCATGCGCATCCAAAGTTAGGTCAGGCGAAAACGGTTCTAACGATTCATAACGCCATCTTTCAAGGTCAATTTGAGCGTCGCCAATTTGAAATGTTTGGTGATCTGATTGCACCACTGGTAGATACACTACTCGATGGTTACCAGTGCCTTAATATGCTTAAAGCTGGGATCCGCTTTAGTGATAAAATTACCGCGGTCAGCCCTAATTATGCTAACGAATTACTCACTCGCTTGGGAGCTCATGGCCTGCATGAATTTTTTCAGCAACGTCATAGTGATTTAACCGGCATACTCAATGGTTGCGACTATAAAGATTGGAATCCAACAACAGATAGCATGCTGCCAGCACATTACAGTTGTGATGACCTGAGCGGTAAATGGCAATGCAAAGAAGCATTACAAAATGAGCTGCAATTACCTGTAAACCAAATACCAGTGTTTGGCATGGTCTGTCGCCTCACCGAGCAAAAAGGGTTTTATATTTTACTCCCGGCATTAGAACTGTTTTTACGACACCATGTTCAAGTTGTTATCATTGGAACGGGAGACAGTCAAATTGCTCAACAGTTGGATCGACTCCAACAGCGTTATCCGGATAAGTTACGTTTTGTAAATGCCTACTCCAACCCTCTGGCACATCTCATTGAAGCCGGAAGTGACTTTTTTTTAATGCCCTCGTTATTTGAGCCCTGTGGACTCAATCAGATGTATAGTCTTGCCTATGGCACGATTCCCATTATACGTGGCGTAGGCGGTCTACAGGATACAGTCGTTGATTACGACCAAAACCAAGATGACGCCGATGGGTTTATTTTTTACCCGCCAGAGAGTAGCGAATTACTCAATCTATTACGCAGGGCTCTGCTCGCCTATCTTGAAGAACCGGAGCAACTATCGCTCATGCGAAAACGAGCGATGCAACGCGAATTTAGCTGGGATAAAGCAGCCCATCAATACTGTGATATCTATACTCAGGCACTCAATTAATACAACTGACAGTCCTAGAGCTAAGTGCTATCCTAGCTCTAACTGTTTTTATTGTATGCACAGTACTTATGAAGCCTTTTTGTTATCCTTCTTTATCTGTTCAAGCTGCTGCGGCCCATCTAGATAATGACGTTGTTAGAATATACCTCAGTTGTAACAATCATACTCAATTACCAAGCCATGTTGTTTCTCAATTTACAGAGCAACAGGCTATTTTCCCTAACAACACCTTCTGGAGCATTACCCAACCTTATCCAGCATTACTATTAAATGCTCAACAGGTCAGCGAAAATACCATGTTTGCCAAACTCACATGGGCAAGAAAGCTCATTGAGCAGGCAAATCTTTCGAAACTGCAAAAAATAAGTTTTGAATGCAATGATGCCGTATTACAAGAGGCTTTTATTAGTGCGTGGTTGGCAGCAAATTACACATTACCAAATTACAAACATAACTCAGAAGAAATTCACTCAAGTGAAAAAACCTTATATTTGTCAGATGTTGCCTTAAGTGATCAGCAAATAGCCCAGCTGCGCGCCGAAGCAAAAGGGAATGCACTCGCCCGCTACCTAGCCTGGCAACCGGCCGATATGCTCAATCCGAAAAGCTACCAACGATTAGCGCAACAATTGGCCAGTCAATATAATTGGCAAATCGATATCTATAATGAAGATACGCTAGCACTGCTGGGGGCGGAAGCTTTTTTAGCTGTGGCCAGAGGCGATCATCATCCATGTTCCATTATTCGACTCCGTTATGTTCCCAATATGCCGAAACATCACATCGCGCTGGTTGGCAAAGGGATCTGTATGGATACCGGGGGCTACAATTTAAAAAGCAACATGAGTGGGATGCATATGGATATGGGAGGCTCCGCAGTAGCGCTAGGCTCATTGCTGGCAGCGAGCGAACTCAACCTCCCATACCAAATAGACTGTTACCTCGCCCTAGCAGAAAACCATGTTGACCCAAAAGCCTATAAAGCAGGTGAAGTTGTCAAAGCGCTCAACGGAACAACTATCGAAATTGTCGATACCGATGCTGAAGGTCGCATGGTGCTAGCCGATACGCTGAGTTTAGCTAGTCGCGAAAACCCTCAATTAATCATCGACTATGCAACTCTAACAGGTACTTGCAAACGTGCGCTTGGAAATAACAGGAGTGGTCTGTGGAGTAATCGTTTTGATTGGCTCATGGCGCTCACTCAGATTGGAGAACAATGCGGAGAGCGTATCTGGCCACAGCCGTTAGATAGTGATTATGACGACGATTTTCGCTCACAAATCGCTGATGTAGCCCAATGTGCTGCGGAACCAGGGCCTGACCATATTCATGCAGCCCGCTTTTTATTGCGCTTTATCAGCCCCCATGATAATTGGATCCATATTGACTTAAGTGCCTTTAATCCTAAAACAGCTCTTGCTCACCAACCTACGCCCATTAGCGGATTTGGAGTGCGCTACACCCAACGGCTAATGAATCAGCTAGATTCTCTTTTAGCCAACGATAAAGCATGCTGATACTCTTTTTGCAGTTGTATTAATGGCCTGCGATTTTTTATCAATGAAGTTTTGGATGTTGCCATTAAACTGACTTCGCAAAAAATTTCGAACCAACGCAATAAGGCGTCCGCATTCGCCAATTCATCAGCCTCTTTGAGAGCTAAAGCAGCGACTTCGGCAGTAGCCAATTGAAAATCTAAACTTCCCTGACGTAGATTATAAGTCGTCGGCGGTTTGGATAAATGAAATGACAGTAGCGGAAAATGGTGTAACCAAGGGCTTTTGCGATACATTTTGTGCGCCTGTCGCCAAGTTCCATCGAGCAAAATAAAGAGCGGTTTTTTAGCACCTCCCGTTAAAAGTTGCTCTTGCGTTACCGAAGGTTGCGTCGGCAAAGCATTTGCCCGTGGATAGACCACTATCGGCTGATAATCATCACGCTGTAAAAGCGCAAGCAACGCTTGGGGCGGCTCTGTACGCGACCAGGAAAAAGCATGGGTATCTGCGATCAGATCCGCAATTAAGCGCGCACTATTGCTAGGTTTTAGAATTTCAGCATCATACATCACCAAACAAAAAGCACAATGTGAAGGTACCAGTTCACGCAAATGGCACTGGCAATGTTCAATGGCTAGTAAACAATCAGGACAGCGAATGACTTGATGACCACGAGCTAAATAAGGGCGAGTACTTTTAGCGATACGTTCAAGATAGAGGCGTTGCACAGCATGAGGGAACACAGAAACCATGATTTCTCCAAGCCTGATAAAGAAGCTTGCTCATCAGTCAGAGCCAGAGGAAGATCCGATATGCAAAGCGTCTATAGCAAATAAAAATTATGGCTATCATAAATTAATTTTCAGCCAAAAGCCCTATTTTCTATGCCGAACGACTTTTCACGATTTAAACTGCTCCAAAAGTTTTTGGTAAGACTGCGGATGCCCAAAATAGAATCCTTGAAACATTTTACAGCCAAGGGCTTTTAGTGCATGGAGTTCTTCAGCGGTTTCTACCCCTTCGACAATAACTTTCATATCTAAGCTGTTGGCCAGTTCTACCGATGCCTTAATGATATTAGAATGAATGGATGAGTCCAAAACATGGGATACAAACAAACGATCAATCTTTAATATAGAAATAGACAAGTCCACCAATTGGGCAAGTGATGCATGTCCGGTGCCGAAATCATCAATGAGCACCGTAACCCCGGCCTGAGCAAGCGAACTGAGCCGCTGTTTCGTTTGAGCTAACTGTCCAACCATCGAAGTCTCTGTTAGCTCCAACCCTAGACGCTGACGTAACAGAGCAGACTGACTGTAACATTTTAGCAGCATCTGATAAAACCGTTCATCCAGTAATTCGGGGCCAGCAAGATTGATCGAAAGAGGAACGTGGCCTAACCGGTCATCCCAGTCTGATAACAACTCGCAAGCCCGAGCCCAAACCAACTGAGCCAACCAAGCATACCAATTGTTTAAATCCACATAAGGCAAAAATTCATCAGGAGGAATCACCTCCCCATTAGAGTCTTCTAGTCGGCACAAACACTCATAACCAACAATTTTGCCACTGGCTAATGTCTGGGGTTGTAGCCATAAATCCAATTGCTCATTCTCAAGCGCCTGATAGATACGATTCTGTTGACGATTCCGATGGGCTATAACCATCTGATATTCATCTCGATAGCACACATAAGGATACGATGGACTGGTATGAGCCATCGCAATGGAACACTCTTCCATCAGTGCCTGAGCGGTTTCTTGATTACGGTAAAGTGTTGCCCCCGCCCGCCAATCCAGATGCATCCCTTGGAGATCCTGACATGAAAGTTCATCACGTAATAGCTGTGATAAATTCTCATAGAGCCAGTTTTCAAGAGACTCAACCGGTTGATTTAATACCAATAGAAATTTAGCGCCAGGAAACCGATAGATATGTATCGAACTGGAGCTCATGGCCTTAAATGATTCGCCAAGTTCTCGAAGCAGCTCGTCACCACTTTGCATCCCCACCAAAATATTAATGGCACGTAAATTATGCAATTTAATTAAAACCAGTGCACAAGGAGCACTGTATAAGCGATGTTGATCCCGTCGGTACCACGCATAATGATTCGCGAGGCCTGTCAGAGCATCATAAAAAAATGGTCGCTCACGCACCCCCAGTGGCTGGTTAAAGTATTTGAGTTGCGGCTTTGCTCGCACCAGATATATTTGGTCTTTTGCATCCAGTTTATCAACATATAATAAAAATAAACTTTGCTGAGAAGAATCCTGAATCAGTGACACAACCTGACAATGTTTATCTTGCGTGGATAATTCTTCCCGTCCCATATCAAAAATATGCCAAAGATTTTTTGTCTGTTGATCACTAAGTAAAGGTTCAGCAGCCACATTAGCATCTAACAAGCGACCTTTAGCATCACACACAAACGCTGGCGTTAAGCACTTATTAAATAGCTCACGTTTATGGGAACTTTTAAAGTGGTAGGTACTCGTTAACATATAAAAAAAGCCAATTATTATATTCAAAATATCTATAGGGAAACTGCTTCCGTCAGTGTAAAAGAGAATTCCTATCCAGCGTCAGGTTTCCCTAACGATATACCCTACTCTTTTAAAGAACTCCCACCTTAACCACACACCAAGAAAAGCCACTACAAAAACATATTGCGCAACGCTCGATCAACATAAATCAGAAAAATCACTCATATATGGCCAAATATACTAATATGCGAACTAATTCTAATCAATTAGATTATCACATAAAAGATTAATACTTAGATTTCCATTACAAGTCAATATATTAATACTTTTGACATACTATCAAGGAAATTGCTGATATTCTAATCATAAGTTAAATATGAGAAACAGGTCACTTAATGAGAAACTGCAGAGCAAACAATAGTCACAGCGAACCAAGTAAATAAGGGAAGATGAAACGGTAAGATGCTTACCGTTATAATTATCTATATTACTAGTAGGTGAATAGCAGCTAACTTGTGGATATTTTTAACACTGAGTCGCCAGAGCTTTCGGATATTGTCGGCGCAATGCAATTTCTTCGGCCAGCTCATCGATCAATTCAATAGCAAGTGAGTTAATCGCTTGGAGTTCAATAGAAAGATTCTCTGACAGTTGTGTCAATTTCCCTATGTCTGAGAGAATATCATCTGCCGCATCCAGAGCTGATGAAAATTTTACAATTTCACTGCGAGCATAACGACTGGCGGCGAAGCTTGCACCACTTACTCGCTGGTTTAGATCACTACCGGGGATCTGCTGAGCACCAGAGAGCGGTTTAACAATCACCTGAGCATTTTTAAAAGACGGAACAAACTCAGCTAGATAATGAATGGCAGCCTGAGTTCGTTGTGAAGCCAAATCAGGACTCCACTGGCCAAAGGCAAGCTGCAATATCTCAGCATTGAGCTGCGGCTGAGCACTGCGCGTTGAACTTCTTGAGACTCCCTGCTCAAATAAAGTGACCCCCGGAGTCATACCATGTAACTGAAACACGCCTTGTCCATATGGGGTTAATTGTGCCATACCATGTTTCGTACCTCGCAGACCATGAATCACTACTTCAGGCCACGGACACTGCTGCTGTGGCCATTCGGCCAGATAGGCTGCTTTAAATTCAACCATTCGCGCCGATTCAACACCCAGCAAATCATCAATTACACCACTTTGATACCCTGCTGCATTGACTAGATAATCAACATCGAGACTGTTAGATAGCCCCTTTTGCCGATAATGCACTCGCCAACCATGCTCGATAGCCTCTATTTTTTCAACATCACTATGAAGATGAACACGCACAGAATCTAAGTTTTGAGTTGCTAAAGAGACACAAGCCGCGACCCGAAATAAACTCACACCATATTCTTGAACTAACACCAAGGGAAATTTTAGTTTATTCAGGTCCAGTTCACGCAATGCATTAATCAACCAATGTTCAGCCGTTTTTGGCTCAACAACAGCCGGTAACGTTGCCAGCCGTTCAGCATCTTCCTGGCTGACTAACTGAAAATAATCATCAACTCGACCAATTACTTCATTCAGAGGATCGGCTTTGACTAACTGGCGATAATGCTCTCTTAATTTTTGAAACCGTGGCAGTAATTGTTCAATATTCCCCGGATCTCGCTGCGGGATGGCGATTAATGTGGGACGATAGCGCATTGAACCAGAGAAACTTCGCGCCGTGTAGATCGATTGCTCTAACAGAGCTAAACATTGTTCATCACTTAACTCTCGGTATAAACTGCCTCCAGCATGCAAATGACAAATAGGAGGACCATTCACCAGCTCAGGGCCTTTTTCTAGTAAACTGACATTAATGCCTGACTCGGCTAGTCGCAAGGCACACACGCTACCAGCTACTCCGCCCCCCACTACAGCAACCCGAAAATTTTTTGTCGATTGCATGAGTTCAACCCGATTACATCAATAAATTTTATTATTTTAAGCCTTTAATATCTAAAATAAACAGACAAAAAATGAGAGTACTAGCTATTTACTCTACTATTAACATCAGCGGCCTTAAAAAGAAAGAGAACATAAGCGTTTAAACTAACATCAGATGATGATTACCGAAATTTCATAAAGGTATGCTATAAATATGATGTATTTTTTATCACTTAGATGATTCTTACCATTGGATGGCCTTTGCATCGCTGCTTTCACGGAGTTCTTATGCGTTTTTTACTTGGAATCATTGATCGTCTGTTGTTTGTAGCTGTTTTTATTTTAGCTATGCAAGTACCGCAGTTTATCAGCCTGTATCAACAAAGAGTTGAAGGATATCTGCAGTCAAATCAAAGTGTTTTGGATAAATTCAGTACCATTGCTCACAACCAAAATTTAGCCTCTTTAGACAAACTCGTCATTCAACTGCAAAACAGTAAAGGTAGCGCCAGCAAACAGACGGCTCAGTTTATACAGACGACGCAAAAGGAAACGCAAGAACTCGCTATCTCAGTGCAATCATTAGACAGTCCAAGCTTAGGCAAACAGCTCTGGGCATTAATTCGTTATCCTCAGCCAAAACTATTGCTGTCAACGTTAGATCATTATCAACCCGGAATCATAATTAACCAGTCGGCACTCATGTGTGGGATTATCTTTGCCATCATATTTATGTTCGTAAAAGCATCAATCGCGAAGTTATTTCGCCGGCGCAGACGTTTATTTCGAGCCAGTGATAACCCACTACGTTAATCAACTATGAGCGCAAGTCATCGATAACATGCTTAAACGGCAAGATATTTAACGCCTGCTGATACTGCTCTGTCATATATGCACGTTCCTGATTGAGCAACTCAGCTAATGCGTTCGAAAATTCAGGATGCTCCAAACGATGGTAGGAATAACAATAAGTTGGTTCAAAGCCACGCAGCAATTTATGTTCTCCTTGGGCACCTGCATTAAAGTGTCTTAGCTGCTGCTCAATGCAATAATCAATGCCTTGATAATAGCAAAGCTCGAAATGTAATAATTCCGCATGTGCCAAAGATCCCCAATAACGACCATAGAGGGTATCTTTATCTTTAAAGAACAAACTAGCCGCAATCAGCTGCTCTTCATATGAGGCAAATACAACCATAATTTGCTGACTTAATTGTTTACGAACCAAAGCGAACCACTGCTCATTGAGATAGCCTGAATGGCCACTATGTTCCAGATAAGTCTGTTGATAGCATTTCACAAGGCATTGCCAGTGACGCTCACTCATTGTCTCGCCACTTAACCGCTCAACCTCAATACCATAATCAGCAACCGCGCGACGTTCTTTACGGATCATTTTGCGCTTTCGGGAGGTCAATCTGGAAAGAAAATCATCAAAATTGTGATAATTCTGGTTATGCCAGTGATACTGAATTTGACAGCGCTTCATTAAGCTTTCAGAAGCTTGCCAATGAGCAGGTGTAAATAACCAGTGCATGCCACTGAAATGATACTTATCTCTTAATTGCAAAAGATCATGCTCCAAGCGCTGCCAAACGCGTTCTGCATCAACATTAGCCGCCATTAACAGCCGCTCATCCGTAATCGGGGTAAACGGCACAGAGCTAATCCATTTAGGATAATATGCAACACCAGCGCGCTGATAACTATCCGCCCAGCCCCAATCAAATACATACTCACCAAAAGAATGATATTTAATATACCCAGGAACTGCTGCGACTAATTGCTCGTTATCCCACATCAACCAATGACAAACCTGCCACCCGGTATTCGCTCCCACACAACCGCTTTGCTCAAAAATATTGAGAAAATCGTACTGAACAAATGGCCCACATTCTTTAACTAACGCTTGCCATTGCTGCTTTGGACAATCATCAAGATTCTGGATCCAGCCACTTTTCACCTCTGACATACAACCTCCCAGAAAGGTTTGCTCTCAATTGTCGAGTCTTTTATCCTATCAGATTAAAATCACAAATAACCTTCATGATGAGAATAACTAAAACCCTACAACTAGCCTTGTTGCTAGTCCTTGTAACTGGCCAAGCTCTCGCCGCAGATGATGTCAAAATATCTAGCCTACCAGCAGATGATTTAAATTTTAGTGATTGTCCAAGCGACGCTTTTACCTTATCTAGCTTAAATGCACACGCATTGGACCAACCGTTAACCCAAGCAGCAATCGCACAAATTAAACGCTCTGGAGCACTCTTAGTGTCTAATTTGAGCAGTGCAAAAACATCTTCTCAGATGAAAATTTTACGTCAACAACTCGGCGCTCATTGGAAGTTGCAATTAAGCCGAATTGAAAATGGCTTCCAGAGCGCTATGCTATTTAGGCCAACTAAGTTTCAGGCAGTTGGAACATTTAATCAGTCCAGTGGGACTTCGTCTAACGTGTGGGTTATTCTGGCACAGGCAAACGGCCAATCTTTGGCACTTATAAGTACGATTCACGGCCCCTATAGTAGCAATTTATTAGTTCAGCAAAAAACCGCAGCGCAACGTCATCAAGTCATACTCGCAGGACAGCTCCCCCCTCTTAAACTAGTGCACCATTATCAATATCAACAACAAAAATCCAAGCTATCACTACTCTCTCGAGGCCTAACGGTCTGTGCAACTGATGAATTTCCGCTAGCCCATAATCATTATTTACAATGGCTTAGTATTACTTTTGGTTCATAAAAAAAGCCCCTTTACGGGGCTTTCATTATCGAATAACACGTTGGCGGAGTAATCTCCGCCTGCTCGTTGGGGGCCAATTCACATTCTGCATACGACCGCTGATGGTCATCTGGCGGCGACGTCCCTGAGTTTTAACGACATCGGTTCGACGTGGCTTTTTAGGTTCATCAGCTTTGTAGACCACGGATTGAGAAATACCAATATCGCGGCGCAAATGGGGATTCATTCCATCGCCTATCGATATTTGATTTTTCCGCATCTGTTTGAGCCACTGACGAGTTTGCAGACGGTCTTGATAATCAAGTAAACCATCAATCAGCCACTGAGTGAGTTTTAATCGAATTGATAACATAATATTTCCCTATTTTACAGTTATAAATAATTGGGAAACACAGTGATGCGAAGAGTCTATACCTTGTGAACTACGCATCAGCTGCGCAGCCCAATAACACTCTTAGCCTAAAAATCTAACAAAGATGGTTTAAGCAGAGTCCATAGCTTGCGTCAGCACGCAAAGAATCAGTGTGAATAATACGAGTAAGCACTAACTTCATCGGATTATCTCGAAACCATATGATGCGGAGGTATAACACGGAGATAGATCGATGCTAAGAAGGCTTAATGTAATATGTGTCATAAATGTATTCATACAACCTCCTTAAATTGATCTAATAACTTGAAATGTTTTGCGAATAATAGCAATTAGAAATAACAAAAGCTATTAGAAATAGCACAAAATGCAATTATTCTGTATTCTGTTTTAATTTATTGCTATTCATCTAAAAAACTAGCCATTATATTGATATCCCTCTGTGCCACTATTGAACAGAGAACTCAGGAACTTCAAAAACAGAGATGGAGGCTGTTGAATAAGGTATATTTATATAAAGTTAGGTTTATGATACCTTCCAATTTCTTTTCAATGCCCCATATTCGTCAGAGAAAGTACATGTTTTTCAGTATTGCTTTAATTCTTGCCCCACTTTTTATCGGGTATTCCGTGGAGGTCAAGCGACCGCGGCTGCTCCAATTAATTAATGCCAGCTTGAGCAAACTGGTTTATGTTATTTTGGCTTTAATGGGCTATAACTTAGCTTTTATAGACAATCTGGCTAGTAATTTTACTCGATTAATCCTGATCTGTTCTGTTTTTATTAGTATCATTACTTTTTTTAATTTAGCCGGATTATTTTTATTTCGCCGTCACTTTCATTGGTCTAAAGAAATCACTGAAGTTGGGACATTTCAGTTGAATCCAGGCATGTTTAAAGACTCTGCCTCAATGGTTTTAATTGTTGCCGTTGGATTTACTCTTGGATTTCTCGGCCATTGGACTCTCCCTTATCAGAGCCAGCTCAGTGATTATGTTCTGATGTTTTTACTAGCACTGATTGGCCTCCAACTTCGCGCCAGCGAACTGACATTAAGGCAAGTATTCCTTGATCGTCGAGGGATGTTAATTGCCGTGATCGTTTTTGTTAGCACGCTTCCGGCGGCATTATTGGCAGGTTGGCTCTTGGATATACCTAAACCACTAGCGCTTGCTTTAAGTAGTGGCTTTGGCTGGTATTCATTGTCCGGTATTTTAATTAGTGGCCAAGTCAATGCTCTCATGGGAAGCAGTGCTTTTTTTATTGATCTTTTGCGCGAGCTAATAGCGATTGTCTTAATTCCACTGTTAATGCCAATCTCTAAAAGTGCTGCAATTGGCTATGGCGGCGCAACATCGATGGATTTTACCCTGCCAATTATCGCCAGAAGCGGCGGCACGCAATGCGTACCAGTGGCAATTGTCAGTGGTTTTTTGCTGTCTCTAGCATGTCCAGCCTTGATTGCCATCTGGTTGTCCATTTATATTAGTGGCTAAATTGTTCTCGATGCTCATGTAGCCAAACGCGAAGCGTTGCAATATCCTGCTCTCGAGCCTGCATGAGCTCTTCAAACCAGCGCGTTAAATTAGACTGCCAAGCCGGCAAATCAGGGCTTTGCATCTGATTTGCTAAACGCTGCATACGCGCCAGCCCCACAGAACCAGCCGCGCCCTTAATTTTATGAGCTTCACTGACAATACCATCGTTATCTTGAGCCATTAAATTCGAATGCAAAATCTCCAGATATGGGTCAATCGTCTGTTCAAAGAGATCCACATTTTTTGCCATGCCATCGGTACCAAGCGCCTGACAAAACTCGTTTAAGATCTCTTCATCTAAAATCAGTGAATCACGACTGTGGCTCACAGGCGATGCTGGGGGCGCACTGCGCGACTCATCCATACTCGGTAAGCAACTACTACCAGATATTGAAAACAACTGATTAAAAACCTTATTCACCGCTATGATCGACAACGGTTTACGCACCACATCGACCATGCCATGTTTCTGGTAATCTTCTTTACGATTCACCACGTTCGCGGTCAATGCAACCATGGGCGGCAGATCATCTTTAAAACGTCCCTTAAGGGCATCTGCCAGCTCTAACCCAGTCATATCAGGTAACTGGATATCCAGTAATAATACGTCAAAGTCATCGTTGGCCATCACTTGTTCAATGGCCTGCTGACCGGTTTTCGCGACCTTAACCTCATGTCCTTGTTTTTCTAGGAGAGTTTTAGCAACCTGGATATTCAACTCAACATCTTCCACCAACAGCAAATGCAGTGGTGGCAGTTCATCATCCTCTTCGACTTGCTCTGCGTCACAAATCTGCATGGGCAAACGGATAGTAAAACAGGTTCCTTTGCCCAATTCACTGGTCACGCTTATCTGGCCATCCATTGCTTCAACAAACTGTTTTGAGACTGCTAAACCAATACCCGTTCCGGTTGCTTGCGCTTTATTATCCACCTGGTAATACATAGCAAAGATATTCTCTAGCTCATCATGAGGAATACCAATCCCCGTATCCGCTATATCGAAGGTCAAAACACAGTGATCCGCGGTTCGCTCATGGATGTTCAGACAAATCGTCATCCCGCCTTGCTGGGTAAATTTAGTAGCATTACTAATCATATTCCAGAGTACTTGACGCAATCGAGTCGCATCTGTCTCAACCCACATAGGCAATTGCTGAGGATAATCAATACTAAAAGATAAATTTTTCGATTCCAGCTGCAATGCAGCCAAACGCTCTAGGTCATGTAAGAAGGCGGGGAGCTCCATTGGAGCTTTATTGATATTAAAACGACGTCGATCAAGCTTATCTAAATCGATCACATCATTGAAGATATTACCCAACGTCACTGCGCTAATGTAAATCGTCTGCAGTTGCCGACGTTGCTCAGGATTAAGAGGGCTATCTAATAAAATTTGACTCAACCCTACAACCCCATTTAATGGGGTGCGAAGCTCATGGCTAAGAGTTGAAATAAACTCTGTTTTCTCGCGACTCGCCCGCTCTAAGCTTTCCTGATAATGCTTACGCTCAGTAATATCACGACCAAACCCAAGTAACCCCAGCCGATGACCATCCGCGCTATAAAATGGCACTTTGTGCAATTCAAAGTATGCTTTACGACCATCAGGGTATGTCAACCACTGAGCATAAGTCATGCTTTCATCACTGGTGAACACCTCTTTATCAGTTTGCATCTCAAACTGTGCGACATCGTCACTATAAACTTCAATGGGGGTTAAACCAATCATCTGTTGTTCAGTTTTCCCCGTCAGTTTTTCCATTGCAATATTACAACCAGAAAATTGTCCAGACTGATTACGATAGAAAACTAAATCAGGAGAAGTATCAATAAAGCTGCGTAACAGTGCACTGCGCTCTTCAAGTTCATCTTGTGCTTGCTGGCGAATCTGCACCTCCTGACGAAGTTCTGCCATGGTACTCTGCAAGGCATGTTCAGCACGGGTGCGTTCAACAATCTCACTGTTTAAAAGTGCAATGTTTTCTTTTAACTTTTTGTTAAGCTCTAAATCACGAGTCCGCATTTTTTCAAGTTTTCGGATCATTTTAGTCAAACGCTGACGAGAATCTTCTAACTGATCCACCACCACCGACATAAAAAAAACGGCCCAAGGCGTAATCACCAAACCAAAAAAAACTGAACGAATGACATCATCTTTAGATGCCATAGACCCCGTTAGAAACAGAGTTAAGACCATCTGAATAGCTAACGCTGCAACAATAATTAACGTTGCCAAACTTAGGGTAAATTTAACTAATCCAAGACGAGAGAGAAGATGTACATAGTAATGAGCCAGATTACGCAGCGGCTTGACGATTAAATTATCATCCATATTGAGTATCCATGAATTATCTCACTGTGATGAACGTGTTTGCTGTCCATGACAGTCTAAAAAATGGTTTGCTAAGAATCCATTATGCCAGAGCCAAGAGCTAACCTATATCAGTTATACAGGCTTTGGCCGCTTTGATATAAATGATTCAATATCGGCCAATTCACTAATGAGAGCTCCCTGACAATTATTCCGGCCACTATGCTTAACCTGATATAGACAGTGATCAGCGGTGCGAATCAGTTCCTGACAAGGGTAATGTTCAAATAACCGAGTACTGGAAACTCCAATACTCACGGTTAAATAATCTTCCACCTCAGAATAGACATGTTCAATCTTGCATTCTCTGATTTTATCCAGAACTTGCTGTGCAACCTGCAAAGCTCTGGATAAGTCGGTGTGAGGCATGAGAATAATAAACTCTTCGCCACCATAGCGGGCAACCCAATCACTGCGCCGTTTCGCAACAGATTTCAAAACCTTAGCGACTTCTATGAGCACTTTATCCCCGGACTGATGGCCATAATTGTCGTTATATTGTTTAAAGCAGTCGATATCAATCATCAACATGGCCAACGGTTCACCACTTCGCCGATGCATATTCCACTGTTGAGAGAGAACCTTATCGAAGCTACGTCGATTAGCAACTTGCGTTAGCCCATCTAAAAAGCTCAATTTTTCTAGCCGTTTAACCGTACGAGCTAACTGATATTCACTGCGCTTACGTTCAGAAATATCTCGACCAATCATTACGATTCCTTGTGCCCCCGTCACGTTATCATGATACGGAGCTTTACGGATTTCATACCAGCGCTCTTCAGTGACATCATTCACCAACTGAGTCGTTCTAAACTCATAACTAATGCCCTTGCCCGTTGCAAAAATTTCCCGATGTTGCTCTTGATGAAAATCAACTCTATTCGGGTCGAGTAACTCATTAAGATTCCGCCCAGCCACATCCGATTGAGGACTGCCAAGTAATCTTGCAAAAGGCCCATTACCTCCGGTCACCACGCCATTGGCATCAATAAAGCCGATCGGGTCCGGAGAGGCATTAAAGACGGAACGTATTAAGTTATTTTGTCGATGCAGTTCTTTCTCGGTCGCAATTCGGTGTTGATTTTCTTGCTCCAAAGCTTGATTGAGTTCATGCCAAAGTGTCACGTCAGCAGAAATACTCATCATTCCCAAGGTATTATGCTCACTATCACATAGTGGATAGCCGTTAGTTTCTAATAGACTACGCTGACCATCACTACCAACAATCCACTGACGCACGGGTTCGGCTTTGCCAGCTATAACCTGTTCGACCAACTGCTGATGAAATTGCATCTCTGAATCGGTAAAAAAATCATGGAGCGATTTTCCCGTCATATCTTGTGCTTGCAATCCATGATAATTAGCCCAAGCCTGATTACAGCCAAGGAGCTGATGATTACGATCACAGAAGTACACAAAATTAGGCAACGAGTTAAAAGCATCGTGCAAACACTCAACTTGCTTTTTTAAGCATCGATGAACAGCAGCACTTTCTTCGTCATCAAAACAATGAATAAACCAAACCTGTTGACGCAAATAGTGGCCACGCCGGGCGTATACACGCACAGTGCGCCAATGTGAACCACTTTGAAATTGCCAATGAACGCCACTATTGTTAGTGAGACTCTGTCCCAATTGTTTAATTAAAGAATTTGCCAGTGTTTCATTTAAAAGCTGCCAGCGACGTTTTTGGCGAACTAAGGGGAGCATCTCGCACGCCAAAGAATTAGCGTATAAAAACTGCTTAGTATGCGCATTGAAAATAAAAATGGCGCCAGGACCATTCTGGATAAACAGTTGCCCCAACAATTGTGGCAACTGATGGCGCAAAATAAATAGAATTAATAAAATAACAACGCAAATAGCCAAAGCACCCGCCACCATCCAGGAGGTCGGGAAGACTACTTGAACAAGCTGATCCATTGAAACATCCTTTTAATGACCAGACAATGCCGGCTCACATCTGTAACCGATAAGGAGCTTTTAACAGATCCTCATCGCTCCTCATATTCTGCATATCAGCGCCTTGATGTGAATAGCTATTTCAGGTGAATTTTTACTCATACTTTTGAACTCAAACCACTCCCCTGTTTACCATATTTACTCAGATAATTACCGATAGCTGTCAAAGGTGGCCATTGCTGAGCACACCAATTTGGACTTAATAACATCGGTGGACGAGCAGTGGCACAAACCCGGTGGAACACCACATCCCATGGGGTCTGTTCAATTAGCATCGCAGCATTTTTAACATATTCATCTAATGACAGCGTCGAAAGTCTTCCCGCTTGCCAAGCCTTCGCCATAACGCTGCCTTGCACCACCATCAATGGGTGCAATTTTAATCCACTTACCCCGTCACTCAGCACCTGCTGTAGAGTGTTGGCATAGTCATCAGGCCCTTCCCCTGGCAACCCCAAAATCAAATGAGTGCACACTTTTATTTGATAACGATGTGCTTTTTCAACAACACGCTGATAAGCACTATAATCATGTCCACGATTAATTCGCTTTAAAGTTCGCGCATTAGCACTTTGTAACCCCAACTCCAGCCAGACTTCTTTGCCTTGGCGCTGATAGTCACTCAATAGCTGAAGCACCTCATCACTGACACAATCGGGGCGCGTTCCAACACAGATACCAATGACTTGCGGCACATTTAAAGCTTGTTGATAAAGCTGATAGAGCTTTTGATATTCACCATAAGTGCTCGTGTAGGCCTGAAAATACGCCAGATATAAAATATCCTGATGCTTCATCTCGGCCTTGCGTTGAGACAGTTGCTCAGCAATCGATAGATCTGATGGAACAGCAGCAGTAAATGAATCGACATTACAAAATGTACACCCTCCCCGGCCAATCGTGCCATCACGGTTCGGACAGGTAAATTGGGCATCAATGGTTAACTTACGCACCCGCGTTGCATAGCGAGAACGAAAATAGCTTCCAATCGTATGCACAAAATCAGTTAACTGCACATGTATTCCCTTGCTAATTAATACAAATGCTAGTTTAATCAGCCAGATTATTCAGGGTGCCAGCTCAGATCAAAGCAAATTAAAATAATATTAAAATAGATATTCTTCAGATAAACTTATCCTTACGACAGTTCGCTAGCTTTTGAGCTATAACTGGCGCAAAAATCTAAACTTGCTCGCCAACATGGTAGAAAATTCATCGTATTTGCATGGTTTTTAGTATCATTGCCTCATTTGGTAATTGACCTTGGTCACATTTCTCGATAGTTTGTGAGATTCGCCAGAGACCAAACTCAATAACGGAAACTGGTTTAACGACTATAACTATAACGCTTAATTCACCTCCCTTATCACAACAACAGCAACCATAATCGGGAAGTGCAAGGAGAAGTGTCATGTCAGTTTATGACTCGACCCTGGAAAAAGATAATTGTGGCTTTGGCCTGATCGCCCATATGGAAGGCGAAGCCAGCCATAAACTAGTGCGCGTTGCAATCTCTGCTTTAACGCGTATGCAACATCGTGGAGGGATCTCAGCCGACGGTAAAACCGGTGACGGTTGCGGTCTGCTAATGCAAAAACCAGATGCTTTTTTCCGGGCCATTGCTGAAGAGAAAAAATGGAGTCTTGGCCGGAAGTATGCGGTTGGGATGATCTTTTTAAATACCGATCCGATCTTGGCTGAGAATGCTCGCCAGGTCATCAAAAAAGAACTCGAACAAGAAACATTAACCGTTCTGGGTTGGCGAGAAGTTCCTGTCGAAGACAGTGTGCTAGGTGATTTAGCCAAATCAAACCGCCCCCAAATCGAACAAGTCTTTATTAATGCACCCGCAGGATGGGTTGCGAAAGATATCGAACGGCGCCTGTATATTGCTCGTCGACGCATTGAAAAACAACTGGATCCAATTGATCCAGAATTTTATATCACATCGTTATCAACACTGACGACTGTCTATAAAGGCTTATGCATGCCTGCGGATCTAACCCGATTCTATCCAGATTTGGGTGATATTCGCATGCAAAGTAGTATCTGTCTGTTCCATCAACGTTTCTCAACCAACACATCACCAAAATGGCCGCTCGCTCAACCATTTCGCTTTTTAGCCCATAATGGTGAAATTAATACGATTACCGGTAACCGCCAATGGGCCAAAGCGCGTTCTTATAAGTTCAGCTCTCCTTTGTTGCCAGATCTACAAACGGCCGCCCCATTCGTCAATACAGAAGGTTCCGATTCATCGTCACTGGATAACATGCTTGAGCTGTTTTTAGCGGGAGGGATGGACCTGTTCCGAGCTTTCCGCTTATTGATTCCACCAGCATGGCAACACCATCCGGATATGGATGACGACCTCAAAGCCTTTTATGACTTCAACTCCATGCACATGGAGCCATGGGATGGTCCAGCAGGGATTGTTATGAGTGACGGTCGTTTTGCCGCTTGCGGCTTAGATCGTAACGGTTTACGACCTGCTCGTTATGTCATTACCAACGACAAGCTGATTACTTTAGCATCAGAGGTTGGGATATGGGATTATTCACCCGATGAGGTTCTTGAAAAAGGTCGGGTTGGTCCAGGTGAACTGCTGGTCATTGATACCTACACTAGCAAGCTGTGGACTTCGTTTGAAATTGATCAGGATTTAAAAGCTCGTCATCCCTATCGACAGTGGATTAACGAAAACTTCCACCACATCAAGCCCTTTGAAGAGCTTGATGGTGAACATGTTGGGCATCGCAATTTTAGCAATGCTGAACTGCTGGTTTATCAAAAACAATTTGGTTACAGCAAAGAGGAATTAGAACAAGTCCTTGATGTTCTTGGCGAAAATGGCCAAGAAGCGGTGGGTTCTATGGGAGATGACACGCCCATGGCGGTGTTGTCCAGTCAGAGCCGTAACTTTTATGACTATTTCCGGCAAAAATTTGCGCAGGTCACTAACCCGCCTATCGACCCATTGCGTGAAACACATGTCATGTCATTGGCAACCTGTATTGGTCGAGAGCAAAATGTCTTTCAAGAAACCACCGGTCACGCGGCTCGTTATACATTTAGCTCACCCATTTTAGTCTATAGTGACTTCCGCCAGTTGCTTGAGTTAGATGAAGAGCATTATCGTTCTAGCATTATCAGTCTAAATTATCAGCCTAGTGAAGGCCTTGAAGCTGCTATTAAACGGATTTGCAACGAGGCTGTCACGACTGCTCGGATGGGGACGGTGCTCATTGTGCTCTCGGATAGAGATCTCAGCAAAGAAACCCTTCCCATCCCGGCGGCAATGGCTGTTGGGGCCGTGCAAAACGCCTTGCTGGAAAATCAGCTACGTTGTGATGCGAACATACTAGTTGAAACAGCATCTGCTCGAGACCCGCATCATTTTGCGGTTCTACTCGGTTTTGGTGCAACAGCGGTTTATCCATATTTAGCGTATGAGTCTCTGGCGTATCAAGTAGAAAATGGCAGCATTAGTCATGACCTACGGACGACGATCCAAAACTATCGCTATGGGATCAACAAAGGCCTTTACAAAATTATGTCCAAAATGGGCATTGCAACTGTCGCCAGTTACCGCTGTTCTCAACTATTCGAAGCCGTAGGGTTAAACGAATCAGTTGTGGATCTTTGTTTTAATGGAGTCGCCAGCCGGATTAGCGGCGCTGACTTTGATGATATCCAACAAGATCAACTAAACCTGTCTCGTCAAGCTTGGCTCAAACGTCGTAAACTGCCAGCAGGCGGCTTACTCAAATATGTCCATGACGGCGAATATCACTCTTATAATCCAGATATTGTGAAAACGCTCCAGGCAGCTACTCGTAGTGGTGATTATCAGCAATATAAGGCATTTGCTAAGCTAGTCAACGAACGACCTGTTGCCACGTTGCGCGACTTACTCAAGCTGACACCACCTGAACAGCATGCTATCGCCTTAGATGACGTTGAACCAGCGAGTGCCCTATTCCCTCGTTTTGATACAGCGGCAATGTCCATTGGGGCACTCGGACGAGAGGCTCACGAGACATTGGCAATCGCCATGAATCGGTTAGGAGGACAATCCAACTCAGGTGAAGGGGGCGAAGATCCCAACCGCTTTAACAGTGAACGCAACTCTAAAATTAAACAGATTGCCTCAGGTCGTTTTGGCGTAACCCCACACTATCTGATGAATGCTAGCGTGATCCAGATTAAAGTTGCTCAAGGCGCTAAACCTGGCGAAGGGGGACAGCTTCCTGGACACAAAGTGAGTGTCGAAATCGCCAAGCTACGTTATGCCGTTCCGGGTGTAACCCTGATTTCACCGCCACCACACCATGATATTTATTCAATCGAAGATTTAGCGCAGCTAATTTTTGACTTAAAACAGATCAATCCTGAGGCACTTATCTCGGTCAAACTGGTTTCAGAACCTGGTGTGGGAACCATTGCCACGGGAGTGGCCAAAGCATATGCCGATCTCATTACCATTTCAGGTTATGACGGAGGCACCGGGGCAAGTCCACTAACTTCGGTGAAATATGCCGGTAGCCCTTGGGAATTAGGCCTTGCAGAAACCCAGCAAGCACTCGTTGAAAATGGCCTTCGCCATAAGATTCGGCTGCAAGTCGATGGTGGGCTAAAAACAGGGTTGGATGTGGTCAAAGCAGCCATTTTGGGAGCTGAAAGCTTTGGTTTCGGCACCGGACCAATGGTCGTTTTAGGTTGTAAATATCTACGTATTTGCCACTTAAACAACTGTGCAACTGGGGTGGCCACGCAAGATGAGATGCTGCGCCGTAAACACTTTGCAGGTGAAGCAGAAATGGTTATGAACTATTTCCGTTTCTTAGCGCAAGAAGTTCGTGAGTTACTCGCCTTTTGTGGCGTTAGCAAGCTCACAGACTTGATTGGACGCACTGAACTTTTAACGGCTATCGAAGGTTTCACCAGTAAACAGAGTAAATTGGACTTAAGCGGTATTTTATACAAACCGCAATCCCCCAATAATGAAGGATTGTTCTGCAAAACTTCGAACCCAACCTTTGATAACGGGCCGCTCAATCAAAAAATTGTCGAAGATTCAAAAGAGGCCATCGAAAATAAAACCGGTGCTTCATTACGCTATGAAATTCGCAATACTGATCGCTCCGTTGGTGCAACACTGTCAGGCACCATTGCGAAAAAACATGGTAACCAAGGAATGGCCAGTGATCCGATCGAAATTAATTTTGACGGGACAGCCGGTCAAAGTTTTGGAGTTTGGAACGCAGGTGGCGTGAACCTGATTTTAACCGGGGATGCTAACGACTATGTAGGTAAAGGCATGACAGGCGGCAAGCTGGTTATCCGCCCTCATATAGGAGTAGCCTTTCAGTCACATATGGCAACGATTGCAGGCAACACCTGCTTATATGGAGCAACTGGCGGTAAGCTTTATGCGGCTGGCAGAGTTGGTGAACGCTTTGCCGTTCGTAACTCGGGTGCTCATGCCGTTGTCGAAGGACTTGGCGACAACGGTTGTGAATATATGACTGGGGGGATTGTCACTGTCCTAGGCCGCTCGGGAGTGAACTTTGCGGCTGGAATGACAGGGGGATTTGCCTATGTCTTAGATGAAACAGGTGATTTTGAACAACGCACCAATACCGATATGGTTGAACTAATCGATATCAGTGAGTTAGCGATTCACCAAGAACATCTAAGAGGCATTATTAATCAGCATTGGCAAGAGACAAACAGCCCACGCGCTGAAACGATTTTAGCCGACTTTGATCATTACTTACCGATGTTCAAACTTGTCAAACCGAAATCTTCGGATGTGAAGTCACTGCTTGGCCACACCAGTCAATCAGCGGCCGAACTTCGGATCCAAGCGCAGTAAAGAACAGAGGACAAACATCAAATGAGTAAAAATGTGTTTCAATTTGTTGATGTTGAGCGTATTGATCCACCGAAAAAGCCAATTCCGGTGCGCCGTCAGCAGTTTATTGAAATTTATGAGCCATTTAATGACAATCAGGCCCAGCAACAGGCTGACCGATGTCTGTCATGTGGTAATCCTTATTGTGAATGGAAATGTCCCGTTCATAACTATATTCCGAACTGGTTGAAATTAGCCAATGAGGGGCGAATTTTAGAAGCAGTTGAACTGTGCCATGAAACCAACAGTTTACCCGAAGTCTGCGGCCGGGTTTGTCCGCAAGACCGCCTGTGTGAAGGCTCGTGTACACTGAATGACGGTTTCGGGGCAGTGACTATTGGTAACGTCGAGAAGTACATTACCGATAAAGCGTTTGCGATGGGCTGGAAGCCTGATCTATCCGATGTCGAACCGACCGATAAAAGGGTTGCCGTTATCGGAGCAGGTCCAGCTGGCCTTGCTTGTGCTGATATTTTAGCTCGAAATGGCGTTAAAGCGGTTGTTTATGACCGTCATCCTCAAATCGGGGGGTTGCTGACCTTTGGAATTCCGGCCTTTAAGCTCGATAAATCAGTAATGCAACAACGCCGAGAAATTTTCGAAGGAATGGGAATTGAGTTCCGCCTTAGTACTGAAATTGGTAAAGATATTCAGTTTGAAGAACTGACCGAACAATACGATGCTGTCTTTATTGGTGTCGGAACATATCAGTATATTAGAGGGGGGTTACTCAATGAAGATGCGAAAGGGGTTTACGACGCATTGCCATTTTTGATTGCTAACACCAACCATCTACTTGGTTTTGATAATGAGCAATATCCGTACACCGATTTTGCCAACAAAACAGTGGTCGTCTTAGGGGGTGGTGATACGGCAATGGACTGTGTTCGCACCGCGATTCGACAAGGTGCTCGTAAAGTCTATTGTGCCTACCGACGCGATGAAGCCAATATGCCGGGCTCTCGCCGAGAAGTAAAAAATGCCAAAGAAGAAGGAGTTGAATTTCTCTGGAATCTGCAACCTCTGGCCATCAATACCAAGCACGATCAAGTCTGCTCAATTGAAGTTGTTAAAACTGCGTTAGGTGAACCCGATAGCCATGGTCGCCGCCGTCCGCAACCGATTGAAGGTAGCAACTATGCACTTGAGTGTGATGCTGTCGTGATGGCATTCGGTTTTAAACCTGATCCAAAATCATGGTTAACCGAAGGTGGTGTTCAGACCGATGACAGCGGCCGCATTTTAGCTCCTGAACAAGGTAGTTTTGCCTATCAGACTAGTAACAGCAAAATATTTGCAGGTGGTGATGCGGTCAGAGGTTCTGATTTAGTGGTAACGGCTATCGCTGAGGGTCGCAAAGCAGCGACAGGAATTTTAGATTATCTCGAAGTCTAAAAACCGGCTCCATATAATGATAAAGCCCTGTAAGCAGGGCTTTTTTCTGCCTGCAAGATCTTCATTGCCCCACCAATATTTATCGATAATAACTGATAAGTCCCTGTCTTTAGATACAAAATTATACTGCAGCATTAACGTACCGTGTTATTCTTAATGGATGAATCAATACGATCCTTTTTTAGAAAAAAGACAATGCATTGCGGGTGCTCTCGCCACATTGAACATCTCGTATCAATGCTATCAACATCCGCCTTTAGCAAATTGTCATCAAGCTGATGAGCTTTCGTTAGTACGTGAAGGGACTCGTATAAAGACGCTTTTTTTACAAGATAATCCAGGAAAGCGCCATTTTTTACTGGTTGTCCCGGGGCATATCCATGTTGATCTCAAACAGCTTGCTAAAAACAACCTGACTAAAAGACTTGGCTTCGCTTCAGCGCGACGATTGCACAAATATCTTAATTTAACGCCGGGCAGCGTCTCGCCATTAGGGGTAATCTTTGATAAAGATCAGAAAGTTGAGTTATGGATTGAACAAAACCTGTGGCAAGATGCAAAAGCCCTACAGTGTCACCCAGGTGACAATCGGCAAACTTGGGTGATCGATAAAAATGATTTAGAGCGCTTTTTTCATTGGAGCGATCACGAATTCAAACTCGTATCACTAAACGAGTGATAAAAGGAGATTAGCTAGCATGGTGCCATGGTCACTATGGGAAAAACTAACCACAGCCCCTTGGCTATCAATCAATGCCGCCGGGCAATTTGTGCAATGGTTTAATCATCTGCTTATGCTCATACCTTTTGGAGCGGTTATTGCGGTCGCGCTGGGAATCAGTTTAATTCGCAGACGCTGGTGGTCGGCTGTTGCGGCGGTAGTGATCCCGATGGTCGCCTACAGCTTGAATATTTGGGAACTATTTATTGAACAGCTCGGTTGGTGGCTTCTGATTTGGCTCATTAGTTTTGCCTTGTGTCGCACAGCCACCCACTACTTAATGTTAAGTACGACTTGTTTAAAAATAGCCAACCGCTGTCAATTTTTCTGGCCACTCTACGTTGGATTGTGCTCAATCGTTATTTTCCATCCCAGCTGGTTAGTCGGTGTTGCAAGTGCACTGATAGCACTCATTCCAACCTTTATTTGCCAGAGATTACGACTATTTGCACAATTACCCTCTAAACCTCTCGAACAAGCTCAGATGCTCGGGGCAAATAAGGCTCAGCGCATGCAATGGGTGGCCAAACGTTGGCTAACGCCGCGCCTGCAAAATTGGCGCGCCAGGACATTGCAGCAAAGCCTGCTTTATTGTGCTTTTGCTGGAATGATTGGTTTACCTGGATTGGGGCAACATTTCTATCAAGGCTTATCCCAAGGACAGCATGCAATGGTCGGCCAGACCATTCTGACTTTGCTACTGTTACAATTGCTATTATGGAGCATCGATCATGCTCATAAAGAGGTCTTATGAGCCAAATTCAGATATCTAATTTCGCATTAGCAGAGAAGTTCAAGAATCTCGTCGACCTGACTATTGGCGGGGGACAACTCGTTGCCTGCTACGGCGATATTGGCTCGGGGAGCGAAGAGATGCTCAAGGTCTTATTCGGTGAAAAAAGTCCGTTGCAAGGTAAAGTCCGCTACAACGGCGAGCCGATCCCCCAGCAAGCCAAAGCCCTAGAACAGTGGCGTCATAAAGGAGTCATGCTCATCTCCTGGCGACTACCATTGCTTGAATGGCTAAGCGTTAACGATAATCTATTGTTTATCTTGCAAGTACGAGGTTACTCAGTACGTCAAGCCCAAGAGCGAATTCACCAAGCTCTTGAAGAAGACCAGTTACTCGCATCCCTAGATAAACAACCTCAAGAACTTTCTCATGTACAACATATCCAACTGCTACTGTGGCGTGCTTTTTTATGTCAACCAGAGCTGTTACTTATTGAATCGCTGTTAAACGAACTGCCCAAATCATTGCAAGAAAAATGGAACACCCGTTTACACCAACTTTGTCAAACCCGACAAAGTATTGTCATGATCCATACGACCAATCTTGCAACATTATGCCATCAAGTTGATTACTTACTGTTATTTGAAAATGGCAACTGCACCTCTCATGGCACACCCGCTAAATTACTCGTAGAAGATAATTTACCCGCACTGCACACATTGGTTGCGAACATCAATCCGCTGCAGGCTCTCACGGCTGGTCATCTGGCCAAATGGCCCGCTCTAACCCTAGATATTCACACCATGCCTGACAGCGCATTAAAAGCAATGCAACAGGCGCGTAGCAGTTATGCCTATCTGCTAAATGGGAAGAAACTCATGGGAGGATTATCACTTTATCAGGTCAATCGGGCATTACAGCAAAAAAGCGCAACACTGAACGAATTTTTAGACCTACTGCCAACCATCACTGACGATCGACCTTTTAGTGAAGTCATTGCTGAAGGTCCGGCGAAACAACGTGACTTAGCGGTGATCGATGCCAAAGGTAAATACTTAGGCCAACTGCGGCACAAGCAAGTTTTAGCCAGTTTACAAGATCTACTGAACAATGTGATGAGCGATACCCCCCAACAGTAAAACAAAAAAAAGCCTGCAATGGCAGGCTTTAGAAAGTCATATCTAGGGACTTTTGTCCATAACTGTCAATAGCTTATGAACTTCTTGCTTAAATTTTGGCATATCTTTGCGTGAAACCGCAGCCGCCATCGGGATCTTAGTGCTCATCGGATTAACAGGTCGGTTATTAATTCGGAACTCATAATGCAGATGAGGCCCCGTCACCCGCCCAGAAGCACCTGATAAGGCAATGACCTGCCCACGTTTGACCGGCTCACCACGATGCACATACGACTTACTCAGGTGCAAATAACGGGTCATATAGGTGCTCCCGTGTCGAATCACAATATATAGCCCCGCGTATGGGTGATGAATAACCCGCGTCACAATACCATCTCCAGTTGCCAATATTTTTGTGCCAACCGGGCAGGCAAAGTCAGTTCCATAATGCGGCATAATGCGTCCCGTGACCGGATGACGACGATGCAAATTAAATGGCGAACTAATGCGATAATGGCGACGCGTTGGATAACGCAAGAAAGCACGCGTGAGGCTCTGACCTTTTTCATCAAAATATTTGCCGTTATCAAACAAAAACGCATTAAAATGACGTCCTTGATTAATAATTTGCACCGCCAACAGATTACTCTCCCCCGTCGGCTGACCTTTAACAAATTGATCTTCAATCACAACTTTAAATGGGTCACCTGAGCGTAGTTCCCGACTGAAGTTAATTTTGTCTTTAAACATTTGGCCAATTTGCTCAATCTGTGCGGGCGTTAGCCCTAACTTGCGCGCTGACAAATAAAGGCTGCCATGAATCTCACCGCTGACAACGTGCTGTTTCCAAACCCCTTCTAAGCGAACAACCTTCGAGTCGTAACTGCCATCTTCAAGTAAATTAAAATCAACGTAATAGCCAGGATTAAAATACACTTGGAAACGAGTGAGCTTATCTTTATTGCGCCAGAAACGCAGTTTATCGCCGGGGTTTAGAGTATCTAATGCCTGAGTCTGGTCACTTTCTAAAATATTGCGCATCTGCGTTTGACTCAGCCCCAGCTTTTGAAAAATGCCGCTCAATGTATCACCAGCGACAATCGTGTATTCATTATCGGGAATCTGAACATCACTAACGGGTTTTATTTCTGGACTGTCTGAAACAAAATCATCACTAGAATTACCAGCCTGTTGACCATGGGGCAACGCCACTTCGCCAGAGAGATTAGAAGACGGAGACCAACAGATAACAGCGATAACGATAACAATTAATGATAATAATATTCGCTGATGTCGTTTCGGTAACTGACGCCAACGAGATAATATTTGTTTAAACTTCTTTAAAGGCATATAACTTCTTTCTTAAATAAGACCTTCTATCAGAGTGTTGGCTTGTTTGAACATTGAGTGTATCAAGTTGAATATAAGGATTGTTCAATATATTAATTTATACTGAAATGAACGACGTCAGTCCTCTATATCAGTCAAAACTGTTCGTCTGTAGCACCACACATTCAGAAATCATCCGTACAGCCCTGTCTCTCAATGATCGTAGCCGCACCACTCGTGGCTGGTCTTCACACCCACTCAAACCAACTGCAAAATTTCGCTATTAATCTACAATAACTCATGATGAGATGATAGTAGGGACTACTGACAATTCTGACAAATTCCATGTAATTCAATGGCGTGATGAATCAAATGAAATCCATGTTCTTTAGCACTCTCATTGAGATGAGCCTGCATATGCTCACTTAAAGGGATCTCCTCAACTCTCCCACAAACCTGACAGACCAACAATTGAGGCTGATGGGGATGCTCAAGATGGGAACACACCAGAAACTGATTGGTTGATTCGATCGAATGAACCAACTTAGCATCTTGTAAAAATTTGAGTGCACGATAAATCGTTGGTGGTTTAACTGAGGGTTGTTTCGAGCGCATTGCATCGAGAATATCATAAGCACTCATAGGCATATGACTATCAACTAAAATAGCCAATACATCACGCCGATTTGGCGTTAAACGTTGCCGATTCTGTTCACAATAACGCTCGGCACTTTGCACTAAATAGGCTAATGGCTGTTGCATAAGCTTACCGCAGTTCGATTCATAAACCGTTATGTTATTACACTACCTAACAAATGAGTAGTCTCCCCATTCACACAATCGTGATTTTTGCCGTTCTGAGTCTTTAAAAATGATAAGCAGAGACGAAACTGGTTGAAACATAGCCAAACGAACAAAATCGTTAAAAATAGGGTTGACTTCAATCTGCAAAAAACGTTTAATAGCGACCCGTCGCCCAGATAGCTCAGTCGGTAGAGCAGAGGATTGAAAATCCTCGTGTCGGTGGTTCGATTCCGCCTCTGGGCACCAAAATTCCTCCTTAGCTCAGTTGGTAGAGCGACGGACTGTTAATCCGCAGGTCGCTGGTTCGAGCCCAGCAGGAGGAGCCAAATTCAGAAAGCCCGCTTTTTAAGCGGGCTTTCGTCGTTTTGGACATAGGTAAAATACCAAGCATGGAAGAGCAAGCAACTCCCTGCTAAAATTCCAAACAATCATTTCCCTTTCTCAAGAGATATTTATGACAACCGCCATCATTGGAGCGATGGAGCAAGAAGTGACCGCTCTGCGCAATCAACTTACAAATTTAGAGACCTATACTTTCGCTGGCTGTGAATTTTACTCAGGTCGGCTCAATGGCCATGACGTCGTCGTCACTCGCTCAGGAATAGGTAAAGTGGCCGCAGCCATTGCCACCAGTGTTGTGATACAACGCTATCAACCAAGTGCAGTGATCAATACCGGCTCTGCGGGCGGTTTTAATCCTCAATTGCAGATCGGTGATGTAGTCATTTCAAGTGAACTGGCCTATCACGATGTTGATGTAACCGCCTTTGGTTACGAAATCGGTCAACTTCCGGCTAACCCTCCCCGTTATCAAGCTGATGCAGCACTGATTAGTGCCGCTGAACGCGCCGCACGCAAGGTGAGCGATCATCAAGTTATCAAAGGGCTAATTACCAGTGGTGATACATTTATGTGTCAACCCGAACGCATTCAACAAGCCCGAGATCACTTCCCTGAGATGGAAGCTGTTGAAATGGAAGGTGCAGCGATTGCTCAAGTTTGTCATCTCGCCGAGGTTCCATTTGTGGTGATCCGAGCATTATCGGATATTGCCGGACAAGAATCACCACAGTCATTTGATGAATTTTTAGAAACTGCCGCTAAAAATTCAGCGGCATTGGTTGAAGTGTTGTTGGACGAGTTGAACGAATGAACGAGCAATGGCTAAGCGTCATCGCTCTTTTATTACCTATTGGGGCAGCCATTGCTGAATGGCTGCTCGGTCTGCCGCGACTGTGGCATCCCCTTTATTATTTCCAGATCGTTGCTAACGCATTATCCAATCGGGTCAATCGCGCTGAAAATGGCCCGAAACAGCAGCAACTTGCGGGTTCAATGGCAATGTGGCTATTGCTAGCCGTTATTTTACTCACCTATTGGGGATTATCGGTATTAGCCGATATGCCACTTTTGTTAGATGGGATAAGCTTGTTTTTATTGCTCACTTGGCGCCCTCTCATGCATGATCTCAAACAGGTAAGCGAGAAACTGCAAAAAGGCCAGCTCCCTCTTGCCAGACTGCAACTAGCACATTGGGTGCTCCGCGATACTCACCAGCTTTCACAAGCACAAATTACCGCAGCCGCCAGTGAATCACTCATTATTCGTCTAGCCCATGGTTGGTTTGCCACACTTTTTTGGTATGCACTATTTGGCATTTATGGCGCACTGACATACCGAATCATCGAACTATTACACCAAACTTGGAACCGCAAACTGGCTGATTACCAGCAGTTCGGTAAAAGCAGCGATCAAATTCATCACCTGCTTGCTTACGTACCCGACCTTTTACTGGCTTGGCTGATGTGCCTGATTGGCTCACCGGGCAAAAACTGGCACCAGTATCAATTAGGCTTTCGCTGGCCAAGAACCCCCAGTGGACGTCTGATTGGGATCACCGCCAGCTGGTTAAATGCCCAGTTAGGGGGGCAACGCTATTATCAGGGGCTGATCCGCTCCTTTGCTCTATTCGGAGCCAAAAATCAGGTGACTTTGACTAGTGATTTTAAACATCTTTGCATTCGCTGTTATCTCGTTGCAGGTTACTACCTCGTCCTTGTGATCTACCCAATATTATTATGTCGCTACATCATCATCGGCTTATAAAAGCAGTTTTATTGATTCTATTGAGCGCATGCGCTCAACCTGTCCAGGCACGTTCTGAGCGAATTATCAGCCTAGCACCCAATTTAACTGAATTTGTTTATGCATTAGGCGCAGGTTCAGATTTAGTGGGCGTAATCGCCCACAGCGATTACCCGAAACAGGCACAACACAAACCCATTATCGGTAATTATCAACACCTGGATATTGAAAAGATCCTCTCTTTAAAACCCACTGTGATTTTAAGCTGGGCTGCTGGCAATCCATCTCAACAATTAGCAATCTTGCGCCAGTTTCACATCCCTATTGTGGATATCTCACCACAACATATCTTACAACTTCCAGCAATTACTCGGAAAATCGGCCGAGCCATTGGCCGTGAACAACAAGCCGAAGTTCTTGCTCAACAAGAACAGGCTCAGCTCGATCATTTTACCAAGGACTATGCAAACAAAACTAAAATCAGAGTTTTTTATCAGATTTGGCAGCATCCATTGATCACTATCTCGGCTAAAAGCTGGTTGAACGATGCTCTGCAACTGTGTGGTGGTACAAATATATTCGCCAATGCGACAACGGCTTATCCCCAAGTCAATTTAGAACAAGTCTTATCATCTCAGCCGCAGGCAATTATTTTATCGAGTCGCAACAAACAAGGGGCTAAAATCTGGCAACAATGGAACACACCCGCCAAGCATCACCTGATTCTATTAAATCCTGACTGGATCAGTCGTTTCGGACCACGATTAGTCAAAGGGATTCAACAGTTGTGCCAACAACTCAACACCCTAAGGCTCTCAAAGCACGATACGCCATAAAATGAGAATATGTCACGTCGCTAATAAGCAATAATGAACCCGTGACATCCAATTAGCGATTAGCGGTAAGTCGCAGAAACTCAAGATAGATAAAAATTGGGCATATCCATGCCCTCTACTATTGTATTAAAACTTATATCCACATCTGCAGGCCAATCACTCTATCCATATACAAATGGCTTGATTTTATTAAAGTACTAGGCTGACGTATTCACCACTTGTCCAACAATTAATAAAGCGGGACTGTGCACAGTTTCAGCGAGATCGGTCAGCTCCTTGAGGGAACCCTTAACCACCCGCTCATCGCTATGCGTACCACGTTCAATAAATACCACGGGCATGGTTTCACTCATTCCTTCACTTAACAGTTGCCGTTGAATCGTAGGAGCCTGGCGAACCCCCATGTAAAATACTAGCGTCTGATCTGGCTCGCTAAGCGCATGCCAATTCAGCTCGCCCTCGGCACATGGATGCGCGGTCATAAATGTCACTCGCTTAGCGAAATCACGATGGGTTAAAGCAATCCCCGCTGAAGCGGCGCAACCAAGTGCTGCGGTAATTCCAGGTACAACATGCACAGTTACCTGCTGCTCTTGTAATGTTGTCATCTCCTCACCGCCACGACCAAACACAAACGGATCGCCCCCTTTAAGGCGAACCACACGCTGTTTAACTTGAGCACGTTCGAGTAATAGCGAAATGATGGCTTCTTGAGAAATACAGTGATTACCGACCTGCTTACCTACAAAAATTTTCTCAATACTATCAGGCACCAGAGCCAAGACCTCATCAGATACTAAGCGGTCATAAAAAATGACGTCTGCTTGACTAATATACCGCAGTGCTTTGAACGTCAAGAGTTCAGCATCACCGGGACCGGCTCCGACCAACGCCACATCACCAGGAGCAAATAATAGCTGTTTTTTCACTTTTGCCTCGCTATCAATGGGCTGGTTTCACGTGGATATTGGCTGCATACTCATCTTCAGACCAATACATATACTGGGCTACCATTGCTTCAGGATTTAAAGTAATTCCTTGCAAAACACGCTCTTTAAAGTGCAAATAGCCTCCCGCATCAATTAAATGTCCCATATGCAGATAGATAGGTTTTCCCCCTAACATCTCTTTTTCAAAAGCAAAAATGTTAGCAATGAGCTGCGTTATCACCTCTTCACTCACCCAATTGAGGAATATTTTACCTACGCGAGGGGTCTTCTTACTGGTTCGGCCACCGAGACGAATTTGATAAAGCTGCTGTGGTTGACGCTGCCAAGCAAGCGTCGGACACGCCAACACGCATTCACCACACCCAATACAAGCGCTTTGATCTTTTACCGCCTTACCATTTTCAAGCCTCAAACAGCCAACCGCATGGCTGGCACAACTCTTCACGCAAGCCCCACAGCCAATACAACGTTCAGCATTAAATTTCATTCTGGCGACCCCAACAATGCCAATGTCGGTCATTGACGCTTTCGCGCAATCATTTGGGCATCCCGCTAATACGATCTTAAGATGATATGGACTTGGATAGATGAGCTTTTCCAGCCTTCTCGCCATTGCCGTGGTATCGGTATTGCCTTTCTGACAAATTTGGTTGCCTTGACAGGCGACGATATTCCGTCCACCAATCGCTTGATAGCCGGCTTTGGTATCGGCAACATCGACATGGCAAAGTTCCAGCTCAATTTCGCGTAAAAAGGGTTCCAGCTCAGCGTTTACTTTATCCATATCTTCGTAATGGATCCCCGGCATAGCGAGTTTTTGCCGTGTGGTTAAGTGGATTTGCCCATTACCATATGTCTGGGCAATATGCTGCGCAACCGACAGCAAATGCGCAGGCAATATGCCGCCAGGAATACGCACACTCACCATGGCTTCACCACGAACTTTAGACAGCCGGTATTCGTTCTGTGCTCGTGCTTTAATAATATCAACATCAATACTCATCGCCTTCTCCTTAATCGATAAAGCTCTGCGCCGTTGCATAATTAAATACCGGACCGTCAACGCAGACATACACACTCCCCATTCGGCAGTGTCCGCATTTACCTGTAGAACAAGCCATCCGCCGCTCATAGTCGACCCAAATTTGCTCTTTCTGAAACCCTTTGTCCTCAAGCATCTGAACGACAAACTTAATCATTACCGGTGGGCCCACGACAATCACGGATGTTGTTGCGACATCGAGCTTTAAATGGCGCAGGTGGTCGGTTACGCGTCCAAGCGAAAAATGCTCATCTGCTTCACCTTCATCCAGCGTCACAATCAGATGGTGAACTTTGTCCCAAAGTGACATTTCATCTTTGTAGAGCACACTTTGACGGTTTTTATAACCGAGGATCATATCCAGCCGATTAATCTCGCTCGGGTTTTCACTAAAATAACGAAGTAGCCCTTTCACTGGCGCAACCCCAGTGCCACCGGCAACAACTAATAGATTTTGATGCATAAAACGCTCAAGCGGATAGCCGTGACCATAGCTGCCACGAAGCCAGAAAACATCACCAATTTGCTTTTCAAATAACGCCCCAGTGACCTTACCCACATTGCGGATTAGCAAATCTATCCAACCATCACCACAATCTGAAACTGAAATTGGTGCTTCCCCAATCATTGGCAAAGAGACTTCGACAAACTGCCCAAGCTGCGCTGGGAGATCCGTCTGGATACGAAAAGTCCACTCCAATTGCGTATGTTTTTCGATAGCAATAATCGGATAAGGCGAACTCATAAGCTCCGGTTGGTTCGTCTGACACAGGCATTGTTGAGTCATGATAAGTTCTCCTTGGCAATGGCCTGTTGAACGGCCTGAGTCATTTTATTAATGATGTGAGAAAATTTAATATATTGTGGACAGCGGTCATCACAGCGCCCACAGCCAACACACATCTGCTCATTACCAAAACGTTCTTTAAAGTCATTCACTTTATGTAAGGCACGATAACGCATCCGTTGGCTAGCTTGATCACGAAAATGGTGCCCTCCAGCCATATCCGAAAACCCTGGGATCATGCAACTTGCCCATTGCCGTCGCCGTTCACCACGCTGAGAATTTTCCGCATAAGGCACATCAAAGATGCTATAGCAGGTACAAGTCGGACATCCAGTTGAGCAACGCCCGCAACTAATGCAACGACGAGAGTATTCATCCCAAATCGGATGATCAGCTAATATGTTGCGCACTTTTTGAGGGTCGTCACACACTTGCTCTGGTAATGTAACCTGCTCGCGATTGTGAGTGACAAATGAAGGCTGGTAATCACTGGGCTTGCCTATACCCGTAAAGAAAGGAGTCAGAATTTCATTTTTAATATGAACCTGTGCCCCGGTTTCACTAAAGCGAATAGCCGCTGCATAATCATCCGTTTGATTCGTCCCCATGGAGACACAAAAGCAGTTCTCAAAGGATTCTCGACATTCCATTAGAACAAAATGAATGTTCTGACGAATTTTCTGATAGTTATAATCGCTGCCAGGGCCATTATATAAATACATCTGATCTAAGCGTGACATCGCATTGATATCGCAAGCACGCGCAAAAATTAGAATTGGGCGAGTATCAACCTCAGCAATTTGAATTGTATTTTTTTCAAAATAAAAGAGAGTTTCAGTAATTGGCGTAATCACTGTTCGAGGAGACATGTGTGATTTTTCTTGCCACACAATCTCTTGCCAAGAGCTGACGGGCTGATAAACAATATTATCTGTATCAGAAAACCGCCCACCTCGATATTCAGCTTTCGGTGCATAAACTCGCCAATTAGGAGTGAGTTTCGTTAGTACCTGTGTCAATTCATCAGGGGTTATTTCAATAGACATGATTATTCTCGTATTAAAATATACGACTAATTAATCTATACCTGTTATTAATTTTATTAAAATTGATATTCGTGATACCCAAAATCAATTATTTTTATAGAAGAATAAAATAAAAATGCATCTTAATTAGTATTTAAAATCTTGTTATAGCCATTTAATATAGATAACCAATTGTTTAATTTAAGAAAATATAAATAAAATAACTCTATGAAAATCAAAAAATATTATTTTATTAAACAATATATATACTTTTATGTAACAGAATAAACAATTTTTGACATATAATTATGTTTAAGTTTTTAAATTGAAGAATAAGTCATCTAAATATTTTTATATTTTATTTTAAGTTGATCACAAAAGGACTCCTAAAGAGAAGCCCTTTCATGCCAACACCAACTTACAAAGTTCGCTGACATCAAGCCAGAATGCTAATGGCTCGGCAGTCAATGACCGCCGTCAGTGCCAACTATGCGGTTTGTTACGAGAGCCCCTCACAGTTTAATCGCGAATTTAAACGCCTATTGGGTCTGCCGCCGGCTGAAGAAGTAAAGCGAATGAAAGCCCATTTCGCGATTCCACCAGCTCAAGCGATAAATGACTATGTCTCATCCCACTAAATAAGAATGGTAAGCCCTCTAACTGGATGGAATACTCTTAATTAAGGGTTTGAATGAGCTCGCCGCCCTCAGTACTGACATTCACTTCAGCATAAGCGCCATTAAATAGAGTCAAGTTCGGCGGCAAATGCCCAATATCGACATCATAAACCACTGGAATATTGAGCGAATCAGTCACAGCAAGTAATGCCTGCTCGGTAGAAATTTCCTTGCCACATGAATCTAACACGGCACTTCGCCCGATCAAAAGCCCTGAGCATTTATCGAATACCCTTTTATATTTGAGGCTTTGCAATGCCCGTTTATAGACACTCGGAGCCATCTCGACATTTTCCAAATAGAGAATCAAGCCGTCACTTGCATACTGGTGATACCATTGGTCGATATCAAAAAATTCAGTTCCAACAAGATGCATCATCGTATCAAAACACCCGCCAATCAGACGGCCGCTAAATGTCGTTTTTTGATTCCCAGATAACTTCCAACAGGTGCGCTCAGTCAGATTAAAGACAAAGTTAGGGTCCGACACAAAGCCGCTGCCATCGACTTGATAAAACTCCGAAGAGTTTTGAGTAAACGATGCTCCCGGCTGCAAGCTCAACCAGTGCATCGTATTGGCAGTGAGCGGTTCTTGCTCATTAGGATGTAAATTCATCAAATTGGCACAATGAACACTCGCCCAGCCCAGTTTACTGCTCAGTGCTATCAGAATCGTGCTAACATCAGAAAAGCCAAATAACCATTTGGCTCGAACCTGTTTTAGCCGTGTAAAATCAAGTAGCGGCAAAATATCCATAGCAAATTCACCACCCCATGGCGGAATAACAGCATCAATCGAATCATCACATAAAAAATCCATCAACTCAGTTGCTCGCTCTTGAGCTGTAGCACTGACATGTTGATGATTTTGCCGCAAACACTTGCCTTCGATAACATCAAACCCCTGTGCTCGAAGATGATTAATGACAATATCTAATCGCGGATGCAAATGAGAAGGGACGCCTGAAGAAAAAGCCGTAATAGCAACTTTAGAACCGCATCGCAACGCAGATGGATAGATCATGACATCTCCTTTTTATTTCCTTTTAACATCAAACATTACACACTGATTGATCTTGCCAGCTCCTTTGCAGAAGCTCGATCTTGACGCAAAATCCGCATCCCCCAAAACGCCGCCAGCAGAACCACAATTCCGGCTAAAACTGGCACACTAAACCCAGCTCGAGCACCAAAGGTATCGATCACTCGACCAGAAATCGTCCCCCCTAAAGCAACCCCACAGCCAATACCTGTTGAGACCCAGGTCAGCCCTTCTGTAAGCTTTGCCGGGGGCAAAATTAAACTACACAGATTCATCACGATCACTACGGTGGGGGCAAAAGACATTCCAGCCACAAAAGCCGTCCCCGTCATCACCACAACATTTGGTGAAATCGCTGGCAACAGAATAGTCACCGCAGTGGCAATAGCGCTGATCAACAATTGATTTTCCATTGGAATTTTAACCCTGATCAAACCAAACACTAATCCCGCCACCATTGAACCCAGCGCATAAGCGGCCAAAATGAAACTCGCGGCTTGAGGAAGATGCTGAGCTTTGGCAAATGCCACGACCACCACATCCATTGCTCCCCCAATAGTTCCCAACGCTAAAAATGACAGTAAAATGACGCGAATACTGGCAATCGCTAACACTGAACCTTTCTGAACAGGCATATCTTTATTGATCTGTGGTTCACTTTTGCGCTGACACAAGAAAATGGTTAACCCAAAAATTAAAATAATCACTGCCAGCAACGGCCCCGCTTCGGCAAATAAACTGGTACTGAGCCCGATGGATAATGTCGGTCCAATCACATAGGCTGCTTCAGTTAAAACTGAATCTAATGAAAAAGCTGTATGCAGCATGGGACTATGTCGAAATAATTCGGTCCAACGCGCGCGTGCCATAGCTGACATATTCGGCATTGTCCCGGCCAAAGCAGCAAAAATAAAATACCACGGTAATGCTGCATTAAAATGCACCACTGCCAACAACACCAAGAGCATGGACATACTAAAAGAACTGACAAATGGCAACACTCGACTTTGTCCAAAACGATCGACTAATTTAGAAATTTGTGGGCTTAAAAATGCGTTAACCAGGGTATAAGTAGCAGCCACGCCACCAGCTAACCAGTAAAGTTGATGATGCTGTACGAGCATTGTGATCAGACCAATACTAACCATTGCTTGAGGAAGCTTGATAAAGAAGCTCGTCATCATCAGAGCAACAGCTCCAGGAGTTGCCAACATCCGGCGATAAGGGTTTGCCATGCTATCTACATTAAAATGAATGAAGACTCCAATAATGCACATACTTATTAAGGTTTTTCAATCAAGTTACGAATGATTCAGATGATTTAGTTCCTTGGCTACCAACGAGTATTGGTGAGAATTATAAATCCACATAAATCCAAGCAATCACAAGCAGTTATTTGGAAAGTCTGATGACCTAGGGACTGTTGACCTTTTGTGATTAGTTTTGCAGAAATCTGAGAGGGATTTAGGCAAGGCAAACGTTGTGCCGTGTAGTTATTGGCCACAAAGAACGTTTAACGCTGGATAATTTAACGCTGGATAAATTCCTCTCAGATACTGCCCTTGGGGTTCATTTAAACGCATTTTGAACAAAATTCAACCACCAAAGGTCAACAGTCCCTAGAAGCACACACCATAATTTTGATGCAGAGCCGTTCTCTCACCGATTAAAAATGCGTGTTTAAGATAAAAAAAACCCCGTTGAACCCAACGGGGTGAGAGCAAAAGGAGAAGCGAGAACACTTCTTTAGTAGAACCATGTCATTTCTTATCGAAACACTTCATGAGCGTTCACCAAAAGAAACAGTGGATATCAAATCCACGCAATAATACATGAAAATCTCATACCAATATTTTAAAGATTCCACAAAAAAGATTTAAAAACTAATTATTTTAAAAAATCAGATGAATAATCAAAATATGAATCCATAATATATCCATATTAGTTTAATATTCTAATTTAGAATGAGTGATTTCAAGATATGTCTATGCAGTGGCCAGCCATGATGCTTGCATTGTTGACAGGTTATCGTGCCCCGAAGATAATCACTTGCACTAAAACAGCACAGCACCGAATCATTCGGCGCATGTCTGTTGAAGGAAATTAAAGCAGAGCATTAGATAGAAAATGAAGAGCCACAACCACAGGTAGTTTTAGCATTCGGGTTATTCACTAAAAACCGAGAACCTTCCAGCCCTTCGGTATAATCGACAGTACCACCGACTAGAAATTGCAAACTCATCGAATCAACAACCATCGATACACCATCATTGTCGACCTTGGTATCGCCTTCATTGATCTTTTCATCGAAGGTAAAGCCATAGGAGAAACCGGAGCATCCACCGCCAGTGACATAGACCCGCAATTTTAAATTTGGATTTTCTTCTTCTGAAATCAGCGCTTTGACTTTCGCAGCTGCCGCATCAGTAAACTGAATCGGAACAGGCATAGAATCAGACACGTTTATTACCTCAAACTTGATAGATGGATAAATTATCCAATACCTGAGTAAAGAGTTCAAGTATTACCATCATGATCCAAATGGGTATATATAATGGGTCATTTTGCAAGAGCGCGTTTAGCGTATATGGATAATTTGCTATGATGTGCAGCTATTCGATTCACTAATTTTACGGGCAAGGATCTCGCTTATGTCTCGTTCAGATGAACTATTTCAACAAGCTCTGAAATCTATCCCTGGAGGGGTAAACTCGCCAGTTCGTGCATTTAAGAGTGTAGGCGGTTCACCACTTTTTATTGACCGCGCTGATGGCGCATATATTTATGATGTTGATGGCAAAGCCTACATCGATTATGTCGGTTCTTGGGGACCAATGATTATGGGCCATAATCACCCAGCGATCCGTCAAGCCGTGATTGACGCAGTGAACCACGGCCTAAGCTTTGGGGCTCCAACCGCCATTGAAACGACCGTCGCCGAACAAATCCATGCCCTAATGCCTTCGATGGAAAAAGTGCGAATGGTCAACTCCGGCACAGAAGCCACCATGAGCGCAATTCGCTTAGCACGAGGCTACACGGGTCGCGACAAATTCATTAAATTTGAAGGTTGCTACCATGGTCATGCGGATACACTGCTAGTAAAAGCAGGCTCTGGAGCCCTCACATTGGGTGAGCCTGACTCCCCGGGCGTCCCTGCTGATTTCGCCCGCCATACCTTAACTGCGACCTATAACGATCTCGACTCAGTCAAAACATTATTTGAGCAAAATCCTGATCAAATTGCAGCAATCATTGTTGAGCCAGTCGCGGGGAATATGAACTGTATTTTACCCAACCCTGGGTTTTTACCCGCTCTACGTGCGCTATGCGATCAATATGGTAGTTTATTAATTATTGATGAGGTGATGACTGGTTTTCGCGTTTCTCGCGGCGGGGCGCAGGAATATTATAACGTCACCCCAGACTTAACCACCCTTGGCAAAATCATCGGGGGAGGCATGCCAGTGGGGGCATTCGGTGGGCGCAGCGAGATCATGGATTATCTGGCTCCTCTAGGCCCGGTTTATCAAGCCGGAACATTATCAGGAAACCCGGTCGCAATGGCTGCTGGGCACGCCTCTTTAAACTTAATTAGTGATGAAAAAGTTCACTTACACCTACAACAATCCAGTGAACAACTTGCACAGGGACTTCGTGAACGCGCCCAAAGGCAAAATGTGAACCTAATCGTCAACCAAGTGGGCGCGATGATGGGCTATTTCTTTACTGATTTACCGCAGGTCACTTGTTTTAGCGAGTCATGTCAAAGTGATAAAGAACGATTTAATAAGTTCTTTCATTTGATGCTGGAGCAAGGGATCTATCTTGCACCTTCGCCATTTGAGGCAACCTTCATGTCCGCAGCACATGGCCAACGGGAAATAAACGCTACATTGGATGCCGCTGATTACGCATTTTCAAAACTGTAGCTGACAGACTTAAAGAGCCGCTAAAGCGGCTCTTCAATTGATTCTAATCAGATAATTTTAAAGCGTTCCGTGAGTTGTTTCATATGCGTACTCAATTCACTGAGCCCCTGAATCGCCTGCTCAGCTTCTTGCGAGGCACCAGCCGTTTCATCGGCAAGATCACGCACTGATATAACCCGCTGATTAATATCTTCTGAAACCTGACTTTGCTCTTCTGCCGCTGTTGCAATCTGCTGGGACATATCCTGTAACTGCGCCATTGATTCACTAATTTGCTTAAAGACTTCAAGCACAACCTGCGCTTTATCGGCATTATCCGCTGATTTATCACGGCTTTGAACCATCATTGACAAAGAACCATCTGCGCGCTCTTGTAGTCGAGTGATCAGTGTTTCGATCTCCTCTGCGGACTGCTGAGTGCGACTGGCCAAATTACGTACCTCATCTGCAACCACAGCAAAGCCTCTCCCGGCTTCACCCGCTCGTGCTGCTTCAATGGCAGCGTTAAGCGCTAGCAAGTTGGTTTGATCCGCAACCTCTTTAATGACGCTTAAAATATTACCCACATTATCTGAATCTTTTTTGAGTTCATTCATCACAATCGTCGTTTGATTGAGGTCGTCCGCAAGACCTGAAATCAGCGAGACAGCCCCAGTTACCATCTCGCTCCCTTTCGAAACTTGGCCATCGGTGACTAATGCTGTGTGGGCGGTTGATTCAGCATTATTGGCAACTTCGTGCACAGTCGCTGCCATTTCATTAATCGCAGTGGCAACCTGGTCTGTTTCTTGATGCTGGGCACTCATTTTCGCAGCACTTTGCGCAATAGAATTAGATAACTGATTAACAGCACTACTCAGTTGGCTAACCCCGGCAACGATCTCGCCGATCACCTCCTGCATATCATTACTCAATTTTGCAAACAGATTATGCAGTTGGCCTAATTCATCTTTGCGCTCAATATGGTGAATATGAGCCAATTGACCATTTGCTAAATTGGTCGCCATCTTCATCACGCCAGAGAGCGGAACGATGGTCAGATAACGAATAAACCAGCTAAAGAAAATCCCCACAGAAATAGCTGCAAGTGACACAATTAATAGCATCAGCAAAGTGCGATCGGTAACATGGCGTTGTTCGACCTTTTGAATTTCACTGATTTTATCAAAATGGGCATTCATCTTAGCTGCAATAGCTGCAAAATCATGCTGCTCCTGTACCGCTTCTGTCATTCGTAGGCCGTACTCATGAATCAACTGCATATAAGTTTGCAGTGTCGTTTTTAATTCAGAGACAATCGTTGCACTGTCTGTATTTGAACGACTAATTTCATCTAGAATGCCATCCAGTTGACGTGCTTTATCTTCGGCATCACTCATGGTCAACGGTTTATTTCGTGCCGCTTCAAGCTGTAATGTGGTATTTAACAACGCAAAAATATGTTCTGCTTTGGCCGCTAGTAACAAACTCTTGCTATCGTTGTTTTGTTCCAAAGTCTGCATCAGTTGTGGAAAATCATGAGCAATCGTCTCAACAGATTCAAATGACTTTTGGGTAATCGCACTGGCCTGTCTAATTTTGCTCTGCAGCTGATTAAACGCATCTTCATACTGTTTCAGATGAGCTCGCCCCGTTCCATAACCACTATTAGCACCCAAAACTTTTTGGTATTGACTAAACAGCTGCTTATAATGATCAAGTTTATTGCCAAACACAGCAGCATCAGCTTCATTGTGTGAATTAATGTATTGCTGGCGAGAGAGGTTAAGTTGGAGCAATGTTGTTCTCACCTTAGAAAGATATTTCATATGAGCAGCCTGCTGATTGACCTGCTCCAAACCGTAATAGCCTGTCAAGGCAACAATAACAGTTAAAACTAAGACAACACCGAACCCCGAGGCTAATTTATTACCTATCGAGAGGCTTTCAAAAAAACGCTTCATACGCTAACTCCTTTTAAACTATCAGTCTTTATCTATGACCAAAGTTGCTCCCTCGCATACATATACAGCTTGACCAGAAATGCTCTGTAAAATCAATTTTGAGGAAGACAAGTAAGGGACATCAATTTCTAATCAGAATCATTCATCACTTAAAAAGAATTAACATACGGCTCTATATTAGATAGGAATTCTTTATGCCTATTTATTCAAACAGATAAATTAGATATTTTTTAATACGTTAGTATCAAACATATCTTTTAAATGAATACATCTAGTACTTTTAAGTGAAATTGAAATTGTTTACCAGATATTTATTTAGCATAAACAACTAAAAACAAAGAAAAATTCATCAAGATAATTGACTAGAGTATGGTACACGAAAGGATTAATAATGGCACTCATAAAGTACTGTTTCTTGACCATTAAGCCAAGAGTACCCGCTAGTTATTGACTCTATTTTGATTGACTATCATTATCAATAAAAAAGCCAGTGATAGAGTATCACTGGCTTTTAAATCATTTAAAAATGCGCTTGTTCTTATTTCTTGATACAACCATACCGTCTCTTTATGACTGGACAGTTAATTCAACACGACGGTTTTCTGCACGCCCCTCAGGGGTTTTATTCGAAGCAATCGGGTCTTTTTCACCAAAGGCTTTGCTTTTAATCATGTTGGCGTCTACCCCATGTTGAACCAGATACTGCTGTACCTGCTGGGCACGCGATTGACTCAGACGTTGATTATATTTTACAGGACCAGTGCCATCGGTATAACCACTGAGCTCAATGTGCGTCGGATGGTTACTCAAAACCTGTGCATAGTAGCCAAGGATTTGTTGATCTTTGGGGGTCAGCATACTTTTATTCAGTTGAAAATGAACCGGATCAAATCCGACAATCGCAGTTTTATTTTCATTTAAATGGACATGTTGAGCCATTGGACCGGTCAACACGATCATTGCCGGTTCTTCAACCGTATTCGCTGGTGTGGACTGTGCCGGAGTAGATTCTGCCGGAGTGGATTCTGCCGGAGTAGATGCTGGTGCAGTCGTAGCTGTTTTTTCAACCGCAGGTTGTGCACTCTGTTCAGTCATAGCATCATCACGATGGTTATAGGCCAGTAACTGATTAGGTGCGCCCTGCGCATTAGGATCAGAAGGTCTAGCGCCATCTTGTGGAGCGCGTATAAAGACAGCATTTTGTGCATCTGAATTGGCAGCAAAAGCACTCGCGCTTGTTAAACCTGTCCCCACTAAAATTCCCAGTATGACTGCTATCGATGTTTTTTTCATTCCAACCTCATTTGATGTCCAATTCGTTCGTTGTAATGAATAATAGTGCGTGAGTGCTGACGGTGCTATATCGGATTTATCAGATAAAGCCACCCCTTATATATGGACAAATCTATACCCTATTCGCGAGGGATAAATAGTGATGGCCTGATTTTCACTTAGTGTGCTTGGTATTCACAAACACCACAGTAAATGACTTAAAATACTTTTCTAAAAAATGCCCCAAGTCCACCACTTTGACAGGGCTGTTTATTCTGAGCAAACGACTCAGGAGCTGGCAACAAAACACTACCTTTACAATGGCTATCGACAACTTTGCCAGTGTCAGGTGAAAAACTGAGCCAACTTAAATGTTCCGGAGTCACTAACCGCAATGATTGGGCTCCAGTCGCTTTGAGATAGTTTGCAAAAATAGGAAGCGCCGCAGTTGCCCCTGTCACATGAGCGGGTTTATTATCATCTCTTCCCACCCAAGTGGTTACCAGTTGTCTATCATCAAATCCAACAAACCAGCTATCACGCAAATCATCGGTGGTGCCAGTTTTACCCGCTACACTCACATGTGGAAGACGCCATTTGAGCGAATGTCCAGTCCCAATCCGTGCCACCTGTATTAGATTAAATAAAAGTTGATAGGTGGGAACGGTCGCAAAGCGCCGTTGGGCTTGACTCTGATGGCGATAGATCACTTTGTTATGGGCATCAACTACCGATGAGATGCTATAAAGCGGTTGATAAACGCCTTCATTAGCAATCGTCTGATATATTTGAGCAACCTGCATTGGCGAAAGTTCTACCGCACCGAGTAACAACGATGGGTAGGGTTTAAGGGACATATTAAGACCGGCTTGATGCAGCGTATCAATGACCTTATCCACACCGATTGCCATCCCCAAACGCACTGTCGGTACGTTGAGTGATTCTGCCAACGCTTTATAAAGCATGACTGGGGAGCCAAATTTACGACTATAATTATGGGGCTGCCAATCTTGTCCATCTGCTAATTTCACCGTGAGTGGGCTATCATCTAACAACTCACCTGGAGAATGGCCCATCTCATAAGCAGTTAAATAGATAAATGGTTTTAACAAAGAGCCAACCTGGCGATGGGCGTTCAATGCCCGATTAAAACCAGTATCATCTCCAGCACGACTGCCCACTAACGCGCGGATTGCGCCACTATGGCGATCGGTAACCACCATCGCAGCCTGCAGATGAGGTTGATGCATAGCCTGCAAACGTGCTTTGACCGCATGCTGTGCCTGACGCTGCGCAATCGGCTCAAGCGTGGTGAATATCCGTAATCCACTAGCTTTTTGCCAGTTTTGAAAATGCTTATCTAACGATTGGCGAACCAGTTCCACAAACCCCGGAATGTGCTGATAACCCATATCACCACGAGGTACTAGGTCTAACGGGCGAGCCACCATTTCCTGATACTGATAGCGGTCAAGATACCCAGCTTGAACCATCAAGCGCAAAACTACATCTCGCCGCTGGCGCGCACGCTGAGGATGCCGCCACGGATCATAGTAAGAAGGGCCTTTCACCAGAGCCACCAGCAAAGCTTGCTGGTCCATGCTCAAGTCATTCACTGGACGGCCAAAATAAAAGTAACTAGCTAAGCCAACCCCATGCACCGAACGACTACCATTTTGCCCCAAATACACTTCATTTAAATAGGTTTCCAAGACATCCTGTTTAGAATACCGAAGGCTGATCAGGAGCGCCATGTAAGCTTCTTGAATCTTACGCCAGAGGGTTTGACGGCGGGTTAAAAAGAGGTTTTTAGCTAATTGCTGGGTGATGGTACTCCCCCCCTGAACCGTATGCCCTGCCATGAGGTTTACCACAAATGCGCGAGCGATACCGGTTAAAGAAACCCCCTCATGGTGGTAAAAATCTCGGTCTTCAGTTTGAATGAGTGCCTGCGTCAATGATTTAGGGATTTGCGACAACGGGACAAACAGACGATCTTCACTACTCCCCGTTGAAATCCTATCAATCAGCACCGGGTCGAGACGCAAATGCGATAAGGGCGCCCCCGTATCCCGATTCTGAATCTTCACTAAGCGCGTTTTGGAAAAGGTTAATAATACGGGGACAGCTCCCTGCGAACCATCAGGAAAAGTAAAAGGTCGGCGAACCATCGCAATTTTATAGTCAGAGGCTGAAAACTCTCCAGATGAGATAGGATGAGTCACTTTACGATAATTGAGCTGTTTTAATTCTCGCTCGACTTCTTGACGCGTTAGACGAATATTCGGGTATAGATTCAATTCACGGCCATAAATGACGGCTGGCAGTTGCCACTTGTGCCCCTCGAATCGATAGCGAATTTTACTATCAAGATAAACGCCCCAAACCCCCATGATCACCACAAAGACCACAAAAAATTTAATCGCTAGCCCACTAAAACGCCTGCGACGAGGAGTCTTTTTAGCATTCGAGCGGCGTTTTGACGACGATGTTTTTTTGACACGAGGTTTCGATTGCTGGTTTTGTGGTTTTTTTACCATAAAAAATTCAAGGGCCATCTAACATAAGCGCTAAAAGGCTATCATAGGCTTCGTGTGACAGCTATATGTAATCAGAGCTTTACACATAGTAGCCGGGTAGATTTGACACGCCTATACCCAATTGCCCTAATCACAACTTAATTTGTCCCTGACCTTTAATCTAAAACCCTGTAAAGTATTAGTTAGATAACTATCAGTATTTATAAGGAGTAACGATGAAAGATGAAACCATCGCTATCCATGGCGGATATCAAAGTGAACCAACGACTAAATCGGTAGCGGTCCCTATTTATCAGACAGCGGCTTACGAATTTGACAACGCTCAACACGGTGCCGATCTGTTTGATCTGGCCGTACCTGGTAATATTTATACCCGGCTCATGAACCCTACTAACGATGTCTTAGAAAAACGGCTCGCAGCATTAGAGGGCGGTGTTGGTGCTTTAGCCGTCAGTTCTGGCGCAGCCGCGATTACCTATGCCGTGCAAAATTTAGCGCAGATGGGTGATAATATTGTGTCAACGCCACAATTATATGGAGGCACCTACACTCTATTTGCACACATGCTGCCTCGACAAGGCATTGAAGTACGTTTTGCCGAAGATGACAGCCCGCAAGCCATTGCAAAACTCATTGATAGCAACACGAAAGCCGTTTATTGCGAGAGCATTGGCAATCCAGCGGGCAATATCATTGACATTGAAGCGCTAAGTTTAGTCGCGCATGCCCAGAGTGTGCCATTAATTGTAGATAATACTGTCGCTACACCAGCGCTTTGCAAACCATTCGAGCATGGTGCTGATATCGTAGTGCATTCACTGACTAAATACATTGGTGGACACGGCACGACGCTAGCGGGTGCCATTGTCGATTCAGGAATGTTTGATTGGACTGCCGACCGAGGCCGTTTCCCACAATTTAATCAACCTGAAGCGTCTTATCATGGTGTCGTTTATAGTGAAGAGTTTGGTGCCGCCGCCTATATTGCCCGAGCTCGTACAGTTTCACTGCGCAATACAGGTGCTACTTTGGCCCCCATGAATTCATTTTTAATTATGCAAGGGCTAGAAACACTGGCACTTAGAATGGAGCGCCACTGTGAAAATGCAATAGCCGTCGCGCACTATCTCAAAGAACATGACCTAGTTGATTGGGTCAGTTATGCCGGATTAAATGATAGTCCATTTTATCCGCTCGCTGAACGGTATATGAAAGGCAAGGCCTCATCTATTTTGTCATTTGGTCTCAAAGGTGGCTATGCCGCAGGGGTTAAATTCTACGATGCATTAAATCTATTTAAGCGGCTGGTTAACATCGGGGATGCCAAATCACTGGCTTGTCACCCAGCATCCACAACCCACCGCCAGATGAGTCAATCAGAACAAGCCGAAGCCGGCGTAAAACCCGAGATGATTCGACTGTCAGTCGGAATTGAACACATTGACGATATTCTCGCCGATTTAGCGCAAGCACTGGATGCCAGTCAAGCTTAAGCAAAACTAGGCCCCATTGATCATTTTTTACAAGCGCTACCAATATTTGATAGTTAAGCTAATGACAAAGGGGCCAAATCAACCACTATGGATAAAATTTACTATCAAAGTAGCGCAGAAACAGGCATTGATTTAATCCATGGTTATTACCAACAATTTGCCTTTGAGCGCCATTATCATCTTGATTACCATATTGGTCTAATCACCGCTGGTGAACAGCGCTTTTTATATCGTGGCGAACATCATCGAATCGGTCCTGAGGAACTCGTAATCATGCCGCCAGATGAACTGCATGATGGCTATGCACCTCATCTTCAGGGGTATCAGGTCCGCGTTTTTAGCATTGATCCCCAGTGGTTCGATTCTCATTTAAATTTAGTGAACCCCACGACTTTATCCTTTAAACAGCTGATCATTCGTGACCGCACACTCTTCTATCAGCTGATTCAAGCCCACCTGCTCATGCATGATGACACGCTCAGTCAACTCGCTAAAGATTGCATCCCCTACGAAGCACTCTCCGTGTTAGTGGAACATTATGCAACCACTAAAGAACGTCCAGCAGTGCAATTAGGTCAACAGACTTTGACAACATTGCGTGAATTTATGTTGGCCCATTTAGATCAACCCATTCATTTACATCAGTTATCAGATATCTGCCAGCTGAGTCCAATCCAGTTTCAACGCCGTTTTAAAGCAGCAATGGGCATTACCCCTCATGCTTGGCTATTACGGTTACGCCTCGAACAGGCAATGAATCTAATCAAAGCGAAAATTCCTGGAACAGATGTCGCTCAACAAGTAGGGTTTTACGATCAGGCCCATTTTAGCAAAGCATTTAAACGTGCCTATGGCGTTTCCCCTTCACAAGTGAGTTAGTCACTATTTTACAAGCACTGACATATTCTGGCTGCGACAATCTGACTTTTATCGCGGAGATGTTCCATGAACCAAACACATGTGCTGATTACACTCGCTTTCGTTCATTTTGTCGCACTTTTAAGTCCAGGTCCTGACTTTGCGTTAGTGGTCCAAAATGCCAGTCGATATGGTCGAGAACGCGGCATTTATATCGCACTGGGATTATCGCTGGGAATTTTAACTCATTCACTGTTAAGCATTACTGGCATCAGCTTATTAGTTAACCAGCACCATAACTGGTTTACAGTTATTGAACTGTTGGGTGGCAGTTATCTACTTTATTTAGGGAGTACAGCGATTAAGGAAGGGTTGAGCCGACGTACCCCAGCCGATGTTGCACAACATAGCGTTTTATCACTTAAAAGTAATCGACAAGCGCTATCTAAAGGTTATTTAACCAACATGCTTAATCCTAAGGCACTGGTATATTTTGTGAGTTTAGTTTCAACACTCATTCCAGCCTATTTTCCGCTAGTAGCAAAAGCCCAGGCAATCACGATACTGTGGGGGTTATCATTTGGTTGGTTTGCGGCCTTGGCTTGGCTCTTATCATCCAAGCGAGTTCATCTAAAATTACAAAAGGCAGGTCGATATGTTGACCTGTTTTGTGGCGCTACTTTTATCCTGATTGGACTCACGATACTCTGTCGCACCGTTTTAACCATTTAGTAAAATTAATTGGTATTTTGGCATAATAGGTGATGCGTTTGACAAATGGCCGACCTATTAATTAATAAGGATTTCGAACAAAAGAGCAATAGAGTCCAAAGCTGAGCAAGCTCTGAATATAAACCAAGGCTCACCTGTTATCATCTATCTCGCCCTTGGTTTCGCAAGGGCGCTTTATCGAATTTAGAGTAAAGATTTAAATATGTGTCTGCATGGCCTGCAGGTGCTTTGGCCAAGTCTTTAACCGCTCAGTCAATCGATGATCACGAAACAACCCACTACCAGCTACAAGCCAATCAATATCCATACCTAATTGACTAAGTTGGGCCAAGCTCTCATCGTTAATTCCACCATCTAAGGCAATCATTTTATCTTTGCGTCGCTCCCCTAATATATTCACTAGTTGTTGCACACGCTTAGCAAGCTCTATAGCACTGAGTTTCTCCCCTGTATGTAGATCAAAGGTAACGAGTGTGAACAGATCCACATCGTCAATATAGCGAGTAAACACCTCTATATCACTCGTGGGCATTATCGCTAAGCCAATCAGCAATGGATAACTTTTTCCCTGAAATTCGGCTGTTTTATCTTTAAGAAATGTTAACGTAGCGTCCAGCGATTGAGCATTTTCGATTTGCAGTGTGATTGCATTCGCCCCACTTTGATAACTCTTTTGCGCCATCTCAAAATTATCTCGAACCATCAAATGCACATCTTTAAAAACATGGCTATCAAACTGCTTCAAAGCTGTTTCTGAAGTGGTAAATAATGGCCAGTGATAGCCATCTGCAATATCAAAATGGAGAAGATCAACCTGATGCTGTTGCAATTTCGTCAGTGTCTGCGGCAGTTCTAACCATCCTGATGCAAGGATCGCAGCACTAATCGACTGGTGCTTTAAGTGCTGCAATAACTGCTTTTTACATTCATGACTCATCAGGCTGCTCCGGCAAGACCCAGTCAAATATCCGCTTTGAACGTGCCTGACTCATAATCGGTTCCAGTTCTTTGACACACCGCTGATAATGAGCAGTAGTCCGATGTTCACTTAACGCCTGCTCACTTTGATAGACTTCATAGGCATAAAATCGTGTTTTGACAACAGGATCACGCAACACATCAAAACGCACATTACCCGGTTCATTTCGAGTCCCGATGTGATTGCGGGTAAATACTTCTAAAAACTCTGATTCTTTGCCTTCTTTGATATTGATCTCTACCAGCATCGCGAACATATTCATCTCCTTACAATATTAACCTCTAGTTGGTTGATCAGATGTCGCATAACGAAGCACTCAACCGTCTTAACTAACAACAGCCTCGACGGTTGAATGTTCGACATCTATCAAGCCTATACCTAGCCGTTCTTTTGATCTAAGAAAAACTGGTACGCATGTTCCGCATTTTCGCCTTGGTGGACAACACGTTTTACCGCATTTAGCATCGCCAATGGTTGCTCTGATTGGAAAATATTACGTCCCATATCAACACCTTGAGCCCCTTGATCGACCGCACGATAACACATCTCTAGCGCTTCTTTTTCGGGCAATTTTTTCCCTCCAGCGATCACAATAGGAACAGGGCATCCGGCTGTGACTCGTTCAAAACCTTTCTCAACATAGTAGGTTTTTACAATTTGAGCCCCCATTTCAGCAGCAATACGAGTAGCTAAAGAGAAGTAACGCTGATCACGGGCCATCTCTTTTCCAACCCCGGTCACGGCCATCACAGGCATTGCATAGCGCATTCCTTGATCGACTAACTGAATGATGTTCTTAATCGATTGGTGCTCATACTCTGAACCAATATAAATCTGGGCAGCCACTGCACTTGCATTAAGCCGCAAAGCATCTTCCATAGAAACTGCCACAGCTTCATTGGACAGTTCGCCCAAAATTGAATTGCCACCAGACGCTCGCAAGACCACCGGTTTTTGTACCTGAGAAGGCACAACACTACGCAAAATCCCACGAGTACACATCAACACATCCGTCTCATCAAACAGTGGTGCAATATTGACATCGATTCGCTCTAACCCTGTGGTTGGCCCTTGAAAATAGCCATGATCAAAAGCCAACATCACCGTTTTAGCAGACTCCGGATTAAAAATTCGAGCTAAGCGAGACTGCATTCCCCAATCCAATGCCCCCGCACCTTTAAGATAAAAAGCACGATTAGACTGTGGTGTCTTTTCATAAAAATTCTTACCATCTTTAATGTCATCAAGATCGGCCATAATTGTCCCCTGTTAAAAATGATATTTATCGATATTGTCTTTGGTAAAGACGACGCGTTTCGGTAGCAAAATGATGCCGTTCCCTTTAGCTTCGTAGTGATAGCCTTGAACACTATTAGGAGAGACTTTGACTGTTCCGACTCCCGGGATCTGTATCTTTTCGCCGATTTTCAGTGTTTTGCCTTTTAGCAATTGATCGGTGATAGCAACCGCGATTTTCCCTTGTTCAACAACATCCCATAAGCCAAATTCCTTAACTGTGCCGCGTTTGACATATGGACGCATCACATTCGGTGTGCTAAATCCAACGATCGCAATCCCCTTGCGATTTAAATTCTCTGCAGCCTGAGCAGCGGCAGGTAATGCATTCGCATCAGGGGCAATAATGGCATCCAGATCTGGATAAGCTTTGAGGATCCCTTGCGCTGTTTGCAGTGACTTAACAGCATCGTTATAGCCAAATTGGGTTGTCACAATCTTCCACCCTGGATGCTCTGCTTTAATTTTTTTCTTAGCGACGTTAACCCATTGGTTTTGATCGGTTACCGTTGGACTTGAGTAAAAAAAGGCAACTTTGGCATTCTTTTTGTGAACCTGATCGGCCGCCATATTCACCAACATTGCCCCCAGTTGGTCAGGCGTGCCTTGGTCAATATAATAGCTACGACACTCAGGACGTGTATCAGAGTCCCAGGTCAGGACTTTCACGCCGCGACGCATTGCCCGTTTAAGGGTTGAACATAACCCATCGGGTGAAACCGCGGAGACGACAATGGCTTTATACCCTTGGTTCACGAAGTTATTAATCAATCGAACTTGACCAGACACGCTCGGCTCTGTCGGCCCATCATAGGTCACATCAAGTCCTAGCTGTTTGCCCATCTCTTTGGCGCCATCACCACCACTGGTGAAGTACCCAACCCCCACTAGTTTTGGAATGAAAGCGACTCTATCTTTTGCCCAGGTAGGCAGTGACAATAGAACGCTGGCTGACAGCAGTGCCGAAACTACAATACATTTATGGTTTTTAATAAACATGCTCATTACTCCCTTTGATCTCACGGTTTTCGTGACGAAACGACTTTTTTAGATAGTGCATAATAGTGTCGCTGTAGTGGCTTACCGATTTAACAATCAATACGCAGATCAACAACCCGCCAGATACCGCGTTCGACATTTCGGTGGATACACCGACCATCTGCAGCCCTTGCTGTAGATATCCGATGAGAAAAGCGGCCAGGGCGCTGCCAAAAATTGACCCTTCCCCGCCATAGATATTCGCTCCGCCCAAAACTGCAGCCGTAATCACTGGCATCAGAAAACTACTGCCCAGATCAGAACGAGCAGAACCAAAATAGGAAACAAGCATCAATGCAACTGCCGCTGAACTGATCCCCATTAACATATAATTAATGAGGGTGATGCGATTAACATTGATGGTGCTATAACGACTGGCTCGCATATTTTGACCAATAAAGAAAATGCTGCGGCCAAAATTCAGGCGATGCAAAATGATATAAAAAATGAAGACAAAAACAGTGAAATAAATAATGGGGAGCGGAATACCTAGAGCCAAACCATTCGAGATACTATCAACATATCCTGGAAAATCACTAATCCCCTCATAGCCAGTTGCGCCAGCCGTTCCTGATATCAGTAGGGCTGCTCCAGAATATAAATACATCGTCCCTAGCGTAATCACTAATGGATTAACTCCAGTTAAGATAATTAATAAAGCATTCAGCAATCCACAACCTGCGCCAATGATAAATGTTACCAGCACAGCTAAATAAAAAGGCATATCACTTTTATATAAAACCCCTAATGAAATTGCACAGAGTCCGACAACCGATCCAAATGAAAGGTCGATCCCACCCGAGACAATAATCATAGTTAAAGGAACAGCCAGAAAGGCAATATAAATAAAGTCATTTGTTCCATATAATAAAACATTAAAATTGAACATCCTGGAATTAAATAACCCAAATAATATAATTTCCAGAACAATAATGATCAGCAGCCAGATCTCCCAGCTTATATTTTTAAGTTTCATTATTGGTCACCTCTATGAATAAATCGTGCATATTTCTTCTCTTTGATACTTTTTTGAACCATCATTCGAAGCCGACCATCTAAAACAATCACCAGAATGACAATTAAACCTGCAATGAAGTTATTCCAATAAGCAGGAAATTTTAAGAGCACCAGAATAGTATCAATTTGAGTTAGAAAATATGCCCCAAGGACTGCCCCCCATAAACTGCCGACCCCACCCAACAAACTGATCCCGCCTAATACACAAGCGGCAATCGCCTTCATCTCCATCCCATTGCCAGTTGAATTGGGAATAAAACCAATCTGGGAGGCAAACACCATGCCTGCCATGGCCGCCATCATGCCATTGATAGCAAAAGCGAGTATAATGGTCTGTTCAGTTTTAACCCCCATCAAACGGGCCCCTTGGAGATTATCCCCTACTGCATAAAACTTTCTGCCATAGGCGCTGCGAGAGAGTAACAAATAAAATAGAACCCCCATCATCAAGGCAAAAACTCCCGATGTATTCACATTTGGTAATAAATTATATGAAAGCACTTTAATTGTATTAGGAAGGTCTTCAATCCATTTACCTTGCGTAATCAGCAACATAACTCCTTTATAAAGACCGAGAGTTCCTAATGTCGCAACAATGGCGGGGATGCGTAAAACAGCCACGACAACACCATTAAATATTCCGCAGATAATGCCAACTAACAAAGCCATAAACATAGCAACATATACGGAACTACCATGAGTCATTAATGTTCCGCAAATCACAGCAGAAAGTCCCATGGTTGAACCTACAGAAACATCAATATTGCGAGTAACAATGACAAATGTCGCCCCAATCGCTAACAATATTAATATTTGTGATGAATTATAAATCATAAATAGATCAGACACGCTCAATGAGCGAGTTATAGCAATGACAATAAACAGTAGCGCAATTGCCATTAATAATGTGAGCTCTCTTTTATCTTTAAAGAAATCAAGCATGGGTTCACCTTTCATCGAGCCTATGACTCTCAAATTTTAATTCTTTAATTAATAAGCCATGTTCATAATATTATTTTTGTTAATTTCTAAACCACTCAGGCTATTACTTACTTGTCCATCATTCATGACATAAACGCGATCAGAGAGTAATTCAATCTCTTCCACATCAGAGGAAATTAATAATATGGCAACACCTTGCCCTGCGATTACTTTAATAATGTTGTAAATATCTTCTCTGGCAGAGACATCAACACCACGGGTGGGTTCATCGATAATAAATAATTTAGGTCGGGCCTGTAGACATTTAGCGATCAATACTTTTTGCTGATTCCCCCCAGAGAGAGTTCGCACAGGTTGCTGACCATCGGTAAATTTGATACCAAGCGCACGCCGATACCGTTCTAAAATCCCCTGTTCTTTGGCTCCATCACGCCACATCCCCGCACTTTGATAGCTCAACCCACAAACATTCCACAAGATTGAGGCATCCAGATGAAGTCCGGAAATTTGTCGATCTTCAGGTAAATAAACAATGCCCGCAGCTAAACGCTCGCGGGCGTGACGATGAGTATAATCTTGCCCCAAAAAGGTAATCGCTCCTTCATATGCATGGCGCAATCCATAGATAGTCTCAGCAAGCTCAGTTCGACCAGAGCCAACCACCCCTCCTAAACCGACGATTTCACCATAGTGCACATTAAGTGAAATATCCTTAAAGCCTTCCCCTGTTACTTGTTCGAGTTGTAAAACCACTTGTGAGCTATCTTTATGCTTAAGGTCTGGCATCTCTAACCACAAATTTTGCTCATCACTGAGTTTGCTGTTTTTGTAGTCAGGGGTGATTGAAGCAATGACATCTTCTTTTTTAATCTTCGAGAGCGTCTGAGCGAGTGATATAACCCCATCTCTCATCACCGAAACATAATCGGCAACTTCCCAAACTTCACCAAGCTTATGGCTGATAAAAACAATTCCCACCCCTCTCTCACTCAGCCGTTTCATCTGAACAAATAATTTTTGTGACTCTTTTGGTGTTAACGAGGCGGTAGGCTCATCTAAAATCAAGATTGATGAGCGTCGAATCAATCCCCTTAATATTTCAACCAACTGTTGATCCGCGACTTCAAGAGCACCACAATTCGCGTCCAAATCAATATCAATATTAAATTCGTTGATGATAGCTTTCAGATCACTGATGTGTTGGCTGTTTTTTTCCATGCCAAACAAGATATTTTCTTTCACACTCAAATTGGGAAATAGCAACGGTTCTTGAGGGACCAGATAGATCCCTAATCGATGCGCTTTGGTTGGGGTTAAGCGGGAATGACTCTGACCATTAATCACCAATGTACCTGAGTCAAATGATAGATTTCCGGAAATGATCTTCATTAATGTCGATTTACCCGCGCCATTGCCCCCCAGTAAAGCATGCACTTCCCCCGCATAGAGCTTAAAACGTATATTTTTCAATACATCAACACCGGAGAAGGACTTACTGATGTCCGTCAACGATAAAATTTCGGCGCGTGAATCTTGATTGCTATCAGTCATATAAATCTCACAACAGATTGATAATTTGATTCAAGTAAAAATCATATGTTCAATTTATAGTTAATAAAAAATATAAATACCCAGACTTTTGTCACATAAAAATTATTTTGATGTAAAAAATTGGTTAAAATAGTGCTTTTTATTTAGACATTCGATCTGGTTCACGATTTTAAAAAGATGTTATAATGAACAAATGATAAATAATATATCATTTGTTTAGTTTTTATAGGTCGTATTATTATGATGAGTGAATCTCAAATTCCAGTCAGTGAAGCATCGTCATCCGAAGAGGCATTATTAGCTCGCGTGGCTTGGTTTTATTATCACGATAATCTAACTCAAGAAGAGATTGGCAAGATCGTTGGATTGTCTCGTTTAAAAGTATCCAGACTGCTCGATAAGGGGCGTAAGAACGGCATTATTAAAGTGTATATCAACTCAAAATTTACAGGTTGTTTTGCACTGGAAGAATCACTCAAACGCCGTTTTGCACTTAAGCACATTAAGGTCTTACCCCATTTAGACACAGAGTTGCTCAACGAACGGCTCGGAGTCGGGGCAGCCCAATTGCTTGCCAGTGTTGTCCAGCCAGGACAGGTCTTGGCGATTGGTTTTGGTGATACCGTCATTCGAACCATGCAACATTGCAATTTCTTTTTCAAAGACAGTCAGTTAAATATAATTACTTTAAGTGGTGGGGTCGGTACTTACATGCGTGGCATCGGTCAACTGGAAGAGTCCTGTCGCATTAATATCATTCCGACACCGCTTCGTGCATCGAGCGTCAATGCCGCAAACATGTTTAAAAAAGAAGAGAGTGTCAAAGACATGATGCTCGCCGCTCAAAGTGCAGATTTAGCCATATTAGGTATTGGTTCAACGAGTCAGAGAGAAAATTCAACATTAATCAAGACCGGTTATATCGATAGTGCAACGCAGTTGGAGCAGTATCAAACTGCAGGCGCCGTTGGCGATATTCTCGGATATTTTATCGATGAACAGGGTTTGGTCAAACGTGACTTTAAAATACACGATGAGTTAATCAGTCTACCATTGGAGCGACTCTCCAATATTCCAACTGTGATTGGGGTCGCCGGTGGACCTGATAAAGTTGACTCGATCTTCGCTTCGCTGAATGCCAAGCATATTAATGCATTGGTGACTGATGAAAAGACCGCCGGAGCTATTTTAACGAAATCATTATAAAGACCACAGCCACCCTAAGGATCAAATAATGAATAAACATGGTTACTTAATGGCATTAGATGCTGGTACAGGCAGTATGCGGGCGGTTATTTTCGATCTGCAAGGCGAGCAGATTGCCACCTATCAACAAGAATGGATTCATCCTGTTGACCCAGATATTCCAGGTTCCATGACATTTGATCTGCCCTATAGTTGGCAAATAAGCTGCCAATGTATTCAAGGGGTGTTATCGCAAAGTGGGATCAGCAACAAAGATATTCTTGCTGTTTCTAGCTGTTCGATGCGCGAAGGTATTGTTCTGTATGACAACGACCGCGTTCCCATTTGGGCCTGTGGTAACGTAGATGCCCGTGCAACTCGCGAAGTCAATGAGCTTAAAGAGCTACGTGATCACCAATTCGAAAATCAGCTTTATAAAATTTCAGGACAAACGCTAGCGCTCAGTGCCATACCAAGGCTGCTTTGGTTGGCTCATTACCAAGGTGATCTATACCGCCGAGCCAGTTCCATCTCAATGATTAGTGATTGGCTCGGGTTTATGCTGACCGATCAATTAGCGGTTGATCCCTCGAATGCAGGAACCACGGGGATGCTCAATCTCGTAACCCGAGATTGGCATCCAGAATTACTCGATTTAGCGGGTCTGAAATCAAATATCCTCTCGCCTGTCAAAGAGTCAACGATGCCTCTGGGTGAAGTGACTGCCCAAGCCGCCCAACAAACAGGCCTTAGGCAAGGCACACCGGTTATCGTCGGAGGCGGTGATGTCCAACTCGGCTGTATTGGCTTGGGGTTAACAGAACCGAGTCAAGCCGCCATTATTGGCGGAACCTTTTGGCAACAGGTGGTCAACCTCCCTCAACCAATTACCGATCCCAATATGAATGTGCGCATTAATCCTCACATTATCCCATCCTTGGTACAGGCGGAATCGATCAGCTTTTTTACTGGCCTGACCATGCGCTGGTTTCGAGACGTGTTTTGTGAAGAAGAAAAGCTCGTCGCGAAAAAATTAGGGATCTCCCCTTATACGCTCTTGGAGCAGATGGCCCAAAAAGTGCCATTAGGCTCAAATGATGTCGTCCCAATCTTCTCTGACGCAATGCATTTTAAATCGTGGTATCACGCGGCTCCCTCGTTCATCAATATGTCGATTGACCCCGATAAATGTAATAAAGCCGTACTATTTAGAGCACTCGAAGAGAATGCAGCAATCGTCGCTTCATGTAACTTAGAACAAGTTGAGAAATTCTCTGGGGTGAAATTAGACTCGATCATCTTCTCTGGAGGTAGTTCACAAGGCGCTTTGTGGTCACAAATTTTAGCCGATGTCACAGGACTCTCGGTCCATATTCCTAAAGTCAAAGAATCAACAGCTCTGGGGTGCGCGATTGTGGCAGGTGTCGGCATCGGGGTATTTGATTCGCTGCAAGAAACCAGCAAAAAATTTGTCCAAATTGAAAAAGTGTATCACCCCAATCAAGAAAATCATCAGCAGTATCAACATCATAAACAAAAATGGCTGGATATTTACCACCAGCAACTCCAGCTCGTTGATAGTGGTTTGACAACCTCACTATGGAAAGCCCCAGGCTTATAGTGATTCATCGCTGGAGCTGTCGCTTGGTTTTATGTGTTGCGATGCTATCAAGAGGATCTTCAGGCCACGGATGCTTGGGGTAGCGCCCACGCATCTGTTTGCGCACTTCGGGATAAGCGTTTTGCCAAAAACTAGCCAGATCCTGCGTGAGCTGTAAAACATGCCCTCCTGGGGATAACAGCTCAATGGTAATGGCCACCTTATGCGCCACAGTTGGACTTTGTGGTTGTCCAAACATCTCTTGAAGTTTCAGTGAAATACGCGGGGTTTCACCGATCTGATAGCCAATGGCAACGTCGCGACCAGAGGGCGCTTGATAATGAGTAGGCGCTAACGAATCAAGTAACTGTAACTGCGCGAAGCTACATAGCGATTTAAAGATACCTAGCCAATCAAGTTGCTTTAATGTCTTATACTGATAAATCCCGTCTAAATAAGGCCACAACCAATCGGATAATCCAGATAATAACGCATCATCACTCAAATCAGGGAATGAGCAATCACCAAGCCACTGATTCAAACAGATCACTCGCGTCCTAAAAGCCTGAGCTTTAGCAGATATAGGGAGCCAACTCATTCCACGTTGAGCAATCAACTTAGACCAGCCGTGAAGTAGCGCCTCTTGTGAACGCTCACTATCATTGACACATTGAACTACAATAGCCCCAAGACATCTTCTCTGCTGAGAGATAAAGGCTTGTCGACGCTCATCGTATTCACAGACTTTTTCATGATAAAACCACTGCGGATAAAATTGTTCTAGTTGCTCTAAAGTGATCTCAGCACTTAAATAGAGCTGCCCTGTCGAACGGCCTTCTTGCCAGCCCAGCTCTAAAGCAATAATCCAATCTGAGTAAACCCGCGCATTTTGCAACGCAAACCCATTCGCCAGCAGATAACGATCCCCCTGACGATGTGCGATGCGATCAGGCATTGCTGCAGCCAATAACACGCCATCGAGCGGATGTTCTATGCGTTCATCAAGCGCATCGGCACCAATAACGGTTTGATAAATTCGCCCTTGCCGAGCAATTTGGCGACGAGTATTGCCATCAAGCGTGCGCAACATTTGGTGAAAGTCACTCTCGGCACTGATCACTCTTTGTTCCAGAACTGCCGCTAAATAAGCGCCCCGAGCCAGAATCTCTCGAGTTGCAACCTTGGCCAATTGGACCGCTTGGTACAACAACGCACAAATTCTAGGATCTGCACTCCAATTGCCGGTATGCCGCGCCATCGGAGTTAAATGACCCGCTGTATCCAAAAACCCCAGCTGCGCTAACAGCTCTTCAGCACGAGCTAGTGCCCCCGTTGGCGGGCGGTCAACCCAATGTAACGAAGCGGGATCTGAGCCTAACAGTTTAAGTTGTGCCAAAAACGTTGTTAAATCGCTCCGCAAGATCTGAGCATCATTAAAGCGAGGACGGTGGTTAAACTGCTCTTCACTATATAATCGGACACACCAGCCTTGAGACAACCGTCCTGCGCGACCCGCTCGCTGTTCAGCTGATGACTGACAAATCATTTTAGTATTAAGACGAGTCACCCCGCTAGCCCGATGATACTGAGCCACGCGCTCCAAACCACTGTCAACGACGACGGTGATGCCTTCAATCGTTAACGAAGTCTCTGCAATATTAGTCGCTAACACGATCTTTTGCTGCCCATCAGGCATGGCCTGTATGGCCTTTTGTTGGTGCTCAATCGTTAGCTGTCCATAAAGTTGGTAAATACTTACATTTTTACCAAGTTCCATTTTATCAAGTAATTGTGCAACCCGTCGGATTTCACGAGTCCCTGGTAAAAAAGCCAGAAGACTACCATTATGCTGCCCGATCAGCGATTGGATGACCGCAGCGCAATGGCTCTCAATAACCCCTGAGTTAGGCAAAGGAGCATAATCAACCTGTACCGGGAAAGTACGCCCTTGTGAACGAATGAGCTGCGCCTCGGGTAATACTTTTTGTAATGCTGAGATATCAAGCGTTGCCGACATCACCAATAATTTGAGTGATTCATTTACTTGAGCAGCTTCAAGGCATAATGCTAACCCTAAATCGGCATTTAAACTTCGCTCATGAAACTCATCAAAGATCACCAAGCCCACCGTTTCGAGCATTGGGTCATCCTGCAGCATTCGCGTTAAAATACCTTCAGTGACAATCAGCAGTCGCGTGGCTGAGGAACGTTGTGACTCGCCGCGCATCTGATAGCCGACCTGTTGGCCCACAGGTTCGCCAAGCATCTTTGCTAAGAACTGCGCAATATGCCGAGCCGCTAGCCGACGAGGCTCAAGCATAATAATCAGTCCATTTAATTGCGCTTTTTGTAAAATGGCCAAAGGGACCGCTGTCGACTTCCCGGCGCCAGGGGGAGCCACCAATAACAATTGTGATTGCTCAGACAAGCCTTGAAGTAAATTATCTAAAATACTGACGACCGGAAGAACCGAAAGCGGATTTGTCATAACGTAATGCACGGCGTTTCATAAAATAAACTTCTGCTTAGTGTATATAAAAGTATTCTAGGGTCAAAACTTACGATACATCAGCTCGAAGGGGAGAAATATGGCACAATCACGTTACTTTTTTGCGATTACAGTCAACCCATCTCACCATCAACAACTGCTCACTCTGCAACAAAAATGGCTAACCTATTTAGTGACAGAAGACTTAGCCCACCATCATGTGCGGTTAATTCCACCTGAGAACTTTCATCTAACCCTACACTTCTTAGGTCCACAAACGACTTATGAGCTACAACAAGCAAAAGAACTCGCTCGTGAGATAAATGTGAATACCTTTATTGTGCAATCGGATGGACTCGGCTACTTCGCTAAAGCAAAGACGGGATACTTAAGCATCCAATGTTGTAAGTCTTTGTATTTATTAGCTCAACAATTAGGCAACTGCGAGCCTTATATCCCACACGTAAGTCTCATTAGAAAACTAACTCAGGCGGCTCTGCCCAATGTCAAGCTCCCGTTACTGAGCTGGCAAGTCAACGGATTTGATCTGTATTGTTCTGTCGGAAATGGCGCCTTATATCAACGGATTGAGCACTTTTCATTGGGCAACTGACAGCACAGCTCTGTTCAGTTATGATATTTTGTCAAATTGAACATGGTGTGCTTGTGAAATTTTCTCCTCCTTTAATCAGTGGAACACTCATTCGCCGCTATAAACGTTTTTTAGCGGATGTTGAACTCGATGATGGCTCAGTCATCACGGCTCATTGTGCGAATACGGGGGCAATGACCGGATGTGCTCAACCTAATTGGCGAGTCTGGCTTCGCGATAGCCAGAATCCTAAACGCAAATGTCGCTACAGCTGGGAACTTGTTGAAAATGAGCAAGGGCAGATGATCTGTATTAATACAGCTCGAGCCAATGAAGTCGTCGCCGAAGCCATCCATAACCAGCAAATACCGGCACTAAATGGGTATGCAACGATCCAAAGAGAAGTGAAATATGGCCAGGAAAACAGTCGTGTTGACTTATTACTTCGCGCAGAAAATCGGCCAGATTGCTACATTGAAGTAAAAAGTGTCACCCTATTAAGCAAAGATGGTCTAGGCTTATTCCCTGATGCAAAGACGAGCCGTGGGCAGAAGCATTTACGCGAATTAACCGCGATCGCACAAACACAGCAGCGCGCTATATTATTATTCGCTGTTATGCACCATGGGATTGAAAAAGTCAGTATTGCCCACCATATAGACCATCTTTATGGTGAGTTACTCAAACACGCAATGGTAGCGGGTGTCGAAGTCATTTGTCAGCGCTTCGACTGTAATCGAGAACAGATCGTAGCAGATTTGCCAGTACCTTTTGCAATATGATGAAACCCAGCAAAACTGCACAATTTCACCGTGTTTCAATTGCGCTAGTAAAAACTTTCTGGTATAGATAGCGGCCATTGGATTTTCGACGGCCAAACGTCGAGGACTAATTTAGGAGAGAAGGCATGCCTGAAGGCAAAAAAAAGACGCTAGGTGTACTTTCTATCGCAGGCGTTGAACCTTATAAGGAACAACCCGGCGAAGAATATATGAACGAACGCCAACTTGAACACTTCCGAACAATTTTGGAAGCGTGGCGGCGTCAGTTACGCGAAGAGGTCGACAGAACTGTCACCCATATGAAGGATGAGGCAGCTAACTTTCCTGATCCGGTTGACCGCGCAGCTCAAGAAGAAGAATTCAGTTTAGAGCTACGAACTCGTGACCGAGAGCGTAAACTGATTAAGAAAATTGAGAAAACTCTGCTGAAAATTGACGAAGATGAATTCGGTTTTTGCGATTCATGTGGTGTCGAAATTGGGATCCGCCGATTAGAAGCACGACCAACAGCTGATTTATGTATCGACTGTAAAACCTTAGCTGAAATTAAAGAAAAACAGATGGCAGGTTAATGGTTGTAGATCAGGCAGCTTTGCTGCCTGGTTAAATTATGACGAACAGTGCATATATTGGACGTTTTGCCCCTTCCCCGTCCGGTCCTCTCCACTTCGGCTCGCTAGTTACGGCTGTTGGCAGTTTTTTGCAAGCCCGACATTATCATGGCCGTTGGCTCGTGCGTATTGAAGATATCGATCCTCCTCGAGAAGTTTCTGGAGCGAGTGATGTTATTTTGCAGCAACTGAATGATTTTGGGCTACATTGGGATGACCAAGTCATCTACCAAAGCCAGCATCTTAATCGCTATCAGCGCCAAATCGATACATGGTTAGCAACTGGCGATGCCTATTATTGTCAATGCACCCGCAAGCAAATTCAAGTTCGTAATGGTGGCATCTATGATGGCCATTGTCGCTTCTTGGCGCTTGAAAACAAGCCAGGGCGTGCCATTCGGTTACATTGTAATGAACCTACGTATGGTTTTATGGATCAACTTCGAGGATGGCAGCCCCTTAAAAAAAATCTTGCTCACGAAGATCTCATTATATTTCGCCGCGACGGTTTATATGCGTATAATTTAGCCGTTGTATTGGATGATATTGATGCCCATGTCAGCGAAATTGTCCGAGGCAGTGACCTGCTAGAGCCAACAGCACGTCAATGTAATCTTTATCGGATGCTCAAACGACGCGAACCGGATTATCTGCACCTACCATTAGCATGTGATAGTACTGGACGCAAATTAAGTAAACAGAATCATGCTCCAGCACTCAGCCAAACGCATATTCTTAAGCAACTCCATGATGCTTTGGCATTTTTAGGGCATCAAGTACCCAATAGCTGGCAGCAACTGCCGCCACCAATATTATTGGCCAAAATGGCCCAAGTCTGGGATAAACGAAATATCCCACCCCATCTGAGCAACTGAGATCGTTTTCATTTGCATCAAGCTGGGCTATATTAGCGACCTATCCGGATAATAGGGGGAGGAATAACTATTTTTCGCCGAATTTTTAAAGCATGCAGTCATATTCTGCAGCAGCACGAAGCCGAACAAAGTGGTCTAGGTAAAACCATCATTCCACGTTCTGAGCATACCATTTCACGTCAGGACATTAGTGACAATGCCTTAAAGGTGTTGTACCGCTTACATAAAGCGGGCTACGAGGCCTACCTAGTCGGTGGGGGTGTACGCGACTTACTACTTGGGAAAAAGCCCAAGGATTTTGATGTCACAACGAATGCCACCCCAGATGAGGTGAAAAAACTATTTCGCAACTGCCGTCTAGTCGGACGCCGATTTAGACTTGCCCATATTTTATTTGGTCGTGAAATTATTGAAGTGGCAACTTTTCGTGGCCATCACGATGAATCAGAAAACGACAATAAACAGCATTTGCAGTCTGATCAGGGAATGCTGCTGCGTGATAACGTTTATGGCTCATTAGATGAAGATGCCGAACGCCGCGATTTTACAATTAATGCCCTCTATTACAATATTGCTGATTTTTCGCTTATTGACTTTGCGAATGGCCTGAAAGACATCCAAGAAAAACGAATCGCACTCATTGGCCCCCCTGATACTCGTTATCATGAAGACCCCGTACGAATGCTTCGAGCCGTGCGGTTTGCCGTGAAACTAGGATTTAATATCAGCCATAGTACGGGTGAACCCATTCATCGTTTATCTGGATTACTGCGCGATATTCCGGCGGCACGATTATTTGAAGAATGCCTAAAAATGTTCTTAGCTGGTGAAGGTAAAAATACCTTCCTTGGACTCAAAGAACATGGGTTACTGATTCCTTTGTTTCCACAACTCAAACCGCTATTAGCCAGTGGTGGCGAACACAGCACAACGCTTGAATTTATCACCGCGGCTCTAGAGAGCACAGACCGGCGCGTTCGCAACGAACAGCGAGTCACCCCTGCGTTTATTTTTGCAGCAATTCTCTATCCGGTACTAGAAATTCGTATTCAAGAGTTACTCACCGAATTGTCACTGCCAAGTACAGATGCTCTGGCAATGGCGATGAACCAAGTACTAGCGACTCAATGTAAGAGTATTGCGATTCCACGGCGCTTTACGAGTGCCATTCGCGAAATTTGGGAATTGCAGGGCCGATTAACAAGGCGTCAAGGTAAACGAGCACAGCGATGCTTCGAACATCCGCGTTTTCGAGCGGCTTATGACTTTTTAGAACTGAGAGCAAAAACCAGTGGTGATAAAGAACTTCTGGATCTCGTGCAATGGTGGACGCAATTTCAAAACGCCAATGACAAAGAACGCTTTAATATGACCAAAGCCCTTGGCAAAGGGACTAGAGCAGCCAGCAAGCGTCGTCGTCCGAAAAAGCGCAAGCCCAATACATCAGCCAATCACCGAGATGTGTGATGAACACTCTTTGTTATATTGCGCTAGGTAGTAATTTAAATGACCCCCGCAGACAATTGGTCAGCGCCCGTCGAGCTCTCAGCGATATTGCTCAAATCCAAGTGATCGCTGTATCAGGGCTTTATGCCAGCAAACCGATGGGACCGCAGGATCAACCTGACTATCTTAATGCGGTCATTGCCATTGAGACCACACTTGAACCACTCGCGCTGTTGGATACAACTCAAGCGATTGAGCAACAACAGGGACGGGTGCGAAAGGCTGAACGTTGGGGCCCCAGAACTCTAGACTTAGATATTCTGCTTTTTGGTCAACAAATACTCGACTTTCCCCGACTATGTGTGCCACATTATGGTCTGCAAGTGCGTGAGTTTGTCGTTTTACCGCTGGCCGAAATCGCGCCATCGTTAGTATTACCCGACGGGGTACACATTGCCAAACTGGCCAAGCAGATAAAACGCAACGGATTATATCGCCGGGAAACAGCACAGCAGTGGACCCATTAAGGTTCATTGTTGATGGTATAGCGGAGGAGACATTGTGGCAATTACCATCACTAAACTGGCTGCGATGAAAGCCGCCGGAGAAAAAATAGCAACACTGACAGCTTATGACTCAAGCTTTGCCCATTTATTTGATGATGCTGGCATCGATGCCCTGTTAATTGGCGATTCCTTAGGGATGGTCGTTCAGGGACATTCATCGACCCTACCCGTCAATGTGGATGATATTGCCTATCACACCCAAGCGGTAGCTCGTGGCTGTAAAAATGCACTCATTCTTGCTGACATGCCTTTTATGTCGATGCCCTCATTAGAAAAGACCTTGCTCAATGCAGCCACATTAATGCGCGCGGGTGCCAACATGGTCAAAATTGAAGGCGGTCAGTGGTTGTGTGAAACGATTCAAGCTTTAGTTGAACGAGCCGTTCCAGTCTGCGTTCATATGGGGCTCACTCCACAATCGGTTCATCTGTTCGGTGGCTACAAAGTTCAGGGGCGTTCGGCCCAACAAGCGGCCGATTTTATCGCCCAGGCCAAAGCCGTCGAAAAAGCTGGTGCTCAACTATTAGTGGTTGAATGTGTGCCCGCCTCTTTAGGTAAAGCCCTCAGTGAAGCATTAACCATTCCAGTAATTGGCATTGGCGCAGGTGCACAGACCGATGGTCAAATCTTAGTCATGCATGACATGCTAGGCATTACTCCTGGTAAACTCCCTAAATTTGCTAAAAATTATATGGCACAAGCCAATAGCATCCCTGACGCTATCGGCCAGTATATACAGGAAGTTCGTCAAGGCTCATTTCCGAGTTCAGAACATATCTTTAACGAATAAATACGATGCAAACGTTTAGCCAAATCGCACCACTTAAAACGCTGATCCGGCAGTATAAAGCTGACCAATTACGCGTAGCGCTAGTCCCAACCATGGGACACCTTCATCCAGGACATTTACACCTGATTGAATATGCCAAACAAATCGCTGACAAAGTTGTTGTTTCTATTTTTGTCAATCCATTGCAATTTGACCGTCCGGAAGATTTGCAAAATTACCCCCGCTCTTTTAAAGCCGATCAGCAAAAGCTTGCTGAAGCTCAAACTGATATTTTGTTTGCTCCTGATGAGCACACCATGTATCCCAATGGCTTAGATAGTCCAGCCACAGTGCATGTCGCCGGCTTAAGTGAAGCCCTTGAAGGCGCACAACGCCCCGGACATTTTCTGGGTGTGACAACCGTTGTTGCCAAGCTATTTCACATTGTTCAGCCAGATGTCGCTTGCTTTGGTGAGAAAGATTTCCAACAGCTTGCGATTATCCGTCGCATGTGTGAAGAGTTAATGTTTCCAATTGAAATCGCGTCTGTGCCGATCGTTCGCCACACAGATGGATTAGCCATGAGTTCTCGCAATAGTTTACTGAGCAAAACGCAGCGGGCTCAGGCGCCCTTATTCGCCCAAACACTACGTTGGGCCGCCCAACAATTAGCCGCTGGTCTTGCTCCTCAGCAAATCAGTCAGATGAGCACACAAAAGCTCAATGAATTAGATTTTAAAACCGATGCTATTGATATTGTAGATGCTGATTCACTAGGACCTTTGAGCCCAGAGAGCCAACGAGCGGTGATTCTCGCTGCAGCCTATCTCGGCGAAATACGACTCATCGATAATTTGGTCGTCAAACTTTAATTGCAAAACTAAGATTTAAGGAGTTATGGATGCAGTTAACTATGCTCAAATCGAAACTACATCGCGCGCGCGTCACTCTGGCAGAGCTGAACTATGAAGGCTCTTGTGCGATTGATAAAGAGTTCTTAGAAGCCGCTGGGATTTTAGAATATCAGGCCATTGATATTTATAACGTGGACAATGGTGAGCGTTTTTCAACCTATGCCATTGCGGCTGAACCGGGTTCCAAAATAATATCCGTCAACGGTGCTGCAGCTCGAAAAGCAGCTGTTGGAGATAAACTGATCATCTGCACCTTTGCCACAATGGATGAAAGTGAGGCAAAAAATCATCACCCTCAAATCATATTATTTGATGAAAATAATACGATGAAAGGTACTAAAGATAGTATTCAGATGCAGATGGCATAACCATCAAGATTGCTTGTCCTCAAACGGGGATAAGCAATCGTTCTCAACGTTTACGTATGCTTTTGACACGCACATTCACCATAAATATAGAGTGTTTGATCGACAATTTTCAGCTGATGAGAAGCAGCGATCTGCTTTAACCGATCAGAGATTATATCATCTTCAAATTCAATCACTTCACCACACTGATTACAGATGAGATGAGCATGCTGACGGTGCAGATTTAATTCAAACATCGCCACTTTGCCATCAAAATAATGACGTTTTAATAATCCAGCTTGAGTAAACTGCTCTAACACCCGATAAACCGTTGCCAATGCAATCGGTTGACTTGAGTTTAAAAAGCTCTGATAAACGAGCTCTGCACTTTGATGGGGATGACTCTGGGCCATAAAGCAGCGTAAAATCGCAAGGCGTGGTAGTGTCACTTTAAGTCCAGCTTGTCGGAGTAATGTCGTTGGATCACTCATCATTTTTCTCTATTACCTTTTTCAATCCAATCATAAAACCTTTAAACACATCCCGAAGCGAAGCAGTGCAAAATTGGATACCTGCGATGTTCGAGCACCATTTCTGAATATAGCTATACCCGAAAAATTAAGATGGCTACGCAAACGAGCTCTTCCCACTATCGATAAAATTTCGTCATGATCAGAGAAGTTAAGCCCCTAAACTGATTTATCCACCGGCTATCCAAAATTGCTTTGCATGTCATTTCGTAGTGCTATCCAACCCTTAACAAGTTCATTTTGGCTCATTTTCTTCATTGAGCTGTTCAAGTTGCTCAGCTGTTTTCGTTAAAATCTCAATGTGGGCAGAAAAATCCATCTGCGACTGTTGATTTAACATCTGTTGACGGAGTGCTTTTTTAATCCGATGCATCGATTCACTCAATTGGTCGTACTGCTGCGTATTTTGTGGTTTGCCAAATTGCGCCAGTCGCTCTTTTAATTTATCGATATAATTGCGCTGTGAGTCAACCTCTTGGCTTCCAAGTTGTGTCAGTTGATAGACTTTTCGTCCACCTTCCCCACCATCTTGCACTTCAATCAACAGTTGGTCTTCAAGTACATTCAAAGTTGGATAAACCACCCCTGCACTCGGCGAATACAAACCAGAACTAGCTTTTTCAATCACTTTCATCAACTCATAGCCATGACAAGGATGATCTTCGATAAACGCTAAGATCATCAACCGCAAATCTCCATGGGCAAACAACCGGCCCAATTTATGGCGACGCCCATGTTTACCTCTGTGGCCACATTCTCGAGTTGAGTCTTCGCAGCACGCTTGATGATGCTGTTCACAGCTTCTTCCCCGGCCACACCCTCGTCCGCCTTTTTTCCTCTGTAAACCGTGACCTCGAGGAGAATCATGATGTCTACCTAGTGTATCTTTCATTTGTTATCCCTTATTTTCGATATATCTAAAAAAAGATATATCTAAATTAGCCTAAGATAAAAAAATGATCAAGTTTAGATATATCGAAAATTAAAAAAGAATAAAAAAGAAGAGCGCCGTAGATGACAAATAGTCCATGAACTACGGCAAAAGATAGCGGATTATGTTCTTTTAATCAGAAACTTACGAACACGAAATGACAATAACACCAAACCGATAGCACCATAGAGCACAGCATCGAAATAACTTGAGCGAACCTGCCAATAGAGATGGACCCAAGCAAGAATAAAAGCCAGATAAATCAATTGATGTAACTGTTGCCAACGTCGGCCAAGTCGTCGCATCCATCCCCGAGTCGAGGTGATTCCCAGAGCAATCAGAATCAGTAACGCTGGCATTCCCACTAAAATATACGGCCGTTTAATGATCTCTTCGCCTAACATCGCTAAATTACCACCGAGAATAAATTGATAGTATGAAAGCAAATGAGCCAATCCATAAAACAGCGCAAATAACCCTAACATACGCCGATGCGGCATCAACCAACGCCATTTTAAATAGCGAACAAGAGGGGACACAGCCAAAGTGATCAATAAAAATCGCATCGCCCAGAAACCAGTTGCAAGCAAAATAGCTTTCGCCGGATCCCCACCCAAGGTCTGATAAACAGCACCATAAACCAGCTGAGCAAACGGAATCAGCGCAACAACAAAAATAGTCCAGCGTCTTAGCCGCACAGGCATATTGAAATCCTTCAAAAGTTTTTCCGCAGATCCATCCCTTTGTACAAACTCGCGACCTGCTCATATCCATTAAACATGCGAGTTGGAATAATATTAGGGTGAAATAATCCGGATGGTAAACGACGCTCTTCTTTCTGACTCCAACGCGGATGATCAACATGAGGATTTACATTGGCATAAAAACCATACTCATTGGGAGCAATTTGTTGCCAAGTATTCAAAGGTTGTTGTTCGACAAGTTCGATTTTAACAATGGATTTGGCACTTTTAAAACCGTATTTCCAAGGAACCACCAATCGCAATGGGGCTCCGCTTTGATTTAACAGATTTTTACCATACAACCCGACTGCTATTAGTGTTAACGGATGCATCGCTTCATCCATTCGTAACCCTTCAACATACGGCCAATTGATCGTACTGAAAGCACTATCTTGCCCGGGCATCTGCTTCGGACGATACACGCTGGTAAATTTCACATATTTGGCTCGGCTGGTTGGTTCAAACCGTTTGAGTAATTTATGCAAAGGAAAGCCAATCCAAGGTAAAACCATCGACCAAGCTTCCACACAGCGCAATCGATAAATGCGCTCTTCTAAATCGATATTTTTCAATAACTCGTCTAAATCGTAATGCCCTGGTTTGTTCACTTCGCCGGCAATTTCAACCTTCCATGGAAATGGCTGGAAGTTCCCACTATTTTTAGACGGATCATCTTTGTTATAACCAAACTCATAAAAATTATTGTATGTAGTTGCAATATTATAAGGTGTTAACGCCTCTTTAATCGGCTGCGTGTTGGCACGGGAAGCAAGGATTTTTTGTTTGAGCCAATTGGGCACTGACTGGGTAAATGAACCAGCATTATTTTCTGGTTTAGCCATTGCAACCGAAGGCAACAAAGCACTCAACCCAAGGACCATTCCGCCTTTCATAAAGGAGCGGCGTGCCTGATAGATAGCTTCAGGGGTAACATCAGACTCAGTCAGCTGATCTCGCTTCTTGATAACCATATAAACTCCTCAAGTTGTGAATTGCGCACAGGAGGTGGAATGCAACAACTTTGTTAGCTATTCGTTTAATTATGGTTAATCATTGCAAGCTTATAGAAAAAAATAAAGCCCTTCATTGAAGGGCTTTATTTTTATAGGGATGGCTTCAGTTGCGCACTTAATTGCCAAAGTGTCTGGCCACTAGCCTGATACTTGCGCTCAAACGGCGTCAATGGGGTTTCACTCTCAAATTGCTTGATTTGTGCTCCGATGCCATAACAGTTAAGCGCAGCGGCACATTCCTGAACATACAACGCCCAGTTACTGCGAACAGTTAACTCCCCTCCCAAGGCGACTAAAAATGGAAACGCATTGCAAGCATACCAACGCCTCTGCAGATGAGCCGGTTTTGGCCATGGTGTCGGATACAACAAGAAATGCTTGGCCAGTTTAAATTGATGCTGATTCAGTAATTTCCACAGATCAAACAGATCTGCCCGTAATAATAGATAATTGTCCTGTGTATTAGCATAAGCATGGTGCTTATCCAGACGAACACCTGATTTATCCACCCCAATCACCCAAGCATCTGGATGCATTTGAGCAATGCTTGCTGTACTTTGCCCTACCCCACAACATGAGTCGAGGATGATAGGCCGCTGAGGTTTATCTGCAAGCCAATGCTGTAAAGCGGCAAAAGCAGCCTGGCTATGTGCAGCTACAGGTCGCATAGAAACTGACTGCCGATGACGATTCACCACCTCCAGCAGTCGATTGTGGATCCCCAGCTGTGGTGAAGTCACCCTTTTGGAGCACATTTGATTAGCTTCGAAGTCCATAACCACGCTTAATTAATAGATGAGCCCAAATATATAAGCCAACGACAAAGGCTGATAACACACCAAAGGAAAACCATAATGACACATCTTTTATGCCTAAGAACCCGAACCGAAAAGCACTGACCATATAAACCACCGGATTAAAATGGGACACACCTCGCCAGAAATCAGGTAACAGCGTAATAGAGTAGAAGACGCCGCCTAGATAGGTCAGAGGTGTCAGCACAAAAGTTGGGACAATACTGATGTCATCAAACGACTGGGCATAAATAGCATTAATCAATCCCCCCAACGAAAAAACCGCCGAGGTAAATAATACGGTCGTAACAACAACGACCAAACTGTGGACATGAAATGGCACAAAAAACAGTGAAACCAAACTCACCAGCAGTCCCACACATAAACCACGAGCCATACCTCCGCCGACAAAACCTAAAATAATCACATAATTAGGAATCGGAGCCACTAACATTTCTTCAATGTTGCGCTGAAATTTAGCACTAAAAAAAGAAGAGGCGACATTCGAATAGGAGTTGGTAATGACCGCCATCATAATCAGGCCGGGGACGATAAACTGCATATAACCAACACCAGCCATCACACCGACGCGACTGCCGATAATGTTACCGAAAATAACAAAATACAACGTCATGGTAATGGCCGGTGGTACAATCGTCTGAACCCAAATTCGCGTGAAGCGGTGCACTTCCTTGGTTATGATACTTTGAAAAGCGATCCAATATGTTCTCGCGTTCATGATTTGCTCCTGCCGTTTTCAACCATCGTGACAAATAACTCTTCTAAGCGGTTTGCTTTGTTTCGCATACTAGCAACGCTAACGCCTTGTTCACTGAGTTGGGTAAAAACACTATTAAGATTCCCTTCCTTACTGAGCGTAACTTCCAGAGTGGTGCTATTGATCATATGGCTGTCAACACCAGTCAGTTCAGGAGCAAAACTAGGTTTAGCCAGATCGAGAATAAAAGTCTCTTTGGTCAATTGCCCAAGCAACTCTCGCATCGTGGTGTTCTCAATCAAAACCCCATTATCGATAATTCCAATATGCCGACATAGCATCTCGGCTTCTTCAAGATAGTGAGTCGTGAGAATAATTGTCGTTCCCTGCTCATTAAGTTCACGCAAGAAATCCCACATAGAGCGGCGCAATTCAATATCCACCCCTGCGGTGGGTTCATCGAGAATCAACAACTTTGGCTCATGCATCAGCGCTCGCGCAATCATCAATCGACGCTTCATTCCACCTGAAAGATTACGGGCACGCTGATCACGTTTTTCCCATAAACCCAGTCGCGATAGATGCTCTTTAGCTCGTTCATTGGCGACGTCTTTTGTCACGCCGTAGTAACCGGCCTGCTGTACAACTATTTGTTTAACCGTTTCGAATTGATTAAAGTTGAATTCTTGCGGCACAAGACCAACCTGAGATTTGGCTAACTCCAGTTGATTATCCAAATCATAACCAAAAATTTGAACCCGACCGGAAGACTTATTAACCAATGAGGTAATGATACCTATCGTTGTTGATTTGCCAGCACCATTCGGTCCCAGCAAGGCATAGAAGTCGCCTTTTTTGACAGTTAAGGTCAAGCCTTTGAGAGCCTCGACACCGCCCTTATATATTTTTTTTAGCGACTCAATTTCCAAAGCCTGTGGTTCGTGCTCCACTGGACTATTCATAAAGCTCCTATTTGAGTTTTCATAAAAATGGAGAAGGACAACTGATGAATCGATTCTTGCAACGGGCTGTTATTCGGGAATCACTTTGCCAATATAAGGTAAATTACGATAACGCTGTGCGTAATCAATACCGTAACCAATCACAAACTCATCAGGGATAGAAAAACCAACCCAGTCAACAGGAACCTCGACCTCTCGCCGTGATGGTTTATCAAGTAATGTACAGATAGCAAGACTATTCGGGTTGCGCAGCAATAACATCTCTCGCACTTTACTTAAAGTATTGCCTGTATCGATAATATCTTCAACAATCACCAAATCTGCACCGCTGATATCTTCATCAAGATCTTTCAGAACTCGAACATCTCGGGTGGACTGCATTGAATTTCCATAGCTGGACACATTCATAAAATCTAGAATGACTGGACGGTTAATCTGACGACAGAGATCAGCAAGAAATAAACAAGAGCCCCGCAGCAAGCCAATTAAAATCAAGGGGCGCTCAGGATCAGCATAACGCTCATTGATCTGTTCACCGATCACATGCACCTGTTCGGCAATTTGTTTTTCTGTAATTAAAAGCTCTATAGAATGCTTCATCATATAAATGATATCCATTATAAAAAAGTGAATATTTTACTCTATTTTTTGAACAATTAGCGAATCCGTCCATGAATTGCTGAATTATATCTGAGTGTTCAGTCGGTTATGTAATTTTGTGTAATTTGGGCATTTCATTCTGTTATTTTTGTAATGAATAATCTATCATTAACCCAATTTGAGAAGATTATTGCTAGTGTTGCCGACATAATGGTATACACACTATGTAATTCTTCCAAATTTTCTAAAAACAGGCCTTGAGCCAATTATAAATAAATTTAAAGTAACTAAACGAGTAACGATTATGGATACCACAAACAATAACGACGTACGTCGTCGTACACGTCTGTCTCCAGAAGCCCGCAGAAAACAGCTGATGGAATGTGCAACCAAAGTTTTCTCCAAACGCGGTATTGGTCGTGCTGGCCATGCAGAAATTGCCGAACTGGCCAACGTTTCTGTCGCTACCGTGTTCAATTATTTTAACACTCGCGAAGATCTCGTCGATGATGTCTTAGCCGAAGTAGAAAAACGCATTCTAGCATTAGTGAATAGTACTTTCAGCCAAGATAAAACACCGTTGCAGAGCATTCACGATTATGTTGAAGAATTAGTAGATACCACCTTCAACGAACCGGATGTTGTTCACATCTGGCTAGAGTGGAGCTCCTCTGTTCGTGAGGATGTATGGCCTCGTTTTACTAAAATTCAGAGCCGTATTAACGAAATCATCGGTCAGTCTCTGCAAAAAGGGTTCGAAAAAGACGAACTCACGAGTGCCATGAATGCAGACAATGCAGCTCAAGCCTTGACCGCCTCTTTCTATCTGTCAGTACAAATGGTTAATCGTCCTGACCAACCTTCTCGCGAAGTGGTCATCGATTTCATCAATGATTATGTGACGTCTTTACTGCGTCCATTATGTTAATTTGAGCCGATAGCTACTATATAAAAACAGCGCCCAATCTGAGGCGCTGTTTTTATATCTCGGATAAACACTTACTTGTCTGTTTGCAATGCGCTAAGGAGCTTTTCCCGAAGTCCAGCAAAGCCACCATTACTCATCAGTACAATGTGTTGGCCATCTTGCCGGTGAGCTAATAAATCCGCAACCACCAATTCAATATCACTGTAACAGCGAGCACTCTTATCATTGGCAAATAGTCCAGCAACATCCCAATGTGCATCACCACTGTAGATAATTTTCTGATCCGCTTCTTTTAAACTACTGAGTAAGCTCTTTTGATGAACCCCTAGCTTCATCGTATTTGAGCGAGGCTCTAAAACAGCGATGATCGGTGTATCTGCACCGAGATTTGCCCGCATTGCCTGCAAGGTGGTTTCAATAGCGCTGGGGTGATGGGCAAAATCATCATAAATGGTAACCCCATTCAGTTCAGCTAGCTTTTCTAGACGCCGCTTGGGTGGAATAAAATCACTCAAACAGGCAATGGCATCTGCAGGACGAATCCCAACGTGGCGAGCGGCAATAATAGCCATTAAAGCATTTCTCGCATTGTGTATGCCGATCAATTGCCAATGTACCTTTGCTTGCAACTGCCCTTGAAAAATTACTTGGAACTGCTGCCAATCATCAACACATTTTTCGATCTGCCAATCGGAATCAATACCAGTACGAACAAGTTCACTCCAACATCCCATCGCTAAAACTCGATTCAGCGCTTGGCTATCTCCCGGTGCAATAATTTGACCATTTCCCGCAATAATGCGAACTAGATGGTGAAATTGCCGCTCTATCGCAGCTAAATCAGGGAAAATATCCGCATGATCATATTCGAGATTATTTAAGATTGCCGTACGAGGACTGTAGTGCACAAATTTAGAACGTTTATCAAAAAAAGCACTGTCATACTCATCTGCTTCAACCACAAAAAAAGGCGTGTTTCCCAATCGTGCGGTCTGAGCAAAATTGGGCGCTACGCCTCCGATTAAAAAGCCTGGTTCAAGGCCATTGGCTTGTAATATCCAAGCTAAAATACTGGCAGTTGTCGTTTTACCATGCGTGCCTGCGACCGCTAAAACCCAACGTCCACCTAAAATATGATCATGTAGCCATTGAGGACCACTGGTATAGGCAATCCCTTGATTCAAAACAGCTTCAACACAAGGATTGCCCCGACTTAAAGCATTACCAATGAGCACTAAATCGGGTTGACATGCAAGTTGCTCAGGATCATAGCCCTCAATTAACTTGATACCGAGCTCATGGAGCTGAGTACTCATCGGTGGATAAACATTTTGATCACTGCCACTAACCCGATGTCCGGACTCAATAGCAAGTTTGGCGATTCCTCCCATGAATGTGCCACAAATCCCCAAAATATGAATATGCATTGTATTATTGCTCGCCTCATTCGACTGGTGATTATTACTAAGGTCGTTATAATAAGCTCACTTATACACTACATTTATCTGTAAGGAAAACTCATGAGCCTGAACGATGTTCCTGCTGGCAAAAGCCTGCCGGATGATATCAATGTTATCATTGAAATCCCTGCCAATGCTTCTCCGATTAAATATGAAGTTGATAAAGCGAGCGGTGCCGTTTTTGTTGACCGGTTTATGACAGCTCCCATGTTCTACCCTGCTAACTACGGTTATATCAACCATACCCTGTCGTTAGATGGCGACCCTGTTGACGTTTTAGTTCCGACTCCCTATCCATTGCAAACAGGTGTCGTTGTTCGTGCTCGTCCAATCGGCGTTTTAAAAATGACTGACGAATCTGGTGAAGATGCCAAAATTATTGCGGTCCCAGTGAGCAAACTGAGCAAAGAATATGATCATATTCAGGATATCGATGATCTGCCAGAATTGTTGAAAAACCAGATCCAACATTTCTTCGAAAATTACAAAACCTTAGAAGCAGGAAAATGGGTTAAAGTAGAAGGGTGGGATAACAAAGCAGCTGCTGAAGCTGAAATTACCTCATCATATGAACGTGCCCAGAAAAAATAATTTTTTAGGTAGACAAAAGGCCTCTGATTTTGAGGCCTTTTATACAGGACTAAAACAACATCGCTAACATGACTAATAATGCAAAGTAAGCCCCTAGCAAACATACTGTCTTTGCATATTTTGATACCCATCTGATGTACATCAAAACAGATAATTCCTCAAACAAACATAATTTGTTAACTTTGATACAACATAATTTAACATATCCGCATCAATTTACAATCAAGTAAGTCATTCGACACATTCAGCAGCAGCTCTTCTGCTATGCATTTATTTATCTATTTTTAATAATTAGATTAAAGTTAAATCAATTTAAGCCGTTATATAACAGTAGAGCGAGAATTCATCTTGCTATTTACTTAACGCTTTGTGTTTTACCCATCATGACCGAAGGAACATGCTGAAACGCCATGAGCGAGACGACGATCAAAACCGATTCATCGGTCACCTCTGCAAAACAACACACTTTGCAATTGGCGAAGCGCCACGGCTTACACACGCTTATTGAAGATCCGTCGCCTGAAAGTAGTTATATCCAGCGAGCACTGGCTCGGGAGCGCTTAGAAAAAGCCAGAGTGCAAAAAAATTTAGAACAGATCATGGCTCGAGCCGAACGAATTTGTGGTGATGAAGCAGGCAGCCGAATTGATCCTGACTGGTTCAGTGCTTATTTGGATTTGGCCAAAACCAGCCAAACTCCGGCGATGCAACGACTCTGGGCACAAATTTTATCGATGGAAGTGGTGACTCCTGGGCATTTCTCGATTAAAGCGTTAAGAACTCTTACTCAAATGACCCAACGTGAGGCGAAATGGTTTCAGCGAGCAGTGCAATTGGCCAGTCGTATGGGTGGCGAACAAAGCCATAAATTGTTAATTGGGGCAATTCGCCTTCCCGGGCGATTTGCCATTCATCGTCAGCGTGTCAGACGGTTATCTTTGGGGCGCTATCGCCTAGCCTATAATCAAATTATGCAACTGGCTGAACTAGGACTAATTTACGACCGAGAATTAGAAAGCAGCTTTGCCGCTCAATTTGACTTAAGTTTTGAGCAAGGAGGGAAGATGTGGCTATTGCGTCCTCGTTACCGCCAGTGCAAACTTTTATATTACCGCATGACCCCCATTGGGGATGAACTTGCACAACTGATTGAACCAACCCCAATTACTCATTATCAAGATGATTTAACGCAGATGCTGCAAGATTTTTTTGATCTGCAAAATTAAACCACGACAGTTCCTCACTCAGCTTAACAACCTCACCAATGACCAATAAAGCTGGCGATGCAGCTTGTTCGGCCAATCGAGACAGCTGTGATAAATGACCACAGAGCACTCTTTGATTGTGCCGTGAGCCATTTTCAATCACCGCCACTGGCATCCGCTCACTCATTCCGTGTTCTTTTAAACTTTGCTGAATTTGTGATGCAGCAAGTCGCCCCATATATACCACCAATGTATGATTGGAAGCGACCAATGATGCCCAATCGGGTGACTTGCCATCTTTTTTGCAATGTCCCGTTACAAAGGTTACTGCTTGCGAGTAATCACGATGCGTCAGAGGAATACCAGCATACGTTGTACAACCTGATGCCGCCGTAATCCCTGGAACGACTCGGAACTTAACACCACTTCGAGCCAGCTGTTCAAGCTCTTCACCACCGCGACCAAAGATAAAACTATCACCACCTTTTAGGCGTACGACGCGAAGACCAGCAGCTGAACGCTCAATCAGGATCTCATTAATCCGAGACTGCGGAACACTATGATAAGATGCAGCCTTACCCACACAAATTCGCTGGCAATCGCTATGAATCAGATTCAGTATCTCACTGCTAACTAAACGATCATAAACCACAACATCTGCCTCATTGAGCATCTGCAATGCAGCTAGCGTCAGCAGTTCCGGCGCACCGGGACCAGCCCCAACCAAGGCGACTTCCCCTTCTTTTAGTGGCTCGGCAACCCCCAAAATGTGGACATCACGTGTCTTTGCTCGATCAGCCAAAAACAAGTTGATACTTTGCCTCAACCAATTCATTGGGCGGCGGGAGTAACGACGAGGCGTCGTATCAGCTTTAAGAAACAGTGAAAATAAAGCCATAGTTTATCTACTAATAAAAGAATCTGCCTAGCACTATACCGAGCGATACCACAATGGCTAAAGAACCATTATCTATCGTATAGATGATTATGATCTAAAAATGAGATTTTTATGGCAATCTATGTCAATCGTCCCTATAGAGACCAAGCCGATGGATTCACACAATGGTGAACATTTTTATGCACGAGTGCATCAACCAAACTATTCACCGCTAACTCAGCCATTGCTTCACGGGTTTGGGTAGTCGCAGAGCCAATGTGGGGAAGCGCAACGACCTGTGGCATCGAGAGTAATTTGGAATCAGGGTCAATGGGTTCTTGATGAAAAACATCCAATCCTGCAGCAGCAATTTTTCCTCCCTCCAGAGCGTCGATTAAAGCCTGCTCATCAACCACATCCCCGCGAGATGCATTAATGAAAACCGCCGAAGGTTTCATCTTTTCAAACTGCTGCGTGCCAATCAAATGATAAGTTTGTTCCGTAAGTGGCGTGAGCATCACAATAAAATCAGCACGCGCAAACAGCTCATCCAACGCGACTAATTGAGCGGCAAACTGCTCTTGGGCGATTTCTTTGGGATGACGATTATGATAAAGCACCGGCATGCCAAAGCCTAAATGAGCCCGTCGGGCAACAGCCATCCCAATCCGCCCCATGCCAACAATCCCAATCGTTTTATGGTGAACATCGCGACCAAAATACTGATCAGACAAACTGCGATGCCACTGACCAGAGCGCACCCAAGTCGCAAGCTCTACCACTCTTCGGGCACTGGATAGCATCAATGCAAATACCGTATCAGCGACGGTTTCATCGAGCACACCCGGCGTATGCGTTAAAATCACCTGACGATTTGTTAACGCATCAATATCATAGCTGTCATAACCAACAGACACCGTTGACGCAGCTTTAAGTTTAGGTAACTTCGCCAATTGCTCTTCGCCTAGGGTAAAACCACCAGAGGCTAAAACACCTTGAATTTCTTGGCATTTTTCTTCAGATAGTTCATCAATATGATTCACATAAAGCACATTGAAATACTGTTCGAGAACTTGCTTATGTGTATCGGAAATCTTGGCAAAAACGGCAACCGTGGATTTCATAACTCCCCCTGAAATGGCAAAAATAGTGTGATTAGATAAACACTTAAGGCTTAAAACACCCCGCTAGACTAGCCGTAACACCAACAAGCGACGCAGTTCTATAAGAGCATATCATTTGCAAGCGCAGATGGGAGCTAAAAAAGAAACTTAGATACGACTTTATGATGACATCTATCGCTTGCGATAAAGGCCAAGATGACGCCAATCACACGGTTTAAACGAGAACAAAGGCAACTTATTTCATAATTCCCACAGGACAATCCCCTAAATATTGTCCCACCACATCCATTTATGCACTTATATGTCATTTTTATGGATATTTAAGCTATCAAGACTCAAATCCGTGATGTTGCTAAAAGAATACAACTTTTAAACATTGTATATATATACCTCATAACAAATAAACAAACTTTGTAACAAACCACTCAGGGTATTTTCGCTTCGACTTTAGACCGTTGTTTAACACTAAAGTGGCCTCGTCGTAAAAAAATGCCAACTATTCAAATACAACAAGCCCCGCGGGCTTTCTCTAGAGGAAGACCTTATGTTCAATTGGACTTCAACTCAGCGCAACGTTGCTTTTGCCGGCGTTGCAAGCTGGACGTTAGATGCCTTTGATTTTTTTATTCTAGTCTTTGTTTTAAGTGACATTGCAAATAATTTTCACACCTCCATTACAAAAGTGTCAGTGGCCATTTTGCTGACTTTAGCAGTCAGGCCCATTGGCGCTTTAATTTTTGGTCGCCTAGCTGAGAAGTATGGCCGACGCCCCATTCTGATGAGCAATATTATTTTCTTTTCAGCCTTCGAATTACTTTCAGCTTGGTCTCCAAACTTGATGATTTTCATGGTGTTCAGAGTGTGCTATGGCATCGCTATGGGCGGCATTTGGGGGGTTGCGTCAGCATTGGTCATGGAAACTATCCCAGATCGATCCAGAGGCGTGATGTCTGGAATATTCCAGGCAGGTTATCCAGCTGGATATCTGATCGCTTCAATTATTTTCGGACTGTTTTATGCGACAGTCGGTTGGCGAGGCATGTTTGTCATCGGTGCAATCCCTATTCTGTTACTGCCATTTGTCTACTTTAAAGTTCCCGAGTCTCCAACCTGGTTAAATAATCAACATCGTAAAGAAAAAGTAGCACTATGGCCAATTATTCGTCAAAACTGGAAAGTCTGCGTGTTTATGGTAGTCCTGATGACGTGCTTCAACTTCTTTAGTCATGGGACTCAAGATATGTACCCAACTTTTCTGAAGGTACAGCAACATTTCTCAGTTCATACGATTAGTATTATTGCTATCAGTTATAATATTGCAGCAATTTTGGGTGGGATCTTTTTCGGTTCGATTTCTGAAAAAATTGGTCGTAAAAAAGCCATTGCGATTGCCGCCTTGCTCTCTTTACCAGTGCTACCGTTATGGGCATTTTCAAGTGGCTCTATAGCAGTAGGCATCGGAGCATTTCTGATGCAATTTATGGTTCAAGGTGCTTGGGGTATCGTTCCTGCCTATTTGAATGAATTAGTGCCTGAAGGTGTGCGAGCAGTTTTACCAAGCTTTGTCTATCAGACGGGGAATTTATTAGCTTCGGTCAACGCTACCGCGCAAGCGTATATTGCCTCTACTCATGGTGGCGATTATGGTTTAGCAATGGCAGTTGTCGCAGGAACAGTGGCTATTTTGATTGCCTTGTTGGCTTATTTTGTCGGCCCAGAAACCCGCGGAATAATCATATCAGGGGCAGTATCCAAAAAAGAAAGTGTGATCTGATGATATCGCATCATTGCAATGCCGGATGTTTTGACTGGCATGACAATTTATAAAAAGAAAATAGCCCGTCTCTTCGGGCTGTTTTCTTTTGGAACCATCGAGCTATATCTCGCATAACTCTGGGCAAGGAAGTTCAGTCCCCCATACAGGTGACCACCGCAGTTTCCCCTAAGCCACTAATCAGCATGAACGGAGCACCAGATTATGTCATTCGCGAAGTCGGATAAGGATTTAATGATTTTAGCGCATGCCAGTTTACTGCAAGGCTAATCAGCTGATGAGCTTTAAGTGGCTGATCATGATAAAAACGCAAACGTATGCCCGCTAACATAGCTTGAATCTCATACTGGTCAGCTAAGAAATTCGAAGTGACAACTTCCGCCTTAATTGAACCAGCTGGATCAAGCGCTAGTGCTCGGCGAGGAACCAACCAAAGAGTCGCATCATCCCGCTCAAGCAGGCTACCTGGGACAATATTGCCGCAATCTAAAAAGCTAGCAATCCACTCATCATCAGGATGACGAAATAAATTTTCAGGGGAATCAAATCGATGAATTTGCCCATCTTTTAACAACGCTATTTTATCGGATAATAACTGTGCTTCACGGCGGTCATGCGTGACATACAGGCATGTTAACCCCAAAGAACTGGCTAACATTTTAATCTGCTGTCCCAACTCATCGCGTAAGTTTGCATCCAGATTAGATAACGGCTCATCAAATAAAATACATTGCCGCTCAGCAGCCAGTGCCCTGGCGATCGAAACCCGCTGTTTTTGCCCTCCAGAAAGTTGTGCCGGGCGATAATCGCTATAGGTATCCAGTTGCACATAATTCAGTGCCCGACGGACTTTTTCGCCAATTTGCGCCCGGCTATACTGACCCGAGATTTTAAGTGCAAAAGCAATGTTGTCATAAACACTCATATGTGGCCAGAGTCCATAATCTTGGAAAACAAACCCAAGTTTTCTGCGCTGGGATGGCAAAAAAATTCCCTGCGACGTATTCATAAATTGTGTATGAGATGTCGCAATGCATCCCGAATCCGCTCTTTCAAGACCGGCAATAATACGTAGTAAAGTCGTTTTGCCACATCCAGATGGGCCAAGCAGCGTGACAAACTGCCCTTTCTGGACATCCAGATTAATGTTTTTAAGTACCGATTGATTGGCAAAACTCTTGCTAAGCTGTTCTATCTTAATAGATTCGATCATGACGAAACCTTTTTCTGCAGCCACTGCCCAAGACTGATCAGTGCGCCACAAAGAACAATGGTGATCAGGCTCATCGCCATGCCGATATTCACTGAACCCTGATCGAACTGATTAAATACGTAGGTTGCCACCGTTTCAACCCCAGGAGGGGCTAGCATTAACGAAGCCACCAGCTCACGAGTTGTAATCGCAAAAACAATCACTCCTGACGCGAAAGTAACGGACGAGAGTGACGGCAATAAAATTTTCCATAACACCTGCCAATCGTTAGCCCCATGAATAAATCCAGCTTCATCCAGACTCTCCGGATAACGCCGCAAAGCAGCAGTTAACATTCGCATCGGATAGGGCAACATTAGACACAGATAAGCCAATAATAAAATAGCTAGAGAGTTATAGGGGCTCCAGTGCCAAAACGGCTGATTCCAAGTGAGGATGAGTCCCACTGCAACGGCCATACCCGGAATAGCATTGGGTAAAACCGTCAACAGCTCTAAAATACTAACCCCTTTAGGGCGAAGACGAATCAATGTATAGCTTGCCACCAGCGCAATCAAACTACATAAAACTGCGGCGGCCAACGCGAGTGATAGACTAGTGATCAACGCTCGGAGCGCATCGCTCACCCCCGAAAATAACTGTATAAACGCCCCGAAGCTTAGGTTATTCCAATGCAATCCTCCTGATTGCGTCTTCATCAATGCCGAAAGCGTAATGGCTAACAGAGGTAACCCCACACTCACCCCGATCCAAAACCCAAAGAAGGTAAGCTTACTGAACTGATGTGAACCATGGCCGACCGCTGGGTTAGCTATTTGACTGCCATCTAAATGCGCGCTGTAACGAGCGTTCAGCAACCGATAACACTGATAAGCAATCACTGCCAGAGCAATTAACAACAACGATAAAATAGCCGCACCATTCAAATCGATAGGCCAGTCCGACAACTTATTGTGGATCGCGGTCACCATCACTTCAAAACCAAACCGCCGGCCAATAATATCTGGGGTACCAAACTCTTCAATCGATAAGACAAAGATCATCAATGCACTGGCAATGAGCGCTGGCATAATCAGCGGCAACCGAATTTTGTAAAACCGTTGCCATGTATTTGCGCCATAGATCAGAGCCGCTTCCATATAGCCCCGCCCCGTTGCTGCTAGCGCAGTATTGGCGCTAGCATAGGTCAGGGGGAAAAGATGTAACCCCATAACCAGACTCAATCCGACCGGTGAAAAAAGTAGCTGATGGAAATTAAAACCAAACCACTGCTCAATAAAACCATGTGACTGACCAAGTATGATCCACGCCATAGCACCAATATAGGGAGGTATCAAAAGCGGAACCATGAGCAACATATCAACCATTCGCCCTAATCCAGCACTCAGACTCTGACGAACTATCGCCAGTGGCAAAGCAATCACCAATGTCCAAACGATCACACCACAAGCTAGGATCACCGAGTTAATCGTTGCTCTAACAAGAGTGCTGGAGTGAAATTGCGCACTAAACTGACTAAAAGGAGCCGCAAAGCTCCCTTCATTTAAATGCGGAAAAATAGCGTATAAAACAATGGCGATCACTGGCAATGCGACAACCACCAGCAGTACCAATAACGAACCATACAGCATCACATAGCGCAGGCCCTGATCGCGAATTTGACTCGGTGCCACTTGCATCAATCACGCATAATTTGAGCAAACTTGTTTTTCGTTTTAACTGCATCTTTAGCCGCATTAGCTAAATCAAAATGCAGAAACTTAATGTCGTTATAACCAGGACGCAGTGCTTTCACATCGGTACGTGCAGGTAAGATGAACTGCTTAGCAACCAGTTGTTGGCCCTGTTTGGAGAGCACATAATCAACAAACTCTTTAGCAAGTTTAGCGTGTCGGGTTGACTTCATAATCATGATCGGACGCGGCGCGAGCACCGTTCCTTCTTTGGGATAAACCACATTAACATGCTCACCTTTTGCTTTTGCCCCTAACACCACATAATCAACCGCGCCAAATACGACCGAACGACTCCCCTGCAATACCGGAGCTAAAGCCGCTTTATTAGCGCCAGGAATGATGATGTGATTGGCTTTAAGTTGCTTAAACAGTGTCCAAGCTTTATTACCTTCATCCGCGACCAGACCTTCGACTAAAGTTAGCGCACTGCCTGATGCAGCAGGATCGGGCATCGTCACTTGTCCGGCATAAGCAGGCCGAGTCAAATCTTGCCAGCTGTGTGGCACAGGAACCTTGCTATCTGTGTTATAGGCAATTGAAAGCACAGCTGCTCCTTGAGCGACATAGCCAGGGCCTTGCAGACGTTTTGGCACATGTTGCGCATTAGGTGAGTGGTAAGGGAGTAAATCACCCGATTGGCTAAGGCTCAGCGCATGTCCCCAAGAAGATGAGATCATTACATCCACATGGGGATTGTTTTTCTCCGCCATATAGCGGGCCATAATTTTACCTGCCGTGGCCTGGTACAGATTAACTTGAGCGCCAGTTTTAGCTTCAAATCCTTTAATTAATTCAGCAGAAAGCTTTTTCGGCCCAGCGGAGTACACCGTTAATGTCTGTGCACAAATACCAGCAGAGACCAGGCTTAAACCCAAGAAAACCAATGCACTACAACTTTTTTTTAAAAACACTGAAAGCCACCTTTTGTCCATAAAAAGAATAAACAGTAAGCTTCCAGTTAAGCGAGGAAATATGAACTAAGAATGACTAAAAAGTGACAAAATGATGACACGCCCCATAAACCTGGAACCGCGCACCTTGGATCAAAAATAACGATGAGAGAAGTTATGCAAAATTATAAAGAAAAGCTTGGGGAGACTTCCCAAGCCAGAAATAGAAATACCGTTAAATACCACTGCCATGGTGTTCTTCATGGATACCACATTCACGTTTCAAGCCAAAAAAGCGGGTGTCCTCTTCACTCATTCCTGGCTCGAGCGGCCGAGAAGTATGCCAATCACCAACAGAAACATAACCTTTTTCCCATAACGGATGATAGCTAAGATCATGTTTTTTCAGATATTGATACACCTGTCGATTCGTCCAGTTGATAATAGGAAGAACTTTAAAGCGCTCATTTTGCACTTGCAGCACCGGTAGATGAGCTCGGCTTTGCGATTGTTCACGACGTAATCCAGAGAACCAAGTGTGGATATTGAGTTCATGAAATGCTCGTTCAATCGGCTCTACTTTATTCATTTGATTATACCGAGTTAAGCCGTCTATCCCCTGCTCCCACAGTTTGCCATAGCGAACTTCCTGCCAAGCGGGCGTCATGGGGTTCGTATAAACTTGTAAATTTAAATTCAGTTTTTCAGTGAGTTGGTCAATAAACTGATAAGTTTCATCAAACAAATACCCGGTATCAATCAGCACGACTGGAATATTAGGGCGAATTTGCGTCACCATATGTAGCAACACAGCCGCCTGAATACCAAAACTAGAAGAGAGCGCATGATTCTCTGGCAAGTTTTCAATTGCCCAACGAATCCGCTGCTCGCTTGATAAATTTTCTAATTCATCGTTTTGTGCAGCGAGCCAACTTTGCTGCTCTTTTTTGTTGAGTTGTGGCCATTGGCTGGCCACATCATTTAGTGTCTCAAGCATGAAATTCACTCCCCTGATAGACAGGTGCGATAATCCCGGCACGAACCACATAATCACCAAAGGCTTCCTCGTTTTCGCGCTCTTTTGCATAACGCGCAAACAAGCCATCTAATTCGGTCAGAATTTGTTGTTCATCGATGTTTTCGCGATAGAGTTTGTTCAGGCGAGTCCCCACAGGACTAGCACCTAAATAAAGGTTGTAATGTCCAGGACCTTTGCCGACAAACCCAATTTCAGCGGCAAATGGACGAGCACAGCCATTTGGACAACCCGTCATGCGCATCACAATGGGTTGGTTGGCGAGCCCATGGTTTGCCAAAAGCGCATCCACTTTAGTAATCAGTTGGGGAATATAGCGCTCACTTTCGGCCATCGCTAAACCACAAGTTGGTAACGCTACACACGCAATCGATAATTTGCGTAACCAAGTTAAATCCTCTCGAATCAGACCATATTGACTGGCTAGCTGCTCAATTTTCGCTTTATCCTGTTCATGGACATTCGCAACCACAATATTCTGGTTAGCCGTCATCCGTAGATCGCCCTGATGAATTTTGGCTATCTCACGAAGGCCCGTCATCAGTTGCCCCTGCTCAGTATCGGCAATCCGTCCGTTAGGGAGATAACAAGTCAAATGCCAACGGCCATCATACCCCTGTTGCCAACCAAACCGATCACCACGAGTCGTCCACGTCACCTCAACAGCAGGTGCAAAACTCACCCCAGAGTGTTTCTCAACTTCTGCTTTAAATTTCTCAAGACCCATATCATCGATGGTATATTTAAGGCGCGCATGTTTCCGGTTTTCTCGATCCCCATTATCTCGCTGAATAATGAAAATAGCTTCTGCGATCGCTTGGGCTTGTTCAGGACGAATAAACCCAAGTACATCCCCCAGACGCGGATAAGTTTTAGTATCGCCATGCGTCGTTCCCATACCACCGCCGGCAGCCACGTTATAACCGACAATTTCTCCATCTTGGAGAATGGCGATAAAACCTAAGTCGTTGGTAAACACATCCACATCGTTATGTGGCGGAACAGCTACTGCAATTTTAAATTTACGCGGCAGATATGTTGGCCCATATAAAGGCTCGACATCCGGTTTATTCAATGGTTCTTCATCTAAAAAGATCTCAGCATAAGCACGACTTTGAGGCATAAAATGCTCAGATAAGCTCTTGGCAAATTCATACACCTTTTGATGAACCTGTGATTCAACCGGGTTAGGGTTACACATCACATTTCGGTTCACGTCACCGCAGGCGGCAATCGAGTCAAGCAGACGCTGATGCAGCTTCTGAATCACCACTTTCAAATGACGCTTTAAAATACCGTGAAACTGGAATGTCTGACGCGTTGTTAAACGAATATTACCGCGGGTCAGATGCTGAGCAATTTCATCAATAATCAACCACTGCTCGGGCGTACAGACCCCGCCCGGCACTCGGGCGCGCAACATAAAACTATACAGTGGCTCAAGCTTCTGAGATTTGCGCTCATTGCGCAGATCACGGTCATCTTGTTGATAGAAACCATGAAATTTAGTCAATTGGGTATCATCTTCAGCAATTGCCCCTGTGAGCGGATCATTGATCCCCTCTTCAATCGTGCCACGCAGAAAGTGACTGCGAGCTTTAATTGTTTCATTTGCTGATACTTTGCTATCACTCATCAGTAAACATCCTTCTGGTAACGTTTGTCACAGCGGAGTGATTTGAGCCAATCTTCTGCTTCTTTTTGGCTCATTTGCCCCTGCTCGCTTGCGATACTTAATAATGTTTGTTCGACATCTTTGGCCATGCGTGTTGAATCGCCACAGATATATAGGTGTGCCCCTCGATTCGCTAACCAGTCATACACCTCTTTTGAACGTTCTCGCAGGCGGTCCTGAACATAAACTTTATTCGCCTGATCCCGCGAGAAAGCTAAATCAATGCGACTGAGTAATCCTGATTTCACGTAACCTTGAATTTCGCTTTGATAGAGGAAATCTTCGGTAAAATGGGGATTGCCAAAAAATAGCCAGTTATCACCACTGCTACCTTCTGCATCCCGCTGCTGCAAGAAAGCACGAAACGGCGCAATACCAGTGCCCGGGCCAATCATAATCACTGGAGTTGAGTGATCTCGCGGCAGTTTAAAGTTGTGATTCGCTTCCACGAAGATCTTCACACTTTGACCTTCACGAAGACGAGATAGAAATCCAGAGCAGCCCCCAAAACGCTCAGCTTCACCTTGCTTGAAACTGACCACAGCAACGCACAAATGAACTTCGTCTTCTACTTCAGCCTGACTCGAAGCAATGGAGTACATCCGTGGCGTGAGGCGGCGCAACGCACCAAGCAGTTCATCTGCAGAGACTGAAGCCGGATACTCACTAACAACATCGATAATCTGATGGGTCGCGGCATACTCGCGTAATAACGGTTTTTGCGCTTTCAACTGTTGAAGTTCATCGGCACCACTTCGATCGGCCCAAAATTCAACAAATCCAGGCGGAGTCTGGGTCAGTTCGTAAAATTGCGTCAAAGCCGTTCTTAATGTAACCGATTGCTCATCAATGATGACCGATTGCTCAGCATCAAGCGAAAGAACACCTAAAAGGTCCTCGACCAGTGCCATATCATTTTCAAACCAAACGCCCAGTGCATCGCCGCTTTGATAAGTCATTCCAACACCATCGAGATCAAATTCAATATGTCGAATATCTTTTAGCGAATGACGGCCAGTAATTTTCTGATTAGTTAATACGGTAGCAGTGGCTGGATGAGCGCGATCATATTTAGTCTCTACCCGCGGATTTGAAAGCTCATCTGAATTTGCCGCTGAAAGTTCGCTCGATTGTGCTTTAAGGATTTCTAACAACGACTGCTGCCATTGGCTAGCCGGTTGTTCATAATCCAGATCACAATCCACACGAGGTAATAGCGGCTGAGCACCAAGCGCTTGCAGTCGCTCGTCAAAATCTACACCACATTTACAGAAATGCTCGTAGCTACTATCACCCAAAGAGAGAACAGCATAGTGAAGATTTGGAATTTTCGGAGCCTTTTTCGAGACCAAAAAGTCGTGAAACTCCATGGCATCATCTGGTGGTTCGCCTTCTCCATTGGTGCTGGCAACTATCACCAGAAATCGTTCTTTTTTGAGCGACTTGGACTTGTAATCAACAATATTTTGTAACTGCACAGGCACATTGTGTTGTTGTGCTTTGTCAAATAACTGCTCGGCAACAGCTTTAGCATTCCCTGTTTGCGAAGCATATAAAATCGTGACATATGTGCCACTCGCCGCCGTCACAGTCGGCGCGGTTTGCTCAGACGCATTTTTAGCATACAAATAACCACTAACCCAAGCCTGCTGCAGCGGACTTAGATCACCGAGCACTTGCTCCAGCGCTTTAAGCTGTTCGCTACTTAAAGGACAGCTTAAAGCGTTGAGATCCTGTAAAGACATAGCTGATTCCTAATTTTAAACATCTAATTATCAATGATTATCACTCAGTTAAGTCGATACCCACACAACCGAATAAGAACACTACGATTAACGATGTGTAACAATCACTGATCAACTAACCAGCTCAGCCCAAGTTAGCTAGTCTGTCTTATTATGAGTTGACTTCGACTGAGAATGGACAGTCTACCGGAGAGCGATTCGTGAACAGAAAGAATAAATAGGGATGCTTTATAACAGTATGGAATATTACATTAAGAATATATAAATAAAAAAAGCCGGATCATAACTCATCCGACTCTTATCAACTATCAACGGTGCAATGAAACCTTAAAAGTGTAAACCAATACCCATAAACCAACCCTGTGCAGTTTGTTTCAGATCCATACCACCAGCATCATCTAAATCCATATTTAAGACACGATAACCGGCGCGTAATTGTAGATCAGTCACCACCATGGGCAATACATCGTAAGAAATCCCAATTTCTGTATCAGCCACATGATCACCATCAAAGTGCATCAATGAAGTGTTGCCAAAAATCTGTACGCCAGTCATCGGCAAATTGACGTTACCCGCAAGATAAATTGTAGGAATCGTTTTAGTGTAATCTTTAGAAGAACCGACGCCACGAATTGTCCCTTTAAAATGTTTGATATTCAGACCATAGTCCAGACCAAACGCTGGGTTATCAAATAACTGATAATAAAAAACGCCATCATACATCTGTTGATCGCTGGTGATATGGGTCCCACCAGAGCTGCCATCGGTATCAAGATCCTGATAACGTAACATTACATTCGGAATTAATGGGATCGGGTGCTCGAACGAAACATAGAGCCCTGGACGAATGTTAGTATCGTAATCAGGATGATAGGTTGTCCCATCTTTTTTCACTGATTCACCATTGTGAGAGGTATTCCAGAAATCAACCCCAGCCTTTAAACCTAGCGTATCCGCCTGAGCGACAGTTGAACCAAACACCCCAGCCAAGGCAAGAATGGTCAACGCTGCAAATTTTTTCATAATTATTAGTCCGATTAGTCGTTATTTTAAGCAATTAAACACTTCGTAAGTGTAACCGAAAAATCTATGATTGCCGACTTTCTCTATCGACTAATATTTTCCGAGCTTGAGCACAAATCCCGAAAAAATAAAGTAAATAACTCGACAAAGATCGCTTTTCTAAGTGTTTTTCATCCCAAATATTCATGATTTTGTCAAACTAGTACTTGAGTCTCAGTCAGGTTTGAATGAGGTAATGTTGATATCCTATCACTAGCCAGGGACAAACCGGTTCGCTAGGAGGTGTTTATGATTCAGTCTCAATTAGTTAACCATATTTTAACAGTCACATTAGACCGCCCTGAAAAGGACAACTGCTTTACCTGCTCAATGTTTCGATTAATGCGCGATAGGCTTAAAGAAGCAGCCAATGATAGTAATATTCGTGTCATTGTGATTGATTCACAAGGGGAACATTTTAGCCTCGGCGAAGACCTCCAAGATTTAGCAGCGTCAGAACTAGATTATCGTCATCCTGCTCTGACGTTTATGCGCGAATTTGCTATTTTCCCTAAACCAATCATTGCCAATGTCCACGGCAATGCATTTGGCTTTGGAATGGCATTGCTCTTGCATTGCGATCTGATTGTGGCTGACGTAAATAGTCGTTTTCAACTCCCATTTATTCGTCGGGAACTGATGCCATTATTTGCGAGTAGCTCTTTATTGCCGCAGCGTTTAGGCCCGCAGCGCGCAGCGGCGCTACTGTTGCTCTGTGAACAGTTTAGCGCTGAACAAGCCTGCCAGTGGGGGCTAATCAATCAGGTTTGCCATCGCCAGGAACGCGATTTACTCGTTGAAAAATGGAGTAATCAACTGGCCCAGTTACCTGAATTATTAGTTCGCCAAACCAAACAATTATTGTCTAATGCCACCAACATCAACGATACTGTATTAAAAGATGAATGGCATTTATTTCAGGAAAACCTCAACATTCCACAACTACAGGATTAGTATTTGGGGAAAAGCAAAAAACAATTTGAGCTACTCACACTCATTCGATTTGGCTCTTATTTAGCATTATGGTTATTGGTGATGCTCGCTGTCGCACTGACAACGAGCCACCAAAAACGCCAGCAACACCAGATCGAGCTCACCGCCGAGCTCAATCGTATGGAACAAAATATTGTTCAAGAGCTAGCACGCTTCACTCATTTGCCACGCCTCGGTGCTGCCCACCCTAAACTGCAACAAATTGAAAATGTAATCCCTCATTCCAAGCGCTCGATTGAACTGTCAAAACTACTAAAAAAACTCAATCGACTGCAGGGCAGTGACGTGACTTACTTGTTAAATCGCAAAGCACAGACCATTGCCTCAAGTAATTATGAGCAAAAAGATTCATTTGTAGGTGATAACTACGCTTATCGTCCTTACTTTCAGCAAGCAATACGCGGTGAAGATGGTCATTATATTGCATTAGGTTCTCGTTCAGGTAAGCGCGGCTACTATTTCTCAGCACCGGTTTACCACGCTGGACAAATCGTGGGCGTATTAGTGTTAAAGGTTCGCCTGAGTATTATTGGTTCCAGTTGGCAATACACCAATGCCGACTATCTGGTCTGTGATGAAAATGGCGTGATTTTTTATGCCTCTCGTAAATACTGGCTCTATCATAGTTTAAAGACACTCCCAAAAGACGTTCAAGCGAAGCTCCTTGCTTCTCGCCAATATGGAAAAAATCACATCAGCGCCATCGCCAGCGGAAAGAGTTCCCCAAACACCCTCGAGTTATATGATGCCCATGGCCAACTACAACGTTTTCAAAGCGTGAGCCAACAACTTGAGCAGCCTAAATGGAAACTTTATGCCTTATTGGCAAATCAATTTCCGTGGCAAGCGGTGTTAAGAGCCGAACTAGCGACCTTTTTCATTGGGTTGCTAGTGATGTTAATCCTACATTACTGGCAGAATTTACGTGACCGACGCTTATTACTAGCTAAACTTAACCAGCAATTGGAACAAAAAGTTGCCCAACGAACCCGTCAGCTGACAAATAGTAACAACCAGCTAAAACAGGCACTATTACGCTACCAACAAACTTCGCAGACACTGAAACAAACCGAAGCTGAACTTAAGCAGGCCGCCAAACTAGCGATGCTTGGCGAACTATCGGCTGGGCTCAACCATGAGCTAAATCAACCACTCACCGCCATCCTAACCTATGCGCAAAACTCGCAAAAATTACTGACACGAAACCAACTGGCACTGGTCGATGACAATCTGTCACAAATCGTTCGAGCAGCAGGTCTCATGCGCGATATTATCGCTCGCTTTAAAATTTTTGCCCGTAAAAGTGAACCGGTTACCCAGTTAACGGCGGTCAAAGAAGTCATTAAGGCAGCCGTAACCCTCTTGCATAACCGCTTTTTACGTATAGGTGTATTACCTCAGCTTGAATTAGATGATCCTCTTTGGGTTAATGTAGATCCAGTGCAACTTGAACAGGTATTGATTAATCTGCTTAACAATGCGATTGATGCTTTAAGTAGCGAATATGCGCCGCAAATTGGCATTCAAAGCTATCAGAAAGATGATACGGTCTATATTAAAGTATGGGATAACGGCTGCGGCTTGCAGGATGAACAGTTAGACGCGCTATTTGATCCATTCTACACCACCAAAAAACAAGGGCTGGGATTGGGAACCACCATTTCTCAACGTATTATTGAAGGGTTTAATGGCAAACTTAGTGCTCACCAACATCCCAACGGAGGCGCTTGTTTTGTCATCCAATTACCAGTCGCCAGTGATCGTTAATATCAATAAGGAGAGACAAAATGAGTATACCGGTGATGTTAATAGATGATGATCCGGATATTCTACGCTCGTTAGGCCAGACACTAATGATTGAAGATTTCCCCTGCCAGAGCTTTTCAAGTGCTGTAACCGCCTTAAAAAATCTCGATAGCGACTGGCCGGGGGTTATTATTACAGATATCAATATGCCACAAATGGATGGTCTAACCTTTATGCATCGTGCTTTAGCTATTGATGCTGACTTACCGATCATCTTGCTAACTGGTCATGGTGACATCTCAACAGCTGTGCAAGCCATGCGAGATGGAGCCTATGATTTTCTAGAAAAACCATTTTCCAGTGATCATTTGCTGGAAGTTGTCGCCCGCGCGGCAGAAAAACGCCAACTTACCCAAGAAAACCGCTCACTTCGCCAAGAGATCGAAGCACAAAGTAGCCCAGGCCCGCGAATTTTAGGTATATCGGCATCGATGGTCCATCTTCGCAAAATACTCACACAAATTAAGGATATGCCCGCAGATGTTTTGATTCATGGTGAGACAGGCAGCGGCAAAGAACTTATTGCTCGCTTTTTGCATGATCATAGCAACCGCCGTCAGGCTAACTTTGTCGCCATTAACTGCGGTGCTATTCCTGAAACGATGATCGAAAGTGAACTGTTTGGATTTGAAGCTGGAGCATTTACCGGCGCCAATAAAAAACGAATTGGCAAAATTGCTTATGCAGATGGAGGGACTCTCTTTTTAGATGAAATTGAAAGTATGCCGATGCCACTACAAATCAAATTATTGCGAGTTCTCGAAGAACGTAGTGTCGAACCATTAGGCTCGAATCAAACGGTCGCGCTTAATATCCGGATCGTTGCTGCAACAAAATGCGATCTCAAAGCCGCAAGTGATGAAGGTTGGTTCCGCCGCGATCTCTATTATCGGCTCAATGTCGTCACAATTGAAATTCCACCACTTCGCGAACGTCGTGAAGATATCCCACTACTTTGGGAAAATTTTATCAAAGTCGCCTGCTCACGTTATCAACTGGAGCCACCCAGCTTATCCAAAACAGTCTTAACCGAGCTAGCAGGATACGACTGGCCTGGTAACGTGAGAGAGCTGCGCAACCTTGCTGAACGTTTAGTACTGATGGGCGAGGATGCCCTTAAGCAAATTTCATCGGCTGAACAACAAGGTGCTAATTTAAGCCTCAGCGAACAGCTCGCCCGTTTTGAAAAAACATTGCTGCAAGATGCCCTGACTCGTCATCAAGGCAACCTTAAAGCAGTGCAGGAAGATCTCAACATGGGACGCAAAACCCTTTATGAAAAAATGCGTAAATACCAACTGGATAAGCAAGATTTTAAAGATGATTAAATATCAGTGCCCAAATCCCTTTGGCGCGTTAATATAGCGGCCTATTCCTGAGCTTTAGCCAATTTGAGAGACATTCCAAGATCATGCTGGAGTCGGTTCTATTGTGCTAATGTGTGGACAATTTTATGAATGAGGAACGGATTGTGCCAAAAGCAAACGAGTTAAAAAAAGGGGCGGCTGTCCTTTATAAAGGTAAAGTGTTACTGGTCAAAGACATTGATGTTTCTAGCCCTAGCGCTCGCGGTGCATCAACACTATATAAAGTTCGATTCACTGACTTGGCAAGTGGACTGAAAGTTGAAGAACGATTTAAAGGGGATGACCTTTTAGATGATGTTGATGTCAGTCGCCGGGCGGTGAGCTTCTCTTACATTGATGGCGAAGAATATGTCTTTATGGATAATGAAGACTTCAGCCAGTATATATTCAGCCATGATAGCATTGCCGATGAATTATTATTTATCACCGAACAAACCCAGGGATTACAAGTCTTAACGGTTGATGGCAAAGGTGTGGCAATTGAACTACCTGCATCAGTTGAACTCGTGATTGAAGAAACCTCACCTTCCATTAAAGGTGCTTCAGCTAGCGCTCGAACGAAGCCTGCGCATTTTGCCACGGGGCTGGTCGTACAGGTTCCTGAATATATCTCAAATGGTGAAAAAGTTCGCATCAATACCAGTGAGCGAAAATTTATGAGTCGTGCAGATTAGCGTTTATAAATGGGGGGAAATCCCCCCATTTATAAAGAGCAATGAGTCGCTTTCTTCCCAAAATTCCTAGCATAAACCTTCTAAAAAAGTCCTTTTGAAACATTTATTACAATAAAAACATATCGTTAAAAAATTGTAAAAAAATTGGTACAGCAATTGCTGTATTAGGTTGTCTACCTTACATGGATTAATAAGGACACAACCATGACTCTACTCAAATCGACACTAAGCATTCTCGCTGGAGCAACATTGCTGTTGAGCACACAGCTTATGGCCGCACCTATTGAACTAAAATTTTCACATGTTGTGGCAGAAAACACCCCCAAAGGGCAAATGGCAATTAAGTTTCGCGATCTAGTCAATGAACGGTTAGCAGGGAAAGTGAAAGTAGAAGTCTTCCCAAACGCTCAGTTATTTGGCGATAACAAAGTTCTCGAAGCTATGCTGCTCGGCGATGTACAGATGGCTGCGCCATCACTGTCCAAGTTTGAACGCTACACGAGTAAACTCCAAATTTTTGATCTGCCATTTCTCTTTAAAGATATGGCGGCAGTGGATCGCTTCCAACAAGGCCCTGATGGACAGCAACTACTAAATTCGCTTAAATCGAAAGGGCTCATTGGCCTAGGATACTTACACAATGGACTCAAACAGTTATCAGCCGATAAGATGCTCAAAGTCCCAGAAGATGCACGTGGGCTGAAGTTCCGAATCATGTCATCGGATGTCTTACAAGCGCAATTTGAACAGGTAGGTGCGATACCGATCAAAAAACCGTTCTCAGAAGTATTCACACTGCTGCAAACCCGCGCGATTGACGGTCAGGAAAACACCTGGTCAAACATCTACTCTAAAAAATTCTATGAAGTCCAGCCCTACATCACCGAAACCAACCACGGACTTTTAGACTACTTAGTAGTCACCAGCACCGAATTCTGGACGGGTCTACCTGATGATGTTCGCACAGAGCTTAAAAAGTCACTGGACGAAGCTATCGCCTATGGCAATAAAATTGCCGCCCAAAAAGCACGCAGTGATAGACAAGCTATCATTGACTCTGGCCGCAGCAAAGTCATTGAACTCACTGCTGCTGAGCGTCAGCAATGGGTGGAAGCAATGAAGCCGGTCTGGAAAAAATTCTCTAAAGAGATCGGTCAGGATCTGATCAACTCTGCCGTCCAATCTAATCAATAAGTAACCCTCTCTGGCCACCTTGGTGGCCAGATCTTCCGACAAGGAGAGCACCCATGAAACTAATCAACTGGCTTCATCACTTTGAAGAACGCCTAATCGGAACCTTGCTTATTGCAATGACGCTTTTGGTGTTTGTTGAGGTGATACTGCGGTTTGGTTTTAACACAGGGATTGAATGGGCCCAAGAAGTCACTCTCTATCTCTCAGCCTGGATGGTATTACTAGGTGCCTCTTGGGGGATTCGAGAAGGTGCTCATATTGGGGTCGATGCCTTTGTGAAACTACTCCCCAGCCGTCAGCGTCGGATTATCACATTGATCGCTATCGTATTATGTTTGATTTACTGTGCACTATTCATTCAGGGAAGCTGGGTTTATCTCTCTAAGATGGCCAAGATCGGAATTGAAATGGATGATGTTCCGTTGACCAAATGGAAAGCCATGAGTGTTTTAATGATTGGGTTTGTGCTATTAGCCATTCGCTTTGCACAACTAGGCTGGGCAGTCATTACCGGTAAACAAGATGGCTTTGTCCTAGCAGACGAGGGGCGCGACAGCATGCACCTTGTTGATGATGAATCACCCGGGGAGAAATAATCATGACAACTCTCACCTTATTTGTATTGTTGTTGTTATGTATGCTAATGGGAATGCCCATCGCCATTGCGCTAGGGTTTGCCAGCATGACTACTATTTTGTTGTTTTCCAATGACTCATTAGCATCGATTTCACTTAAATTATTTGAAGCAACATCTGAACACTACACTCTGCTCGCGATTCCTTTCTTTATTCTCTCGTCGGCTTTCTTATCCACTGGTGGTGTAGCTAGACGACTGATTAATTTTGCGATGGATAGTGTCGGCCATATTCGTGGCGGACTCGCGATGGCGTCAGTAATGGCTTGTATGCTTTTTGCCGCAGTTTCAGGCTCTAGTCCAGCAACCGTTGCAGCCATTGGCTCAATTGTTATCGCCGGAATGGTCAAAGCGGGCTACCCCAAATCTTTAGCTGCTGGGGTGATTGCCAATGCCGGGACCTTAGGGATTCTCATTCCACCCTCAATTGTGATGCTCGTGTATTCGGCCGCCACAGAGGTGTCTGCATCACGAATGTTTATGGCAGGTTTTATCCCTGGAACATTAATGGGATTAATTCTGATGGTAGCGATTTACATCGTTGCTCGGGTGAAAAAACTACCTGCTCAGCCTTTTCCCGGGATCCGGTGCTGGTTCCACTCAATGTTCCGAGCCATCGGTGGACTCATGTTAATCGTGATCGTCCTTGGCTCTATTTATGGTGGGATAGCAAGCCCCACAGAAGCGGCCTCGGTCGCAGCTGTCTATGCATTTTTTATCGCTATCTTTGGGTATCGAGATATTGGCCCTCTCAAGGGCGTTCCTTGGCGCAAAGAAAATGAGAAACTTTCCACAGCAACGATTCGTAACCTCTACTTATTGCCTAAATCAATGATCGAATCAATTTGGCACAAAGAGGTTGCACATGTCGTCAAAGATGCTGCAAAAGTCAGCATTATGCTGCTATTTATTATTGCCAATGCAATGTTATTTGCCCATGTACTAACCAGTGAACGGATCCCTCACTCAATTGCAGAAACGATTGTCTCACTAGGCTTACCTGCTTGGGGATTTCTGCTCGTAATGAATATTCTGCTGCTAATAGCAGGGAACTTCATGGAACCTTCTGCTATTTTGCTGATTATGGCTCCAATTCTTTTCCCTATCGCAACCCACCTAGGGATTGATCCGATTCACCTTGGGATCATTATGGTGGTAAATATGGAAATCGGCATGTTAACCCCACCGGTTGGGCTCAATTTATTTGTTACAGCAGGGATAACCGGTAACAGTATTGGTTGGGTGATTCGCGCCTGTCTGCCTTGGCTAGCTCTGCTGCTGGGATTTTTAGGACTCATCACATACATACCACAAATATCACTCTTTTTACCTCAGCTACTCGACGGGATGTAACGTTACACTCGCAGCCCCGCCTAGGCGGGGCTTATTCTTACATCTAACTTTTACCTCGCCAATCGCGCAATCGCCACTCATAGACTCAAGCGCTGACATGCTAATTCAGAGCTAATATTCAATAATCCAAATGAACATGAAAAGTATTTAGATAGGGTAAATCAATGACATTAGCGCTCAATTTATTGCCACTTGCTCTGCAACAATTCACCCTCAGTTAATCTAAAAAGCCAGCAAAACGCTGGCTTTTTATATCACTCAAAATCTATCTAGATATTAGATATAGAGCATTTTATCGCTACGACTGATCCCACAGGTTCCGCTTCGTACCACTTCAAGCACGGTTGTTAGTTCAGCTAACGTTCGAATACAAGCATCCACCTTTGGCCCATCACCGGTTATTTGCAAAACATATTCACTCGACGTGACGTTCACAATCTGCCCGCGAAAGATCTCACTTAAACGCATGACCTCGGCGCGCATCGCACCTTGTGTCTGCACTTTAATCAATGCAATCTCACGTTCAATATAGGCACTGTCAGTTAATTCAGAGACCTTTAGAACATCGACCAATTTATGCAGTTGTTTGGTGATCTGTTCGATCATCCGCTCATCACCAAAAGTGGTAATTGTCATACGTGACAGGGTTGGATCATCTGTTACAGCGACAGTTAAGGAGTCAATGTTATAACCTCGCTGGGAAAATAACCCCACAACTCGAGACAACGAACCCGCCTCGTTTTCAATTAAAATAGATATTATTCGCCGCATCAGGTTCTCTCCGTTTTGCTCAGCCACATATCTTGCATCGTTCCCGTTTTTATCTGCATTGGATAGACATGTTCATCAGGGTCCACCATAATATCCATAAACACAACCCGGTCACGGTTAGACAATGCCCATTTAAATGCCTCATCGAGCTGATCTGGTGAGTTAACCTGAATTCCCAGATGGCCATAGGCTTGTGCAAGTTTGACAAAATCAGGCACTGACTCCATATATGACTGAGATTGTCGGCCGCCGTAAAACATCTTTTGCCACTGTTTAACCATCCCCAGAGAGCGATTATTCAACGACACAATAATCACCGGAATATGATATTGCATACACGTTGAAAGTTCCTGAATATTCATCTGAATTGAGCCATCACCAGTCACACAAACAACCGTGGCTTCAGGATGAGCAAACTTAACGCCAATGGCAGCCGGCAAACCAAAGCCCATCGTGCCAAGTCCTCCGGAGTTAATCCAGCGCCGCGGCTTGCTAAATGGATAATAAAGAGCGGTGAACATTTGGTGTTGGCCTACATCCGATGCCACATACGCATCTCCGTCAGTTGCACGATACAGTGCTTCAATCACCTGCTGGGGCTTAATGACGCCATCTTTGGTGGTGTATTCTAAACACTTTCTGGCCCGCCACTGCTCAATTTGTTGCCACCACGAAGCAAGATTCTCGGCCTCAGGCAGCTCTTGTGATGCCATTAACTCTTGCATTTGTGCTAAGACTGCATCCACGGTTCCAACAATTGGAATATCTGCAGCAATCGTTTTAGAGATAGACGTTGGGTCGATATCGATATGGATAACCGTGGCATCAGGACAAAACTTCGTGACATTATTCGTTACACGATCATCAAAACGCGCCCCGATAGCAAAAATCAGATCACTATGATGCATGGCAAGATTCGCCTCATAAGTGCCATGCATTCCAAGCATTCCCAGAAATTGTGGATCATCTCCGGCAAAGGCACCGAGTCCCATCAACGTTGAGGTCACAGGCAGATTAATCTGATGAGCTAAATCGCGCACAGCCTCGGAGGCATTCGCTAAAATAGCCCCGCCACCAATGTACAAAACAGGGCGCTTAGCTTTAAGCAAGGCGCGCAGTGCTTTTTTAACCTGTCTCGGGTGTCCTTTTACGGTTGGATTGTACGAACGCAGACTGATTGACTTCGGATACTGATAAGGAAATTTATTCTGCGGATTCTGCACATCCTTCGGTAAATCAACAACCACTGGCCCAGGACGTCCAGTCGATGCAATGTAATAAGCTTTTTTAATAATAGTTGGAATATCGGCTGCATTCTTCACCAAAAAGCTATGCTTGACGACAGGTCTGGACACCCCAACCATATCGGTTTCCTGAAACGCATCATCACCAATCAGAGAGGTTGCCACTTGACCGGATAAAATAACCAGCGGAATCGAGTCCATATATGCGGTTGCGATCCCAGTAATGGTATTCGTTGCCCCTGGGCCAGAGGTTACTAGCACGGTCCCGACTTCTCCGGTTGAACGCGCATACCCATCTGCCATATGCACAGCAGCCTGCTCATGACGCACCAGCACATGTTCAATATCTGAGTTATCAAACAAGGCATCATAAATATCAAGTACAGAACCTCCCGGGTAGCCAAAAATATGCTTAACCCCTTGATCCTGTAGCGATCGGACGACCATTTCGGCGCCAGATAACTTCTCCATGCCAGCCTCCAGGCTCTTCATTGTGTTCTATTTTGTTGTTTTAATCGTTTATGTGAACCACATTAACACGTTCACGCTATAGATATAGCAAATTAAATATCAAAAGAATAAAAACATCAAATTTAACTTTAAAAAAGATTATTTATTGCTAACTTTTAACTGTATTGGATTTTTTATATCTTTTTTATTTTATATATTGGAATATTTAAAAAAGATAGTATACTCACTATTATTCCGGTGAAGATTTAACCATATTTCCGGTTTTTGAGGATGGGAATGATGCAATCATTATGGACTTTACAGCTTATCTTACGATTATCAGGCTTAAACCTACTAGGCTTGAGAGCGGGTATATTGATTGATTAGTTCACACTGAAACATCATTAACCCGCTATTTAACAGCGGGTTTTTTTATAACTGAATACTTTTAAAACGAAAAGGATCGCCCCATGACTGACCAGGTAATCATTTTTGACACAACTTTACGAGATGGAGAACAGGCCTTAGCAGCAAGTCTGACCGTTAAAGAGAAGTTACAAATTGCTCTGGCTCTAGAAAAATTGGGTGTTGATGTTATGGAGGTTGGATTTCCGATCTCCTCACCAGGTGATTTTGAATCCGTACAAACCATTGCTCGAGAAGTAAAAAATAGCCGAGTTTGTGCGCTTTCTCGCGCCTTGCCTGCCGACATTGATGCAGCAGCAAAAGCATTGCAGGTTGCTGAGGCATTCCGCATCCATACCTTCATCTCAACTTCCGACGTCCATGTCCAGAGTAAACTGCGTCGCAGTTTTGATGATGTCATGGAGATGGGCATTAGAGCAGTTAAACACGCCCGCCAATATACCGATGATGTTGAGTTTTCCTGTGAAGATGCAGGACGAACACCCATAGACAATTTGTGCCGTATGGTAGAAGCAGCCATTAAAGCTGGTGCAACCACTGTCAATATCCCGGATACCGTAGGTTATACATTCCCAAGTGAATTCGGCAATATTGTCAATCAGTTGTTCAACCGTGTTCCGAATATTGACCAAGCGATTATCTCGGTACATTGCCATGATGATTTGGGGATGTCGGTCGCAAACTCACTGACAGCAGTGACACAGGGCGCTCGACAAATTGAATGTACGATTAACGGTATTGGTGAACGCGCAGGCAACACTTCACTCGAAGAAGTTGCCATGGCCATTCAAACTCGCAGCACACAACTGAATGTAAAAACCAATATCAACTCGCAGGAAATCTATCGCACCAGTCAACTGGTCAGCCGTTTATGTAATATGCCCGTTCAACCGAACAAAGCAATTGTCGGCTCAAATGCATTTTCTCATTCATCTGGGATCCACCAAGATGGGATGTTAAAAAGTCAAAATACCTATGAGATTATGACTCCCGACAGCATTGGACTGCCCAAAAACGTGTTGAACCTGACTTCTCGTTCAGGTCGACATGTCATTAAGCACCGCATGAACGAACTGGGCTATAGTGAAAGTGACTATAACTTAGATGAGCTTTACCAAAGTTTTCTGGAACTGGCGGACCGCAAAGGTCAAGTCTTTGACTATGATTTAGAAGCATTAGTGTTTTTTAATAACCAACGGCAAGATGAAGACTTCTTCAAGCTGGAATATTTAAGTGCTCAATCAGGTTCTGAAGTCGTCTCTACCGCAACCGTTAAACTGCGCTGTGGTGAGGATGTTATGACGGAGGCTGCCACAGGTAACGGCCCTATCGATGCTGCGTATCATTGTCTGAGTCGAATGACGGGATATGCCATCACGATTGACGATTATTCAATTAAAGCGGCCGGTGGTGGCAAAGGGAACCAGAAGTCAGATATTAAAGATGCTTTAGGCAAAGCCGATATAGTAGCGAAATATCAAGGGCGCACTTTCCATGGGATGGGACTGGCAACCGACATTGTTCAGGCCTCTGCCAAAGCATTTGTGCATGTATTAAATAATATTCATCGGGCCGAAACGATTGCCAAAGAAAAGGAAAAACTGCGGATTTCTAAAACTGCCTAAGCCACTCAATCCAATAATAGGATCAGCGCTCATAATAGCGCTGATCCTCTTTGGGCTGACGATTCCAGTCAGTGCCAAACAGCTATCATTTCACCGTGTTGGCGCAAAATTAAGCTACGTTTGGCAAACGGGGGGCAATCAACCACAGCAAGCAACCTTCGACTTGCAGCAATATCCCAGAAACTTAAGCTTTTTTACCGCCTTCAGAACTCATGACGCTCTTGCATTTATCGCTCGAGGTATGCAAGAACTGGCGAAAAAGCAAGATCCCAAAAAAGCGATTATCGATATAACGGCTTATGCGACACGGTTAAGCTGGAAAATACGCACCCGTAGTCAATCTGAACGACAGGACCTAAACCAACAACTCAATAGCATTTATAGAAAACGCTATGCTGAATATTTGGCCGATCACCGTATGCGCCTGTTGAAGATGCCATCTGGGGAATCTGGCATTATACCCGATCACCCCAAACTAGCTCAGGAAAGTGCTCCCTATCTGGAAGATTTTGCCACCTATTTTTTCCCAAAAACCACGCAACCCAATTCAAATGCTAAGTTAAAAAAACAGCTCAATGCACTATTGGCATTTATTCAAAGCATTCCATACAACAGGCTGCAAACAAAAGGACAATATCGAGGAGCCGGTTTTATGACACCGATTCAGGTCTTGCGTAATAATATGGGCGATTGTGATAGCAAAGCGACTTTGTTGGCAGCAATTTTACTCAAAGCCCAGCCGAAGCTCAAAACAGCATTCGTTTATATTCCTGGGCATGCTTTCCTAGCCATTCAATTAGGCGCAAATGGCGATGAGCAAACCATTCATATCAAGCAACAACCTTGGTTAGTATTGGATCCGACTGGACCTGCTATTATGCCAGTAGGCAAGGTATCTCAAGGTACTTTACGCTACATTAAGAGTCACTATTTTAAAACACTGCCAGTCAATCAGAAAACCGTACAATAGGAAGCTGAACCTTAGGCTCAGCTTTTGTCTAATCCTAAAACAAGTTTTAATCAACTTTTGAGAACGCAACTCCGACTAAGATTCCCTCCGGATCTGGCTGCAAATGCACAACACGGCCTTGCGCTTGTAAAGCGAGCACCCCTGGACGGCCTGGTTTCAATTCAAGCGTCACTTGATCGCCTAGTTGTAGTTGGGTTTCTTTAAACATAATTCCCATACCACTGGCACTTAAGTCATGACATCGCCCATAGGATTCAATATTGGCAAAACGCACTTGAACGGGGGAATCGACCATCATCCGAATAAACGAGCGTTTCTCCATCTCTGCACTAACAACCATTGGTTCTCTCCTATCACATGCAAGTTAAAGTTCACTTTCAGCAAAGGACGCAAGACGACTGCGTACTACGCCGTTCAGATAAACATTTGCGCTACCTTCAAAGTTCTTAAACCGCTCGACGATGTAGGTTAAACCGGATGTCACAGCCGTTAAATAGTTACTATCAATCTGAGATAAGTTACCGCAGCATACAAGCTTGGTTCCCTCACCACAGCGAGTAATAATCGTTTTTAACTGTGACGCTGTTAAGTTTTGGCACTCATCTAAAAATACAAAAGAATTCTGAATGCTGCGTCCACGCATAAAGTTTACTGATTTAAACTGGATATTGGCTTTATCCATAATATAGTGCAAAGAACCGTCCATTGACTCATCTTGTCTGTGAAGTACTTCTAAAGTATCGGTTACCGCAGCCAACCACGGCATCATTTTCTCCTCTTCGGAACCCGGCAAAAAACCGATCGATTCTGCAATTTCCGGAGTATTACGAGTGACAATCACTTTACTGTAAATGCCTCTTTCGATGACCAACTCAAGCGCACTGGCCATTGCTAGCAGCGTTTTACCACATCCAGCGGGGCCGGTAAGGATCACTAGTTCAATATCTGGGTCAAGTAATGCATCAAGTGCCATAGCCTGATAAATATTCTTGGGGTGAACGCCCCAAGCACAACGCCCCATTAAGCGTTCATAGCCTAAATCCTGTAGAGTAATTTCAGTCTCATTCTGGTTGATGACCCGCGCGGCAAAGCTCTGCGTGTCATCAATAATATATTGGTTGATATATGCCCCTTCGAGCAAGTCAGCTGAAATTTTATGGTAAGTATCTCGTCCTTCACTGACACTTTCACAATCATTCACCCGTCCCCAAAAACTCCCTTCAAGATGATTAAAACCTTTAGCTAAAAACTGAATATCGTCAATTAACTGATCGGAACGATAATCCTCAACACCTGCCAACCCTGCTCCTTTGGCTTTCAGACGCATATTAATATCTTTGGTAACTAGCACCACCGAGCGCGGCTCATGCAGCTTTTGCAAATACAAAGCGGTATTAATAATACGGTTATCGGGCTCATCAGCAGTAAAACTTTTCGCCTGCTGATCCAACGTATGATCGGCAAATATTGCTATCTTTCCACTGGCATGTTGTTCCGTTGCATTGGCCAACGGCAAACCGTCCTGAATCATTTCAGGTGAGGCATCAACGAAAATATTTTCTAGTGTACGAATAGCGACACGAGCATCTCGACTCACATCTTTATGGCGATCCTTAATGCGATCCAACTCTTCAAGAACCGTCATAGGAATAACAACATCGTGTTCTTGAAATTGGTATACAGCAAGAGGATCATGCAAAAGGACATTTGTATCGAGGATATATAACTTCGTAGAGACTGTCTTCCTTCCCATAAGGGCCCTCCGTCTATGGCAGAGATCATCAGCTTTTGCTTAAGTCTTTTATGACTACACCATGGTTTGTAATAAAGCACAAGTTTTCGTCGACTCCGGGGCGAAAATCGGAGACCTAATTTGAGTTTAGACTATCTAAAGAGAGCTTTTATGACAAAGGTGGAGATGGCGATTCAAGAGGTCAAAAAATCGCCATATTGGTTATGAATTGATGAAGAAGAGTTTACTAAAAATCATATAACTGGCGCTTAACACGCGACAATCAAGCGCTTATATTTAATAATTAACTAAATGTGAAAACTAGTGCACTGACCACAATGCAATAGCAGCCAAACCAATGCCAGCGACCATTTTCCAGCCAGCTAGAAAGCCAGCGCATCGCCGCAAGACCGGCTAAAAAACTAAAGACCATACCTAACAACCCCATACCAAAAGCATGCCCTAATGAAATACTTAGATGATGAGTTCCGGCAGCAACTGCTGAAGAATCGTATTTAAATATCCGATACCCTTCTTTAGCAATCACAACAGGCGTTAGGATCACCGCTAACGCAAAGCTAAACTCTTCGGCTCGCTGACGGTTCACCCCCAGTAACAAACTGGTTGAAATTGTTGCCCCTGATCGAGAAAAACCACGAAAAGGTAAACATAAACCCTGAACAATACCAATAATCAATGAATGAGTTGCACTAATATCATTGTGTTGGTGTTTTTGTTTTAAGGAAGAAATAATAATCAGTACACCGACAGCCGCCAGTGAGGCTGCAATTAAATGTAAATTGCCAAATAACTGTTCAATCTCAAAATGAGGGGATGAATGGGCCATCAATTTTTTAGCGCCCAATAAAAAAGCAAGACCAATAACACCTGTTGCAAAAGTGGCAATAATGAGCCGACTTAAATTCAAGAAAAATTGTTGCGTAGATTGAAAATAGGTTTTCTTCCAACTTTTCCAAAAGTACACGATCACCGCAAACATCGTCCCAGTATGTAGCATCACGAGTAATAAAGTCATGGCCGGGGCAGTGGGATCTAATCCCATTAATTTTTCAGCAAGAATAACATGTGCAGAGCTTGAAACAGGCAACAGCTCAGCAATCCCTTGCACAATGGCTAGGATAAGAATTTGAACGATATGCATGGTAATTTAAATAAGATCCATAAAGAGATGTAAAATAATTTTTTATTTTAACAGTAATTGAGTTCAAGGTAAGACCCGTAAATCGGGTTTTAGTTCTGCCAGCCCACTATATTGTCACCAAAGCTATAAGCAACGAGCTGACTGAGCTCCTGATAAGATCGACCGCTTTGTTCCTGAAATTGAAGAAACATCGCCTGAATAGCCAAATGAGAGCGTTTGCTATGTAGACCACCGTCAATTACGTCACAAGCACGACAATAGCCTTCAATATCTCGCGATAATACAAACGTATCTTTACCCATTGCACGCAACGCATAAGCGCCCGTATTACCGCCAAGACGCGCTCCATGGATTTTTAACTCATTCCATAACTGCACAATATCTTCACTAGGAAAATTTGCTATAAATGTACTAAAACTACCATGTTTTTGCGCAATATCGTGGATCATTAAACAATTATCTCTAATTGTCTTCACCTTCTTAAAGTTACGAATGATCCGTGGGTCACTGGCTTTACGCTCGAGCATTTCCGGTGGCATTAACAATAATTTTTCGATTGAAAAATGCCAAAACACTTCTTGAAATCCAGCCCATTTGGCATCAACGACAGACCAATAAAAGCCACTTTGAAAAATTTTCCGGGTAAACTCTTCTAGCCAGGCAGAATCATCTATTGCCATAAGCTCATCATTAGTTCGAGGCTTAGATAGTAACTTCTCCAAAGCCTCAATCGATCCCTTTCGTTCAGCAGCACGCTGATATAACGACTGATAACTCTCAACCACTACTTTACAACCGATATTTAATGACACATGTATTGAACATAATTATATAAAAATTCGGTAGTAAATAGGAGCAAAAGCAATTAGATAGTGGATACAAATTTAGCTGAGTGCGTAACGTAATAAAAAAGTGAAATGGAATAATCACCGACATCCCTTCCCAAAATAGAGTGTGTCAGCCATCGAGTTCAGGTGGAAGTCACCCCCAAGGTATTATTTCAAGCGGTTCGATAAAGCACAGAACATGCTTTGGCCAATAAGAGAGAGCAGAATGAGCGCTGGAAGATAGACACGAGGGAACACCAGGCAGTGTCCCGTCAATCAACAGCAATCCGGGACAGGGACAAAATCCCACCCATAAAAAAAGCCCCATCCAACGGATGGGGCTCAATTCGAAGCCTGGCAGTGACCTACTTTCACATGGGGAAACCCC
>NZ_SMGD01000015.1:68858-284378 GCF_004339545.1 Celerinatantimonas diazotrophica | reverse complement strand
TGTTAGTCACTAACAGTCGATGATTAAATCATTTTGCAAATCATCTTCTGTGAGTGCCCACACAGATTGCTTGATAGATTGTTAAAGAACGTTGCCTCTTCAGCACTTTGCCGTTGAAGCGGATGCGTATGTTACGCACATCCTGCTTAAAGTCAATCGAAAGTTTTAACTTTCTGCATCTCTTTATCAGGATTCAACCAATCAGCCGATGTATATCTAACTGCTTGATTTAACTAACCTTTCCAATCACTTAAGAAGCGTTTGTGCCGTGTCAGTGGGGGCGTATTATAGGGATCTCGACGCAGGGTGCAAGTGCTTTTTTCAATAAATTTAAAACTTTTTCAAAAACACAGCATTCGCACATGTTAGCCACAGTTTTATCCACAAAAATGGGGTGATTTCACTTAGTTAGATAAAATCAATTTGGCCGCATCACTTAAGTCATCCACAATGGACTCCGCTAATGCTTTCGCTTCCTCAGTTAAATTCTTCCCACTTTTAACTAAGATCCGATGAGGAACTTCAGCACGTTTAGCTGCAAGCAGATCCGAGGCTTTATCACCAATCATCCAAGAATTTGCTAAATCAATATCAAGCTCTTTCGCAGCTTGTAATAACATGCCGGGTTCTGGTTTACGACAGTCACAGACTTGCCGATAATCCCCTTCTCCGACCTCAGGGTGATGAGGGCAATAATAGATCCCATCTAATGTCACGCCGCGGTCAACTAAGGACCAGTCCATCCACTCGGTTAAAGCTAAGAAGTCATCTTCGCTAAAATAGCCCCTCGCAATCCCCGACTGATTGGTAATAACCACCAGCAGCCAGCCTTCACGCTTAAGAGCTTGCATTGCTTCGATGCTGCCATCGATGAACTGGAAATCATCAACACTGCATATATAGTTACCGTCTTTATTAATCACGCCATCGCGATCTAAGAAAATAGCGGGTTGTTTAGCCATGCTAGGTCTCGTTATGTAGAAGAAAAACACAAAATAATTGCGGCTTAGTTTAACTGATATCTAAAGCTTTAGCAGTCGATTCTAGCGGGGCTTGAAGCTATTGCGTAAATTAACTAATTCAAGCAGACTGAATAAGATCATATAAGTGTATTTATTTACCCGCTATGCGGGGCCCGGAGCGAGTCGAATGCAATATCATAAAATTCCGCACAGTAGTCTTGAAGTGAGTAAAATTTGTCTAGGCACAATGACCTGGGGTAAACAAAATAGTGAGAGTGATGCTCACCAACAACTCGATTATTCACTCTCACAAGGGATTAATTTTATTGATACTGCTGAAATGTATCCTGTTCCACCCGAGGGTGAGACACAGGGGTTAACTGAACAGTATATTGGGACTTGGTTGGCTAAAACAGGCAACCGAGAAAAAGTAATTTTAGCATCCAAAGTAGCGGGGCCGAATCGAACCAATCATATTCGTGAGAATATGCATCTGGATCGCCGTAATATCCGTGAAGCTGTACATAGCTCTCTGGAACGTTTACAAACCGATTATCTTGACCTTTATCAACTCCACTGGCCCGATCGCAATGCTAACTTTTTTGGTAAATTAGGTTATAAAATCGATCAAGATGAAAGTTATACTCCGATTATTGAAACCTTAGAAGCATTAGGTGAATTAGTTAAGGAAGGAAAGATCCGCTATATCGGTGTTTCTAATGAAACAGCTTGGGGGGTTAGCCAATATCTGCGTCTTGCCGAAAAACATGAACTACCAAGAATCGTAACTATTCAAAACCCTTATAACTTGCTTAATCGTAGTTTTGAAACGGCGCTGGCGGAGTTTTCGCATCGCGAGGGAGTTGAGCTATTGGCTTATTCACCGCTGGCTTTTGGTATGCTTAGCGGTAAGTATTCAAATGAACAGTGGCCCGAAGGTGCTCGCCTGACTTTGTTTAAACGTTTTTCTCGCTATTTAAACCCACAAGGCAAAGCGGCAACTCAAGCCTATTGCGATCTAGCTCAAAAACATGGCCTAGAACCATCTCAAATGGCTTTAGCCTATGTTAATTCACGCCCATTTGTCGCTTCAAATATTATAGGGGCAACCTCTATGGAGCAACTTAAAAGTAATATTGCGAGTTTTGAACTTGAATTAGATGAAGAGGTCCTAGAACAAATCGAAACCATCCATCATCAGTTCACCTATCCTTGCCCATAAGTGATTAAGTACGGATAGTTTGACTGCCCGTACTCTAAGGAAGCTATGAAAAAAACATTATTGGTTCGCAGTGTCCTGCTCACTGCGACTTTTTTATTATCGGCCTGCAGTAGCCAAGATTATCAAGTCAAAAGTAATCTCGATCCGCATAATATAAAAGAATATTTCAAAACGTCAGGCGTTCAAGTCATGAGCCCTCATGAATTACTAACGCACAATTATAAAGTTATCGGGACTATCGAGGGTGATAGCTGCCAAGAGAAAAGCAATCAGCCCCCAGCCGACATTGTTCACGCAAGAGTTGATATTTTAAATAAAGCAGCAAATCGTCATGCAGATGCGGTTGTTTTTGCGCACTGTATTAGTTTTCCAGCCGATAATGTCTGTCTAAGTTCTGTGAGCTGTTTCGCCAAAGCAGTTAAATTGCTGGATAAATAATATGAGTCATTCAATTGAAGCTATCGGCCATATTCAATCCCCTTATAAAGAGAAATTTGCTGTTCCCCGTCAGCCAGGGCTTGTAACTCAGGCTCAAACCCGTTTAGTCCTTGAAGGAAATTATAACTCACCGGATGTTGTCGCAGGCCTAGCAGATTTTAGCCATGTTTGGCTTATCTTCGGATTTCACCAAAATTTTGCAGCAGGTTGGCAACATAAGGTGCGCCCACCTAGGTTAGGTGGTAATAAGAAAGTGGGAGTTTTTGCGAGTCGCTCAACCTTTCGCCCCAATGGCATGGGGATGTCGGTTCTGCCTTTAAGCAAAATTGAATACCAGCCTAGTACGACTTTAGTGTTTGCAGGAGGGGACCTAGTCGATGGGACCCCTGTTTATGATATCAAACCCTATATCGGTTATGCTGATGCAATTACTAATGCGCACTGTGGGTATGCTGAGCAAGCGCCCCGGGCACAACTTGAGATTAAATGGGCGATCAAGCACAATTTAGTAATGGATGAACAACGACTCATTGAACAGGTGCTAGCCCAAGACCCTCGGCCCGGTTATCGTCAAGGAAAACCGGATAACCACCAGTATGGGGTCAAGCTATTACGTTATAATATCCGCTTTGTGATTGAAAATAGTCTATGTCTGATCACCGAACTGACCCCTCTGTAAACTATATCGAACAGCATAAACAACGCTTAAGTTGGATGCCATGGCTATATTACCGCCTAAAACCACGCCATCTAAGTTGGGCTAAGCCTTGGCAAGAACAGATACAATCTCAATTGAGTCGATTGGAAACGGTACAGATTGACCAAGCGTGTTTTATTGCACCACAAGCTCAACTGTTTGCCGAGCCAGGACGAAATATCGCTATCGGCAAGCAGTCATTCATTGCCGCAGAATGCTTCCTGCATGGTCCGATAACGATCGGCCAAGAAGTTGGCATTAACCATCGTTGCAGTTTTGATGGGGGAGCAGCCGGAATTGAAATTGGCAACCGCACTCGAATTGCCAATTCTGTGCAAATTTTTGCCTTCAATCATGGCATGCATCCTGATCAGAGTATTTGTCAGCAAAATACCACCTCAAAAGGCGTCAAAATAGGTGAAGATGTCTGGATTGGGGCTGGAGTCGGAATTGTCGATGGTGTAACAGTTGCCGACCATGCTGTAATCGGGATGCATTCAACGGTGACTAAAAATGTACCGAGTTGGGCGATTGTGGCGGGTAATCCCGCAAAAATTATCGGGGATCGGCGCGACAAATCCTGACAGCATGCCAGCTGCCTGATAAAATTAAATATCTTTGGTTACTTATTTATGTAAAAAGGACAACCATGCGTTCTAGCAAATATTTGCTCTGTACTTTAAAAGAAGATCCCAGCAACGCTGAGGTCATCTCACATCAGCTCATGCTGCGCTCTGGCATGATCCGTAAATTGGCTTCAGGCTTGTATACTTGGTTACCCACAGGCTTGCGAGTTTTGCATAAAATTGAGCAGGTTGTTCACGAAGAAATGCAACGAGCAGGCGCGATTGAAATTAGTATGCCTGTTGTTCAACCTGGTGATTTATGGCAAGAGTCGGGGCGTTGGGAAAAATATGGACCAGAGTTGCTGCGAATTAAAGATCGTCATAATCGCGATTTTGTATTAGGGCCAACTCATGAGGAAGTTGTCACCGAGCTCGTTAGAAAAGAGATCAGTAGTTATAAACAGCTGCCATTAAACCTCTATCAAATTCAAACTAAGTTCCGCGATGAAGTTCGCCCTCGTTTTGGGATTATGCGTTCACGCGAATTTATTATGAAAGATGCCTACTCGTTTCATTTAAGCAATGAATCATTAAATGAAACCTATCAGGTCATGTTCGAAGCTTATTGTCGAATTTTTGAACGTTTAGGTCTTGAGTTTCGTCCGGTATTAGCCGATAACGGCAGTATCGGCGGAAATGCATCCCATGAGTTCCATGTGCTGGCAAAATCTGGCGAAGATGATATCGTCTTTTCTGATGGCAGTGACTATGCCGCTAATATGGAAAAAGCAGAAGCATTGGCGCCAACAGATGAGCTTGAGTCCCCAACTCAACAAATGCAATTAGTTGACACACCAAATGCCAAAACCATTGAACAGTTAGTTGAGCAGTTCAATCTGCCGATTGAAAAAACCGTTAAAACGCTGGTTGTCGTTGCCTCTGAAGAGGCTGATAGTGAGTTGGTCGCGCTGATGGTACGTGGTGATCACACACTGAACGAAATTAAGGCTGAACATCATCCATTGGTTGCTGCACCATTGCAATTTGCCAGCGAAGAGCAAATTCGTCAGGTTATCGGTGCAGGCCCGGGTTCATTAGGCCCAGTAAACCTACCTATTCCTGTTATTATTGATCGCAGCGTTGCCAAAATGAGTGATTTTGGCGCAGGTGCCAACATTGATGGCAAGCATTATTTTGGGATCAACTGGTTACGTGATTTACCGCTTCCACAAGTTGCGGATTTGCGCAATGTCGTTGCTGGTGATCCTAGCCCATGTGGCCATGGCCATCTGCAAATTAAACGTGGCATCGAAGTTGGCCATATTTTCCAACTAGGTGATGTCTATTCTAAGGCAATGAACGCAACAGTACTCAATGAACAAGGTAAGAGTCAGGTTCTGAGCATGGGATGCTATGGCATTGGGGTTACTCGCATTGTTGCTGCTGCCATCGAGCAGAATCATGATGAGCGCGGGATCATTTGGCCTGAGTCACTCGCTCCTTTTAAATTGATCATTATTCCAATGAATATGCATAAATCACATCGCGTTCAAGATGTCGCAGAACAGCTCTATCAACAAGCGCTCGATGCTGGAATCGAAGTCTTATACGATGATCGCAAAGAACGTCCTGGTGTGATGTTTGCTGATGCAGAGCTCATTGGGATCCCCCATACACTCGTCATTGGCGAACGGAGTCTCGATAAAGGTGTCATCGAATATAAGTCACGTCGCACTGGTGAGAAAGTCGAAGTTGCCATCGAAAATGCTATCGCCCATATTCAATCGTTATAGTTACAACTGATAACATATAACTGATAGCTCAAAAACCAGGCCTTAGCCTGGTTTTTGTCCATATTGTGTCCACAATGGTCTGGATCCTGCATTCTATTTCACTGGAATTATTTTATGAGCGCATTTCAATGGCAGAAAAAGTTCAGGCGACTTTCCAAAGTGATAATCAGCATTGCTGGAATATGCGTCCGCCATTAACTTGGCGACCACCTAATAATCTGAGTGCTGATAAACAACTGCGGATTATAGAGCACTTACAAAAATCTCAGAATTTATCGGAACTATTTGATCAGTTTACCCAGGTTCTGACAACATTTGTTAAGCTTAATTCAATAACATTTATCAATGTTCACAACCAATTGCATGTGAATATCAGTCACACTAATAGTGATTGCTATGCTCATGAAATACAATTGAGTGATAACGCTTCGGGCAAAATACTGTTTTACTCTAGTCACCCATGGCAATTGTCTGAAATTAGTCTTCTGAAGCGTTTTTGTCGATTATTCCAAGTCATCTTGCCACAAATAGAGCACATAGACAGGTTGCAATACCAGCTTAACCATGACTACTTAACAGGAATTAAAAATCGGCAAAATTTTGACGAAAATTTATCACAAATGATCGCACAAAATTCACGCATTAAAACGGGGCTGCAACTACTGCTATGTGATGTCAATAATTTTAAACAAATTAACGACCAACATGGTCATCTGGCGGGTGATCAGGTCTTACAATTTATTGCCAAAACCCTTTTGCAAGCTTGCCGCAAAACGGATCATGTCTCGCGCTACGGTGGCGATGAATTTGCGATCATACTTTGCCCTGCCCAGCCTCGCTCAGCACTGAATGTTATAGAGCGAGTCAATAACCAGTTACCGCTGCAAGCCATTGTCCCAAATATGGAACTCTCTATTAGCAGTGGTTGGGCCGATTGGCACCCAGGCATGCAAGTAAGAGATCTTATTGAGGCTGCGGACCAGGCAATGTATCGGCATAAAATTGCCAAACCAGTTGCCACCCTTGCCGCTCAGGGTCAATAAATCGTTCATCGATTAAGCGATCAGCCACAGCAACGAACTGGTCACCATAAAAAATAAGGGGAACGCAATTTCGTAGCCAAGGGGGAAACGCTAGCTCCTGAAGCAATTTTTTAAGAGAGCGACTCCCCCCCCTTCCAATAGGCCGCATTTTCAAATTGCCTACCTCGTGACGAAAACGAACTATAACCTGTTCATCACTCCTTGGAGGACGTAATCGACCATGTGCAACAATCGATAATGACATGTATGACCAGGCTAACGCCTTATAAGGTTTAGGCCATACGCATGACACCGGTTGATAACAAACAGGTTCCTCAGCCCACTGCCAATAGTGTTGATAACGACGCACAATACCACCGCAAATCGAAATCTCAGGAGAACGATCCTCACCACTTGAAAGCTGTTGGATAAATTGCTCTAAAGATTCCTGTGCTGGATAACGCCCCGAGCGCTGTTTTAACCAAAACCGCAACACATTGACCAACCGAATCGCTGATAATTCTCGCACATTTTCGCTTAAACGTGCTTTTGCATCACTTAATCGTGTTAAATCCATCTGTGCCAGTTCATCGTTTAATTGCTGAGCTTGCCAAATCCACTGACTACTTTTTGCAACTTGCTGATTAAACTGAGGCCAGCGTTCATTGAGCACGGGGAGCACCTCGTGACGAATAAAGTTTCGCTCATAACGGGTATCATCATTGCTGTCATCATGAATATGATCTAGTCGATGATACTGGGCATACGCTTCAATTTGCGCTCGACTAAAATGTAACAGTGGACGGATCAGGGCTGTCTGACCTAAAGGGCGCGTTTGCCCCATGGCACTTAACCCAGCCAAACCACTGCCTCGATTTAAATTCAAAAAGAAAGTTTCAGCCTGATCATTTTGATGATGAGCACAAACAATCACAAATCCTTGATGTGTGTATCGCTCAAAAACCTGATAGCGCTTAATACGCGCCTGTTCTTCTATACTCAATCGAGGCCCAGTCGGCACTCGAATATATTCAACCGCTAATGGAATATCCCAACGCGCACATAATTTTTGACAAAATTTAGCCCACTCTTGCGCTCTGAAATTCAATCCGTGATGAACATGTACTGCTTTAATCTGAAGCGTTGGATAAAGCTGGCGAGATTGCCACAAAAGATGGAGAAGAACGACTGAATCCACCCCGCCACTTAATGCCACCATCAAAGGCTGAGATTGAACCTGACAATGAGTCAGTTCATCATGAAAGGATGCAACGTCTAAACTAAGATTTTCTGCCATAATGATGATATGAAAAAGCAGTCCGAGTTAAAAATAAGTATACCAATAAACGTAAAAACCCCGCGACTGCGGGGTTTTTATAACTTCTACACAATTAACAATAGCCAAAACTCATTAATCGTTTATAACGCTCTTCTAGAAGCTTTTCGACCGGAAGCTGCTGCAAAGTGGCTAAATCAGTCACTAGTTTTTCTTTAAGGCGAGCTGCAATCTTATCAACATCCCGATGCGCCCCACCTAAAGGCTCTTCGATCACGCTATCAATCAGCTCCAGCTCTTTTAAACGGCTAGCAATAATCCCCATAGCTTCCGCGGCAACTGGCGCTTTGTCTGCACTTTTCCATAAAATAGAAGCGCACCCTTCTGGAGAGATCACTGAATAAGTGCTGTATTGCAACATATTCACCCGATCTCCGACACCAATTGCTAAAGCGCCCCCCGAGCCACCTTCACCAATAACAGTGCACACAGTAGGCACCTTAAGCTCAGACATCACCATTAGATTGTGCGCAATGGCCTCACTTTGGCCTCGTTCTTCTGCGCCCACCCCAGGATATGCTCCTGGCGTGTCAATAAAGGTGAGAATTGGCATCTTAAAGCGTTCTGCCATCTCCATCAAACGCAATGCTTTGCGATAACCTTCTGGACGAGGCATCCCAAAGTTACGCTTAATTTTCTCTTTAGTTTCCCGTCCTTTCTGATGACCAATAATCATCACGGGCTGCCCATTTAATCGAGCGATCCCACCAACGATTGCTTTATCATCGGCATAAGCACGATCACCGCAGAGCTCATCAAAATCAGTAAACATACGTTCAATATAATCTAACGTATAAGGACGCATCGGATGACGAGCTAACTGTGAAATCTGCCAAGCACTCAGACCACTAAATATTTTACGAGTCAGATCTAACTGTTTCTTCTCTAACTGAGCAATTTCTTCAGCCAGATCGACATTCATATTAGACTCGCTATTTACCAGTCGAAGCTCTTCAATTTGGGCCTGCAGCTCAGCTACTGGCTGTTCAAAATCTAGAAAATTTAAACTCATAATCTCTTTACTGTCAGTTATATGCTAGTGAAACCTGTTGATGGCCCAAAAGAGAAGATAACCCCTCAATTAGTTCATCCGTTGGAGTAACTCGCCAATCAGTCCCTAACTGGTAAGTCCCTTGTTCATGTTCACCGATATAGTGAATTGTAACCGGACATGTTCCATTGCGATAGGGGTCAACCTGTTCAATAAAGCTTTGCCAAAAAGACTCATTAGTCTGTTGTTTTTGTAAAACTAAATCCAAACGGTTTGCCCAACGCTCACGCGCTTGGCTAATATCCATTACTTCGCGAGCTGTCATTTTAAGACCTCCGGAGAAATCGTCAAAACTAACCTGCCCCTGGACCACTAAAATCCGATCTTTTTCAATTAAATCTTGATACTGTTCAAACGCTTCAGAAAACAGCATAACATCCAAACGACCACTTCTGTCATCAAGCTGCAGAATCCCCATTTTGGAACCCCGCTTAGTTATCATGACCCGGGTGGAAATAACCAATCCAGCAGCTATTGTTGTGACATCGCGGCTGGTCGGTCTAAGCTCTGCCAATCGTCCTGAAACGAATTTTTTCAATTCTGGTATATAATGGTTAATGGGGTGTCCCGTGAGATACAATCCCAGCGTTTCTTTTTCTCCCTCTAACCATATTTTGTCACTCCAACGAGCAACATCTACAAACTGTGGGCGACTCACGTCAGCTTCGAGCATCAACTCGCCAAACAGATCGCTCTGACCAAAAGACTGTGCACTTGCTTGCTGACTCGCCGCTTTAATTGCGACCTCTAAAGTGGCCAATAAAGCAGCACGATGAGGTCCGAGCTTATCCATTGCGCCGGCAAGGATCAACTTTTCCATCACTCTTTTGTTAATTTTTTTCAGATCAACTCTGCAACAGAAATCAAACAAATCACGAAATGGTCCATCTGCTCGAGCTTGAATTATTGTTTCGATTGGCCCTTCACCCACACCTTTTATGGCTCCAATACCATAAACGATCTGGTTTTCATCATTCACCGAGAAACGATAGACGCCACTATTTACATCGGGTGGAATAATTGTTAAACCAAGGTTAGAACATTCATCAACCAACGTCACAATTTTATCAGTATTATCCATATCCGCAGACATCACGGCAGCCATAAAAAATGCTGGGTAGTGGACTTTCATCCACAGCGTTTGGTAGGAAACTAATGCATAGGCAGCCGAATGAGATTTGTTAAAACCGTAACCGGCAAATTTTTCAACTAAGTCGAAAATTCTCATGGCCAATTCGCCATCCACACCGTTATCAATCGCACCTTTTTCAAAAACAGCACGCTGTTTAGCCATCTCTTCGGCTTTCTTTTTACCCATTGCTCGACGCAACAAGTCAGCCCCACCCAACGTATAACCGGCAAGCACCTGGGCTATCTGCATCACTTGTTCCTGATACAAGATAATCCCATAGGTTGGATCTAATATGGGTTTCAGGCTTTCATGCTGCCACGTCGAATCAGGATAAGAGACCTCTTCACGACCATGCTTACGTTCAATGAAGTTATCAACCATCCCTGATTGCAAAGGTCCAGGACGAAACAAAGCTACCAAAGCAATCATATCTTCAAAACAGTCTGGTTGGAGACGCTTAATCAAGTCCTTCATTCCGCGAGATTCAAGCTGGAAGACGGCAGTGGTTTTATAGGCTTTTAATACTTCAAACGATTTATGATCGTCGAGCGGAATAGACGAAATATCAATAGGGTCTTTACCATGCTTAAGCAATTTTTCATTGGCCATATCCACAGCCCACTGAATAATTGTTAAGGTACGCAGCCCCAAAAAGTCAAACTTCACAAGACCAGCATATTCCACGTCACTCTTATCAAATTGAGTGACTGGATGATGCCCTTCTTCATCACAATAAAGCGGTGCAAAATCGGTAATTGTAGTCGGTGAAATCACCACTCCACCGGCATGTTTACCCGCATTACGAACTACACCTTCAAGGATCCGAGCCATATCAATCAGCTCTTTAACCTCTTCATCTTGTTCGTAAATCTCACCCAAACGAGGCTCAGCATCAAATGCTTTAGCCAATGTCATCCCCGGATCAGGAGGAATAAGTTTGGAAATTCGGTCAACAAACCCATAAGGATGACCTAACACGCGCCCCACATCGCGTACCACGGCTTTCGCTGCCATAGTCCCGAAGGTAATAATCTGCGATACAGCATCATGGCCGTATAGATCCCCTACATGTTCAATCACTTCATCACGACGATCCATACAAAAATCGACGTCGAAATCAGGCATTGAGACACGCTCTGGATTCAAAAACCGTTCAAACAGCAAATCAAATGCCAGTGGATCTAAGTCGGTAATTTTAAGTGAATAGGCAACTAGAGAGCCAGCACCAGAGCCGCGGCCAGGACCAACCGGAATTTGATGATCCTTACTCCACTGAATGAATTCCATCACAATAAGAAAATAGCCGGGAAAGCCCATTTGCAAGATAACATCTAACTCACGCTGCAAACGCGCATCATATTTAGCGCGTTTTTCGGCTCGAACTTTCTCATCCGGAAATAAAAACTTGAGTCGCTCCTCTAGTCCTTTCCAGGCCTTTGCGGTGAAATACGAATCAATTTCTTGCCCTCCAGTTGGGAATTCAGGCAAGAAATAAGTCCCAAGTCGAATGGTAACGTTACAGCGTTTAGCAATAGCAACTGTGTTTTCCAGTGCTTCTGGAATATCAGCAAACAGTTCACACATTTGTTCTTCTGTGCGTAAAAACTGCTCACGACTGTAATTCTTCGGCCGATGACGATCCGCAAGAGTATACCCATCATGAATCGCTACCCTAATTTCGTGGGCTTCAAATTCTTCCTCTTGCAAAAACATCACTTCATTGGTTGCAACCACTGGAAACTGATATTCATTGGCAAGCTCAACGGCCATATGCAAATAAGTTTCTTCATCAGGTCGGTGAGTTCTAATCAACTCAATATAGAAGTGATTGGTAAAATATTGACGGTAAAAGTCGGCAATTTCTTCGACCATAGCCCGGTTGCCTTTAAGCAAAGCCCGACCAATATCACCCTCTCGTCCCCCAGAAAGAATGATAATCCCCTCTTGATGTTCAATCAGCCAATCACGCTCAATCACCGGACGCCCCTGCAAATGACCGCGCAGATAAGCCTTGGAGATCAACTGAGTAATATTCTGATACCCTGTGTTATCCTTAGCCAAAATCACTAAGCGACTTAATTCATCGCCCAGAGGCTCACTGTGTACCCAAAAATCAGCACCAATAATGGGTTTTATCCCTTTATTGTGAGCCTCGCCATAAAATTTAACGACACCACAAAAATTAGTCTGATCGGTCAGAGCCATCGCAGGCATCTGCTGTTGGGCAACGGCACCAACGATGGGCTTCACTTTTTTAAGCCCATCGACCATCGAATAGTCACTATGAATTCTTAAATGAATAAACCGTGGTTCAGCATGCATGGTGACGCTCCTCAATCATTCCAATAATGCGGGCAACAGGCTTAAAGCTACGCCGATATTGAGCAATTGGGCCATATTTCTCTAACAGTTCTAAATGAGCTTTAGTCGGATACCCTTTGTGTTTAGCAAACTGATATTGCGGATACAAAGCATCCAGCTCAACCATCTCTTGGTCTCGCGTCACTTTAGCCAAAATAGATGCAGCGCTAATCTCGGCGACTAACCCATCCCCTTTAACGACAGCTAGACTGGCACAAGGAAATTTCGGCGTTCGATTGCCATCAACCAGCACAAAGTCAGGTGGTAATGATAAACCTGACACGGCTCGTTGCATCGCGAGCATTGTCGCATGCAAAATATTTAATTCATCAATCTCCTGCGGACTCGCTCGGCCAATCGCAAAAGCCAGCGCCCTTTCTTTAATTTGTATCGCCAGAGATAAACGTTTCTTCTCAGATAATTTTTTCGAATCATTCAGCCCTGATATAGGCTTGGCCGGGTCCAAAATAACAGCAGCAGTCACCACATCACCCACAAGCGGCCCACGTCCTACCTCATCAACACCAGCAACACATTGAAAGCCTTCCGGATAGATAAATGTCATGATTCAATTACTCGCTTAATAGCCATTGCCGCTTTGTAATCCGCCTGACAACGAATTTGTTCATGTAACTGCCGAAATCGAGCTTGCAAGGCGCTCTGATCATCGATTAATAAAGGAAGTAAAGCTGCGCTGAGCACATCAGCATTACAGTCATCTTGGATGCACTCTTTGACCAATGGCTCTCCCGCCAGCAGATTTGGTAAAGAAATATAATCGGTTTTTACTAGCCGTTTGGCAATCCAGTAAGAGAATGGTTTTAATTTATAGCCCACAACCATCGGACGATTCACCAACATGGCTTCTAACGCAGCCGTTCCTGATGCCAATAAAATAGCATCACTTGCCGCCATAGCTTGGCGCGCATTCCCGTCAATAATATGCACGGGAAGACTGACCGGATGTGATTGCAACAATGATTCAAACTGTGCACGGCGAGCAGAACTCACCATCGGTACGATAACTTCTAAAGCGTCAATTTTAGTACTAAGGTTTTGGACAGCCTGAAGAAATGGCACACTAAGCAATTCAATTTCAGCCTTACGACTACCGGGCAAAATAGCTAATAAAGGCCCTTGAGGATGAATCCCTAAAGCTTGACGAGCAGGCGCTTTGGCTATATCGAGATCAATTGCATCCGCCATCGTGTGTCCCACAAACTCACAAGGAACATCAAAGCGCTCATAAAAGGCTTTTTCAAAAGGTAAAAAGGCCAACAACAAATCACATGCGCGTTTGATTTTAAATACACGTTTTTGTTTCCACGCCCAAACGGAGGGACTCACATAATGGACAGTTTTAATACCTTCGGCATGGAGTCTATCTTCCACCCTCAGGTTAAAATCAGGTGCATCGATGCCAATAAAAACATCAGGTTTAAGTGCTTTTAGTCGTTTAATTAATTGCCGGCGAACCTTTAGAATACGAGGTAATTTTTCTAAAACCTCGACGATTCCCATCACTGCCAGCTCATCCATTTCAAAAAATGCTTCACAGCCAAGTGCTTGCATTTTAGGGCCCGCAATACCGCAAAAATGAGCATCAGGATAAATATTTTTAAGCTCTTTAATTAATCCAGCACCTAAAATATCGCCGGAGACTTCTCCGGCGACAAGGGCAATAGTTAAAGAACGCGAAACGGGTTTAACCATTACCGAATAATACCCCGACCATGATTACTTAAGAAATCGACGAATAATTTCACTTCAGGAAATTCATCGCTCATAGTCTGCATCTGCTCAATGGCTTGTTCAACCGTATAACCTTCGCGGTATAAGATCTTATAAGCGCGGCGCAAAGCTCTAATCGCTTCATTGCTGAAACCACGGCGTCGCAGCCCTTCGCTGTTGATTGTCACTGGGCGCGCATAGTTACCAACTGCCATCACATAAGGCGGTACATCGCGGTTCAGCGCTGCACATCCACCAATAAACGCATGTGCCCCAACTTTGCCAAACTGGTGAATTGCAGCTAATCCACCAAAAATTACATAATCACCAATCGTTACATGACCGGCTAATGTCGCATTATTGGCAAAAATGCAGTTATCACCAATGATGCAGTCATGAGCAACATGAGCATTAATCATAAATAAGTTATGACTGCCTACTTTAGTAAGAGCATTATCTTGAATGGTCCCACGATGCATCGTCACACTTTCTCGGATAGTATTGTCATCCCCAATAACTAATTCAGTATCTTCACCTCGGTATTTAAGGTCCTGACAGGCTTCACCGATAGAAGCAAACTGATAAATGCGATTGTTCCGGCCGATGGTTGTGCGGCCTTTTATGACCACATGCGAGCCAATCCAGCTATTTTCTCCAATGGTTACATCACCTTCAACCACACTATAGGCACCTATCTGTACACCGGATTTCACAGTGACATCGCTACCAATGAGGGCTGTAGGGTGAATCATTGCAGTTGAATCGATCATTTATACTCTCTTCGGGCACACATAATGTCTGCAGCGCACACAAGTTCATCATCAACTTTGGCCACAGCTTTGAATTTACCTACCCCACGCATATCACGCAGATACTCAACTTCAAAATGAATGACATCACCAGGACCAACAGGCCGTTTAAAACGCGCTTTATCAATCCCTGCAAAATAATAAAGCTCATTTTCACGAGGTTTGCCAGCTGATTTAAACGCTAAAATTCCCGTAACCTGTGCCATTGCTTCTAATAATAGCACGCCAGGGAAAACTGGACGATCAGGGAAGTGCCCCTGAAAGAAAGGCTCGTTAAACGTGACATTTTTGATGGCATGCATTGACTTGCCTACTTCAAAATCAAGAACACGATCAACTAATAAAAATGGGTAACGGTGCGGCAACAATTCTAAAATATCGTGAATTTCTAACCGATTAAGTTCCTGAGTCAAAATCTTATTTCCTGTTTTTACTTGTTTTTTACTTGTTGTTATCGGCGTCAAGCTTAGCGAGTTTATGTTCTAATTCGCGTATACGTTTATGCATCTGATCGATTTGCATAACCCTAGCCGCTGTTTTACGCCACTCTTTATTTGTCTGGGCTGGAATTCCCGAAGAGTAAACGCCCGGTTTATCGATGGGACGCATCACCATGGACATACCAGAGATGTGAACCTGATCGCAGATCTCCATATGACCATTAAAGACACTAGCACCACCAATAATGCAATATTTACCAACTTTCAGACTACCGGCCATTGTCGTACAACCGGCGATTGCGGTATTTTCGCCGATCTCAACGTTATGAGCAATCTGGCATAAGTTATCAATAATCACGCCATCATGAATCACTGTGTCTTCTAGTGCTCCACGGTCAATACAAGTGGATGCTCCTATCTCTACCCGATCACCTAAAATAACCCGACCAATTTGTGGAATTTTAATCCACTTTCCTCGATCATTTGCATAACCAAAGCCATCGGAACCAATAACCGCACTAGACTGAATCAAGCAATGGCAACCAATTTTAACATCATGGTATACACTCACATTCGCCCAGAGTTTAGTTCCCGCACCAATCTGAGTATTTTGTCCGACAAAACAACTCGCGCCAATTTGTACGTCATCGCCAAGCACGACACCGGCTTCGATGACGGCGTTAGCACCGATACTGACGTTTTGCCCCATAGTAACATCAGGACTAACGACGGCTGATGGATGAATACAATCCGCACTTTTAGGTGTGCTATCCATATGCTGAGCTAATCGGGCATAAGCCAGATATGGATCATCGACAACAATGACTGCCCCTTTAGCGTACTGTGCATTCTGCTCGGTTAATAAAATAACACCAGCCTGACAATCAGCTAATAGATGCTGATAGCGATTGTCATTAAGAAATGTCACATCACTTGGACCTGCTTTGGATAATGGGGCAATTTGTTCGATTTCAGCTTCTGTTGGTCCTTGAAGCTGCCCTTCAACCCATTGCGCTATCTGCTCTAAAGTTACAGTCATTGTTCCTACTCTTTATTTTTCTAGTTTTCTTTACTTACTGCATCAATTACCGCTTTGGAAATATCCATATCCGGTTTTGAGAATGCAGTTGCATCCACTGGGATTACTAAATCCAGATGTTTGCTTTTAGCAATTTTAGCTACGGCAGCCTGGATTTTTTTAATCAATTTACTCTGCGCTTTTTCACCGGCTTCACGACGGTCATCCTGATAATTTTTACGCTTCAACTGAAATTGAGATTGCAACTCAGCTAATTTGCGTTGAAGTTTAGTCTGCTCATCAGCACTCATCAGGCCTTTATTTTTTTGCTGCTTCTGATAGAGCGACTTCATTTGGCTTTCTAAGCCTTGCAATTCCTTAATCCGCCCCGCAAATTCGTTTTGCAATTTCTTCATTGCGGCTTCTCTTTGCGGCAAGTTTTGGAAAACTTCATGCATATTAATTGTCGCAATTTTTGTATCTGCCATAGCAGCCGTCGCTGGAGCCATTAATGAAACAGCTAACAGAGCACTTAGAACGATTTTCTTCACTGGGAACTCCTATCAATTACTTAAAACGTTTGACCTAAATTAAATGAGAAAAACTCGGTATCATCACCTGGATATTTTTTAACTGGTTTAGCCAGCGAGAAGACCACTGGTCCAATCGGCGACCACCATTGTACAGAAATCCCAGCTGCAGCACGAATTCGTCCTGGATTTGTATAATCAGCGATTTCACCACAATCTTTCACACATTGGCGCATTGCTTGAGATGTGTCATATTCTGTATCCCATACCGAACCAAAATCCAAAAATGCAGTGGTTCGAATTTGGTCGGCATAAGATTCACTTAAAAATGGAGTTGGGAATATCAGCTCTACGCTCCCCGTCGCCATTCCGTTCCCGCCAATTGCCCCCCCAGGAACATACTCTGTATTGCCGTTATTATCATTAGCATAGATCGCTCTGGGCCCAATTGTATTGGATGAAAAACCTCGAACCGATCCCCAACCACCAGCATAGAAATTTTCGAAAAACGGTAAGATCTGATCACCACCATTTACTGTGCCATAACCATTACCATACCCGACTTTCCCATAGGTTTTCAGTACCCAATGGTGATTATCTGTTAATGGAAAATAATTACTTGAATCAATGCTCGTTTTAAAATACTGGGTATCAGAACCCGGCACTGATATCTCAAACGAGAATTGCTGTTTTGAACCATCGGTTGGAAACTTACCGTAATCTAGCGTATTGCGGGTCCAGCCCAAATCGAGCGTGACATTTTTAAAGTCCAGTGAATTATTGGTACCACTCACATTAGATTTATAAATCCGCCAGAACTGTCGAACCTGTTCATACGGGTCAGCCTGAGAAATTTTATTAATCTCGCCCCCGAGGCCAATTGATAGGCGATTATTTTCATTAACTGGAAAACCGAGAGTGCCTTTCAGTCCAATTGATTTATTGGTGTAACTGACCAAGTTGGCTTTTGATGCATCAAAGTCTTTGTAATAGAGCCGTTCACCTAAACTTACACCGTCTTTTGTAAAATAAGGGTTAGTATGCGATAAGCTAAGCTCTTTTGAATAGGTGTTACGAGAGGCTTTAATTGCCACGTAATCACCTGTACCCATAAAGTTCTTCTGGCTGATCCCAGCATTTATGCTGATTTTAGAGGTAGTACCATAGCCAATCCCAGCGGTAATTGACCCGGTAGACTGTTCTTTAACAGCTACACCAACGTCCACCTCATTCGGACTTCCCGATACTCGAGTCGTATTACTATCAACAGATTTAAACAAACCGAGTCGATTGAGCCTTTTTTTCGACTGTTCAATATTACGATTGGATAACCAAGTACTTTCCATTTGGCGCATTTCGCGGCGAATCACATTATCACTGGTGACGGTGTTGCCAGTGATATTAATATGACGAACATAGACACGCCTACCTGGGTCAACATTGACATGCAATGTGACTTGTTTATCTTTGTCATCAAATTCGGGATACACCTGAATTTGTGGGTAAGCATATCCAAATCGGCCCAAATATTTTTCTAACGTATCCTGCATCTGCGAAATATCAGAGCCGTTATAAGTAGCACCAGGCTGAATGGGAATTAATTTTTCCATTTGTGCTTTTTTACCCAGCAAATCGCCGTCAAGAGCTACTTTCTTAATTTTATAAACTCCTCCCTCATGAACATTCACGGTAATATAAACCTGATGTCGGTTAGGAGTCAGCGCAACCTGAGTGGATGTAATTTTAAAACGAGCATAACCACGGTCAAAATAGAAATTTTTAATTGTTTCTAAATCGCCCGCAAGTTTTTGTTTTTGGTATTTCTGATCACCCATCAAATCCCACCAAGGAACGTAATCAGTCAGTTGCATCTGATCTAGAAGTTTTTGATTTGAAAAGTGTTTATTACCCACAAAGTTAATCTGTTGGATCTTCGCCGACAACCCCTCTTGAAAGGCAAATTTAAGGTCAACACGATTCCGTGGCAATGTTGTAACAATTGCTTTGACCCTAGCATTATATTTACCAACTGAGTAATAGAAGTCTTCTAAACCTTTTTCAATGTTGGTCAGATTCGTTCTGTCCAACGGCTCACCAACTTTAATTCCTTGAGCAGATAAGCTCTTTTTGAGTTTATCTGTTTTTACATCGTGATTACCGGAGAATTCAAGGCTGGCAATGACCGGGCGCTCTTTTACTTTATATATAAGAGCATCATGATCCCGGTAAACAGAAACATCCTGAAAATCACCACTACGGTAAAGTTGTTTAAGACTGTCACTAATATCATCGCGAGTTACTTCATCTCCGACCCGCAGAGGAAGCTGTAATAATGCAGCCCCAAGCGAAACTCGCTGTAACCCCTCAACATGAATACTACTAACTTTAAACTCACCAGATTGGGCAGCTAAACTCATCCCTGACCATAAAGCGGCCAATGCTGCTGCAAGAAACTTCTTTTTATACATAGAGAAGAAAGAGGTCCTAATTATAAGCGCATTAAATCATTAAAAAGAGCAAACATCATAACAACCACTAAAACGGATGTACCGATCCGCATCCCAACTTCAAGCACTCGTTCGGATACAGGACGACGCGTTACCGCCTCAATAGCGAAGAATAATAGATGTCCACCATCTAAAACCGGTAAAGGTACCAAATTTAGGATACCTAAGTTAACACTAACTAAAGCTAGAAATCCAAGAAAATAAGCCAACCCATAATGTGCTGACTGTCCAGCCCCGCGGGCAATCGAAATTGGACCACTTAAATTCTGTACAGATACTTTTCCTGTTACCAGCTTGACAAGCATATCAATCGTAATTCGCGTTGTCTGCCAAGTACGCTCAACACCTTTATACAATGACTCTAGCGGTCCGTATTGAATAGTGATCAAGTAATCACTCGGATACGGCTCAACCTTTGGTGCCACTCCCATAAATCCAAATGTCTGGCCATTCGCATGTCGTTTTTCTGGCACCACATTCAAATGCAACATTTGACCTTGGCGTTCAATACTCAAAGGCATCGACTGTCCTGCGTGATGACGAACCATTGTCGTAAATTGCTCCCAAGTATTAAGCTTTTGTCCACCCGCAGATAAAAGTTGATCCCCTTGTTGCAGTCCCGCATTAGCAGCCGGGCTCTTAGGAACGACTTTTGCGACTTGCAAAGAAATTTTGGGAAGATATTGCACAACACCGATATCATTAAGCGGATTGTGTTCAGAATTGCTACCAATGCGCCAAGAAGATAAGTCAAGATGATGATCTTCAATACCATCCGTGTCAGAGTTAACGCGAACAGTAACATTATCTTCGCCAACATGGGAAATAAGCGACAACATCAGATTGTGCCAATCTTGCACTGGGTGGCCATCAACCGCTAACACTTGTTGACCGGCTTTAAGCCCTGATTTTGCAGCTAGGCTATCCGCAGGGATATTCCCCAATACGGGTTTTACTCCGGGGATACCGATCATCAGCATAACCCAGAAGGCCACAATCGCTAAAAGGAAATTAGCCAGTGGCCCTGCGGCAACGATTGCAGCTCGAGCAGCCAAAGACTGATTGTTAAAAGCCTGGGAACGCAACTGCTCAGGTACAGGCTCCACCCGCTCATCAAGCATTTTGACGTAGCCACCTAGCGGAATTAAAGCCAAGATATATTCGGTTCCATCCTGGCCAATACGTGACCAAATTGTTTTCCCAAATCCTATCGAAAAGCGCTCAACTTTCACACCGCATCGCCGAGCCACCCAAAAATGGCCGAACTCGTGGATTGCCACTAACAAACCTAACGCGACAATGAAGAAAAACGCATTCCAGATAAAACTTTGCATTAGCACCTATTCCGCACATATTGAACGGCAACTTGGCGAATTTGCCCATCCAGAGCAAGCAAATCATCAAGTTCCAACTGCCGATTTTGCTCATCAAGCTGAGCCAGACAAGATTCGACGACCCCAGCTATATCAGTAAACTTAATTTGACCCTTTAAAAAAGCCTGAACAGCGACTTCGTTAGCCGCATTGAGAGCGGTCGTCGCGAACTGGCTTTGATAACAAGCATCTATCGCTAACTTCAAACAAGGATATCGCTGATAGTCTGGAGCAGCAAAAGTCAATTCTTTGAGTGCTAAAAAGTCCAGAGGTTCCACACCAGAAGAAATTCTTTGTGGATAAGCCATTGCGCAAGCGATGGGCGTTGCCATATCCGGCTCGCCCAACTGAGCTAAAACGGAACCATCACAATATTGAATCATCGAATGAATCACCGACTGCGGATGAATAATCACTTCAAGCTCACAGCGAGCTGCGTGATAAAGTCGTTTAGCTTCAATATACTCAAGACCTTTATTCATCATCGTTGCTGAATCAACTGAAATTTTCGCTCCCATTGACCAGTTTGGATGGTGAATAGCTTGAGCCACACTCACATCTTCTAACTTATCCAAAGCCAACGTACGAAAAGGCCCACCAGAGCCAGTCAATAGCAATTTAGAAACACCATTGGCTCTTAAATCGCAAAATCCTAAATTAGTTTGCACCTGTTTAGGTAAACACTGGAACATAGCATTATGTTCACTATCAACTGGTAATATTTTTGCACCACTTTGCTTGGCTTCTTGCATCAACAACAAGCCTGTCATCACTAATGCTTCTTTATTAGCCAATAATACAGTCTTACCCGATCTTACCGCTGCGAGGGTTGGCCGAAGTCCAGCACCTCCGACAATAGCAGCCATCACTATATCTGCATCTGGATCACTGGCAGCTTGAATCAGTGCTTCAGAGGAATCTAAAACATCACACACCCCATTAACCTGATGCTTTAATTCACGCGCAGCAGACAAATCAGACATCACCACATAACGGGGTTTAAATTCATCAATAAGCTCGGCCATACGGGCACTGTTACGATGACCTGTTAAACAATGGATCTGATATAAAGACGGATTTTCTCTGACAACTTTCAAAGTGCTACGACCAATTGAACCAGTAGCACCCAAAATAACTAGACGACGGGCATTCATAAAGCGACCCACAATAGATAACAAAATGTAAAGACTGGCAAAGCAGCTGTCAGGCTATCGATTCGATCCAAAATACCGCCATGACCTGGTAAAATTGAACCACTATCTTTAATGTTAGCCTCTCGTTTTAACATGCTCTCAAATAGATCACCTAGTACAGAGACCAGAGCAGTCAGTACTGATGTACCGAAGAAAACCCAACCATTAATATCCGGGTTAACAATGGTTAACACCAGCAAACAGATCACCATCGCAGCAATAAGGCCCCCGGCGAGCCCTTCAATGGTCTTATTCGGACTCACTTTCTGGGCTAATTTAATACGGCCAAAGCGACGCCCTGCAAAATAAGCACCGGTATCAGCAGCCCAAACTAAGGCCATCACATACACAACCCATAAAGCACCAATCCAAGAATGCTGCGTGTTGGTATTCCTTAAAATCAACATTGACCATCCAAACGGGATTAATGCGAGTAATCCAGCGCAGCATTTGAGTAACGGTTTAGTTGACCAATATTGAGCACTATCAGGATAACGCAGCACCAATAATAGAGCTAATAACCAAAAAATAACGGCAATAAAAAATAGTGCGATTAAACCACTATTATCAGCAACACGCTGCCAAGAAAATACTGAAAAACTAGCGAACCAGAAAAAGGCTAAAGTAACAGTAATACCAGTGCGAGTAAGAGCAGAGCGACTCACTAGCCCTGACCATTCATAACTGGCAATTAAAACGATAGCCGATAAAAGAACGGCTAGTCCCTTTATAGGAAGGAAAAAAATACAAATAATTGCAATTGGCGCCAGCAAGAGCGCTGTGATAATCCGCTGCCTTAACAAATTAATCCTCTATTCATAGGTTACTCTGCACTAATCAAATGCTGAATTTGTTCGCTCGTACAACCGAATCGACGCTCACGTTGCACGTAAGAGGCTAGCGCATCGCTAAACGCTTGTTCATCAAAATCAGGCCATAATGTTTCAGTAAAATATAATTCGGCATACGCCAACTGCCAAATCAGAAAATTGCTAATCCGATGCTCGCCACCGGTGCGGATCATCAGATCAACATCACCAACGCTATTTTGAATAAACGACTGCTGAAGCAATGTTTCATTCATATCACTAGGTTGCAATTCACCACAACTTACCCTTTCTGCAAGGCTGCGCATCTGTTCGGTGATATCCCAGCGGCCACCATAATTGGCAGCTATATTTAATGTTAGTCCATTATTTTGAGCGGTGTTCGCTTCCACTGCGGCCATCTTTTTTTGTAATGCTAAAGAAAACTCACTACGCCCACCGATGATTCGCAACCGAACATTATTCTTATTAAGATTTTTACTTTCACGCTGAAGCACATTCATAAATAGCTTCATCAAATTATTGACTTCGTCAAGCGGTCGACGCCAATTTTCACTGCTAAAAGCAAATAAAGTGAGTTGTTCAATCCCTAAAATTGATGCACTTCTTACTATTTTACGAACAGTCTTGGCACCTTCATTGTGCCCGGAAACTCTTAGCTTTCCTCGCCGCTTAGCCCAGCGCCCATTACCATCCATAATTATCGCAACATGGCGAGGGAAAGCTCCCGAAACATGGTCAGCTGACTCGCTAGCGCTCATATAGTTGTACCCCATAAATAAAAACGCCGCGCGCGATGGCGCGGCTTTAAGCACGGAAAATCAAATTTCCATTAACTCTTTTTCTTTACCTTCTAGGAGTTTATCAACTTTACTTACAAACTCATCAGTAAACTTCTGAATCTCATCTTGTCCCTGACGATCTTCATCTTCGCTGATCTCTTTATCTTTAAGCAATGCTTTAATTGAACTATTTGCATCACGGCGAATATTACGAATTGCAACTTTACCCTGCTCTGCTTCAGCACGCACTAATTTAATCAGGTCTTTGCGACGCTCTTCTGTTAATGGTGGCAAAGGAATGCGAATAACAGCGCCCGCAGAGGACGGATTGAGCCCCAGATTAGAGGTCATAATTGCTTTTTCAACTGCCTGTATCGCCGAACGATCATAAACAGTCACAGTCAGCGTACGAGAATCTTCAGTCCCAACATTAGCCAGTTGGTTCAGTGGTGTTTCACTGCCATAATAAGAAACAGTAATACTATCCAACAGGCTTGGGTGCGCACGACCAGTACGGATCTTAGCCATTTGGCTACGCAAAGCATCGATACTTTTTTCCATGCGCTCACGCGCATCTTGTTTAATGTCTTTAATCACGTTATTTGTCCTCGCCAAGCGAATCGGCCATTTTATGAATAACTGTACCTTCGTTTTGTCCCATGACAACACGCTTCAGGGCCCCCGGTTTATTCATATTGAATACCCGGATTGGTAATCCATGATCTCTCGCTAAAGTGAAAGCTGCAAGGTCCATAACCTTCAATTCTTGATCGAGAACCTGAGCATATGAAAGTTCTGAGTATAAATTAGCATCTGGATTTTGAGCCGGATCACTATCATATACGCCATCCACTTTGGTTCCCTTAAGAACCGCATCTGCTTCAATCTCAATCCCGCGAAGACACGCAGCTGAGTCGGTGGTGAAGAAAGGGTTTCCCGTACCCGCACAGAAAATAACGACTTTCCCACCTTTAAGATTGCTAATTGCATCAGACCAGTTATAGGAATCACAAACACCAGTCAGCTCAATTGCTGACATCAACCGCGCATTAACATAAGCTCGATCGAGGGCATCACGCATTGCCAGACCATTCATCACAGTCGCTAGCATCCCCATATGGTCACCCACAACGCGATTCATCCCTGATTTGGCTAAACCTTCACCACGAAATAAGTTACCACCACCGATCACGAGTCCGACTTGGACACCTAACTCTACAAGCTCTTTTATTTCTAGTGCCATACGGCCTAGAACTGAAGGGTCAATACCAAAGCCTTCACTGCCCATCAGAGCTTCACCAGAAAGTTTTAACAAAATTCGCCGATATGCGGGTTTGGGGTTGATACTCATCGCTTATGTATCTCTTTAATCATGGGGGACATAGAAAAGGTTGTAGCAGTCTAGCTGCTACAACCATCGATAGCAGAAATTTTACTTTTTAGCAGCAGCCATCTGAGCGGCAACTTCAGCAGCAAAATCTTCTTCTTGTTTTTCGATACCTTCACCAACTTCCAGGCGAACAAATGTTTCAACATCTGCACCTTTCGATTTGAGCAACTGTGCGACGCTCATTGAAGGATCTTTTACAAAATCCTGACCAGTTAAGCTGATTTCGCCAGTGAATTTTTTCATCCGGCCAGCAACCATTTTTTCTGCAATTTCAGCAGGTTTACCGCTGTTCATTGCAATATCAATTTGAATTGCTTTTTCTTTTTCAACAACTTCAGCAGGTACATCGTCTGGTTTAACGAACTGTGGGCTGGCTGCCGCAACGTGCATCGCCAAGTCTTTAGCCAGTTCTTCATCACCACCTTTAAGCACCGTGATAACCCCAATGCGGCCACCGTGAACATAGGCTCCAAGGTTGTCACCTTCAACGCTAACAACACGACGAACTGTCATATTTTCGCCGATTTTAGCAACCAAGTTAGCACGAGTAACTTCTACAGTTTCACCACTAGCTAATGTTGTTTCAAGCAGCGTAGCAACATCGTTCAGTTTAGCATCATGTGCCACTGTTGCGATTTCTTCGCCCAGGGCCTGGAAACTTTTGTCGCGAGCAACGAAGTCAGTTTCACAGTTAAATTCAACCAGTGTACCGACACCGTTTGCAACTTTTGCAAAAATAGCACCTTCAGCGGCAACTCGACCAGCTTTTTTAGCCGCTTTTGCCTGTCCAGACTTACGCATATTCTCAATCGCAAGTTCGATATCGCCATCAGTTTCAGTCAAGGCTTTCTTACAATCCATCATACCTGCGCCTGTACGTTCGCGCAGTTCTTTTACCAAAGCAGCAGTAATTGCCATTTGTTAAATCCTCTGTCGTTTCGGATAAAACACAGGGGCCTTTGAGGCCCCTGTTAACCAACAAGTTGGGTTTGGTTAATAAGGGATTAAAATTCCTTATTACTCCGCAGTTTCTTCAACGAAACCATCTTCTTCAGCTTGCACAACCAAATCTTCCTGACGACCAGCCAGAATCGAATCAGCAGCAGCTTCCAGGTAAAGTTTAACAGCGCGAATCGCATCATCGTTACCTGGGATGATATGTGTAATACCATCTGGATCTGAGTTGGTATCAACAACTGAAATAACTGGAATGCCCAGGTTATTTGCTTCGCGAACGGCGATGCTTTCATGTTCAGCGTCAATCACGAACAGTGCATCTGGCAAGCCACCCATATCTTTAATACCGCCAAGACTTTTTTCCAGTTTTTCCATTTCACGAGTACGCATCAGCGCCTCTTTTTTAGTCAACTTTTCAAAAGTGCCGTCTTGGCTCTGAGCTTCTAAATCTTTCAGGCGTTTGATTGACTGGCGAACAGTTTTCCAGTTAGTTAACATGCCACCTAACCAGCGGTGGTTAACATAAAACTGATCACAACGGCTCGCAGCTTCTTTTACAGCACCGCTTGCAGCACGTTTTGTACCAACAAACAGAATTTTACCTTTTTTAGAAGCTAAGTTGCTCAAAATATCCATTGCTTCATTGAACAATGGCAATGTTTTTTCCAAGTTAATGATATGAACTTTGTTACGAGCACCAAAGATGAATGGTTTCATTTTTGGGTTCCAATAACGAGTCTGGTGACCGAAATGAACACCTGCCTGCAACATATCGCGCATTGATACTTTTGCCATAATCTATTTTCCTCTATGGGGTTAGGCCTCCACACATCCCCACTGACCGACTACTCATTCAAAGCAGCACCCCGGAGTAGGTCTCGATGTGTGTGTGTTATAAGTTAAAGAACACGTTTATTCAGGGATTTTATGCGCCTTATTATCAAGCCACATTTCCCGGCGCGTTTTATACCATATTCATAGACATTGATAAAGTGCAAATCTTAACGTTAAAGCCCTTTTATCGCCTTTGTTGACTACAACTTAACAAGCGCATCGGGTACACTGCCAAAATTATGTTGACCACGATATGTTAATATCGATTAAAGCAAGCTGAAGTGATACTTAAATCAAATGACAAATTTAATTAAAACTCCCGAACAAATAAACAAAATGCGTATTGCCGGAAAACTGGCTGCAGATGTCTTGGAAATGATAACTCCATATGTAAAAAAAGGGGTCACTACTGAAGAGCTGAATCAACGCTGCCACGACTACATAGTAAATGAACAACAAGCGATCCCTGCGCCGCTTAATTACCATGGATATCCTAAATCAGTTTGTATCTCATTAAATGAGGTCGTCTGCCATGGCATTCCTTCATTTAAAAAGTTGCGTGAAGGCGATATCTTAAATATTGATGTGACTGTGATTAAAGATAACTATCACGGAGACAGCTCCGCAATGTTCATTGTGGGTGAAACTACACCACTAAAACGTAAACTCTGTAAGACGGCGCAAGAAGCACTCTATGCAGCCATAAGATTGGTCCGTCCAGGCGCCACTTTAGGCGATATAGGCGCGGCCTGCCAACAGGTAGCCGAACCACAGGGATATTCTGTCGTTCGTGATTTTTGCGGTCATGGCATCGGCGAAGGGTTTCATGAAGAACCACAGGTACTTCACTATGGGATGCCAGGCTCAGGAATGCCCCTCAAAGCTGGCATGACGTTCACAATTGAACCAATGCTTAATGCCGGAACTTATAAATGTAAAGTTAATAAGAAAGATGGTTGGACAGCAACCACGAAAGATGGTCAACCTTCGGCTCAGTGGGAACACACTTTATTAGTTACTGAAGATGGTGTAGAAGTATTAACATTACGCAGCGATGAAGATTTTCCTCGTGAGATTCACCACAGCTAATCACGGCGGATGTTAAGTATAAGGATAAAGCGGTTATGAATGCTGGCGATGAATTACTCAATATGCAGCTGAGTGAAATCACCATTCCCAACTGTAAACATTACCTCTGCAAACAGTTGGCATGGTTGCAAGATGGGTTTAACAACGACTTTCCAGTGACTGAACTGGTTAAAGCCCGAGCAGCACAGCTTGATAATTTACTCTCTCAAATCTGGCAGCACTTTGAGCTCAATAGTCGCAGCGATCTCAGCCTGATCGCAGTTGGGGGGTATGGCCGGGGGGAACTTCACCCAAAATCGGACATCGATATTCTGATATTAATTCCCACCACATTGGATGCACACACACAACAACAATTATCGGACTTTATTACCTTTCTTTGGGATATCAAACTCGATGTTGGTCAAAGTGTGCGCACTTTAAGTGAATGTCTTAAATTAGGTAAACAAGACATCACCATTGCCACTAACCTAATCGAGTCACGGCTGATTACGGGCAATGAACCACTTTACGAGCAATTAAGTGAGCAGGTTAATAGTGAATTATTTTGGCCTATTGCCGACTTTTTTAGAGCCAAACAGGCCGAACAGCACAATCGCCACAGCCATTACAAAGATTCAGCTTATTCACTTGAACCTGATTTAAAAGCCAACCCTGGTGGACTACGCGATATCCAAACCATAGCTTGGGTGGCAGGCAAACACTTTGGCTCAAGTGAACTTAAAGCACTAGCTGAGCATGGTTTTTTAACCGAATATGAGTATCAGGAACTTGAAGATTGCCGCGATTTTCTCTGGCGGGTTCGCTTTGCCTTGCATCTGCAATTAAACAAAGCAGATAACCGTTTACTCTTTGATCGCCAACTCTCCGTCGCTAAAGCCATGGGTTATGAAGGCAAACGAAACGAACCGGTTGAACAGCTTATGAAGCAGTTTTTCCAAACCGTGCGCCGAGTGAGTGAACTCAATGAAATGCTGCTGCAATTATTCAATGAAGCAATCTTGGGAAATACAGCGATCGATGTTCGTCAACTTAACTGCAACTTCATTTTACGTGGCACTTTAATCGATAGCTGCGATAATCATCTCTTTACTAATCAGCCTGAACAAATCCTCGATATGTTCTTGCTCATTGCTGAGCATGAACAGATCAATGGCATTTACTCTTCGACTCTTCGCCAATTGCGCGAGGCACTTCGTCAGCAAGCTGGTTATTTAGAAGATCATGAATTATGTCGGAAAAAATTCCGAAAACTCATTAAGCATCCGCATATCAGTGGATTAGCAATTACGCTCATGCATCGCTATGGTGTGTTAGCGGCTTATTTTCCTGCTTGGAATCGGATTGTTGGGCAAATGCAGTTCGATTTATTCCATGCTTATCCCGTCGATGAACATACTCACCGCTTAATTAAACATATTCATGATTATCCAAGGCAGGAGTTTCATCAGTCTTTTCCGTTAGCCAGCGAAATATACAGCCGTTTAGAACGACCTGACCTGCTAATATTAGCCGCATTATTTCATGATATTGCTAAGGGACGTCATGGCGATCATAGTGAACTTGGGGCAATTGAAGCAGAGGAGTTTTGTCTTCATCATGGATTTAGTAAATCGTCCTCCCGTACCGTTAGCTGGCTGGTGAAAAATCATCTGGTGATGTCTGTCACCGCACAGCGCCGCGATATATACGATCCGGATGTGATCAGTGAATTCGCCCAGCTGGTCCGTGATAAACGCCATCTTGATATGCTATTTTGTCTAACAGTTGCCGATATTTGCGCCACTAATGATGATGTGTGGAACAGTTGGAAAGGCGCGCTGATGCGTGAGCTCTATCAGGCAACACTTAAAGCACTGCGACGCGGTTTAGAAAACCCAGTCGATCTGCGAGGACTGGTCCGTGATAAACAGCGTAACGCTATGGCTTTATTGCTTGAGAGAGGCTTTTCGAAACAGCAGATTGACTCCATTTGGCGCCGTTTCAGAGTCGATTATTTCCTTCGTCATACGCCTGAACAAATTGCTTGGCATAGCGAGCATCTATGGGGACACAGCAATGATCAACCACTCGTCTTAGTTAGTCGACGTTCCAGTCATGGTGGTACAGAAATATTTCTCTATAATCGTGATATTCCTCATCTATTTGCATCTGTTGCTAACGAGATGGAACAGAAAAATCTCAATATTCACGATGCTCAAATCATGTCCAGCCGTGATGGTTATGTACTAGATACATTCATTGTATTAGAACCCGATGGCACTCCAATTACACCAGAGCGTCAGCATCTGATAAAAGAAAGCCTGATTACGATGCTTCACTTTGGCCGACCCGCAACACTCGAACCTCGGCCTCTTTCACGTCAGATCAAGCAATTCTCGGTATCAACTCATGTTGAGTTTTTACCAACCCGGGGGAACCGAACCCTCATGGAGTTAATGACCCTAGATAGGCCAGGCCTGTTAGCCAGCGTTGGCGCCGTTCTACAAACGCTAAATTACTCCATTCAGGGCTCAAAAATTACCACTATTGGTGAGCGCGCCGAAGATCTTTTCATTATCTCGAAAGAAGATCGCACTCGCTTAAATCAACAAGAACAGCAACAATTAAAAGCGTTGCTTGAGCAACGTTTGGATCAAGAAGTCCGTTCGCAAACACGTTAACCAAACTCTGGAGATTTTGATGAGCAAGACCCTTTTTAGCCTTGGCCTTGGAATCGGTAGTAAAAATAGCCAAAACCAATGGTTAGAAGTATTTTATCCAGCACCATTGGTGCATATAGACACACAAACCATACAGCCTGTTTTAGATGCGGTAGGTTATACTGGCGACAATCAAGTTATTGAGCTCAATAACGACACATTAAAGGCGATTGCTAAAAACGCCCCAAACCGTGAATGGGCTGAATTCGCCGAACAATTTGCCACTCGAAGTGCTCAAAACAAAAGCCCTGTTCTGACTGTGCTGGCAACTGATTCTGCCCCACAAAATACGCCAGAGGGCTATCTAAAACTTCATCTGCTGTCTCATCGTTTAGTTAAACCTCACGGACTCGATTTAACCGGTATTTTTGCTGTTTTACCGAATATTGCCTGGACTAATCAAGGCCCTATCGATCCAGCTGAAGTTGCAGCTTACCAGCTTAAAGCTCGTTTAGCAGGCGAAACCCTCAATATCCGTTCTATCGATAAGTTCCCTAAAATGACCGATTATGTCGTGCCTAAAGGAGTTCGGATTGCCGCCACTTCTCGCGTCCGTTTGGGGGCATATCTGGGCGAAGGAACAACAGTCATGCACGAAGGATTCTGTAACTTTAACGCTGGGACTCTTGGTGTCAGCATGGTCGAAGGGCGAATCTCTTCTGGGGTCACCGTGGGTAATAATTCAGACCTAGGGGGCGGTTGTTCAACCATGGGAACCTTAAGTGGTGGCGGTAAGCAAGTGATCTCTATCGGAGAAAACTGCCTGATTGGTGCCAATGCAGGGACGGGAATTCCTTTAGGCGATCGGTGTACGATTGAATCAGGCCTTTACATTACGGCGGGAACAAAAGTCACATTGATTGATGAGAATAAACAAGCAGCAGGCAGTGCTAAAGCTCGAGAATTAGCAGGCAAGTCAGATTTGCTGTTCCGCCGCAACAGTCAAAGCGGAATGATTGAATGCCTGACCAACAAAAGTGCTATCAGCCTAAATAGTGAATTACATACCCATAATTAATCGTTCATTAGATGACGCGAGTTCAAAAAAGCAGGCATTTATGCCTGCTTTTTTATTATCGACCAAATTTTGTAAAAGCAATTGTGTTCTACCACGCTATTTTTCATAAATATTTGGACATAAACCGATATTTTTTTTGAATTACACTATTATAAACACTCGACCAAAAATGCTTTTGAACCGATAGGGTTCATCCATCGCTGCTATTTGTTAAAGTAAAATTGTGGAGTCTAAGATGTACGAAAATTTAAAATCGATCGGAGTCATCCATCCTGAAAAAATTGAACGATATGCTCTGCGTCAGGAAGCTGCTGCGGATATCCTCAAAATTTACTATCAAAAAGACAAAGGCGATCTATTTGCCAAAAGTGTGAAATTTAAATTCCCTCGCCAGCATAAAATGGTTTTAATCAATGGTGGAACCAGCGAATACCGTGAAGTCTCGGAAATTAGCCCCGAACTCAGATATATCGTTCAGGAACTCGATCAGTTGGCCCAACAAGAGCAGGACGACCAGGTCAGTAAAGAGAAGATCTTAAACGAGTTGCGCCATTTAGAGAAAGTTGTAACCAGCAAAATTGCAGAAATTGAGCAGGCGCTGAACAAGCTCTAAGCAAATCATATAGGTGTTCAGGCGGCTGAACACCTATATTCATAACACTACTAAATCGTTACTTGATAGCGCTGAAAAAGTTCTTGTTGGATTTTCTTCCAACGTTTTGGATAATCCAGCTCTATGACAATATTGTGCTGGCTTAGTGGATGGGTAAATGTCAATTTTTTGGCCAACAGCCAGAGACCTGGCCATCCCTGCGAACGAAAGAGTCGATTATGGCGCCCATCCCCATGGGTTGTATCACCAATGATCGGATGAGAAATATGGTGCATATGACGCCGGATCTGATGGCGACGGCCGGTTCGTGGCGAAATATTTAACCAGCAATAGCGACTCGTAGGATATCGACCAGTTGCCATTGGTAACTCAACAAAACGCTCCGGCCAATATTCGGTCATAGCAACTTTAGGCTCAACTTGTGGATTATCTTCATTTTTAAGAGCATAATCAAGCAGTTGTCGCTCTGGTATAAATCCACGCACAATCGCTTCATAATATTTATTAACCTGACCAGTTGCGAACATCGGCATCATTAATGAAGCCACAAACGAACTACGAGCCAACAATAATATGCCGCTAGTTGGTTTATCTAAGCGATGCACCGGATAGACATAATGGCCAACCTGATCACGCACAATCTGCATAGCAAAACGACTTTTCTCACCATCAATGGGACTTCGGTGAACAAGTAATCCAGCTGGCTTATAAACAGCAATAAAATGTTCATCGGCATAAAGAACAGGTAATTGCTCCGGGATCGGCTCAACTTCGTACTCAAAATCTTCAGCTAAATAGTTCATCTATTTCCTCAAGCAACTGCTCAATTTCAGCCGTAGACTGAGCATAATCTTTAAACACTTCCTGTGCATAAGGAGCAACAGCAACTTTTGATGGCAGGGGTAACTGCTCATCAAGTAACACTTGAAAACGGGGAATAAAAATGAACTGTAACCATTGTTCTAAACTCAGTTTATCCAGCGCAAATGGTTTAGTACTCGATAGTGCTATAATGCTAGGCTGAGAATCCTGCCATAGATCGTTTGCTTTAAGCAGCCCCTCTAGCTTAATCAAATACTGTTGAAGCTGAGTATGAATAGATGCCATTTAAGCCTCTGTGTTTGATGATAACCACGAAAACATTTACCAAATCATTTCGATACGAGCGTCTTATCACACTCTCACTTGTCATGCCATCGACTTCGGTGAGAACGGAATATCTCCCTTAAAAAACGGTTGTCTATCAAATCAAATTGCTGCTCTTGATTTGCCAGATCGCAATCTCTCTCTTGCCGCTGCGACTTGCTCACCATCGCCGATATTAGAGGTGACTATTCATCATCCGGATAGAGGTGGTTCATTTTCGGCCATAATTTATAACTGACTAAGGCCGTAAAACCAGAGCGTTTTCTAACACGATGACGTTATCGGCAAACCTGAAATGGCTTTGACATCACTAAACGTTGGAGAGGTGTCAGAATTATCCGTAAAGTTTAAGTATATTGAGCACCACACTTCAACATGCCAACGTCTCCCTGATTCTTAACCACTAAGTGAATTTCAGACGACAATTGAATCGAAACTGTCTTAGCAAACAGCATCATTGTATGTACGCTTATCAATAATGCTGAGATTAGCGTAACTAATATGTATGAGAGCAAGAAATTAGCCAAGGTTGTTCCAGATATCCATTGCCAATCCCTTCGCGCCAAATCGAAAGGCAAAGTTTAACAAGTTACCTATTCAATGCAAATCACACAGCAACAACAAGTATAAATTCACGACGCTTAAATACAGCACCACAACACCGTGAAAAAGCCAACGCAGCGACTTCGGTAAGATTAATTAAATCAGATCATGCACATCAATATTTTTTTAATCCTAGATTGCTTATAATGATTCAAATTCATCGATTATCTTCGTTATGAAAGCGCTTTCAACTCTCAGCGAAATTCTAACGCTGGCAGGCAGCCAGTTTAAAGTTTACGACATGGGCCGACGAATTACGCCTATCGATACCCAGGCTTTTTATGCAATGGAAACAGCCGTCCATCCCTATCCGGCCCCCATTGCTGGGCATGCACGCCTAGCACTTTGTTTCTGGTCGATCAAGGCACCTGAAACGCCTTACATCTGGTTCTTACAATTTCCAGTGGATGAACAAGGATTTATAAAACTAGCCGCCAGAGACCAGTTTTTAAATTTAATAGTCACTATTTTAGGTCACGATTTAAGCCAGAAACCAACGGATGAGCAAGCCAAAGTATTAGCGAATAATCCTTGTATTTTTAACCCTTCCGAAGAAAAAAAAGCCTACTTTAATGCGCGTTTAAAAGTCGACTTAGACCTCCCGGCATCCGTTTATTACGAACATGCCCAATCCTACTTAGCAGGAGAGCTAGGTTGGGAAAACTGGACATCTATTGCTCTACAAGGGTTAGCGGATGTTGTCGCCCGCCTCGACAGAGAAGACAATAGCCAACGATTAGCACATGCATTCGAGCATTTAAACGATGAAATTTGGGTTCACCTTACCCAACTGCTAGAGCATCAAAACCTTGACCAAAAATTGTGTCACAAATTATGTGAACTGCATGGCATCTGGCTCAAAGAGCGCCCCCAATTAAGCTATTTATTGCTGCGGGCAATGGCCTCTAGTCAACAAAAAAAACTGCGCCAAAAGGCGTTAAAAGAGCAGTTAGAAATATCCAGCGATCCTCAGTTATTTGTTGCTATTGCAGGGCGATTATGGAGCGATCTTGAGGAAGAAGAGCTGAATCGATTGTTCTTTGAGCAATTAGCCAAAATTGGCGACCAGATGCTTTTTAATCAGCTATTTGCAGATCTGGTTGCCATTCCCAAACTACGCAATCAAGTGCTTAGTCGTTTACGCGACCCACAGCGAGGCAAAGCGTTAGCCGAGGCTATCGGGCAACTCATCCAATCAGCTCATGGCTAGTGTTTTTGCGCTTTTTGGCCTATTTGTTTTAGGCGGGCTGTTTTGGCGACATCGCCAGCAAGCAGAGATGGCTCGTCTGCTGATTGTTCGCCATTGTCGGCATCTTGAACTGCAACTTTTAGATGTCCATTATGCCGGCATTAATTTAGCGATGGCTAAAAAGCTGCAGCTGACATTTCAATACCGATTTGAATTTACGAATGTTCCACAGCATCGTTATAGTGGCTTTTTATGGTTAAATCGCACCGGGTATGAGTTTATAATGCCGCCTTATCCAGATTTAAACGTCGGGAGCAATCCCCCGATTAGTGATGATCGAGCACAATTACCAACCCCAGATGAGGATACCTAATGCCACAAAATGAAATTCAACAACTCCTCTATGAATTTGCCAAGCAGGGGAAAAAACCGACTCTGGCACAGCTCAAAGCTAAATTAAGCCAGTCTTACCCTCTCCCCGTGTTAATTAATGCACTTAAACAGGCACCAAGTAAACCTCTTGATCCCAAAGATCCAGCCATTTCAGTACCGACACTGGACAGTTTAAGCAAACGCATTGAGCAGCTAGAAAAGACTCAGATCGAGCTTATTGAGCGTATCCATACCCTTGAAAAGGCAAACCATTAGAGACCGCCATGTATCAGCAACGCCTCACTTTTGAATGTTTTGAAAACACCACAATTGATAGTGCTCAGCAAGCCATCATGAATGTCCTTGATGCTTTGCGCTATAACGGCCAAATCTTAGGGCGCGAATTTCCTTGTTCTCTTGAGAATGGCACTTTTAGTTGCCATGTTGTCACCCCCGAACACGATGCCCTGCACCCACACTTTTATTCGTTGCAGGTCAGTCATGCCATGAGCAAACTCAGCGAAGCCAATTTACTGCGTCCCAAAATAAAAGAATTAGGTCGTGAGCTTTTTTCTGACGAATGTGAAAATGGCGAAGATTCACAAGCCATGATCCTCTATACCAGTTTTATTCATAGCTGTTCGCCACTGCGGTCAATGGAACGTTTTTTACCTATTCCATTATATCGCATCCCCTCAGTTGCCAATGGTGACCAACGGCAAATTATCAAATGGCAGGAAGATTGGAGTGCCTGCGATCAGCTGCAAATGAATGGCTCTATTTTAGAAACTCAATGTGTTGCACAGATGAGTGAGCCAGGAACTCGGCTATTTCAGCGAGGCCAGGATTTAACCAAACGAATCAGTTATGTAAGTCATAAGCCAACTTATTTATATTTATACCGAGTTGGTGGCACTAGCTTAGATGAAGAACGCCAACGGCGCTGCCCATTGTGTGGGCGCGAGTGGTATCTAGAAACGCCGCTACACGATCTATTCGACTTTCGCTGCGACCACTGCCGATTGGTTTCTAATCTATCTTGGGATTTTAAATAAAACTTTATATTAGCGATAGTGATTGATTTTTCTAATCATATAGATCGCTAACTGGTAACTTTCAATTGTGATAAAAATTCACCAAGCGAAGACGCAAGCAACTTATCCTGTTTTTTCCCAAGCGTTTCTAATATCACTTCCCCCGTTTGATTCACGACACTCACAATTTGCATCTCGTCTTCAGCGGAGGCAATAAATAATGTTTCAGGGTGCTTTAAGCGACGTTTCATTAAAATATGTGCAATCAAGTTCTCTTGTAAACGCACACCATCGTCATCATTCCAAACTTGCACCAATGCAAACTTTTGCTGATTGAAACGGACGATCATTGTTTCACTGTAATAGCGGCTATAAAAGACCTTTACACTTGGATGGAAACTTAAATCTAATGCGTCTTCAGTGGCACTTAAATCAAGCGGTTTTTCCCGCAAAACTGGATGCCAATAGACTCGGTTATGCACCACATCACTGCACTGACAGGGGGATGGCCATTGAGCATCGTATTCAACCTGTGGGTAACCAACCTGCTGCCAATATTGTTCGGCTTGAGAGATCAATTGATCGAGTGCATCAACCGTATTTTGTTGCTCATTCATCAGTATCATAGATGAGTTTCATGCTTGATTCAGTTACACTTAAGATTAACTTAGACTAATCGTAATTACTATGACTGAATCAGCAGACTATCAAAATGCTCCGCTATTAGCTCAGTTAGCTTTAGGACATAAAAGCCGCTATATCGAACACTATCAACCGGAACTATTGCAGGCGGTACCTCGATCACTTAATCGTAATCAGCTAAACTTAAGCGCTCCGCTACCTTTTCATGGTTATGATCGATGGAACATGTATGAACTTTCTTGGCTTAATCCAAAAGGAAAACCGCAAGTTGCAATAGGTGAAGCGTTTATCAACGCGCTCTCAGTCAACTTAGTCGAATCTAAATCTTTCAAGCTTTATCTAAATAGTTTTAATCAAACATCATTTACTGATATTGAACAAGTACAACAGACCATTGAAAATGACCTTAAACAGTGTGTACAAGGCCCTGTCTCGGTGTCACTCTATCCAATCGATACGCCTGTTAAAATAGCAGGGATCGCTGGGGAAAATCTCGATACATTAGATATTGAGGTAACCGACTATCAGTTTGATGACTCATTACTTGCTGGCGCAACTGAACCAACCCAGCAGATCAGCGAAACACTTTATAGCAACTTATTAAAATCAAACTGTCTGGTCACCAGTCAGCCGGATTGGGGAAGTATTTGCATTCGCTATCAGGGTGCAAAAATTAATCGGGAAGCATTGTTGCGTTATATTATTTCTTTTCGCCGTCATAATGAGTTTCACGAACAATGTGTCGAGCGAATTTTTATGGATATTCAGCGTTATTGTAAGCCTGATAAATTGACCGTCGAAGCTCGCTATACACGCCGCGGAGGCTTAGATATTAATCCGTTTCGTAGTAATTTTGAAGCCCAAGCGGATCACCACCGGCTGATTCGACAATAACAATGAAGATAAGTTATCTGATGCGACAACGCCACCTGAGTTGGTTTTTTATACTGCTGTGTCAGTGTCTGATAGCTTCGCCTTGTTTGGCCTATGGCATTGGCATTATTACTTTGCCTGATAACATGCAAAGCGATCAGCAACTGATGCTGCGTGATCCAGACCGATGTCTGATGCATCTTGAGCAGCAGCTTCGCCAAACTCATTTGACTCAAGCAAAGTTGGATGCCCAGCAGCTCACCCATCAGATATACCTGCAGCAAATTGCAGCCCTGTGTGCCAATATGGCACAACGATACTCTCGTGCCCAGATGCATATTACGACGGCTTTAGAATTAAGCAAACGCCTTACCTCACCGTCTCTACAAACGCGCTCTTATCTGATTCTCACCCAGCTTTTACTCAAACAACCAGAGCTCGTAAAAAAAGCGCCAGAAGCACTCGATTTAGCACTGAAGCGATCCAACGACAATCATGCTCTTCCTATTACATTACGTTTTGAACTCGCACTGACGAGTGCCCAAGTGGCATTGGCCACAAATCAATTAGAGCAAGCTAAACCAGAATTAGACAAGGCACTCCAGATCGCACAGCAGAGTCACCATCCAATGTTATTGGGTTGGGCACAAATCTGGCAAGGGATCTATTATCAGAAACTCAATCAATCGGAACTAGCTTTGGGTCATTACACCGAAGCCATTCGTTATGCCTCTTCAAAAAGTGATGCGGCTTTTTATCTCAGAAACCATCTTCATCATGCGATTAGCTTAATTTATCAACGACAAAAACAGTGGCCCAAAGCAATTGACTATCAACAAACTGCAATCCGCGCCGCACAACAGTTACAGAACACTATTTTGCAAGCAAATAGTATCGCTCAACTCGCCCACATCTACCGAAAAATGCACAATTATAATATGGCATTAGTGAACTACCTCAATGCCCAGACATTAGCTGAACAAGTGCATAACAATCTACTCAGCGGCAAAATTAATTACTGGCTAGGACAAACCTACATCGCTATGGACGACTCTTCCCGAGCGTTAGCGCATTTATCACTGGCGCGTTATGCTTTTCGAAATCCCCTCAGTATTAATTGGCTGAGCAAAACTCTGTTATCACTCGCGCATTTACACCTTGATAATAATGAAACCGCGATAGCTATCTTACAATTAACTAAAGCAGAAAAGCTCTCTGAGAGTAGCTCGTTCAAAAACATCGCAGCGCAAGTACAACAACTTTTAGCGAAAGCTTACCAACAAAGTGGCGCTTATGCTCTCGCGTTAAAACATTATCAGTTGTTCCATCAACTTAGTGAACAAAAAAAAGCTCTTCCTGCGCCCCCAAAATCCAACCAGTTGAATAATCATTACCAAGTGATTGAGCAACAACAACAACTTAATAAGCTTCATGAAACAAACCAGATGCTCAAAGTACAAAGTGGTGACAGGCGAATTTTGATTGTCATTCTCATCATGATCTGTCTCATGTTACTGAGCATCTGTATGATGACTCGGCTACGGCTGCGTAGATCGATGATGCACAGACGCGAGCTCACCGATCAATTGTATTATCACCCGCGGACGGGCTGGCCTTCGCTGGAAACAGCTGAGTCGCCTCTGACATTATTGCGTCAATTGAACCATTATCCAATGCAGCAAGGATTTAACCCTAGCAGTGCACATGCAATTATGCTCATCCGTTTATGTGATGAGATGTCTCAAAACCAGTTAGGTGGATTTGAACAACGTAAACAACTTGAGACATCATTTGCTCACCATATCTACCATCACTTAGGCAAACGTTTTTTGGCCTGCCACTTAGGCGGCCCTAATTATCTGTTTATTGCCCCTTTAAAAGAATGCTCAGCTGAGCAATTATGCATGCAATTGCTCGATGTGATCAGTCAATTCATTCAGATTCGAACGCTGCATCAGCAAGTTGCTTTAGGTTGCTGTACTACTCCTTTTTTGGTAAAAGCCCCGGATGCGATTGATGATTTAGGCATTGTTGAAATTGCGCATTTAGCACTTGAAGCAGCAATTAACCAAACCTATAAAACACTTAAACATCATTGGGTATTGCTCCAAGCTTTACATTGCTCTCCAGCTGCTTTTTTTCAATCACAGCATATTCATGATGACATTCAAGAAGCCGTGCACAAAGGTCTGGTAAAACTTAGCACCAATGCCAATAAAAAAGATGTGATCGCTTCATTTGAGCGCTCAGTGTAAACAATACTGAACAGTTTTTAACAACATAGGTACCTAATATCAGTGAGTTAAACAATAAATTTGAATTTTTTATTCGACAACTATCGCATGGTATGCTGTTTGCGTGATATAAGTGATTAAATGCGCTCAACTTCTTAAGTGAAAAAGAGCATACCAACCGAAACCAGCTAAAAGCCAAAGCAACTATAAAGTTATATATGGTATGAGTAGTGATTCTGAATTAACAACTATAGTCAACACGAATGACGCCCTACAAGCATCTTATTCGCTTCTTTATCGGCTAAGTATCGTCTGTAAGGGTTTCGATTTGGCTCTGGATAATCGTCTAGCTGAATTGCGCCAAAAAATCGATCACAATGCGCCGCCCTCACATATCCATGAGGCGATTGAAAATATTACTAAACGGCTTGAATCGTCTTATCGGCAGAATAGCCAAAATGCGATTTTAAAATTTCAAGCACTCGCGAATACAGCCACAGATAAACTGCAGAATATTAATGGATTACCGCCGAAAATTCGCCAGCAGCTTAAAGAGTTTATCAGTCAGTCAGCGCCCTATAGCTATCAGGAAAATATAGCCCGATTAGGAGCTATTCTGGAGTTTTATCATCAAGCTCTGACCAATAAACCTGGCGGTATCGGACAAGTTGTAGAGCAGCCTGAGTCAAAAGCAATCCCCAAACACAGCTTATTAGATGATAAACAACATCAGCGAATTTGTGATGAATTGCAGTGTATTATCAGTGAGCTGGATTTTGAAAAGCCAACGAATGACGAGCTTAATCATATTCGTAATCAATTGCTTGATGGCGTTGCACCTGAACTTATTCCTAGTATTTGCCAACGGGTCATTCAGCTCATGATCAACGGCTTTCGTGAGGAACGAAAGCAAACTCAGGAATATCTCTTATCGCTGAATCAAGATCTGGAATACATGGATAAAAACTTTGGGCAACATGTTGACTTAAGCAAACAACTCCAACAAAGCTATGGCGTCCAAAATAAAACACTTAAACGACAAGTCTTGAATATGGGCGTCGAATTAAAAGAAGTTGATGATCTCGAATATGCCAAAGAGCTAATGCAACAACGCATTATCCAGATGGGAAGCATTTTTAAACAAAATGAGCAGTTGGAAACCCAGTTTCAAGATTTAACAATACAGTTGCAAAACCTGAACAATCAGCTCGATCAGCTCCGTCAGCAATCGAGCGAACAGCAAAAGAAAATCACCAGTCAAAAACAGCAACTATTTATAGACAAGCTAACACAGATTTATAACCGTAGTGCACTCGATGAACGCATGGAGTTAGAGTTTAAGCGTTGGCGCCGTTATGGCTATGATTTAGGGTTAGCTATCATCGATTTAGATCACTTCAAAGCAGTCAACACCCAGTTTGGACACCTCGCTGGCGACAAGGCATTAAAAGTAATTGCCAGAGCACTGCAAAGTTCTCTGCGTGATACTGATTTTCTCGCTCGCTTTGGTGGTGAAGAATTCGTATTATTGATGCCCAAAATTAACGCCGATGACCTGCATTTGCCTCTGGATCATCTTCGTGAACATATCTCGAGCTTACCGTTTCGCTTTAAGCAACAACAAATCTCTATTACCGCAACCATCGGTGCCACATTGTTTCGTGATAATGATCGTCTGCTAGATGCATTCGAACGGGCCGACCAAGCGCTATATGAAGCTAAAAATCAAGGGCTTAATCACACTAACGTGATCCTATAAAACTGGCAGTTTTACCAACAGGTGTTAGACTTGAAGCCTCTGAAAAAATAATTGCTCAAAATAAGATTGATTATCACAGCCTTCATTTGAGTAAAGGTAACAAACTAATATTTATTAAAAATCACATATTAGAACGTTACCGTAACCATTGGGTCGCTTATGATTACTTATGTCAATCCTGTCGGCAGCATGAATTTGCTGTCTCAGTTAGAAGTCAGCCAGCTCACTCGAACTGCTTCCAGTGAACTATATCAGCTATATCGCAACTGCTCTCTGGCAGTTTTGAATTCGGGAGCACACACCGACTCAAGTCGAGACATTCTTAATCGATGTGAAAATTTTGACATAAACCTTCTCAGTCGTGAACGCGGTGTCAAACTGGAGCTACTCAATCCGCCAGAAGATGCTTTTGTCGACGGCGAAATTATTCGAGGTATCCAGGAACATCTATTTAGCGTGTTACGCGATATTCTGTATGTGTCCAGTCAACTTGAGCAAGAAAGTTATTTTGATCCGACTAGTCAAGCTCATATCACCAATCTGATCTTTTCAATCTTGCGTAATGCCCGTACCATTAATCCAGCTAGCGATCCTAATTTAGTGGTTTGCTGGGGTGGACATTCGATCAACGAAGAGGAATATTCATATACCCATCAAGTAGGCTCAGAATTGGGACTTCGCGAACTAAATGTTTGCACGGGATGCGGCCCTGGCGCAATGGAAGGCCCAATGAAAGGTGCAACTGTAGGCCATGCCAAACAACGCTATAACAACCGCCGTTATATTGGCTTAACTGAGCCGAGTATTATCGCAGCAGAACCGCCCAACTCGATTGTGAACGAACTGGTCATTTTGCCTGATATCGAAAAACGTTTAGAAGCATTTGTCCGCTTAGGCCATGCGATTATTATTTTCCCTGGGGGAGCTGGAACCGCAGAAGAACTACTCTACCTGCTTGGTGTGATGATGAATCCGTTCAACGCTCGCCAACCCATCCCGATTATTCTGACTGGTCCTAAAAGTAGTGAACAATACTTTCGTTCTATCGATGCATTTATTCAAACGACACTAGGTCAAAGCGCTCACAAGTATTATCAAATTATCATCGATGATGCGCCAACAGTTGCACGTATTATCAAACAAGCTATGCCTAAAGTTAAAGAATTTCGTCGGGCCATGGGCGATGCGTATTCTTTTAATTGGAGTCTGCAAGTTGATCCCATTTTTCAGCAACCGTTTAACCCAACCCATGACAATGTCAGTCAGCTCAATTTATATCCAGATCAACCTCCTCAACTGTTAGCTGCAAATCTACGGCGTGCTTTTTCAGCTATCGTGGCAGGAAACGTCAAAGATGAAGGGATTAAGGCAATTGAAGAGAAAGGGCCATTTTTAATTCATGGCGATCCACAAATTATCCATCAACTCGATGCATTACTAAAAGACTTTATTGCTCAGCATCGGATGAAACTACCAGGCAGTCATTACGAACCGTGTTATCAGATTATCAGCAAGGAAACACGTGAATAGACAGCTACTGATTATTGATGCACTCAATTTAATAAGACGACTCGATGCGATTTCACTCAAGCAATACCATACAGAACAAGAGCGCTTTAAAGCAACGTTAGCGGCAACAACCAATAGCATTCATAAGTTATTGGCTCAATTTAATCCTAGTCATGTTGTAGCGGTATTTGAGCGCTCTGGAGTCGATTGGCGAAATCGACTTTATCCAGCTTATAAGGCGAATCGCACTATTATGCCGTCCCATTTGAGTCAGGGACTTGAAGTGATCCAGGATAAATTACTGGAGCAGGGAATCGATTCCCTGCTCAACCCTGAAATTCAAGCTGATGATTTAATTGCTACATTGGCAAGTAAAGCCGCTGCTCACGCCCTACCGACTGTGATTGTCTCAACTGATCACGGATACTGGCAATTGCTGCACAGACATAACATAGAAGTATATGATTACTTTAAACACCAGAAGATCACACCAGATGATGTTCTCAAACGCTACCAGTTGCCCAGCCAATTTTTGGTCGATTACTGGGCTCTAACCGGAAATAGTGGTGTCAATCTCTCAGGAGTCCCAGGAATTGGCCCCAAAACAGCCGCCAAGCTAATCAATAAATATCATCACCTAGAGACATTACTAAATCTTCCCCAAGGACAGGATAAAACCATTGATAAAATCCTGAACCATCGCTCTGATGCAAAATTAACCTATCAACTGATGCAGCTAGTCACTTCACTCCCGCTTGGCTTTAATCTCAAACAATTACGTTACACAAATTGCCTATCATAGTCTGACAATGTGCATTAGATCTCATTTTTATTGCGCAAGTTGAAAAACAATTCATTTACAGTTAGTTTTATTTGACACAATAAAGTAACAATTTAATTTATTGAGCATCAAACGGTATAACATTGATGATGCTAAAGGCAAAATGAATGACGTTTTACACTAGCGTCAAATAACGATCGCGCCTTAAAATAAAAAATGTCTTCAGAGTACACTAAACTCTGCTTTGACCAACTATAACAATTCAGGAAGTAACTATGTCAAAAACCCGAATTACCGTCATCCCTGGCGATGGCATCGGACCAGATATTGTAGCCAGCGCAACTCGCATCCTCGACCACATTGGATGTGACTTCACTTATGATTACGCTCTTGCTGGACTAACAGCACTTGAGAAAACGGGTGAACTGATTCCACAGCAAACAATGGATCTCATTGAGAATAATAAGATTGTGCTCAAAGGCCCTCTCACGACACCAGTAGGTAAGGGATTCACCTCCATTAATGTAACATTACGTAAACATTTTGAGCTTTATGCAAACGTTCGCCCAGTGCAAACCTTTGAAGGAACGAAAGCGCATTATAGTGATATTGATATCATTACTGTTCGTGAAAATACTGAAGGCATGTATTCTGGACAAGGACAGATTATTGATGATAATCGCACCATTGCAGAAGCCAAAAGCGTCATTACTCGAAAAGGTTCAGAACGGGTCATCCGCTACGCATATGAATTAGCGCGGCGCGAAGGGCGTAAAAAAGTAACCGCACTACATAAAGCGAATATTCTAAAAACCACATCAGGTTTGTTCTTAGAAGTCGCTCGTGAAATTGCTAAAGAATATCCAGATATTGAAAGCTCAGATATGATTGTTGATGCGGCATGCATGAACTTAGTGATGTATCCAGAGCGCTTTGACGTGATCGTGACGACCAACCTATTTGGTGATATTACTTCCGACCTTTGTGCCGGACTCGTAGGTGGACTAGGAATGGCCCCTGGGGCAAATATTGGGGAAAAAGTGGCTGTTTTTGAAGCAGTTCATGGCAGTGCACCAGATATCGCTGGAAAAAACATTGCCAATCCAACCTCAATTGTCCTCGCTAGCATCCAGATGTTACGGCATTTAGCGATGCATACACAAGCCGAACAGATTCTCAGTGCTCTGCAAAAAACGATCAAACAGGGTGACCGAGTGACTCAAGATTTAGGAGGCACAGGCTCTACCAATGAATTCACTCAGGCAATCATTGACCACCTGTAATCTGATTTTGGCAGCGCGTTTTAAGTGCTGCCAAAGCAACTTAAGTTAACGATGAAGACACGCAAATACAGTGACTTCTTCGCGATCGTGATACAGATGCTTTGCTCTAAGCTCAAATTGCTGACCCGTTTGCTCTAACCCTTGTCGTAAAAATTGCAAATCTTGAGCAATTTCAGCATATCGTTTTTTCATAGGTAGTTTTAAGTTAAACATTGCATAACGACACCAGCCTTCGGTTAGCCATTTCAACATTAACCGTGTAACTCGCGATGGTTTTTCCACCATATCACACACTAACCAGCTGATATTATTGCGCTCTGGGACATACTTAAAACCATCTTCGCGATAATGCTTCACCAATCCTGATTGCATCAAATTTTCGGCCATTGGTCCATTATCAACAGCGGCCACATACATATTGCGACGCACCAGCTGATAGGTCCAACCCCCAGGACAAGCCCCCAAATCAACAGCATGCTGAGCATTTTGCACATATTGCTCACGCTCATCATCATTAAGTAATACCGCAAATGCTTCATCCAGCTTGAGGGTGGATCGGCTAGGCGCCTCACTGCTTTGTCGAAGTCTTAAAATGCCCATTGGATAGGTGCTAGAATTGTCAACTAGACGATACCCCACATACACATGTCTGCCATCCAGCCAAAAGAGCTGTAACACTGCTCGAGCTTGACACTGCATTCGTTCGCATAGTTTTTTTTCAAGCGGTCTGGAAAATTTTCGACAAAACCCTGACATCTGCTTACCATCGTTAGTATCGGGCCAGTCTTGGGCAACACAACAGACATCAGGCAATGTCTCTAGCGACTCAATAATAGGGCTGATTCGATCGCTTTCATCAAGCTCTAAGAAACAGGTGATAACCTGCCACTGACGAGCAAAAACTAATGAGCGAAAATCAATCTGGCGATGCAGGTAGTCTGCATCGTTCTCATTAAAACATTCAAAAACAACATACCCTTGGTTCGGTTTGGTCCGGGCAAACCCCGCCACCTGTAACTGACTAGCACTTTGCTGCATTTCAGCCGCACAGTCATTTTCAAAACCGCCCCGACAACTTAATAATAACGAACGAGCCACAAATTTACCCTGCGTGTTTCACTTTAATCAGCATCACCCAACCAACCATCATCAAAATGCCCCCAATAGGAGTGATTGGACCAATCATCATCGCCAAAGATGCACGAAGATGCTCAGGTAACACAGCTAATAGATAAAGACTACCCGAAAAACACCAGCTGCCAACAATCCAGAATTTACCACTACGGGTGGCGCTATTCGCCACAGCCAAAGCACATCCTAAATGAATCAATTGATACATAACCGCCGTGTGGATCCAGCCAAGCGCTTGCTGGGCGAGTAGATGAGATAAACCATGTGCAGCGCTTGCGCCCATCACAACGGCAAGCAAACCACCAATCGCAATGGCTAGTCGCCAAGGGAATGAATATGACATTGAATAAAACCTTTCATTTGTAATGCAACACTTTGTAAATTATCTTGCCAGCTTAAGCCACTTTTCTTACGCGGCTTAAAACTATGTTCACCATCATGAAGCCAATATAGTTGGGACTTGTCGGGTAACATATCAGAGGTTATTTCAGAACAATTTCCAAAAGGATCTCGCTGCCCTTGAGCAATCAATAACGGCTTGGTCAGTTTGGGCAAATGTTCACCTTTATTTCGCTCTGGCTTACCCGGCGGATGGAACGGAAAGCCTAACACAATCACACCCGATAACTTTGAATTATCTAATGCGACATGAGTTGCGATCCTTCCCCCCATCGATTTACCACCAATAAAAATAGGAGCAGACCAGTCGGTTGGAATCACTTGATTGAACGCATCGACAAGCACATTAAAGCGATCCGGAGGCCGCCGTTTTTGCTCACTGAGCATACGCTGCATATACGGAAAATTAAAACGCAGAACCGCAATCTCATCAATCAACAAGGGAACCAACAGCTGAAAAAATTCGTGGTCCATCCCAGCTCCTGCACCATGCGCTAACACCAACAGAGGAGCATCTTTAGGCCCTTGCAAAACACTGGATGGGCTATTCAACAACATCGGCTCCGAATTCACGCTGCTCTTCATTGACCAAATTAACCATCCAGTCACGGAATGCCACGATTTTACCCTGCTCAGCCTGCGATGGATGGCAAACCAAATAATAGGCATTCTGACTCATCAAAACCTGCTCAAATGGACAAACCAATCGGCCTGCTTCAATTTCAGGTTTCGCCAGCACAGAATGGCCGAGCGCCACCCCTTGGCCATAAATGGCAGCCTGTAACACCATCGTTGAGTGAGAAAAGATAGGTCCCTGATTCACATCCACCTTTACCCCAATTTGTTTAAACCAAGCCTTCCAGTCACGTCGCGATGAATCATGCAACAATGTGTGGTAACGCAAATCTTCGGGTTTATTTAACGGCTTATCACCATTGAGCAACAGCGGTGAACAGACGGGAATTAGATATTCAGTATGTAATTTATCAGCTCTTAGTCCACTCCATTTACCACGTCCATAATAAACAGCCACATCAACATCATCAGTTAATGAGCCTTCATTCATATCAAGCGCTTTGATTCGCACATCAATATCTGGATGTAACTGACTAAATTGCGACAACCTAGGCACGAGCCACTGAATGGCAAAACTTGGTTGCAAACTTACAGAAATTGCCCCCTTTTCACCGCGGGCGAGTAATCGATCGGTCGCCTCACTTAAAGAGATAAAAATATCTTTAATATCTAAAAAATAACTTTGCCCTTCTTCGGTTAAAAGTAGAGAGCGGTTTTTACGACGAAATAATTTAAGACCTAAATACTCTTCAAGTCCTTTGATCTGGTGACTCACAGCTGCCTGAGTCACAAATAACTCTTCTGCAGCACGTGTAAAACTCAAGTGCCTTGCCGCAGCTTCAAAGGCTTTCAATGCATTTAGTGGGGGTAAACGACGAGCCATTTAACAACCTGTTAACGGATAAAATTTTCTAATCTCAGTGGATTATAATTTATCTATTGCCGCCAATCCAGTAAACCAATATAGTGCACTTGCACCAAACGGGGGCTTCTAAATGTTGCAGAGCTCCATCTGCTACAGATATAAGTCCAACCATTTTATAGTGGTTATTTGGTTGCGATGTTGTGTTTGCATTAGTCGGCTCTTTGCCGACTTACCTCCTGTACATTTGACTTGTCTGTCAAATCACTTCTTGGCTAAGCAAAATTTGCTTAGCCTTTTTTTTACTACAGTTGGCTATGAGCAAAACTAAGGCCAGATCTTGAGCATCATCCCATGCGATCATTTATAAGTATGTAGATAAAGAGCAAAAGATCCAGTAATCAAATACTACTCACTTAAAAGTGAGCGATGAACTTTAATGACAGCCTTTTTTACCTCGGCCGGTTTATCATCAATAGCAATTAAAGGCCGATGAGGGCAGTTCGGAGCAAATACAATAAACTCACCACAATGCAGTGTCACAAAACGTTCGCTACGAGGCTGACCAAATGCTAAATCACATTGATTGAACAAGTCTTCAGTCACTTTTTCCAACGGTTCTAACGAGTAGCCGTAGCACTCTTCACCGGATAAGACCACCTGAATATCGAGATAATTTCGATGGCACTCACTGCGACGCTCAGCGAACGGCTGGGTTCTATCCTGTGATACGGTATAAAAAAGTTTATCCCCTTGAACTTCATAGCGTCCAACCGGAGCATCGGCATTTAAAGAAGCCAGTAATGACTTTAATATTTTGCCAAGAGTGGGGGTAATCGGTTCAATAAGAGCTATTTCGCTCAGTTGGCCTTGTAACATAGCTATTCCTTAACGGGTAAGATTTCTTGATTACGAATGGCTGCCCAGATGATCAAAATGGCCAGAATATAAATCATAACCCCTGAGTTATGCGAAAACAGTGACTGAGTCAAAGCAAAATCCATAAAACTAGCCGGCACTAAAACACCGGCCATGGCAAGACTCTTCAACTGCCAATGGTTTCGATAACGAATCACTTTTTGCGCAAATAACCGCATAGGAACTAAATAGACCAATAACAACAGAATAAACCCAATCGCACCGTACTCACTTAAATTCGTGAGATATTCATTATGTGCATGACCAAAATGCACAACAGCTTGATCAATAATCCCTTGATCTGCTAGTTGTTGTTTGTATTGGCGAAGATCGTATTTGCCCACCCCTAGCACGGGATGTTCACTAAACATATAAAGGGCCGCCTTCCACATCTGAAAACGCATTCCTACAGAGGTATTTTCGTTATGGCCACTAACATAATTTTGAATATTCGATGTAGCCTCTTCAATCCGCTGGCTCACGCCTAATTGGGGAACACACCCCACTGCGACAGCAAGAAGTACCGATCCAGCAAAAATCATTCTGACCTGTTTTTTCCCCAACAATTCTCTGCCTTGCCAGAAGATATAGATAATCGCCACCGGCAAAGCAATCCAGCCCCCACGAGAACCAGATAAAATCGAAGCAAAAATGCCACTCACACTCCCCAACATCATAAACACGATGCTACGATTAGCATTAAGGGCTTTAAAATACAAAATACCGGTTAAGCTTAACAAGCCAAGCAACATGCTAATATCGCCAAACATAATCGGATGCAGATTCGATTGAGCGCGAGAAAACCCTTCGACAAACCGTTCATAGCCACCAATCATCACGCCAGCAATCGTTCCCATAGCAATGCCATACCACAACCAATTGATTTTAAACGGGTAGCGTCGCAAAAATAGATAGAGAACAACGCCAATGACAAATCTTGATGGTTTATCAAAACCAGCCGCTTCGATCACATGCACAAATCGAAACAATATAAAACTCAGTCCATAAATAACAAATGTTGCTAAAAGATATTTATCAGCCTTATCAAGCCCTTCAAAAATACCACAAGAGCGACATGCCAACATGACTAAAGCGCCTAACAACAATAATGTGGCACCATAACTATAACCACTCCTCACGGTGAGGGCCATCGCGAAAATTAAAAAAATCCCTGCCGAAGACCAATACGCAACCAGCTTGGATTTAAATTCAGACACATTCATAATATAACCAGTAGAATTAATCACTTCTATGTTCTTATCTGCAAACTATAGAGCTAGCATCTAAAGTTGAACAATATTGCCCTTAAATAGGCTCGGTTCCTTGTCAGCACTTGAGTACAATAAGGAAGGTCCATCATAAAAATGGATAATGCTTTGATTCTTTCGAATAAAAACAGGCTAGATAAATGAGTCTCATTTCAGCATGGCTCATATATCTCAAGGTCATTACATTCATTTATAGTTTATGTGAATTTATGATTAGATGGCAGGATAAAATAAGGAATCATTAAAAATGGTGCGAATTAATTAATGATTGATGAATAATTAAGCACAAAAGTATGAGATATTTTTTATCTTGGATGCTCCCTAAGCATTCCACCCAAACCAACGATTAAACCAGTACTTTTTGTATATCAATACGTTTACAAAGCTTCATGTCCGAAAATACGAACAACTCCCACCACCTTTGAATGAAAGACCATTAGCTTAACTTATCGCTCTGGATGAATTATTCTAAAATGCGACTTGAGTCAACTTACATGTGTGATACAATCAGAATGCCTTTCACTTAAATGTAAATAAGCAGAAAAGCAATCCATTAAAAATGACTTCGCTGTGAGTTAGACTTTGCTCAATTGGGCAAGTTTAAGGTTTATTTATAAATAATCAATTCATTATAGATTACCCTTCCCTACACTGTCCTGCCTGATGGGATTCTGACAGCAGCATTTTAAAGCAACGAGACGGTATTCATGTGAGGAGGTTAACCATGTTTTGGGAACGAAAACTGGATGAATTTGTCACGCATATTGTGTCCAAGCGCGAATTACCCATGGGGATTCATCTTTGGAATGGTAAGGAAATAGACCTTGCTAAAGACCCAAAGGTAATCATTAATGTGCCATCGGTTGCTGCATTACGCTACTTAATGCATCCATCTTTAGACAGTCTTGGCGAAGCCTATGTAGAGGGAAAATTACAGGTAAACGGCAAAGTACAAGATATCATTGAAATCGCGACACAGCTTGTCGAAGTATCTAATGATGGATTACCGGCAGCAACAAAATCCAAACGATTCCACCATTCAAAAAAAGTCGATGCAGAATCGATATCTTATCATTACGATGTGTCCAATGAGTTCTACCGTGAATGGTTAGATAAAAATATGGTTTATTCTTGCGGATATTTTCATTCACTTGATGACAGCCTAGATCAAGCTCAAGAACAAAAAATAGACCACATCTTAAATAAAATTCGCTTACAACCAGGGCAAACTTTATTGGATGTCGGCTGCGGCTGGGGGGCTTTAATTATTCGAGCTGCACAAAAATATGGTGCTAAAGCCGTAGGGATTACGATTTCTGAACAGCAATATGAAGAAGCCAAACGTCGCATTAAAGAAGCCGGACTGGAAGACAGATGTGAAGTACGCTTCCAAGATTATCGGGATGTTACTGGTCAGTTTGATCGGATAACCAGTGTTGGGATGTTTGAACATGTCGGCCTTAAAAATTTACATGAGTATTTTTCAAAATTGAACTCACTATTAGTCGATGATGGCATTCTTATGAATCATGGGATCACCTCTTCAGATCCAGAATCCACTGGTGCACCCGCAGGTGGTGGCGAATTTATCGACAAATATGTTTTCCCTAATGGTGAACTGCCTCATATTGGGTTGGTTTTACAGGAAATGACCCGGGCCGGCCTTGAAAGTACCGATATTGAAAACCTACGCCGGCATTATGCAATTACGCTAGAACATTGGGCAGAGCGCTTTGAAGCGAAGAGTGAAAAACTGCAAAATATGGTTGATGAAAAACATTTTCGGATCTGGCGAGTATATCTGGCCGGGTGTGCTTATGCTTTTCACCAAAACTGGGTTGCGCTCCATCAGTTAGTTGCGACCAAAGCAGGCCGTTACGTATTACCACTCACCCGTGATTATATTTATAAATAAGTGATTTAAGAGATGGTTGATTATATGCTACAAAAGGATTTGTGGCATAAATCACTTTATTTCTAATAAAAACAGATTAATAACAGTCGATTATATGGCCTAGAGGGAAAAACTGGCATATGCTCCACTAACATTGGAATTCGTTCTGCTTAAAATTATAGTTTTGTTCTGCTCATGCGCGATTTCACGGAAATCCTATGTCTGCTCATATCTCTACTCACCAAGAAAATCTCAGCGACTTATTATGCCAAATTAAACGCTGCAAATTATGTGACACGTATTTACCCCTAGGTCCTCACCCGATCCTCCAAGTACATCAAGATGCACGTATTTTAATCGTAGGCCAAGCTCCAGGGTTAAAAGTACATAAAAGCGGTGTCCCTTGGGATGATGCTAGTGGCAATCGCCTCAGGCAATGGATGGGAATCGATAAAGACACCTTTTACAACCCCAAACTTATCGCAATTTTACCGATGGGCTTTTGTTATCCGGGTCGGGGCAAACATGGTGATTTACCCCCACGTAAAGAATGTGCTCCACAGTGGCATCAAACACTGCTAGATCATATGCCCTATATCAAGACTATGGTATTGGTAGGGCAATACGCACAAAAAGCCTACTTGCCAACCCCGCACCCCAAAACTTTAACGGAAACCGTCAAACAATGGCAGACATGGGCTCCTAGCATCATTCCCCTCCCTCATCCATCACCACGTAATAACATCTGGCTAAGAAAGAATCCGTGGTTCGAAGCAGAACTTGTTCCAGTCATTGCTCACGCTGTTAACCGTAATATTAAATAATAAAGCCAGCTATCTGCTTTACAATAAGACAAATACATTGGCTCAAATTCTAATAGTTTGTCCTTGGTTTGAAAAAAGCATTTTGCTCATCGCACTGATAGATAAATTGTTTGCTATAAAAAATCTATCACTGATGATTCCAATTCGTTAAACCATCAGGTTTGCTGTCATCACCCTAGGGGGGTTGCTCTTTGGTGGTTGAGTCTGTTCCAATTAAACGCATTTTGAACGCAGCGTAGCCTATGCTGCTGAATGAGTTAAGCAAACAGGGGGCAACAAAGTTCAGGATGCGTTTAAAGAACCCAAAGGACCGCATCTGAGACGGATTGATTCAGCATTAAACGTTCTTTGTGGAAAATGACGACACGGCAAACGTTTGCCTTGCCTAAATCCGCCTATGATTGCTGCAAAAATAATCACCAAAGATCAACACCATCTAGGTATCACTTTACAGCTTGAATACCATAGAAATTCAACAATCATTGGCATGAATATGTGACTAACGGTCAGCTGACCCAACACGCTCTCCAGATTAACCAACACAACCACAAGTCGCTCAAACCAATGAAGCGTATCACAGGAATGTTAACAAACCCGTTTATACTACGGATGACGCTTAAACACAGGAGTTAACTCGGTCGATTCATCAGGGCAATATCGATAACCATCGACATCAAATTGCAGCAGCTCATTGGGAGTTTTAAGCTGATTCTCAGCCATATACCGAACCATCATACCGCGAGCCTTTTTCGCATAAAAACTAATAATTTTATACTGACCATTCTTAAAATCTTTAAAAACTGGGCTGATAACTGGAACCGTCAAATGCTGAACATTCACCGATTTAAAATATTCGTTTGATGCGAGGTTAATGAGGTATTCAGCTTGTTGTTCACGAATCACCTCATTTAGCAAATCGGTGATGATATTTCCCCAAAATGCATATAAGTCTTTACCTCGAGAATTATCAAGCTTAATCCCCATTTCCAGCCGATACGGCATCATCAGATCAAACGGCCGCAAAACTCCGTATAAACCAGATAGAATGCGCAAGTGCTCATTGAGCCATTGTGTCGCAGACTCATCAAGAGAAAGCGCATCAACCCCTGTATAAACATCACCGGTAAACGCATAAATAGATGCTTTAGCCTGCGGCTCAACAAATGGGGTCTGCCACTGAGTAAAACGAGCCGCATTCAAACCCGCCAGTTTATCGCTGATTTTCATTAACGAAGCGATTTGCGCCGGAGTGAGTTGTTTCGCCCTGTCAGCCAAGATCTGGCTATGTTCAAGCAACATAGGTTGTGTATATTCGCGTTTCGGGGCTGACGTTTTAAAATCTAAACTTTTAGCCGGAGAGATGACTGCTAACATGTTTAAGTCCTTGACGATGATCAATGAGAGAAGTTTACCGAGCAATCATAACAACGTCTAATCAATACCTCATATCAATATCAGTTGTGTTAACAATCAATCCAACTATATGTCTACGGATATACACGGGCCAGTGTGGCAGTTAAAATGGTGTAGTTATCAAGGCTTATGCTTTACACTAACTCAAAGTGTATGCTTTTACTTTTCATTTAAAGTAGTAAAACCATGAGTATCGAACAACAAATACAATCTATTCGCAACCAGATAGCAGAATCTGAGCATCGTTATCATCGTCAGGGGCAAGTAAAATTGCTAGCCGTAAGTAAAACCAAACCGCTAAGTGCCATTGAACAGGCTTACCACGCGGGGCAACGCTCATTTGGCGAAAATTATGTTCAGGAAGCCGTTGATAAAATTCAGGCAGCAGCACAGTCAAGCTGGTGTCAACAACCACTCGAATGGCATTTTATTGGTCCATTACAATCGAATAAAACACGCTTGGTTGCTGAACATTTTGACTGGGTACAAACCGTTGATCGGGCCAAAATTGCGCAACGTCTAAACGACCAACGCCCATCTCACCGACCTGCTCTCAATATTTGTATTCAAGTAAATATTAGTCATGAAGAAAGCAAATCTGGCATTGACTTAAACCAATTAAGTACTCTAGCAGAACTCATCTCAAAATTGCCAAATTTAAAATTCCGAGGGCTGATGACGATCGGCAGCAAAGGCAAAGCCAGTGAAGAATTTCCATTAATGCAACACGCATTTCATCATTTGAAAAATGACTACCCCGAACTAGATACGCTATCGATGGGAATGACAGATGATATGCCACAAGCTATTGCTTATGGCAGCACATTAGTCCGAATTGGAACTGCTATTTTTGGTGAGCGGGATTATAGTCAGCAACATCATTGATCAAATAACTAAATAACAGGAGAGCTATGAGTACCCCACGCATTGTATTTATCGGAGCAGGCCACATGGCCAGCAGTTTGATAGCCGGGATGGTCAAACAAGGGATGGATGCACAGTTTATTGGCGCCTGTGATCACAACCCTCCTAAGCTTGCAGCATTGCATAAGCAATACCAAATTCATACTTATCCAGACAGCCTCACAGCTCTTGCTAATGCCGATGTTATTGTTTTGGCAGTTAAACCCCAAGTAATGCAGCGTCTATGTGAACAACTGAAACAAGAAGGTGCTATTCAAGATAAACTGTTTATCTCACTCGCGGCAGGGATCACCTGTGAACATCTAAAAAAATGGTTGGGTGATGTAGCTGTTATTCGAGCCATGCCGAACCTTCCATCTAAAGTAGGTCTTGGTGTAACCGCATTATTTGCCAACTCCGTGGCTAATGACGCGCATCAACAAATAGCGACCCAAGCGCTTCAATCGGTGGGGAAAGTCATCTGGGTTGAAAACGAACAGGGAATTAACCATATTATTGCAGCTGCGGGGAGTGCCCCGGCCTATTTCTTTTTGTTAATGGATGCGATGAGTCAATATGCACAGCAACTTGGGTTAAGCGCCGAACAAGCCAGAGAGATCGTTACGCAAACAGCCCTTGGTAGTGCAACACTAGCCGCCCAAGAAAGTGACACATCGCTAGGACAGATGTGCGCCAATGTCGCTGTCAAAGGGGGCACAACCGCTGAAGCAGTCAATGTTTTTGAAAATGCCGGGCTACGTGATACAGTCAGGCAGGCTATGCAGGCAGCAATAGACAAAAGCAAACAACTCGAAGATCAACTGTAACGAGAACCAACAACTTTATGATGGCTTTAAACTACTTAATTAAAACTATATTTGACCTGTATCTGATGGTCGTAATATTAAGAGTCTGGCTCCAATTTGCCCGAGCTGATTTTTACAATCCATTCAGCCAATTTGTAGTCAGAATAACCAATCCTTTTTTAAAACCTCTGCGACGAATCATCCCCGGTTACGGAGGGGTTGACTGGGCAGGGATTATTTTTGCTTTCATTGTCGGTGCCGTGAAAAGTATCTTACTGCTACATTTCATCACAGGTGCCATGATCTGGGGACTCGTTCCAATCTTTGCGCTCTTAACAGTCGTCAAACAATTTGGGGAGTTATTATTCTGGATATTGTTGATTCGGGCTGTTTTAAGCTGGGTCAGTCAAGGACGCAGCCCAGTTGAATATGTCATGATGCAGCTAACCGAACCATTGCTTGCACCCATTCGCCGAATCATTCCTGTCATTGGCGGATTAGACTTATCAGTGTTGGTAGTATTTATTTTACTTAATTTCATCAACATCCTCTTTGCGACTCATATTCCTTACTGGAACATTGTCTAAATCATAAGGGCGCAACCATGCGCCCTTTATTCTATCTATACATTCATTTGAGATTTAACTTCTAACTCATTTTTGGCTAAACAAACTACTGCCATCTATACTCATCTTAATTTAAAGCAATCACTTACTGATGCGCTACCCTAACTAGAAGAACATCAACTCAAGCGCATTAGATGTAAAAAAACAGTAATAAAGGCAAAAAAGCATCCGTTAGTGTTGTCCTTGTGTCTTACTTATGCTTGTACCTGCCTTTGAATTAAGCCAAAGGAGTACAGATTGACGAATCAACAAAGCCCTAAAAATGTCGTTGGAATTGGCGCGTCAGCAGGCGGTTTGGCGGCCCTTCGAGAGCTTATCTGTAAACTCTCAGTTGATCTTGATGCAGCAATTATTATCGCGCAACATCTATCACCAACCTATAAAAGCTTGCTAACAGAATTATTGCAAAAAGAGACGCCACTAGTTGTTAGTGAAGCTAAGATGTCGCAATCCATTCAAAATAGTCATATCTATGTCTGTCCTTCCGATTACGACATTGAAATAAAGCAAGGGCAATTGGAACTTATCAAAACAACCCGCAAAATATCTCCCAAGCCTTCGGTTGATCGACTGTTTGCAAGTATTGCCAAAGAATACCCAGAGCATTGCATCGGGATTATTTTGTCAGGAACAGGCACAGATGGTGCCAAAGGCGTTGTTAGTATTCAAAATGCAGGGGGGCTCGTTATCTGTCAAGATCCTAAAACGGCGGAATATGATTCGATGCCAGATGCTGCTATCACCCAAGCAAATATTGAACGAGTTTTCCCGGCAGCACAGATTGGAGACCAATTAAACGAGTTGATTCACTCTGACTGGCAAAAAATGACCGTCCAGAAATCATCTGCTGATGGGCATTCAGAACCGCTACTCGAACAATTACTACAAGGGATTTGGCACCACAGCCAAATCGATTTTTCTGGTTATAAAACAGCAACACTCATTCGTCAAAGTGAACGCCGAATGACGCTTTTGCAACTCGACAATTTAGGGGATTATGTCCGCTATATCCGCCAACATAATGAGGAATATGAAAATCTGATTCGTGCCTTTCTCATCTGCGTTACCGAATTTTTCCGTGATAAAGATGCTTTCAAAACAATGGAAAAATGTCTGAAAAATATCAAATCGCAAAAACAACCTGGTGAGAAAACACGAATCTGGGTTCCAGGTTGTGCCACTGGCGAAGAAGCTTACAGCATTGCCATGCTTTGGGACCAAATCAACGATGGCGATATTCAGGAATATCCCATTCAAATTTTTGCCACAGATTTAGACGAACAATCCGTTAATTTTGCCAGAAAAGGCATCTATAGTCCGCAAGCCACTGACAAATTACCCACTCAGTTAACTGAACGCTATTTCGATAATAGCGACCCTGAAAAAATGGTCATCGATAGAACACTACAAGAAATGACCATTTTTTCTAAACATGATCTCATCCAAGATCCACCTTTTTTAAAATTAGATATGATCTCTTGCCGCAATGTCATGATCTATTTCAAGAATGAATTGCAACAAAATATTTTCAACAATTTTCATTACGCACTCAATGAACAAGGTGTACTTATTCTCGGCGTTTCTGAGGTCTACTCTGGAGAAAACGACTATTTTACGCAGGCCACAAATGAACGCTTTTTCATTCGAAATAACTTTACTCATTCACGGCTCAACCGTATAGCTCACTATCAAACCGAACTCATACCCAACAACAGTGTGAAGAAGAAAAAAGAAGCGATCTCAGCACTACAAAAACACCTCATTGAGCAATATGCGCCCCCAAGTGTCTTAGTTTCACACCACAACCAAATTATTGAAACATATGGAGAACTTAATTCTCTTTTACGCTTCCCTTCAGGCCAAGTTGATTATGATATATTCAATTTAATACCCCAAGAACATCGTGCTGAACTGCGAGCATTACTTTTCAAACTCAGTAAAAATGGCACCGAGGTGGTTAGCCCAATTTATCATCACGATAAAAAACACCATCAACTGAGAATCAATCGACTTTATCCCAAAGATCCTCAATCTCCAATTAGTATATCGTTTGAGCCACCGCAGACTGAAGAGGCCATAACAAGTGATAAACCACAACAGTCCATTGATGACTACAGTGAGCAACAGATCACCATCTTACAAGATGAGCTTTCTAATACCCGTGAACATCTACAAAGTGTTGTAGAACAATTAGAAAGTTCTAATGAGGAATTGCAATCACTCAATGAAGAACTGCAATCATCAAGTGAAGAGCTGCAAGCCTCAAATGAACAATTAACCACCTCGAATGAAGAACTCCAAGCCACCAATGAAGAGTTATCTAGTGTCAATGACGAATTGGATCACAAAAGCCGCAGTTTATCCAATGCACTCGATGATCTCATTAATATTCAAAATGCCGCATCGGTTGCCATTGTGGTCGTTGATTTAGAATTCAGGATTAAACGAGTCAATGCCGTCGCAGGACGAACAATAGGTATATTAGAAAGCGATATTAACCGCGATTTTTCGACCTTGTCATTGCGTCTACCGCTTGAGTCAATCACTAAAAATATCGCTCGCGTCATTTCAGCAAAACGAGTGCCAAATATGGAGATAGACAATGGCCAATCACAATTGCAAGTTTCCATTCAGCCTTATCGCAGCCAGAATGGTGACATTCTAGGCGCAGTCTTAACTTTCAGTGATATCAGCAACTTGAAGGCTCACGAAGCAGCACTAAAAGAAATAAATCAACTATTTGAAGATATTACACAAAGTACTGCGCAAATATTATGGATCCAAGAACCCATGTTTGGCCGAATGCGTTATGTCAGCCCTGCCTGTTCCACTGTGTTAGGGCTAGATCCGGTGATGTTACTGCGCGATAGTGAATATATCTTTAAAATCATGACCAGCAAAGATGCTCGTCACTACCGTCAAGAGCATATGAACAGTCATAATACACCGTGGTCATTTCGTTTTCAGATCATCCATCCAATAGACGGTGCCAAACATTGGCTCGAATCCCGAATTTTCCCAGTCGCGAATAAAGAAGGAGAGATCCTATATCTGTCAGGAATCACCTATGACATCACTCAGGAAATTGAGCAAAAAATACCAGATATTGGCCTCGACAGCCTATTCGATATCTTAGTTGATCAAAGCGATGATCTAATTCTAGGGGTCGATCAAGACTTGACCATTCAATTAATCTCCCAGACTGATCAAGAACTCAGCCAATACAAAGATCAAAGTCCAGAGAGTTTTTTAACGAAAGCTCAATGGGCCTATCTTCAGCATCAGCTCCGTGATAAAAAAAGTGGCCGCAAAAAATTTATCTGCCCCAATAAACGACACAAGACGCCGCCCGCAGACCATTTTGAAGAGGTAATCATCACTACTGAACCGCTGCAAACCAACAGTAAATATGCGGCTCTGATTGTCTTAAAACATAAAAAAGCTAGCCTACCAGTTTCGAAGAAAAATCAGTTAGTATCTGAGGTCTTCAACAGCACTCGTGATGGCATGCTGATCCTTGATGATGAAGGATTAGTGTTAACCGCTAACCCTTCTGCGCTGAGAATACTCAACAAACGGGAAGAAAATCTCATTGGGCAAAAACCTAATCTGTTCCGGAATGTAAATAATACAAAAGTATTCAGCGACGATATTATTCAGGCTCTGGAGAGTGATCATCACTGGTTTGGTGAAGTTCATGTCAAAACGACGCACAATGACTTTGTGACGCTAGAAGTGGAGCTGACCGAGCTTAATAAAACCCATGCCGATGATGAAGGTCGTTATACAGTTGTCTTTACCGATATCACAGAGCGCCGCTCATTTGAAGAAACCATCTATCGACAAGCCAATTTCGACACACTGACAGAACTCCCTAATCGCGCCTTACTCATCGATCGACTCAATACTGAGTTAAAACATGCCGAAAGAGAACAAACCAGCCTGACACTCATGTTCATTGATCTTGATCGTTTTAAAGAGGTAAACGACTCATTAGGCCATGAGGCTGGTGATGAACTTTTAGTGTTAGTCACTCAACGAATTACACAGCTAATCCGCAAATCCGATACCTTGAGCCGATTTGGGGGCGATGAATTTATTTTGTTAATGCCCAAATACCATCGTGACCAAGCGCCGGAAATCATCGCAAAATCCATTTTACACGAACTCGACCATGCGTTTACTATCAAGGGAAAAACCATTTTTATTTCAGCCTCAATTGGCATTTCGGTCTATCCACAAGATGGCCTAGCGGCATCAGAACTATTAAGTAATGCTGATGCAGCGATGTATCAAGCAAAATCATCAGGGCGGCATAATTTTGCCTATTTCCAACCACAGATGAATCAGGATGCCGCACTTCGAGTTAGTTTAGAAGCAGAACTGCGGCAAGCGATTAAGGACACCTCGTTAATCGTTTACTATCAACCAATTTTAGCCGCTAAAACACGCCAGATTGTTGGCATGGAAGCGTTGGTTCGTTGGCAACATCCTAAATTAGGTATTTTACCACCGAATGAATTTATTCCTTACGCAGAAGAGATTGGACTCATTTTACCCATCACGCGATTAGTCCTTGAAGATGTTGTGACACAAATGAACTTTTTAAAACAACATTGTGAGTATGACATCCCTATCTCTGTAAATTTCAGTCCCAAGTTGCTACGTGATATTGAGATTGAAGAACTTTTTAACGACATTCAAGCCGATCTCTCTTGGCTGACAGTAGAAGTTACAGAGTCAGTATTTATCGGTAATACAGTTCTGGTCTTAAAAAATATTAACTGGTTAAAAAGTAAAGGCGCACTCATTGCATTAGACGATTTTGGAACAGGGTATTCATCACTCTCGTATATTCGCAAATTTCCGGTGGATATCATTAAAATTGATCGGGAATTTGTTACTGAAGCGCACGCCAAAAAACGGGATGAAGCTTTGGTTGAGGGAACCGTCAAAATGGCCCATGGCATTGGTTCAATTGTTGTCGCCGAAGGCGTTGAACAAGAAGAGCAAGCGGTATTAATGGAACATCTCGGTGTGGATCGAATGCAGGGCTATCTATTTTCAAAACCCGTCCCGATGCGGGAAATTGATAGCAAATTTCTGCATTAAATGGGACAGGTATGGACACAAAACAGTCTTTATTTAACTACCAACTGTGGTTTTTAAAAGTCGTTACAATCTGGCTCATTTTTCTAATTGCGTTCGGCACCGTTGAATATTTACTTTATCGTTCCGAGATCAAAGCCGTTCGCATCAAAACGATTGCCGAACAAAACCAAGTGGTCAAATTTGGCCACGATATTCTAGAGAGACACTTTGCGTCATCACTTAATGACATACGGTATTTGGCCAAGTTATCTAGCATTCAAGCATTTTTAACCAATCCTACACGACCCGAGAATAAAGCACAGGTCACTGCCGATTTATATCAATTTATATCAACCAAATATCGCTCTTATCTGCAGGCCCGAATATTAAATGAGAAAGGTCAAGAACTGATTCGTATAGATAAGAGTACCAATGACAAACACGCTCAAATCATCCGTTCCGGGCAATTACAAAACAAAGCCCATCGCACTTATTTTATGAACTCAGCAAGCTTGAAAACCGGAGATATTTATATCTCCCGGTTTGATCTCAACGTTGAGCACCATAAAATTATCCGACCATTTCAACCTACCTACCGATTTGTCATTAACCTGGGTCGAGATGCGCAAGGTCACAAGGTATTTTTAATACTCAACTGCGATGGCTCCGATATCCTAAGGCAATTGAATCAACTTAGTACCAACATTAAGGTCCCATTATGGGTGGTTAATTCAGCTAGTTATTTTATAAAAGGACCGAGCCCTCAAGATGAATGGGGATGGCAAATAGCAGGCCGAGCAAACCAAAAATTAGAAACACTCTACCCACAAGTATGGGCTCAACTGTGCGACTTAAATAGTCGCAATACTCACTCGCTAGAGATGCTAACCTTTTCAGAGGTCAACATCAAAAAGCAGCTGATTAAGCAGTGTACCCACAACTTGAAATCTGATTTTAATCACTTTTATGTCATCTCTTTTCTATCGGCAAAAGAATTTGGAGCGAATAATCAACAAATATTTAGCCATTTTGTTGCCCAATGGTTAATCGGTGAGATATTAATTACATTTATGGTGATTGGCTTTGGTTGGCTTGATTATAAACGCTGCAAAAAAATCGACCAACAATATGCGGCTATTGTCAATCTGCAACGAAAACAACAAAAGACCATGATTGCTCTGGAAAAATCCAACGCTTCGCTTGAACAATTTGCCTATATCGCCTCGCATGACCTCCAAGAACCACTGCGAGTGATTGCTAGTTATGTGGACCTGTTTACCCAACACTATGAACAACACGTGGATGACAAAGTCAAAAAATATCTATTTTATATCACCGACGCAACGACTCGGATGCGCCATCTGATTTTTGATCTACTTGATTATTCTAGAGTCCAGGCGAAACCTCGTGCATTTCATGAAGTGTCATTAGAGAAAGTATTTGAGCAAATACACTCTGATCTCAGTGCCCGAATTGCCAAGCAAAATGCCCAAATTGATTACACAACCCCACTCCCCATAGTTTGGGGCGATCAACGTCAACTCTACCAACTTTTTTTAAATTTACTGACCAATGCTCTTAAATTTACCCAGCCAGATGAAATTGCACGAATTACCATTAGTGCCATCGAAACAGAACAACACTGGCAAATCAGAGTCACAGACAATGGCATTGGTATCGAAGAACAGTATCAACAAGAGATTTTCGATATTTTTCGCAAACTCAATCAAAGCGATCAATATCAGGGGACGGGTATCGGGCTAGCTATTTGTAAAACCATTGTCGAAAACCACAATGGACAGATCGAACTGGCTTCAGAGCTAGGAAAAGGAACCACTTTTCTCATTACTTTACCCAAATTCGCAACTCAGGAGCTAGATGACATCGATGATGAGTTTCACTCATAAAACTATGAGGAAGTTATGAATAATACACAATCCAATTCTGATGACTGGTTTGAAGATTCAGCCCATTGCTATCAATTACTACATATTGAAGACAATATGGCTGATCAAATCCTCGTACAGGAGGTACTTGAACAGCGCAATGAAATGCACTACGATCTCACTCAGATTGCTAATATAACACAGGCAAAGCAGCTCTTAGCCCAACCATCTTGCCCTCAATTTGATATCATTTTACTGGATTTGAACCTGCCCGATTCACAGGGGCTTAACTCATTAACGAATGTGTTAAAGCTATATCCAGGAACACCTATCATTGTTTTAACAGGGTATGAAAATAATGCTCTCGGATTAAAAGCGATTTCGATGGGAGCCGATGATTATCTAAGTAAAAGTCAGGTCACGCATGCTAATTTATTAGTTAAAACGATTCAGTATGCCATTGCCCGCTCCCATCACCCAGCACAGAGCCATTCTGAGCAACCACAAAAATCCGCTTCAGACAACAATTATTATTTAAGCAAAGACACCGATGACGATAAGCCATTAAGAAATACCGCTCCAGATCTATTTGCGGAACTTTGTAAAATCCAACAAGAGTTGATTGTCCTCTATGCAGATTCAGAAAAAACGAGTGAGGATAATGAGTTAATAGAAAATCTCATCAAAACAATTATCCGCCAATTAGGCGATGTCCATGCCGATCCCTCAGACTTAATTGATCTAAATAAGACAGCGTTAGCAACCCGTTGTCTGGATGAGTCCCCTATTCGAGCCGTACAACTAAAAGAAAATAATCGAGAACTATTATTGAATATGCTCACACAGCTTTCTCTGTGGTACAGTCAAGAGACATAACTCATTTTGGGGAATAAATTTGCAATGGAAAATAACAAACGTCCTTTATATATCCCTTATGCGGGGCCTGCACTACTAGAAACGCCATTACTCAACAAAGGCACCGCCTTTACCATGAAAGAGCGCAGTGACTTCAATCTCACCGGACTGGTTCCACAGGCAATTGAAACTATTGAAGAACAAACCCAACGGGCATTGGAACAGTGTCGAAGCTTCCGCAGCGATATCAATAAACATATTTTTTTGCGTAACATTCAAGACACCAATGAGACGCTTTTCTATCGATTGATCACTGAAAATATCGTTGAAATGATGCCGATCATCTATACGCCAACCGTAGGGCTCGCCTGTGAACAATTTTCTAATATTTATCGTCGCTCGCGCGGGCTATTTATCGCCTATCCAGATAAAGATAATATTGAACAAGTCCTCAATAACGCAACTCGCCATCATGTCAAAGTGATTGTAGTGACTGACGGTGAACGCATTTTGGGCCTTGGTGACCAGGGTATTGGCGGAATGGGGATTCCCATTGGAAAATTATCACTTTATACCGCTTGCGGCGGAATTAGCCCAGCTTATACCCAGCCAGTGGTATTAGATGTGGGGACCAATAACCAGCAATTACTTGATGACCCAATGTATATGGGCTGGCGCCACGAGCGCATAGAAGGCAGCGACTATGATGAATTTGTTGAAGAGTTCATGCAAGCAGTTCATGTACGCTGGCCGGAAGCGCTCATTCAATTTGAAGACTTTGCGCAGGCCAATGCCAACCCGCTATTAAAACGTTACCGCCATCGGTATTGCTGTTTTAATGATGATATACAAGGCACAGCTTCTGTGACCGTCGGCTCGTTAATGGCTGCCTGTCGAGCCAAAAATCAGCCCCTCAGTGACCAACGGGTCTGCTTTGTTGGGGCAGGCTCGGCTGGTTGTGGTATCGCCGAAGCGATTGTTAAGGCCATGTGCAAAGAAGGTCTTAGCGATGCCGAGGCTCGTAAAAATATTTTTATGGTGGATAGACAGGGCCTGCTACTGGATGACTCAGACGATCTTAAGTCATTCCAAGAACCACTTTGCCAAAGCGCGACATTAAAAGAACAATGGTCAGTCGCCGATATGACCCTTAGTCTGCAAGATGTCGTCGATCATGCCCAGCCAACCATTTTAATTGGCGTTTCTGGGGTGGCGGGGATGTTCAATGAAGAACTGATTCGTAAAATCTGCAGCTACTGTGAACACCCTATTATTTTCCCACTCTCAAACCCCACCAGCCGAGTTGAAGCAACACCAGAGAACTTGATCCAATGGAGTAACGCTAAAGCACTGATTGCAACTGGAAGTCCATTTCCACCCGTCGAGTTTGAAGGGAAAACCTATCCTATCGCTCAATGTAACAACAGCTATATCTTCCCTGGTATTGGGCTGGCAGTCATTGCAGCTAAGATTACTCAAATTAGCGACGAAATGCTCATCAAGGCTAGCGAGACTTTAGCCAAACACTCGCCTCTGGCGCGCTATGGTAAAGGGCTATTGCTCCCTCCATTAGATGCAATTCAGCCACTGAGTAAAGCCATTGCTTTAGAAGTTTCTAAACAAGCAATTGCTGAAGGATTTGCGCCACAAGTCAATGACGACTATTTAGAGAAGTCGATCCAAGATAATTTTTGGCAGACGCAATATCGAAACTATAGACGCACCTCATTTTAGTGCGATTGGATAACAACCTCGGCAGATGCAGATAGGTTGCATCTGCCCAACAACGGGTTATGATCGCCTCATTTTTTACATTTTAGGATCATGTCATGACTCAGGTTGTATTAGCCAGTTCCAATCAGGGTAAAGTCAATGAGCTGCAAGAATTACTCACCCCTTATGCACTCAATATAGTGCCCCAATCCGCATTTAAAATTCAAAGTGCTGAAGAAACAGGAACCACATTTGTTGAAAATGCCATTATCAAAGCACGTCACGCAGCCCAGCAAACTGGCCTATCTGCCATTGCTGATGACTCCGGTCTAAGCGTACCAGCACTAGACGGTGCGCCAGGTGTATATTCGGCCCGCTATAGCGGCGTTGAAGGTAATGATGAGAGAAATAATCAAAAATTATTACAAGCTTTAAAGAATGTGCCGATGAACAAGCGTCAAGCCTGTTTTCATTGCGTATTAGTTTATATGCGCCATAGCGAGGACCCCATACCGCTCATCTGCCATGGCCAATGGCAAGGGACGATCAGTACCGAACTGCATGGTGCGAATGGTTTTGGATATGACCCACTATTTATCCCTGACGGCTACCAGCAAAGTTCGGCCGAACTCAGTCGAGCACAAAAAAATGCCATCAGCCACCGAGCAATGGCCCTGAAGTTACTCGTTGAACAGCTAGGAAACCTATGCTAACGCTGCCTAAACTCTCACTGTATATCCATATTCCTTGGTGCGTACAAAAATGTCCATATTGCGATTTTAACTCGCATGGACAAAAAGGTCCTCTGCCCGAAAAAGAATATATAACAGCATTGATTCACGATCTGGATCAAGAGCTATCGTGGGTGCAGGGGCGTTCTCTACACAGTATTTTTATTGGTGGTGGCACACCGAGTTTACTGAGTGAAGCGGCAATTTCGAGATTACTCGACGCCACCGCTAAACGCATTACATTTGAAGATCAAATTGAAATCACCATGGAGGCGAACCCCGGTACCGCAGAAGCCAAACGTTTTGCCGGATATCGCCAAGCTGGTGTCAATCGTTTATCACTCGGTATTCAAAGCTTTGAAGATGAAAAGCTTAAGCGACTGGGGCGAATCCATGATAGTGCTCAAGCGATTGCAGCAGTTAAAATGGCGCAGCGCAGTGGCTTTGAACGTATAAATCTTGATCTGATGCATGGGCTCCCTAACCAAGATGCCCAAGGTGCCTTAGGCGATCTCAAACAAGCCATTGAACTTGCCCCCACTCATATCAGCTGGTATCAGCTAACCATCGAGCCCAATACAGCCTTTGCTAGCCAACCGCCCCAATTGCCTGATGATGAACGACTCTGGGATATTGAAACGGCGGGCAAGGCACTGCTTAGAGAAAATAACTTTCAGCAATACGAAGTGTCAGCCTACGGGCTGGGCGATGACCGAGCACAACATAATCTCAATTATTGGCGATTCGGTGATTACATCGGGATCGGCTGCGGTGCGCATGGCAAATTAACCCAATTAAGTGACAATACCATTGTTCGTCATGTGAAAGTTCGGCACCCGAAGGGATATCTAGATGAGCTGCGACCAGCATTAGATCAATGCTGGAAAGTGGAAAATCAGGATCGTCCTTTTGAATATTTTTTAAACCGACTCCGCCTTTACGAAGCTATTCCAAAAGATGAATATCAATCGCTCACTGATCTAGCACCATCTGACATTCATGCGCCAATCCAACGAGCAATACAGTTAGGTTTGATGCTCGAAAACAGTGATAGCTGGCAAGTCACCCGCAAAGGCCATCTGTTTTTAAATGATCTATTGGATCTCTTTTTAGTCGAATAATTGACACCCCATAAACAGCGGCTGATTGCCGCTATTCAGTACGTTCAAACATCAAATCCCACACCCCATGACCGAGCTTCTGCCCTCGATTCTCAAACTTGGTCAAAGGCCTAGAATCGGGACGCGGGACATAATCAGCACTGTCAGATAAATTTTTATATCCTGGTGCCTGACTCATGACCTGCAACATATGTTCGGCATAGTTTTGCCAGTCCGTTGCCATATGGAAAACACCACCAACTTCTAATTTTTGGCGAACCAAATCAGCAAATTCCGGCTGTACAATGCGACGTTTATGATGGCGTTTTTTATGCCAAGGATCAGGAAAAAACAGTTGTAGCTTGTGAAGTGAGCTATCAGCAATATTCTCTTTGAGAATTTCAACCGCATCATGTTCAATCACCCGGATATTCGTCAGTTGCATATCTTGCATATCTGCCAAACATGCACCAACCCCCGGACGATGGACTTCAATCCCGATATAATCACACTCAGGATGCTCTTTGGCCATCTGTACGAGTGATTTGCCCATACCGAAACCAATTTCCAAAATACGTGGTGCTTTGCGCTTAAAAATAGCATCTAAATCAAACCGCCCACTCTGATGGGTTAAACCATATACAGGTAAGAATTCTTCTAATGCCCGTGCCTGACGATGGCTTAAACGCCCTTCTCGCTTCACAAAGCTTCTGATTTGACGTCTAGGTTTAGCTGCATCAAATTCCGCCTGTTCATGCGTGTCACTCATTCAGCTTTCTCTTTTTGATCACTATAATGGGCTGCATTATCCAAAAAGCAGCACTCAGCGCAAGACAAAATACCCCACTCTCAGTGCAAAAACTTAAAACAAGCCATATTCAATAAATTGAACCGTTTGATTTTATCCGCAACATCAATTTCTTAGTTTTGGCGTGCCGCAATCCAGCCAATAATAGCTTGATCCGTTGGAATCAGCGCCTGAGAGGTCAACTCACCTAAATGTTTTAATGACTCATCGACCGAGTTTTCAAGGACACCGTCGCTTAAAGGAGAACGACCGCCGAGTGCCAACAGTGCAGCTTTTACTGCGGTCTGTGCCCCCGTTGAAACTTTCAGAGCACATCCTGGTTTTGCCCCATCACAATAGATACCACTGATATCGCCGAGCATATAACGGATGGTCTGTTCAACTTGCTCCGAATTTCCCCCTAACAGCCAGTTAATAGCGGCACCGGAGCCCATCGCCGCAGTTGTTGCAGCACATAGTGCTGACAAAGGCGACTGTAATTTCTTAATATAAATCGCTAATAGATGGCTCATTGCCAACGCACGTAGCCTTTGCTCAGCACTGCTTTGCAAACGTTTAGCCACCGCAACTACCGGCAAGGTCGCTGCAATGCCTTGGTTACCACTACCGGAATTACTCATTGCTGCCAGTGGCGCACCAGCCATTCGAGCATCACTGGCACTGGCGGATAAAATCATCGCTTCAGTGGATAAATCGTCACTGATATAGCCACTACGCTGTTGATGTCGCAATTGGGCGCCAATTGCTAGCCCCATCGACTCGCGCTCACCTAATTCACTTAACGCCACGTTCAGTGTGGCACTTTGCTCGATAAAGGTCAGCTTGTGCAGTTCCACCTGTTCAACAAAGCGAACAATAGCCGCAACGGACCATGCTTTATCGAGCGTTGCCGGAGAAGATGGTAACGACTCTCCGACATTTTGTTGATAACAAACCTCGCTGTTAACAGTCACCTGCAGCAAACCATCATGACTCTGCCCCATCAATACACTGATATGGTCGCTATCGGTGTGTGCATTAAGATGGGTATAAAATACATCTGGATGTTCAACATAATTCACCTGAATCGGCTGACGCGAGAGTGTCCGTTTAGCCTTAGCTAATGACGCTTTATTCAGTGATCCCAAGACCTGCAGGCCTTGTTTCGGATCGCCCCCCCACCAGCCCGCCGCAGCCGCGATAGCCAGTCCAGTCATCCCTGTGCCAGGGACAAAAACACCGGCGGCATTTTTATACAAATTCGCACTGACTTTCACATCCATGTTTTTAAGTTCACCGCAACTATAATAACGAGCCCATGCGCCAGCTAAAGCAACGGTTAAAGGCTCGGTACACCCAAGGGCAGGCTTTAATGATTGTTTCAGGGCGTTTAAAAATAATGACTCAGACGACATATCTATCTCCTTGACTAATACTCAATAGCTTATCGCAGAGCGCAAAGAAAGAATTTGCAAATTAGACTCATAAATCAATTAAATTTAGAAAATTTTTTCTTTTTAAGTTAAATTAAAAGAATATATTTTTATAATTAGCGATATTTTAAAATGGAACTGGATACGAAAGACCGTTTAATTTTAAGTATACTGCAACGCGATGTGACCCTAGGGTTACAAACGATTGCGCAACGGGTTGGCTTATCCCCGACCCCATGTTGGCGGCGAATACAAAAACTTGAGCAAAACGGTGTGATCCGCGCCAAAGTTGCATTACTGGATAAAACACAACTCAATCTCGGCGTCACTGTCTTTGTCTCAATTAAAACGTCCTCACATTCGCAAGCTTGGCTAGACCGATTCAAACAATTACTCAGTGATATTCCAGAAATTATTGAAGCCCATCGCTTAAGTGGTAATGTGGATTATCTGCTACAGATCGTCGTCCCCGATATTGATCGTTATGATGTGATCTATAAAAAGCTCATTGAACACCTCGATTTTGCGGATATCAGTTCTGCTTTTGCCATGGAAACATTTAAAAAAACCACAGAACTCCCAACTGACTATCGCCCCCAAGATAACCGTTGAATTTATGCGGTTTTTGTCAGTATAGGGGCATGCTATAGTGCTTGAGATTTTGGTCGCAGAGTCAGTTATGAAAGACGTTTTATCCCCTGAACATTTCAATTTAACCCTAGTCAACTGGGCCTCAAAATATGGCCGCCACGACTTACCATGGCAACAACACCCGACGCCTTATTCGGTGCATGTATCAGAAATCATGCTCCAGCAAACGCAAGTGACAACTGTCATTGAGTATTTTAAACGGTGGATGAGCGCTTTTCCGAACCTATTGGCACTAGCGAATGCCGATGAAGATGAAGTGATGAGCCATTGGCAAGGGTTGGGCTATTACTCACGAGCCAGGAATTTACAAAAGGCCGCTCGCTACCTGGTCGATGAATTTTCCGGACACTATCCACGCACACTCAAACAGATCGAGCAGATCCCCGGCGTTGGTCGTTATACAGCCGGCGCGATTGTTTCATTTGCCTATAACGAACGAGGCCCCATCGTCGATGGCAATGTCCGACGATTGTTTTGTCGCTATTTTGCTATCGAAGGCGTGCCATCGACGACCGAAGTCAATAACAAGCTTTGGCAATATGCCGAGCATTACACTTTAGCTAAAAATTGTCGCGCATATGCTCAATCACTACTGGATATGGGAGCCATGATCTGCACACCAAAATCTCCCGACTGCCCAAACTGTCCAATCAATGATAGCTGTCAAGCCTATCAAACCGACCGAGTCGCGCAATTACCCACACCGAAACCGAAAAAACACACCCCGACTAAAATAGGGCAATTTTTGTGGATTGAGCAAAATAACCAGCTCTATTTACAAAAGCGCCCAGCGCCTGGGATCTGGGCTGGATTATGGTGCCTGCCGCAATTAGATACAGAGCAAATTCGCGAAGTTGCACCCAGTCAAAGAAAAGGGACATTTAAGCATGTATTCAGCCACTATAAACTCGATGCTGAAGTGCTTAACGCCAACAGCACAGAGCAATTATCCGGACAGTTCTTCTCCCCCAAGCAAATTGTTTCACTGGGACTGCCAACTCCGATCCGCAAATTTATAGGCAAGCATTTAGCTAACACTAAATGATGAAAAATCAATGGGAACTGGCGGATTTTTATCAGGTCTGATATAACTCGTCCATACTAAAGTGGACAACCAATGATAAAGAGGATGATATGACGCGGACGGTTTTTTGTCAGCGCTTACAAAAAGAAGCTGAAGGAATGGATTACCAAGTTATTCCCGGTGAACTCGGTAAGCGAATTTATGATCATATCAGCAAAGAAGCATGGAGCCTCTGGCAACACAAACAAACCATGCTCATCAATGAAAAGAAATTAAACTTGATGAATGCTGATGACCGCAAAGTTCTCGAAGAAGCCATGGTCAATTTTTTGTTTAATCAAGAAGATGTCTCAATTGATGGATATACACCGCCTTCTGAGTAACTAATGCACGGCTTATGATAAAAAGATGGACCCGAAGTTTGTCAGCACTAACATTGATAGTGCTAACGGGATGTAGCAATGGAATTAGTCCTGATCGGATTGTAAGGATCTTAGTCTCTCATGATCCGAAAGGCGCAGCGGTTGAACTGGTCAGAGACCAAGGCCGATACTATGCCACCCATCCTCGGGCCATCAAAAAAGACGTCGCAGGATTTAACCGCCTCATTGCCAAACTAACCGATAATGTCCATGAAGTTTGGGGCAATAAAGATAACTTAATTGCCAGCCGCAAAACCTACGTCAAATACACCAACCACTACCGAACTCGCGCCGCTATCAATTTTCAAAAAGGTTTTGTGCAAGTTGAAACCTTGGCCACAGTAAAACCAAAACGTGAACTACAACAAGCTATTGTGGCGACGTTACTCACCCCAGATGATCCAACCAAAGTCGATCTTTTTTCTGATAAAGCGTTTATTCTCGGCAGTGGTAAACCGTTTTTGTACAAACAAGTTTTAGATCAAGATCATCAGCCGATTGAGTGGAGTTGGCGAGCCAATCGCTATGCAGATTACCTGATCAAACACCATTTGCAAACCCGTCATGTTGGCTATAAAAAGATCTGGTATGTCGACTTTCCAATGAGCAAAGATAGCCTTAAGATCCGTGAATATCGATATAGCAATATTATTCGTAAATATGCTAAACGTTACTCAATTAACGAAGCGCTCATCTACGCAATCATAAAAACAGAAAGTAGCTTCAACCCTTATGCCGTTAGCCACGCGAATGCCTACGGATTGATGCAAGTCGTGCCAGCAACTGCCGGAGCAGATGTTTACCGACGAATAAAAAAACGTTCCGGGCGCCCTACTGGCAGAGCTTTGCTTAACCCTAGTTTTAATATTGATATTGGCACAGCTTATTTGCATATCCTCAAGAGCGTCTATCTTAGGAAGATTCGTAATCCACTATCAAGACGCTACAGTATTATTTCCGCATACAATGGTGGTGCAGGTAATGTCTTTAAAACCTTTAGCTCCCGTCAATCTTGGGCAATTAACCGTATTAATCGCTTAAGCGCTTCACAAGTGTATCGCTATTTGACTCAAGATCATCCAAGCTTAGAATCGCGACGGTATCTCTATAAAGTCAATAAAGCCGAACAACAATTCAAATACCTTGATACCGCTGGGTAACTATTACCCAACGGTCAATTCAACATGCGTACAGCCCTGATTACATGCAACAATAAGCAGATCACCACTGCGTTCAGTTTTCAAAGGCTGATTGCAAACTTCACATTTAAGTGTCTGGCCTGACAATACCTTTTTTAACCAACGCTGTTGCTCGGCAAAAGACTGTTTATGACGACGATTAAACTCGTTAAAATGACTCATGATTGCTCAGTTTGAATCCGGCGAATTAAATCATAATCCCCCCAGATAGGTTGCTCATTTAAATAACGTCGTAACATATCCAATGCAGTTGCTGCAGCTGTTTCGCGAATCGCTTGACGAGTTCGTCCCGTCAACAGTAAACGCTGAGTAAAACACGATTGTGCTGTTGCCAGTGCAAAACAAACAGTTCCAACTGGTTTGTCATCACTGCCACCATCTGGACCTGCAATTCCGGTAATACTCAGTGCAAGATCCGCTTCACTATGAGCCAGAGCACCTTTTGCCATCGCCTGAGCGACTTCGACAGAAACCGCACCATAATGCTCTAATAGCTGACTCGACACCCCCAACATTTGTACTTTAGCTTGGTTGGTATAGGTCACAAACCCTCGTTCAAAATAAGCAGAGCTTCCGGGAACACTGACCAACTGACTTGCGAGCATTCCTCCTGTGCATGATTCAGCACAGGTTAATTTAAGCCCTTTAGCAATCATCTTGTGCTGCACAAATTCTGCCCAGTTGCCATTATCCTCACTAAATAGCTGCTCTTTTAACTGAGCTCGAATCAGTTCATAGACACGCTTTATCTCAGGTGTGAGTACTTTTTGGGAAAAAACTTTAACTTCAATGCTTGGACGAGCAGCCCGAAATCCTAAGCGAACGCCCGCTGGCAATTCAATATCGGCTAACTGCTGAGCGAGTCCTGATTCAGAAAGACCAAAGGCAAAAAAACGTTTCACACGAGTACTGTCACCATCACTTAAACGTGGCAACCAGCTATGGCTCAGCATATGCTTAAACTCGCTCGGAACACCTGGGGTAAACAAAACATGGCATTGATGGTGAGTAATGATAAAACCACATGCCGTTCCCACTGGATTGTCGATCAATTCAGCGCCTTGTGGAAGCATGGCTTGTTTAAGATTGCTTGGTGGCATCTCACGCTGTTTCTGCCGATACCACTGCTGCATATTTGCGACCCACTGCTGATTTAACTCAAGCGGTACCCCTAGTAGCTTGCCAGCAGCCTCCGCGCTTAAATCATCACTGGTCGGCCCCAATCCCCCATTAACCAACAGCCAGTCTGCACGCTGGCAACATTCATCCATCACCTCGACTAACGTCGCTAGATCATCAGCAACCGTCTGCCGACGAGAAAACTTCAGTCCTCGTTCGGCTAATTGCTGACCCGCCCAAGCAGCATTCGTATCGACGATGTCACCTTGCAGCACTTCATCACCCGTGCTAAGCATTTCAATAATCACGACAACTCCTTGATAAAAACAGCCGCTAAAACGACTGTGCGGCTATGACAGTGACTAACTGTTATTGACTTTATCACCGGCTTGAACCGCATTGGCATCACTATTTTGGTAAACTTTACGAGTGTGTTCTGGAATTCGCCGTGGTTTGCCTTCATCATCAATGGCGACATAAGTGAACGTTGCCTCAGTGACACAAAAACGACTTTCACTACTACTTTGGCGCAACACCGGTTTCACCCATACCTCAAGTTTAACAGTCAGTGAACTATTGCCGATGCGCTGACACTGACCATAGCAACAAACGACATCGCCAATTTGTACTGGAGCGATAAATGTCATACCGTTTACTGAAACCGTGCAGGTTCGCCCAAGAGCAATTTCTTTAGCCAGAATACTGCCAGCAATATCCATCTGCGACATAATCCATCCACCAAAAATGTCACCATTGGCATTGGCATCAGCAGGCATGGCGAGAGTTCGCAACAACATGTGGCCTTCAGGTTCTCGTTCAACTTCACTCATATGACCTCCTTAGCGATAAAACTCTTTTATCGCAGCAACCAGTTGATCAACGCTATTTCGGTTGACATCTAAATGAGTAACAAACCGAATCGGTTGAGCACCAAAAATGAGGATATCCCGTTGTTTCAAAAATGCTTCCAGTTCACGTGCTTTTCCAAGTCGGCAATGTGCATATAAAATGTTGGTTTGCAGCCTTTCTCGGTCGACCTCAAGCTGTTCCACTTCTTCAAGGCGCAAAGCTAAATACTCGGCCAGCTCATGATCTTCATGCAACCGTTTAGGCATCTCGTCTAAGGCTATTTGCGCACCAGCAGCTAGAATGCCAGCCTGTCGCCAACCACCACCTAACATTTTGCGAATACGAGTAGCGGTTTTTATAAACTCTTTAGACCCGAGTAACAATGACCCGACCGGGGCAGCCAACCCTTTGGATAAACACAATGTAAAAGTATCAACATGCCGGGTAATATCGCGAATATCAACATTTAATTTCACAGCAGCGTTATATAACCTTGCCCCATCCATATGTAATTTTAACTGATGAGTGTGGCAAAGCTGACTAATCTGGGGCCAGTAATCCATCGCGATAGGTTGCCCACCAATCGTATTTTCCACAGAAACCATTCGAGTTCGCGCAAAATGAATGTCGTCTGGTTTGATAGCCGCTTCAACATCCGCTAAAGCCAGCGTGCCATCGGATTGATTGACCACCGGTTGCGGCTGAATACTCCCTAAAACCGCAGCGCCCCCCTGTTCATATTTAAAGTTATGTGCCTTTAACCCACAAATATACTCATCACCACGCCCACAATGACTCATCAGTGCCAATAAATTAGCTTGGGTACCTGAAGTACAAAATAAGGCAGCCTCACTACCGAGTTTCTCAGCCGCACTGGTTTGCAAAAACTCAACCGTCGGATCATCGCCATAGACATCATCCCCGACTGGCGCATTGGCCATAGCACGACGCATTTGTTCAGTGGGTTGGGTTACTGTATCACTACGAAAATCGATCATTAGATCTCCTGTTCACTCACCCAGCGAATGGGATCGGGATAAATAAAGGAATAATCAAGCGCCTGTTTTAGTGCTTGATTGCTAATTAATTTATTACCAGTACTCATTTGACTAAATATCGGTAATTCTAAAGATAAAGCCTTGGCTGCTGCCTCATAAAATGTTTGCTTACATGGATGGGCATCACACACCGCATTATATGAGCCATCAAACAGGTCTCGTTCAATTACAGCTTGGATAATCGCAATACAGTCTTTTTGGTGAATTAAGTTCACTGGTGCATCAGCCCCATCAACCTTGCGTCCTGACAAAAAACGGCCAGGATGACGGCCAGCCCCAATCAACCCCCCAAAACGCAAAATACAGCAATGCAATGGACTAGTTTGCAAATCATGCTCAATGGCAACCAAAGTTTTACCTGACTCAGTCACAGGCTTTAACGGAGTCGATTCATCAACGAGGCCTTGATCCGGACCATACACCGAGGTGGAACTAACAAAAAGTATACGGGGAATATGATAATCAATCGCAGCTTGCTTAAGTGCGTTAATCTGAGCTATATGATAATGACTATCGTGAGACTTTCGCCGTGGCGGAATATTGATAATAAGCAGATCGGTGCCATCAAAGAGTAAAGGGGCATCATCACAAACCAGCTCTGGGGTTAAGGACAAAGCTGTATTGGCAATGTTCACCTGAGTTAAATCCAATCGAGCACTAACATGCTGACGAGAACCTCGAACATCAAAACCGAGTCCTTTTAAATGAAAAGCCAGTGGAGTTCCGAGCCACCCGCAACCAACAATCGCAATTTGTTGGATATGTTTTGTCATAATCATCTCCTTTGGCTCTATTATCCTGAAAATAACTGCTGAAGAAATCTTTTATGAGGTGATTCTATCAGTTTTATTTATCTGATTTTTTAAGATGAATGATTATTATTCGACACGCGGGGCAAGCGGCTATCGAAGAGCATGTACCAATTCGCCCCAACCATGGCCATAGCACTGCTGAATCATTGCTTTATTTACCCTGAACCGTCTTGATTCATGGTAAGATTTAAAAAGATGGATAGGAATCAAGAACAAGAGAGAACTATGTCGCTGTTTAGTAAAATTCGCTGCGCATTAACCTTAGGTCAGGGAGTATTGGTTTCTCTACCAGAACCCAAGGGAGATGAACCGCCATTTGCACTTTTCGATCAGTGGTTCGCTGCTGCTAAAAAATGTGGGATTGTCTTGCCCGAGTCAATGTTAGTCTCAACGGCGACCCAAGAAGGGATCCCCTCGGCCCGAGTCGTGTTACTAAAAGAGGTTGATGAGCAAGGATTTGTTTTCTATACCAACTATGGAAGCCGCAAGGCAGCAGAGCTAGATGCAAACCCGCATGCCAATCTAACTTTTCACTGGAATATTTTGCAGCGTCAGGTTCGTATTGAAGGGCGTGTCGAGCGAGTCAGCTACGAACAATCCAATGCCTATTTTCAAAGTCGTGGTCGCGGTAGTCGAATCGGGGCGTGGGCAAGCCATCAGAGTCATCCCATTAACTCTCGTAGCGAACTTGAAAAACAGGTACAACATTTTCAGGAACACTTTAAAGACAAAGAAATTCCTTGTCCTGAATTTTGGGGTGGATATCGAGTCGTACCACGAGTGATTGAATTTTGGCAGGGCAAAGCCGACCGTCTACATGACCGTTATGTCTATTCAAGAGAAGATGAACACGCCCTCTGGAATGTCACTCGTCTGAGTCCTTAGCCAGAATTGCGGTCGGATTCACGTGAACTTCACTATCTTTAATCAAAGCCAATTGTTGGCCTGAATTATATGCATAAATAAGTTGAAAACTGAGGATATTTTTCACGTAACGGCGGGTTTCATTAAAAGGAATCACTTCAATCCAAATATCTGCTGGTAAAGACCCAAAACGGTCAAACCATTGATCAATTCGTGATGGCCCCGCGTTGTATGCGGCCATCGCGACAAAACGATTTCCCTGATAACGATCCAACAATTTTGAAAGGTAAAAACTGCCCAGCTCAATATTCAGTTTTGGATTATATAACTGCGTGACTGATCTGAGTTTTTTACCCTGCTTCGCCAATAAGTGGCGGGCGGTTGAAGTGGTAATTTGCATCAATCCCCGAGCCCCAACATGACTATGCGCAAACCGATAAAAGCCACTTTCTTGACGAGCAAGTGCCATGGCTAATAATGGATTAATCGCAAACCGATGGGCTTGCTTGGTAAAAATATGCTGATACGCAAATGGGAAACGTAGATCGAGCATATCCCACGCTTTAGCATGAATCGTGCTATAAATAGCCAGTTGAGGCCAGCCATTTTGCATGGCCTCGACGCCCCAACGCAGTTGTTGCTTCGATTGCCGCGTTAAAAATACCTGCCACAAGCGATAGGCTTGGCGGAAATCTTGCTGGAACATTAACTCTCGAACCTGTTGCCACATTGGATTGCGCAGCGCATCGTTGGGCATATTCGCAGGTAAAATGGCACGATTAAAGTGATAATTCAGCCCTAGACGCTGCGCTGATAAAAAGCCATAGTAACTGCGTTGCTTGGCAATTTTTTTGAAAATCTGGTGAGCCTTATCACTCTTACCTTGTTTGCCATCAACACGAGCCTGCCAATATTGCCACACGTCTTTGTGATAAGTTTTTTTCGGTAACCAGCTTAAAAACTTTGCCACATCAGCCCAGTTTTGTTGTGCCAATGCCAAGCGGATACGTCTTTGCAAAGTCGTCAAATCACGATGATGGTATAGCTGTGCATCAGCCCAATCCAACAGCTTTGAATCAGGATATCGGATCACTGAGCGCACTAGTTGAATAATAAGGGCATTATTACTGTGATTGTTTGACTTCAATGCATTCGCATAGCGATTAAAAATGGCCACAGCTAAACGGGGCTGTTGCCAGGTCAGCCGCTTTAGCACTAGCGTTAATGATTGCTGATGCAATGCACTTAATTTAGCAGAGCGATGTAACAAATTTTCTGGATTTGCATCGTCACGTTTAAGAATTTTTGCCGCGAGTCGATACTTACCACTTAGACGTCGCTCAAGATAGTTTTGCAAGCGTCCTTGATAATTTTCATACGCTAGTAGATATCTTTGCCAAACCATCCTCGCCGTTAAATGTCCAGAACGAGAAAGCGCAGCAAACAGCGGATCACAACTTTGTGGCCGGGAATAACCATACAACCACATTTTTTTAGCCCCTCTGAATGCTAACGATTTTTGTCCCAACTTATAGTGCGCATAAAAATAACTGCACTTCAGGGAAGGGGTATTTGGCTCTTTGGCAAAGAAATCGAGTAACTTAGCCCAATGATGTCCGCGCGCCAACACAAACATGTAGCGACGTTCGAGAATATCAGTAATGGGCAACTGCCGATAAGTCGCCCGAAAGTCTTTAATTTGCTGATAATGAGAAATATCTAGATGAGCGAGCAAATCATAGAAACGCAAATAACTATAAAGTGGATAATCTTTGAGGTGGCTCATCAACTGGCGAGAGACACTCCAGTTGCCTTGTTTTTGTGCGTCTCGAGCCTGTTGATATAACAGCCGTTGCTGTGCCAGTGAATCATTTGCAAAAGCACGTTCAGCCATCATCAAACAAATCGAAAAAACCAACACCAAAATAAAGGCTTGCTTATAGCGCATTAACTATCCACGGAAAGAAGCATAATGCATCCAGTGTCGAGCAGCTTGCCTAGCAGATCAAGATCTAAGTAGCTTTCTTTGCAAGTGTTCCTGCATATAGTGGCGCATCGCTTCAGCAGATAACGGCTTACTAACGAGGAACCCCTGATAAAATAAACAGCCTCGATGGGTTAAAAAATCCCGCTGCTGATGGGTTTCGACCCCCTCGGCGGTCACACTAAAGCCCAGATGTTGAGCCATGGCGATAATCGTTTCGACAATGGCCATATTCCGACGATCATGAGGGATATCTCGAACAAAGGAACGATCCACTTTCAACTCATCAACCGGCAAACGTTTTAAATAGGCTAACGAGGAATATCCAGCCCCGAAATCATCAATCGAAAACCGAATTCCCAGCTTTTTCAATTCATTCATTTTAGAAATCGTCGTCTCTACATGACTCACTAGCATGGATTCGGTAATCTCTAAATTTAAATATCCAGCATCCATCCCCGTTTTATCTAAAACCTCGGTAATAAAATCAACGAACTCTTCCTGTGCAAATTGCCGAGCACTGATATTCACGGAGATCTCAGGCAACCGCAGCCCTTCACTCTGCCACTTAACAAACGTTTTACAAGCCTCTTGTAAAACCCAACAACCGATATCCCAGATTAATTCACTTTCTTCGGCAATATGAATGAACGAGTGTGGTCCCACCAGCATTTTACCAGGTGGCTGCCAGCGCACTAATGCTTCAGCGCCCATCAGTTCACCGGTCTTCAACAGATGTTGTGGCTGATAATATAAACGGAGCTGATTTTCAGACAGTGCTTCACGCAACTGATTATAGACTCGCAATCGCTGATCCGCTTCACGTTGCATCCCTTTTTCAAAAAAGCGCAACGCTTTGCGTCCAGCCGATTTGGCTTGATACATCGCTGTATCCGCTTGGCGCAGCAAGTCATCGGCACTTTGTCCACGCCCCGGAAATAAGCTCACCCCTACGCTAGCGCCTAAATGCAACAACTGCTGATGGTAAAGATACGGCTTAGAAATATCCTCAATAATACGTTTACCAACGATCGCCGCTTGTGGCTCTGCCGCAGCGGGGTTATCGCCTAAATCGCTCAGCAAAACAACAAACTCATCCCCACCTAAACGAGCTAAAATATCACTGTCTCGAACAATAAATCGCAAACGGTTGGCAACCTGTTGCAATATCCAATCACCCACTGAATGGCCAAGCGAATCATTAATATTTTTAAAATGATCCAGATCGATAAACAATAATGCACCAATTCGAGCATGGCCTTGGGCGGCGCGAAACGCTTGATCAACATCAAACAGTAATTTGCGTCGATTCACCAAACCTGTTAATTCATCACAGTATGCCAACTTATAAATCTGATCATCAGGCGTTTGTTTATGGGTGATACTTTGACAGTGAATTACGTAATATTTGTTCTGGCTTTCACTCGGCTCAATGGCAATGATCTCTTCGTGTTGCAGATAGGTTTGGCCATTGGGACGCTGGCGAATGTATTCGGTTGATTTTCTTTCTGGCTGACGCAAATAAACCGCTCGCAGACCAGGCAAAAACTGGTCAATAGATCGCGTTAAAAGCTGTTCTTTACGATACCCACTAATATGACAAAATGCTTCATTGACTTGTACAATATTAAATTGCGAATCAGTTATAACAATGCCTTCTCGATGCTGAAACGCAAGGTCGACCAAATGCGGTAGGAGATTTTTTTCATATAACTTAAATTCGTAGACAATACGCGAATTGAAAGATGCTAATAATTGTTCTAGAAAATCCGCAGATTTTGGTAACTGATTAAATTGGCAACTGACGTATCCGACGACTTGCCCAGCGTCAAAAAACGGCATGCTCCAGACAGAATCGATACTCGGAACAAATAACTGGGCAAAAGTGCTATATCGGGTAACAACGTGCTGAACGAAGGCAGGGTATGAGACAAATGGCGTATCAGTCAGGGGAATTGGCTCGCCAATTAAACAAGCTTGCTTACTCACGTCAACAGTACTGGCATAACCAATATTACGTAACGTCTTATTTCGTGCTTTGCGGTTTTCGATACAAAAAACCCCAACACTATGACAATCAATCAGCTTTGCGAGCAATTGACAAAACTGGGGGAAAAAGCAATCAGAAGCTTGATTTGCTAATCCATCTGCTAAATAAGTCTTCGCCTGATATAAATCCAAATCACAGCTCAAGTTAAGTCGCTGGTTGTTATTGACCATCGCAATACTCTCATGATTCAGCAATAGCATGCCTCATCCATCTCTTGCTATCACTGAACGTATCGGTTTAAATTTGCCTGACTTTACAGCTAAGAACAAGGACTTTTAAAAAGTTTTTATAAAAATCGTAGAATAGATGGAAGTTCTCATCAAAAGTTGCTTAACTAAAGGTGAAATAGGTTACAGTAGGCCTATCAAGAGAGTTTCTTTGGATCTGTAATCAGATTCGTTTTATGACCCAATCCATTGTTATAAGGGGGCTTATATGATTATTGATATCACGAGTAAATCCATTGATATCACACCAACCATCCGTGAACGAATTGAAAACCGTTTCGCAAAATTGGAAAAACCCCAAATACCGCTCATTAAACCGCAGGTCATCATCACACGAGAAAAACAAGATTATAAGGTCGAGGCTAAGATTGGCGTCCCTAATGGTCAATTATTCGCATCAGAACAGCACGAAGATCTCTATGCGGCAATTAATGGCTTGGGCCACAAATTAGAACGCCAATTGCGGCGTCATCATACCAAACCGATTACCGAAAGAGTCGATAGCAGCCTGGACGTTAATCAGTCTGCATCCTCAAATTTATAACCTACAAGTCCCAAGCCTTGGTGACTTAATATCATCAAGGCTTGACTTTTAAATACGACATTTTTAATCTGTTAGCATGAAATATTTAATGCAATTTTATTTTTTTGGTTTCTTTTTTATCCCCCCAAACAGGGAGGCCGGATTTGTTTGTCCATAAGAAACCAAGAAACAATCCATAAAGCCTCCCAAACGGGAGGCTTTTTTTATATATAAGAGCAACGATGTCATGACTGACTTACAACAACTTCGCCACCAGATTAATGCCGTTGATGATAAACTCATCGCTTTGTTAGCCAAGCGTCAATCTTTAAGTCTTCAGGTTGGGCAGCACAAACTCGACAATCAGTTGAAGATTCGTGATATCCCACGCGAGGAATCCCTTTTAACAGCACTAGTCGAAAAAGCCCGTCAACATAATTTAAGTCCCCATTATGTGACAGGACTTTTCCAATTAATTATTGAAGATTCTGTACGCACCCAACAGCGGCAATTTAGTCAACAACAGAGCCATGTTGCCCAAGAACTCTCTGCCATAAAAGTTGCCTTTTTAGGAAACAAAGGTTCCTATAGTAATATTGCAGTCAGTCGTTATTTCGAATCGGTCGACCAAGATGTGATTGAAATCGGCTGTGATAATTTCCGCATGATATTTAATCAGGTCGAACAAAGACATGCTGATTACGCCCTATTGCCACTGGTTAATACCAGTTCGGGAAGTATTAACGAAGTCTATGATCTACTCCAGCAAACTAGCCTTGCGATTATTGGCGAGTTAACAATCCCCGTCGATCACGGCATTCTAGTTAAGGGGCATACGGATTTGAATCAAATCCATACACTGTATGGGCATCCTCAACCATTTGCTCAAAGTAGCCAGTTTTTAGCGCAATATCCTCATCTAAAATTTGAATATGTCGATAGCTCATCGACAGCGATGCAGTTAGTCGCCGATAGTGATGACCCATACATAGCTGCCATTGGCAGCGAAACTGGTGGTAAAATGTATGATTTATGTAGTATTGAAAGTAATATTGCCAACCAACAAGAAAACTATACTCGCTTTATAGCTGTCGCCAGAAGTCCAATTGAAGTTTCTGAAGCAGTACCAGCCAAGACCACCTTTATTATGTCGACAGGTCAACATCCAGGCGCACTAGCTGATGCTCTGCAAGTTTTTGCGTCACGCAAAATCAATATGACTCGTTTAGAGTCACGCCCGGTACAAGGTAATCCTTGGCAAGAGTTATTTTATGTCGATGTAATGGCTAACGTTGAATCAGCTCCGATGCAAGAAGTTCTCTCAGAACTCACCCGCATTACTCGTTTTGTTAAAGTTTTAGGTTGCTATCCAACAGCTGATGTCCATAGCGCAAAAATACCAGCCCCGGTGTTAGCTAGACAGCCACTCGATGCTATTGTCGATAAGCCATCCGTGATTAGCCGGGGTCTAAACGCACCACTTTCAAGCTTGGCCCATAAACCGCAACCGACACGAATTAGTCTGGGCAATTGCCATATCGGCGGTGGTGATTTCGCAGTCTTTGCCGGCCCCGATACACTCGAAGACCCTCAGCGATTTGCCCAATGTGTTGCTATGGCCGTTGATCATGGTGCACAAGTCATTCATGGTGCTTGCTTTAAATCATCCAGTAACCCATATGATTATCAAGGCCCTGGACTGGCTGGACTCGATTGGTTTAATCAAACCACTCAACCAATCAAAGTGCCAGTTATGACAGAGGTCACTCACCTTGAACATTTGCGCCAGATCGCCAGTCAGGTGGACATTTTACAAATTGGGGCAGCTAATATGCAAAACTACCCCTTGTTAAAAGCAGCCGGTAATACAACCCGCCCTATCGTGCTTGAGCGAGGCAGTGTTGTATCCCTTGATGAATGGCTTAAAGCGGCCGATTATCTACTCAGCCAAGGAAACCAACAAATCATCCTATGTGAGAGAGGGATTAGAAGTGCCGATCATCAAACTCGTTCCATTATCGATTTGAGTGCTATTGCTCTGCTCAGAGAGAGAACGCATCTGCCAATTTTACTCAATCCTTGTGATGGCGTCACCCAAGCAGATGACATCGCACCGCTCGCCTTAGCCGCTCGTAAATTGGGAGTCGATGGAATCATGCTAAACATTCATCCCGATCCACTCAATGCCAAAGTAGCCCCCCATCAAACACTTAACTTTGAACAATTTGTACATTTGATGAATCAACTTTTTTAACACGAACTCCAACATGCCATATCAGGCTAGCTATGGATAAGGAATAACCTTATGACAACACTTGATAACTATGATTGGAAAATACTCAATCTGCTGCAGCAGAATGGCCGTTTAACCAATCAGGAACTGAGTCAGATCATCGGTCTGTCCACCTCACAATGCTCAAGACGACGCATTGCACTGGAACAAAATGGTTATATCGAAGGTTATCAAGCGCGACTAGCTCTCAAAGCACAAAAACGCCAGGTTCAAGGGTTAGTTGAAATCACCCTAAATCACCATGATCCTGAAACGATGGAACGCTTTCATCATCAAATCAACGCCAACCCAGCAGTTCTGGATGCCTATAAAGTGACAGGTGAATATGATTATCAGCTTAAAGTGGGAGCATACGATTTGAATGGTTTAAATACTTTGCTCAATGAGTTAGCCAGTTATACTGAAGTCAGTCAGATTAAAACCTCAGTTATTTTAGACCGGCTAAAAGAAAACCAGATTGTGCTCCATCGAGAGCAACTCGAGTCATCAGATGACATGCATGTTTAGATTTCAGTTGATTCATTAAAAACCACAAAGAAATGCACAGAAAAGTTAAAACAACTCAATTTTGCGCTTTGTTTGTGTTAAAAATGGCGTTATAAGTGGCATCTAGAGTATGACTAAACCGATTCAAATCTATCCGGTCGTCCATCTTGTTGGCACCGGCGATAAAGATGTCCAGTTACGGTCAATGCCGAACAGGTTTAAAACTGATGCTCACCCATGTTATTGACCAAACCGTTCGTTAGTCTAGGAGAATAATTCATGTTTTCACACGTTGAAGCCTATGCAGGTGACCCTATTTTATCGCTTGTGGAGGATTTTCTTGCCGATCCTCGAGAAAATAAGGTCAACTTAAGCATTGGTCTTTATTACGACCCAAACGGTCAGGTCCCTCAATTAGAATCAGTAAAGAAAGCAATCACTCAACTTGATTTGACCAAACCTACCAGTTACCTGCCGATGGAGGGATTTGCACCTTATCGTCAAGCCGTGCAAAATTTGCTATTCGGCGAGGAACATCCGATTTTAGCTGCACAACAAATCGCAACAATTCAGACTTTAGGGGGATCCGGAGCACTGAAAATTGGCGCCGATTTTCTGAAACGATACTTCCCGCACTCGCAAGTCTGGGTCAGCGATCCGACCTGGGATAACCATGAAGCTATCTTTGCTGGCGCAGGTTTTGAAGTAAATCACTATCCTTATTTTGATACCCAGACCAAAGGCGTTAACTTTGAGAAGATGTGCGAATGTCTTAACCAGTTAACCGCTCAAAGTATTGTGTTACTGCACCCTTGTTGTCATAACCCAACAGGAGCGGATCTAACTCATGAACAATGGGGTGAAGTCGTTGAAATTATTAAACAACGCAAGTTGATTCCATTCTTAGATATCGCGTACCAAGGGTTTGCTAACGGCTTAGAAGAGGATGCTTTTTTATTACGGCTGTTAGCTAGTGAACAAGTTCCGGCTCTCATAGCGAACTCGTTTTCAAAAATCTTTTCTATGTATGGACAGCGAGTTGGCGGATTATCAGTGATCTGTGATGACCAAGAACAGATGTTGAGGGTATTAGGGCAGCTGAAATTTACCGTACGTCGTAACTACTCAAGTCCCGCTGCTTTTGGAGCACATGTCGTAGCAACCGTGCTCAATACGACAGAGCTCAATCAGCTATGGCGCACAGAAGTCGCTCAAATGCGCAATCGAATGCAGCAAATGCGTCAGACTCTGGTTGAAACCATGAAGAGCGTGCAGCCTGATTTCGATGGAAGCCACTTTTTAACACAAAAAGGAATGTTCAGTTACACTGGATTTTCCCCAGAACAGGTCGAGCGATTACGCATCGAACATGGCGTTTATTTGATTGAGAGTGGCCGAGTCTGCGTCGCCGGACTCAATAAATATAACGTGGCACAGGTCGCGAAGGCTTTTGCCGCAGTCGTTTAACCTACGAGACACAGGTCGCTTCAAGCGACCTTTTTTAATTCTTCAATCTAAATTCACTAAGGAGTGTGTCATGCAATCAGTCACGATTGGCCGATATCTATGGCAACGTCTTCGTCAACTTAATGTCAAATATGTGTTCGGGGTTCCGGGCGATTTTAATCTGCAACTTTTAGAACAGTTAGATGAGGTCGATGGTATTGAATTTGTCGGCACCTGTAATGAACTCAATGCCGCTTATGCTGCTGACGGATACGCCCGAACCAACGGCATCGCCGCACTTTTAACTACATATGGAGTGGGCGATCTCAGTGCATTATGCGGTGTTGCAGGCAGTCTAGCCGAACATATTCCAGTTGTAATGATTAGTGGCGTTCCCCCCATGTTTGCGATACGCAACCGACTCCGCATTCATCACACTATGGCCGAGGGAGATTTTGATAATGTGCGTAACGCAGTGCGTCAATTTACCCTCACCGAAGCCAGACTCACCCCATCGAACGCAAGCCAAGAAATTGACCGAGCACTACGCTACTGTTGGCAAGAACGCTGTCCGGTCTATCTACAAATTCCTTCGAACTTAAGTTATCTGGAAATCGCGCAAGCCTCTTCACCACTGACTCGCCAATATGCCAGCTATGACAAACGCCAACACCAGCTTATCATCGGCAAACTGACGGGGAGACTCTGTCAAGCCAAACATCCACTGTTGCTGGTAGATATGGATGCAGAACGCTCGCAAATGGCCATACAACTGCAGCAACTGTGTGATCGCTATCAAATCCCTTACGCCAGTTTCTCAACTGGCAAAGCGATCTTAGATGAAAGTTCACCATTATGGCTTGGCTACTACCCGGGGCAAACAGACGACACACTCAACCAATATCTAGCTAAAGCAGATTTTATCTTAGCTACAGCACCTTGCTATATCGAAGGGAGCTCAATGGTTGCAACACAAGATCTTCCCGTCGAAGAAACAATTTATCTGCGCGGATTTGATATCACCTTTGAGCAACAAACATTCGAAGGGATCTGTGCCCCGGTGTTACTCAACCAGTTACTCGAGCAATCGATTGAATGCCAGTTTGATATTCCTAAACAACCGCCCCAGACTCGTTCTAGCACTTCTTTTGAGGGACCACTGCAACAAAGCAAGCTCTGGGAACAATTGCGCCATTATTTTAAAGCCGGCGACTTGATTCTGGGAGAAAACGGCAGCGCTAATATAGCACTGCAAACAGTGCCATTTCCCAAAGACTGCCACTATCTAAGTCAACCTATCTGGGGATCCATTGGCTATACCCTCCCGGCCCTATTGGGCTCTATGATGGCCGCACCGAACAAACGCCACTGGTTATTTATTGGCGATGGTTCACTACAAATGACAGTTCAAGAACTGAGCAATATACTCCAAAAAGGCTTAAAACCAATTATCGTGATGCTTAATAATTCCGGTTACACCATTGAACGTTACATCATGGGCAAAAGCGCAACCTATAATGATATTCCGCAGTGGGATTATCACCTACTACTTAAGGCGTTTGCCCCAGATATTGAGTTTACGTATCAAAACGTGACAACACATCAGCAGCTCAGTGAGGTTCTCGATGCACTCGATGAAACAAAAGCATCATTTATTGAACTCAAATTAAGTGCGATGGATGCACCAGAACGACTGAAACAATTTGGCCCAAGCGTTGCTTTATTTGACTATGGCCCTCGCGGTCCGCAAAACAAATAGCGATTTGGCTTCGCTCAATTTAAAAACCATCATCCAAGAACAAAGCCAGTATTTATATACTGGCTTTGTCAGGTTGCCATAAAAGATCAGAATCTTCTAAAATGGGCCTCTACCGCCCCCCATACCACCAGGAGGCATCATCCCTTTCATCTGTCGCATCATCTTGCGCATACCACCTTTACCCGACATTTTTTTCATCATTTTCTGCATCTGGGTAAATTGTTTTAGCAAACGGTTCACATCTTGGATCTGCGTCCCAGAACCAGTAGCAATTCGCCGTTTACGAGACCCTTTAATAATATCCGGATGCGCGCGCTCCTGAACAGTCATGGAATTTATAATCGCTTCCATTTTAACTGTCATCGAATCATCCATTTGATCCTTCACACCTGCCGGTAACTGCCCCATGCCTGGCAATTTGTCCATGAGGCCCATCATGCCGCCCATTTTTTTCATCTGCTGAAGTTGGTCACGAAAATCAGCCAGATCAAACCCTTTGCCTTTTTTTACCTTCGAGGCAAGCTTTTCAGCCTGTTTTCGATCGACATTACGCTCGACTTCTTCAATCAGCGACAGTACATCGCCCATCCCAAGAATTCGCGATGCAATCCGATCGGGATAAAATGGCTCTAGGGCGTCAGTTTTTTCGCCCATCCCAATAAATTTAATGGGTTTGCCCGTAATCTGACGAATCGATAACGCGGCCCCTCCGCGGGCATCACCATCAGCTTTAGTTAATATCACCCCAGTTAGCGGGAGAGCTTCATGAAACGCTTTCGCTGTATTTGCCGCATCTTGACCTGTCATTGAATCAACAACAAACAGTGTTTCAGCCGGTTTGAGGTAATCATTTAACTGTTGGATTTCGGCCATCATGTCTTCATCAACATGCAAACGGCCAGCGGTATCGACAATCAATACATCAAAAAAGTGTAATTTGGCATAATCTAAAGCAGCTGAAGCGATCTCAACTGGTTTTTGCTCAGTACTACTTGGGAAAAACTCGACCTGAACCTCTGATGCTAACGTCTCGAGCTGTTTAATCGCTGCAGGACGATAAATATCGGCACTGACAACCAAAACTTTTTTCTTTTCACGCTCAGTTAAAAATTTAGCCAGCTTAGCAACGCTGGTTGTTTTACCGGCCCCTTGTAACCCCGCCATTAAAATAGTGGCTGGAGGGGTTACCGACAGATCAAGGCCTTCGTTAGCCTGACCCATCGATTGCTCAAGTTCAGACTGAACAATTTTAATAAAGGCCTGACCCGGCGTTAAACTTTTCGAGACTTCTTGGCCAACGGCACGTTCCTTAACTCGTTTGACAAAATCGCGCACCACTGGCAGTGCAACGTCAGCCTCAAGCAGCGCCATACGCACTTCTCGCAGCGTCTCTTTAATATTGTCTTCGGTCAGCCGGCCACGGCCGCTTATGTTTTTTAGCGTCTTGGACAGACGCTCTGATAAATTTTCAAACATGGTAATCCTTATATGACCGGTTGAGCCATCCACACATCACTGGAAACTCAAGCCACCCGTTAGATATATGGGCCCTATTGTACCTAATTTTTAACTGACCAACAGGGGGCCCTTGGCTCGATCTTGCAAATCAATGTATGAACAACACATTTATCGGGTAGCTCTTAAAAAGAGTCAACGGTATACTATCAAGACAGTTCCTTAAACTACTATTTGAATTGATATGAATTTAGTCTTGCTACCAGCAATTATCTGCTATCTCATTGCATCTTATGCTTGTGGCAAATCGTTACTATCTCAAGAAACCCAGAAACGACGTTGCGTTCTTATTTGTGGTAGCTGCGCCTTAATTTTTCATGGGATCTGGGTAAGCCAGCATATGTTGCTGACTAATGGCCAAGATTTAAGCATTGTCAATGTAGCCGTTTTATTATGTCTGTTGCTCAGCTTATCGGTGACACTGGGATGTTCCCACTTTAAGCTGTGGATTATGTTGCCCGTTGTCTATGTGGCAAGCGTCATTACACTGCTGTTAGCACACTTTATTCGTACACCTTACATCTTACACTTGGGGATCTACCCACAAGTAATGGTTCATATTGGCTTTGCATTAGTAGCCTTTACCGTGATGATGATTGCAGCGCTGTTTGCATTGCAACTAGGTTATTTGGATTACTCCTTAAAACGCCACCGCCCTAATGCCTTGAAGTTATCCATGCCACCATTGATTAAAATTGAGAATCAACTGGTTGCACTGATTCAAATCGGTATGGTTCTACTCACTATTTCACTGATCACTGGATTTATTTTTCTCAACCATATTTTTGATAATAATCATGTGCATAAAGCTATTCTGGCAGTTGTTGCTTGGTTCGTGTATCTGCTGTTACTCATCGGACATCGTTACTGGGGCTGGCGCGGACGGACCGTTGGCATATTGACCCTACTTGGAGCTATCTTGCTTATTCTCTCTTACTTTGGAAGCCGACTCCTACCCAATTTCTACTAATCACTTAGGCTGGTATATATCAGCCTATTATGCATTTTATCGCTATCGCAATAGTGATCTAATTTTTCAATATTATTGTTATCATTTACAGAGAAAGTATTTGTTACTTGACAGCATTTAAGTCAACACTTTTAATGGGCTTTGGTACTTAACAGGAGTAAATTTCTTGGACGATATCTCGACGAGTGTCTTGGTAGGCATACTCGTTTTGATGATTGCTATTTCAGCTTTCTTTTCAAGCTCAGAAACAGGCATGATGTCACTCAACCGCTATCGGTTGAAGCACTTGGTGAAAAATAATCATCGCAGCGCAAAGCGCACAGATGCATTATTAAAACGAACCGACCGACTAATTAGTCTGATCCTTATCGGTAACAACCTCGTTAATATTCTGGCATCTGCTATTGCAACCGTTGTCGGCTTGCGTTGGTTCCCTAATTATGGACTAGCCATTACGACCATTGGGTTGACACTGATTATTCTGATATTCGCCGAGGTCACCCCTAAAACAATGGCAGCACTCTACCCAGAACGTTTTGCATTTACATCGTCCTGGGTATTAAGTCCATTGATGAAAGTGTTATTTCCGGTTATCTGGTTAATTAATAGCATCTCCAATGTGTTATTACTGCTTTTTGGAATGAATCCCAAAAAAGCGGCAACATCAGCTTTAAACCCAGAAGAGCTTCGCACTGTAGTCAATGAAGCAGGGACGCTCATTCCTCGTCGTCATCAGGACATGCTGCTCAGTATCCTCGATCTTGAACACGTCAGTGTTGATGACATTATGGTACCGCGTAATGACATTGCCGGAATCGACATCAATGATGAATGGGAATCAATTTTAAAACAGTTGGCTCACACTTCGCACACGCGTTTGCTATTGTTTCGAGATAGCATTGATGATGCTGTCGGCTTTGTGCATGCTCGTGATGCACTACGGTTGTTGGTTAAAGAACAGTTTGATAAAACCACGCTGCTGCGTGCGGTTAAAGAAATTTACTTCATTCCGGAAAATACCCCACTCAATATCCAACTGGGGAAATTTCAGCGTCGTAAAGAACGCATTGGTTTAATTGTTGATGAATACGGTGATATCCAAGGACTAGTCACATTAGAAGATATTCTGGAAGAAATTGTCGGCGATTTCACAACGACTATCTCACCCACACCAAGTGAAGAAATTCACCCACAACCAGACGGTAGTTATATCATCGAAGGAACGACTAATATTCGTGACCTAAACAAAGAGTTAGGTTGGGCATTACCAACCGATGGACCACGAACCCTTAATGGATTGATTGTTGAATATCTTGAAGATATTCCAAAATCTCCAGTCGGTATGCGTATCGCTGGATATCCAATCGAAGTGCTAGAAATTGATAATAACGCAATTCGTCAAGCACGCATTATGCCGCAGTTTTACCAGAATATAGAGCTAAGTCAGTAACCTTTTGTAGCCAATAAAAAACCGGCCAAAAGCCGGTTTTTTATTCTTGAAATACTGAAAGATGCGTTATAAAGCTGCAAGCTGTTCTTTGCTTAGAGCAATATCTTCATTGTGGTTAACTGCAATCCCGCGAGCAATAATATTTTGAGCAATTTGTTTTGCTTCATCTAGCGAATGCATTTCATACGTCCCACATTGAAATTTATTCAGCTCTGGGATCTCACTTTGAGACTGAACCGTCAGTACATCTTTCATTGATGCCAGCCACGCATCAGCAACCTGCTGTTCTGTTGGATTGCCAATCAGACTCATATAGAAACCGGTACGACATCCCATAGGAGAAATATCAATGATTTCAACATTTGAGCTATTTAAATGATTACGCATAAAACCAGCAAAAAGGTGTTCCAAGGTATGAATGCCTTTTTCTGGCAAAATTTCCTCATTTGGAACACAATAGCGCAGATCATAGACAGTGATGGTATCTTTAGCCGGCGTAGTCATGGATTTAGCAACTCGTACAGCAGGAGCGTGCATACGAGTATGGTCTACAGTAAAACTATCTAATAATGGCATAAAAAATCTCTCTCTATTTAGGCCTTTCGGCGGTTCTACGGACAAGTTCTAAGCCGGTGCCACATACTTATCGCGAAGCCTTAAAACGACTCTGAGTAAAACTCATTATACGCTTTCCTAACCAAGGCACCATACTTTAACTAAACAGGAAGCGATACAACCAGCCATGATCTAACTCTTTCTTACAACGCCGATATTGAGCACCGTAACGACGAGCTCGCTCATCAACCCGTTTAGCAACGCGCAGCAACCAACTCTTATGCTTATAGGTCCCACGCCGATAGCCTCCCCATCCCTCATGATAATTGAGATACTGATCCTTAGCATCCCATTTCGAAACACCATTTATAATGTATGTTTTATTAGTATACCAACCTATAAAATCGATCGCATCGGCAAAATCATCTCGCTCAGCACCGTAGCGATGTGTCGCTCGTTTATAATCAGCCCAAGTGCTATCCTGAGCTTGAGCATAACCATACGCTGAGCTTTTACGACCAATCGGAATAAATCCCAAAAAATATTTCATGGGTTGTTCCGCATCATAATGAAATCGAGATTCCTGAAATATAAACGCCATCGGCACCTGCACCGGGGTTCCCCAGCGTTTATGCATCGCTTTAGCCGCTTCATACCAGCTGTGATTTTCACGAAATATATCACATAAATTATTAGGATGAGTAGGCGGTGGACTAGCACATCCAGCCAGTACACTAATAAAAGAGACGATAGCAAGAATACGATAAAAAGACATAACTATGAAGAAATAGGTTCTCTGGCTCGAGCAAAGTAGTCCTGAATGTACTCATCAAAACTTAATGTATCTTGCTGCTCAATCATTTTCTGTTTCTCCAAACTCTGCGCTACAACCTCATCGAGCTGGGCTTTACTCCAAACACTGAGTGAATGCTCCTGTAAGGCTAGTTTGTGATTCTTAGCCAACTCCAGTGCCAGCTTATTGTTATCTTCATCTTCGCTTAACAACTGAGCTAATAGTTGCTCAGAAAGCGGTGGACGCTGAGTCACCCGTTCAAAGGCAGCCGCATAAGGTTCGCCTAAAGCACTAGCCAATTGACTCATTCCCTGATTGATTTCGCTTAACCAATCATGAACAAAACGCTCTTGTCCATTAATTGCTAATTTCAGCTCCGGATCGCGGCCTTCTACAGCAACTTGATTGAGATTATCACGACACTGCTGTAATTCACCGGGCGCAAAGGACTCTGACGGCATGATTAGACACCAAAGCAGCAACGAATCAATAAATTGCAGTTGAAATGAGTCAACCCCTTGAGGGACAAACGGGTTGAGATCCAAAGATCGCACTTCAATATACTCAATGCCCTTTTCATACAATGCTTGCGAGGGAGTTTGTCCAGACTGAGTCACGCGCTTGGCGCGAATCGGAGCATAAAGCTCATTTTCAATTTGCAAAGCATTACTATTGAGCTGACGGTACTCGCCATCCACCTTAACACCAAGCTTGGCAAATTCCTTAGAAGGTGTCTGGGTCGCTTTACGAACGCTACAGACATACTCTTTAAGAGAGTTGTAACTAATCTGCAAATTAGAATGTGCACTGCTGGTATAGCCTAAATCACTCATCCGCAACGAGGTGGCATAAGGAAGATAGAGCGAACCTTGACCGAGCGACTTAAATTCCAAGCGACTCTGTCGGTCTTGGATAAAACTTTTACATAGAGCAGGAGATGCCCCAAACCAATAAGATATTACCCATCCATAGCGATAAAAGTTACGGATGATATGCATATACTGATCAGAGATAAACTCTTGCAAGGGTTGCTCATTACCTAGGATTTTCTGCCATTGGGGCCAAAAACTCTCTGGCAGAGAAAAGTTATAATGAATACCGGCGATGATCTGCATGGTGCTACCATAGCGAGCTTTTAAGCCCCGTCGATAGATATGTTTCATCATACCTACATTGGACTGGCCATATGTCGCTAATGGAATGTCATCGTCATTACCGACAAAACATGGCATGCTCATCGGCCAGAGCAATTCATCACCGATCGCATCAATGGTATAACTATGAATGTCTTTTAACGCATCCATCAGTTGCGCATGATTATGTTCAACCGGAGTCACAAATTCTAATAGATTTTCAGCATAATCAGTCGTGATCAGCGGATTGGTTAAATTACTTCCCAGACGCTGACGTTGATGCGGCGTCTGAGCAAGTTGTCCGTTAGCTTTTATTCTCAATGTCTCACGTTCAATACCGCGGCCAATCTGCTCACCTAAACCGGTTTGAGCCAACTGTTTGAGGCTATTCAAAAGCCCTGAAAAATCTTGATTCAAACTATAACTCTCAAGCTAAATATGTATCGCGCAAGCATATCTGGATTAACTAAAAAGATCCAATATGTGCGACCTATCGAAGTCATCGCTAAGCCACCACAAGCAAACAGCTATTGAACAAAATAACTCGGTTTACAGATAGCGCGAACATCAAAATGAGCCATTCCAGCGGCCTGAGCAGCATCAAAACCAGCTTGAGCATCTTCAAAAACAATACATTGATCGGATGGAACATTTAATAACTTGGCACAGCGCAAGAAGGTATCTGGGGCAGGTTTATGTTTTTCAACCTGATCAGAACCCACGATATGATCAAACAATTCAGTAATCCCCAAGTGAGAGAGCAAATTGGTGGCTTCACTTGTGCTCGCACCAGTACCCAGAGCAATTGGTTTTTTACCAGTATATTTTTTAACAATATCAATTACAGGTGTAATTTTAACCATCTGTGGAGCCAACTGCTGATAAAGAGCCTCTTTCTCAGCACTAATTTGGACATTATCCAAATTCTCGATCTGAGCACGGCTACACAAAAAATTAACGGTCTGCAGCGCAGGCCAGCCATTGAGATGGTTCATGACCTTAGCCGTATAAGGTATTTGATATTTTGCTAGGATTTGCTCCCAAGCCCGCTGATGAGCTGGTAGGGAATCAATCACAGTGCCATCCATATCAAAAATAAGCGCAGCATATTTATCGTACATAAAACCTCAACTGAGTTTGTTTGAATCATCAATAACCGTTGATATTTTATCTCTAACTATAGAAACGCTGAACTGAGTTATCTCATGAAACATGAAACTCACAACAAAAACTTACTGGGAAAATAGCTGATATTCACTAAAATTTAACAATAGACGTTTGGCAAATCAGTTAGAAGATGACACGATTATTTTTAATACCACTGATACTAACATTGCTTTGGGGTGCGATCAGCCTCTATTTTCATTTGCCGAGTCGGACCATTCGGTATGGCTTATTTTGGATTGGGGGATTAGCACTGGCAATATCATCTTTTTTAGCATTGATGATCGTTTTAACAGGCAATTAAGTAATTGATGATAAGAAGGCTTTAAAGGAAATATTAAAAAGAGATGGCGCGTGTGGAAGGATTCGAACCTCCGACCGCCTGGTTCGTAGCCAGGTACTCTATCCAGCTGAGCTACACACGCATCGAAATATAAGACCGTTATCAAGAAATGGCGCGTGTGGAAGGATTCGAACCTCCGACCGCCTGGTTCGTAGCCAGGTACTCTATCCAGCTGAGCTACACACGCGTCGAAATATAAGACCGTTATCAGGAAAATGGCGCGTGTGGAAGGATTCGAACCTCCGACCGCCTGGTTCGTAGCCAGGTACTCTATCCAGCTGAGCTACACACGCATCGAATTGTAATAACCATCTTGGGCAAATGATATGGCGCGTGTGGAAGGATTCGAACCTCCGACCGCCTGGTTCGTAGCCAGGTACTCTATCCAGCTGAGCTACACACGCGTTACAACAATTATACCACTATTAATGGCGGTGAGGGAGGGATTCGAACCCTCGATAGGGCTACAAACCCTATACTCCCTTAGCAGGGGAGCGCCTTCAGCCTCTCGGCCACCTCACCGCGATTCGGGTGCAGATATTACTGCCTTAAAAAATATAGTCAAACCTTTTTTAATAAATCCCGACTATTCGGTTAGCAAACAACCAGTTTGATCACAGCTCAAGCATAATAATGTCAAACAAGGTCAAAGACGAGGTAATAATTTTGCTCAACTTGCTTAATAAAAATCGCTCGTCAACACCCCCAGCATAAATTATTTTTTATCGCTCATAAAAAAGACCAGAAAAAAATCTCTGGTCTTCAAATGAAAAGGAAGCCGAAGCTTCCAAATTTATGTTTCGTTTATAGCCGGACGCTAAAATAGATCTGTTTAGCTATTCGCGGCTTGACTGGCCTTTTTTTCGGCCTGGATCCGCATATAAATCTCTTCACGATGGACAGAAACTTCTTTTGGAGCATTTACACCAACACGAATCTGGTTACCTTTGACACCCAAAACAGTGACGGTGACATCGTCACCAATCATGAGAGTTTCCCCTACTCGACGAGTTAAAATAAGCATTCGTTGCTCCTTAAATCCTGAAAAATTCGCCTAAAACAGATGATACTATAATAAAGCTATTTAGGAGATAGACTCTATATAGACAATCCAATATCGTAATAGCTAGTTATTCTCTTCTTTGGCTACATTTTCTAACCCGAATGCTCGATGCAGAGCTCGAACACCCAGCTCTAAGTACTTCTCATCAATAATGACTGAGACTTTTATCTCAGATGTAGAAATGAGCTCCATATTAATCCCTTCTTGGCCAAGTGTATCAAACATAGTTCTGGCCACCCCGGGGTGATTCATCATTCCGACACCAACTATAGACAACTTAGCAATGCGATCGTTCCCATAAACGACTCCAGCGCCAAGATTTTTTGCTGATTGCTCTAGCAATTCTTTCGCTTTTGCATAGTCATTGCGATTCAGCGTAAAGGTAAAATCAGCAGTACCATCGCCCATGCTATTCTGAACAATCATATCCACATCAATATCTGCTTGGCCAATCGGTTCAAGAATTGTGGCAGCAATTGCTGGGCGATCAGGAACACCTAGAATTGTCAGGCTGGCCGTATCGCGCATAAAAGCAATACCAGAAATAATTGCTGATTCCATTCGCTTCCTCTCAAAACTAATTAATGTTCCGGTACTATTTTCTTCAAACGACGAAAGTACTCGCAACGGAACATTATATTTACCAGCAAATTCAACCGAGCGAATTTGCAAGACTTTTGCACCCAAGCTAGCCATTTCAAGCATTTCCTCAAAGGTAATGCTCGCTAATCGGCGCGCCCTTGGTTCAACACGCGGGTCAGTGGTGTATACACCATCGACATCGGTATAAATCTGACACTCATCCGCTTTCACAGCAGCAGCAATAGCAACCGCAGTGGTATCACTACCGCCACGGCCTAATGTGGTAATGCTATTATCAGGCGCGCGGCCCTGAAAACCAGCCACCACAACCACATTACCTTTTTGTAACTGCTCCAGAATTTTCGAGTCATCAACTTGGGTAATACGAGCCTTCCCATGGGCATCATCCGTATGCATCCGCAACTGATCGCCCGTCATTGAGACCGCATCGCAGCCAATTTTTTGCAGCGCAATCGAAAGCAATGCTATTGTGACTTGTTCTCCAGTAGAGACCAATACATCCTTTTCTCGTGCGCAGGCATTTTCATCAAGTTCAGCCGCCAGCGCTAGCAAACGATCCGTTTCACCAGACATCGCAGAAACAACCACCACGATATCATCACCGTTATTACGATAGCGCTTAACTCGCTGGGCAACAGCCTCGATCCGCTCAATGGAGCCGACAGATGTACCACCATACTTTTGTACTAAAAGAGCCACTGTTTATCCTTATTCGTGAGCCATGAGCAACTTAAAGGTTTTCGGCTAACCAGGCTTTAGCTGCGGCTAACGCCTGAGGCAATTGTTTTGGCTCCGAACCGCCGGCCTGAGCCATATCAGGACGCCCACCACCACGACCACCAACCACAGCCGCAGCAACATTTACCAAATCGCCTGCTTTAACTTTCCCAGTCAGGTCTTTGGTAACACCTGCGATTAAATTCACTTTATCCTCAGATGCCGTCCCTAACACAATCACAGCACTATTAAGTTTTACTTTCAGATCATCTAAAGTCGTCCGTAGTGATTTGGCTTCGACACCCGCCAAATCAGCAATCAACACCTTGACTCCATTGATAACTTCGACCTGATCAATAATATTTGCACCAGCCTGAGCCGCCAGTTTATCTTTTAACTGTGCCAATTCTTTTTCTAAAGCGCGGGTATGCTCTTGATGCTGTACGATACGCGATACCAAGCTAAACTGATCGCCCTTGAGCTCACTGGCTGCGGCACTGAGCTGTTGCTGCATTTTTTGCACATAATCTAGTGCAAACTGACCGCTAGTTGCTTCAATACGGCGCACTCCGGCAGCAATACCGGTTTCATGGATAATTTTAAATAAACCTATTTCACCGGTATTGTGAACATGCGTCCCACCACATAATTCGGTAGAGAATTCTCCCATTTTCACAACTCGAACTTCATCACCGTACTTCTCGCCAAACAGCGCCATGGCGCCTGCTTGCTTCGCGTCTTCAAGACCCATGATCGTAGTTGAAACAGGTAAGTTTGCCCGAATATTGGCATTCACTAGATGTTCAATCTTCTCTAGCGTCTGGGCATCAATCGCTTCTAAATGCGAGAAGTCAAACCGCAACCGCTGCGCCTCAACTAAAGAGCCTTTTTGGGCCACATGATCGCCTAAGACCTGACGTAATGCAGCATGGAGCAAATGGGTCACAGAATGGTTTAGTGCCGTCGCTTGGCGCTTACGCGAATCGACGCTCACATGAACGCTCATCCCCACGTTAAGCGAACCTTCAGTAACGACAGCATGATGCACAATAGCATCACCAATTTTGGTAGTATCGCCCACACTCAACTGGCCGTGTGCAAAACTCATTGATCCTGTGTCACCCGCTTGACCACCAGATTCTGCATAGAAAGGCGTTTTATCCAGAACCACCAAGCATTCACTTTGAGCACTGGTGACCGGCTCACCATCGGCAAATAGAGCGACGACTTTGGCATCGCTTTCCAGCTGATGGTAACCAATAAATTCACTCGTTTCGTTAATCTGTAAGCTTTTGCTGTAATCAACGCTAAACTGGCTCGCTTGTTTGGCTTGTTGGCGCTGTTTTTTCATCGCGGCTTCAAAGCCTTCGTGATCAACACTAAAACCTCTTTCACGAGCAACATCAGCGGTTAAATCATCGGGGAAGCCATAAGTGTCATACAGTTTAAAGACCACATCACCAGGAATAACTTTTTCTTTTAACTCGCTTAATTCTTCATCTAAAATCTGCAAGCCACGATCCAGTGTTTTCGCAAACTGTTCTTCTTCTAAACGGAGTACTTTTTCAATAATTTCCTGTTGTGATTTAATTTCTGGATAGGCATCGCCCATGATCCGCACCAAATCACTCACCAGTTTATAGAAGAAAATTTCCCGACAACCTAGTTTATTACCATGACGAACAGCTCGACGAATAATACGCCGTAGCACATAACCACGACCTTCATTCGATGGCATAACGCCGTCAACAATCAGAAAACTACATGAGCGAATATGGTCTGCAATCACACATAATGATTTAGCAAGAAGATCAGTTGTGCCAATCACACGCGCAGCTGAATGGATCAGATCTTGGAAAATATCGATCTCATAGTTGGAATGAACGCCTTGCATAATAGCCGCCATTCTCTCCAGTCCCATCCCAGTATCAACAGAGGGTTTGGGTAACGGCTGCATCTGACCATCGCTCTGGCGATTAAACTGCATAAAGACCAAATTCCAGATCTCAATAAAACGGTCGCCATCCTCCTCGGGTGACCCAGGCGGGCCTCCGGCAACGTCTTCACCGTGGTCGTAGAAAATTTCACTACAGGGTCCACAAGGACCGGTATCGCCCATCTGCCAGAAGTTATCCGACGCAAACCGCTCCCCTTTATTGTCGCCAATACGAACAATTTTTTCCTCAGGTAATCCTATATCTTTATTCCAGATCCCAAAGGCTTCATCATCTTCGGCATAAACCGTAACAAGTAATTTCTCTTGCGGTAATCCTAAAACCTCAGTTAAAAAGCCCCAGGCAAAATGGATCGCATCACGCTTAAAATAATCTCCGAAGCTAAAGTTACCCATCATCTCGAAGAAAGTATGGTGACGTGCGGTATACCCGACATTGTCCAGATCATTATGTTTACCACCCGCTCGAACACATCGTTGCGCGGTTACCGCTCGGGAGTAATTACGTTTTTCCAATCCCAAAAAGATATCTTTAAATTGGTTCATCCCGGCATTGGTAAATAGCAACGTTGGGTCATTATGTGGCACCAACGAGCTGCTCGGTACAATCTGGTGACCACGTTGTTGGTAGTACTCCAGAAACGCCGTCCGAATTTCAGCGGAAGTCATTTTCATCGATAAAGTCCTGATTCTTGCAATACTGCTGGTCAGAGTGAGTTTTTAGCATCTGCCTAACTTGCCTTAGGGCTTGTGATAATTTCAGCAAATACTACTCTTCATCCCCCGGCAAAGGTGAATGAGTAAATGAGGCACAATATAGCATGCACGCAATATCATAGAAAGATATGCACAGCCTACATGCCGAATAAAATAAACCCATTAAGCATGGATAAGCATAATCATTAACGAACATTTGTACGTTATGTTAACGAGTCCAGCCATTCACGGATTATAGAACTATTAAAACCACGCCGATATAGATAAGCCTGACAACGGTGCTTTTGCTTAAAGTCGTCTGGGACTGCATGATATTTTTTGGCAAAGGCTCTCTCAATCGCCTGCCACCAATCCCATTGGTCATCGTTCATGAGATCTTGGGCGATTTCATTGCTGATCCCTTTGCCAATTAGATACTGGCGAATATAAGCAGGTCCATAACCGCTTTGCACACGTGAGCGAGTTAGACTTCTGGCATATTCCAGATCATTAATCCATCCTTCGGATTGTGCTTTATCTAAGGCTTCTGCTATCTCAGTAGAAGCATAACCTTTATCTTGGAGTTTGCGACAAAGCTGGGCACGGCTATAGCCCCGTCGAGACAATAATTCAACCATCGCCCCTTGTGCAGACAAAGGTGCTCTTGGTCTCATGCTTTCTCCTCCATTGGACTTAAAATCTAAGATCGAAAAAGGGCCGACAAAGGCCCTTTAATTCGATCCAATTCTTCAATTACTTATTGCTTGGAGATTCCTGAACCGCAGTGGCTTGCTCTTTTTCCACTTTTTTTGCCGGTTCTGGTTCTAAACCAGATTTACCTAGTAACAAATCCCGCAGTTTTGACTCTATCTCTTCCGCCGCTTGCGGATGTTCAGTTAAATACTTACAGGCATTTGCTTTACCTTGGCCAATTTTCACACCATTGTAACTAAACCAAGCCCCGGCTTTTTCCACTAATTTTTCTTTCACGCCTAAATCAACCAGCTCACCTAAGCGGTTAATCCCACCGCCATACATAATCTGAAATTCAGCCTGACGAAATGGGGGCGAAACTTTATTTTTAACCACTTTCACACGCGTTTCGTTACCAACGACTTCATCACCATCTTTAACTGCACCAATACGACGAATATCTAAACGAACCGATGAGTAAAATTTCAGGGCATTCCCACCAGTGGTTGTTTCTGGGTTACCAAACATAACTCCAATTTTCATACGGATCTGGTTAATGAAAATAGCCAAACAATTTGACTGTTTGATATTACCGGTCAATTTACGCAATGCCTGAGACATCAAACGAGCTTGCAAGCCCACATGGCTATCACCCATGTCACCTTCGATTTCAGCTTTCGGTGTTAAAGCGGCAACGGAGTCAACCACAACAACATTGACCGCACCAGAGCGCACTAACATGTCACAGATTTCCAGAGCTTGCTCTCCAGTATCAGGTTGAGAGACTAGCAAGTCATCAACATTTACGCCCAGCTTACGAGCATAAATCGGATCAAGAGCATGTTCTGCATCGATAAACGCACAAGTTTTGCCCTGTTTCTGAGCTTCGGCGATCACCGACAGTGTTAAAGTGGTTTTACCTGATGATTCTGGACCATAAATCTCAACAACACGGCCGTATGGTAAGCCACCAATACCCAACGCAATATCCAGTCCCAGAGAACCAGTCGAGACCGATTCAATATCCAACATTGCGGCAGCACCATCCCCCAAACGCATGATAGAGCCTTTCCCAAACTGTTTTTCAATTTGACCTAGCGCGGCAGCCAGAGCCTTCTGTTTGTTCTGATCCATTCGATCCTCATCAAAGCTAATATTTGGCTTAACTGTTATTAAGTATACTGGTTATACATACAGTATCAAGTGGCAATTTTAATCATCATAACATTAACACCGCCTGAAGGTAGCCCCCAATAAGTAAAGCCCCAACTACGGGGCTTTACTTTATATACAATGAATTCTTTTAAAAAGAACGATTAAGCAGCAAATGCATCGACCATTTCTTGACGAATTTGCTCAGTAATCTGAGATTTCAAGGTCATAAATTCAGGTGAGGTTTTCAGTGTATAGTCACGAGGATGTGGAAAATCAACCGCAATTTCGGTTTTAATCCGTCCCGGGCGAGCACTAAAGATTGCCACTCGGTTCGCCATAAAAATTGCTTCGTCAATATCATGGGTCACAAACATCACTGTCGTTTTTTCCTGCTCCCAAATACCCAACAATAACTCCTGCATCATGACTCGGGTCTGGTTATCGAGGGCTCCGAATGGTTCATCCATCAACAACATTTTGGGTGAATTAGCCAAGGCTCTAGCAATTGCTGTGCGCTGTTGCATCCCGCCTGAAAGCTGTTTGGGGTAATGGTCAGCAAAATCTTTTAAGCCAACTTTATTAATATAATACTGACAAATTTCTTGCTGTTGAGTCTTACTTAAGCCCTTTTCAACTAATCCATAACAGATATTTTCTGCCACGGTTAACCATGGGAACAGTGTATAACTTTGAAAAACCATTCCTCGGTCGGCCCCTGGACCTAAAATGGGCTTGTTATTTAGCGACACTCGTCCGCTCGTTGGATTATCTAATCCAGCCACAATACGCAATAAAGTAGATTTACCACAGCCCGATGGACCAAGCACGGTGACGAAATCATTCTCCTGAATCGAAAAATCGATAGGCGTCAGCGCCTGTACAGCGCTTTGTCCTGGGCTCTGAAATGTCTTAGAGAGTTGCTCAATCGCAACAAGTGGTGAACTCATGAATAACTCCAGGCAAATAATTTACGATTAACGCGTTTGAATAACACATCACTCACCAAACCGATCACCCCAATCGTAATAATCCCAAAGATAATCTGACCGGTATTAAGCAATGACTGACTATTGACAATCATATGGCCAATCCCTCTTTGCGCACCGATTAACTCAGCAACGATCACATAGGTCCATGACCAGCCAAGTACCAAACGTAATGCTTCTGCGATATCAACCGCACTATGAGGAATGATCACACGTCTAACGACACTCGAACGAGAAGAACCTAATGTGTATGCCGCTTCAATTAAATCTTTGCGACAACTACTAACGCTCACCGCAACCATCAAAGTAATCTGGAAAAAAGAACCGATGAAAATAATCAGTACTTTTTGTAACTCACCCACCCCAGCCCATAAGATCAACAAAGGAATAAATGCCGATGCAGGAAGATAGCGACAAAAAGAAACAAATGGTTCGAGCAGTGCTTCTACGACTTTATAAGACCCCATCATAATCCCTAGGGGAACACCGATAATGGCTGACAAAATAAAACCACCAAGTACTCGAGCAATCGTCACCCAAACATCATAAGCAAAATCGTACTGAGTAAAAAGCTTCACCCCTTGCTCAAACATGGTAAATGGATCAGCTAAAAAGGTTGAAGAAACCATGCCGCTTAGAGTAACTAATGACCACAAAGCAAAAAATAGAATAAAGAAACTCACCCCAAGGATAATCCGCCACATGGGGTGAACAGGATGCAGTGGTCTAAACCACTGCTTTTTAACAGGTAAATCTCTAATTCCAACCTTGGAGGATTCTGACTTAGACATCGATAATTTGGCGTTGTTACTTAATGAACTGCCCATCATAAGTGTCCTCTATTTTAGGAAGTCTTGGCACAATACCTTCTTCGAGCATGATTTTGCCGGCTTGCTTACTAAAATTCTGCAATACACCGTGGAAGAACTGACGGTTATCTGCTTTGGTCTGCCAACGTAAGTATTTAGCAGACTGCGCAAATTCAGGGCCAGTTTGTTTCACAACGGAACCCATAATTGCATAGGATTTTTTCGGTTGCTTATGAATCATTTTAAGCGCATCAAAATAGCTGTTAACTAACGCTTGAGCAGCCTTAGGATGCTTTTTAAGCCAATCACTCTGACATCCCAAAGAGTCCATCACAATTGGGTATTGTAAAGTCGTCGCTAAAATGTGGCCCGCTTTAGGATGGTCTCGAATCTCTGACAGATATGGCTCATAAGTCATTGCCGCATCATTTTGTCCAGCCACAAACGCCTGTGCAGCCGCACTCGGAGACATGGTGTTAAGTTGCACATCTTTCATTGACATGCCATTTTTCTTTAACATCCATGCCAGAGTAAAATAAGAAGTGGTCCCTTTAGCATCGACCCCAATGGTTTTACCTTTTAAATCTTTGAAGCTTTTGATGCCGTTACGCACAGCAAGCCCATCAGCACCATATGACTTATCGAGCATCACAATCTGTTTAAGATGAACCCGTAAATCCCAGGGAATATATGTCTCAACAGTTGTGGCAGCACATTGGAGTGACCCCGAGGCAATTGATAATAAACGGTCTTTTTGCGGGATCATCTTAAGATCCACATCGACACCATTTTTCTTAAAAATACCTGCCTTATCAGCAAGGACCAGAGGTCCAAACCCCGTCCAGCCAGAAATACCAATTGCAACGGGTGTATTAGCACTAGCCTGCGTTGTATACATAAGTCCGCCCAGCAACGCTAATAAGTATCCTGATAATTTTACTTGTTTTTGTCTGTCAGTCATAACATCTAATTCCTTGTAAAGGGAAACACAAATATAAGTCTGTCTGAAGGTCAAGCAGTAAACATGCCAAAAGCACGTTTAAGATAAAATTGTATATACAGGTCGATACATCATGATTTAACCGTATCAGAACTAGTAGCGATACACCACTGATTATTATTTGACCTATTGTTTTTTGCTCAAAAATGGTGAGGAACATCCCATAAAGCACTATTTTGACGCGCTAAATGAGAGCAATACGAACGAGCATTAAACGGCAATAGTGGTTATTGTCATCTTCCACCACTATTGCCGTTGCCTATACAGCATCAGAACCATTGAGCTATGAATTAAATCGAGGCTAAAACCATTAAGCACTATTGGGTTGCTTTCGCGGGTTGAACGTTCGAACCGTCTTTAACTGAACGTTTTGACCAAAACCCAGCCATGCATGAACCAGAAATGTTATGCCAAACCGAAAACAATGTCCCAGGAACAGCTGCCGTGGCCGTAAAGAATTTCATCGCCAGCGCCGTGGCAAGTCCCGAGTTTTGCAGCCCCACTTCAAATGCAACCGTACGACAAATTGTTTCATTAAAGCGCAAAAGTCGGCAGACCCAATAACCCGCTGCCAAGCCAATCCCGTTATGTAAAATCACAGCGACCGCAACCATTGGACCAATTAGTGCTAGTTTTGAATGATTTAAAGCAACCACAATAGCAATGATCGTAATAATGACTACCATGGAAACAAGCGGAAGCACCGGCTCGATCTTAGTCACTAAACGATTGCAATAGGTATTGATTAAAATCCCTAAAATCACTGGAACTAGCACAATTTTCACCAAACTAACGATCATACTCAACGTTGGCACATCAACACTGTGGCCAGCTAAAAGTTTGACTAACAGTGGTGTCATCACAACCCCAATTAAAGTAGAAATTGCGGTCATGGTAATCGATAGTGCTACGTCGCCTTTGGCCAAATAACACATCACATTTGATGAAGTCCCTCCAGCAACACTACCGACTAAGACCATTCCGACCGTTAAATTAGTATCAAAATTAAGCAGATGACTAATCAGTACCGCACTGAAAGGCATGACAGTAAACTGCAGGATCAGGCCGGTAATAATGGCGCGCTTGCTATGGGCAACATTTAGGAAGTCTTTGCCTCGCAGGGTCAGTCCCATTGATAGCATAATAATAGTGAGCAATGGCACAATCTGACTTTTTAACGGAGCAAATAATTGCGGTTGGTTAAAAGCTAATACCGATAACAATATAGCCCACAAAGGGAATAACTGAATGATCTTTTTTAACATAGTTAGGACTCAATTACGATAAAGTTCGTTTGTTATAAACAGCCAAGTAAACAAACATTACAGCAATAATTGACTATTTTTAACCGTAGATATAGAAAAATAGCTCAAAAAAAATATTAAACCGAAAATATAGATTATAGCCACCCTTAATCTTTAAAACCCTCAAAAATCCAGGACAAAAAACTATTTAAACAATTTATTAACCTTTAATTAACAATCGCCTTCAACCATTAACCATGCATCCGTGAAACTTATAACACTCAATTTTGCTCGCTCTCAGAGTCTGTTATGATAGGCAGCTCAGTCACAAAACTATTCTAAAAACAATTTTTTACACCGGACTTAACCTTCTTGATGATTTAAGATGAGCGCGCAATATTTATGACTTCAAATAACAACCTAGCATCACATACCCCGATGATGCGTCAATATCTGACGATCAAAGCAGAACACCCCGATATTCTGCTGTTCTATCGGATGGGTGATTTTTATGAACTTTTCTTTGATGATGCTAAACAAGCCGCTCAATTACTGGATATATCTTTAACTAAACGCGGTAAGTCGGCAGGCGAACCGATTCCGATGGCCGGTGTTCCTTATCATGCAGTTGAAAGCTATCTAGCCAAATTAGTTGAACAGGGTGAGTCCGTCGCAATTTGTGAGCAGATCGGCGATCCAGCTCTAAGTAAATGCCCTGTTGAGCGTAAAGTTACCCGTATCGTCACACCTGGAACAGTCAGTGACGAGGCATTACTGGATGAACGCCGTGATAATTTACTGGTAAGCATTTGCTACCAGCAAGAAACATTCGGACTCGCATGGTTTGATATCACGAGCGGCCGTTTTGTCATTCAACAGTTTCAATCAACGGATCACCTCAGCGCCGAGTTGCAACGCCTGAATCCAGCTGAATTGCTCTATCCAGAGATGTTTGCTTACGAATCGCTCCTTGAACATTACAAAGGGTTACGCAGGCGTGGTGATTGGGAGTTTGATACGCAAACCGCAATCAACTTATTAAACCAACAATTTGGCACACAACATCTAGATGGTTTTGGCGTCAGTAGTTATCCGGTAGCACTGGCAGCGGCTGGTTGTCTATTAAACTATGTTAAAGATACCCAGCGAACCCAGTTGCCTCACTTGCGAGCCATCAGCGCCGAAAAAACTTCTCAGTATATCCAGTTGGATGCTGCAACTCGGCGCAACCTTGAATTGACGCAAAATCTGTCAGGCACTACCGATTACACACTTAGTTCCGTAGTTGATCGGTGCGTCACTGCCATGGGCAGTCGCCTACTCAAACGATGGCTACATCAACCGATCACCGATCATTCAACACTGAATCATCGGCACAATGCCATCGAACATATTATCGAGCAAGGATTAGGGGAAGCACTCCAGCCGCTGCTGCGAAACATTGGAGATATTGAGCGAGTATTGGCACGTTTAGCACTTAAGAGTGCTCGGCCCCGTGACTTAGTGCGTCTGAGAAATGCCTTTACCCAACTGCCATTATTGCAACCCATATTGCAAAGTAGTGATAACCCGCAACTGCAGCAATTAGCCCATGAAATTGGTGAATTTCCAGAATTACTCAATTTACTTGAACGAGCCATTATTGAGAATCCGCCAGTGCTCATTCGCGATGGCGGTGTAATAGCCACCGGTTACAACGAAGAGCTCGATCAATGGCGAGCACTCAGCAACGGAGCCACCGATTACTTAACTGAGGTTGAACAACGCGAACGCGACCTTACCGGAATCAATACGCTCAAATTAGGCTTTAACAAAGTACACGGCTATTACATTGAAGTCAGTCGTGGTCAATCACACTTGGTCCCTGATTATTATGTTCGCCGCCAAACCTTGAAAAACATGGAGCGCTACATTATCCCAGAACTCAAAGAGTATGAGGATAAAGTACTCTCTAGTCAGGGCAAAGCACTGGCCTTAGAAAAACGTTTATATGATGAGCTACTTGAGCAACTGTTACCGAGCATCGGTAAATTACAAAACTCAAGTGATGCCATTGCGCAACTCGACGTATTAACCAACCTCAGTGAGCGAGCCCAAACTTTGGGTTATAGTCGTCCCCAGTTAGATGATAGTGAACAGATCTTAATTGAAGATGGTCGGCATCCAGTCATTGAACAAAGCACCTCACAGCCATTTATAGCCAACCCTACCCAACTGACCGATCAGCAGCGTTTACTGATCATTACAGGTCCGAATATGGGGGGCAAATCGACTTTTATGCGCCAAAGTGCCCTGATTGTCTTGCTGGCGCATATCGGTAGTTTCGTGCCAGCAAGTCAGGCCACGATTGGAAAGATTGATCGCATATTCACTCGCATCGGAGCTTCAGATGATCTGGCAAGCGGGCGTTCTACCTTTATGGTTGAAATGACCGAAACAGCTAATATTCTGCATAATGCGACTCGTCACAGCCTGGTACTGATGGATGAAATTGGCCGAGGAACGAGTACTTATGATGGTTTATCACTCGCTTGGGCCTGTGCTGAAAAACTTTCGCAGATTGGTGCTTTAACCTTATTTGCAACCCATTATTTTGAACTCACAGAGCTGGCCCAATCATTGCCTTTTGCAGCAAATGTTCATTTAGATGCTATCGAACATGATGATACCATTGCCTTTATGCATCAAGTTCAACCAGGGGCCGCGAACAAAAGTTATGGATTGCAAGTTGCAGCTTTAGCCGGTATTCCCAAAGATGTCATTACATTGGCCCAACACAAACTTGCACAGTTAGAACAGCAGCCTGAAGAAAGGACCAAAGCCATCATGGTCGATGAAGAACGACAAACACAGCTGAACTTTTCAGAACCGAAAAAAGCCACGAACGCGGCTCTTGATAAACTAGAAACATTAGATCCAGACGACCTTTCACCCAAACAAGCACTTGAAGTACTTTACCAACTCAAGAAATTACTCTAGGGACCAATAAAAACAGCGCAATTAAGCGCTGTTTTTATCGAAAAAACGATTAAATTTTAAAAATTGATTCTAACGAAAGTCCTTGTGAACCTAAAACATCACGTAAGCGACGCAGAGCTTCCACCTGAATCTGACGAACTCGTTCCCGAGTTAAACCAATCTCTTTACCAACATCTTCTAATGTTGAAGGCTCATATCCAAGTAGTCCGAAACGCCGCGAAAGAACTTCTCGTTGTTTCGAGTTAAGCTCTTCCAGCCAACGAACGATGCTGGATTTCATATCATCATCTTGAGTCGTATCTTCTGGCCCATAAGCGTTCTCATCAGCGACAATATCCAACAGGACTTTATCGTTTTCACCACTAATGGGGCTATCGATTGAACCAATCCGCTCATTTAACCGAAGCATTTTAGAAACATCGTCGACTGGTTTATCCAGCCGTTCAGCAATTTCATCAGCGGTGGGTTCATGATCAAGTTCTTGCGCTAACTCTCTTGCTGTACGCAGATAAACATTTAATTCTTTAACGATGTGGATAGGTAACCGAATGGTACGGGTTTGGTTCATGATGGCTCGTTCAATTGTCTGACGAATCCACCAAGTCGCATAGGTAGAAAAACGAAAACCTCTTTCTGGATCAAATTTTTCAACAGCCCGTATAAGCCCTAAATTTCCTTCTTCAATCAAATCTAACAGGGCAAGGCCTCGATTATTATAACGGCGGGCAATTTTTACAACCAGACGTAGGTTACTCTCAATCATTCGTTGTCGGGATGCTTCATCGCCACGTAATGCTCGACGGGCAAATAAAACTTCCTCTTCAGCAGATAACAACGGGGAATAACCAATTTCTCCTAAATACATTTGAGTGGCATCTAAGCTTTTCGCTTGTTCCATCGCCATCAAATCATCTTGAGAATCAAAATCGGTGAAATGATCGTCTTCCGCTACAGAATCCTTTGCAGCATTTTTATAGTTACTCATTCGAGCTACGTTTACATCAACAGTGATTTTAGCTTGGCTCATGAGGTAATCTCCCTTTATAGCCCGGCTGCAAACGCGATCACGATAACAGCCAAGTTTAATGTTTCGGTAAATACCTTAATGGATTAACCGATTTACCTTTGTACCGAATCTCAAAGTGAAGCCTAACACTTGTAGTACCAGTTTCACCCATATCGGCAATGTGCTGTCCCGCTTTAACTGACTGATGCTCTTTCACCAGAATACGACTATTATGTGCATAAGCGCTCAAATAATCGTTATTATGCTTAATAATTATCAAATTGCCGTATCCACGGAGTGCATTCCCCGCATATACCACCCTACCAGCAGCCGCTGCTAAAATTGGCTGATTCCGGTGGCCAGCAATATCAATGCCTTTGTTGCCTGTTACTTTACTAGAAAATCCGCTTATGATACGACCTTTAGTTGGCCATACCCAGTGGTGTATTGGACCACTTTTATTGATATCCAGCTTATTTTTGCTTGGCACTGATTCAACATACTGCTTTGTGGGTTTTGTTACAACTCCCGTGTTACGTTTTTTAGGTTGATTTATTGTTTTTTTTGCTATTGATGGCGTTTTTTTCGAATAATGCGATCTAGATAAAGCTTTACGAGAGGTTTTCTTGTGAGATCTATGCGCTGTTTTTTGGGGCCACTTTAAGCGCAGCTTTTGACCCGCATAAATTCGATATGGAGGACGAATATGGTTCATCTGAGCCAGTGTTTTTAGATGTAATCCAGCCCGCCAAGCTATCGAATAAAGCGTATCGCCACGTTTAACTTTATACCAGGTTAAATCAAGAACCCCTTGATTGTACTTATTATAAGTCCCAGCGGCGACGACAGGCACAGGCTGCGGATCACTACTACAAGCGCTGCATAAGAAGATAACAAAAATGATGCTAATGCTGGTCCATTTTAGCCCGAACATGCCATAGCAACCATTATCTAAAAACCAAAATAGCGATAAGGGCGCCAATGACAATAATCCAACCCAGCCAGTCGATATACTGTCGAAGTTTTTCCTCCATTCTCTTGCCACCCCATTTCATCAGTCCGGCTACCAAAAAAAAGCGCATTCCCCGACCAATCAAAGAAGCAACAATAAAGGGCCAGAATAACATCTGCAATAAGCCGGCACTGATCGTAAACACTTTATAGGGAATGGGCGAGAAGCCGGCAATAAAAACAATCCAAACCCCCCATTGGTTAAACCATCCCTGCACCATCTGCATTTCACTCTGATAACCTACCGCATCAATAGCAGGCGTTAACACGTCATAAAAATAACGTCCTAAATAGTATCCTATCACTGCGCCAGTCACCGAAAATACGGTTGCGATGAGGGCAAATCGCCAGGCTTTTTGTGGCCGAGTTAATGCCATCGGAGCCAGCATCACATCCACAGGAATAGGCCAGAAAATCGATTCAACAAAACTCATTAAAGCCAAATAATATGGCGCATGTTTTTTTTGCGACCAGCGCAATGCCCAGTCATACAGAACAGTAAATATCTTCAAGCTAACTCACCGTTAATCAACGGCACAAAATGCACCGACTCGATTTGTTGTTGAAATAGCTGCGAACCCTGACGTTCAATGCGATAAAGCAATTGCTGTTCAGACCCCAGCGGAATAATCAAAATGCCACCATCGCAGAGTTGTTCGGTTAGCTGAGCGGGTAGCTCAACAGCTGCGGCGGTGACGATAATTGCATCAAATGGTGCTCGAGCTGGCCAGCCCTGCCAACCATCACCATGTTTAGTCCAGATATTATGCAAATCTAAATTATTTAACCGCCGTTTCGCCTGAAACTGCAGTATCTTAATTCGTTCCACAGAATAAACCTGCTCAAACAGCTGAGCCAGCACAGCGGTCTGAAATCCGGATCCAGTACCAATTTCTAAAACTCGGCGTGCTTTTACCTCCATCAAAAGCTCAGTCATCCGAGCCACAGTATAAGGTTGCGACAAAGTCTGTCCCTGCCCGATGGGCAATGCAGCGTTATCCCATGCTTTATGTGATAACGCCTCATCGACAAAATACTGACGCGGTAAATTAGCGATCGCAGCTAATACCTGTTCATTGGTAATTCCTTGTTCCCGCAGTTGCTGACAAAGATTGAGACTCTGCGGAGTTGTCCCCAACTGCATCGTTACTATATCTCCAATTGATTAATCCATTGTTGAGTGCTATCGAGCTGCTGATGAGCAGTCATATCGACACTCAGTGCGGTAATTGAAACATACCCTTGTTCAATTGCCGAAAAATCGGTCCCAGGACCGGCATCAGCAAGTTCTCCAGGAGGACCGATCCAGTAAATAGCTTGCCCTCGCGGATCTTCATCCACGATCACAGGCTCAGCATGCCGACGATTCCCTAATCGAGTCACCCTGAACCCTTTGAGATCTTCATACGGGCAATCGGGCACATTCACATTTAAAATGGTACTTCCTGATAAATTATAAGCACTGGCATTTTGCACCAACTTCAGCGCAACTTTTGCCGCAGTGTGATAATGAAAAGGTTGATTCCCTGATAACGATATAGCAATCGCTGGCAGTCCCATCATTCGACCTTCTGTCGCCGCTGCAACAGTTCCCGAATACAAAACATCATCGCCTAAATTGGCCCCCCGATTGATACCGCTAACCACTAAATCAGGCTGCTGCGTTAATAATGCATTGATCGCTAAATGAACGCTATCTGTAGGAGTCCCATTCACTGAGTAAAATCCGTTTTCTAGCTTTTGTACTCGTAAGGGTTGCTCCAACGTCAACGAATTACTGGCACCGCTACAATTACGATCGGGTGCAATAGTAGTCACCTGTGCAATGGTTGATAAGGCATCGCTTAAAGCCCGAATTCCCGGTGCATTTACCCCATCATCATTACTGACCAGTATTCTCATAGATTCTCCTTAGCTTGGACAAACGTTTGCTAACTCTCGAATAACACTCGTTGCATAACAACCAGCAGGTAGAAAAAATTCCAATTGTAATGTACTCGAGTCAATCACTCGCCATTGTATTTGTTCTGGAAAAACCAGTATTGCTCGACGCTCTTGTTTTAAGCGGGCTCGAACCAATCCTTCACAAAATTCAGGGTAAGCGGCTAACTGAGCTTGTTCAAATTCTCTAGCAGTACCTGACGATGATAAGTCTCCATCCCCAAACAGCGGCGCCGAAATTTGGATATCACCACTTTTTAGGCGTGCACGGAGCATGTCATCAATCGCCTCGACAACAAAAAAAGAGTGACTCCCCCTTAGCAGCACACAATCACCTACCATTAAAGTTTGCTGTAACTGATTCTGAAATCTAGCGCTAGTGACTTGATTAAACAGCATACTTCGTGCGGCTGACAAGTATAAGCCACGTTTTTCTCGATCTTTTATCCGCTTACCTGCGAACATTTGAGCTGCTTTGGTTAAATTATTACCACCATGGCCGAACCGCTGTGCCCCAAAATAATTGGGTACTCCACGATTTCTAATTAAATCTAAACGCTCCAGCAGTGCTTCTACTGAAGAGATGTTTTTTAGGGTTATAACAAACTGGTTACCTTTGAGTACGCCTCGACGCAACTTTTTATGATGACGGACAGTCTGTAAAACCTTTAACGATGAGGGCAAAGCCAACGATGCAGGGGAAACTTTAGATGAAACCGGTAATTGAATACTGAACCACTGGCTCGTCACCCCTTGTCGGTCTTTAAGGCCCGCAAAGCTAACCAATTTAGGCGACACTTTAAGGCTTTGAGCTAACGCATTGGCCGCCCAGAGCGTATTCTCGCCGCGTTTTTGCAATTGAATAAAAACATGCTCACCTTGCCCACTTGGCGCAAAAGGCAATATTTCAGTCACTTGAAAATCTTCGGGTTCAACCTTAAAAGCAGCCGTTGTCGCAGGTTCCCCATGAAAATAAGCCAGAGAATCAAGCATATTGGCTCACTAATACGACGCAATGGCAAGCAATCCCTTCTTTGCGCCCCGTAAACCCAAGCTGTTCAGACGTTGTCGCTTTCACGTTAATCTGGTCAAGCTGACTTTCCAAACACCCGCTCAATTGCTCGCGCATCTGGTCAATATACGGCGCCATTTTGGGTGCTTGAGCAATAATAGTGACATCCAGATTGACCAGCTGATAGCCTTTTTCTCTCACCCTCTGGTAGACCTTTTTGAGCAACTCCCGGCTGTCGATACCTTTATATGCGGGATCAGTATCAGGAAAATGATGACCAATATCCCCCAGAGCTAAAGCGCCCAACAACGCATCACACACAGCATGCAACGCAACATCCCCATCAGAATGGGCGATAAATCCCTGTTCATAAGGAATTTTAACCCCATTAATGGTTAATGGTCCGACGCCGCCAAAACGATGTACATCAAAACCATGTCCGATTCGAATCATATTTACCTCTTTTGCCGTGCCAAAATAAACTCAGCTAAAGCCAAATCTTCAGGATGTGTCACTTTTAAGTTGTCCTGGCGACCCACGACTAAATGAACCGTTTCCCCTGCCCATTCCATAGCCGACGCTTCATCGGTGACATTCACACCACCGATTAATGCATCACGCAAAACCCTGCGTAGTTTATCACACGGAAAACTCTGAGGAGTCATCGCATGCCAGAGTCGGCTCCGATCAACGGTATGATCAATGACATGATTAGCCATCGCGCATTTCATCGTGTCACGTACAGGGCTTGCTAAAATAGCACATTGATTGAGTTCGGCCCGTGCAATCAACTTATCCAGATCATCTTTGACTAAACAGGGGCGCGCCGCATCATGCACCAAAACCCAGTGCGTTGAATCGATGACATCCAGTGCCGCTAATACCGAGTCCACACGTTGCTCGCCACCGATTACTGTCGATATTTTAGAATGATTGGCTATCTGAAGGCCAGCAAACCAGTGATCTTGAGGATGAAGAGCAATCACCACACGTTCAATAGCAGGGTGTTCTATAAACAATCGGGCACTATGCGACAACATCGCCTGACCATTAATCGGCAAATATTGTTTTGGATAATCACAGGCCATTCGCTGGCCGATTCCAGCCGCGGGAATCACGGCGGTAAAGCTTAAAGGTTTATTCATTCGATTTAGATTGAGCAGGAATAAAGCGATAGAAAGTTTCGTTTTGACGGATCAGGCCTAATTCGTTGCGAGCATGTTCTTCAACGGCAGCATCGCCATTGCGCAGATCATCAATCTCTGCTTTAAGAACTTTATTACGCTGCGTTAGCTTTTGATTTTTCTGCAGTTGTTCAACTACTTCGTGTTTTGCCTGAAAATAATCGCTGAGCGAATTTTTACCAAACCATAAGTCGTATTGTAGCAATAGCAGCAATGCCAATAGTATTAAGGTTAACAACCGCATGAAGCCTCCTCCAAAGTGCAGCCGATCATCCCACATTCGCTCGTAATACTCCACTATTGAATCATTACCCAAAATACATTTTAACCTTAAGTATATCAGGCTGTTTTTTAAAACGCCGTTGTTTTACCTTGTCAGCCAAGAGCCATACTGGCATAAAAAAACCCAGCCTACATAAGCAGGCTGGGTTTAACGTTTAATAATCAGTGATCGCTACCACATGGGCAAGGATATTACTGACCTTTAACTTCTTTCAAACCATTAAAAGCTGCTTTTTCACCCAGAGCTTCTTCGATACGAATCAGCTGGTTATATTTAGCAACACGGTCACTACGACTCATAGAACCAGTTTTGATTTGACCTGCAGCAGTACCAACTGCCAAATCAGCAATAGTTGAATCTTCAGTTTCACCACTACGATGAGAAATAACAGTGGTATAACCTGCATCTTTAGCCATTTTAATAGCAGCCAAAGTTTCAGTCAGTGAACCGATCTGGTTAAATTTAATCAGAATTGAGTTAGTAATACCTTTTTCAATCCCCTGTTTGAAGATTTTGGTATTAGTGACATACAAGTCATCACCAACCAATTGGATTTTATCGCCTAAAACTTTAGTTTGATATGCGAAACCATCCCAGTCAGATTCGTCTTGACCGTCTTCAATAGAAACGATTGGATATTCTTTAGTCAGTTCTTCTAAATAATGAGTGAACTCTTCAGAAGTGTAAGTTTTACCTTCACCTTTAAGTTCATAGTTACCAGTTTCTTTGTTGTAGAATTCTGAAGCAGCACAGTCCATAGCCAGAGTGACATCCACTCCCAACTCGTAACCTGCAGCAGCAACAGCTTCTTTGATAACGGCCAAAGCTTCAGCATTAGAACCTAAGTTAGGTGCAAAACCACCTTCATCACCAACAGCAGTGTTCATACCACGACCTTTAAGCACTTTAGCCAAGTTGTGGAACACTTCTGAACCGATGCGAACAGCTTCACGCAGAGTTTTCGCACCCACTGGCTGGATCATAAACTCTTGGATATCAACGTTGTTGTCAGCATGTTCACCACCGTTAAGGATATTCATCATTGGCAGTGGCATTGAATACTGACCGTGAGTGCCATTCAGTACTGAGATATGTTCATAAAGAGGCATACCTTTGGCAGCTGCAGCCGCTTTAGCATTCGCTAAAGAAACCGCCAAAATAGCATTTGCACCAAAGTTAGATTTGTTTTCAGTACCGTCTAAATCGATCATAACTTTATCGATGTTAGCTTGGTCCTGTGCATCTTTACCAATCAGAGCTTCAGCAATTGGACCATTCACAGCACCAACCGCTTTTAATACGCCTTTACCCATGAAGCGAGACTTGTCAGCATCACGCAGTTCCAAAGCTTCACGAGAACCAGTCGAGGCACCTGATGGCGCAGCAGCCATACCGACGAAACCACCTTCCAAGTGAACTTCAGCTTCAACAGTTGGATTACCGCGTGAATCGATGATTTCACGACCAATGACTTTAACGATGTTAGTCATTTTTAACTTCCTCTAGTTTATAGATAACGAATTTAAAACGTATTTTGCTTATTAGGAATTACGTTGCTTATTGTATTCCCCAGCCGCAGCCACAAAGCCCTCAAATAAAGGATGTCCATCGCGAGGTGTTGACGTAAACTCAGGATGGAACTGCGATGCAATAAACCACGGGTGGTTTGGATTCTCAATAATTTCTACTAGCTTTTTATCAGCAGACAAACCGGTGACGTTTAAACCTGCCGCTTCAATTTTTGGTAACAGGTTATTATTGACTTCGTAACGGTGCCGGTGACGCTCATAAATAGTCGCACTTGAATAAAGCTGGCGTACTTTACTGCCTTCTTTGAGATGACACAACTGCGCACCCAGGCGCATCGTCCCACCTAAATCAGAATCTTCATCACGAACTTCAACCTCACCATCTTCATTAATCCACTCAGTAATCAAACCGACAACTGGATATGGTGTTTTCGTTTCAAATTCTGTTGAATGGGCATCAGTCATCCCGGCGACATTACGGGCAAATTCAATCAGTGCAACCTGTAATCCCAGACAAATTCCCAAATATGGAATTTTATTTTCGCGAGCATACTGTGCCGCTAGAATTTTACCTTCAATCCCACGTGAACCAAACCCGCCCGGCACCAAAATGGCATCCAATTCAGCGAGCATATCAGTTCCTTTAATTTCTAGATCTTGGGAATCAATATACTTAATTTTAACACTCAAACGATTTTTCAACCCACCATGTTTAAGCGCTTCATTAACAGATTTATAAGCATCAGGAAGCTCAACATATTTACCAACCATACCAATCACTATTTCTTTGGTTGGATTCGCTTCTTCATAGATAACTTGTTCCCATTCACTTAAATCAGCTTCAGGACAATCAAGCGCAAAGCGATGCGTCACAAGCTCATCCAAACCTTGCGATTTTAAAAGCGATGGGATCTTATAAATACTGTCAACATCACGCAATGTAATCACGGCGCGTTCAACCACATTCGTAAACAGCGCAATTTTGCTACGCTCATGCGCGGGTACGGGATGTTCACTACGGCAAATCAAAATATCGGGCTGAATACCAATCGAACGAAGCTCTTTTACCGAGTGTTGTGTAGGTTTTGTTTTGACTTCGCCGGAAGCTGCCAGATAAGGCACCAGAGTCAGATGCATAAACATGGTGTTTTCACGACCCAGTTCCGTTGCTAACTGACGAATGGCTTCTAAGAAAGGTTGCGATTCAATATCACCGACTGTCCCACCGATCTCAACCAGCGCAACATCAACCCCTTCACCACCAGCAATAATACGTTCTTTAATTGCATTGGTAATATGAGGAATAACCTGAATCGTCGCCCCCAAATAATCGCCACGACGTTCTTTACGCAAAACATCTGCATAAATGCGTCCGGTAGTGAAGTTATTACGACGGGACATCTTGGTACGGATAAACCGTTCATAATGACCCAGATCCAGATCAGTTTCAGCGCCGTCTTCGGTGACGAACACTTCACCATGCTGAATCGGGCTCATCGTCCCTGGATCCACGTTGATATAGGGATCCAGTTTCATGATAGTGACTTTTAAACCACGGGCTTCCAGAATTGCAGCCAGTGATGCTGCAGCAATACCTTTCCCAAGCGAGGACACAACGCCCCCGGTAACAAATATATATTTTGTAGTCATGCCGAACCTGAAAGTAAGGATAAAACGGTGAATTAGGAATTTCAAAAGACGGGGCAGTAGTATAACAGCGTGCTAATCTATCCACAATTCAAACGTCTCTTCCAACGGGTTTTGCCTCTAGCTTTTTTCAACTGGTAGCAATATAACAGCGCCAGTATGGCATTATTTTGTTACAAATCAATTTTTGTAATTTTCTTTCAGAAAAAGCTGCAAACATTACAGCTTTTTCTCCTGTAGTGCCGCAAGAACACCCAACAATGGTCACATTTTTAGCAAAAAATACTTGGGAAATTATCGTTAAAAATCAATATATAATTAATTTTTATTTAAAATTCAAATACATATAAAAAACTAATTAAATTTCGTAAAAAAAACATTTGTTTTGAATGTTATATCTCCGGCTTATATGATGAAACTATATACGGCTAACCAAGAGTTAATAATAATGTTTAATAAAATCAATACGTTAGGTGGATATTTTCATGAGTATCAAAAGAGTGTCAGCGAACCTGAAAAATTCTGGGCCCAACAGGCCGATTCTTTCTATTGGCGTCAACGCTGGACCCATGTGACCCAATGGGATTTTGAAAAACCGACCATTAACTGGTTTTGCAATGCAAAATTAAACATCACCGAGAACATCTTTGAAAAAAACCTCTATACCCATGGTGAGCAGATCGCCATTGACTGGGAACCCAATGACCCCAACGAAGCGAGCCGCCAATATACTTATCAGGAATTATTAAGTGTTGTTAATCAAACTGCGAATGCATTAAAACGTGAAGGCATAAAAAAAGGGGATACGGTTATCTTATATATGCCAATGGTCCCAGAGCTGGTCATTGCAGTACTCGCTTGTGCCAGAATTGGTGCGATTCACTCCGTAGTCTTCGCTGGATTCTCCGCCCAAGCGCTAGCTGATCGCGTTCGCGATGCGGAGGCTAAGATTGTTCTCACCGCTAATTTTGGCTATCGCGCCGAGAAGACCATCGCCTTAAAACAGATCGTTGATGAAGCATTGGAGAAAAGCGACCTCGTCCAACGCGTGGTGGTCTACCAGCGCACCCAAAAAGAAGTGCCATTAAAAAAAGATCGCGATATTTTATGGGATGAATTTTTAGCAGACACAAGTACTGATTGTCCTGCCGAAATTCTTGACAGTGAAGATCCACTTTTCATCCTTTATACATCAGGTTCAACAGGCCAGCCAAAAGGGATTGTCCACTCGACGGGTGGCTATATGGTCTATAGTGCCTACACATTTGCTAATGTTTTCCAATACCAAGACGGCGATGTTTATTTTTGTACTGCCGATGTTGGATGGATCACAGGCCATTCCTATTTAGTCTATGGTCCATTATTAAATGGCGCTCATATTGTTATGTATGAAGGCGTTCCAAGTTGGCCTGATTCTGGACGGATGTGGGATATTGTCGGCAAATATCAAGTCACTCATTTTTATACGGCACCAACGCTGATTCGTGCTTTATTAACCATGGGCAATGAGTATCTCGAAGGTAAGGCATTAAGTTCTCTTAAAGTGATCGGCACCGTTGGCGAACCCATCAATGAAGATGCCTGGCACTGGGTGCATGATCACATTGGTCAAAATCGTTGCCCAGTGGTCGACACCTGGTGGCAAACTGAAACAGGCGGTGTCATGATTGCGCCTATCGCGGGTGTCACCCCAACAAAACCTTCATTTGCGACACTCCCTTTACCCGGTATTCAACCAGTGATTATCGACAATGATGGTCAAGAGCAGCGAGGTAACTCGGTAGAAGGTAACCTCTGCATTCGTTATCCATGGCCAGGCATGGCACGCAGTATTTGGGGCGATCATGAACGGTTTAAACAAACCTACTTTAGCCAGTTTGAGCACTACTATTTTTCTGGCGATGGTGTACGACGCGATGAAGATGGTTATTACCGTATCCTAGGTCGTGTTGATGATGTTATTAATGTCTCTGGACACCGTTTGGGTACCGCAGAGATAGAAAACGCGATCAACGAACACCCATTGGTCAATGAATCGGCCGTCGTAGGCTACCCTCACCCGATCAAAGGTCAGGGAATTTATGCCTTTGTTGTTTGCCCACAGACTTCAACCGGTGGTGAAGCGGGTATTAAACAGAGTATTGAACAGGGCGTCAATAAACTCATCGGCCCAATCGCGAGACCAGATTTGATCCAGCTTGTGCCGAATCTGCCTAAAACCCGCAGTGGTAAAATTATGCGCCGTATTCTGCGCCAGATTGCCGCTGGCGATGCTACCTCACTAGGGGATATATCAACACTACTTGATGAACAGATTGTAGATATTATCATCAATGAAGCACTCGTTGATGTAAAACGCTAACCCGATAGGCTCAGTGAGATTGCTCCTGAGCCTTCACTTCAATCCAGTAATTTTCCAGCTCGTCTAAGGAATGTTCGCTGATGGTTTTATCACTGTCGGATGCGAATTGTTCAACTTGACGGAAGCGGCGCTCAAATTTCTCATTGGCTTTTCGCAGCAACGTTTCACTGTCAAAGCCGTGCTTACGAGCCAAATTGACACTGGCAAATAACAGATCACCAATCTCTTCGGCTAACGCATCGCTATCCTCACGCTGTTGCTCTACTCGGACCTCTTCAAGCTCTTCAGCCACTTTATCTGTCACCTGCTGAGCATTGTCCCAGTCAAACCCAACATTTGCAGCGCGCTTTTGCAGCTTTTGAGCTCGGCTCAACGCAGGTAACGCCAAAGGAACATCATCCAGCACACTCTGCGCTTTTTTATCGGCTCGCTCTTTGGCTTTTTCAGCCTCCCAATTAGCGTTAACTTGCGCTTCACTAGCAAACTGTGCGCAGCCAAATACATGAGGATGACGGCGTAAAAGCTTTTCACATAACCCATCGATAATTGCAGCAAAATCAAATTGTTGATTCTCTTTAGCAATTTGCGCGAAAAAAACCACCTGAAATAACAGATCGCCTAACTCTAAACGCAACGCATCATCATCACTCAGACGCACTGCTTCAGCTACTTCATATACTTCTTCAATAGAATGAGGAACCAATGTCTCGAAGCTCTGACGCAAGTCCCAAGGACAGCCTTGTTGAGGATCACGCAGTCGTGCCATGATTTCCAATAACGTATCAAACGTGTAAGGCGGTTGAAAAACCGACATAAAAATTCCTTTAAAAAAACGGTAAATTATTTTCCCGCATGATTTACCTAAAAAGCAACTGGCTCAGAGCTGATGACACATTAAAAATCGGTATTCAGCGAACCGTAACCGATTTTCTAACCCATTTTTGAGGAAGGAAATTTCCAGCATAAAGCCTTGGCTTCATGCTCTTTAATAAAGCTGTCTTTGTAGTTGCAATAGACATCAATATCATGATTACAAATGGCCGCCCCTTCTTGCTTTAACGTGCCGTATACCGACGCAATTTCTGGAAACGCAATTAAATAATCGCGAAACGCGATATGTCTTTTTACCTCTAAAGAACCAACCAAAAAAGCATGAACTTGATGACTGCGTTGGATACCACCTTTTTGGAAATAACGTCTCCCCTTTATACCGAACTCCCCTTTCGCTTGATATCCAAGGGATGCCATCAGATGACTTTCACTATCCAACACTTCTAGTGAATTGACTTCAATGAGGATATCGATGATGGGTTTGGCACAAAGACCTTGAACAGAAGTACTGCCGATATGATGAATGGCCATCACATTGTCTAGACTCAAGGTCGACTGCAGCAGTGTTTTCTCCTGGCTAAACGCATCAACCCATGAATCACGATAATCAACCACTTCAATGATTCTCGAACGCATTCTTGCTCCACTTTTTAAACATCCAACAAAAGGATAAAACTCTATAGTCTTCACCCAATCAAACCAGCGGCAGTCCCAATAATAGACCGGACTTAACAGACCATTGCTTTGATCTTTTGATATATTGCTATGTCTATTCTATGTGCATGCCAACTGCATTTGGAAGCTCTGCATATTTCAATCCAAATTTTGCATCCTTAACACCAGCGCATTTCACAAGAGAAGATTACCAACGCGTCCCTCTCACTGGCCCCATTACAGCGTAAACACAAATCAGCAAGCTTTAAAAGTAGCGCAAAACTACTCGCTGTATCTCAATAGCTCTCCTATGTGATATTCGCTGAGATCAGTTACCAAATCGACTAGGCACTACATTTTGCGACGTAAAATTGGTGGCAGTACAAAATCGACGGCGTATTTTGTAATGTTCATCTTTATAACCGACGCTCCCCTGTCGGCTGCGCATTTAATTCTAAGTTAGCGCAATAATTACTACTCATCTGAGCCAAATAGTCTAAATCTTGCAACTGCGATAAATTAACCGGGCGGACCGTACATAACGGCGCATGTCCTCCAAGGTTTATATGGGTTAAATAAAACCCATTACCTGAGCCGTTAATTCCAAAGCAACTCATCCCAACAGATACAGCTAACGAACGATAAGGCTCGAAATCAAACTCATAAAAATCCATGTTGATGATGTCTGAAGGGCCAACCTTATAGCTCTGAGTGTAAGACCAAAGATCACTCAGAACGTTATCTTGCGTCTTCAACAATGCCTCAACTTCATTGAAATTTTTCAATACAACATGTTGTTCCACGACGACCTCCACCAGTACAAAACGGAATAAGAACATAGCGCTTTGTCATACTCTCATGACACTATCACCAAGGTATCGCAATGCGCCGCTTATTAAAAATGCCGCGCGTGAGTCATCGCCCTGTTCAGTTTGTTATAGGACAACTCGCAAAGAAGGCCAGATGGTCAGCCACCCTTTTGAATTGACGCGATTTTCAAAGGTCTCTCTTAACCTTTTGGGATTATATGTGATGCAGTAATTAAATAGAGATTCAAGCTCAAAGGCAGCAATACACTCATACTGGTTTAATTCAGTTTGACGAATTGCAATTGCTGTTTCTTTTTCAGGCCAATAGCTCATTGCATCCAAAGAGCTTTGATAAGGTTCGTCACCATTACGCACATGCATTTTCGCTTGATTGCGAACTTGCCAGTTAAACTGGGGCATATGCTCTTTTAACTGTGCTTCATACTTTAAATAGGCATTAGGGGGGCGCTCGGTAGGGTCAAAATAGATCACATCCACATCATTCAGAGGCGTTGAAACTTTATAATAGTGCAATGTGTCCCAAACTAGGTTTCGGACGAATCCTGCGGCAACATAGCACTGAGGCAAAGCTAATTGAGACACGCACTTCAGCGCCTCGACTCTAACGGGATCCTGTTTGATGAGATCGACGATCGCATCTATCTTACTTTGTGCCATGATGATGCTCTTTATTCAACCACACTGTAGTAATAAGGACGCCCTGATTCAAACATATTGATGAGTGTTTCTGGCAAAAATCCGCCAAGTTTAGCAGGACCTAAAAGTACTTTTAAATACTCGATATGCGCATGTAAATCTTCTTCTGATTCCCATTGTTCATAAAGCACGAATTCTGTTGGCACATCTATACGTTGATTAAACGAATAAGATATACAACCTTTTCGTTTTCCAACGGTCTCTTTCGTTAGCATAGAGGCGCTATGCCACTACACCCAATTGCTATAAGTGTTCTCTGCATATTTCATCCAACTCTTCCAAAACTATGCCTAAAGCAGAGCTTTCTTCATTTTTTTTGAAATTTTCTGCGAGCGCTTTTTGAAGTGTTAACAACTCATCTTTCTCACACCGTAAGTGCCATGTATCGGCCTTCGACGGTGCTCCAACGATTTGAGATATTAATAAATTTGAAAGCTTAAAATTCTCGAGAAGAATCAACGCTCCCATTTGCGACATACTGAAATGAATCATTTTGACTCTTCAACAACGATCAAAAACATCTCCGCCTAAATACATAACGCCCGCTTAAGCAGTGCAGTAACTCAGCCTAAATTCCTGTTGCATCGAGCCTTAAACACTCAATATTAGTTCGAAATAAAAATGCTATGCATAAAAAATCTGCTTGAAGTGTTAGCTATAAAACTAACTCAATTAACAAAGAAACGAAACTGTCCTCTTTTTTATCCATATTGTCTATTCTTAGCCTTTTAAGGCTTAAGCTGAGACAATGGCACAAAACTCAGAACAGTCTCTTTTCGTTGATCTCTGCATTTACTGACTGACTATTTTTGACAAAGACATTTACAACCGACGGCTAGAATGACTAGATTCAGAGCTAAGGGTAAATTTCTCCACAATACCTTTAAGTCCAGACGACATCTCTGTTAGTTTCTGAGAAGTACCAGCCCCCTCCTCAGCTTCTGATGTTGTTTCAACATTTTTAGCAGCGATACGATTTAAATTATTACTTGTATCATTAATGGTTCTAGCCTGTTCCTCAGAAGCAATCGCAATATTCCCCATCAAATTGCAGACCTCTTCAATAGAATCAACTATTTCTTTAAGGCTCTCAGATGAGTGTTCAGAAATTTCTGCACCGACTTTCGTTTTTTCAACCACGACATCAATTAACTTAGCTGTTTCATTGGCCGCTTTTGTACTTTGTGCTGCTAAAGCACGAACTTCATCGGCAACCACAGCAAAACCTCTGCCTGATTCACCGGCTCTGGCAGCCTCAATCGCCGCATTTAAGGCTAACAGATTCGTTTGGTTTGCAATGTTTTCTATCGCTGAAAGAATAGAAGAAATATTGCTGCTAGCCTCTCTGATATCATTCATAGCTGACACGGTTTTACTAGCAAGTTCACTACCGAGCGAAGCCGACTGCTTCGCTTTTTGACCCAGTTCATCAGCCTCCTTAGCCGTGTTAGCCGTGGTATTGACTTGCTCGTTTACCTCAACTATCGCTACTGAAATCGACTGTATTGATTGTTCAGAACTTGCTGTATTAGACAATATTGTTTCGCTGGAAAGCATGACCTTATTGCTCTGCTCAACGATGCTATTGGTATAACCTGAAATATCAGTCACGATACTTTTCAAATCAGCATTTGTTTTAATCAGTGCATTGGTGATGACATCTTGTTGGCCTTTAGACGTTAAATTACTGGTCAAATCACCTTCTGATATTTTTTCTAAACTACTCACGAACACCGTATCCAGCTCTTCAGCAAAATTATCTAACGACGATGCCATATCGCCAAGTTCATCTGAGCGTTTTATGTTTGTTCTCTTACGAACATTACCACTTGCCAATTGATTAACGATTTCGGTCATTTTAAGAATAGGATTGGTAATAGAGCGACTCAATACAATACCTATTGCAATGATAATGACAGCTATAACTATGATTGAATATATAATGACCCATTTGATTGCATTCACCGATGCAAAAGCTTCCCCCCGTGACTTTTCTGCTACAATCGCCCATGTTGTTCCTTCAAATTTTAAGGGTGCATAGGCCGACAACACTTCACGCCCTAAATAACTATCGATCAATTTTGAGCCTGTTTTCCCCGACAGGGCATCGTCAATGGCGATACTTTTTGCTTTATTACTCTCTGGATTAGCAAATGCATTCACAACCGAATAACGGGCACTATCCAAATAAGAGTTAGAACGCATTAAATGATCTTTACCAACGAGAAATGTTTCACCTGTTTCTCCAAGCCCCGAGCGCTGGGACATAATGTCATTAATGACCTCTCCGGACAGTTCTAAGATAATGACCGCGACGACATCGCCACGTAAATTAAACACAGGCGCACCAATAAAGAATCTTGGAGTATTATTCCGATAGTTATAGGGTGTGAAGTCCTGAAACGCTACACGCTTTGTTTCTAACACTTTTTTCCATAGTAATGAGATTGGATTTTTTTTATCGAAGTTCTTCTTAACATTTAAACCAAGCTCTTTACCTTTTTTCACACTATATATAATATGTCCCTTGCCAGCAGACAATAATAAAAGGTCCCGATACCCCAGAACATCTACATATTTTAATAGATTTTGACTCCGCTCTTTCCAAATGGCTTTATAGTCTATATTGTCGACACCAAATTTATCATTTTCAGAATTAATTTCTTCTAGCTCTTGATACACTTGCAGCGCACGGTATAAATCAAATATATCTCTACTATTTGATAGAATAGAAATGTCTTTTTTAGCACCATCAAGATAGCTTTCTATTTGACTTGCCTTAACATCTCGTGAACTTACCAGTTGTGCTAAGGCGTTACTTTCCAGTGCTGAACTGGATTTCATTAATGAAATCGCAGCAACAATTGCAACTGGCAATATCCCTATTAAAGAAAAAATCAGCAACAATTGACTTCTAAGTTTTAATTTCATTTTCATATAGCTATCTCGATAAAAATAATTTTTTTCAACATTTGAGCAGTGGCTACTTATCTCCGTTATTTTTTATCGACCAGTGATCATCGCTCACTTCAATATCCCATAATGGCAGAGAAGCCATTGGTAATGGGGTGTAAGAAACCTTTTTATTGACTGCAACGACCTTGTTAGGTGCCGGGACAACAAGCATATAAGCATTTTTGTAAACATGGTTTATCATTTTCGTTAGAACTTCACTGAACTGTGGCGTATTAGCAGTGGCTCTAAACATTTCATCAATATACTTACCCATCAGAGGATCCGCTGGCATCGTACTCCAAACACTATTTGGCTGATAAACAAAGGTTGCAGCCCATGGGTGATTGAAGTACCAATCATCATCACCCCACACAATCAAATCCCATGATTTTGTGTTTTTACCCGCGTTGGTAGACAAAATTTGTTTAAAAATGGTCGTTTCATCAACAATTTCAAAATCAAGTTTCACACCAACTTTACGTAAATCTCTGTCCAATGAACGCCAAAGAAACATGTACTTCTGTTGTGTCAGTACTTTCAGTTGTAGCCCATCTAAAGTACTCTTTAGTTCTTGCCGTATTTCTTTTGGTGACTCAATTTCTGAATAGGCCTTCAGATTTTTCACTGCATCTTTAACACCAGGAAAATTAGGTGAAGCTAGCGTAGGCTTGATTTGACCATAACCAGAAAATGCATAATTTAATAGCTCCCGCTGGTCTATTGCCCGGTTCAGAGCAAGACGAACTTTTTTATCTTTTAATTTTTCATTACCATTAATCATATTGATATGAATGGCTATATTATCTGTTGATGGCCCAGTAACTAATTTAGCATAAGGAGAGGAACTGACTAATTTAACGTCAGAAAATGCAATTGGCATAATATCCAGATGGCCTTCGGATTCCATGATGTCATATAATGCGACCTTGGAATCTAACTTCGTGTAAATAGTGAATTTTTCTACTTTCACTGAATCCTTATCATAGTAGTAAGGGTTAGCAATTAATACTGCTTTATCTGTTTTTCTATCACCTTCTATATAACCTTCACTAAGAATATAAGGCCCTAATCCATAAGGACCAGCTTCTGCCAAATTCGGGCAGGTTGCCTTACCATTCCAGCCAAACTTTTTGAGATATTTTGTTGTATAAAATTGAATCCAAATCACATCATTCAGAAATGTTCCATACTTTTCTTTTAAATAAAACCTTACCGTATAATCATCAACTTTTTCGGCGTGATCATATACGGTATTAATTTTGCTAAATAAAAAAGGTTTCTTTTTAAAGTACTTCATATTTTCAATGACCGAATCGGCATTGAATGGCGTTCCATCTTGGAACTTAACACCCTGTCTTAATTTAAATTCATAGATGGTATCGCTAATTTTTGAATGGGATGTGGCCATATAGTATTCCCAACCACGTTCATTATTAGCGGGTCTTAAAAGTGAACCATTGACAGCATGGGATGTGTAAAGATAAGGAAGACTTGAGACATATATTTTGACATGTGAACCTTTCACTGGTGCGGCACCAGCCATCGGTAAAAAAGATAGAATAAAAAATACCAAGAGTAATGAAAATGTGTTGCGTAAAAATGAACTACACATATGTTTCTCCGAAACTCAGCAACATAGAGCGAATGATTGATTAGCTTTATCATTCATCTAGTTTTATCAATAAATATTAAACCAGACTATAAGCTCTGATTTGTCAATCTATCATGATGATTAAGCAAACTCGTATCCCTGTTCACTCTCTAGCATCATCATATTTTTTATCTATTTTTTACTTTAAAAAAAGCATAGCAGCTGTTTTGGGGAGTGCAAAAAAATAATATGTTGCTTTTATGAAAACATATGTTGAATTTATGAAAATAGTATTTTACTACTCATGGTAATTATTTGAATCACAGACAATTATCTAAATACCTTTTAGTTAGATAGAATAACTACAAAGGTATTTATGAGCAGCAAACATGACCCCGAAGAAGTTAACATTGAAGCCAGTGAATAAATCACTGTAGCTGGCCATTCTGACACGGAGGCAGCCGACTGTTTAAGTACGACCACCGACAGGCCTATATGCATGGATTAAACGCTATGGCCCTTATTATGAATACAAAAATGAATCAGAATATAGACATGGGTGTTGAGATAGCGCTGACCATTCAACCCGCAAAAACATAAAGCTAAGCCAAATGGACAACTCGATAAATTTCAAATAAATTCATTATGTTATGCCACATTCACCGTACTGTAATTCGCCCATTGGAGCACCTTTTAGCTATTTTGTTCCAGTTCGGCTCTGAGGCGACCTATCGTATTCTGACTGAATACCTTAATACCTTCACGTTCCAACAAGGCAGCCGTTACCCCTAAGCCATCTATTTTTCTACCACTAAAAGTTCCATCGTAGATCTTTGAACTACCACACGAGGGACTACCATCTGCAAGAATTGCATACTTGATTCGTTGTGCATTGCAAAGCTTCAATGCACTATGAGCGCCAGAAAGAAATGGCTGAGTTACATCAATGCCATCATTTCCAACCACACTTGCAAAACCAAGAAGGACATCGCCGCCGTTGCCTTCGATAATTTCAGCAGGAGCTCTAGGAATCGGTAAACCCGATGACACCTCTGGACAAAAAACGACCAACTCAACTCTTGAGTGGAGCCAGTTCAAATCAGACTCTTGTACAGACAAACAACTCGCGTTATATCGAACTTTATTACCGACCAAACACGAACTGACTAAAACTTTTTCCAAATGTGGCTCCTATTTAATACGATAGATAGCTAAAACACCAAATACAGCAGTACTCAACTGGCGGCCTTAGCAAAAGCTGCCCAGTTTATTTGTCGTCTGCTGATGCGTTTTGTTAAACACATCAGAATTCTAAAGCATCTTCAGTGAAAGCCCACATTTTCATATCTGGGATCACTTTTTCTGACACAAAACAGCTTGTCACTACATACCGATATTCTTGGACAGATTAAAACCAGTAATCACAAATCCGATTTCTTGATATAACTTCAAAGCACGTTCATTTTGATAAGCGACTCTTAGCTTTATTTGATTAATACCAACCTCTTGTAGCTGCTTTTCCAAAGCAGAAATAGCTAGAGTGCCATAACCCCGGCCACGATATTCATCAGACACAAAAAAATCATATATAAACGTCGATTTATCTGTAGCATTCATTGAATGCCACAAATAACCGACATGCTTTAGCTGTCCATCAACTTGTGCATCAATACACAACAAAGAATGCTCACTTCCCTGTAAACCATTAGGAAAACTACGATGGAGCTCTTTTTTAGCCAGGTCCATTGCCAACTCTATAGAATGCCCATAATTCTGGGCTATTTCCTGACTGTAATCGTCGATAAAATACTGACAATAAGCAGGGTATTCTTCTTGCTGCATTTCCCGAAGTACAACCATTTATATTCCTTTTAATACGATGACATCCATCTGCAACATAACAACCTTGCTTACTGGCCCAAAGTTTGCGCAGCAAACAGCGCAGAGTTGGGTCTGAGGACAATAAATTGTTATAACTGCTTATAGTACGGCCTATAACCTACCTGACAAAATCCCAATCTTTTGTAAAAACCGTCAAGCCACGGCTTTTCATCTGACACATCGGCCCTAATGGCCACTACGCCCTTCGACTTAATTTCATTCTCAATATCGTCAATAAGAACCTTGGCCAGCCCTAACCCCCTAAACTCTTTGAGAATGAATATCTCATCAATCGAGGCTTCTAGCCCTTGGTATTCAAAACTGAACGAGTAGCATATGTGAATATAACCGATAACCGAATGACCTTCATAAGCGATGAAAGTTTGTATGTAATTACGATTAGAAAGAGACAATTCAATCGTTTTTTTCATTGCCTCAACGGAAAGTTTAATTGATTCTTCAATGTTAAACTGACTCATTAACTTGATAAGCAAAGGAATATCTGAACTTTTTGCTTCTAAAATCTTCATATTTGCACAACTTCTTTAGGGGAACAACACATAGCACAGTTGCAACATATATGGCGCAACATTTAGGGGGAGACAATACGAAGTCAATTGCAACGGCAACGTTTTGTTAGCTAAATTTCTCCATGACAAAGTTCTGTAGCTTTTCGCCACGCATTTCTACCGTTTGCTCTTTCACAACGATAAAGCCAAATTTTTCATAAAACGGACGCGCAGTAATACTTACTTCTGAAAAGAATCGAGATATTCCTTTCGCTTTCCCTACAACCATAATGCGTTCCATCAAACTGCGTCCAACCCCTTTACCTTGATGCTCATAGTGACAAAAGAAGTGGTCAATCAAACCGCTATTTTGAACATCGGCATATCCCACAATTTCACCATCAATTTGCGCAACGATGGGTAATATAGAATTCATTTTGCGCTGCCATATAGCAAAATCAAAATTGTCTGGAGCCCAAGCCGATACTTGAGCCTTGGAATAGTCTCGAATGTTCACATTGTGGACCGTGTGATAAAAAATATCCCACAAAGCTTGTGCGTCTGATTCTTTATAATTTCGAATTTTGATCATTCTAATATTTCCACATTCGCTAGAGAAAAAGATTTCCTGCTTTTCCTCCTTTCCCAAAATCTTCAATATGCATAATTCAGAGCTCAGTGACGCACATACTGACCCCACAACAAATTCGTAACTCCATCCCCAAAATGCAAAACGTTAAATGCATCTATTGCAACCATTGGTTAGTTGTTTTTCAAACTCTTATGATAAAATATTTTATCAACTCCTTTTACTAAATAATCTTCATAACGTCCTATTTCTCTAAAGCCTAATGATTCGTAAAATTTAGGCGCTTGGAATGTAAATGTATCAACCATGATATTTTCAATATCCCGACGTTTGGCTTCACATTCAACTTCATGCATTAATTGACTACCGATACCTTGCTTTCTTAACGCTTCTGATAACCAAAGAAACCTGATTTGAATTGATGTAACAAAAATAAAGCCAGTTAAACCACCGATAACTTTGCCTGAATTATCTCTAATAAAAAAACCATACGAAATATCTTTCACTTCAGGGGCAAATTTCTGGTTAAACTCACCCAAACTCTCATAGATACTTTCTATATCTTCTGATTTCGGTGATAACGTAAAATCAATTTTCAATTCTGTCTCCGTACTTTTTTGATGAACAACTAACGCCATAAACAGCAGCAAGCGTTAGCGAGTCCGGCGGCGATAGCCGCGACCTGATTACTTTGTTATGCATTATTCTGCGTGATGACATACTGCTTCAATATTATGACCATCGGGATCAATAACAAAAGCCCCATAATAATTTGGATGATACCGCTCCCTTATTCCTGGTGCACCATTATCTTTTCCACCAGAAGCCAAGGCAGCCTCATAAAATTGGTCTACCTGTTTTCGACTATCAGCGGTAAAGGCAACATGCATGGATGACTGGGGTAAGTGACCCTTTCCAAGCCAAAACTCTGGCTTTCCATTCTTTCCAAAACCACTAGCGTCTTCAACCTCCACTATCTTTTCAATACCCAGAGGAGCCAAAGCCTTGGAGTAAAATTCATGACTCTTTTTAAAATCTGATACTGAAAACCCAATGTGATCAATGATCATATTAATATCCTTTATGCTTTTTATATCTAACGCTCGCAGCACACGCGGCTTTGTATTGAAGGCGAAGCCGCAACGAAAAGGTCGTCGCATTGGCTGAGCTGGTTGGCTTTAAGCTATTTCCAAAATGCATTCTACTTCTACAGCCACATTATAGGGTAATGCATTAACGCCTACCGCTAACCTAGTGTGACGGCCTTTTTCGCCAAATATATCTACGAATAGATCTGACGCACCATTCATGACTTGTGATTGACCGTAAAAATCAGGGGTTGAGTTCATATACCCAGCTAATCGAACGACTCTAACCAAACGATCTAGTTGCCCTTCAAGGGCGACATCAATTTGAGAAATAAGATTCAGCGCACAAATTCTCGCTGCTTCCTGACCTTCCTCTACATTGAATTCAGCACCAAGCTTACCTACATAAAGCCTTTTACCATTCCAATGGCATAGTTGACCTGTCAAAAACAATAGATTACCGCTAAGATAATATGGAACATAACTACCACCTGGCTTGCTCGGCTGTGGCAGCTCAATATTTAATGACTTCAAATGTTCTGCAATTTTCATGTTTAAAATATCTCGATTCTATTTAAAAATTAACGTCAAGATCAGCTGCTGCACCGACTTTGTTAGTTAGCTATTTTTTTAATAATACATAATATTTAGTCAAGAACAGTATCATTAATCACATCATACTTTAAATGTAGATATGAATCATTTAGCATTTTTACATCTACCAATTGCAAAGCTTTAATATTTTTTAGTTCATCATCAACAGATAAAGATTTTCCATCTATCAAAGAAGGCGTATCTTTACCTCCAATTAAGGCAGGAGCAACAACAATTGAAATTTTATCAATCAATTTATTTCTTAAAAAAATTGAATTTAACGTGCCTCCGCTTTGAACTGTAATATTGTCAATCTCATATACATTTCTGAGTTTCTCAAATAAATCCACAAAATCTACTTCACTTTCATAAGAAATGATTTCGAGATTTTCTATATTTGTCAATTGAAACGCAGGATGGTGTTTATTTGATGTAACTAAATATAATTTTTTGAGATTATTGGTCAGATTTTTAATTCCTGATGATTCTAAATGATTGTTGTCTATGATGATGAAATTTACTGCATCAAATCCATTAAACAATTTATTGTTACTGTTGATGCCAATTTTTGCCATCACTCTACCAGAATTTAGAGAATGCAAATCAGTTTTCTGCTCTAAATCATAATACTGCGGCAAGCCTTCTTTGATGCCTTGTATTTTATATAAATCTTTATCTGCGTCTCTATGGTCAGTACTACCTGTAGAAATTTTTCCATCAACTGACATTAACATAAAGAGGGTTGTCATTGGTTTGCTCATGTCTGTCCTTTTATCATTTAATAATCTGTTCTTTTAATAATTGCTTAGTCTACCCCTGCTTTTTTGCTTACGTGGTATAAAAACCATATTTATCAGTTTCGCCAACTAACGCCCGCTCAAGTGGTGAGCAACGCGACCACCTAACCTAAATCATTGCACCGTAAACACAAAACTTAACTTAAGCGAAAAATACAACACATTGCGAATCGGTCTTTAACGCGTTGTTGTGCTGCTGGCCATCTACTTCACCAATTTAGACACATAAGGGATATTTCTTAACTTATCGCCCCACGGCAAACCGTAACCTACAAGTAAGTCATCATTATCCATTTCATATGCATAGTTTTGCGCCACTGAAATGTCCACACGATTTGGTTTCACGAACAATGTCGCGATTGAGAGTGACTTTACTACATAGTTTTCTTGAATATGAGCAACCAACCTCTTCATTGTTCCACCTGACTCAATGGCATCATCAATCATAATGACATCTTGACTATGAAGTGAAATATTCTCATGGAATACGATTGCCGATTGGTTTTGGCTATCTCCCGGCGTATGGGGACAAGAAATATAATCCATTTTGATATCAAACTTCAGCTTACGAACGAGATCAGCCGTAAACAAAATGCCACCAGGTACCACTGTGATCACCACAGCATCACTGAACTGACTATTCAGCTTATTAGCAACAATTTCAACACCTTTTTGAATCTGTTGCTCACTCAAGACCAATTCACCAATATGTGGAAATTTCATAATTATTTCCTATTTTCTGATTGCAGCATAACGTCACGGATAAGTTGCCCCAACACCACGCCACAGATAAGTCATAACAAAACTACCGAGTGTTTTTGGTCAACTTAATATGCGTGTTAAAAGATTTTTTTGGTAAACCCCCAGCTTTTGACTGCTGGAATTTGATAACCGGCTAAACTATCCACATAAGCATCAAGATTAACTTGATTCCTTGCCATTTGAAATTGATTGGTTATGTATTGACTATGGCTTTGCTGGTCTTGCCAGAAGGAAATAACCATATACCGATCAGGCTCGTCGTTAAACTTTGCTATATAGCCGCCTAACATCCCTGAGCAAGAGGACATGAAAGGATTCCAGATTGACTGCTGATCTTTGAAAAAATGTTGCTGACCATTTTGTTTGAGTTTGCAGTCAGCTATACGAATAAATCCAACTTCACTAGGATTTATATATTTATGATTTGATATTAATTGCTCAATAGTAAGGTAATGAACTGTACATTGTTGATAAGTCTGATATTGAAAGTTCTTTTCTGCAATGTCGTCATGCACTGATAACATAAACTCATTAACAGAACTTTGGTCACACCACAGAGAAAGAACTACTGCATTAGAGCTATTATGATCCCAGCCACCATACTGTGAAATAAACCCATTACATTCTGATACTGACTTCCAAGCTTCCTGAGCTTGAGAGAAAGCATTTTCTTTTCCAGGAACAGGAATACATTCTATGAACTTAATTATCATGATGATCAGCCCCTAACGCTCGCATTTGCGGCTGGTTTGGCATGGAGGCAAAGCCGCAACAGAACAGCTGTCGCTCTGCTTGGCCTTGTTACCCCTGAGCTGAGAAAGCCTCATGGTAAGTAACTTCCCCTTGTGGGAACTCACCGGAAAACGATAACGCCTGAAAATACTCAGCAGGCACACCGGGAAAAACCAGCCCATCGATAACCTTGAACCCGAAGCGACCATAATAAGCAGGATCTCCGAGTACCACGCAGCCAGATGCTCCCATTTCTTCAAGCGCAGCAAGAGCACTCTGCATTAACTTAGATCCAATACCGAGCCGTTGAAATTGAGGAAGAACAGATATTGGCCCAAGCCCAAACCAGCCAGTTGCCCCAGTTGAGAGAGTGACCGGAGAAATCGCAACATGACCAATAATTTCGCCACCAGCTTTAGCCACTTTAGAGACCGTCAACACGCCTGCACGGCGGAGGGCATCTACAATGAACTGCTCGGTATAATCAGCATGAGGAGCGCTTAAAAACGCCTTTTCTGTGACCTGATGTATTCTCGCATCATCACCGGGTTTCTCACGACTTACTTCAATATTCAAACTAAGCCTCTTAAACGGGTTAACAAAGAGCCAAGTAGCTAACAAACTTGCCACTCCACTCAATTGACCACCATATACACTACACTCAAACGAACCAAAAATGCCGAAAATTTGTTGGCCCATCTTAAGCATCTCGTTAGGTGATATATAATACTTGCGCCATTGAATTGTTGATTTTAGTCCCCATATATATAGGCGACAAGAATACGCCTTGCCATTATTCCTTACTTAAAATGAACAGGAGCGTAAAAATCAAAATTCCTGTTTTCTCAGGAGTTACCATGATCGCATACCTTATTCTTGTTCACCGATACCCAGAACAGTTTAAACGCATGTTTAAAGCAATATATCACCCTCTGAATCATTATCTCATTCATGTAGACAAATCCTCTAGCCGTGAAATCTCAGAAAGCATCAAAACATTTTTAAATGATTATCCAAATGCCTACATACTTAAACCAGAAAAAGCTAAATGGGGTGGTTATAGCCTAGTAAATATCGAACTTAGAGGAATAAAAAAGCTATTAGAAATCAATAAAGATTGGACGCACTTTATTAATCTCAGTGGTCAAGATTTCCCGTTAAAAACTCAAAATTACATCCGTAAATTTTTAGAAAAAAATCCAGATAACGAATATATTCTTGCGAAAGATCAGCTTCAAGTACGTCCTGACACCATGAATCGTGTCCTTGATATGTGCTTTGAAATTAGAAATCATATTTTTAGGCCTAATATTTCTCGTCAATTCTTAAAAGGAGTAACACCCCATATAGGAACTCAATGGATGATCGTAAGCAGAAGATTTTGCGAATTTGTATCCACAGCAAAAGAATCTAAGCGATACAAATCATATTATAAAAATTGCTTTATTGCGGATGAAGGTTTTTTCCAAACTGTTATGATGAACAATGATTGTCATGGGAATATTATTCAGGATGATTTACGTCTAATTGATTGGGTGGCTGATGGCGATATAAAGCTAAGGCCACGCACTTTTACTTCAGAGGATACAAAAGATCTTATTGCTAGTCCTAAATTATTTGCACGAAAATTTGATTCTACTGTTGATGATGTCGTCTTAAATCAAATAGAACTTCATTTAAATGAATTCTCACACATAATTAAGCAACCCCAAAAAAATCGTTTACGTACTGATACGCCGATACCCGATACAGTGGCGATGTAGTTTCACCTAACGCCTCAAACAGCGACGGCTTTAGCCATCTGACTGATTTGACTCGTTACATACTGCACCCACTCAAGTTGCTTTGCTAGATTCTCGGTAGTGGGTGATAGTACGAGTATTTTGTGTTTGGCTTTAAAATCCCAAGATGATTACTAATGCACAAAGCTTCTATAGCATGTTTAGCCAAAGGAATTAAAGCTTGATTTACGCCCCCCAAAAATAACCGGAACACCATGAATAAATAGCTGATCTAGTTCCGATTTACGATTAGGCGAAAAGATAGAATGCTCTACTGAACTACACTCTTCGGACTTCAAGAAGCGATATAACTCACTTGAATCCGGTGTGCGAAGCTCAGACTGCCCAGAAATACACCGGAAACGACCAAAAACACAGATCTTCTAGCGACCCCGTATTTTGGGAATAGATCGAAAACTTGGACAATAAACCCCAAAAGAGAAGCGACGCCGGTAATGTAGGTAAACCAAAGTGAATTCATATTTATGATACCTAACACAGAGCTAAGTGGCTAACAAACTTACCACTTCACTCAATTGACCACCATATACACTACACTCAAGCGAACCAAAAATGCCGAAAATTTGTTGGTCCATCTTAAGCGCCTTATTAGGAATTGATCACCTCTGCTATCAATTGACCTTTTAACTCTGTATACGATTTTCTGTCATTTTGGTATTGATTAGATAACCTTTCCTTCAAATTTCGATACTCTGAAGCCAAAATTGGATTTGACCGAAGCGCATCACGAAATTTTATATAATTATCTAACCGATTACTCGCTCGCAAAGAAACATGAATGTAGTGAGTACGCATTGCCTCTGAACCCTTTGCAAAAAAATAATCTCCAGGAATATCTCGTTCGCCAAAGTACTCATATATGTCACTTGGTAATGATTTTACCAACATTTCCAATTGTGCTTTTGAATCGACTTCTATGCTGATATCAATAATTGGCTTTGCGTTCAACCCTGGAACACTTGTACTACCTATATGTTCAATTCGAGAAATATATTTTCCTGCCAACGTCATTATTAACAAGGATTCTTTTTCGTACTCATTAGGCCAATCATCTGAATATTCAGAAAGTTTTACTGTGCCTCTTTTTAATCCGATACTCATTTAATAGATTCCAACGCCCAATTAAGTAGTGCGACGCGCAATACCGATGCCGCCGCATACCACCTTAACCACTAAACCCAATGCAAACCCAAAATGCCACGTGTGCCAAATCACTCTTAAATTGTTTGTGGTGCATTTACTCAAAGATTTCATAGTGACGTTCAACGTTAACTGTCACTTTACCCCAATGAGAAGCTTTAACTCTTTTCTGATGTTGTGCAAAAGACGCTTTATCCGCAAACTCTTCATAAACGTCGAAACGAAGAGAATTTTCCGAATTTTGAATGACACTAAACGTGATACACCCAGTTTCTTCGAGAGTCAGACGTTTATGGTTTACCAACTCACTTTTTACTAATTCAAGCTCCGACTCAAGAACTAAAATAAAGCCTTTCAATGTTACTTTTGACATGAATTACCTTTTGATACATGACGCCGAAGCTCAGTTGCCGCCCAAAGCCCGGTAAGGGCTGCGTACTACAATTTGTTAAATTTTTTCCATGAATTCAAGTCTATTACCAAATGGATCTCGAATATCAAAGCGTTTATAACCTTTGATTTGAGTATTTTCCATAACTTCAACATTATTGCATTGAAGCAATTCACGCATGCTTTGTTCGTCTTCAATTTCAAAAGCCACATGCGCTTTTGACTTATGTCGATTCTCTAAGTCTTCTATGCCTAAATGAAGCTGAGTTGAACCAACTTTTAACCAAAGGCCGCCATTACGCTTTAGCACTTCCGGCTTTTCCAATTCCGTTAGTCCTAGTAATTCACAATAAAAAAGGCGTGCTTGCTCTTCTGCCCCCTTTGGAATACTGATCTGTACGTGGTTTATTCCGAAGATCATTTTATGACTCCCCTAGATTTAACGACTGAATTAAGGCGCACCACAGAGCGGCGTTGGCTTGAATGAATAGTTAGGACACATTGATGGGAAGAGCTGCATATGGATGGACTGGAATGCGCATAGGCGGCTCGGCCAAAAGATTAATGATCTCGTCGCTGAGTTCGTCAGCGAGCGGGCTATTCTCATAGTTGACTTTAGCTTGGTCGGATTTAAAGACCTCAACATTCCAAAGGATGTCTGGGTCTCCGTCCTCACGAGCAATGATGAATCGTTCGGAAGCCCCAGATTTCGTCATTCCAGCGCGAACCAATTCGAAAAGCTTGTCGCCTAGACCCGGTTTTGCTCGCATTTTGATAATGTAAGCGGGTTGATCTTGAAGTGCCATAAAATCTCCCACAAGTCCTAGCGCCCACGTAAATAGGTGCGAGCTCGCGAGCGTTCTAATTGACACGTTTGTTATAAGCCTATTTTCGCATACATTGCCGTACTACTCAACTCACCTGACGGCAATCTTCGGTCATTGCACAGTATCCCCTCGAATGTATATCCACCACGCTCTGCTACAGATCGACTTTTCAAGTTATCTACCGCAGCTTTGATTTCGAGACGATTAGCCTTAAGTTCTTTGAATGCGTATGTTTCTACAGCTTTAACAGCTTCCGAAATGAAGCCATAACCAACGCTCGAACTGCGTAGCCAATAACCAATTTCAAAATACGGAATTGTTTTGTCACGAATAATAAGCCCTATTACTCCTAGAAAACGACCCGTGCTTTTCTCGATGATTGAATATCGTAACTCACCTTCAAAGTTCTCAAAATTGCTGATAGCCTGCTTTGTATTTTCGATGGATTCTGTTTCAGTCAACGCATATGGAACCCAAGGGAGATAAACACCAAGCTCATCTTGGCTCTCTCGTATCGCTTCGAGCATCAAAGGCTGATACTCCATTGACGGAGGAAGTAGCTTAAGCCTTTCTGTTTCCATAGATAACAATCTCCAATTAAGGCTTCTAACGCCGCATTAAAGTGGGAACATCGCTTGGCTATACTTGAGCGAAGCGAAAATACCAAGCGTTGTGAATCACTCTAAAATACCTTGTTATTTTGCTGATACCCACCGACTTTCAAGCCCAATAGTTTGGCTGTCAAAATCAATTGAAGCCTGGACCCCTAGTGGGGTAACCAACATGGGATGCGTATGACAACTGTCGAAACCATAAACTATAGGAACATTTTTACCATTTAACACTTCAAGCAAAACATCAAGCGGCGTACGCCCCGTCCCTTTGTCATTAAACAGTTCATGTTTGCCTAATACAATTGCACCCACCTTTTCAAACACACCACAGGCCATTAGATGGGCAAAAGAACGTTCGACAGTTTCTATACCTTTAAGAGAGTCTTCAAGCAGGAGGATGTCACCTGACTCTATCTCTGGCATATATTGGCTACCCCATATACCTGCCATAGTATTGAGATTACCACCAATTATACGGCCTCTAACTTGGCCACGACCTAAAAACTGCCATTCATTTATGTAAGTAGATTTTGGTGAGTTTTGAGTTTCCCAGTCGTGCTTCACGTCTGTCCACGACGGAGGCATTGTGTACTGATACGAATCAGACTCCGAACACAAGATTTCCAGAAAGGATTGAAGCGTTTCCTCGACTAAGGGTGGAAACTCACCAAATGATGCAACCAGTGCTGGGCCATAAAATGTAATAAGACCTGTTTGAGCATAGATACCCAATAGCAAAGCCGTTACATCAGAATAGCCAATGATAATCTTGGGATCGTTCCTGAGTGCTTCATAATCGATGTAGGGCAATAGAGAATTACTATTGCTACCACCAATTGTAGACATGATACACCGTACATTAGGGTCACGGATTAATCGGTTAAACTCTTCTGCGCGTTCTAGAATTGAACCTGAGCGATATGAATCAGAACGGCCAGTAAGATGCCCCTCGATTAGCTCAAAGCCTTGAGATTCCAGATAAGACTTTGCTCGCTTGAAACGATTTGGCGCAAAAGCCGTTGCTGGTGATGACGGTGAAAAAAAGCCAATTTTATCACCAACTTTTAAAGCTTGTGGGAATATCACTTACCCTTATTCTCCATAATTCAAATAAGCAAAAAAACGCCCGCTTCAACTGCACCAACACAGAAGTGCTTTGGTGTTAATGTTTGAGCATAGCGAGTAGCACAAAAACGCGTAGGGTTTGGTTTAAGGTCAAACAGCAAGCGTTGATTATGCCTTGTTCGAAGGACTGCCAAAACGACTGTATCCCACCACTGTCCCTTGAAAAAGCGATGCTCTCTAAAATGAGCTTCTTGGCGCATACCTAAAGACTTACAAAGCTTAATGGCTGGCAGATTCCTACTGATTGTCTCCGCATAGATACGGTGAACGCCCAATTCTGTAAAGCCAAAGTTTGCAAGAGCTAAGGCGGCTTCATGACTCAATTTATGACCTTGAGATTCCTTTGAAAACGCACACCCCATTGAAGCTTGCTGATTATCCTCTAGGCGTAGACAAACCGTCCCGATGAACTCCCTTGATGCCTTACATTCAACAGCTAATTGGTATGATTTTCGTGGCTTCTCAGAAGCCTGAGTAATGAACAAGTCTGTCAACTCTCGATATTTATTAGGATCACAATCACTTTCATCATAGAAACGCTGATATTTAGCATCCTGAGACATAGCAACAAAAGCCCTCTCATCGTTCGGAGTCATATCCCGAATGATCAAACGCTTAGTCTCTATTTTAAACATCGAAGGTTCCTTTTTCTTTGAAAGGCATAACGCCTGGTTAAGGTGTGAACGACGCTACCACACCACTCAATTTGGACGCCCTAATCATTTAACTAAACTCAAACCAAGAATGCCAAGCGTGGTGAATCACTTAAATTGTTATAAAGCGGACTCTACGTTAAACGCCTTTTCTAACCACAATGAGCTGATGTACTGCCCATGTTTCTTCGCATATTCATTGAAAACACCGACTTCTCTGAAACCAAACCGCTTATGTAATGCAACTGAGGCATCGTTTGGTAATGCAACACCCGACAATACACGGTGGACGCCATAAGCACGAATGGATGAGAACAACTGAGTATATAGTTTAGAACCTAAACCTTTTCCCTTAGCTTCTTGTGCCAGATAAACGCTCACTTCTACAGTGTCGTCAAAAGCTGCAATTGCTCTGTACTGTTGAGAACAGGCAAAACCTAGCAATACGCCGTTTTCTATAGCCACATATAGTTGATATTTGCTCGTGCTAGAGAACTGAGAAAACCATTCCTGACGATTTTCCAGCGTAAATGGCACTTCTTCAAAGCGTGCATTGGTGTGTTCAATATAAAAATTAAAGATGTCGGTGATACCAGCAATATCATCAAGTTTACCTGTTCGAATTTCCACGAAATGTCCTTTTTCTTCGAGCTTTATAACGCCCGCATAATAGGCTTGAGCTTGCGAGCGTCCTAATTGACTCGTTTATTAGCATTCAATTAAAAAGCAAACTAACCAGATCTATATATGTCTTCAGCGCAGGCAAAACTAAAAAAATGACTGTTATTGGTACAGCCCACTTTTTACTAAACCACCATTTTTTGGTGTTTTTAAAGTAATCAGGTAGAGTTTGAAGCTTGTCCCTTTCTGAAACTATAGATGGAAAAATCTGAATTGATATTTCTGTATCATATTTTACCAACTTTAGAGCCCTGAATTTGTTTATTGATGCTTCTGAATAAAATGCTAGAGTTTCGAGTTCAGAAACCATTATGCTATTATTACCTGTTTTAACAAAATAATCTGCAATATATATTAAAAGTGATTTGTCATTTTCCGTATACACTGAATTTTCCTTGAATACTAACACTGAGCGAAGCGGCGGCTCGTCAGGGACGTCCGTTTTACGCGACTTTTAAAGGTTTACTGTCCATTCCCGATACGGCCCCACGCCTCAAAATAGTCATCGACGCAGTAGGATTTGGGCTGCAGCCAATAGCTGACCCGGCCATCTTTCTCGCCCCTATGAGCAAGCCTTTTAACCTCTTCAGGGAGAAGCACGTAGGTCTGCGGCTCTTTTTCGATGTTATTAACGATGACCCAAAAATCACCCATGATCTTGTCCAGGTTATTGCCCAGAGGGACGGGGTTACGCTTAGTGAGCGTCTTTACTTGAACACCAATAAACTCGGTACCTGTGCGGTCATAAGCGATGACATCAATCCCGCGGGCATTCCTCGCGGTTGGCATCACATTCCAGCCGAGCCGAGAGAGGCGATAGCATACATAGTAGAGGCCGATATTTCCGGTGACCTGTGTTTCGAGCTTCATCTATACCCTTAATGCTAAGCACAGTTGCAAAATATATGGCACTATATTTTGTCAATTGATGCACATTGTTATGTTGTATTAGCTCAGACTCAACGTAGCCGTTGATCCACTTGAGAATGTAATTCACCGAATTCTTCAAGAGACATATTTTCAGACATGCATACTCTGTATATTCCGGGCTTGACTCTGGTAAGAATTATACCCTTCCACTTTTTATTAAAATATGTAGAAACAGTGCTGTCCTTCCATCCCGTTGCATTTGACACGTCTTGAAGTTTAATTTTATTACCTAAATTTTCGTGAAAAAATGAATATGCAGAACGGACATTTTGATAATTCTCAGTAGACATACTCTAATCCTTACACCTGACAATGGGAATACAATTTATTGAAATTATATACGGTATAGAAGTAAATGACTTTGTATGCGATGGACTTAAAAACAATATAACGCTCCGCTAAACGGCAAGCGTTAGCGAGTCCGGTGGAGGCCAGGCTTTTTGTGGCCGGAACGAATTTGAGCGATAGAACGCTGGCTCCTCTATTGAGATAGCGATAACAAGAACGAACGTCAGATAGAACTCCAAGCATCACACTCGAATGAGTTTTTGTGAGACACCCATATTAAATACCTAGCTACATCATACAAAACAATCCTTTTTATGTTCAACGTATTCAATTATAGATCCATCTGGATGTTGTATTCGCATATTCTTACCTGTTGGAACTTTTTTAGGTTTTTCTAAAATGGGTATTCCATTGTCTAAAAAATAATCATGAAAATCATCTAATGAATCAACAAGGAAAGTTGTTTTTGTTGATTTAAATTTTTCCAAATCTTTTTCTTCACCAGCTAATAACAAGATAGAAGAAATCTGAGCTAATTCTATATTCATTTCTTTGTATATAAATCTAAGAGAACAAGTTTTCTTAAAAAGATTTTCATAGAACTTGATTGATTTTTCTAATTTTGAAGGATGCAAAAATATTCTTGTAAGTATTTCTTTGATTTGCATTTATTTCTCCTCATAACGTTGCAAACAACTGGTGCGAATGGAGCGCAGCGAAATTTGCAACCGAGTTAATTTGTTTTGTTATATTGCCTGACTAGTCCTCTAATGAGAACAAAACAGCTTCTTCAGCGTGAATAGCAGTTGTATCGTAAAGCCTTACGTCAGTATGCGTCTGCTTTACTAAAAGCGCTATTTCTGTACAACCTAGGATAACGGCTTCTGCACCCTGACTTGCTAGATTTGCGATGATTCTTAAATACTGCTTTCGAGAACTCTCTTTGATTACGCCTTGGCAAAGTTCTTGGTAAATAATATCGTGGATTATTGTCTGCTCATCGCTATTCGGGACAATAACATCAATACCAAAATTATCGGATATGCGATTCTTGTAGAACTCTTGTTCCATGGTGAAACGCGTTCCTAGTAACCCAACTTTCATGACCCCATCGGCTTGCAACCTTTTTGCGGTCGCATCAGCAATATGAAGAATTGGAATATTTATGACCGCTTCTATTTGAGGAACTACTTTATGCATGGTATTTGTACAAATTAGCAAAAAATCTGCCCCAGCCAATTCGACAGATTTTGCAGCCGTAGATAATACATTGGCTGTTTCATCCCAATTCCCTTGATGCTGTAATTTCTCGATGTCGTCAAAATCTACGCTATACAAGCAGATTTTTGCTGAATGAAGACCCCCCAATTTATTTTTTACTGACTCATTGATTTCTTGATAATAGCTGGTTGTAGATTCCCAGCTCATACCACCTAACATCCCTATCGTTTTCACTTGATGCCTCTTTACTCAAATTGCAATATACCGCTTGCGTAATAGACGCGAGCTTGCGAGCGTCCTAATTGACGCGTTTGTTATGTGCGTGCTAAACGGTAGCGCCTTACAGTGCCCTCGTTTTCACTTGTGTAGTTGCCAAGATACTCACCGCCACAGTTTTCGATAACCTTTTGGGATGCTGGATTGTCAATAGAACAAGTAACAATAACTGCGTCAGTAACAACGTGGTCTCGCACCCAAGCGAGGAGAAATGAGGCAACACCTTTACCTCGAGCTGACGGTCTAGTTTCGTAACCAATATGACCAATTGCATTTTCTACGTTGGGATTAGTGCCTTTACGAACTCGAATAGAACCTAAAATTTCAGAATCCGATACGCAATAATAAGTTGTGCTCGGTAAATACCCATTTGGTAACTCAGAAGTTGCCTTCGATCGTTCAACCAAACCAGACAAATAAGCTTCAGGATTTTGTTCAACACCCGTGTATTTCGGGATACCCGAGTCCAAGCATTCTCTAGCGTAACTCACTAATATTGGAGCTAAATCTGGACTCGCTTCTACTACTTCCATGTCAATTTTCCTCAAAAGCAAATAACGTTGCAAACAGTGGCGCTTTTACCAAAGCTGCAGCCATTTAAAAACTAAAACAACAAACACCGAAGCGTTAAGCGTCCATTGATTTGCTTCGTTATACATGTGTTACGTATTGCGCCACTTCTTTTAGCATTTCTAAATTATTATTATTTTCATACATTGTAGAAAAAAGATTATACGCAGCCTGATCATGTTGCTTTAAATACTTAAAACTCTTTTTCGGTCCCAAAAACCATAGCCGCCTCATTTGAAAATAAATTTCCAGTAAATCGGTTTGCAACCAACAACGCCTATAATTTCCTTCTAAACCACCGCTCTCTATTCGAGCTATCATCTTAAATATCCATTTCACTAAGTGATCCGAATCTTCAGGCCTTAATGGATCTGGTCCTTGAGCTAAACGCTGCCGAATTTCAACCATTAACTTTGAACCAAACCCTTGATCATCTAGCAAACAATAGCCATCAGAGAAACGCAAATATTCAGCAACATCACGACTTAACTCCGAGGTAGGATAAATCCATGCATCGAGAAAAATCCCTTGAAACTCCCGGGCATCCTTCCGTTCTTTAGAATCAATTTTTTTATCTGTGAAGCAAGCTATATCAATGTCACTTGTAGCTGTAGATTCATTCCTGGCTCTTGAGCCATATAGAATTATCGTATGAGGGGCATACTTATTTTTTTAAATCCCTGACAACGGAATCAATAATATCGTCCATGTAACAAACTCCATCTCAGTGTATAACGCTCGCATTTGCGGCAAATTGAAGCGCAGCGTAGGTTTGTCCCTAGCAGCACTTTGTTAGGCATTGTTTGCCTCCGCAGCAGCAATCGTTTTGTTTCCAAACGGACTCACTTCTAAGCCCGAATTATTGATCTCGACAATTAGTTTGGCAACGGCCTTAAAAGTTGACCGTATTTGTTCACCCCTTACATCCTGACCATCCAATTTGTCTATATCAAGATCCTTAAAAGTATTTTCGATTCGAGAAATCCATTTAGAAATTTCTGGGTCATTAGACTCAAGCATCGATTCAAACTCTTTAAATCCAATAACATCAAAATCTCTTGCATCGGATTCCGACTTACGAACCATCAACTCCCCGATTCCCGCTTGCCAGTCTCGATATATCCACGCCTCACGGATAGAAAGTCGTCGGGCAGACTGTTGCATTGTTTCCTTAATCAATTCGTCTTGCAGTTTGTTACAATCAAGCTGACCACATAAATAATCTGCACATTCCTTACAAAGATCGAATAAGTCTTGCTCACCGAGCTCTGTAGCTAGAGTAACACTCTTACTTTTAAGGAAAGATTTGTGTTTTTTTTCTAAAGCAATTGACAAATCAATAGAGTTCTCGGGAGAGCATCCTAGCGACCATAATTCGACAAGGCGTGTCAGCCTTTCAGTTTCCACATGAGGACCATCGGCAAGGGCAGACTCAAATACACGCATGGATTCTGATATAGAAGCCTGTGACACGGTACCAACAGGCTTCATGTAAGATTGTTCTTTCTTAATCGCATAAATCCAGCCGATAAGAGATGCCAACCGATACAGTGTACTTTTATATTTGTAATCTTCGAAACCTGTTATTACGTCACTTCTTATTAAGAAATGAGCCCGTCCCTTAACATTAAATATTTCATTAAGCCTCCAAAACATACTTTCGGCTGCGGCCGCCAAGGGCTCCGCATATTTTTTATACACATCTTGCGTACTTTTCGATTGATCACGTTTCTCCTTTAATTTTTGAAAAACGAAATCCTTCAGAAAAATTCCGAGCAATGTCACAATTGATGCTATTAGAGCGGCTTGTATTTTTACGTTCAATGTTTGAATCCAACTCATTCTTTATGTATGCCTAACGCTAAGTTCAGTTGCAAAATAGCCGGCACTATATTTGCGAAGCAAAATTCGTGACAGTTATTTTGTCAATTGGAACGTCTTGTTATACCACTTTTCGAAAAATGATTTTAAACAAATGGTATAGACGATTTATATATTACTACATTATCGAATTTGTTTTCCTGTAGAAACTCTTTCATATCTAAAACCAACTTATCTTGGTCTTTCCCCGGACCAATAAAAACACCTTCAATACATGATTGAGGCAACACCATCTCAATATAGGGAATATCCTTTTCACCTCGTTTTCGATAGAGAATCGGAGTATTGTCAGTTTTATTTAGAGAGACAACTGCTCTATGTTCTTGTTCGGCATAAAATGCATCATGTTTTATTGATGTTGCATCGTAGACTAAAGAGCTTATAAACCAATCTTTATGGGAACCTAGATAATATTCATCATATAAAAATAGTAATGAGTCAAATTGTCTTGATAAATTAATATCTTTGTTATTTTTTGGGTAAACGCACGATTCAACGGAGTTTTGTCTAAATGAACCTTCACAGGTCAAAGCTAATGTAACCAAACTCATATTAAAAATTACTGCACAATTACCGTATGTTCTCCACATTGTTAGCTCGTCCCCAGCCAAACAAAGAGATGAGACAAATATATCCAAATCATCCAAACTATTCATAGTTTCTTTTTTTAAGGCATTTTTTTCTGTGTTAGATAGTTTCTTTGTATCAGAGATACTATCGACAAGGATTTCGATACCCTTCAAAACTTCAGAATAATCATTTAAATATTTATAATGAGTTGCCCACAACTTCCCTGTCTTTAGAATTTTTTTTACAGCATTTAAATCCGTATACTGATATATATGCATACAATCAAAACCTTTATAATTTTCCCGCGGCGGAAGTTTAGTGGTATAACGCCTACGGCAGAGGAAAACATGAAGCGACAGCGGAATGTTTTTCCTGCTGGCTGTACTTGTTAGCTCTACACATTGAATAAGAACTGCCACAAATATAAGCATAAGCAGCCGAGCCCTAAAATAAAAAATAGTAATTCGGCAACAATTAGAACTAGATCCGCACGCAGCGATGATGCTAGTCCTGATTTTTCATTTTTGTGCTTTTCATAATGTACGATAGCTCTGTCTAGATAACCAATCAATTCATCCTTTTCTGACTGAGAAATCTCTGGTGACTTTGTTATCAAATGTCGAAACTCGGGGAGTAGTTTGGAAAAGCTAATTGAATCAGTAATGCAATTATCAAATTCATATTTTCCGCGAATGAGTATTGCCCCAATTACAGACAAAATGAGAAAAACAAGCGTGAATGTAGCGAGAGTCTCGTGGGGAATATAAGAACCTTCTTTGGCTTTGAGCATTATCGTGAATGCAAATGCCAGGCTAGCCAAGCTGACATTAAGAAGCCATTTCCTTAAATCATTGAGTTGAACAACAATACGCCTCAAGCTTGCCAGCTCGGCTTTATATTGTTCCGTATCTAGTTCGTGCTGAAGTTCTTTCATTATTAAAGCCAACGCCCGCAACACCGGACAATTTGAAGCGCAGCGGAAAATTGTTCCGATTGCTTGCGCTTGTTATACGCGATCTGTGGAATCATTGTCCCATCCAGGTCCGACCAAAAACAATAATTCCACTACCCAAGCTGCCCATGACACCCTACTGTCGACAACCAATCTTCAAGCTCCCTAAATGAGATGATATCTTCACTCGCTATCGGTAGATCCTTTTTATATTTCATAGGCATTTCGGTGCTTGTTAGAAGTGCATTCCTTACGGACAAGACATCCTCTCTACAATTGAGTCTCTGCAAAACCGTATCTAAATTATCCACAGACCAACTGACACGGTTTAAGTGCTTTCTAAGCTCATCTTTTTCCGCCCCCCTAAACCTATTGCACACATCTGCAATTTCGGAGATTGTCTTAGCCATCTGGAGTTTCTTACATTCGAAAAGAAGCATTAAACCGTCTTTAATCGCCAGAACATCAATATCACCAAGCTCTTGAGATGCCCCCACTGTTGTCATCAGAACTTCCTTCCTGACATACCACCCATCAGACTCAAGTTTTGAAGCAACCAAATCTGTAAAATCCGCCCCTCTTTTTTTTACCATAGACCCGACATAACTACGCATAACAGCAGAGTCAAAAAACTCTGTATTGAACTCACCTTCTTTTGCTCTATCGAGGAAATAGCCAACGCCAAGATGAATCAATGAAAGGCTTAAGAAAACCTCATCTTCATTGAGCTGAAGAACAGGTTTAACCAAACAACTTAACCTTCTTTTAAACTTCCAAGGTGCTATATCTCTAAAGACGAATCCTTCGGGTAGTTCAGACCATTCAGCTCTTGAATATAATGTGAATGCTTGGAAAAACCGCCTCACAACACCTGCTTCCAAATTTCTTTTTCCCACAATACGACATATTAATTCTTCCAACCCCATTATTATAATGGGCTGAGAGGTCTCAAGATGCAGGTCAATAATTTCCGCCCAGCACTCAACAAGCTGATGAGCTAGAAGACCATATTCAGCTGACAAAGCATTATCAAATTCTTCGCCAAAAACACCTTCTTGCACTTCTGATTTCTCAACAAGCTTGGCATTATATAGCTCTTCGTAATCATCTATAGCCCCACTAAATTGAATCCCAAAATACCCTGAGAAATAAGGCAAAAGCAATTCTTCCATCACTTCCGTGGGTATGATATATGTGCCATTCATATTGAAAACTATTTTTGGAGCCACAAGCCCCCAGTGAATAGCATCAGAATCAGAAGCCGTGTTTACCAATAGAGATGTAAGAGAAAGTAAATCAGCGACAATGCCTTCATTTACAGGTACTCCTGAATTATCAGGGCATTCACTTAAAGACATTTCAATCAACGAACGCAAACACAAAGACGCCAAGCTTCTATCCGACTCCCTCTCGTGAGCCACACGAATAACATCATCATGCTTTGAATAGATAGCGAATACCGCTCTTGCTGTCCTATCCCATTGACCTCGATCTTGCTCAATAGCATTAACCAGTGAAACTAGCTCACTTAATATAGATCTTCTATCTACTTGAGACAGAATGACCTTAATTCTCCCCCATATTTCGTCAACAATCCTATTTAAAACAGCCTTGCAATTAGATTTTCCTGTAATTTCTTGGCTGGATAACTCTAATGACTTACTTATACGAATACGATCAAATGAGGTTTTCTTTCTATCAACAAATTTTGGCTTTCGAGACACCGTATGAAGTAGAAAGTCAACGGAATCATATGATCTAAATATATGAACAAGCCTAACTGCCGAGTCACCCAAAACATGGTTAATAGCATTATCAACATGCTCATTAATATCTGAGCCTCTATCAACCAGAAATTCTGCCAGCGAGGATAGGATTAGATTAAGAACTAACTTCTCACCCGTATTATTAACTTGGGCAAAATTAGCCATGAAGTTTGATTCAAGTTGTATCCTACAGGAATTAGCCCCCCAAAATATATTGGCTCCTCTGTTTTCTTGCGACTCTAAATCAATCTGGTCTTTTGGAACCATATCAGAGAAATCGATAACTACCCGCAATGAATAACGGTCTTCAAAGCTTACAAATGAGGAAATATAATTAAGAGCCTCTTCAACCGCATCAATAAAACCAGACCACCATTCATAGATTATTGATCTATTGGCAGTTTTCTCTTCGAACTCAGCTCCAAACCAAAGGTCAACAAATCCAGATTCAATAATCCCATTCAGAACTCCATTAACCAAATGATCGACAGATACATATATAGGCTTGCTTTTCATACCCACATAAAAAGAATCTTTTGTTAACCGTTCAACTCTTTTCCAGGTGCCATCAATGTATTTTGCGCTATGTTTATCTCCTTCAGTTCTCAGCTCTCTCCTGAGTGAAAAGACAAAGTCTGTATATAAGGTTATAAATCCACTTTCTGAAACGGGTATCTCATCAGGGACACACTTATATTCACAGTCCTTCCAAAAACCAAAATAATTGAAATCTCCGTTTACATTATATAATTTCACCCCTTCATCTTCCATCCATCGCTTCTGCTTTATACACTGGAAGAACTCTTCCAAGGGCTTACTTTTAGAGTTACACAAAAGAATTAAGTCATTCAAACTTATTGCGGAAAAACCCCAGTCATCTGGCCACTTTTCGACCCTAAAGTTATACCCTCTACCAAAACCTCCGTGTGTAATAAGCGATACCCCTGATACAAAATCATCCTGTGATTTACAATATTCAGCAACTTCATGGAAAAATTTACCAAGAGCGTCAACCTGTTCTTCCGATGGGGTGTGGTAACTACCCATCCCTTCATCAATTATTTGATGGATTTCATCATGAAGGATTACAGCATGAAGATAATTTCCTGAATTATCCCTTAATAACAGCGCATGCATTGAGGGCATGTTTTCGATTGCTGACAGCTCTGGGGTTATCGATTCAAATCTACCTCTGAACTCACGAAGAATTTCATCTGTTAATTGCTCCGCTTGGTAGTTTGCTAGTAATTGCGAAAAAGCTCTCAAACTACCATCTTCTTTACAACTGGATAGGAAGTAATATCTGATAGCAACACCCACTGCACTAGGAATAGAAAGGATATAACTGCCATCAATTTCAACGATGGGTTTCCTCTCTAAAATCGAATTTCCAACTGTAGACTGCTTTAGGTCGAATATATCGTCATTTGAAATAATGAACGGCTGAATTGATTCAACCGAAACACCTAGGGAATCCAGTTCATCACGAGTGAAGGTTACTCGCTTTGACAACGAACTATATTCACCAGACCTAGGGACATTGATACTTTCTTTATCAAATGAATCTTCATAGGAATTTCGGCTTAAGCCTGACCGTGAAGCAACCTCTTCACTTAACTTGAGCAAGGATATACTGCTTTCTCTTATTTGCTGGAGATTATCAGGGACTTGATACCGAGTTACGATATCAATCAGGGCTTGAATAAAGTAGTCATTAGCCTCCCAAAGAGCATTAAAAACCCTAAGATCTCCATGCTCTGTCAAGATGTTAGAAACGAAAACGTCCTCTTGAGGGTCTTCAATCATTGCAACCTGTGTGTTGCCCAATAAATCATTAAGAACGGTCTTGAAGGTTGTTCGGTTTGGTTGCTTAGCTCCTCTCGAATAAGCAACTGCAAGATGAACGAGAGTTTCACACCTGATTGAATTTGCCGAAAGCCTTGGAAGGGTTAAAAGACCTGCAGCAATAGCTACCGTTTCTTTGTATTTAAATCCAGACAGATATTCGCTTACGTCTCTGCATATCTGTGATCGCAAATCGACCATAAAAATCCCCCGACCATTTTCCTGATAATATTATCCTGTTATTGATAGCTTAAATTTAAACTATTGAGTCTATCTAACCCCTATAGGGAATTGGGTAAATAGTCTTGATTTTCCGCTTTCTTAAAAGCCGTTTATTTGATTATGCATACTTGAATTGTGAGCAGATTTAGTACGAACTCCGTATAACATTTGTATATTGTGCACGCTCAAAAACCACCTGCACATTTTTATCCTAAAAATCATTATAATGATAATTATATCATATAGATACACACTATTGCTCTGATACACCTCAAAACAAAGTGCGCGTGCACGATAACTCTCCAGCAATATTTTATAACATCATAATTTTAAAAAATTTTAATCATATCTCCCAAAACAAAGTGTGAATAAAAAATGACAGAATGTGCTTGATTTTCTATCCAATAGAATCGCTTGAACAATAGCCCTTTTTTAGAAGATATTTGTCAAAATATCCGACTTCGCGGATACAGTATTCTTACTGAAAAAAGCTATCTGTATTGGATTAAGGCTTTTATTCTGTTTCATCAGAAAAAACATCCATCCCAGATGAAATAGTGCGAGTTGAGATAATTGATTTTTTTCACGGTAGAGGGCTTTATATAGAACGCTATGATGAATGGGTTATTTTTTGATGAGGGTCAAACGACTCTTCGTCATCAATAATGACCTCGCGTAGAGACTATTGACCTGCCCCCCCGGCATAGCATGATGCTGCTCGTTCATAAAAAATGAATCTAGCATCCATAATCAGCTAAGCCAGAGCATCGATATAATTTTATATAGGAATGAGAGTTGAACAATCATCACTTTGATTCGCATAAAAGCGATTGAGTGACGATTGATCAGAGCATCTTTATGCTAAGGCGGAGTATCTTGGTCCTATCTACTGCTCGTCTGACAATAACTGCTGCGCCAGAGCAAGGGCTTCATCTTTGGTCGCAACCATGAGCATAGGATAGCCCCAGAATTTCTCATACACCAAACTGAACGCCTTGGTCGCGAGACGCTTGGCAGTATTCGGTTCGATGTAGATCGCTGCTTTAACGAAGGATTTCAATTCGCTTTTGTGGCGTTTCATCCAGCGCGATGTTTGCTTCATTTCTTCCGACGAATGTTCGTGGTCTCCTTTATCAAGCCCCTCGTCGTTGAGCAAAACGAAAACTTCCTGACGAGCAAGCAATGCTTCGAATTCAGCAAAAGGCGAAACTTCGGGATCGAGGCCCGGTGCATTGAATCGCATCCAAATAAGAGGAAACTGCGAGGCATCAATCTGCATACCAATACTCCTTGAAATATAAGGAAAAATTGCTGAGTGCTATGTCTGGTTAGAAAATGGAGTTATCCCTTTCAGGAAGAGTCAAACTCAGAGCGAGCCGAACAGCAGCGTTATTTATCCTAAGATACCGACAGGATGTCTGGACGTCATTGCATAATTTAGCCATAATATTTTTCAATTAGGCCAGCAGATATCTCATCTTCGCGCAGAGGTTCAGAGTTTAACCATGTCCAACATTGCTATCACCGACTTAGACACCATTCGAGATGTTGATAACGTTCCTAGGCCCGTTGTCGCGCTGAGTGCCACATCAGTATCCAAGGACTGGGAATATGCGAACCATCAGCACCACAAAGCGCAACTGCTATACTCCGTTCGCGGTATCCTCAACTGTGAAATCGAAGATGGTGTCTGGATTGTGCCTCCACAGTGCGCCATATGGATACCAGGAAACTTGACCCACTCAGCGCGAGGAGCTGGTGCAACGGAGTGTTATTGCCTATTCGTCGAACCGGATGCCGCACCGGATCTTCCTAAAAATTGCTGCACAATTTCGGTATCACCACTGCTTAGAGAGTTGCTTTTAAAGGTGGTGGGCTTTCCTGAATTATATGAACTAGGAGGTTGGCAAGAGCGACTGATCGCCACTTTACTCGATGAGTTAGCGGTAGCTTCGGTAGAAGACCTTCATCTACCGATGCCGCGCGACCCGCGATTGCGTCGGCTCGCCGAAATGCTACTGGCCGCCCCCACAGATAAAACCTTGAAAGGGGATTGGGCGACTCGCATTGGGATGAGCGAGCGAAGTATGAGTCGGCTTTTGCACAACGACATCGGCATGAGCTTCGGACGCTGGCGCCGGCAACTACATGTCCTCCTTGCCCTTCAACGCCTGAGCAAAGGCGAAAGCGTGCAGACGGTGGCGTTAGAATTGGGTTACGAAAATGCGAGTGGTTTCGTCACCATGTTTCGCAAGGCCGTAGGCAAACCTCCAGCACGGTACATCTCGGAACGAATAACCAACCAAGAGACGAAGGTTGTACCAGGCATCATGCTTTCTGAGCATGGTCTACTAACTTAAATGAGTTCCGTGACAGCTAGTCCCTGTGATTGAGTGGCCCACCGAATCAGGCCATCGGCGGATTCCGTGGGAGTCGCTGGTCATCGAGACGGTTGTGATACTTTATTCAGTGCTAACGAATGGCGTCATGTGATATTTAGATTTGTTATTAGCTGCTTATTTGCAATCTGCACCATTAAGCGCAACCGCAATAAATGTAAAAAATGCCCCTAAGCTCAAGGGGATAAAAGTCATGAGGCACAATTTACTTGCTAATCTCTTGTGACAGCTGAGAATAACAGAGTAATGCTACTCTTTAAGCTCGTTGACACGCATGAGTGAGCAAAAATCCACCAAAACCATTAAACAACTTTATCATCAAAACCACTCACACCAAAAGCAGCCGAGGCTGCTTGGTCTTTTAGTGGTAACGTCTGGCATCAATGATGCCTTGAAGTTGACTGATTTTAGCTAATATCCGCGACAACGTATCAATATTATAAACTTCCACTTCGATATCCATCGTCGCCGTCTGAACTTTCACATCACTACGGGTGTTCATGCCTAAAACATTAACTTTGTCATTTGCCAATACAGTGGTGATATCTCGAAGCAACCCACTCCGATCATTGGCAGTCACCCGAATGGTGAGCGAATAACCGCCTCCTGAGAAATTATCACCCCAAACCGCATCAATCACGCGCTCAGGAGAACGTAGTTTAAGCTCTTCAAGCTGTTCACAATCAGCTCGATGGATGCTAATTCCCCGCCCCTGAGTAATAAATCCCTGAATCAAATCCCCTGGAATAGGCTGACAGCAACGGGCGATATGCGTCATTAAATTACCCACACCTTCAACCACAATATGATCTTTAGCTTTGGGCTTTTTCAACTGATTCTTCACATGAGCACTGGTTTTTTCCAACTGCTCTAAGGCTTGGCGGTCTTCTTCTTCAGCCGATGGCTGATGCAAAATACTTTCAAGCTGGTTAACCAAATGATTAATTCGCACATCACCGGCCCCAACTGCGGCCATTAAATCTTCAAGCGTGCTAACATTCATGCGAGCCAAACACAGTTCTAAATCAGCCAATTTAAAACCATGACGTGTTAATTCGGTATCCAGCAACTCTTTCCCAGCAATAATGTTTTTATCGCGATCTTGCTTTTTAAACCAAGTTACAACCTTACTGCGAGCCCGTGATGAACGAATATACCCCAAATTAGGATTGAGCCAATCGCGACTTGGATTCGGTTCTTTCTGGGTAATAATTTCAACCTGTTCCCCCGTTTGCAATTGATAAGTAAACGGAACAATTCGGCCCCCCACTTTAGCACCAATACAACGGTGTCCAACTTGGCTGTGAACATAATAAGCAAAATCCAAAGGGGTAGAACCTGATGGCAAATCAACAATTTCGCCTTTAGGAGTGAAAACATAGACGCGATCATCAAAGACTTGCGAACGCACCTCATCCATCAGTGTCCCGCTTTCGGTCATATCTTCTTGCCATTTCAGAAGCTTACGTAACCAGGCGATTTTGTCTTCATAGCCACTCTTACCGGTATTGGGACCTTCTTTATACTTCCAGTGAGCCGCCACCCCCAATTCAGCATCATCGTGCATCTTGCGAGTTCGGATCTGAATTTCAACCGATTTTCCTTCTGGCCCCATCACCACGGTATGAATCGACTGATAACCATTCGGTTTAGGGTTAGCGACATAATCATCAAACTCATTTGGCAGATGATGCCAGAGCGTATGCACAACCCCGAGTGCACCATAGCAATCCTGCAGTTTTTCAACGGTAATGCGCACCGCTCGCACATCGAATAACTCATCAAAAGCAAGATGCTTTTTCTGCATTTTCCGCCAGATGCTGTAAATATGCTTCGGCCGTCCATAAACCTGTGCATCGATCCCAGACTCTTTCATCGCCTGCGACAGTGTCTCGACAAAATTCTTGATATATTTTTCGCGATCCAATCGCTTTTCATCGAGCTGTTTGGCTATCTGCTGATAGGTTTCTGGATGTTGATAACGAAACATCAGATCTTCGAGTTCCCACTTAAGCTGACCAATCCCCAGACGATTGGCTAATGGAGCATATATATCTTGGCTTTCTTTGGCAGCAAGGACTCGTACATCCTCAGGTTCTGATTTCACGCGACGCAAATAGCAAATCCGCTCGGCGATTTTAATTACAATCGCGCGAACATCCCCTACCATGGACAGCAACATACGTCGCACATTATCCACCTGGATAGCCGATAAATTATGGCCACCACTGCGTAAATCGTGAATCGCATTCATTTGGACGACTTTGCCAGTTAAATCGATTACATCGGTATGCACAAAATCTTCGGTAAACTGCTCATCTGAATAGACCCCCGCATCTTTAAACGGAAATAACAAGGCTGCTTCGAGCGTTGTTTTATCCATGTTCAGCGTGATCAATATCTCGACCATCTCCTTGCCTTTATTCAGGCATTGCTGAATCTGGTCTTTATCGACATCCATCTGACGAAACGCTTCACATATCACTAACAACGCTTGCTGCTCTTCTTTGCCAATATTTAAAGCCGCCGCCCATTGGCGTTCGTTGGTTAATAACTGTTTGTTCAAATGTGTTTCGCGGATAGAAACCATAAGATATCCTTGAATAAAGCTAGTCGGCAGATAAAAGCACTACTGTTTCAACATGGCTGGTCTGGCTAAACATATTAATCAATGCCCAACGTTGGATTTTATATCCGTATTTGTGGGCGATTGCCAAGTCTCGGGCCATCGTTGCTGGATCACATGCAATATATAGTACGGCTTTGACCCCAGCCTTCGCAACTGACTCCAGTGCAGTTTGTGCGCCAGAACGAGCCGGATCGAGTAAAACTTTGTCAATAGTTTCACAAATGCCAGCTAATGTTTTGGGGTCATCCAAGTCACCACTAAGCGCTTTGATATTATTAAGCTGATTAAGTTTGGCGTTGACTCGCAGTTGTTCACTCATGCGCTCAATGCCCTCGATGGCAACCACTGAGCGAACTTGTTTAGCCAAGGGCAGCGTAAAATTTCCAACCCCAGAGTATAGATCCAATAATCGGTCTTCACCCTTAAGCGCCAACCACTGCTGCGCTAATTGAACCATTTGTTCATTCAACAATGGGTTCACTTGGATAAAATCACCGGGCGTAAAATGAATTGCAAGTTCACCAAGTTGATAATAACAGTCTGAGCCGACTAAGTATTGCTCGGACTTAAGATCACTGACAAAAAAACTCACTTGCTGTTCATTGGCAAATTGCGTACACAACTGCCGCTGCTTGGCCGTCAAAGCACTCGTTAAGCGCAGCCGAACAGCCGGTTGTGGAAGACAATCATAAAGTTCAACATGGCCCAGTTTCGCTGATTTAGAGAACGCATTTAATAACCCTTGCAAGGGCGGAATCAAGGCATTCAACGACTCTTGCAACACTAGGCAACTATCAATTTGCACCAGCTGCTTACTTTGCGACTGGCGAAACCCTAACTGCCAACCTCGTCGATGATCGAACCAAGTGGCCAACCGAGTCACTCGTCGATACCGCCAATCTTGTCCATAAAACAACTGTGGGGGCATGAGCTGTTCATAACCGCTGAGTTGTTCGATTAAACGCTTAACCTCAGGCGCTTTGAGGTTAAGCTGTTCATCAAAGCTTAAAATTTGTCCCTGACAACCACCACATTGACCATAATATTGGCATGCTGGCTTGATCCTCCGCGGATCCGCTTGCAGCACTTTCAGTAACTGGGCCTTGCGCTTACCCGTTACTTTTAACTGAACTTCTTCCTCTGGAAGAACGTCTTGGGCAAAATAAGTCTGCTGTTGATAGTGAATAATGCCTTGTAAACGATGATCGATAGCACTCACAAAGCCTTTAAAAACAGTAGGATTATTCTTGCTAGAGTGTTTTATTTTATAAAATTGAACCATATTATCTATTGGGCCTATTCATACCATTTATATAAAGGTTATGTCATCATAGCCAAGCGGCTTACTGACTTATCGTATCGTTCAAAATCTTATGACCAAATACGGATTACGCGCACGCGTTTACACGCTTACTATTTTACCAACTCTTTTGATTGGCGTATTGCTAGCGACTTATTTTATTTACAATCGCAACCAGCAATTACAACACTTTGCAATTCAACAAGGCATCGATGCCATTGAGCCGTTGGCAATTGCTAGTGAATTTGGTCTTGCAAGAAACAGCCGTGAACGAGTGAAAGAAGTCATTAATATCAATCGGCGTAAGCAATCCACACAAATTCACAGCATTGCCGTTTTTACCGCCAATAACCAGTTGTTTGTCACGGGCAGTTACCATCGCTCGTTGGGATTATTGCAAGTCCCTGCTGGTAAGCCATTACCAACTTCAACACAAGTAATTGAAAAACCTGATTATATCATCGTTCGGGCACCAATTTGGGCGGATAGTGAAGACAGCTTTAGCCGCTATACCAGTGGTCAACCTGAACTGTTAGGTTATATCGCGTTACGACTCGATAAAGAACGCGCCATCCTGTTACAGTTTCGCGATACGACAATCGCTATCTTTATTGTCTGTCTTGGCATTATTTTAAGTATGCTATTTGCTTATCAATTAGTTCGTAATGCGACACGTCCTATCGCCAAGATGGTCGAGGTTGTCGACAGCATTCGCCAGGGTCGATTAGACACCCGACTCCCCAACGATGAATACCCAGGTGAACTAGAAATGCTGAAAACGGGCATTAATGCCATGGCTAAATCGCTGGCAGAATATCACGAAGAGATGCACCAGAGCATTGAACAGGCGACCAGCGATCTGCGCGAAACCTTAGAACAGATAGAAATTCAAAATATTGACTTAGACATGGCTAAACGTGAGGCCCAGCAGGCTGCTAAAGTCAAATCAGAGTTTCTGGCAAATATGAGCCACGAGCTCCGCACGCCTCTTAATGGGGTACTTGGTTTTGCCCGCCAATTGCAGAAAACGCCATTAAATACTGAACAACGCGACTTCCTGCAAACGATCGAAAACTCGGCAACGAATCTACTGTCGATTATCAATGATATCCTCGATTTTTCGAAGCTTGAAGCCGGTCAACTGAACTTAGAACGAATTGCCTTTCATTTAGTGGATACCACTGAAGAAGTCGTTACCCTACTCGCGCACTCAGCCTCTGGGAAAAATCTTGAGCTGGTGCTCGATGTGGCACCTGATGTTCCAACCGGCATTTATGGAGACCCTCTACGCTATCAGCAAGTACTAACTAACCTCATTGGCAATGCCCTTAAATTCACATCCCAAGGATATGTTGTTATCTACGTCAATGCTCGAAAACAAGTAGCGAATACGCCATTTATACTCGAAGTTACCATTCAAGATAGTGGGATTGGCATCGCTCAAGAGCAACAAGAACAACTATTTCAGGCCTTTCGCCAAGCCGATGCGAGCATCAGTCGCCACTATGGTGGCACGGGTCTAGGGCTTGTGATTACCCGTAAATTGGTGCAACAGATGGGCGGGGATATCCAGCTTGAATCGACTCCGGGTCAAGGGTCGAGCTTTACATTTACAATCGAGTGTGAAGTCGCAGATATTGCTTTGGGCGATCCACTGCCAATGGAAAAATTGAGCCAACAAACTCTCTTTGTCTATGAGCCAATGTCCGCGACCCGTTTGAGCCTTGAACATACAGCGCAACGTCTCGGCTTTCGTCTGGTTAGCTTTGATTCAAGTTCAGTCATGTTAAATGAGTTATGCCATATTCGGGGGAATAAGCCTAATGTGCTGCTGGGCATGACAGCAGAACAATCCACTCAAGAGTTATTAGAAGAAGTTCAACGCTTTAGCCAGCTCACTGATAACTTGCTGATTGCAGTCGTTGCTCATGATTCTGAATCCATCCGCCAATTAATTTATGCTGGCGCAACCCATTGTTTGGTTAAACCACTGCAATATCGTAAATTAGCGGCACAACTGGTCGATCACACCCCGCTCAAAGAGTCACAACTGCCATTGCTTGACCCACATCCAATGCCAAGCCATTATCCGATTCGGATATTAGCTGTCGATGATAATCCGGCCAACCTGAAACTGATCGCGACTATTTTGGCACACCGAGTAACCGCTGTTGATTGTTGCCAAAGTGGACAACAGGCGCTGGAACAACTGCAACAGCACCATTACGATCTGATCTTAATGGATATTCAGATGCCAGGAATGGACGGTATTCAAACCACCGCGGCTATTCGAGAACATTATCCCGATTTTTCAACCCCCATTGTAGCGGTCACCGCGCATGCAAGCGCAGGAGATCGCCAGCGCTTACTCAATGAAAAGCTAGATGATTATCTTTCCAAACCCGTTGATGAAGATGAACTAATCGCAGTGATTCATCGCTGCTGTCCCACCGTAATCGGCTCCATTCATCAACCAGTTGAGCGTCTCTCACCACCAACAGAGACGACAAAAGAAGAGTCATCTAATCATGATGGCTATGATTGGAAGCTAGCGCTTAAACGTTCTGCCAATAAACCCGATTTGGCCAAAGAAATGCTACAAATGCTCAAGGCCTCGGCCCTGCAGCTACCCGATGAGATAGAAAAAGCGCTCAACGGACAGATGGAAGAGGCCCAGTTACGTCAGGTGATCCATAAATTCCATGGCGGCGTTGCTTATACTGGTGCCAGAGCATTGGAAAAACTAACCGAACAGCTAGAAACAGCACTGCTACAAGGTCAGCCCATTGCTGATATAGAACCAGAGTTATTTGAGCTCATCGATGCGTGTCAGGCTTTGGCAACGATCAGTGAAACCGTGCCAACCCCATCGACAAATTAGCCATTCCAATTATTTATAGGCATAGTGGCGACGCTGGATGCCACTGAGCCACCACATCAGCAACCCACCGGCAAATAACAATGCTGCAATATAACCGGTCTGATTCGCTGGGTGATGGTAGCTAAAAACCACACTCCCCACGATGGGGCCAATGGCATTGGCGGTATTAAAGGCACACTGTAATAGTGCACCAATCACTTCATGGCCCCCTTTTGCCACTTGCATCAACATCGACTGAATCACAGTGGTTAACCCCAAACAAGCTCCTAGCAGAAAGACAACCGCAAAGAGCAAAATGGGGTACTGTGCAGCCTTAACATAGGCCAAAGCCACGAGGACACTATAAACCAAAGCGCCCCCTGTGACCCGCTCGGCAAAACGGTCATGAGGCTTACCCAAAAGCCAGTTCCCAGCAGTTGACCCAATACCAAATAACACCATAGCGATTGAGATAAAATATCCAGAGATATGAGTCACGTTTAAAATGGTATTAGCAAGGTACGTATAAATACAAAAAACGCCGCCAAAACCAACCACCACAATCCCAACAATAGGCCAAATCAAGGGATCTTTGAGCACCGCTAACTCTTGGCGAAGTGAACCTTGAGAAACCTGGATATCAGGTAAGACTTGGCGTAATAATCCACAACAGATAAACGCAATCAGCGCAACGACTATCAAACACAAGCGCCAGCTTAAAAGTTGTGCGATGAGTGTTGCAACCGGAACACCTATAATCGTGGCAATCGTTAAGCCAAAGAAAACTCGCGACATAAACAACGTATTGCGACCTTCGGGCGCCAGCTTAGCACCAAACAATAATGCCGTGCCAAAATAAGCACCGTGCGGTATCCCACTGAGAAATCGAAACAAAATCAATTGAGAAAACGACTGTGAGTATGCACTTAAGCCATTAAATAAAAAAATCAGGAATGCGTATAAAACCAAAGCCGTACGCCGCTTAAGCTTGGTCGTTAAAATCATCAACAATGGTGCGCCAACTACAACTCCTAAAGCATAGGCGCTAATCGCCTCTCCGGCTCGACCAGTGGCGACATCAAAACTTTGAGCAACTAACGGCAACATCGGCATCATTGAGAATTCCGTTAGTCCCAACATAAAAGTACCAAGCGCCAGTACTAATAGAGATAGCACAACCTTTGTATGCGAATGAGACTGAGCACTGCTTAAGCCCATGATAACTCCTTAAATTGGCTCCGAAATGGACACTTGAGACATTCTTCATTTATACTAGGCATGCCCAAAATAAAAAAGCCTCATAAAGAGGCTCAATTATTACAATATATGCTAACTAGATTTTTTAACTTTCGCAAAGCACCACTGCCATTGCATAATCACGTTCATCACTGATTGATAAAAACCAGCGACTCACCCCAAGGGCTACCGAAAGCTGCTCCGCTCTACCTTGAACGTTTAAATGAGGTTTACCTAATGCGTCGTTCTCAACAATAAAATCCTGAAAACTAACCCCTTTCGCAATCCCTGTGCCCAGTGCTTTAGCCGCTGCTTCTTTGGCTGCAAACCGCTTGGCCAAGAAGGCTCCAGGACGAGAAGATTCCAACCACTGAGTATATTCAGATTCGGTTAGAATTCGTTTCGCCAAACGAGGCTGCAGCGTCTCGTTTAAGCGGTCGATCTGTACGATGTCGCTCCCCAGTCCCACGATGGCCATACATACTCCTGAAAATAGTAGATTGCTATGCGAGGGTTCCCTCAGCAGATAAGATTAACTCTGACGTTTACTTAAATGATGCTGCACCAATAACTCCCGACTGCGTAATACTCGACCACCGAGCAATTCATCGATCAATTGTCTGAATAATCGCTTAGCCTGCTGCAACAAAACTGGATCTGCACGCTCAAGATGTTCCAAACGTTTAAGGTCTGCGCCATAAATACTTTGCGGACTCGCTTCACTCACAATAAAGCCTTCTCCGCTGACAAACTGATAATGGCGGTCATCCTCAATGGATTGTCCATTCGGGATCCCGTAACCTAACTGGGTTAACAAAGTCAGTTCAAATGGCCTTAGCACTGCAGCTAATGACATTTGAGCAGTTGCTAGACTAACCAACGCTTGCTGATACGCGGTGTAAATGACGGGAACAGGTTCTTCATCAGAAAGCAGATAATAAAGTAATTCGTTTAGATAAAAACCGCTATATAACGCATCGCCAAAAAGAGGAATCGCCAGAGAATCAGATTCCACCTGGCTCGCGTTTTTTAAGCCACCACGTCCTTTAAAACATAAACGCAGTGGCATAAAGGGCTGTAAAAGCCCACGACTATCTTTGGTGATCCGGGCCACCGCACTGACCTTGCCATAACGCCAACTGAAAAATTGCACCAAAGCACTATTCTCTCGATAAGGGCGCCGATGCAACACAAATGCGTCAGTGAGATCCATAGTCTTAGAGCGGTTCGTCTCCGTAACCTAAACTACGCAGGGCTCGTTCATCATCAGCCCAGCCAGATTTTACTTTCACCCAAATCTCTAAAAACACTTTGTTTTCAAAGAGTTTTTCCATATCGACACGAGCTTCTCGACCAATGGTTTTCAGTTTTTCCCCTTTACTCCCAATGATCATTTTCTTCTGTCCAGCCCGTTCAACTAAAATAAGCGCATTAATCTGATAAACGCCATTTTCCTGCATCCGAAACTGTTCTATTTCAACAGTGGTTGAATAAGGTAATTCCTGGCCGGTAAAACGCATCAGTTTTTCACGGATAATTTCTTGGGCCATAAACCGTGATGAGCGATCGGTAATGTAATCTTCTGGGAAAAAGAAAACATTATCAGGCAGCGACTGCTTCGCCCACTCCATGAGTTTATCGACATTCGTGCCATGCTTGGCACTAATTGGCACGATCTGTGTGAAATCATATTTGCTAGATAACACTTTAAGATGTGGCAAAAGCACTTCATCTTTTTCGCCAATATTATCGATTTTATTCACAGCTAGAATAATCGGAGCTTTGATATTGCGCAACTTATTGAGAACCATATCATCGTCAGCATTCCAACGCGTTCCGTCCACAACAAAAATCACCATGGCAACATCAGATAACGAACTGCTCGCAGACCGATTCATCAACCGGTTAATCGCCCGTTTTTCTTCAATATGAAGCCCGGGAGTATCAATATAAATGGTTTGATATTCCCCTTCAGTATGGATCCCTAAGATCCGATGGCGAGTGGTCTGCGGCTTTTTCGAAGTGATACTTACTTTCTGCCCCAATAACTGATTCAATAAAGTTGATTTCCCCACATTAGGGCGACCAACGATAGCAACAAAACCACAGTGAGTTCCATATTCTGGCACTTCACTCATGCATCAAACTCCTTGAGTATGCGTTGGGCGGCATCTTGCTCGGCCTTTCGCCGACTGGTGCCTTTGCCTTCAATAGCAGACTCTGTTAATTCTGTCGTGCAACTTACCGTAAACTGCTGGTTATGCGCTTCGCCACTGACTTCGACGACCTCATATTCCGGCAATGCTTTTTTTTGTCCTTGCAAATATTCTTGCAATCGAGTTTTCGGATCCTTCTGATCGTTACCCGGCTTTATCGTAGAGAGTCGACTTTCATACCATTTTAGCAGCAACGGCTGAATGACATCGGTTCCGCTGTCTAAATAGATAGCCCCGATCAGCGCTTCAACCGCATCTGCTAAAATTGATTCACGCCGATACCCGCCACTTTTAAGTTCACCAGGGCCCAACCGTAGATAATCACCTAACTGAAATTCGCGTCCAAATTCCGCTAATGTTTTGCCCTTAACCAATGTGGCCCGCATCCGGGACAAATCACCTTCAGGTGATTTGGGAAATTGCAGATACAGTGCATCTGCAATGACCCAACTCAAGATGGCATCACCTAGAAATTCTAAACGTTCATTATGAACTGAGTTGGCACTACGATGTGTCAGTGCCTGCTCCAATAACTGTTTATTTTTAAATGTATATCCTAATGACCGTTGTAGTCGGCCTTTATCATCCACCATTAATGAATGGCTCCAATCCGATTGAAGCGAACACCGGTTGGTATCCAACTTGGCAACCAAGAGTTCGCCGAGTGATTAAATTCAAAACTGATCCAAATCGCAACTGCCCGCCCTACCAGATTATGGGACGGCACGAATCCCCAATAGCGACTATCGTCACTATTATCACGATTATCGCCCATCACAAAATATTCACCATTCGGCACAATAAATTCAGTGGAAGGCGTACCACTTTGCTGGAAATATGTACTCGGATTATCCCTTAAATACGGGTTAATCAAGATAAGATGTGAAACCTTACCCAATTGCTCTCGATAGGTATTTAGAGGATATCCCAACTCATGGAACTGACCTTTCGCAATCAGCTTACGAGTCACCTTAATCGGTGCCGGACATTTATCTTGATTACATTTAGGAATAATCGTCAGTTGTTTATCTTTATAAATAACTGTATCGCCCGGCAGACCCACTACACGTTTAATGTAGTCAAGCTTCGTATTGCGCGGATATTTAAACACAACAATATCGCCACGCTTGGGCTTACCGGTTGGAATTAACGTATCGTTAAAAATCGGATCTTTTAAACCGTAGGCAAATTTTTCGACCAGAATAAAATCACCAACTAATAACGTTGGCTTCATTGACCCAGAAGGAATTTGAAACGGTTCATATAAAAACGAACGCAGCAACAACACTACCAATATCACTGGAAAAACTGATTTACAGTTTTCAATCCAGCCTGGCTCTTTTAAAATTTCGTCCCTAACCTCTTCAGGCAGTTCGCCCTGTGCAGAGTCTTGAGCAATGCGCAACTTTGCTTGACGCTGCTTACGAAAAACCCAACGATCTAAAGCCCAAACAATCCCAGTGAGCAATGTAACAATAACTAAAACAGTCGAAAAATAAGCCGCCATGAATTAATCCTTACCGATATGCAATACGGCAAGGAAAGCTTCTTGAGGAACTTCCACATTGCCCACTTGTTTCATACGTTTTTTACCTTCTTTTTGTTTCGCCAGTAGTTTTTTCTTACGACTGACATCCCCACCATAACATTTAGCCAGGACATTTTTCCGCAGCTGTTTGACCGTACTGCGAGCGATAATATGGTTACCGATAGCCGCCTGAATAGCAATATCAAACATCTGCCGGGGAATTAACTCTTTCATTTTTTCAACAACCCCGCGACCTCGAAAAGCAGCCTGATCGCGATGGGTAATCAAAGCTAGTGCATCCACTCGATCACCGTTAATTAAAATATCAACTCGGACCATATCGGAAGCTTCAAAACGCTTAAAGTTATAATCAAGCGAAGCATATCCGCGGCTGGTGGATTTGAGTCGATCAAAAAAGTCCAAGACGACCTCAGCCATAGGAATTTCATAGCTCAGCGCCACCTGGTTACCATGGTAAACCATGTTGGTTTGCATACCACGTTTTTCAACACACAACGTGATAACATTTCCTAAATATTCTTTCGGAACCAGAATATTCACTTCAGAAATAGGTTCCCGTAGCTCTTCGATATCATTGATCGGAGGCAACTTAGCAGGACTATCCACATGTTCAATTTTCTGATTAGTCAGCAAAATCTCATAGACGACGGTCGGAGCAGTTGTAATCAAATCAAGATCATATTCACGCTCTAAGCGTTCTTGAATAATCTCCATGTGCAACATGCCCAAAAAGCCACACCGGAAACCAAAGCCCAGAGCGGCCGATGTTTCAGGTTCATAAAACAACGATGAATCGTTCAGGCTTAATTTACCCAAAGCATCGCGAAACGCTTCATAATCATCCGAGCTAACCGGGAATAGCCCAGCATAAACTTGCGGCTTCACTTTTTTAAAACCAGGCAGTGGTTTTTCTGTAGGGTTCTTAGTAATGGTCAAGGTATCGCCCACAGGTGCACCGTGGATCTCTTTAATACCGGCAATCACAAATCCAACTTCCCCGGCGTGAAGTACCCCGGTCTCTTTTGGCTTCGGTGTGAAAATACCAACTTTATCGACCACATGCGAGACGCCCGTAGACATTACTTTCATTTTGTCGCCAGCACGAATCACCCCATTTTTAACCCGAACCAGTGAGACCACACCCTGATAGTTGTCAAACCACGAATCGACGATCAATGCTTGTAGCGGTTGTTCCGAATCCCCTTCTGGGGGCGGAATTTGAGTCACAATCGCTTCTAAAACATCTTCAATCCCAATCCCGGTTTTCGCTGAACAATGGGTTGCATTGAGCGCATCAATACCCACAATATCTTCAATTTCGTGAGCAACGCGATCAGGATCGGCCTGAGGCAGGTCAATTTTATTGAGTACTGGAATGACTTCCAAATCCATATCGATGGCGGTATAGCAGTTTGCTAGCGTTTGGGCTTCAACGCCCTGAGCGGCATCGACCACCAGCAACGCCCCTTCACAGGCAGCTAGTGAACGAGAAACTTCATAGGAAAAATCGACATGTCCCGGAGTATCAATGAAATTCAACTGATAAGTCTCACCATCACGCGCGGTATAATCTAAAGTGACGCTCTGCGCTTTAATAGTGATCCCGCGTTCACGCTCAAGATCCATTGAATCAAGCACCTGCTCAGCCATTTCACGATCAGTTAACCCCCCGCAATGTTGAATTAAACGATCAGACAGAGTCGACTTACCATGGTCGATATGGGCAATAATAGAAAAGTTACGAATATGCTTCATGGAATACAGGCTTTCGCTCAACGTTAAAGGAATGTACTTAAGGCGGAGAATTTTACTCGATTTGTTTGATTAAGGCTATTAATGCGCAAATTTACTGGCTAATTGATAACATGACCGGTTCATATTCACGATGGCGACTTAATCGTTTCGCCCCCAATCGGGCCAGCAAAAAACCGATTAACACCCCGATAATACAGCCAACCAGTACAATATTATTACTACTGCCAAAAAATACCGCTGCAAGTATAACGCCGATCACCATAGTCACCAGTGGTAACAGATACACCAGCATTGCACTACGAACCAAACTTTGCGCAGGCAAACCAATTTCAATCCGTTGCCCCGGTATCACGGGGTGTTTCAAACGAACTTTAAACCGATGCGTTTTAGGGGCAAACGCTTTAGCAACCGCAGAGTTGCCGCAACTATCGGCAGCATGACACTGGCCACACGCACTGCGGCTAACACATTCAACCCATGCATAATCTTTTTCGACATCAACAACCAGAGCCGTTTCAGTGACCATATTATCGACATCAGTCATGGCTTACCTCCTGCGCATTATTCCCCGTCTTGGAGGACGACAGTGTAACAGATTGCGCAATTAAAGTAGCCGTTTGTGGAGGAACTTCTCCGACAACAGTCACTTCCATCCCATCATTGACGACCGAATGTAAAGAAGTGGCTCCTTGACGAACAATTTCTCCCTGCAATATTTGATTACCGCCCGCCGGATACGCATAGACCGACACATCAAATAAACCATCACTCAGTTTCAAATAATTAACATGCTGTTTGGTAATGGGCAGAACATGTTGATTTTGACTAACAATATGCATCCCCATTGGCATCCAACCTACATGCCATTTGACATCACTGGGCTTATTCGTCGACTCCGGATCGGATATCGCGGGTAAATCAATCGATGACAGTTTTTCCATCCACCGGGTTGGCTTGGCAAATAAGACTAAATCCAAAGCCATCTGCTGCTCAACTAGGTTTCCATGACGGTCAACAATATCGATTCGAAGAGGAAGATGGCTCGTTTCATCCAGCCACAAATATAAACCATATAATCGGTCATGCTTAGGAATAATTCGAATGACCTGTGTCACTCGTCCTGCGACGCGACCTTTTCCTGAAACCACTAAATCATAATTAGCCATCAAATGGGATAACGAAATATCACCCAATGTATCCATCATCCCTGACATCCGCGAAGCCTTCACCGAATAAGCCGAATGACCAAAAGTATAATGCGCAACTTGATCGCCTCGACGAACCGTTTCCCGCACTGGACCATTCAGATGAATACGGTGAACCACTTCAACCCCATGGATCACACCGTGAAATAGGCGCATTGGCTCAATGCTGCCTTGACGTACCCGAATATATGAAAGCTCATAATTATCATGGTGATATGCTTTTTGAAACTGGCTTAAAAGTGTTTTAGGATTGCTTTTGTCAGATGTCTGACTGGCCGAAGATGATGACTGACGCGAAGGGATAGACGGTTCATGAGAATAAAGCTTAGCAGGTGATTTTTCTCCTAAGTTTGGAGAAGCAATAACCTGTGTACTTAACAAAGCCAACAGGCATACAAAAAAAATCCGATAATGCATATAACCTAATTATCTTGACGTTGCTGCAGTTGATGATCCTGCAAGAAAGCCGCAATTTCCTTACGTTGTTCGAGCCACTGTTTCTGAGTTAACTTATTCGAAAAATGCGTCTCTAAACTAACCGGGGCAACCGTGCCACCAATCGGAACCGTATCCAATACCTGTAAAGGCTGACTACCATTAGCAGATTGTGACGAAGACTGCTGATAATGTTGCACCCCTAAAATCGATATTACAGCAACTGATGCAGCAATCGCATATTGACCAACCCCTTTAAACCAATTTGCGACTGGCAACTGTTTAAGCCAGCTGACCGACTCAGTTGTTTGTTCAACACCACTATCATTTGCTGGGGCAAATGCATTATAACTGGCTTCTTTCTCCAATGCTTTAGCAATACTATCACTAAGATCCAGATTAAGAGAACTGGGTAAATCACCGCCACGCATAATATCGCCCACTAAATGATAGCGTTGCCACTTTTGGCAACCTTGACTATCACATACTAACGATTGCAATGCATGTTCATCCTTTAACTCGCTGTCGATCAGTGCTGAGAGTTGTTCGTCTTTATCGACCATAAAATTTCCCTTCAGTTACCGTCTCATTAACGGCTGGATCTGTTTATCAATCGCTTCTCGAGCTCGAAAAATACGTGATCTGACGGTCCCTACAGGACATTCCATAATTTGAGCAATTTCATCATAGCTCATTCCGTCTATCTCACGCAGTGTAATTGCTGTTCGCAATTCATCAGGTAACTGTTCAATTGTGGTAAAAACAACCTGACGAATTTCATCTGTAAGCAGCACAGATTCTGGCGTGGAGCTTTCATGCATCACTTCCCCGCCGTCATAAAATTCTGCGTCATTTACGTCAATATCATTCGCTGGGGGACGCCTTCCCTGTGCCACGATGTAATTTTTAGCCGTATTAACGGCAATACGATACAACCAAGTGTAGAACGCACTCTCACCACGAAAATTAGGCAACGCCCGATAAGCTTTAATAAAAGCTTCTTGGGTAACATCGGCAACATCACCAGAACTGTTGACATACTTTGCAACCAATCCGGCAACTTTATGTTGGTATTTTCCAACCAACAAATTAAATGCCTGCTTATCGCCTTGTTGGATCCGTTCGACAAGAGTTTGATCTGTCCACTGATGTTGTTTCATTCCGCGTGGCTATCCCCACAAATAACAGCCACGACAACAAATTGCCAACGTGAACACTTAATATGACTACGATTGCTCAAGAAAGTTCTCTTCTAATTAAATTAAATTTAAAAAAATTTACGATTCTTAACAAAACATACCGTAAAGATACACAGCCGCTCACCTAACCTCAAAAACATTTGCCAAAACGAGCCTTTAGCTGCATCCAAATCAAAATTGCGAGCATACCTAAATTAGCAACGACTTCCAATCATTTAACAATAGTTTACCAAGTTAGGGTATCAAGCACGCAATAATGAAAAACACAAACGCCGATAACTTATTTTATCCAACATATCGGCAAATACTAAAAGAGAACGTCGACGGTTGTTTGCACATAAACAAAGCCAACAAAATCCCAGTCCTACACGCGATCGAGGATCAATCGTATAACAATGTTGATCAATCCATATTTGATTCGCTCGAATCACCAAATAGCGCGGCACAGGCAACTTTATGGAACAATAAGCAAAAACGGCGGTGATGCTCCACCCCAACCATAGCCACAAATTAGCCTGATACAGATAGAGCCCTAAAGCCCACCCCAGACTTAGCCAAACCCCGAGACGCTTGACGTGATCACTTGGATAAAGCAGGGCGATGTGTGTTGTTGTAGCGCAAGATAGCATCAATCATCTTACCTAATTGTTCATCAGGACACTGGCGATGACGCATAAACCAACTGAATAAATCTGGATCATCACATTCTAACAACCGACAAAACAGCTGCTGTTGTTCTTTAGCAAGGTGTTCATAGCAGTTCTCTACATACGGCTGCAGGAGAACATCAAGCTCTAACATGCCTCTGCGACAAGCCCATAACAAGCGGGATTTTTCTAACGAAGTATCCATGAATGTTCCTTATAAAAAATATTGGTCAACGTTTGTTCAATGGCATCTGTTCGGTCATATTTTTTTAACACACTAAGCCAGATTTAAGGCTTTCGTCAAAAATCGGCTAAACTTCACATGCGCTAGAACTGAAAAGCTAAAAGCTCCTAGACAATGGCTGACAAACGCTGCTGAGCAATATACCATCACTATAACATTGACCCATATGAAACCAATGAATTGGGAGCAAGAAAAGTGGAATTAGACAAATTATCAACATTTGAAAATTTGCGCGTTGGTCCGTTGACTGATTGGTCATTAACTCGTATCAGTGGCGCAGACCGACAAACTTACTTGCAAGGACAATTAACAGCTGATATTCAGGGACTGCCCCACGGAGCTCAGACGTTATCAGGCCACTGTGATCCAAAAGGTAAACTCTGGTCCATCCTTCGTCTTATTAATGCAGGCGAATGGATTTGGATGTTACAGCCTACATCAGCCGAGACAGTTCAACTCCCCGAATTAAAGAAATATAGCGTATTTTCAAAGGTTAACATTGAACCTGAAGCACAATTTTGCGTAGTCGCTGTCATCGGGAAACAAGCCAAAGGGTTTATTGAGCAACATTTTGGAGCCGCTATTGCGGCTCAAGGTGGTCTTTTAGAAAATGGTTATTGCCTAAGCTATGTCGGACAGCCGATGCGCTATCTGTTAATTATCTCCACAGAACAGGCGCAACAACTCTCGATCAATGAAGGCTCTTTGAATAAGTTATGGCAAGGGCTCGATATTGCCGCCGGATTACCTAGTTTATCTGAGCGAACGAGTCAGGAATTTATCCCGCAGGCGCTCAATCTGCATCTACTGAATGCCATTAGCTTTACCAAGGGATGCTATACTGGACAAGAAATTGTCGCACGAGCGAAATATCGTGGCACCAATAAACGGGCAACGATGCGCTTTGTCGGTCAATCATCACAAGAAATTGAAAATGGCTGTGATCTTGAAATGTCACTGAATGGTAACTGGCGGCGCTGCGGCACAGTGATCAATAGTTATCGTCAGGACGACGGCTATACCGAGGTTCTGGCTGTGGTCCGAAAAGACAGCGAAGCAGATCAGTCATATCGCCTTGAAGGTCAACCGCAAAGTCACCTGACATTGGCCCATCTACCTTATTCTTTAGATGAGTCGTAACGCCGAAACGGTACTAGCAGTAGTCAAAAAGGAGACATCTCATGCACTCGCCTTGTATTCGCCATTGTACGCTGAATCATGATGATATTTGTATGGGATGTTTTCGCCATCTAAATGAAATTACTGGCTGGCAAAAAGCTTCTGACAAACAGCAAAAAGAAATTTTAAAACGTTGTGTAAAACGTAAACAACAATATATGGAACAGATTCTGCATTACATCCGCTAGCGACAATTTTCCGCCACAAAAAGGTGTGGTCGGACGTGATGTAATAGGAATCGACAATGGGAAAATATTGGCTTTATTTATCCATGGCCATCATTCTCACTGGCTGTGCCACCGCGCAGCAAACCGGTGAGAAAATAGCCGATAATGCGCAAAAGAAAGTCGACAATAGCCAGCGGCAGGTCACCACTTCAACCGATGATCACTCACCTGTGCCGAATGACCCTTTTTATGCCCCTGTAGATCCAGCGCCTAAACCGAAACATGTGATTCCAACAGGTTCGGCATTTAATCCGTCGACATCAACCAGTTTATATAGTTATGAGCCTGCTTACTCTGTCGGTGATACGGTCACAGTGGTATTAACTGAGTCAGCTTCAGCTCAAAAATCGGCAACCACCGATATGTCTCATAACAATGACTACAATCTCGATCCAATTACCGTCCCTGGCGGGAAACTCACCGTTAATGGTAATACTGTTGAACTCGGGATGAAGCAGTCACAGAATTTTGACGGTAAAGCCAACTCTGCCCAAAGCCATACTCTGAGCGGAAAAATCACCGTATCAGTGATTGATGTTCTCAATAACGGCAATCTCGTCGTTCGAGGTGAAAAATGGTTGGTCATTAACAACGGTAAAGAATATATCCGTTTAACCGGAATTATTCGCCCTAAAGATGTCACAGAGGGGAATACTGTTGACTCATCGCAGGTGGCAGATGCACGCATTGAGTTTAGCGGAACAGGCGATCAAGCAAATACCCAAACTCAAGGTTGGTTATCACGCTTATTTAATGGAAGCTTATGGCCATTTTAACCATGAAGAAGAAACTATCTGCTATCACTATAGCGCTATTGACCGTACCGATGATGGCTCATGCAGTCTGGTTTCAAGGACAAGGAAGTGCCACCATTAAACAGGGTGAAGTTGATAAAGCTCGCCATGAAGCGGTGCAAAATGCGCTACTGGGTCTCATGTATAAAGGCGGCGCCAGTATTCGCTCAGTACAGGTCGTTAAATCAGGCGTTTTAGCCAGCGATAAATTGACCGTACGAACAAACGGTGAAATACATGATATGCAGGTCATCCGCGAAAAACGCACGAGTGATAGAATCACGGTGACTGTTCGAGCGGATATTTTTCCGATGAAAACATGCAATCAAGACAACTACGCCAAAACCATGATGATTGGTCCCATTACCATTCGCAGTCGCCAACAGGCACAGTTGGGGGGGATCTATCAGTTAGGCGCAACCTTGTCACAGCAAATTTTTCAACAGTTACAATTAGGCAATCGCCGTATTGATGCCCGTCAGCTCATGACCTCGCCGATTGCATCATTATCTGATTATCGCGACCAAAGCAGTATGCTCGAGGTCGCCCGTTCGCTATCGGCACAAAATGATGTGCAATATGTCATGTTTGGCACAATCGACGATTTATCGAATTACACTACCGACTCAACTTCGCAGCTCACTGGAATCACCAAAACCAAGCATCATCGCAGTTTCCGCATGACCTTGTATGTAGTGGATGGAATTAAAAGCAATATCGTCTTTAGCAAAAGCTATAGTACGAATCAAAAATGGGATTTCAACTTTACTATGAAAGTGAACCCTGACAGTGACATATTCTGGACCTCCAAATATGGCAAAGCGATACACTACATTATGAAACGAGCCATTCAGGATGTTCAGGTCAGTTTGTACTGTAAGCAAACACTAGCCAACGTCGTCGGCATTGATAACAATCAGTTGATCATTAACTTAGGGCAACGCGACGGCGTGCAAACGGGAGATTCATTTCGTCTAATGCGAACCCGATATCTGCTCTCACAAAATGGCACACAAAGCGGTCCTATTTTTAATCAAACCCAGTCACCTAAATTTAAAGTGGTTTCTGTACAAACCCATCGCTCAGTATTACAAGCTGTTCGTTACTCAGATATGGCCAACATTCAACTGCGGGATATTATGATCGCTAGCTCGCAGAATAAACTGCGCGCCAATCTGGATGATTAAAGAGCAAAACACAAAGCCCTGGACTTGAACGGCCCAGGGCTTGTTGTTTTATCTTTATATAATAATTTTTGCCGGTGCAATACTATTCCCTTTCATTCAACCCACAGCCACGCAGACCTTCACAAATACATAACTCACAACATTCCCGAACCAGGTCAGAAAGATCAAACAACACTCTAACCTTCTTAATCACTAACAACATTACGTTTAGACCCCCATACTCATCACGGCAATCAGCTCTTAGGGGTATCAGTTCAATAATTAAGCTGTTGTGTCCGTATTAGTGTTATTTGGTTGATTTTCTGCAGTTGCAGAAGCCGCCGTTTTATCGCCACTGCCTAGTAAGTCTTTAAAAAAGTTGGAAAATGGATTCCAAGATCCAGAACTGGCCGATTTAGCTGACGCATTCGCTGTTTGACCGTTACCAGCTGTTTGACCGTTATTAGCTGCCTGCACAGGGTTAGTATTATTCTCTTCGGTATTGCCATTATTCTGAGAGGATGTATTGGCCTTATTTTCAGTGGCAGCGGCTGGTGCAGGGGTTGAATTAGCACCTTGAGGTTTATCAGATTTCACCCCAAAAGCTAAATTCTTAGTATTCATGCTAGTCAACTCTGTCGAATTGTTCTTCGTCTTAGAATTACCCGTACTGGTTGCTGAGTTAGCGGCCGCTGCTGATTTTTTATCGCCAGTCGTGCCAAATTGAAGCCCGCCACCATTTGTGCTCGCAAACGCGGCCAACAAACCGAGACCGATACCTTCACCAATCTGGGTGAATTGATGACTTAGTGCATTCTTGTCTGCAGAAGACCCGAACAATGACAGACCTCCACCATTAGCTGACTGGCCCTGTTGCCCTGCCAACCCTTGACGCAAATCCCCCTGTCCGGCATTACGCAGTTTCAAAAACTGTTCCTGGAAATTATTGCTCTGTTGAGTTGGGGCAGCTTTTGAGCCCATCCAACTCGATAATTTATCCATGACCGACTGATTATTGTTAACCTGCATGTTCATTCTCCGTTGCCATTATAGTGAATGGACGTTTTTGCAACTATGCGGCAAAACCTTGCCGCCAATATGCCGTGAAACTAGCATCAAACATCACCCTCTGGTAGGATTTGCTTAATTTTAGAGGTGATGACATAAACTCCTGATGTTATCATGCAAATTTTAAACCAAAATTTTACTAGAGAGTTATAGATCTGTGCTGCAAAGGTGCTATTCAATCGTTTTGCTGTGTATGACCTCTATCACAGCCCCGTTATTTTTTCTAATTGCTTGTCTTATATGGGTCTTTACAATCTGGTGGGATACCCGTTTAGTGTGTTTACATTACTTCACCTCTATCTGGGCAAAGTTTTTAATCTCTTTATACCCAGGGTGGAAGACGCAAATTTTATACCGTGAACGAGTCCCAAAAGATAAGCCTTATATTTTGGTCTCTAACCACCAATCTGGTATTGATATTTTATTGGCATTCGGACTTTATAGACCATTTAAATGGTTATCAAAAATAGAAGTATTTCATGTCCCATTTATTGGCTGGAACATGTATTTAAATAAATACGTTGCTCTAAAGCGCGGTGACCGTCGTAGCGTTGCGAAGATGTCAGCCGAAGTTAAAAAACATATCGAGCAAGGAAGTTCGGTATATATGTTCCCTGAGGGTAGTCGTTCACAAGATGGCAAACTTGGTAGCTTTAAAACAGGCGCATTTGCCATGGCTAAACACTGTGGTGTAGGAATCATTCCAATTGCAATTGAAGGCACCTTTGATGCCCTCCCTAAAAGCTCGATTATGGTCGGCCAAGCCAATATGCGCTTAACGGTATTAGAGCCGATTGAAGCGGATGAAGTTGCCAGTAAAACCGCGCAACAACTGTGTGCACAAACCCGAGAAATTATTGCCAAAAAAATTGGTCAGGCTGACTAATCTCACCCAATAGCGCTATATTTCACAGTAGCGCTTTTTTCTCTATTTCCGTGATCTGATATTTCGATAAACCGATGCATTCAGGCAATGTTTGCCTATAATGAATAAAACATACACGAGAAGGATCGGCTGATGGAACTCAAAGATCAACGCCATTTTATTCGAGTTAATTTCTCCCATGACGTTCGCATCTTAACTCAAGATAGCTCATTCAAAACCGAAGTCCGTGATATTTCTATGCATGGAGCGCTCATCTCTGAGCCCGAACAATGGCATGAACAAACTCAGGAACTGGAGCTATGCATGCATCTGGGCGAACCGAACAGTGGCTATGACCTGCAGATTAAAAGTCGGGTTCGTCACTGCCACGATGGATTAATCGGCATCGAATTTCTAAAAATGGATATCGAAAGCGCTAGCCAATTACGCCGACTTCTAGAACTTAATTTAGGTGATGAACAGCTGCTCATGCGTCAATTAGAGCAACTGCTTGATACTGATTTAAACTAATTAAAGGGCCTCTAAGGCATCGGCAAGATTTTTCACCCCAATCACTTCCATCCCCGGAGGATTAGTCTTAGGCATATTCGCAATGGGGATGATTGCACGTTTAAAGCCATGTTTTTGCGCTTCATGCAGTCGTTCCTGACCATTAGCGACCGGGCGAATTTCTCCCGACAGTCCCACTTCACCAAAGACAACCAGATCCTGATCTAAGGTTTGATCGCGAAAGCTCGAAATCATCGCGACCAACAGCGCCAAATCAGCTGCCGTTTCAGTAACTCTTACCCCGCCAACCACATTGGCAAAGACATCTTGATCCGCCATCTGCAAGCCACCATGGCGATGCAATACCGCCAGCAACATGGAAAGTCGATTTTGCTCTAAGCCAACTGAGACACGCCGAGGGTTGGCTAGTGGGCTACTATCAACAAGTGCTTGGATCTCAACCAGCAAGGGACGAGTGCCTTCCCAGACGACCATCACGACCGACCCTGGCGCCGCCTGTTCGGCTCGCGAGAGAAAAATCGCGGAGGGATTATTCACTTCTTTCATCCCTTGTTCAGTCATGGCAAACACCCCGAGCTCATTGATCGCTCCAAAACGGTTTTTCTGTCCCCGCAGTGTTCGGTAACGGCTATCTGCACTTCCTTCAAGTAAAATAGAGCTATCGATACAGTGTTCCAATACTTTCGGACCGGCCAGCGAACCATCTTTGGTGACATGCCCAACCATAAACATCGCCACATGGTGCTGTTTGGCAAACCGAGTCAGCCAGGCCGCACTCTCACGAACCTGAGAGACACCGCCGGGGGCAGACTGAATATCAGCCATATGCATCACTTGAATCGAGTCAATCACCATAATCTTTGGCTTTTCCTGCAGGGCAATCTGACCAATCGTTTCAACACTAGTCTCAGCCAACATTTTCAGGTTTTCTCTGGGCAGTTCTAAACGTTTTGCCCGCAACGCAACTTGCTGCAAAGATTCTTCGCCAGTCACATAAAGTGCAGACATAGACTGTGCTAAATGGCACATCACCTGCAGTAATAACGTACTTTTCCCGGCTCCCGGATGCCCACCAATTAAAATGGCACTGCCAGGGACGATTCCGCCGCCAAGAACCCGATCGAGCTCACGAAATCCAGAGCTAAAACGGGGTAAGTCGGCTAAATCGATATGATCAAGCGTCTGAACTTTGGCCTGCGTCTGTCCGGCAAATCCCTGATAACGATCATTACGCGTACTTTGGGTGGCAGATACGAGACGAATCTCACTTATCGTATTCCAGGATTTGCATTCGCTACACTGCCCTTGCCAACGAGGATATTCTGCGCCACATTCACAACATACATAAGCTGTCTTTGTCTTCGCCATCTACATTTTTGCTCTTCGCTGCCGATAATAGATGCAAGGATAACGGAGTTTGCCATTTCGGCACAAATTTTGATGCTAAAATGGACATATAAAATATTAAGAACAATGAATCAGTTAACGCTTTATCGATTAAACCTATGGATGAACAACGTAAAAACGACCTTCTGGCACAGTTGATCCCAATGCATCGCAATAGCGATTTTGCTGATATATTTCAATATATTACGGCCGGGGAAAACAAAAACGAACAGTTCCTGCTCAAAATGGAACTGAAACGACTAGTCGCCCCCTCAAAGCGGATCATTGACCTGCGTAGCAGTCCAAACGACCCCAATTGCCAGCCATTTCAATATGATGGTCTAACTCACTTTATGAGTGAGTCTCATATCGAAACATTTAAGCAATTGCTCCAACACTATGATGGCAGTTATACACAAGGTGTATATGAGCAAATGCAACAATTACGCCGTCAAGAGCCCAATAAACGGGGCCGAGTGGATACCCGAGTCAAAGCATTTCAATTTGGTCATTATCATGGCCGGGTCGAAGAGCGGATGTTTATCAGCATGCCCATTGAAATTCAGACCGAACAAATGATGGTCTATGCGGGTATGTCTTCTAATATGTCAGTTTCAGGGATGAGAATTCGCTATGATCGCGAAGATGACCCAACCATTGGCGAACATATCAAAATCTACTTCACAGGGCTTGAGAAGGAATTTGCTAACCCAGTTCTCTCCCGTGGCACAGACTATGTCATTATCGATACCGAGCGTAATGATAAAGGCCTCTGGGCCAGATTAAAGCGGCTTAACACCAACGATCCAGAATTTGATTCATTCTTTGAAAGCTTTTTAAAAGAGTACAAAGGCCGATATCGAGTGGATGTAGTGCATCTAGTCGATGCCATTTTAGTCAAAAGTTATCAGCAGTTCTTTTTACCCCGCAGCAGCTCATTACCGTTATACTTTAGTGGTGAACAACCGCCCCAGTTACGCTATGTGTTATGCAACGATTTTAGCCGCAACACACTGGACTACTGGTATAATGAATTCCGACAAAATGTACTAGGTCAAGCCTTTCATGCCCAGAGAACACGGGCCTTAATGATAAAACCTCGTGGACAAACTATTCTTTATAGTTTTGTACACAGTTACAATCGCAAACTCTATTTTTATTCTGCAACCCATGAAGAGCTACTAGCGGAGCCCGAACTTCGACAATTGTTCTTTTATTTCGGTGCCAATAAAACCAGCTGGCGAGTTTTTACCTTCCAGTGGCAACAGATCCACCTGGATAATGCATTTGCTCCGCCAATTGTGCCAAACCAACAGCGTCGAACCGATGAGAAAGCACTACGTGAACAGCTGGCTGATTTATCCGTCTTTGGACTGCTAACTGACATTACCAATGAGTGCTCAAAGAACCGCTATCGACAAAGCTTCCATTCGGACAAGAACCCGAATGAATTAGCCCCATTTGGGCAATATCGCCACCTTATTCCAGAAATTAAAGTCATTGCCCATAAATATATGCAACTGCGTAAAGAGGCGCGTTATCAGTATCGCTCGATGGCAGAAGTAAATTTTAGCTCACAAATAGTCGAAGGTTGGGTGAATAACTTTTCAACAGGCGGCCTACAACTTGACTTGGATAGCCCCGTGCAACTTGCAGTCGGCGATCAAATTCTGGTTAATCTCCCGCAATTCCAGAAACTGGTCCGTACATTTAAGCTGACTCAACTGCCTTATCAGGTGGTTAACATTCAACAAAATGGTCAGACCCTACACTTACAGACCGTTGGTAATGCTCACGAAGGCTCACGTTTTTTCAGCCAATTAATTACCAATAATATCGATAAGCTCGGCCATATGCCTGAAATCAATGTGTTTGAAGGACTATCAGAAGCTTTGCGACAACTGTATTGCCATGATCTATTCAAACATGTGCTATTTATAAACAAAGAAGGTGGTTTGTTAAAGCTTAAGCTACTGGCCTATGGGCAGAGTCCTTCATCGGTCGATCCATTGCTGTATCTTTCTCGAGCACGCAACAAAGCCAATATGTATCAGCTAATCCATCCAGATCACTGGCAAGAATGGGTATTATCGCCACTGCAAAACCTGCATGAAGAACAAAAAGTGATTACGCTTAGATTGTTGATGCAATTACATAAAAACAACAAGAAGGTGATTGCCTGTCACCGCGAGGAAGATTTCCAGTCAGAAGCGCAGTTAAATCAATTTGTAGTCCAAGCCATGACGCATGGTGATTTTAAATATATTGAACTCAAAGCCTCACTAACTGGCAAACCGGATGCCGACTACATCAAAGCAGAGATGGCCTATTTAGGGCATTATGCGACCCATAAGGCAAAAGAGCTCGCCATTTTATTGAAAAATACCTATGCCGTGGTTGAAATCAATGATCTCAGCACCGAATGGCAAGCTCTTAAAGGCTCTCAGAGTTTGTCAAATCAGTGATGACAAGCGACATGATCGCGAATAACGCCACCCATTAACACAAAGAGCAGTCCTTCAAGATTGCTGTAGTTAATGGCAATCTTAGCTTGTTGCTGCACAATGGGTTTGGCATGTAATGCCACCCCCAACGAAGATTCGGATAACATGGCCAAATCATTAGCACCATCTCCAATTGCCATCGTCTGAGTGGGTTCTATTTGAAATTGCTGACACATGCGTTTTAACACATTGACTTTATATTGCGCATCGACAATATCGCCCACAACCTCTCCGGTGAGCACCCCATCTTTTAAACCAAGTTCATTGGCAAAAACGGCATCAAAACCGAGCCGTTGCTGCAATGCTTTGGCAAAATAAGTGAATCCACCCGAGGCTAAAATCACCTTCCAGCCGTTCACTTGTAGATGACTGAGCAATACTTGCACGCCCGGCATCAACGGCAGATTATCTTTCACATCATCAAGGATAGCGACAGGCGCATCTTTTAAAAGTGCCACTCGCGAGCGCAGGCTCTGCGAAAAATCAAGCTCACCACGCATTGCCCGGGCAGTGACGGCACTAACCTGTTCCCCCACTCCCGCGAGTTTGGCAATTTCATCAATGCATTCGACCTGAATAGTCGTTGAATCCATATCCATCACTAACATGCCCGGTTGATTAAGGTTAGGGATATGGGTCATTGCGACTATGTCAAAATCTAAATTCGCACGCTCAATACGCTCTTTTACCAAAGGCTCTGCAATAGGAGTGGTCAGTACAAAAATATGGGTTGCCAGAATACTCATTGCTGGATAAATTCGCCAACACTCATGTTCCTGATAAAGGTTCGCAACGAGTTGTTTAATATCACTTTCATTCTTAGACCAACCAATAATCGTTGTATCTGTGGATGAATGACGAATCGCTTGCTGAGTGATTTGCCCATCAGCGGCGATCGAAACAGGCACCGCTGGCCACTTGGGCAAGTTGTCTAAATATGTTAAAAGGGTATTAGGAATCACTATACGGTCCCAACTCTATATTTTAGGTTAATACACAGATGATGTAGCGCTTCACAATAGCTATTGCTATCTACTTTGGCAAGCCTGCAACGATTCAATGGAATAGGATGCAACAGATTGTGACCCAACATTTACGTCTACTACGATGGTTTAATCGGCTTGAGATTAGTAGTGCCTTCATTGCAATTATCATTGCTGTTTCAATGTATTGGGGCATAACGATGCGGGGGCAATCATTGCTAGAAAACAATACAGAGAGTTTAGCGCGCTCGCTTACTTCACTGGCAGCATTTAATGCCGCCAACTACATCGTCCACGATCAAAAAAAGCAAATTCAGCAACTGGTCAATGCGCTGGTCAAAGAGAACTTTGTTTTTGATGCGACCATCTATGATGCCAAAGGGATCCCTCTGGCACAAAGTGCTAATGCATTGCCTTTACGAGAACTATTACCCATGTCTGGGAACTTGGTCACCCCCACACAAGGAATTGGTCGCCGTCCTTATGTGGCAACGATTTATAATGCTCAGGGTAACGCGTTAGGATATTTACGGATCACGCTCGAGGAAAGTTCATTATTGAGCCGTGCAACCCGTTATGTCCATTCTGCTCAGCACTCTTTGCAGTTCATGCTGTTGTTAGCCTTATGGGTTGGATTTGTCATCGCCCGGCAGATCTCTCGAAAACGTCGCCGTCAAATGAAGATAGCCCGCAGAAAACGGGCTATCCGAGCTCAGAAAAGACGCTTACAAAAGCGAGTCTAGCGTGAGTTCAATCATATCGTTAAAGGTACTCTGGCGCTCTTCAGAAGTAGTCGCTTCACCCGTACGAATATGGTCCGAGATCGTCACGACACATAAAGCCGCTTTACCGCATTCAGCCGCGACACCATATAAACCAGCAGCTTCCATTTCAACGGCCAATACACCGTGTTTTTCCATCACATCGAACATCTGTGCATCAGGTGTATAAAACAGATCAGCAGAGAAAATATTGCCAACCCGAACGGGTAAATTTTTACTCTCAGCGCTGTCTACTGCACGGCGCAGAAGCTGATAATCAGCAATCGCAGCAAAATCATGACCTTTGAACCGTACACGGTTTACATTAGAGTCAGTACAAGCTCCCATTGCAATAACGACGTCACGAATGTGTACATCTGGGCTAATAGCACCGGCACTGCCTACCCGGATAATGTTTTCAACACCATATTCGTTATAAAGCTCATGCGCATAAATAGAGCAGCTGGGGATCCCCATACCGGATCCCATCACCGAGACTTTCTGTCCCTGATAGGTCCCAGTAAAACCTAATATATTGCGAACATTGGTGACTTCTTTAGCATCTTGTAAAAAAGTTTTTGCAATATATTGCGCTCGAAGCGGATCGCCAGGCAACAAAACAGTCTGAGCGAAATCACCTGGGTTAGCATTAATGTGCGGTGTAGGCATCATTTATCCTTACAATCATTCGTTTATTCCGAAAAAATCAGAGCAAAAGCAACCTTTACTCTGGCTTGATATCCGGCCAGAAACTACTGCCATATTCCATTGCAGTCAATGAAAAATAATCAGCTAGTGTCTGCCCAATATCGGCAAAGGTCTCACGCTTACCTAAATCAACACACTGTATTTTTTTACCATAAACAAGAACTGGAATATGTTCGCGGGTATGTTCAGTGCCCTGCCAAGTGGGATCACAGCCATGATCAGCGGTCATAATCAGGAGATCATCATCGTTAAGCGCTGACAATAATTCAGGTAGACGCCGATCAAAATACTCAAGAGCACGGGCGTATCCTGACACATCACGACGGTGTCCATAAGAAGAGTCGAAATCGACAAAATTAGTAAAGACCAGCGAATCTTCCCCGGCTACTGCGAGCTCTTGAAGAGTCGTATCAAACAGTTGCTCTAATCCCGTTGCCTTAACCGCTCGAGTGATCCCTTGATGCGCATATATATCAGCAATTTTACCGATACTAATCACACTGCCACCCGCTTTTACCAACTTATCAAGAACCGTTGCACTCGGTGGTGTTACTGAATAATCATGGCGATTACCAGTACGGCTAAAGTTTTCCGGTTGATCCCCAACAAATGGCCGGGCAATCACTCGGCCTATGTTATAGTCATCCAGTAGTTCTCGAACAATGTGGCACAAATCATAGAGTCGCTCTAAACCAAACGTTTGCTCATGGCAGGCAATCTGAAAAACACTATCAGCGGATGTATAAAAAATGGGCTTACCTGTTTGCATATGCTCAAGCCCTAACTGTTCAATAATGGTCGTTCCTGAAGCATGACAGTTTCCCAAGAACCCAGGCAATTCAGCACGAGCAACTATTTCATCTAACAGTTCCTTGGGAAAACTATTTTCTTTATCAGGGAAATATCCCCAATCAAATAACACCGGAACCCCGGCGATTTCCCAGTGGCCACTCGGTGTATCTTTGCCACTGGAAATTTCTTTGGCATATCCATATGCACCACTCGGTTTAGCAATTTCAGCTAGCCCATCAACCGCTTTTGCCCGGCTATTCTGAGCTAATCGACCTAACCCAAGTTGATTAAGATGTGGCACCTCAAGTGGTCCATGCCGATTCTCTTCGGCTAAATTTTTAAAACATTGCTCAGCTATATGGCCCAGAGTATCCGAACCTTGGTCCCCAAAACGTTCAGCATCATCGGCTGCGCCCACACCAAAAGAATCGAGAACTAATAAGACTGCTCTTTTCATACCTTCTCCAAATCAGCTAACAATTTGTTGGTAAACAACTGACGGAATTTCGCCCGGTTCACCCTCAAGACTAATCGCCCCGTGTAGTCTTCGAGCTGCTTTTTGCCAGCTACTTTGATCATTGGCATGAATCATAACCAAAGGTTCATTCTCATGGATATAATCCCCAATTTGTCGCCAACGACTCAGTCCAACTCGATGGTCAATCATCTGATCACTTTGAATGCGACCACCACCTAATGCAACCACACTCATGCCAATCTCGCGACAATCAAGATGCGTCAAATAACCTGAACTCTCAGCTAACAGCGGTGCTATCACCGGTGCTTTCGGGAAATGACTCTTGCCCTGCTCAAGCAGATTACGGGGGCCACCCAACGCTGCAACCATCCGATTAAAGCGCTCAGCGGCTTCACCACTGTCCAGCACTCGTGAAATTTTTAGTCTTGCCTGTTCAGCATTATCCACCAGTTTACTGTCAACTAACAACATTTCAGATAACGCCATCACAACTTGATGCAACCGTGAACTCTTATTCTGACCAGTCAAATAATCCATCGCTTCCATCACTTCTAGTGAATTACCACAACTAGGAGCAAGTGGTTGATTCATATCGGTTAATATAGCGCTAGTTTTACACCCTGCTTGTGTTGCTACGGCAACCATTCGACGGGCTAGCCGCTCACATTGCTCTTGACTAGGCATAAAGGCACCGCTTCCGACTTTTATGTCCATGACCAATGAATTCAGCCCTTCGGATAATTTCTTACTTAAAATAGAAGAACACACCAGCGCAAGTGAATCGACAGTGGCGGTAATATCCCGAATGGCATAAAGCCGTTTATCGGCCGGGGCAATATCACTACTTGGCGCAACAATAGCTAGCCCTATTTCTTTGACTAGGTTCTGAAATTGGCTCCGATTCGGATTGACATTATAACCGGCAATCGATTCAAGCTTATCGATTGTCCCACCGGTATGCCCCAAACCTCGCCCGGAAACCATCGGCACATAGCCACCACAAGCGGCAATAATCGGCGCCAAAACCAGAGAAACCATATCCCCTAAACCACCCGTTGAATGTTTATCAACAATCGGGCCCGGCAACGAGAATTCTTGCCAATTCAAGCGCTCACCGCTGTTTAACATGGCTGTAGTTAAAGCGGTGCATTCCTGAACTGACATATCTTTAAAATAAATGGCCATCGCCAATGCAGCAACCTGGCTATCCACCAGCCGCCCAGAACTGATTCCCGACACCAAAAAGGTAATTTCATCATCTGACAATGTATAACCATCTCTTTTACGACGAATTAACTCCTGTGGCAGATACATGTTTTATCCTCTATTTTTAATATGGCCTACTGCTCTTTGATAAAGCTCTAATCGCTCTGATTGAGTCAAAAATGCCATTGCAACACCGTCTCGCTGACATTGCTGACACTGACTAAATGACAATCCCAATTGATGGTGAGCAACTGCATATTCATGCGCAATATCAATATTGCTCACCCCAGGATCATCCGTATTCAAGCTAACGGGGATCCCAGCATTAATAAATTGTTTTAATGGGTGATGTGCATAATCACTGACCGTCGAAGTATGTAGGTTACTCGTCGGACAAGATTCAATACCAATTTGGTGCTCGTAGAGATAATCCATCAAGCGCGGATCTTCAACAGCTCTCACACCATGACCTATACGCATTGCCCCTAATTGTGTTACTGCCTGCCAGACACTCTGAGCCCCTAGCGCTTCGCCAGCATGCACCGTAATATTTAATCCTGCATCACGCACTTTATTGAAATGTTTAATAAAAAACTCACCCGGAAAGCCCTTTTCATCCCCTGCTAAATCAACCCCGACAAAATGTTTCCTACGCGCTAAAATCGCCTCAAGTTCATCTAAACAAGCTTGTTGGCCAAACGTTCGCGACATGATACCAATAAGGGCAATTTTGACCGGATAGTCTTGGCATCCGGCATAAACTCCATCGATCACCGCGTCAACAACCCCAACCATTGGCAGTTGATGATTCATCGCCATGTAATAGGGACTAAACCGCAATTCTGCATAATCTAATCCTGACTGAGCTGCATCCACGACATTCTCATAGGCAACACGCCGCACTGCCTCTAGGTCAACAAGCACATTGACCATCCAGTCCAATTTTTTTAAAAAGCCAAGTAAGTCGTTTTCTCTGCCCTGAATTTGTACAAACTGACGCATATCTGCAACATTGTTAGCCGGAAGGCTAATCTGATGTTGTTGAGCCAACTCAAAAATAGTTTCAACACGGACGTTCCCATCCAGGTGTCGGTGCAGATCAACTAGTGGTAGTGATGGATCAAACAAAAAATATCCCCCGCAAAGAAATAACTGACGATGACCACTATACCATTGAAAATTTGTTCATGCTCTCTGAGAGTCTTCAGCTAACAAAAAGGCTGCCCGTAGGCAGCCATTATGAGCATCAGTGAGTTGGAAAATTAACTCAATTTAGCGCGAATCATCTCTTCCATACTTAACTGGTCAGCTGCAAAGTTACGGATCCCCTCGGCCAACTTATCAACGGCCATTGGATCTTGGTTATGTTCCCAGTAGAACTCGTGTTCAGACATTTTCTCTGGTGATGATTGGATTTCGAAATTATCAGTCAAATGCCGTTCTAACTTGTCTTCAGAACTATTAAGTTCTTCAAGCAATTTAGGACTGATGGTCAACCGGTCACACCCAGCCAAAGCCAAAATCTCGCCAATGTTACGGAAACTTGCGCCCATAACCACAGTTTTATAACCATGTTTTTTGTAATAATTATAAATCTGAGTAACGGATAACACGCCAGGATCATTCTGAGCCGTATATTCTTCACCCGTTTTTGCTTTGTGCCAGTCAAGAATACGCCCTACGAATGGCGAGATTAAAAATGCGCCGGCTTCTGCACATGCACGAGCTTGAGCGAATGAGAACAGCAGTGTCAGGTTACAGTTGATACCTTCTTTTTCAAGGATCTCTGCGGCTTTAATCCCCTGCCAGGTTGAAGCGAGTTTAATCAGCACTCGTTCACGGCCAACTCCATTTTCTTCATACATGCTAATAATTTTACGGGCTTTAGCAACACTAGCTTCCGTGTTATATGACAAACGAGCATCGACTTCGGTAGAAACACGCCCAGGGACAAGTTTTAAAATTTCAGTCCCAATATGAACGGCCAGCCAATCACCCGCCTCGATGATTTGCTCTTCAACCTTACTCGTTTTTTTCACAGCCCATTTAGCAGCCTGACTAATAAGTTCATTACCACTGGGCTTTTGCAGAGCTTTAAGTACCAATGAAGGGTTGGTAGTCGCATCCTCTGGCTGATACTGCTCAATTGAATCAATATCGCCGGTATCAGCGACAACGGTTGTGTACTGTTTTAACTGACTTAGTAAAGTCGCCATGAATAATAAACCTCTTACTATCGTTTCTGTATTCGTAAATACGGTTAACATGAATCATCAGTGAGTAAAAAGGAAAAAATTCTTATTGCTCAAGGTCAACCATGTTGTAAACATATTATTCACCATTAGATAGAATAGAGCGCCAATGATCAACTGTTGATCTTCACAAACTTTCTAAAATCTAAGCAACATCATGAACAGACTATAGAGCGCTCGGCTTCTGCCTTTTAGGAACAACAATAACAATTTGTAACAACAGACCTTTATAAATCAATTCAGTCTTTGTGTTATATTAACATAGTAATTTACAAATAAAATTTTACAAATCTGATAGGAACAATAGATATAGCTAATCTATTTTTATCGATGGATAAAACCGCTAACCAGGATTTAGAAGAAAAAAGAGAAGTAAGGAAGGCCACATTCAATTCGATCATCAGCGCAATTGTATAGGAATAGTGTCCCCCCCATTGGTCCACGCATACACTACAACTAACTGATAACCATACTAATCGAGCAAGCAGCAAGGAAATTTGCCCAAATTAGCCGAACTGAATGTGGATTAGGCTTAACGCCTAGTGAACTGGTATTACCAGCAACACACAGGCATATTTTATAGCAATAACTCCACCGAAAAAGCTAAAAAACCATCTTTTGCGTATAAAATCATACTTTTTAAAAAATATTTCCCAAATATGTTGATTTATTTTTAATCCATTATCATGATTGGCTCAAATACACCACAATGTAACTAGACGCCTTGCAATTAAATTGCTGTAAGAGTTGGGGATGTAAAAACTTTGGAAAACCCAACAGTCCTGACTATGAACCAATAAGTTATCATCTTGGTTATCCTGCACTGCATTGTAAAAACTGTGGAAGTTACCCACCGCTAGTGGATAACTCATTAGTGGAGACACTTATGACACAGTTTATCCCAGTCCAGCTGCCAACCTGGCGCAACCGTTGTCCAAATTGTCAAAAACTGAACATTCAACGCAGTGGTAAAACGGCTTCAGGGAACCAACGATTTCGCTGCCGTGATTGCGCAAAGGTCTTTACGCAACCGAAGCCACCTGATTACGCAGAGCTTGCGTTACTCATGCAAGAAATAGTGGCAAGGCGCCCAGCAACAGCTGCTATCGAAAGGCTAAATTTATCACCCAAACGCTATTATCAGTTACTGCACTGGTGCGCCATTATCTTAACTGGCTATAGTCGCTTGCTTGAATCACTCTGCCTACCCACTAACTTCCTGGCCTTGCAAAGTGAAAGTTATGTTCTTAATTTGCAATCAGGACTGAGAGTCTGGCTCATTACTAGTGCCGAATCAGTAAGTGGTTACCAACTCTTAACGACACATAATATTGGCGCCAAAGGAACAAGCCGTGGGATTTATCAGGGGGACGTTGATAACCGGTTGGATACTTTTGCCGAACGACCATTGACGGATGCACTAAAAAAACGTTATCAGCAATTAATGAATCGCTATCACTTTGAAGACCTACAATATGGTGCGAGTAAGGGGTGGCCAGATGCGCCTCTGATACAACCCGCCCCTATCGCTTATGCTCATTTTCAACTGCTGCGCTTAACGTATTCGAACAAAGAACACATTCACCATTATCTGGAACAAGATAGCTGTATTCGTAGTGCCGCTATCATGGGCGTCGTCGATGAGATCGCTCAACAACAAGCTGAAATTTTCTATCTGTTTGCCCATCCGGATCGACAAACTGCTTTTTTAGCCGATGGACGCCCAGTTGGCTGGTGGAAAGATCGCTGGTTTAGCACACCGTTTGGGGGCTATTGCCCAATCACTGAACGAGTTCAGTACAGTTATCCTTTCCAGATGCGTGACATTCACACGAATCAACATTATTTCGATTATTTGAGTGTCAATCTAAACTCTAAAGTGAAACGCTTAGCCCCACTCAACGACCATTTACAGATCCAAAGATGCCGTTATAACTTCATTCACCGGGCAACCGAAGCACCACCTGCTCATTATTTAAATATGCCAACATTTAAAACCAGTGAAGCGCTGTTGCACGCCGCTTATAACGCCTATGTTGATGCCAAACAAGCGCATAAATAACAAAGGCCAGCATTGCTGGCCTTTGCATGACAATTTACGCTCATCAATTAATGAATAAATAATCCGGCAATTGTCGCACTCATCAGGTTAGAAAGTGTGCCGGCAATCACCGCTTTCACCCCCAGTTCAGCCATTTCATGGCGACGATTAGGTGCCATTCCACCCAATCCCCCCAGCAAAATTGCAATGGAGCTGATATTAGCAAACCCACAGAGCGCAAAGGTAATAATCGCTCGAGTATGGGTCGTCATCACCGCATGAGTTGCAGCAACCAATTCGGTTCCTTTAATATAAGGAACTAAGTGGGTATAGGCCACGAATTCATTTAAGACTATTTTTTCGCCAATAAATGAGCCAGCAACCACAGCTTCATGCCAAGGCACACCAATTAAGAACGCAATAGGAGCAAATATCCAACCAAGAATGAGCTGAATCGTCAAGTGATCGACGCCAAACCAACCACCTACACCACCTAAGATCATATTCAATAAGGCGATAATACCGATGAATGCTAATAACATCGCGCCTACGTTCAAGGCTAGCGACATCCCCGATGCAGCCCCTGATGCCGCCGCATCAATGACATTGACGCTTTTTTCTACATCGGCCAAGGCGCCTTCTATATCATCATGATATTTCTGTGTTTCTGGCACAATCATTTTGGCCATCAGTAATCCACCTGGCGCCGACATAAATGAAGCCGCAATCAGATACTGAAGTTTGATCCCTAATCCAGCATAACCAGCCAATGTCGACCCAGCGACAGAAGCTAACCCTCCGACCATCACAGCAAACAGTTCCGAGCGAGTCATTTTGGCGATAAACGGGCGTACAACCAAAGGCGCTTCAGTCTGGCCCATAAAGATATTAGCCGTCGCCGAAAGAGATTCCGTGCGGCTGGTTCTGAGGCAAAACCGTAAGAATCCACCAATAATACGAATCACCCACTGCATAATACCGAGATGATATAACACCGTAATTAATGAGGAGAAAAAGACAATTAACGGCAAAACTTGTGCTGCGAAAATAAACCCTAATCCAGCTTTACCAGCCGCGCCCGTTGCTAATCCACCAAAAAGGAAGGACATCCCGGCTTGAGCAGCATCAATGACGACCTGCACACCAGTTGCCATATCCCCTAACACGGTTTTACCGCTACTGCTAAATAAAACCAACACACCGATACCAAACTGAATACAAAAAGCCAGTCCGACAGTCCGTAATCGAATCGCTTTGCGGTTCTCTGATAATAGGTAAGCAATAAACAACAATACAGCCATACCTATTAGACTCATCAATACATTCATCGTGAAGTTCCGATAGTCAACATAGATTTAAGAAGAGAGTTTTTTGACGAGATAATCCAAAACCAACTGGGAAAGCTCGTTGGAGCCATATTTTGCCTGAAAACCCCTCTGATTCCAAACGAGTAACACCGAGTTAAATGAACGATTCATCACAAATTAAATAAAAAGGCCATAGAATTAAAAACTCATGAAGCAAAAAAGATATCTCTACTATTTTTATATAAAACTTCAGATAAAAATTCTGGCCTCATAACCAAAACAGAGCTAAGTATTTCAAAAATGAAACAAATTGTAGCTGGGGTATTCTCACCTTTACGTTGCCCCACAATCGGCATATCGGGCGAATCAGTTTCCAACACCAAATTCTCGGGGCCAATGGTTGCGACAACCTCCCGCAGTTTGCCACTTCGTGGCCAAGTAATGGCGCCACCAATCCCGAGTTTAAAACCAAGCTTAATAAAAGCTTGGGCTTGCACAAGTGAGCCCTGAAAGGCATGGATCACTCCGCCACGAGCCAATGGGTACTGTTTTAAAAGTGCATATATTTCATCATTCATCCGAACACTGTGAATCGTCACCGGCAGGTCAAACTGCTGTGCCAATCGCAGTTGCTCAATAAATACCTTTTTTTGGCGCTCCATTGTCTCTTTAAAGCGCCGATCCAAACCGCACTCTCCAATTGCGACGATCTGTTGACGGTAGCGCTCAACCCATTGAGAAAGTTCACCGAGCGAGCTAAACCCATCGCTAAAACAAGGATGAATGCCAAGAGCGGGCATAATCTGCGAATGCTGAGCACTGATATCCATGACCCGTTGCCAATTTTCAGGCCCAATGGCTGGGACCACAAATTGCTCAATCCCCAAAGATTGCCACTTGGACAGTTGCCTAGCCAGCGGCTCAAAACAGGGAAAATCAATATGGCAATGCGTATCTATAAATGCGATGAACCAGACTCCTTGTCATCTGAGTGCTTTACAAGCTTTTTATCTTTAACCGCTTTGCCCATATTAGCGCAAGGGCAGCCATAATCGTGCAACCCCAGATGAGCTAACCATCGGTCATAACTGGCAAGCCATTGCCTTACTTTTGCGGCTAGTTTATTCATAATCAATGCGCCCCTGATTCAAATCACCGATACTTAGAGTGTATAAAATATCGACACATTGTCTATCGAAAGAGCGCACAAAAAAGCGTTTTAATCATCCTATAAGACAATTAAAACGCTAAGGAATGCATCTAACAACCGCAAAGAAGAGAGCTGACGCTAATATCCCTTCATGCTACTTTGTGCTTAATGTTCACGAGTTTTAAAGAACTCAATATCAGGATGCCGTTCAATCGCTAAATTCAGGTTGACCATTGTCGGCGCCAAATAGGTTAAGTTATCAGCCCCATCTAATGCCAAATGCTCTGAAGCTTTGCGCTGAAACTCATCTAATTTACGAGAGTCCTGACATGCACACCATCGTGCAGTCGCAATATGGATCGCTTCATAAATCGCTTCAACTTTATATTCTGTTTTAAGTCGGTGAACCACCACATCAAACTGCAATACCCCTACGGCACCAACGATCAAATCATTGTTGCGAAGCGGTCGAAAAACTTGCACCGCGCCTTCTTCCGAGAGCTGAATCAGCCCTTTTTGTAACTGTTTTTGTTTAAGCGGATCTTTTAAGCGGATCCGACGGAACATTTCTGGCGCAAAATTAGGGATCCCAGCGAACTTAAATGCATCACCTTGAGTAAAGGTATCGCCGATTTGAATTGTTCCGTGGTTATGTAAACCGATAATGTCTCCAGCAATTGCTCGCTCTGCAGCACTTCGATCACCGGCCATAAACGTCACGGCATCAGAGATACTAACCCCTTTGCCTAAACGCACATGGTGCATTTTCATACCTTTGGTATACTCACCCGAAACCACGCGCATAAAAGCGATACGGTCACGATGTTTAGGATCCATATTCGCCTGAATTTTAAAGATAAAACCGCTGAATTTGGCATCTTGAGCAGTCACTTCACCGAGATCAGTCTGTCGAGGCTTCGGTGCCGGTGCCCATTCGGTTAAACCATCAAGCATATGATCCACACCAAAGTTACCCAGTGCGGTACCAAAGAATACAGGCGTTAATTCACCAGCCAAAAATAACTCTTCATCAAACTCATTTGAGGCACCAATGACCAGTTCCAACTCTTCTCGCAGAGATTGGGCCAATGCAGAACCAATCGCTTGCTCAACTTGCGGATTGTCCAGACCTTCAATCACCCGGCGTTCTTGAATTGTATGGCCTTGACCACTTTTATAGAGAATAATCTCATCCCGCTGAATGTGATAAACCCCTTTAAACTCTTTCCCACAACCAATTGGCCAAGTAATCGGAGCACAAGCAATTTTTAACTCATCTTCAACTTCGTCAAGTAACTCCATTGGGTCACGAGTATCGCGATCTAACTTGTTCATAAAGGTAAGGATCGGTGTATCACGCAGCCGCGTTACTTCCATCAATTTTCGCGTTCGAGCTTCGACCCCTTTGGCGGCATCAATCACCATCAAACATGAATCGACCGCGGTCAGCGTGCGGTAAGTATCTTCTGAGAAGTCTTCATGTCCAGGCGTATCCAACAAATTCACAATGCAATCAGCATATGGAAACTGCATCACCGAGGTAGTGACCGAAATCCCACGTTCTTGCTCCATCTGCATCCAGTCAGATTTTGCATGATGATCACTGCCCCGTCCTTTCACCGTTCCAGCTGTTTGAATGGCATGTCCGAACAAAAGTACTTTTTCGGTAATAGTTGTTTTCCCCGCATCCGGGTGCGAGATAATCGCAAAGGTTCTTCGCTTATTGATTTCATTAAGCAAATTTTGGTTTTCCATGTATAAATTCTTTTTAGTTTGTACACGGATTTGTACACGCTTTTAGAAGTACTCTCTTTAGAGTGCCTCGCCTGTCAAATCCGTCGTGTTAATCGTAACTGGCCACTATTTTCGCTGATCTTAGCTTTATAAACAATCAATGGTCATCTAATCGGCTACCATTTATTCTCAGCATCTGCCAATGCTCAGTTGTAGCTATTGGCAATTGTTACTGCTTTGGCTCTGAGCAACTATAGCGAAACCATAAATTTCTTTCGCTAGCCACAGCCGATGATAGCTTATCAAACGACACTCATGAGATGGTGTCTGTTATTGCAGGGGATTAAGAGTTCCAAGGTTTGAGGTATTTTTATTTACCATCAATGACCCACTATTGCGTGACTAAGTGCCATTTTGCAGGATGAATCTTTGCTGAGTATGTCCAAAAATAAACTCCATCTTTGTAGGCGATGCTGACATTTTTACCTAGACTCGCCACGACGAAGACTCACATTTAAGAATGAGAAGCCATATTACCATCACGGTAACTTCATCTTAGTTTCAAGTAGCAGACCATTATTTTGCCAAGTAATTGGCCATGATACGCGCAAATACTCGCTTCTGTCTTTCCCCATCGGCTCAAAGCAACAGAAAAAGGCTCAAACTATACAACCTGTTGATGACTTTCAATTCTTACATCTATCTTGTATGAGGTGCAGCCCATGCATTCAAGCTCATGCACATTAATATCGCAGCATACTTCATCATGACACTATTTATTTTCATGCCTCTGTAGATACACTCAAAAACTAACAAATCAGTATCAGCCAAACTGAAATCAACAAACGCCATGTTGAACACATCACCATCAATTGAATTAACACGGGTAAAACCGGATAGATAAGTTATGGGAAAAAGCGCAAAAAAATAGAATTGCTTAGAATTATAAAACCAGAGTCATTCAACGTTAGGCCATGACCTTCTTTGGATCTAGCCGGTGTGCTTTGCATCTTCAAGCTAACGAAGCGATCGCTTGTTGGCACTAAATACTATTGCATCAACAACAGAGCGATGTCCGTTGAGTGTTGTTTATACTCGACTAACCCACTCGTTATCATCACATCGCCTTTTACTGAGATAACCACCGCCTCAATCCCTTCAATCGCGTTGAGATAATGGATCGATTGCGAAGCAGAAGAAAGGAAGCCCGCAGTACTCCAAATCTCGCCATCCACGGAACGCTTAGACACAATGGTCAGACTTGCAATATCGGTAGCAAGCGGCATTCCCGTTTTGCCATCCAACAAATGGTGATAGCGCTGGCCATTGAATTCAAAGAAACGTTCATTGATCCCAGAAGTAACCATCGACATCCCTTTAAGCGGGACGATTCGTATCACATCACCGCGTTCGGATAATGGATTCTGGATCCCCACGTTCCAAGCTTTATTGCTATTCTTAGGTGAATGTCCAATCGTGAGCACATTGCCACCCAAACTGATAAAGCCATTCTCTACCCCTGCGTCTATCAGCCTTTGCTTCACTTGATCGGCAAAATAACCTTTCGCAATCGCACCTAAGTCGATCTCCATTCCCTTCTGGCGAAGAAACACCGAGTGCTCTTGCTCATTCAACATAATCTGATTGGGATCAACTAATGCCAGTTTTTCATGGACAACTGCTTGGGATGGAACGCTCGCTTCTTTGAAGCCAATACGCCACGTCTTAACCAAAGGACCAATCGCAATATTAAAGGGAGTGCTGACATCTTCGCTATAATATTTACCGAGCTTGATCAGCTCAAAGAGATCTGGTGCAACGGCGATAGGTGCAATACCGGCACTTTGATTAACGCGCATCAACTCAGAGTCGGCTTGATTGGCCGTAAATCGAGTCGCGTAATCCTGTAATTGAAGATAGGCTTCTTTAATGAGCTGCTCACCGTTTGGATGGTAAACCACCAAATCAATAAAGGTGCCCATCATTTCAAATCTTACGCTATAGCTATTCATCGTCATATCGTCATCGCGTATAAAATAAAAGAGGGGAGCAAAACTCCCCTCTATACAACCTACTCTATTGAGCTGCTGCTACACAAGATTAGCAGCACTGTCACCCGCAATACGACCATAGGTAAAGATATCAATCAGGGCATTCCCCCCTAAACGGTTACCCGCATGGATCCCACCGGCAACTTCACCAGCTGCATATAAGCCTTGAATCACCTGACCATCTTTACCAATAACCCGTGCCTTGGTATCAATTTTCAAGCCGCCCATCGTGTGGTGGACTGACGGTTGACGTGGCGTAGCATAAAATGGGGCCTGTTCCACTTTGAGGCCAAACGCACCCTTATTGAACTCAGGATCATGCCCTTGCTCAACGTAATGATTGTATTGGGTAATCGTATTCGACAACGTCTGTACAGGCACACCAATTTTTTCAGCTAATGCTTCAATGGTGTCCGCTTTAATGATGATGCCTTCTTTGATTTCTCGTTCAATGGTTTCATCTGACGTATTAGCCGCAGTGTGACGAATATTTTCATCGGCAATCATATAAATGAGACCACCGTTGTCGAAGATGGCTCCAGATAACACATCGCGACTCTCACATTCATCCACAAAACGTTTACCTTGTTGGTTCACAAACACAAAGTTTTCAGGGGGTACAATCAAGCCCGTCAACAATGCACCCGATTTTGGATCGCCAATTGGCATCAACTGCACAAAGCCCATACCGACGAGATCGGCACCCACTTTTTCACCAATCTCAATCCCGTCACCAACCAGTGCTGGGGAGTTCGTTGTTTTGATATCTTCGGCAATCTCTTTCCAATAGGTGTTGTATTTCTTGATCATTTGCGTATTAGCGCCAAAACCACCCGAGGCCATGACCACACCATTATTCACATGCAGAACAAGTTTTGTCCCATCGGCTTGCAGCGCTTTAATTCCAACAACCTTACCATCTTCAACGATGAGATCCGTCGCACGTGTATCCGTGATAATGCGACCATTTTGCTCCTGAACGCGTTTTGATAGCTTGTCAATAAACTCAACGCCTTTTTGACGTTTGGGTTTATGCGCGCGACGCCATAATGCCCCCACTGGAATCTCAACCACACTGCGGTCAAAATCGATGCCCTTCTCAGTCAGCCAATCAATGGACTCCATTGAACGAGCAGTGAGCGTTTGTACCAGATCATATTGACCATAAATTGATTCACCATTGAGATCGGTACGTTTACCGCCCAGATAAGTTTGAATCCGGTGCAGTTCAACTGAATCGAAGAGATAGTGTTTGCCTGCTTCTAGCTCTGTGAAATAACCATCCAGTTGAGATTTCAACGTTCTAAAGTCGGCTAAATATTCCTCAGCAAACTCAGACTCAGGGGTATCGGCAAGGTGCATTAATGTCTCTTTTTCACCAGGAAGTGCATCAAACGCATTCTGCCACGCAGGTTCAGCCGCATTCACCCATCCCCCGGTACGGACGGTATTCCCACCAATCGCAGGGAATTTCTCAAGTAAAATAACCGATTTGCCTTGATCCAATGCCGTCAGTGTTGCACTTAAACCGGCACCGCCACCACCAACGACCACAATATCGACTGTTTCTTCAACAATTTTAGTTGACCACTCAATCGCTTCTCTCGCTTTACAGCGCAGTGCTTCAGAGTTACCGCCAGCAAGATCCACAGCGTTAGCCACACCATCAATCACAGCTTGGCTACTCACCGTTGCCCCTGAAATCACATCAATATTGAGCGTTTGACCATCGAGAATCTGTTGTGGAATGCGTTCAAATGCCGGGTTGGCAATCCCATCTGATTCTTTAGAGGAATCGACAACGATATTGAGAATTTTTTCTTCAGAGAAAGTCACGGTCACAGGCAAGTCATCGTTATGACCACGGCCGAATGCCGTATATTCACCCGCATTAAACTTGATCGGAATGCTCTGCAATTCTTTAATTCGTTGGTGTTTAATCGCTTCAGCGGCACTATCGACAATCATGTAGTCCATGATTTCCCATAATGGCGTTGGGATTTTTAACTCTTTTTGTTGCTCAATATCAGCAAATTCGGCACACGATTCATTGTTAAGCGCCTTCGCCGCCCAAGTGGGCTCAACCAAGAAACCTTTACCCACGGCAACGAGGTCATAACCTTGTTCAAGGGCTTGGTCAGCATCACGACGTTGCGCAATCCCCCCGACACCAATCACCGGCACTTTCGCCAACGTATCCGACTGCAGTTGACGGTACTTATTGATAAGCGGTTCGAGATCTTCTGGCGTCACAATCGAGTTACGAGCCCAGCTCCCCATGGAAAAATGTAAATAATCCAAACCACATGTTGCTAGCTTATCTAACAGATACATTGTATCTGCAAAACGAATACCTGGTTGTTCAATCTCCTCTGGAGAGAATCGGTAACCGATAATAAAATCGGATGTACCCTGTTCTTGAACCACTTTTTTTGTCTTTGCCAGCACAGCAAGCGGGAAAGTCGTACGTTTCTCAATATCGCCTCCCCATTGGTCACTTCTGCGGTTTGAATGTGGAGAGAAAAACTGCTGGAGGAGATAGGTGTTTGCACCGTGAATTTCGACCCCATCAAAACCGGCAAGAATCGCTCGTTTCACAGCGTGACCAAAGCGTTCAATCATATCTTCGATTTGTGCTTGAGTCATTTCCAATGGCGTTTCTGCATTATCACGCAAAGCTGCAACTGGACTGGCAGAAATAGGTTGCTGCCCACCGTTGAATTCTGGATTTGCCATCCGTCCTGCATGGTAGATCTGCAAAATTGCCTTTGAGCCTTTGGCTTGAATCGCTTCAGCGAGCTTGCGTAAGCCCTTTATTTTGCTGTCCGTATCGATCCCCAGCGCACCAGGGAATGCTCGGCCATGCTTTTCAACAAACGCACTTTCGATAATGACCGCACCTGCATCACCCGCGCGCGCGGCGTAATAAGTGATCATTTCATCGGTGACCCCACCATCGAAAAACGCAGATTGGATCGTCATGGGTGCCATGACAATGCGATTATGCAGCTTACCACCCGATTGGAATACGATGTCATCCGTTAACTTAGTCATTGATTTTTCCTCTAACTGATTAATTCTCATAGCAAACGTGCCCCCCAAGATTGTGGGCGCATGAGCCTGTTTAATATGAAAACTTCAGGATCAAATAACCGCATTAATATCATGGAAATGAGTGTATGAGTAAAATGACTTATTTACATTTAAATCATGATTATTATGCATATATAACCTCAGCGAGCCTGTTCAGCGCCATACACATTCATTCGATACACCTACAATATGTATGACTATTTTGCATATCCATATATGCTAAAGCTTCATTTAATTCATAGAGCTATCAGCGCTAGACTGCCGTCAATTTGTCCTCGCCCTATTTGGAGACCTTTATGTTTGATGCTTTAATCCTAAATCAAGAAGAGAAAAGAACCGTTGCAACGATCGAACAACTTGATGAATCACATCTTCCGGAAGGTGAAGTGCTAGTCGCAGTCGATTACTCGTCACTGAATTATAAAGATGGCCTAGCGATTACCGGCAAGGGCAAAATTATCCGTCATTTCCCGATGGTCCCCGGAATCGATTTAGCAGGACAAGTACTCCGTTCAGATGACTCGCGTTACCAAGAAGGTGACTCTGTCGTATTGACCGGTTGGGGCGTTGGCGAAAACCACTGGGGAGGGATGGCGCAAAAAGCCAGCCTGAAGGCAGACTGGTTGGTTCCACTGCCACATGGCTTCAGCGCCAAACAAGCCATGATGGTTGGCACCGCTGGCCTAACTGCGATGCTGTGTGTTCAGGCTTTAATTGACGCGGATATTCAACCCAAAGACGGCACGATTTTGGTGACCGGTGCCAGTGGGGGTGTCGGCTCTGTTGCAGTCACCCTACTCTCTCAACTTGGCTATAAAGTCGCTGCGGTGACGGGCCGTATCGAACAAAATGGTCCATTACTCGAACAACTCGGTGCAAATCAACTGATTGATCGCAGCGCATTTGAAGAACCGGCCCGTCCGTTAGAAAAACAAGTCTGGGCAGGTGCCATTGATACAGTGGGCAGCAAAGTGTTAGCCAAAGTCTTATCGCAAATGGATTATAACAGCGCGGTCGCGGCCTGTGGCCTTGCCGGAGGATTTGACCTGCCCACGACGGTCATGCCATTTATTTTGCGTAATGTACGCTTGCAAGGTGTGGACTCAGTCAGCTGTCCACGTGAAAAACGTATGGCCGCATGGGAAACACTGGCAGAATTATTACCTGCTCAGTATTTTGAACAAGCGTGTACCGAAATCACCTTAAATGAAGCACCACAATATGCAGAGAAAATCACCACCGGTCAGAATACCGGGCGTGTTGTCATAAAGCTTTAGATCTCTATCGAGTAAGGCCCTCTCAGGGCCTTAATTCATCCAGCCCCATATCTTCCACACGCTTAGCGATTAACCTGCCACATTCTTCTTTTACGATGCTTCTCAACCACTTCTGAGCAGGTGAATGTTCACAACGAGGGTGCCAAATCATTGAATAATCAAACGGCGTAAAATGAAATGGTAAAGGTTTTACACTCAGATCATAACGCTCAGAGACTAAGTAGGCCAAATCGGCAGGTACGGTGATAATAAGAGGCATCATCTCGATAATCGCTAACGCCGCCTCTAAATGATATGCCCTCAAAACCATACGCCGTTTAGGTTTATCTTCGAGAGCCTGTTCAATGAGTGATTTCACCCCATCACTAATGGCAATCATGGCATGCGGGAACTTCAAATAGTCATCGATTCCCATTTGTTCATTCGCTAGTGGATGCTGCTTCGACAATAAGCATAACACCCCGACACGACCCAAGATTTCATAATGCAATGCTTCAATTGAGTGGATTGGGCGACAAATCGCTAAGTCAGCTCTGCCATAGGTGAGCTGATCTTTCAAATGCTCATTTTGGAGTGGCAAAAACTCAAATGCAACATTCGGTGCTTCTTGATAAATACGCGGCAAAGCAAAGGGTAAAATGGTTTGCATCGCATAGTCAGTCGTTGCGATCGTGAATGTTTGATCACAACACTTGGGATCAAAATCGATGGGGGACAAGAGTTGTCGAAGAGACTCAAGCGGTTCACCTAAAGCCTTATTCACCGATAACGCTTTTTCAGTCGGAATAAGATATTGTCCCTGACGTGTGAATAAGGGATCCGCTAGTAAACTACGTAAGCGACCTAAAACCCGACTCATGGCTGACTGACTTAGGTTTAAACGATTCGCAGCTCGGCTGACACTGCGTTCTTCGACCAAAATTCGTAGCGCCACTAACAGATTTAAATCTCGACGATAAATCTCTTCTACTTCCATACCCAATCTTAAGCGAGCTAACAATATTGATAGTGTAACCAATAAATTGTGGAAAATATCTGTTAAGTTGGAGAATTTCATGCTGATAAAATTCTCCATCGAAAAAGCACCGCTGAGTTAATTGACTCGCTGAATTTGCAACAACCACAAAAACAATAACAAACCTTGATGATTTTAAGCATTGAAACGCTAGGCGGCATCCGAGGCAGCGGAAACCGCAAAGGGGCGACGATAGGCAATTTCTTGCATTAAGATGGCATCAGAGATCGTTTTGATTCAAGCCTAAACACCAACTATTGGCCGAATAACTGCCAACTGGTATTAAATTAATAAGGACAATGATACTGCTCGGGTCACAAAGTACGACAAAGCACTTAATCACCACACACTTCGGTTACCGAACGGCTTCATATCACACTGATTAACCTGATTCAAAAGCACGCTTTATTGGCGCTGACTTAATCTAACGAGGCAATGCCCCAAAAAAATAATAGCGAGCCACACGCCTGAGAAACTAGATTTTTTGCAATCGTTCTGCCGCAGCATCTAAGGTTCTTTGCTGTTTCGCAAAACACAAACGGATCAGTTTATGATCGAATGGCTGACCACAGAAAACGGACAAAGGAATCGCAGCAACACCAACTTCCTCAGTCAACCACACACAAAAATCCACATCATTCATATCTGAAATTGCACTGTAATCCACGACCAAATAATAAGTGCCCTGACAGGGTAAAACTTTAAAGCGACTATTGGATAACGCATCAATAAAGCGGTCACGTTTAGCCTGATAAAACTCGGGTAATCCAAGATAGTGTTCAGGCTGGGCATTCAGCATATCCGCCAACGCCAGTTGTGCAGGCGTATTGACAGCAAATGTTAGAAACTGATGTACCTTACGGATTTCGCTGCTAATGTAATCTGGAGCAATGCAATATCCCACTTTCCATCCCGTCATATGGAACGTTTTACCAAAAGATGATACAGCCACCGCGCGCTCTTTTAACTGTGCATGGCTTCGCACACCGACATGGCCACCGGGGTTATAACAGATATGTTCATACACTTCATCGCTCAAGACAAACACCGGAAAATCTTTAATTGCCTGCCAGAGCGCTGCAAAATCACTGGCCTGCCAGAGCGTTCCAGTCGGATTATGTGGCGTATTTAAAATCACCAACCGCGTTTGTTTACTAAGTAACTTGCTAAACGCCGGCCAATCCACGCGAAACTCAGGGGGTTGCAAAGGCAAACGTTTTAACACGCCGCCAGACAGTTCAACAGCTGGGGCATAACTGTCGTAACTGGGGTCAAAACAGATCACTTCATCACCGGGGCGAACCAATGCAGTAATCGCAGCATACAAAGCTTCAGTGGCACCGGCAGTTACTGTAACTTGGCTATCTGCATCAATCGTATCACCATAAAGAGTTTTGTTTTTCTGAGCGATCGCCTTAGTCAGTGACCGAACGCCCGTCATCGGGGCATACTGGTTTTCACCCTGAGCAACATGATACGCCAATCGCTGCTGCAAATAGTCAGGACCATCGAAATCGGGAAAACCTTGCGACAAATTGATCGCCTGATATTTTTGTGCCAATGCGCTCATTTGCGAGAAAATCGTGGTTCCCAGAGATGGTAGCTTAGAATCCAAAGAAAGCCTGACCATTTATCCCCCTATTAAAGTATCTCATGTATGGCGATTACTATATCATGACGACTTTATTTAGCAATAAAGACATATAGACGTCTAAAAAATCAAGCTATATAAGATGCAAAAATTCTTTCTAACAGATATAACTAACTTATTGCTTAATCAACAAAGGCGTTAAAATAAACGTGATCATCCAAGGAGAAGCAGATGAAAAGATGGACTCTGGCAACCCTACCGCTATTACTGTTAACTGGCTGTACTAGTTTGCCCCATGGTGTTCAACCAGTTCGCGACTTTAACGCACAACGCTACCTCGGCAAATGGTATGAAATAGCGCGCCTTGACCACAGCTTTGAATCTGGCTTAAGCCACGTGAGTGCAACATATAGTCTGCGTGATGATGGCGGGATAAAAGTCATTAATCGTGGCTATTCCATTGCGAAAAAGAAATGGAGTCAGGCTATTGGCAAGGCTTATTTTGTGCACTCAGATCACGAAGGCTATCTTAAGGTTTCATTCTTCGGTCCGTTTTATGGCACCTATGCAATCTTCGATTTAGCCAGTGATTATAGTTATTCCATGGTTGCAGGCCCCAATAAAGACTACTTGTGGATATTATCACGCACACCAACGCTGCCGAAAGAAACCCTCAATAGACTGATAAACGAAGCCAAATCAAAAGGATTTGCGACTGACCAATTAATCATGGTTGCTCAAACAAGCAAAGTACCCGCCCCGCCGACCACCGTGGCTCAAAAATAAAAGCCGCAATTGCGGCTTTATTGATTCAACCAAGGAAGTTTGTATTGTTAGTTCAATACCCTGTTAACAAAATCGGTCAATTGGGCATCTTGGCAGTTTTCAAAGAAACATTGCTGGAAGCGTTCACCACCAACCGCCGTTTTAACAAGTTCAGGGTCAAGCGCTTTGAGCCCATCCAAATACGCTTTTCCAGTCGCCTGTTTCACACGATTTAAAATGCCAGCATTGGCAACTTGAGAATCACGCCGTTCTGGTGGGTAGCCTAACCCCGTGTCACCCGTAAAGGCTTTTTCAAAAATATAACGAAGATTCAGTTCAGCTCCCCAACCAAAGCCTTTCGCAAACGGAATAGCCAGCGCGTTACCGTTATTAATCTGCGCAAATAGATAAGCATCAGCTGGATCAATACAGTAACCACAAACGACACCAGGATAAGCATTCAGAGACATCAAGGCACCTTGGCCAGTCCCACAGCCCGCAATCACAAAATCAACTGCTTTGGAATTTAATAATAAGCTGGCGATAATGCCTAGATGAATATACGTTAAGCGATGATCATCATCGCCATTCATTCCGACATTAAAGACTTGATGACCTTGTTGATTAGCAACGCCCTGCAGCTCTTTTAAGATCATTGGGTTTTTAGCCGCTTGACTAAATTCGTTCATCAACGCGATTTGCATGGTGCGCTCCTTTTATCGAACAAATATATAAATAAAACAATGTTTCAAATAAAATACCACACTATTTCTTTATCCGTACCACTTTTACCTGAAGAATTCTGTACAGCTTGATCCATTTCACTTTTTTAAGTGCCGATCAGCAGCTTTAACCAGCGTTCCATTAACTAGGGACTGTTGACCTTTGGTGGTTGAATTTTGTTCAAATTAAACGCATTTTGAACGCGGCGCCCCCTGCGTCGCTTAATGAGTTAAGCAAGCAGCGGGCAACAAAGTTCAGGATGCGTTTAAATGAACCCCAAGGGCAGTATCTGAGAGGAATTTATCCAGCGTTAAACGTTCTTTGTGGAGAATAACGACACGGCACAACGTTTGCCTTGCCTAAATCCCTCTCAGATTTCTGCAAAACTAATCACCAAAGGTCAACAGTCCCTAATAACACTTAAATGGTAAATTTAAGTGAAGAATAGCTTGCAGCTGTATATACATGTACTTATATTAAAGAGATAAAATAACAAACACGTTGTACACGAGGACGACATGCCAACATCGATATGTATTCACCCCGGACAGTTCACCTTAGATGAACTGCGACAGATTTTTACTCAACAACCAACACTGACACTGGCACCAAGCGCGTATCAAGAGATTGAGACCAGTCATCAGCAGATTAAAACCATTTTAGACAATTCGCAGACTGTCTATGGAATTAATACGGGCTTTGGCTTGCTAGCTCAAACCTCAATCCCAGCCGAGTCGCTGAGTCAACTGCAGCGTAATTTATTATTATCCCACGCAGCAGGAACTGGCGAATTGCTCGATGATGCCAGTGTAGCGCTGATTATGGCATTAAAAGTTGGTTCATTGTCACGAGGCTTTTCTGGCGTTCGTATAGAGTTAATCGAACACTTATTAGCAATGTACAACGGTGGCGTTTATCCATGTATTCCTGAACAAGGCTCTGTTGGCGCTTCTGGCGATTTAGCGCCATTGGCACACATGGCCTGCGCAATGATTGGCGTCGGTCAGGTTCGCTATAAAGGGCAAATTAAAGATGCTCTCGAGGGGCTTAGCGAAGCAGGATTACAACCAATCGAATTGGGTCCTAAAGAGGGGTTGGCACTAATCAACGGAACACAAACATCCACAGCTTTAGCGCTGCGCGGGTTGTTCGGTGCAGAACAGGTCTATACCAGTGCCGTGATCGCAGGAGCATTAACCGTCGAAGCACTCAAAGGATCCTATGTTCCATTTGATCCACGCATCGGCGAAGTTCGGGGCCAATTAGGACAAATCCGAGCGGCCAGCCATTATCGTAAACTGTTAACTGATAGTGAAATCCACCATTCACACATCAATTGTGACCGCGTCCAAGATCCCTATTCATTGCGCTGTCAGCCGCAAGTCATGGGGGCGTGTCTTGATCAGATTAACCATGCCGCAGCTATTATTTTACGCGAAGCCAATGCAGTTTCTGATAACCCTCTGATCTTCGCCGAACAAGGCGATGTGCTCTCTGGTGGCAATTTTCATGCTGAACCTGTTGCCATGGCTGCCGATAACTTGGCGATTGCAATTAGCGAAATGGGCGCTTTAAGTGAACGACGCATTGCACAGTTAGTGGATCCGAATATGTCAGGACTGCCCGCCTTCTTAGTTAAAGAAAGCGGTGTTAACTCAGGCTTTATGATTGCTCAAGTGACCGCAGCGGCACTAGCATCAGAAAACAAAAGTTTGGCGCATCCTGGCAGCGTTGATAGTTTACCAACCTCAGCCAACCAGGAAGACCATGTATCCATGGCAACGTATGCAGCTCGGCGCTTAAAACAGATGGCAGGCAATAGCAGTGCTATCGTTGCTGTTGAACTACTTGCCAGTGTGCAAGGGGTTGATTTTCATACACCTTTAAAAACTTGCCCCGCTTTGCAAGAGGTCATTGATGTGGTTCGCAAGCAAGTACCACATTATGAAACAGACCGTTTCTTTGCCCCTGATTTAGCCAAAGCGCGAGCACTCATTGAAACCAGTGCCTTAAACCAATGGCTCAGTCCCAGCGAAATGTATGAAGAACACTAATCGACTTGGTTTGATTCAGCTTCGTGCACTGCTACAATAACGTGCTTTTATCGCACCTAACGGCGTTGGCGAAGCAATTTAACCTCTGTGATAGCACCTATTTTGGAGAACAACATGCCGGGTCAGAAACTTCCCCAAGCATTGTACCAGCAAGTCAAACTATATGTGACAAACCAGATAGAATCTGGCCAGTGGTTACCCGGCATGTTAATTCCATCAGAGCATCAGTTGGTCGAACAGTTTAAAATATCACGGATGACCGTTAACCGAGCATTGCGAGAACTCGCTCAAGAGCAGATCATCAACCGTGTAGCGGGAGTTGGCACTTTTGTTGCTGATCGCAAACCTCAGTCAAGCCTGTTAATGATTGCCAATATTGGGGATGAAATTCGTGCCCGTAATCATCGATACCGCTGTGAAGTCATTAAACTTTCTCGAGAATCTGCATCTTTTGAAATCGCTGCAGCGTTATCCATTTCAACAGGCCAATCGGTTTATCACATCATCTGCATCCACTATGAAGAAGATATGCCTGTACAATTGGAGAATCGGTTTGTCAATCCTGCCGTTGCCAGCAATTTTATTGAACAAAACTTTAGTGAAGAGCTAACGCCTTCACAATACCTACTTGGGCAATTACCCGTTGATGAGATGGAGCATATTGTGGATGCAACTATGCCGGAACAGGAACAAGCCAAAGTGCTCCAAATAGAACAGAATGAACCCTGCCTGATGCTCATGCGACGCACTTGGGCACACAATCAAATTGTAACTTATGTACGCTTTTTACACCCGTCTTCTCGCTACCGTCTAGGTGGGAGAATGCATGTTTCACCCACGCATTCGGCTGGATAATCATTCGCGACACTCCTCACTATTAACTTACGCGTTATCATGGAGGATGACGGCATAATCTAATCGTGGTTAAGCCGCCGGGCAAAGCCAAAAACGCGAATGTTTTGCTGGATCAACAGGGCGTTGACTGACTGATTGGAACCAATCTAACGCCTTTAGCAACCGTTCAAAACGCTTCAAGATCTCCAATAAACAGCTAAAACTACCCGCTCTCTGTTCAGTATTGTATTTGCAACGTCTTCTCGGTGATAACAACCTTTTGGATGGCAGAATAAAGCATTCATAAAGAGGAAGATAAAAAAATGAGATCGTTTCTATAATAAACAGATCTCATGCAAAATTTGTGGGGCCAGAATAGTTACACCAGAGCGCACATGCGCCCAGTGTTACCTATTATCTATCTAATCCTTTTTCTCTAACGCCTTCATGGCCTGAGAAAAGCCCATCCAGGACAGCGGAATGCCGACCGTTTGCCCATCGGCGCTCATAAAGCGAAGCTGTCCGGTTTTCCCCGCACTCATCTGCTCTCGCATCCGATGACGCAATGTCGCTTGGGCCACACACCCGCCAGGCAGACAGCGCGTCAGCGCAAGGTCAAACCCCGCTTTTTCTTTATTATCGGCTTTGCCATCTATCGACACGTGAACCCGGCCCGGGATCGATACATTCGTCGGCAGGACCGTCGTCACCCGGTACGTTTTTTGCCCCGGCAATCGCCCAATGGCCATTTCCATTACCGGACGTGATTGCCCGCGCACTTGCGCTGATTGCACAATTTCACAACTATCCGCACCCACCTGAGTGTGCTTGCCCGCTGCAGACGAAGGGGTTCGGACACAGTGCAATACCCAATTGCCATAAGTGGCGCTCGTCGCAACAGGCTCAGAAGATACCGATGTCGCAGTGCCTGCGGCCAACACCAGCGGCGAGGCCACAACAAGGGACGCGGTCCACCATGCTAAAACCGCCTTCAAACGAATTCTCATCACTCTCTTTATTCACTCTTTTTGGGTTAAAATACCACCCCCTCAGCCGCCATCACGGCTGAAGGCGCCTTGCTCAACCGGCCCGTCAGAACTGTGCGAGCCAGCGTAAATTGAAACGGTTTTCCACCGGGCCATGGGTTTGATCCCCGTGGGCATATTCCAGCATGAGCGTCGTGCCATTGGATGAGTCCGCTTGCGACACCCCAAAGCGCAGACCAACCCCGAACGAATTGGCATAGGTGGTGGCATGCTCCACCGCTGTCGGTTGTTCCAACGAGGTCACCCCGGCCGCCCCAAACACATACGGGGCCACGGCTGTGCCCAACGTGGACTCAGACCCAAACCGTGGCAGAACCAATGGAAAGGCCAGCTCACTGCGCACCATCGCCCCTGAATCGCCCATCAAGGCTCCGCCCTCAAACGCCGAGAGTCCATCAAAACCGCCCACGCCAAATTCCTCAGAGGACGCCATCACATCCCCAAAAGAGGTCTGGGCCTTGCCAGACAAGGACCACCGAACCCGGTTCTGCGCAAACGGTTGCGAATAGCGCCCGCTGATGGCCAGCTTGGTGAAATTCGGACTCGCACCACTGCGCGACAGGGGCAACGCCGTTGTCCCATGCCGGGCGCCTAATCCGTCGAATCCGAAAGACGCCGTGGCACTCCCCGACAGAACCCCACCCCAGCGAGTGTACACATTGGCATTTTGGGTCACCCGCAGCACCCGCAGCCGGTCTTTGCTCCAGTTCGTGCGATTTCCGCCGATGGCCAGTTTCTGCGTTTCGTTTTCGATACCAAAACCAATCTCGGAGCTGGTGTTCAGGTTACGACTACGGATCCAACTGTAGCCCACCTTCGCCGACAACCGTTGATAGTGGTCAAGCAGCGTATAACTGAGGCTAGATGTCGGATGGGTCCGACTGTCCACCCCCTCCACGTTCAGCCAAACTCCATTGATGGACAGGGGCACGGTCACCCCTGCGACCATCTGGCGGTTGCGTGGTTCCCCCGTGAACACGTTGTTGTTGCGCCCCGGATAGCCCCCTAATTGCAAATACTCTACATCGCCAAGGCCCAGAGTATTGTTAAAGTTAGCCCCGAGACTGGCACTGTAATGCCCCAGTCCCGAGCCCAGACTGTTATCAACGGCGGCACTAAATGTCACCGGGCTATAGCGCCCCGTCACCACAAGCTCGGTGGCACCCGGCGTGTCGCCCGCTTTCAGGGTGGATTTCAGCAACACCCCAGGGATATCCCCCGCCAGCAACAACCGCCGTTCCAGTTCGCCCTTGGTGATCGCATGATTGCCCACCAGAGGCTGCAATACCGCCTCAATCCGACGACGTGTGGCCCCCTGAAAGGCCGACGCATCAATGCGTTCCACATACCCAAGGGTCACAATCAATTTTAGCGGCATACCGCTTTTAAGAGTCTGCGGAGGCAGGGTGACACGGGCCAGTAGATAGCCTGCTCGCACATAGGCGGTTTCCAGAGCCCGGGCAGCCGCAAACAGGGCCGTCCCGCTCACGCGTTTGTCTTTGATAGTCGCCGCTATTTTGGCCGTCGCAGCTTGCAGTGCAGGCAATTGCCCCTGAACCGCCAGCCCTGAAGGGGTGACAAACAGTTTATCCGCGCCCGCCGGAGCCGTCAGGCCGGACGTCGCTGGGACATTCAGACCGCCACCTTGTGCCGGACGGGTCACCGGCGGAGCATAGCTGGGCTGTGTTACCTGACTCGCTGTCTGAGCAAACGCGGGGGCTGGCACCATCAGGGACCATCCGGCCAATGCAAGTGCTGCCATCACTGGCGTCAGTTTGTTCGATACCATCATAAATCTATCTCGCCCTTTAGTTAGCGCTGCAAGAAATTGCATTATCACTGCCCGAAAAACACACCGCACCCGACAGGTGAATGTCTTGCGTGCTCATAATATCCCCTTGCCCATTGGTATTTGCACCAGTAGCGGAAGCCCCTTCAGTACCCGCACCCTTACGGACCGTAGTCTCAATAGAGCCAGCTGGATAAGTCACTAACTGACTTCCTGCGCTGGCAAACAATTGAACCGGTTTAAGGGTCGGCGCATTGACGCTTAAGCTGGCATTCGGCTGGGCGCTGGGTGGTGCCGTCACATTCAACTGACCCGGTACATAACTGATGGCATAATTCCCCGACGTCAGGCCCGACACGTCGATGGTATAATTGCCCACATTGACGGCCCCCTGGGAAGAACCACCATAGGTTAGTGTTCCACCTATGACTGAACCGGTTTCGTTATTCACCAAACCAGAATAGGTCACACCATTGCCACCTTTATACGCCAGCCCATTAAACGTCTTAGAGGCATCGTTGGCCGTCACCGTCAGTGGCGCTTTGTCCACCGTCAACTTGCCCGGTACATAAGTGATGGTGTAGTTGGCTGGATTGAAGGTTCCGCCAGATGCGTTA
>NZ_SMGD01000015.1:0-68759 GCF_004339545.1 Celerinatantimonas diazotrophica | reverse complement strand
TTCTTCAAACCATCTGGCGAGACCGTGAAGTCAGTGTCCTTGAGGGTCACGACGTCCCCATAGGTTTTGGTGACGTCTTTCGCCGTCACCGTCAGGTCGGCTGGGTTTACATCAAATTCCCCGGCCTCATAGTGCAAGGTGTAATTGCCTTTCGCTGCACCACTCAATGTCCCGTCGCTGGCCATGGCCGTGTAATCCTTGCCAACGTTCGATTTCGCAGTCGCCGTGGTGGTATAACTCAGGCCCGTCAGGTTACTGTTACCCTGACCGTTCGCCCAACCCGATGCGCTAAACTTATAAGTCGGACTGGTCGAGCCATAACTCTGATGACCCGATGCTGTCACCTTCAGTGGCGCTTTTTTCACCGTCAACTTGCCCGGTACATAAGTGATGGTGTAGTTGGCTGGATTGAAGGTTCCGCCAGATGCGTTAGAGGCATTAATCACATAGGGGCTCTTCGTAACATTGGCCGTCGCGACCGCGCCTGCACTGGCCAGTGTCACCTTGCCAATCGTCTCATTGTTCTTCAAACCATCTGGCGAGACCGTGAATTCCGTGCCATTAAAGGTCACCGCGTCCCCGTAGGTTTTGGTGACGTCTTTCGCCGTCACCGTCAGGTCGGCTGGGTTTACATCAAATTCCCCGGCCTTATAGTGCAAGGTGTAATTGCCTTTCGCAGCACCACTCAATGTCCCGCCGCTGGCCATGGCCGTGTAATCCTTGCTAACGTTCGATGTCGCGGTCGCCGTGGTGGTATAACTCAGGCCCGTCAGGTTACTGTTACCCTGACCGTTCTCCCAACCCGATGCGCTAAACTCATAAGTCGGACTGGTCGAGCCATAGCTCTGAGACCCCGTTGCCTTAACCGTCAGGTCGGCTGGGGTCACATTTGTGAAATTAACAAACCGGGTTGCGCCGCCCCCCATGAAAGTTCCGCTCACCCCGCTCACATTGCCCGTATAGGTGCCGACATTGCTGGTGGCGGAGGGCTCACCGGAGATTACAGGCGCGCCACTTACTGTGTTCCATACTCCCGCACCATAAGTGGTTATGGTTGGCGATGTCGCGCCATAGACCATGCTTCCTACATATCCTACAACACCAGAGACGCCATAAAGTTCGGGTCGATGACTCGCATCAGCCGGAGCCCATATGGTCCAATCAAACCCTGAAAAATTACTGGGATCCTTCATTTCCGCCGTGGTCAGACCTGTGGCGCCCGCCACAGACGAAACGTTGCCAACAGCATTAGTTTTGCCAGTGGTACCCATATCCCAATAGGATGAAGTGATGGTCGCATTGCTACCGTTGTACCCCACGAGGCCACCGACGAAGCCATCATTTGCCCCGGTTCCCTTCACTGCCCCGGTCGCATAAGCATTGCTGATGGTGCCATGGTTAATCCCCACGAGGCCGCCAACACTATCGCTGCTCCCCGTCACCGCCCCGATCGCATAGGCATTGCTGATGGTGCCATACATAAACCCCACGAGGCCACCGACACCATAGCTGCTCCCCGTCACCGCCCCGGTGGCATAGGCATTGCTGAGGGAGCCATCATTCCACCCCACGAGGCCGCCAACACCAGAGCTTCCCGTCACCGCCCCGGTGGCATAGGCATTGCTAATTTTGCCGATATTGTGCCCGACGAGGCCACCGACGTACCCGACTAAGCTACTGAGAGAATCGCTTCCCGTCACCGCCCCCGTCGCATAGGCATTGCTGATGGTGCCTTCATTTTCCCCCACGAGGCCACCGACAATCCGTTGACCTGATATGCTACCCCCCTCAAGGCCTATATTGCGGATTGTCCCACCTGATCCTACATAACCAAATAGACCAACATCATTCGTTGAAGGTCGATTAATGGTAAGGTTAGAAATCACATGGCTTTGACCGTCAAAGGTGCCGGTGAACCGATTATTGTAAGCATCCCCCACAGGCACGAAGCCGCCGCTGCCCCAGATGCTGGATGCGCTGTAGGTGTCGCTTGCTGCATTGGTTGCCGACGCATCGATATTGCGAGTCAGTTGATAAGTGCCGGAAAGATTGGTGTTGATTAATGCCAGTTGGTGTAAGTTGGAGACCGTGATAACTCCATCTGCATTGGGGCTGGCCGCTTCCGAACACAAAATAGGTCGCATATCCGCCGTTTGATACCAGGTATCCGTAAAGTCCCAGTTGGAATAGTTTGAGCTATGATTGGCACTATCACGCATTTGCGCTGTAGTCAGGCCAGCACCGCCCGACGAACTGGTTTGGCCAGTAGTACCGATATCCCAATAGGATGAAGTGATGGTAGCATCGCTACCGCTGACCCCCACAAGGCCACCAACGTTGCTATTTCCCGTCACCGCACCGGTGGCATAGACATTACTGATGGTTTTATAGTTAAGCCCCACGAAACCGCCAACCTTCTCACCGCCACTTACCGCACCGGTCGCATAAGCGTACTTGATATCCCCGATGTTTCCACCTGTAAGCCCACCGACTTGAAGGTTTCCCGTTACTCCCCCGGTGGCATAGGCATTGCTGATGGTGCCTGCATTCACCCCCACGAGACCACCGACACCATGGTTTCCCATCACAGTCCCGGTGGCATAAGCATTGCTGATGGTGCCATCATTTTCCCCCGCAAGGCTCCCAACACCATTTTTACCTGATATACTGCCGCCCTCAAGGCCTATATTGCGAATTGTCCCGCTGGTTCCCACCCAACCGAACAAACCAATATCATTCGTTGAAGGATGATGAATGGTAAGGTTAGATATCACATGACTCTGACCATCTAAACTACCAGTGAAGCTAGAAGCGTCAGTATCGTTAGAATCGCCTCCCAACGGCACAAAACCTGCACCGCTGTTCCAACTCGATGTTGCGCTGGCGTCGATGTCTTTGCTCAGGGCATAGGTGCCCGCAAGGTTGGTGTTAATGGCTTGGAGATTAGCCAATGTATTGACCAACATATACGCGGTGGCCGTGGTATCCGAGCCCATATTGCCAGAATAATCTGTGGCAGAGGTATAGCTGCTTGGGTTGTAATAAATGGCCACCCCACCCGGGGCCGTAGCTTTAGCGTTTGAGGCAAACGTCACCGTGCCGGTGCCGGTGCCAGAATTGTCGGCACGCAGCACAATTTTAGACCCAGTCCCGCCAGTAAGGGCCGCATTGACATTAATATTGTGATAGGCCGACAATTCCAGGGTCGAGCCGCTGCTCCAAGTCACATTGTTGGCCACCGTGATATCACCAGCTTGTGAACCCGCGCTGCCAGTAGTGATCGCGACATTGGCCTTGTTCAAGGCGGTTTGTAAGGTGGTGACATTCATCACACTGTCATCGCCGGTGGCGCTGGTGCCGTTGGAATTTGACGCTGTGCCATTAGAAATGGTGATGTTATAAGGGTCCAGTAACAGGGTACCAAACCCACCCGGGCCGCTTAAATCGGTAACACCGTTATAGGCCAGGGTCGCCTTGCCCGAGACTTCTGCATTCCCCCCTTTGCCCGCACCTGCGCCGCGGGCGCTGATTTGTCCATCAAAGGTGGTCAAATTATTCGACCAGACCACCACCTGTCCGCCCTTACCGCTTTGGTTGGCATTGGCCCGGATCACACTGGTTGCATTCACGGTCGTGGTCTTCGCCCGTTGGGTGTCGCCTTTGCCCTGGTAATCACCGCCAATCTTAACCGAGCCGCCACCGGTAGCACCGGACGCATCGATCGTCGCACCGTTCATGGCAATATGTTGACCGGTGACGCTAATTTCGCCGCCTTTTCCAGTAGCAGACGTGGCCGTCACCTGACCCGAGACGGTGACATCACCGCCTTGCCCGCCACCGATGATAATGCGGCCATCGTGACCTGAGACACTATTGGCTTCGACGACACCAGATAAGTTGACCACATGACGGGCCGCATCACGGGCACTGGCCACTGAGATCAGTACCGTCCCACCATGGGCAGAGAGGGTCCCCGAGTTCGCGATCAGCGCGTCTTGACCGTTAGCATCCGTTTTGCTCGGTAATGCCACCTGCAAAAAACCATCGCCTGACAGATTAAGCGTGGCTTCCTCACCGGCCCCTACGCCGATCCGGCCCAGAGGTGCCGCAATCAACCCGCTGTTGGTCACCCGACCGCCAATCAGAGCCGCATAGCCCCCCCGACCCACGGTGATAATGCCCGCATTACTGACCCCTGCCGACGCACCGGTGCCTTTGAAAAGAAAGTGCCCCTTCAAAAAGTCTTTATCGGTAATATTCAACGTCGACCCGACAAAGCCGCCACCGACTTTGACCGACCCGGTTGAGGTAATTGCAATGCCATTGGGGTTGATCAGATAAACCTGACCGTTGGCATGAATTGAACCGGCGATAGTCGATGTGGTGGCCCCTGTGACTCGGTTCAAAATCGCTGCGGTACGGCCCGGCTGAATAAAGTGGACAGATGCGCCTTTGCCAACTGAAAAACTTTGCCAGTTTACAATGGCTTGATCCGAATGCTGGGTGACGGTGGTAGTGTGACCCGAGGTGCCAATCGAAACCTGGCCGGCGGCAACCGACCCACCTGTCGGCAACGCCACTGCTGCTAGCACCGGTTGCACAGTCAACGTATAGAGGAGGACACCAACAACAGATTTTCGGGTGAAACTTGACGGTGTTACATCCTGGTATGCTTGGGGTTCCATTCATCTCTCCACAATCATCAATTTTATATCAGGAATTACGGCTTATTAACACTCGGGGGAGGCTAGCCAGAGCCTCGATGGCAAGCATTCGCATCAGGGCATAACCATGCGGTTGATTGACTGATGTCGATCACTTAATTCATGACACTTTATCAAATAAAAAATGACTGAAGCTGACAAAAGCTGACAACGCATCATTTTTTGACATACGATTAACATGCCCCCTGTTACGATGTCCTGAATCAGGGCCAAAGATGAAATAGGCCCAAAATAAATATGCGTTCCCAACGGGTCATCAAACAACAAAAAAAGATGGGTAAACCCGAAATTGCAATTCATTTATTGACGGGCGTGATGTATAGACACTCATTTTGCTCTTAAACAAAAACGCAGTCTTATTCACTGTTTGCGTATAGATAGCGTTCTGAGTAAGTTGCAACTGTTAAGAGACTCGAATAGAACAAATTAATTAATTATGTAATACTTTATTGCTCTGTTCTGCATGAGAATCAGGAATGCAATGGTCTAAATTAGGATCAGAACTCACAGTTCTTGATTTCAAAAGATCATACGAGTTTGACGCTAATGTTTTTGGTTTTCAACTTGAAACAAAACGAAGCACCCAAGCTTTGCCTATCTAAAATTTGACAAGGCTCAGTCAATGATTGAAGAGCACCATGCTCAAGGTTGCAATACTGGACCTCTGAATTATCCTTTGGGTTCTGGCTTGAATTTTCAAATCGAGTGTGATGATGCTCTGTCGTTGAAAACTAAATAGGTAAAAGCAGGTTACGTACTATTCAGGGATATAAAGGAGTCTTGGTATAACACAGGCGAAGAGCTAAGTGGCTTTAAAGAATTTTTGGTGCAAGACCCAAGCGGGTATTTGCTTCGATTTTCCCAATATTTAGGTGCGAAACCACTATTTACATAACCAACCAAAGCAGTTTATAACCGCCAGAAACCGCTCCGCGGCGGACATCGGAATCTATGACGCTGCGCTTCATTGCGCTGCGATTTAGGAGCGGCAGACAGCACTGGCAATCAGTAGACGATAGTTTTTAAACTCACTGATTAATTACATCGCTCAATCACTCGGAAGTCTTTAGTCAATTCATGCGTACGTTTTATCGATTCATTACGGTTTTCTTCGCCCTTCTTATCTCCTGGGATGCCTATTCTCAGAGCATTGCTATTCAAGCGGGAATCAACACCGTACATCTAACGCAAAATATTCAATACCTTACCGATAAGACAGGGCAACTAACACTTAAAGATATACTCAAAAGAGAAGGTGATTTCACATCGGTTGCCTTTCCCTTTGGGGCAGGGTTTTCTAATAATGCATACTGGTTTCGTTTTACCTTACAGCGTGGCCAAGGTGCCGCTAAAGATTGGCTATTAACCATTAGTCCAACGTATCTGGACAGCGTTAAATTATATACGCCTTTGGGCCATCAACATTACTCACAGAGCGAAGTAGGTGATTTGCTGCCTGCTGAGCGATCAAATGATTCTGCAACACGTTCATCATCAGAACCCAGTTTTATGCAGTCCATAATGGTACCATTTTCCCTTCCCATCACCTTAACAGACACCCAGCCGCATACTTTTTATATCCGTCTACAAACAAACAGCTCCACTACTTTGCAGCTTACTTTACAAACACCAGCTCAGGCCGCATATACAAGTACCAGCAAAAAAATAATATCCGCTATAGCGACCGGTGGCTGGCTCATGCTTTGCTTGTATGCTTTTATCATGACCCGTCTGACCCAAAAAAAAGCCTATGTGTTAAGTTGCATTTATCTCCTTGGCTGCATTGCCCATACACTCGTTAGGAGCAGTATCGCGGCGCAATATATTTTCCCTGATCACCCCATGTTGGTTAATTTACTTGCGCCAACCAGTGTCTGTTTAATGCTCTCAGGGATTATTTTATTTTTTATGTCCTTTTTCCAAACCAGCCAGAAATTCAAATATATACATTGGTTTTTACGATTGAATTTGGGACTTAACTTAGCCTCTTTTATCAGTTTATTTTTCGGGAAATATACTTTATTTGCGCCTTTCATGTTTCAAGTATCTTATGTAACCTTCCCCGTATTATGTTTTGTTATATGGAGGGGCGTAAAAAATGGCATTGCAGGAAGTCGCTCACTTTTTTTAGGCTATGTTGTTTTCTTCATACTCAATATCAGCGCCATTTTCGCTTCAACCTATCGTCTATCAACCCCCTCGGTATTTCTTGACATGCCAGAAATAACGTCTTTTATTTTTATTGTTATGATGTATCAAGGCTTATATCAACATAAACAAGCGGAAGACGTCACTAAAAGAAAGCTAGAAGAAAAAATACACTTCGCCGAAAAAGAAGTCGAACTAGAAAAAACTAGACGAATCAACCAGTCAAACTTTATGACGCTCATTACCCATGAATTAAAAACGCCATTGGCTGTTATTGACAGTATCATACAAACGTTACCCATCGAAAAAATTGACATTAGTCCTCAACTTGCAGAACGCCACTCCCGAATTCAAACTGCAATCTCACAGCTCAATTTATTGATAGATAACACGCTTATTTCTGAACATATGGATTTGGAAAATACGTCACCTAACTGTCATGAAACCAATATTTATGAGATCATTAAAAACATTATCAATCGCTTGCCAAGCGATACCAAAAAACACATAATTAATACAGTTAGTATTTTCAAGTTAAATATTGATCCTTTTTTGTTTCAATTAGTTTTAAATAATTTATTGATAAATGCATTAAAATATAGAGCGCCAGAATCATCAATATCAATAACCAGTACCAAAAACTGTGAAAAAAATAAAGAAGGTGTATTAATCTCAATATGCAACGATTATCAATCTTCACATAAACCAGATCCAGACCAATGGTTTAACAAATATTACCGTCAATTAGAGAAGCCAAGTATACAAGGTTTTGGATTAGGATTATATTTGGTTAAAGGGATCGTTGAAGCTCACTCTGGACAGATTCAATGCCGAGTGATGGGGAATGCACCAATTTGGAAAATCACTTTTAGCGTGTGGTTTCCTTCGACTGGAAAGACTGAATGATATGGCACGAATTTATTTTGTTGAAGACAATGTCATCTTGTTAAATAACGGTTTATTGTGGCTAAAAAATGAGGGATACGATGCTCATGGTGCTAGTTCTTATGAAGAACTAACGCAATTAATGACAACGCAACGTCCTGACCTAGTATTACTTGATTGGAATCTCCCCGGCAAGGATGGCTTATTTATTGCGAATGAGCTAAGAAATACGCCTGAAACAAAAAATATATTGATCATTTTCGTGACTGCCCGCAATTCAATTAACGATAAGGTCTCTGGCCTAGATAAAGCAGATGCTTATATTGCCAAACCTTTTGATTATCGTGAATTACTCGCTACAATTCGAGCCTTATTACGAAGGAATAATATCTATAAAGTTTCATCGAGCAAGAGCACATGGCTGCATTTTCCACAGCAACGAATCCTACGAACGCCAGATGGGCAAGAGCTGGATATAACAGAAAAAGAAAACATGATCATTCAGCTTTTTGTCCAACATTCTGGAAAAATTGTCTCGCATAAGATGATCTCTCAGGTTTTCAATGAAAGTCCAAGCTTATATGATAAAAACCGTACAGAAGCACTGTTATCTCGTTTAAGAAGTAAATTGAAAACAGACAACAAAAACCCAATTCGTAGTTTTCGTAATCAAGGTTATCAATTAATGACCCACATAAAAATAATGAACGAGTAACATAAAAACGATGCATCGTCATTAATTACCCGAGCAAAGACCACTCTATCAGTCATCGATAGAAAACCATTTAAGCAATTTACACGCCCTAAGCGTTAGCAAACTGTTCTATTGAAATTGCTGAAATAGTCACACCAAAGCTAGAAATAGCCGTTAATGTCCGATTCTGGTGCTCTCGAATCTGATCACCATTGGCATGCACTTTATCATGAGTGGTGTGAGCATCATCTAACAGTGTGACATCGTAGCCCAAAGCGGCAGCCCTTCGCACTGTCGTATCGACACAGAATTCACTGGCATAACCACAGACATAGAGCTGTTTAATGCCAAGCTCCTGTAAAATATTCTGAAGGTTGGTTCGTAAAAAAGAATCCGGCGTTGTTTTACGCACATAGATATCTCCATCTTCATGCATAATGCTATCGAGCAACTGCCAGCCATCACTCTGATAATCAATCTCAGAATGGGGCTCTTCATGTTGAATAAAGATCACTGGCATATGCATTTGTCGAGCGGAGGTTGTCGCTCGATTAATTCGCGCAACCACCGGTTCGGCCTGATAAGGTTGAGGGGAAGGTTCAAATAAGACTCGCTGCATATCGATCACTAATAAAGCACTGAGCTGAGCCGCAGAAGTTGCCATGGTCATCGTCATCTATCCATCATTAACAAATGAATACTATAGCAATCATTGATCGTAAATCGTAAGCCCTTATATGCCAATTTAAGCTATTTTTCGACGCTCGCGCGATAGTAAGGCAAACAAAACGACACTCACAATAGACGCCCAAGCAGTTGACAATCTGTCATAAAAGATTAATTGCACATAGGTTCAATTTATCACATAAGTGTCATAAAGATTCTTTAGTATCTTGCCCATAAAATATCTAAAAGTTGCTTTTTAGTTATGATTTCGATCAGAAAATTATCGTTCAGAACAAAAATTAACATTAAAAATATTCAGCACACAGTTGCAATATTTCGTAATGAACCGGCGAATTGGATCGGTGTTTTGCTGGTTTGCCTCTTTGCTTATCTTGTGATCGCGCCGATTATTTCAATTTTACTCAATGCGGTTACCGTCCAAACAGGCGACGCCTTTCGAACACATGCTGCAGCAGGAAGCTGGAGCAGCTATTACTTATCGCGAACCCTGCTTAGCGCCATGTCCAAATTGCTGCTATGGCAACCGCTCGTCAATACTCTGAGTATTGCCACGGTTGTTGTGATCGGCACATTAGTCGTAGGAGTACCCCTAGCCTGGCTGGTACAACGCACCGATATGATTGCTCGAAAGTGGTTTATTAGCACGTTAATCGTCCCTTTTATGTTGCCGTCCTGGACCTTTGCGCTCGCTTGGAAAACCATCTTTAAAAATTCACTCGTCGGTGGACAACCTGGCTGGTTAAGTGCGCTTGGAATCAAAACGCCAGACTTTATCGCATACGGCTATCTGCCCATGGTGATTATTTTAATAATTCACTTCACGCCACTGGTCATTTTAATCGTAGGCAATGCTTTCAAACGCTTCGATAGCCACCTTGAAGATTGCGCCCGGGTTTTAGGTGCCCCTCTTTCCATGATCACTTTTAAGATCATTTTGCCGCTGATCCGCCCTGCACTATTATCCGCAGCATTACTCATTTTTGCAGATTGTATCGGTGAATTTGCGATTCCTTATATTTTAGGCCTCCCCGTGCATTTTAATACCCTATCAACGCAGCTCTATCGGGCTCTGGACTCGAGACAAAATGGTGTCGCTGCAGTGATTGCAGCAGTCATCATGCTGATGGGGATCGTTACCTTACTGCTTGATGTGCGAATGGTCCGCGAAGCGAAACGGTTTGTTACCGTCGGCGGCAAAGGAAGTATACAACGACAAACTAAGCTAGGTCGTTGGCGATACCTCTGCGCTGTTTTCCCGATGAGCTTTGTTCTTGCAGGTGTTTTTATTCCACTTCTAGCGTTGTTTTTATCTACCATTATGATTTTGCCAGGGCGCTTTGACGCAGCTAATTTCACCTTAAATTATTGGTTGGGACATCATCTCACTACCGTGGCGATGCATAATGGCATTTTATTGACGAAAGCTTTTTATAAAGCAATCGCCAATACGCTGATCATCGTTGGATCTGCATCCGTCACCGCTGGCATTTTAGGGTTATTGGTCGGTTATGCGGTCACCCGCAGTTCAATGAAAAGCGTGAGTCTATTTTTGCGACAGGTGACGTTTTTACCCTATCTGGTTCCAGGGATTGCATTTGCGGCCGCTTTTTTATCTCTCTTTGCCGTATCGCATGGACCCATTCCTGCACTCTATGGCACATCAGTTTTGCTCATTATCGCTCTAATCGCTGAAAAAATGCCCTATGCTAGCCGCTCAGGGATCGTCGCTATGACCCAGCTAGGTAAAGACAGTGAAGAAGCCGCCCGAGTAACCGGTGCTAATTGGTTCACTCGGATGACAAAAATCGTCATTCCTATTCAGATAGCCCCTCTGACAACTGGCATCCTATTACCATTTATCTCGGGCATTAAAGGGGTGAGTTTGTTCATCATTCTTGCCATTCCCGCCACCGATGTGCTCTCAACCTACTCACTTCGCTTAATTGATTACAACTACGATCAAGCCGCCAATGCAGTCGTACTCGTCATTGCGCTGATTTCTTGGGGTGGAACAGCTCTTATCGGGAAACTCACTGGCAACTCTCTTGCAGATGGTTTGGAGAAATAACATGCCTGCAATTAAATTAACAAATCTGACCAAGACCTATGCAAATACTAGTAAGCCGGCGGTCAATCATCTCAATCTGGAAGTAAATGATGGTGAATTTCTCTGTCTATTAGGTCCATCGGGTTGCGGTAAAACAACTATTTTGCGCATGATCGCCGGGATTGAAACCATTAGCGCCGGTGAGATAACCATTGATAATACGCCAGTCGACTCAGTGGAAAAAGGCTGCTTTGTGCCACCGGAACAGCGCCATATCGGGTTAGTATTTCAAAGCTATGCGCTCTGGCCCCATATGACTGTTCTGGAAAATGTCAGCTTTGGCTTGAAAATTAAGAAAGTCCCAATGGCCGAACAGCAACGCCGAACCCAAGATGTCATGGAAAAGCTACATATTGCTCAATTGGCCAGCCGCTATCCTGCTCAGCTCTCTGGAGGTCAGCAGCAACGTGTTGCATTAGCCAGGATGTTGGTCCTCAATCCGAAAGTTTTATTACTCGATGAACCTTTATCTAATTTAGATGCGGCACTACGTCTGGAAATGCGCTCAGAGCTGCGCCGCATCCATAAAGCATTTGGCACAACCATTATCTTTGTCAGTCACGATCAGTGGGAAGCGATGACTCTTGCCAGTACTATCGCTGTCATGAGTGATGGTCAGCTGCAACAAGTAGGTCCGCCCAATGAGATCTATACCAAACCAGTCAACCGTTTCGTAGCTGAGTTTATTGGTAACCCAAAGCTGAATTTGATGCCGCTACATAATATTCAATCGCCGCTATCGGCTCATCTTCACCAGCGCTTTGGCCAGCTCCAGAACTTTGACTGCTGTGCGATTCGTCCTGAGGAGATTATTCTCAGCACTACCCCACAAGCAGATGCACTGCCGATGCAAATTAGTAGCATTATTCCAACCGGAGGAAGCTGGATTATTGAGCTAAAAAATGGCGAAGATCAGCTGCACTATTCAACCCAACGTCATCCGCAATGGCAAACGCAAGAGCAGGTCTTCTGTCAGCTCCCCGAGCTGGCATTACATTTTTTTACCCCTACGGGAAGTCGTCAAAGTTTAACCAAAGGTCAATGTTAAATGTTGTCCACTTAACACTTATCAATATGAATTATTTCGTTGCATCTGAAACTCAAAAAGGAACATGTTTATGAACCTCTCGCTAAAAAAGTCACTCTTAGCCGTGCTGGTGACTTCATGTGCAGTCAATCTCGCACATGCAGATCCAAACCTGCAAAGTCTGATCAAAAAAGCTCAGCAAGAAGGCTCGTTAACCGTCTATGCCTCTACTGGAAAAATAGTTCAGCAAGCTAAAAGCTTTAGCAAGAAATACCATATCAACGCCGTCGGTGTGAAAGCAAAAGCACCGCAAATTATTGAAATAATGAGCCGCGAATACCAAGCGCATAATGTCAAAACAGATGTTGCGATTGTTGAAGATACCCCCGCCGGGATCGCGCAGTTACTGAAAACTAAAGTCGCATATAGCTACGTCCCTCCAGAATTTAAAAATGACATTCCTAAACGTTATCAACATCCACTCGCGGTGGTCTTAGCTCCGAATGTGCTTGCTTATAATACAGCTCTACATAAGCACTGCCCCATTACAAATATCTGGCAATTAACCTTACCTAAGTGGCGAGGCCATATTGCGATGCAAGACCCAACGGGAAAACCAGCCTATACCGATTGGTTCAATCAGATGGCCACCCATTACAATAAGCAGATGCGCAAAGCCTATCAGAGTCAATTTGGTCACGCCCTCAAAACAGACCAAAGCAGTGCCATGGCCGTTTTTGTAAAAAAATTGGCGGCTAACCATCCACTCTTAACTCACTCCGATACGGATGCTGCTGCCGCAATTGGTTCGCCGGATACTAAGCAAGATTTTGTCGGGTTCATTTCAACGGCTAAATTTCGCAAAAACAAAGATGGCATGAAATTGGGGATCTGTAATGGCGTCAAACCATTTATTGGTTGGAACTATCCAAGTTTAGGGGTTATCGCGTCACAAACGAGCCATCCAGCCGCTGCCAAATTATTTATTTACTATCTGCTCACTAAAAAAGGGATCGCGGCACAAAGCATTGATGGCAAGATGTCAACTAACGAGCAGATCAAGCTCCCGGCGAATGAAGCCTCTGGCATTTCTAAATATCGTCATCAACTGATGACTTTTCATATGGACACAGCTCGCTCCGATTGGCGACAACGTCAAAAATGGCAGGATCTGTGGAATCTTAGTTACATGCAATAAATCGATAGGGGAGCCCCTCGGGCTCCTAAAGAAAAGGACATAACTTGAATCATAAAAATCTCGAGCTGCGTGAAGCGGCCCTAAAAACAATCATACTTGCAGCGGGGAAAACCGCTTTACAGTCTTTTTATTCGCGCTCATCAGGGCAGTTTACCTTGAAAGCGGATCAGGACTACTTAACTGAAACCGATACAATGATTGAGCAACAGATCCATCAGGCTATTTCGGCGCAGTTTAGTGGTGATCAAATTTATGGCGAAGAAACGGGACAACATGCTGGCGATGCAGAATCATTATGGATTGTCGATCCTATCGACGGCACGGCTAACTTTGCCCGTGGAATTGAACATTTTTGTATCTGTATCGCTTTTGTAGCGAATGGACAAACGGAACTGGGAGCCATTTATAACCCGGTGACCAATGAGCTCTATCAAGCTCGTCGAGGCCATTATGCGATGAAGAATTCACAGCCTATCAAGGTTGCTGAAGCCTGCTCACTTGCGAGCACAACCTTTGAGCTTGGCTGGTCTAACCGAGTTCCACAGCAACGCTACCTCAGTATTATGAAGCAGATGTTAGATCAAGGAGCGAATGTTCGCCGTGGTGCATCTGGTGCACTCGCCCTGGCTTGGGTTGCTGAAGGCAAAACCGATGGCTACGTCGAACTACACATGAATGCCTGGGACGCTCTGGCAGGATTGTTACTGGTGCGCGAAGCCGGTGGATGGACCGGCTCATATCCAGAAAATCAGGCTGAAATTTTTAATGGTGGTGCCATTTTAGCGGCGGCGCCTGGTATTGCCCAGACGCTTTCTGATATTTGTGACATTCCGTTAAGTGTCTCTGACAATGATGGGACAATCGCCGAAACGATAGCGAAAATAAAATATCCCCATGAGCCATTAAGCTTAATTGCCCAAAATCTGCCTGGATTAGGGGTCGACTTGTATGTGGGCGGCTCAACTGGAGCAACCGATCTAGCTTTGCTGGAAAAGCATCAAATCAAAACCGTTATTAATTGCGCCGTTAATTTAGATATCGATTATGTCAAATATCCAGCATTCAATGATATCAACCGATTACTGCGCCATGGAAGCGGCGCGATTCGATACTATAAGTTGGGACTCATTGATGGCCCGGGCAATCCCCGAGAATTGGTCTATGCCGGCTATCAGATGCTAAGAGCTGCGATGCTCCAACAAATGCCAGATAAACCCTCTTATCGTAATCAGCAGCGAGGGAATGTGCTCGTTCATTGTCGCGGCGGGCGTAGCCGCTCTGTGATTGTCGTTGCTCTATTTTTGCATTTAGAATATCCACAGCTCTACCCCAAATTAGAAGATGCCATTGCAAAAGTGCGCACAAAACGCAAATTACATCCAAATGAATGGTTCGAAGCCCCTAAACCTGAACTGATTGCACTGGCAGAGCATGCCATCACCATGCACCAGTGCTGTAAAGTTTTTGAATGAAAAGGAATTAAGTGTGACTAACGACGCTAAACCACCTCATATGGCAACTGCCGCTGAAGTCGCCAAACTGGCCGGAGTTTCTCGTTCTGCGGTTTCACGAACGTTTACCCCGGGTAGTAGTGTTTCTAAACGAACTCGGCATAAAGTCCTCGAAGCGGCAGAACAATTAAATTACCACGTCAATATGCTCGCCCGAGGATTATCCAAGCAGGACAGCCGTCCAGTCTGTATTTTGGGGAGTAATTTAAGTTCTCCGTATCAAGCCGGTTTGTTAGACCAGATCACCCAACAGTTACAGCAAGCTCAACGAGCGGTCATGGTGATCAACACGGCTGATGGTGAACAAAGTGCCAATGAAGCGCTCAAACAAACCCTCAATTATCGGGCTGCAGCCACTATTGTACTGTCAGGCTCCCCTCAAGCATCACTGATTGAAAACTGTCTAGATAGCGGTCAACAGGTCATCTTAATTAACCGAATGGGGCAATTTGAAGGTGCCGACCATATTGGGATCGACTATACCCATACCCTAGCCGATGCTTATCACATGCTACTTCGAGCCGACTGTTCACACATTGCTATGATTTCATCGAATGCACAATCGCCCAGTATCGTTCTACGTGAACAGAAGTTTTTAGATGCGGCTCAAATTGCTGGCCATGACTGTAAACTTTTACGGACGGGACCGACAAGTTACCAAACAGGAGCGATAGCCGCTCGGCAATTACTGGCCGGGCGGAAACGCCCAGATGGGGTTTTTTGTGTCACCGATCTCATTGCCTGTGGTTTTATTGATGTGGCTCGTCATGAATTTGGGCTGCGGATTCCTGAAGATATTTGCGTTATCGGCTTTGATGATATAGGACAAGCCAGTTGGGTCGGTTATCAACTGACCACATTTGCTCAGCCTTTAAGTGAAATGGCGGCCGCAATCATTCATTTACTAAATGATCCAAACCAAGAAAAAACGAATAAACCCATATTATTTAAAGCGCCTCCCGTATGGAGAAAAACAGTGAGGAGTGGTTGCAACTAGTATTATTTAATCATTTTATTTAAGAATAAAAACATTAGTTATAACTAATAAATAATCCCAGAACTCTTTAATCGTGCATTAATTTGCAATGGGATTTTTTCGCTCTTTTTTTAATAAAACCAATAATTCACAGTTGCCCAATAGCAACAATTTAAATTCAATTTAATTAATCAAAATTTAAAAGGAAATTAAAATGCAAAAACTTAAATTTATCGCCATTGTAGCACTTGGTTTATCAACATTTAGTCATGCCTATGCAACGACGCTTTCGTATGATCACGAATATGAAGATGTTTCAGGTCAACATACTGATGAATTCAGCATCGCTCATAAATTCGGTTTTGGTTTGAAAGCTTCCGCAACTGTGGAATTTGAACCTCATGAGAAAAGCAATGGGGATGCGGGGGATATTTTTAACGATGATCGCTGGAGTGAAACCAAAGTAGGGTTAGGCTACCCGTTGCAAATCAACTCAACATGGGCTCTCATCCCTGGGATATCACTGGCACGAAAGCATGATGAATATAAATATAAACCCTATTTAAAAGCGAAAGTGAGTTTATCGAAGGACTGGGAATTAAGTACCCGTTACCGTTACGAAATTACTCATTACACAACTGATAAGAAAACCAAAAAAAATAATAGATTTGATATAGGAACTAGTTATAAAATAAATGCTTTAACACTAGGATATACATTCACCTATTACCACGCAAATAAAGACCTTTTTGATAATAAAAAAACTGATTACGAGAACGAAGTCACGGCTGAATATAAGTTAACTAAGAAATGGTCCCCTTATATTGAGCTTAAAAATGAAGCGGTAAGCTCTAAAACAGATCAACGACAAACTGAATATAAAATTGGCTTTAAATATAAGCTCTAAATAATTGAGAGACTAATATGAAATCAACAAAGAAAGTTTATTACGTTGGCGTACTTATGGCCTTGTTATCAAGTAGTGTTTATGCTCAGCCAACCTGGACATTAGATAAAGTTGTTAGCCTGACCCGTCATGGAGTTCGTCCTCAAACGGATACCGCTAAACTAGACAAAGCAACGGGGTTAAAGTGGCCAAAGTTTTTAGTGCCAGATGGTCATTTAACCGGGCATGGCTATACAGGGATGTGGCAACAAGGACGATACCAACTGCACCAATGGCAAAACGAAGGGCTACGTATTAAACAAGCCCAGAAATGCCCTAATCCACAAAATTATTTTTTGTGGTCGAGTCCATCACAACGGATTAAGGCCTCAGCAAAAGCGATGAGTGACGGCATGTTTGCTGGATGCGGTATTATTCCTGCGTCAGTGAACGCTAAATATGGGCCATTATTTGAGCTTTATCACCTGCATCAGGCTCATCCGAATCACAAGGTGATGAAACAACAAATTATGGCTCGAATGGGATCGCCAGAACAGGCCCAGAAACGTTATAAAGACAGTGTCGAGTTATTAAGACGTACCGTTTGTGCACCTCATAGCTGTAAATTTTTGGATAAACCTTGGGGCGTTCACTTTAAATCAACAGGTAAACCGGCATTAAATGGTCCCGGTAAATATGGGGCAACCATTGGCGAAACGATTCGCCTACAATATAGCGATAATCTGCCGATTAAAGATGTTGCATTTGGTCATGGCAACAACGCTAAAGCAGTCAAAGCACTGATGGCAATACACGCGGCTCAATATAATTTAGCACTGGATACACCTGAATTTGCTGCACACAGCGGGTCATTGCTGATGCGCCAAATCCTTTCAGCCTTAAGCGCCAAAACCTCGTATGCAGCAAAATATCCTGGTGATAAACGCTTAGCGAGACCATTAGTTATGTTCTTCGGCCATGACACTAACATTGCTGAAATTCAAACTATGATTGGTTTTAACTGGACACTGAAGGGCTACCCCAAAAATGATATTCCACCCGGTGGGACTTTAAGCTTTGCTCGATTTCACAATAATCACACTGGCCAGGAATTTGTCCGGGTACGCTTTGCAGCACGCAGTCTTGACCAATGGCGAACACTTTCCAGACTTAATGCCAACCATCCACTATTACACCAAGATTTGAGTTTTAAAGGATGCCAAAATACAGCATTAGGCTCACTATGCCCACTCGGCCCCACTTTGAAACGAGCCAGCCGACTACTCGTCAAAGATGGCCTAAATCTAGCGGTGTTTAAAACCCATTAAGCCTGTATAATCCCCGGCCTCCATCTGGATCTCTGGCTGGAGGCTTTCCTTTTATAAATCTTCTATCGCCACGCGATTTACTCTTAAAATCATTGAAATATTTGGAGTTCAGCCAGCTTTCAGGATAATCTAGCACTTCTATCATGAGGCACTGTTGATCTTTCGGTAGTTTTATATTTTCTTAAATAATGGGTCAGAATAACATGCACAGGTTAAAGCAATTTGGCTCCAACGCCATAAGTATCGTTGAAGATTTGGGGCTATTGTTAATTGCTCTTTTAACCGTTATCGCAATGGGTCAGGAACTTTGGCTCGTGATCCATGCGATGAAAGTAACTCTCGCGGATTTATTATTGCTGTTTATTTACCTAGAAGTACTGGCAATGGTTGGACTATATCTGCAATCAGGCCGGCTCCCTGTACGGATGCCTTTGTATATTGTCATTGTCGCGCTCGCCCGCTATATGGCGTTGGATATGAAAAACCTCGATACTTGGCGAATGCTTGGCTTAGGTGCTGCTATTTTGGTCGTTGCTCTGGCGATTCTGGTCATTCGTTTCGGCCATAAACGCTATCCTTATGGCGATACTGACAAATTGTAAAAAACAGAGCCACCAGAGCACTAAAACAGTCAAAGCACTGATGGCAATACACGCCGCTCAATAGAATTAGGCGCTAGAGATACCTAAATTTGCTGCGCACAGCGAGTCATTGCTGATGCGCCAAATCCTTTCAGCCTTAAGCTGCAAAAACTCGTTTGCGGCAAAATATCCAAGCGATAGACGTTGCGCTGGAGCTGGTACAATAACGGCTTCTGCAAACATTGGGCGATCAAAAAGGCGTTATTGAAATACGATGCAAATAGCAATCCCCGTCAATGCAACAAGTGCTATTAATGGGGTATTGAGACACTCTGTAGTATAGTAAAATTAAACTCGGAGAAAGCACCATTTAGAGTATCTCTTATGAAACCAAAAGAACAGCAATCGCGGGTCAGTATCATTCAACATGGCATTATTGAATTCATCAAACAAGCCAACTTGTCCGTCGATGACCGTTTACCCGGAGAAACAGAGCTCACCCAACGGTTTGGCGTTAGTCGTTCATCCGTTCGAGAAGCGCTGGCGAATCTCTCTCAAGAAGGCATTATCTATAAAATTCAAGGGAAAGGCACTTTTCTTCGAACTCGTCCAGACAGCGTCAATAATGGCATTGATACGTTATTTAGTGTAACAGAAGCCATCAAGAAACATCATGCCTACCCAAGCACAAAACGAATCAATCTCTCCACAATCCTACCGTCCCAGACCGTTGCCAATAAGCTTAATATTAACAAAGATGAAGCTTGCTACCTGATCCATCGTATCCGCTATGCTGATGAGACCGTTGCGGTCTACAACATCAACACTTTTCCAGTCAGAATATTAGGTGAAGGGCTAGAGGAAGTTCATCTGCAGGGTTCTTTGTTTCAGTTTCTTGCCAGCCGAGGACATATCGTCTCTCATGCGCAAAGTAAAATTACTCCCGCAATTCTAACGCGTCGGGATATTCCCGAGCTGACTACGGAGGTGGGGTTGTTTCTTATGTTTGAAGAGGTGTATTTTAGTACAAAGGGGGAAATTATCGGTTACACAAATGATTACTATAATAATGAGATGTTCGATTTCAGTATTATTCGTAATCGAATCATTGAGTAAAGTCTTTTAAGCTGCGCCAACAAGACTCCCAAAATAACGACTAGTTGGTGATTCGTTTTGCAGCATTGTGCGCCGGCCCCTTAGGGCGCATTTAAACGCATCCTGAACTTTGCTCCCTTTGTTTGCTTAACTCATTACGTAGCACAGACTATGTCGCGTTCGATCTGAACCAAATTTTCCCCAAACATCAACGCCTCCGTAACCAATTTCTTTAGACGTCAAGAACCATTCTCTGTGTTTTAAAACAGGGCTAACTTTTAAGTTATGCCCTTATTATCACAGCGACTTTGGATTTAAGTAAAAAACCATATTGTCAGACAACAAAAACAAATAAACATCAAAAAACACCCTGATAATTACATTTTTAACTAAAATTTAACAGAATAAGATCACAATCACACTTTTATATTGCATAAATCATTAATGTTGTCTGACAACATTAAATCTTATGCGATATAGCAATTTGAAGGATGATCTGATGAGCCATTATCTGATTGGGATCGATATCGGTACCTCAAATATAAAATCAGTCTTGTTTGATGACCAATACAGAGAAACCTATGTTGCGTCTCAACCCAATGAAACGATACACCTCGATGATTCTGAATCTTTTGCTGAACAAGATATGGATCGCGCCTGGCAGAAAGTCTGTCTGACGCTCAAGGAACTGGTTGAAAAATGTGGGGTTGCCGCCACAGACATCAAAGGGATCGGCGTCACAGGTCAAGGCGAAGGGGTATGGCTCATCGATCCGCAAGGCAAACCGGTGCGTAACGCCATCTTATGGTGTGATTCAAGAGCCGCTTCTGTCGTTCATCAATTAGAAATAACACACGATAAACTGACACAAATTACGCAAGAAACATACAACAAACCGTTACCTTGCAATACTACTATGATCTTAAGTTGGCTTGCGCAACATGAACCACAAACGCTGCAAAAGGCACACCGCTTACTCTTTGCCAAAGATTGGATACGTTACAAACTGACCGGAATGCTCGGTTTAGAGCTGAGTGATAGCGGGACATCACTACTGAATTTGGACTCTCAAACGCTAGCATCGTCGATTTTTAATGATCCTGAACTAAACTTGACCGATGCCACTCGCCTAATGAGTCCGATCCACCAGCCCACAGATCTTGTGGGAACGATAACCGCAGATGTGGCTGAATTTACCGGCTTAGCATTAACCACCCAAGTGTGTGCCGGGGCACTCGATGTTTCAGCGGCTGCACTCGGTGTCGGAGCAATTAAAGACAATGATGTTTTTACGATCTTGGGAACCACGTGTTGTACAGGTATTGTCACCAGCGAGCTAGAAATCAGTCAGGATGATAGCAATCGCACAATTCCTCATGCACTCGCCGATCACTTCATGGTGCTTAAAGCAACGCTCAGTGGGACGCCTAACATTGAATGGTGTCTGGATTCCATCTCACAGACACACGACTTTGTTGAAATAGAAAAGTTGATCAGCCAAGTTCCTGCTGGCGCTGGTGGCATTATTTATCACCCTTACCTCGTCGGCGAACGCGCACCTTTTTTTAATGAAAATGCCCGCGCTAACTTTTTTGGTATCAACCGCAATACCACTCGAGAACATTTGATTAAAGCAGTCTATGAGGGCATTGCATATACCATTAAAGATGCATTAGAGGGTTCGCCAACGGAAGGACGACTCTTCTTAGCGGGTGGTGGAACCAATTCTCCAGCCTGGAGCCAAATCATTGCCGATGTGACAGGACGTACCGTCGTGATCCCTCAAGCCAAAGAGCTCTCTTCTAAAGGGGCCGCTATTTTGGCAGGAATAGCACTTGGCATGACTCCAGCACACCAGATGGATGACATTTTTGCTATCGATCAATGTTATTCCCCGCTGCCGCAACACTTTGAACTCTATGAAAATTTATTCGAAATCTATAAGACATTAAGAGACGTGGCGATTCCTCTTTGGGACTTAAGAGCACAGATCCTTGAATCCAAACATTTGGAGCAATAAATGATGAAGATATTATTCACAGCTGAACATGATGGTCATTTGCATGAACTAGAGGCCATTGGTGACCTAAAAATAGAAGGGTGGGCAAAAGGGTTACCCAAGTTACTTGAGTCTGAACTCATTGCTCTGGGCCATGATTGCGACATTCTCATTACGTCATATGACGATATTACTGCAAATGTAATTGAGAACTGCCCGAACCTAAAACTCATCGCATGTACACGGGCAAATCCGGTCAATATTGATGTGGCTGCAGCTCAGGCCAAGCAGATTCCAGTGATCTATACACCGGGCCGCAACTCCGATGCCACGGCAGAGTTAACCATTGCCCATCTGCTCAATAGCGCTCGCCATATTCCTCAAGCATACCGCGCGTTAAAGCAGAAAAAATTTACCCAACAACATACGCAGCAAAGCGGAGCCGGTAAACAGAAAGACTGTATTTGGGATGTGACTGCTGACAGCCCTTATGAGGTTTTTAAAGGCGTGGAATTACATAACAAACGGTTGGGTATTATCGGCTACGGTAGCATTGGCAGACGAGTCGGCAAAATTGCCCGCGCTTTTGGGATGGAACTTGCGATCTATGATCCTTATGTTTCTGAGATAGAGGTTAACGAACCAGGAGTCATCAAAGTCACACTTGACGAACTGATGCGCAGTTCAGACTTCATCACCATACATCTTAAGGTTTCACCAGCGACCGAAAATCTCATTAATGCTGACAAATTAGCACTCATGAAACCGACAGCATATCTGATTAACACCTCTCGGGCCGCCGTATTAGACGAGCAGGCGGTAATTGAGGCGTTGCGTGAAAAACGAATTGCCGGGGCCGGCTTTGATGTATTTGCCAACGAGCCGATTTATGCCGACCACCCTTACATTAGCGAACTCGATAATGTCGTGATTACCCCACATATTGCCGGAGCAACACGTGAAGTGCTGACCAATCACACCCAAATGATTGCGGCTGAAATTCAACGATTTATTAATCATGAACCACTTTTATATCAATTTAAATAAGCTGATATCAATTGCAACAAAAGGATGACCGTCATGTTATTAGAGCAACAACGAATTGAAATAGTTGAGACCTGTAAAAAACTTTCCACCCATGGGTTAACCATCGGGACCGGTGGCAATATTTCGATCTACGATCCACAGTCAGAATTAATGGCGATTAGTGCCAGTGGTGTCGATTATTTTAGCGCAACCCCTGAAGATATCGTCTTAATAGATCCACAAGGAGAAGTAGTCGATAGTCATCGCAAACCCTCCAGTGAATGGAGTATGCATAAAATTTTTTACGAGCGACGCAGTGATATTCGGGCCGTTGTTCATGCCCATTCCACTTACTGTACGGCATTAGCGACATTGCGTCAGCCGCTTCCGGCATCTAATTACCTAGTGGCTTTTGCTGGCTACGATGTCCGATGCGCTGACTATGCAACCTTTGGCACCGAGGAACTTGCTAAGGCGGCCTTTGAAGCGATGATCGACCGACGGGCCGTCTTGCTAGCCAATCATGGTCTACTGACAGGTGCGGGAACATTGGATGCAGCATTCAATATTGCCGAAGAAATTGAGCATTGCGCAAAAATTCACTGCATTGCATCGAGCTTTGGCACCCCGGTGGTTCTTGATCATGATGAAATGACGCTAATGCAAGAAAAATTCAAGACCTATGGGCAACCCGTAAAGTAGGACATGCCCATTTATGATTAACAGCGTTCGCAGGTCATTACACAGAAAATAGAATAATGCGAAGTAAATCGACGTTGTGAACGCTAATCTGCTCCTCTTCCCTACAACACATAATAATGGCCCTTAAGAGGTCGTTTGGGAGATAGAACATGTTGACTCAACCAGCCCCTACAAAAAAGTCGATGACAGAACAATCGTCATCAGCCTCAATCCATCGTTTCGAATGGTTAAATAAAATAGGTATTCCACCAGCTCTCTTTTTTGGTTTTTTAGGCGTCGTTATTTTTATGATGGGCGACGGCCTAGAATCTGCGTGGTTGCAAAATTACTTTGTTAACCATGGTCTGAGCCATACGCAAGCCGCAACGATATTTGCCGGTTATGGATTAACGGTGGCGATTGGATCTTGGTTTTCTGGTGTTCTCACAGAAGCATTTGGCCCTATCCGAACCATGCTTGCTGGAACAATTCTATTTGTGATAGGCACATGTCTATTTGTTCCTTCACTTGCTGCGGGGACTAATTATCATCTGTTATTGCTCACTTATCCACTGCGTGGATTTGCCTATCCATTGTTTGCTTATTCATTTTTAGTGGTGATCGCACAAGCTACCCCCAAAGAGCGCTTGGGTTCCGCCGTCGGTTGGTTCTGGTTTTGTTTCACCGGTGGATTTTTCGTTCTCGGCGCCTACTATTCAGACGTAGCTTTAAAAGACCTGCACCTTAGCTATATCGAGCTGTTATGGACAGGGTTAATTTTCGTCTCGACTGGGGCCACTGTCGTGCTACTAAACTTTGTCTGGGTTCGTCGCCATTCCCCCTCAGCTGAGCGACCCGCCAAGCACGCGGCGCTGCAAACCTTGCAGAAAGGGCTCACGATCGCTTTTGAAAATTACAAGATTGGATTTGGTGGGATCGTCCGAATTATTAACACGATTGCGGTGTATGGGTTTATTGCATTTATGCCTAATTTTATGCAATCAACGGTCGGCTTTAGTCAAAGTGACTGGCTCAGTATTTGGGGCGCTCTGTTCTCAACTAATATCATTGCCAACCTTGTTTGCGGCATGGTGGCTGACCGTTTAGGATGGCGACAGACCATTATGTGGATTGGTGGGTTTTTGTCAGCCTTGTGCGTACTAGGGTTCTATTATGTCCCGTTATGGCTAGGCGCGAACTACTACGCCATGTTAGGTGTGTCGATATTGTTCGGGATTTCTTTGGCCGGTTTTGTACCGTTATCAGCATTGATGCCCACACTCGCACCTGAGCATAAAGGTGCTGCCCTATCTGTGCTTAATTTAGGTGCAGGTTTATCCACTTTTATTGGGACAGCAACAGTGAGCTTATTTTTTGATTCGCTTGGTATTCACGGCATTATCTGGATTTATGCCATTCTTTATGCAGTGAGTATTCTCCTGACGCGTTTTATGACACTGAACGATCACTCACCTCGCAGCCGTTAATTGAACGCTTGGCTTGAGCAATTTCTAGGGACTGTTGACCTTTTGTGATTAGTTTTGCAGAAATCTGAGAGGGATTTAGGCAAGGCAAACGTTGTGCCGTGTAGTTATTCTCCACAAAGAACGTTTAACGCTGGATAAATTCCTCTCAGATACTGCCCTTGGGGTTCATTTAAACGCATCCTGAACTTTGTTGCCCCCTGCTTGCTTAACTCATTAAGCGACGCAGGAGGCGCCGCGTTCAAAATGCGTTTAATTTGAACAAAATTCAACCACCAAAGGTCAACAGTCCCTAGGTTTTATACCTATCCTATCAGTTAACGAGCAGGCCAACCTGGCCTGCTCATTTGGTTCATCCCCAGAGCCTGCCTTGAATCCCCTTTAAGAATTATTGCAACACAGGCGAGAGTGATCACGAAGCAACGATTTAGACAGCTTAAGATTAGTAAATATTGAGATGGTTCATCATGAGCTCCGCCCCTGAACCAGCTCAGATGAGCAATACTGCCCAGGCCGCACAAGAATTAGGGGCTGTGGATGGTCATAGCTTAAGGCCTTGTGAGCAGGCTCATCGAATCGGACTCAAGTTATGACCAGTTAATCCGTTCAAGATGGTACGTGTTCATGTAAAGATTTGTGCAGCTCGCTCAACATAAGTACGTAACAGTGCGAATATCACCGGTTGGATCTGTGCGGCCTTGTCGGGCAGGTAACTGAATGGCCATTGTTCTTGCATATACACGTGTTGCGCCATTTCCAGTTGTAGTGCGTGGATCTGCTGTTCAGGTTGGCCGAAATGACGCGTGATATGCCCCCCTTTAAAACGACCATTGACCACCCAAGAATACGCATTGCTTTGACACACAGGCAGCAGCGCTTCAACCAAACGAGGATCACCACTGTGCCCTTGGTTAGTCCCAAAATTGAGATCAGGCAGTTTACCTTCAAATAAAAATGGTATTTGACTGCGAATGGAATGCGCATCAAATAATAAGGCATAACCATATTTTGCCTTAAGACGTGCTAATTCATCTTTGATTTGTTGGTGATAAGGCTGCCAAATCTCATTTTTCGCCCACTCATGCTGCTCATCGCTAATAGGTGAGTGAAATAACGGTTCACCAGTAAACAATGTCTGAGGGAATAACCCCGTGGTATTGCCCTGATAAAGTGGTTGATCATCGGCTGGACGATTTAAATCAACGACATAACGTGAATAGTTCGCAATGATCATACTTGGCTTTAATGATTTAACATCACGATATAACGTCGGTAAATGCCAGTCGGTATCGGGCAATAGTGCTGCGTTGGGTGTCAACTTTTGCGCCACCTCATCTGAGAGCGCCTGCCCCACATGCGGCATACTAATCAATAGCGGACTATCACCTTGCTCAAATTCAAACGCCTTGGGATGCATCGAGTTCTCCTTGATAAATACGTTGATGAGGCAACTGTCCCCCCAGCCAATAACAAATCTCAGCAGGATCATCCACTTGCCAGGCAATCATATCGGCACAAAAACCGGGTGCAATCTGACCATGCGTGTTTTGCAGCCCTAACGCTTTGGCCGCATTGGTCGTAACCCCTGCCAAGGCTTCGCTTGGCGTCAAGCGAAACAGCGTACATGCCATGTTCATCATCAACCGCAACGATAAAACCGGTGATGTGCCCGGATTGCAATCACTCGCAATCGCAATCGGCACCTGATAGCGACGCAATAAATTCACCGGGGGATATTGCGTTTCACGCAAAAAGTAAAAGGCGCCCGGCAGTAACACCGCAACCGTTCCCGCTTTGGCCATCGCAATCACACCCGCTTCATCAAGATACTCTAAATGATCGGCTGACAAGGCATGAAAACGAGCTGCAACTTGCGCTCCACCTTGCAATGAGAGCTGCTCGGCGTGCAATTTAACCGGAAGATATAAACGTCCAGCGCAGTCAAAAATCTGGGCAACTTGCTCAGGTGAAAACGCCAGATGTTCACAAAACGCATCCACTGCATCAATCAACCCTTCTTTATGCAATTTAGGAAGCATCTGACAGACCCAATGTACATAGCCTGCTTGATCATCGGCATATTCAGGGGGAAGGGAGTGCGCCAGCAACGCTGTCGACAGGATGGTCACAGGAAGATCTTCGCCTAATTGGCGAATGACCCGCAACATTTTCGTTTCGCTTAGCTCATCCAGACCATAACCAGATTTAATCTCGATGGTTGTCACGCCATCTGCGATCAACTGCTCAATACGTCGCCGGGCGAGCTTATAAAGTGTCTGTTCATCGCTTTGCCGGGTCGCTTGCATGGTTGAGGCAATACCGCCGCCACTGGCAGCAATCTCTGCATAGCTTTTACCTTGCAAGCGCAAATCAAACTCATGGGCTCGCTCCCCACCAAAGACAACGTGGGTATGGCAATCAATGAAACCGGGAGTGACCCAGGCATTGCCCAGGTCTACTGTTTGATCGCAATCTGGCGCAGCAGTTTGCTCTCCAACCCAAACAATGCTGGCACCATCAGAAACAATTGCATCAACATCAGGTTGGTTAATCAATCGTAAATTATGCCATAGGGTTGACATAGAACCTCCTTATTACTGATCCAGCATAGGCAGGTTCAATTGATGTTCCTTCGCACAGTCAATTGCACTCTGATAACCAGCATCAGCATGGCGCATCACACCTGTTGCCGGGTCGTTATGTAAAACCCGAGCAATTCGCCGGTCTGCGTCTTCACTACCGTCGCAGACAATCACCATCCCGGCATGCTGTGAAAAGCCCATACCGACCCCACCACCATGGTGCAACGAGACCCAAGTTGCACCACTGGCCGTATTCAGCAATGCATTGAGTAATGGCCAATCTGAAACCGCATCTGAACCATCTTTCATCGATTCAGTTTCACGGTTTGGACTAGCGACAGAACCTGAATCTAAATGATCTCGGCCAATCACAACCGGAGCTGATAGTTCACCACTGCGAACCATCTCATTAAAGGCTAGACCGAGTTTCTCACGATCTCCAAGTCCGACCCAGCAAATACGTGATGGCAATCCCTGAAAATGAATGCGTTCACGCGCCATATCTAACCATTGATGCAGATGTTCATCATCTGGAATAAGTTCTTTAATTTTGGCATCTGTTTTATAGATATCTTCCGGATCACCAGACAAAGCAGCCCAACGGAATGGACCGATACCACGACAGAACAACGGACGAACATAGGCAGGCACAAAACCAGGGAAAGAAAATGCATCACGGACCCCTTCATCAGCGGCCATCTGACGCAGGTTGTTACCATAATCAAAGGTCGGTACACCTTGATTATGTAGTTCAACCATCGCTTTAACATGCTGAGCCATCGACTGTTTTGCAGCTTTAACCACAGCTTCTGGTTCAGTTTTAGCACGCTCGCGATATTCATCCCAACTCCAACCGATTGGCAGATAGCCATTAAGTGGATCATGAGAACTAGTCTGATCGGTGAGCATATCAGGCTTAATACCACGGCGAACCATTTCTGGAAGGATCTCAGCAACATTGCCCAACAATGCGATTGAGATCGCTTTGCCTTCTGCACAATATTTCTGAACACGTTCTAGCGCATCATCCAGGTCAGTAGCCTGTTCATCAACATAACCAGTCTTCAGACGGAAATCGATATGCGATTGCTGACACTCAACACTGATTGAGCTCATGCCGGCAAAAGTTGCCGCCAAAGGCTGAGCCCCTCCCATACCACCGAGGCCTGCGGTAAAGAACCAGCGCCCTTTCAGATCGCCATCATAATGCTGACGCCCTGCTTCGGCTATTGTTTCATAGGTTCCCTGAACAATGCCTTGGCTACCGATATAAATCCAGCTACCTGCGGTCATCTGGCCGTACATCATCAACCCTTTGGCATCGAGTTCGTTAAAGTGCTCCCAATTAGCCCAGTGTGGAACTAGATTTGAGTTGGCAATCAATACTCGCGGAGCATCGCTGTGGGTTTTAAATACGCCAACGGGTTTACCTGACTGGACGAGCAGTGTTTCATCATCATTTAGCGCTTTAAGTGACTCAACGATTTTATCGTAACATTCCCAATTACGGGCAGCACGACCAATTCCGCCATAAATGACTAATTCTTTAGGGTTTTCTGCAACTTCTGGATCCAGGTTATTCATTAACATTCGCAATGGCCCTTCGGTCAGCCAGCTTTTTGCGTTTAATTGGGTTCCAGTTGGAGCTTTAATCACTCCATCACGATAACGGTTTCCTGCACTCATTGGGTCTCTCCTATCCATCTCATTCTGGTTAAGTGATAATCACGTCGATAACTTGTATATACATTTACATAAAAAATGACAGAATAATATCCATAAGACAAGTTTTTTGCTTAATAATTCGATTCTTTTATAGCTAAATAGATTGTCACACATCATATATTGCGAATTCACCACATCTTTCATTTACATTGGCTGAATCTTTCTTTATATGTATAGACAACAGCTTAACCCAAGAGATGACTATGGAACGCTATCTAGCCCCCTTTGCCTATCTGCCTTCTGGATGGCAGCGTAATGTCTGCATTGAAATTGACGACAATGGTTTTATTACTCAACTGACTGCAAATGATGTCAGTGGACAGTGTCAAAAACTAACTGGCGCCATACTGCCTGGCATGCCGAACCTTCATTCTCATGCTTTTCAACGAGCGATGGCAGGGTTAGGAGAACAACGCTTAAACCCCCATGACAGTTTCTGGAGCTGGCGTGAACAGATGTATCAAGTCGCTTTGCAAATCACTCCCGAGCAGTTATATGTCATTGCTAAATCACTGTATATGGAAATGCTTGAAGGTGGATTTACCAGTGTCGGTGAGTTTCACTATCTGCATCATGATGCTAATGGCAAACCCTATGCTGGCAATGATGAGATGGCCGATGCCATCAGCCGGGCTGCTGCCGATGCAGGGATTGGACTCACGCTCTTACCCACGCTTTATAGCTATAGTGATTTTGCCATGGCTCCCGCGAGCAGCACTCAGCGGCGTTTTATCCAAACGACTGAGCAATATCTTGCTCAATTAGACAGGCTTAAACCTCTGATTCAGGCACGCCCTAACCAACGTCTTGGGGGTTGCTTTCATTCCCTTCGAGCCTGCACCCCCGAACAGATCAATGATGTCGTTGCAACATTACCCAGCGACTGGCCGTTGCATCTGCATTTAAGTGAACAGATGCGAGAGGTTAATCGTTGTTTGGAAGTACACCAAACGACCCCGCTTGATTGGCTCAGTCGTTCAGTCGAGATTAATGCTCGCTGGTGTATGATCCATGCAACACATATCACCACTCGCGAACTCGAGTTATTAGCCAACGCGCAAGCCGTTGCTGGATTATGTCCGCTCACTGAAGCCAGCCTAGGTGATGGCTTATTTGAAGTGAAACGCTTTTTAGCCAAAGGCGGAAGAATCGGAATTGGTAGCGACAGCCACATCAGTGTCGATGTGAGCGAAGAACTGCGTATGCTGGAATACGGCCAACGGCTCAAACATCAACAACGAAACTTTTTAGCGAACACTCAATACCCTAGTACCGCAGAGCGAATGTTAGTTGAATCTTATCGGGGCGGCGCGCAAGCACTTGCCCAACCGATTGGCCAACTCGCCGTGGGACAACGAGCAGATTTGATTGAGCTTGATTTAAGTGCCCCTTATCTTGAAAGTGCCAATATCGAACAGCTACTCGATAGTTGGGTTTTTGCGCATTACAAAAATGCTATTCAGTCAGTGATGGTGGCAGGGAAATGGCAGGTCAAAGAACATCAGCACCTAGAACACCAATCCATGCATACGCATTTACTAGACACTTTGACAGCGCTGCGCAGTTAAGACTGGTAGTCCATAGAAAACTCTAAACATCAGCTCTATTCGCTGGCTTTTTATAACGAGGTCATTCGCTAACAGAGCCATCCTCAACCATTAACGACTATGCAGTCGTTAATGGTGATCTTGCCAATACACATCGCTTCAACAATAGCATTGGTTTAATAATACAAGTTTTCTACGCTCCGAAATGCTGTGTCCATAGATAGCGCGCAAGCATTGAAATACTCATCACAACGACAAGATAACGCAGATAATTGGGGTTGATTTTAAATAACGCGTGGGCGCCCATCCATGCGCCAACCAATTGCCCCAAGAACATCACAATGGCTGCCGACCAGAAGACCTGTCCTGCGACTAAAAACACCACCAACGACGCCACATTAGATGCACAGTTAAATACTTTCGCGACCGCGGTTGCATCGACCATCGACAAACCACGTAAAGACACCCCGGAAAGCGCAAAAAAGGATCCCGTCCCCGGCCCAAAGAAGCCATCATACCAACCGATCACAGGCACAATACAACGCTGATAAATACGCTTAGAACAGCGTGGCTTCGCCGTCTTTAGCGGGGGCTTTGCAAGCAAGAAAAACAACGCAATAAATACCAATACGCCCGGCACTATCCAACTGAGCCAATGAGCATGGATATGTTGTACTAAAAAGGTGCCAACGACTGCTCCAAGCAGGGATCCCAAAATGCCACCACGGACATCCGCCCAATGTACTCGACGTGAGCGAAACATCAGTACCGAGGCCATTGCCGAACCAAAGCTCCCCTGAAATTTGTTGGTACCTAAGGCCATCAGCGGAGGCACCCCACAAGTCATCAACGCGGGAATGCTTAATAGTCCACCGCCTCCAGCTAATGTATCGATCGTTCCAGCAACAATCGCAACAAATAACAAAAAAGCTAATAACTCGCCTGATGCTCCACCGGCAAAATCATTCCAAAATGCACTCACAAAAGATGTCCATATCAACAACGCAGAAGAAGCCTTTTTACCTTAAAAAATTAGGCTAGGCAATCAACATTAATCTTTGCTAGATTGAACTATTGGCTATTTATCTGGTCAAAAAAATAACTATTTGCTGTTATGCAAAATGGTGCCAAACAAAAATTAAATCAATAACTTAATGCAACATGACGATAAAGATTAAGCGAGTTTTCAATAAATTGTGATATATTCATTGCGATAAGTAATCGTTTTAATCGATTTTGGGTTATTCTCAACAAGTTATTAATTTGTTAAATTGAAACGGTAAAGTAAAAGAGGACGATATGTAATTTTTTATTATCCGCGCCCTCCAACAGATGCATCCAGTGCCACTAGGGATTGGTTAGCCTGCGAAGCAGATAAACATCAGGGTTGTAATACGCATCCATTTATCACCAGTCATGTTACAAACAACAGGTCGATGAGTCATACGGGAATAAAATATGAACCAATTAGATAACAACTGTATTGCCATATTCGGGGCATCAGGCGATTTGACACGCCGTAAATTAATCCCGGCTCTTTACCATCTTTATATAACAGAGCAGTTATCTGCTTCGTTCTCAATCTTGGGGATTAGCCGCACTGAATATTCCGACGACGCTTATCGCGCCCGAATTAAAGACGCACTGATTGAAAGTGAAAAACTCGAAAATAGCGAGCAACTTGATGAATTTTGCGCGCACATTCACTATCAGTCGCTGAACACTGCTGATCAAGATAGCTATGCAGTCTTAAAAGGCCGATTGACCGAATTAAGTCAGCAATATGACACTGCAGGAAATGTCATTTATTACTTGTCTACACCCCCAAGCTTGTATGGCGTCATTCCAGAATGCCTAGCGGCGCATGACTTGCATTCTGAAAAAGATGGTTGGAAACGTCTAATTGTCGAAAAACCATTTGGTTATGATAAAAAATCAGCCGTTGCATTAGACAAACAACTTCACCGTTTTTTCCGCGAAGACCAGATCTATCGAATTGACCATTATCTGGGCAAAGAAACCGTACAAAACCTGTTGGTTTTTCGTTTTTCCAATGGGTTGTTCGAGCCCTTGTGGAACCGCAACTACATCGACCATGTTGAAATCACCTCTGCTGAATCGATTGGGGTTGAAGAGCGTGGCGGTTATTACGATGGCGCTGGTGCAATGCGCGATATGTTCCAGAACCATCTTCTGCAAGTTTTAGGAATGGTGGCAATGGAACCACCAGCACGCATCAATTCAGATGCTATTCGTAATGAAACATTCAAGGTATTCCAAAGCTTACATCCATTGGATGAAACGAGACTAAAAGAAGATCTGGTTTTAGGTCAGTACACAGCCTCTGATATTCGCGGAGAACATATGGTGGGTTACCGTGAAGAGCATGGGGTGGATGAAAACTCACGCACTGAAACCTATGTTGCACTGAAACTATCCATTGATAACTGGCGTTGGAATGGTGTGCCTTTTTATGTCCGTACTGGTAAGCGACTGCCCACCCGCGTGACCGAAGTTGTCATTCACTTTAAGAAAACACCGCATCCGGTCTTCGGACAAAATACCCCTGATAATAAGTTGGTCATTCGTATTCAACCTGACGAAGGTATTTTGATGAAGTTTGGCCTGAAAAAACCCGGTGCAGGCTTTGAATCGCAAGAAGTCTCTATGGAATTTCGCTATGACAGCTTAGACGGCACCGAAGTGTTAACAGCTTACGAACGGTTATTGCTTGATTCAATTAAAGGGGACCCAACCTTATTTGCACGCAGCGATGCCGTATTAGCGTGCTGGGATTTTGTACAGCCTATTTTAGATATCACGCAAGACAATCCGACACTGTATGGGTACGCCTGTGGAACTTGGGGCCCCAAAGAGGCTGACGAGTTATTAACCCGTGAAGGTCGACAGTGGCGATTTCCTTGCAAAAACTTAACTGATGCCGATTATTGCGAGCTTTAACATGATAAATTATAAAGTATTTGACGATGGGCAAGCTGTCGTGGAAGCACTCTCTCAAGAGCTGCTTGAATATAGCCAGTCGACACAACCTGTGCATATTTCCCTCTCAGGGGGCAGCACGCCGAAACTATGGTTTAAATATCTGGCCGATCATTACCGTGACAAAATCAACTGGAATAACCTGCATTTTTGGTGGGGAGACGAACGCTGTGTAGCGCCCAACGATCCAGAAAGTAATTATGGTCAAGCCAAAGCACTCTTGTTAGACCATATTGAAATGAACCCAGAAAATATCCACCGTATCATCGGCGAAAATGATCCAGAAGAAGAAGCACAGCGCTTAGCCGAAGAGATCTGCCAGAGCGTTCCGAAAGTACATGGGATCCCTGCGTTTGACTGGATTGTATTAGGCATGGGAGATGACGGGCACACAGCGTCACTGTTCCCACATCATACTGATTTTAATGATCCTGATTTAACGCTTGTGGCAGAACATCCACAGAGTGGTCAATTAAGGGTTTCTAAAAGTGCTCGACTGCTGAGTAACGCAGAACGAATTACCTATCTGGTGTTGGGTGAAGGCAAGGCGCAGCGTCTTCAAGAAATTGCGACCCATGATTCAGTCGACTTGCCCTACCCTGCGGCGAAAATTAAAGCGAGAAATATCACTGAGTGGTATTTAGATGCCAATGCAGCCAAAGATTTATAAGTGAGGAGCTCAAATGAAAAAAGGTGATATCGGTGTTATCGGTCTGGCAGTGATGGGCCAGAACCTGATTCTCAACATGAATGACCACGGTTTTAAAGTTGTGGCATTCAACCGGACAACTTCAAAAGTAGACGATTTTCTTAACGATGCAGCCAAAGGCACAGATGTTATCGGCGCTCATTCTCTAGAAGATCTGGTCGAAAAACTAGAAACGCCACGTAAAATTATGTTGATGGTGCGTGCTGGAGATGTCGTCGATAAATTTATTGATAAGTTAGTTCCACTGCTGGATGAAGGCGACATCATCATTGATGGTGGTAACTCTAATTATCCAGATACAAACCGTCGGACTCAGGAACTGGCAGAAAAAGGGATTCGTTATATTGGTACCGGCGTTTCTGGTGGCGAAGAAGGTGCTCGTTTCGGACCATCGATCATGCCCGGCGGGAATCCTGAAGCTTGGCCTTTTGTAAAACCAATTTTACAGGGGATTTCAGCTAAAACAGATCAAAACGAACCTTGCTGTGACTGGGTAGGCAAAAATGGCGCAGGCCACTTTGTCAAAATGGTTCACAACGGTATCGAATACGGTGACATGCAGCTCATCAGCGAAGCGTACCACTTCATGAAAGAAGGGTTAGGTATGAGCTATGAAGAGATGCAAGAAGCCTTCAAACAGTTCAACACCACTGAGCTAGATAGCTACCTAGTTGAAATTACCACTGATATCTTAGGTTATAAAGATGAAGATGGTCAGCCCCTAGTTGAACACATCCTCGATGCTGCTGGCCAGAAAGGAACAGGCAAATGGACCGGTATCAATGCATTGGACTTAGGTATTCCACTGACATTGATCTCTGAATCAGTATTTGCTCGTTGCTTGTCTTCTTTAAAAGACCAACGTGTCGAAGCGGCGAAACATTTCAACAAACAAATTGATAAAGTTGAAGGCGACAAAGCACAGTGGCTAGAAGCCATTCGTCAGGCTCTGTTGGCATCTAAAATCATCTCATACGCACAAGGCTTTATGCTGATCCGTGAAGCTTCAGAACAGTTTAACTGGGATCTGAACTATGGTGGCGTTGCCCTGATGTGGCGTGGTGGTTGTATCATCCGAAGTGCCTTTTTAGGGAACATCCGTGATGCATATGAAAATAACCCAGATCTGCAATTCTTAGGTTCAGATCCTTACTTCAAAGATATCTTAGAAGACTGCATGAGTTCATGGCGTAAAGTGGTTGCTAAATCAATCGAAGTGGGTTTGCCAATGCCATGTATGGCTTCTGCTTTGACTTTCTTAGATGGTTACACTACAGATCGTCTGCCTGCGAATATGATCCAAGCTCAACGTGACTACTTTGGTGCCCATACTTATGAGCGCACTGATAAAGCACGTGGTGAGTTCTTCCATACCAACTGGACAGGCAAAGGCGGGAATACTGCATCAACAACTTATGATGTATAATTTTCGTTTATTCAAATCAAAACAGCTCCTTGATGGAGCTGTTTTTTTATGAAGAAAATAAACTCATCGCCTTACTATTTTTGCATATGTGTAAATTGTCCGATCGCTTCCACAACTGACTGCGCATGTTCATTTATTTTAGACATCATTTGACCAATCTCATCGGTTATCTCAACATTCTTTTCAACCTGAGGTAACAAATCATCCATATGTCTGACCGAAACAACACTCTGGCTCTGTATATCATCAATCATTCTATCGATCTCAGCAGTCGATTCCGCCGAACGTTTCGCTAGGTTTCTCACTTCATCGGCAACCACGGCAAACCCGCGCCCGTATTCACCCGCTCGAGCCGCTTCAATCGCTGCATTTAGAGCCAACAGGTTAGTCTGTTCCGCAATACTGTTAATCGTCTGAACAATCGAAGTGATCTGCTCTGAACGCTCTCCTAAAACTTTAACCTCGTTACTGGCATCTTTTATGTTCTGAGCCGTGGTCTGCATTAATCTCGCACTCTCATTAATCTGCCCGACACCTTGCTCACACCATTGTCGGGTCTGTTCCGAGACATTGTGGGCAAAACTAGCGCTTTCTCGCTCAGCATCCTGATGTGCTACCTCATCAGTAATATCGGTGGCGAACTTAATCACGCCAGTCACACTCCCCGCCTCATCAATAATTGGGTTATAACTGGCTTGCAGCCAACGCGTTGAACCGTCTCGAGCAATCCGCTTAATCCGAGCTGCAATAAATTCCCCTCGCGCTAATTTTTCCCAAAACTGGCGATATGCATCCGTATTGACAAAACTCTGCTCACAAAACTGGCGATGGTGTAACCCCTGGATCTGATTCTGGGTGTAGCCCATCACTTGCAAAAAATTATCATTTGCTTCTATAACTTCGCCATCGACCGTAAATTCAACCGTGGCCATAACCCGGCTAAATGCCCTGATCACGGCTTTCTGGCGATAATAACGATTAATTCGCTCGGTAATATCTGAAGCTAATTTAATCACTCCAATTACTTTTCCTTGATTATCTTTCACCGGGGTATAAACCGCTTCTAACCATAGCTGCTCCCCTTTGGCATTCACTCGCAGCACTCGCCCAGAATAACTCTCCCCGCGTTGCAGACGTTGCCAAAATTGCTGATATTCAACCGATTGCTGATAATCTTTTTTACAAAGCTTGCGATGGGATTGCCCAATCAGTTGTGACTGGGTATAACCCATTAATTCTAAAAATCGTTCATTAGCGGATTTAATCGTACCGTTCAGATCAAAATGAATCACAGCCATCGCCTCGGTAATGGCTGAGTATTCAGCTAATAACCACTGATTTTTATACTCAGCATCATCCTGCTGCTTATTTTTTCGACTCTTAAAAAACAAACTCATTAAAATAATTACCTTAATCTAAAATGAAAAGGATTAAGAACCCGTTGGAGAACGAGCAACTTATTTCCACACCCCAAACAGGTCAATATTGCAAAAAATCTATGATTAATTGTATGACATAAACACGGAGTATGGATTATTTCTTGTACTTTACATTCCCCCCAAAGGAGCGTTTAGAGTACCGTTTGTGATTAGAAACAACCTCAAGATTCTAACTAGGAACTGTTGACCTTTGGCGGTTGAATTTTGTTCAAATTAAACGCATTTTGAACGCGGCGCTCCCTGCGTCGCTTAATGAGTGAAGCAAGCAGGGGGCAACAAAGTTCAGGATGCGTTTAAATGAACCCCAAGGGCAGTATCTGAGAGGAATTTATCCAGCGTTAAACGTTCTTTGTGGAGAATAACTACACAGCACAACGTTTGCCTTGCCTAAATCCCTCTCAGATTTCTGCAAAACTAATCACAAAAGGTCAACAGTCCCTAGATACTGGGAAGGAATATCATGGCTAATTTTCTGGTTAAACGTTCACTGAAACTTAATACAGCCCTGTGCCAAGACACGCTTCAGGAGTTAAAAGATTTTCCAGGGATACAACAGATCCAGTTGTCCGAGCATACGCTTTATCTCGTATATGACGTCAGAAAGACCCAACTTAAAACGATACTGGAGGCCGCTAATGCGAACGTGAAATCCAGTCGCTGGAACAAACTAAAACAACACTATTATCAATTTACAGACACGAACTTAGCGCAGGCCTCAGGCCACACGCCTTCCTGCTGCAATAAAGCCCCCAGAGCCTAAATTATTATAAACTCGATGTAAATAGCCTCTCCCCAAAGACAAGCTGACGCCAGTTAGTTATGATAGTGACGGATTTGGAGAACTTTCTCCAACAAAGGTTAACTGAGCCTCATATTTGCGACAAAGAACAGGCTCACTTGAGTTTGATGAAATTTCTATTTCTTATCGTTTTAGTCGCATTTGCTAATATTGCTCAGAACACTCACTCTTTGAGTTACGACTGTTATCGATATAACAGCATGGTACAGAGCAATAAGTATATTAAGTACATCTTCGCGTTATCACAATAGCAATACATAAAACTAGAGATACCTATGAACAATCCGGTCACCGGTAAACCCTTGCTATGGCTGGTTGCCATCGCCTTTTTTATGCAAACGCTAGATGGCACCATTGTCAATACAGCGCTACCTTCGATGGCTAAGGCTCTGGGTGAAAGTCCATTACAGATGCAATCAGTCATTGAGGCTTATCTATTAACTATTGCTATTTTAATTCCAGCTTCTGGCTGGCTTTCAGATCGTTTCGGGACTCGCAGCATCTTCATGTTTGCGCTGACGATGTTTGCAATCGGATCACTATGCTGCGCGCAATCGCAGACACTCAATCAGCTCATTATTTCTCGAGTCATTCAAGGTATTGGGGGCTCCTTGATGTTACCTGTTGGACGATTAACGATTTTACGAACCATCCCCAGAGAGCAGTTCTTGGCCGCTATGAGCTTTGTGGTCATGCCCGGATTATTAGGACCAATTATTGGTCCTGCGCTGGGTGGTTTTTTAGTTGAAATCGCCAACTGGCACTGGGTGTTTTTAATCAACTTACCCGTGGCAGTCATTGGCTTATGGACGGCCTATAAAGTCATGCCAGATATCCGCTCACCTCATCAAGAAAAGTTTGATTATCTCGGATTCATCCTATTGGCTGGCGCCATGGCAACATTCACCATTGGATTGGACTTATTAGCCCACTATAAAACAGGGCATTATCATTCTTTATACTGCCTAGCTACTGGGGTGATACTGATCGCCTTATATTGGTGGCTAGCCAGTGTGAAATCTAATCCGCTGTTTTCACCGAGATTGTTTGGCGTCTCAACTTTTGCCATTGGTGCCTTTGCGAACTTATTTTACCGAATGGGGAGCGGAGCTATGCCGTTGCTCATTCCACTCTATTTGCAACTAGCCCTGGGTTTGTCTCCTTTTACTTCGGGCCTGGCCATGATCCCCATCGCACTATTTGCGATAATCGCTAAGAGCTATGTGGTTCGACTCATCCACCATTATGGCTATCGGAATGTATTGCGCACTGCCAGTTGCCTACAATTTTTATGCTTCTGCTCGTTTACACTAACCAACCATAGTTTAGTGCTCATTTTGGTTCAGCTCGCGATTTTAGGTTCACTTAATTCTATTACCTATAGTGGCATCGGAACCATCTCACTGCGTGACTTAAGTGATCAACAAGCCAGTTCTGGCAATGGATTGCTATCGGTTATCCAGCAGTTAGGATTTAGTTTAGGCGTTGCCTGTGGCGCAACATTGCTAGCAATTTTTTATAAAATTTCGCCAAACCATAATATGCTGTGGAGTTTCAATTGGAGTTTCACCATTTTAGGGTTAATTGTACTTATTCCTGCGTTTCTTTATTGCTTATTACCCAATGATGCCCCAAAACGGCAATCGAAAAAGCAAATGATATAGGGATGCCTAAACAGTTCGTGATACGCTGAACAATACATAAACGATCAGGGGAGAATAAGTCATGCTTTTATCCGATCCATCACTACTCAAACAGCAAGCATTTATTGATGGTCAGTGGTTCGATAGTGAACACAAGTTTGCCGTGCTCAATCCTGCTACGGCACAAGTTATCACACAAGTTACTGATTGTGATTCAAAAATAACTGAAAAATCGGTTCAAGCTGCCCAACGGGCTCTTCCCAGTTGGTCAGCATTAACCGCCAAACAACGAGGGGCAATCCTAAATCGTTGGTTTGAGCTTATTATGGACAATCAGCAAGACTTAGCCACCCTGATGACCTTAGAACAAGGTAAAACGCTAAGTGAAGCCAATGGCGAAGTTGCCTATGGTGCTTCGTTTATTCAGTGGTTTGCTGAAGAGGCCAAACGCCAATATGGTGAGGTTATCCCATCGGCCAATCCCAACCAACGCCTCTTAACCATTCGTCAACCGGTTGGCGTTGTTGCAGCAATTACCCCTTGGAACTTTCCTATAGCGATGATCACTCGCAAAGCCGCACCAGCCTTAGCCGCTGGATGTACGATGATCGTCAAGCCTTCAGAAGAAACTCCTCTTTGCGCATTAGCTCTGGCAGAATTAGCGCAGCGCGCTGGACTCCCACAAGGGGTACTGAATATTGTCACTGGGCTTGATTCTAAAGCCATTGGCGGTGTTTTAACTAAGAGCCCAATCGTCCGTAAACTCAGCTTCACCGGCTCAACACAAGTCGGTAAGCTATTACTGCGACAATGCGCTGACACGGTCAAACGCACATCCATGGAATTAGGCGGCAATGCCCCCTTTATTGTCTTTGATGATGCCGATTTAGATGAAGCGGTAGCAGGTGCAATTGCCTCAAAATTCCGCAATAGTGGGCAAACTTGTGTCTGTTCAAACCGCATTCTGGTTCAAGAAGATGTATACGATCAATTTACCGATAAACTCACGGCTGCACTAAAACAATTTAAATTAGGTAACGGCCTTGAAACAGGTGTAAATATGGGGCCATTGATCAACCGAGCTGCCGTCGACAAAGTCAATGCGTTAGTGTCTCAAGCCATCTCAGCCGGAGCTAAAGTGACCACTGGAGGCCAACAACAGGGTGATACACTCTTTTATCAACCCACGGTTCTCACAGGTGTTAATGCTCAGATGGATATATTCAACAATGAGATTTTTGGCCCAGTTGCACCACTGGTAAAATTCACCGATGAGGCACAAGCTATTGAACTGGCTAACGCAACACCATTTGGTTTAGCCGCCTATTTTTATGCCAGCGATATGAGCCGTATCTGGCGGGTGAGTGAAGCACTGGAATATGGCATGGTTGGGATCAATGAAGGGTTAATTTCCAATGAAGTGGCCCCTTTTGGTGGTATTAAAGAATCGGGCATCGGCCGGGAAGGCTCTCGCTATGGCATAGAAGAATATAGCGAAATTAAATATCTATGTATGGGGATTTAATGCCCCCAAGATAATATGTATAGCCTGCCTTGCGGCAGGCGAGTTGCTTATGCTCGAATGGCTCCTTCTTGCAAATAAGCCGCTAACAGCGCAATCGTATTTTCGAGGGCTTTATAGTGCGTACGTTCCATACCATGAGAGGCATCCACGCCAGGACCAATGAGGGCCGCACGAATATCACGGCCACCTTTCATCGCCGCACTGGCATCAGAGCTGTAAAATGGATACACGTCAACGGCGTAATCCAGTTGATGTTCTTTCGCCAATTCGATTAATTTTGACACCATCTGGTAATCATAAGGCCCTGAAGAATCCTTGGCACAGATACTCACTTGGCGCTCATTACAACTGAGATCATCGCCGATACATCCCATATCGACGGCAATAAACTCTCGAATATGGGTAGGTAAACAAGCCGCACCATGGCCAACTTCTTCATAAGTAGAGAAGACAAATGAGACGTTATACTGCGGCTGAATTTTTTTTGCTGCGAACAACTTGAGCAGCCCGAAAACACTCGCGACATTAATTTTGTCATCGATAAACCGTGATTTTATAAAGTCACTATCTGTTATCTTCGTTTTGGTTTCAATGCAGAGGTAATCGCCCACCGCAATCCCTAACGAACGAACATCCTCAGCTGATTCAACCACTTCATCAAGGCGCACATACATCTGTTCCGGCTCTCGAGGACGAGACTTAGCATCTTTATAGACATGAGCAGCTGCAGATAGACTTAAAAAAGTTCCCGTATACGTGCGGCCATCACGAGTACGAATATTGCAATATTCACCATCGGCTGTGGGCCAGATGAGTCCCCCTACTGGGGTAAAGCGAATGCGCCCTTGCTCGTCGATGCTGCGGACCATCGCACCTAAGGTATCGACATGTACCCCCACGCCTATCGTCTGAGAGCGATCCTTACCAGCAATGGTAAAAATACCATTGCCCTTATTATCGCGCTGAAACTCACCGTCATATAAAGCACACTCTTGCTCAATTCGCTTGATCACACTTTGACAATAACCACTGGGAGAATCAATCGAGAGTATTTCTTGGGCAAGCGCTTTGACATAAGCAGCATCAATAGCTTCACGCATGAACAACAATCCTTTTAAATAGTAATGAGAATAACACTTATCATCGCGTGGCCTGGTGCAGAAGTCTAGAAATTCACAATCGCAGACAATGGATGAATGCTACGCGAACCATCAGAACCGACAAATACTTCACAATGAACACCATAGCTTTTCGCGATTTGCTCTGCTGTGAGTACTTTATCAGTCTGTCCTTTGGCACTGATCGAGCCAGACTCGAGGATCATCGTTTGATCCGCATAACGATGTGCCTGATTCAGATCATGCAACACCATCAACGTACAAATGCCCTGCTGACGAGTGTAATCCAAAACCCGTTCAAGGAGTTGTAACTGGTTAGCTAAATCAAGTGCAGAGGTCGGCTCATCAAGCAGCAATAGTTGTGGTTTGCGAATCAGAGCCAATGCCAAAGCCACTTTTTGGCGCTGACCGCCCGACATTTCATCACTCATCCGCTCGCTCAGATTTTCAATGTTAAGCATTGAGAGCATATGCTGCGCGCGAACAATACTTTCATGCGAAGCAGAAAAACGCATATTATGGCTATTTTGCGCCATGAGCAGCAACTCAAACACCGTTAACCGAACCGAGTTCGCAGCAAAATCCTGGGCCATATAGCCAATCAATTGGCTGCGCTCTTTATAACTCACTTTATCTAAAACCCGGCCATCTAACTGAACACTACCGCGATACTTCAACATCCCGGCTAACGCCTTAACTAAGGTAGATTTACCTGCGCCATTACGTCCTAACAGCGCCAAAGAATGGCCGTTTTCTAGAACAAAACTAGTAGGTTTTAGGATCTCAGTGCGCCCAATCGTGACACTTAAATCATGAACTTCAAGCATTCAATTTCTCCTCACTCGTCGCCCTAGAATCAACCATAAAAAGAACGGAACTCCCAGCAAGGACGTGACCATCCCAATCGGTAAAATTACGCCAGGGATCAACATCTTGCTCACAATTGAAGCAACGGTCATCAGCAATGCCCCTACAACCATTGTCATAATCTGGGTAAAACGCTGATCTTCTCCCACCAGCATGCGGGCGACATGGGGCGCCACCAGACCAATAAAACCAACCACCCCAATCGTTGCGGTAATCGCACTCGCCATCAAGGCGGAAAAGACCAGCAGTAACATCCGCAGTTTTGCCACCGGGATCCCCAAAACTTGCGCCTGCTCACCAAAACCACGCAGTGCAGAAATCTGCCAAGATAACAACAACAAAATTGGCAGAATGACTGCAATAATGGCTGCATTAATACCAACTTGAGTCCAATTGCTTTTTTGCAAAGAGCCCATCATCCAGAACACCAGAGATTGCAACTGATTGACATCCGCCAGATATTGCGCCAGTCCAAGCAGTGCTGAGAAAATAAAGTGAACGGCAATCCCTAACATCACAATGATCTCGACTGACAAGCCACAGCGCGCAGCAAAGATACCGATAAATAACACGGTCACTAGCGAAAAAATAAATGCATTCGCAGTTAACAGATAATCGACGGGCAACCAGCTAACTAACGCCGTTTGGAAGACAATGACTAATGCAGCGCCAAAACCCGCCGCAGCTGAAATTCCCAACGTAAATGGTTCTGCGAGGGGATTGTCCAGCACCGTTTGCATCAATGAACCAGCTAATGATAAACCGATGCCAGCAAGTACGGCGGTTAAGGTAACGGGCATCCGCAGATCCCAAATGACCACCCGAACCATCGTCGACACTTGCTCAGGATGAAAGATCCCGTTCAGTGCAACTTTCCAAGGTAATGTGCCAGAACCACACAACACATCGGTAATTGCCGCAATAACCGCCAATAAGGTGAAACTAATCACCCAAAGTAGCTTTCGCCGAATGTCGTTTTTATAAACAACCGCGCCGCAACACTTAGGTTGCGGCGAAATAACACTCTCAGTCATGGTGATATCTACATGTCCTATTTACTTATATTTGGCGTGAGCAAACAAGGTCACATCACCTATTTTTATATCTGTAAAACGACTGAGGATCGTATGATACGTCTGAGTCGGATCAATATTTTTAAAGGCTTTCGGGTAAAAATCTTTGGCTAAACCTTCAATTGAAACAATATTGTAAGCATGGTTATAGAACTGATGGTATATTCCATAAACTCGATGATTTTTATACGCATTGAGTTGCTTAAATCCTGGGCGGTTTAGTAATCGAACAAATGCTTTATGAACACGTTGCGCGGAGACGACACCCCCTAACGGCAAGGCTAATGAATCAGGACCAAAATCAGCACCACTCATAACGTAGACATCCGGTTGCATCTGCAACACTTTTTCCATCGAAATCACGCCTGTTGGACCTTTAAGAAGCTCGCCACCCACATTTTCACCACCAGCAGCGACTATTTGAGGGCCCCAACCAAAATGATTATGCGTAAAACAACAATCATTCGCTCCTTTCGCCCCCGCATGGGCTTCTAAAAAGACGCGGACGCGTTTACCGCCATTGTCTTTAATCGCCTGCTTGACCAGCTGTTTAACTTTGGCTAAATGGCTCTCATAAAAATCAACGTATGCTTTAGCATTGGCTTGTTTATTTAAAATTTTACCCAGCAGCGCCACACTTTTAGGAGCATTTTTAACCGGATGAACGCCAGTATCAACAAATACAACCGGGACGTTTACTTTGGCTAGCTTTTGGATCACACCAGACTGTTCCAAGGCCGGTTTGGCACGAAGCTCAGCAATCAGCAGTTGTGGTCGATGAGTAATGACTTCTTCGATATTCAAATTACCGCTATCCCCAAAATTCATATCTAAAATTTTGCCGCCCGCTGGCCACTCTTTTACCAGGGGCTTCCAAGTCCCACGATCATGGCGCTTAATCAGGTTGTTCCACGCAACCACCCGTTTGAACGGATTGTGCCGATCGAGCAATGCCAACATCATTAAGTCACGGCCATCTTGCAGAACAACTCGCTGCGGCTCAGACTGAATCGTTACCTGACGACCCGCCATATCAGTTACCGTTAAAGGGTAAGTGCTAGCAAAACTAGCCCAAGAAATGAGACAGCTACAAACGAGCAACAGTAACTTCGTTAAATGGCGCATGAAGAAAAACTCCTACAAAATGAATCAGGGGAAAAGCAATGAGCTCATTAATATAAATAAAAATTATTCTCATTCAAGTGTTTTATCATTCTTTTCCGTTATAGAATATTTTTAACCTATATAAAAACCTCGTTTGAAAGCAGCGCTCGAGCAAACGATTATTGGCGTTATTAATCGCCACAAAAATCTTGTTATGTGGATCCACGGCAAATATAAATAATCGCTCTATAATAAAATGAAGATGGTTAGCGAATTCAATGGGATAGTTATGAAAGTCTCACGGAACCAAGTCCGTACTTGGTCAATGGCAGCATTAGCCGGCTTAGTTGCGATTTTAGCCTGCGGTTACATTTATTTTTTTCACATTAAGAGCTATGGCGTAAGTGCCAGCGATGGATGGTATTTTGAAGATGAAGGGTATCGGCAAGCACTGGCGATTTCACAACAGCAAAACCGTCCCATCCTCTTTTATTTTCGGCGCAAAGCGTGTCAAATCTGCAAAGATTTCGAAAAAAATATTATCAACAATGCCGATTTTATTCATTTCACCCAAAACTATGTCAAAGTTCGCTACACCATGGATTTGAATCGGGCTCATCAGCAATTTATCAAAAAATACCATATTCGCCTGCAACCTGCATTAATCGTGCAATATCAACAGCATCCACCAGTGTCAACACACCTAGTACTACCGATGAATCAGGTGTGGGTAGCAGAAAACAGTATTGATAACGGCAATCATATGCCATTATCCATCACCACATTGAAACTGTCGCTGAAACGCGTCACCGAGATAGCTAAGCGTCAGGCAATGTCCGACGCTAAAAATTAGCTACTCCGTTTGCTCAAGCAAAAAAGTCATCAGACAAGCATCCTCTCGCCCGTGGGGACAAGGGTAGTAACCTTTGCGGATCCCATCGAGTGTGAATCCGAATTTCTGATACAGCGCAATTGCAGCCTCATTACTCTGGCGCACTTCGAGCAAACATCGAGTCACAGATTGGTCGTTTAAATACTTAATCCAATGAGTTAATAACTGACTTGCTAATCCGTGTCGCTGGTGGTTCTTAGCAATACTAATATTTAATAATTCGGCCTCATCGACAATCACCTGACTAAACAAGTACCCAGCTATATCCCCATGGCAATCTTCAATCGCTAAATTAACGCTTCTTGAGGAAAAGCTTTGCTCAAATAACCTAGCGCTCCAAGGATGACACTGAACAGATTGCTCAATTGCGAGAATTTCACCAACCCGCGACTCGAGCAATGGCTTAACCATATAAGGCATGAGAGACCTGCTGCCAAAGCTGACGTTTTTGTTCGCCTTGAGTACTAAGCTCAGACCAAATATAGCGACTCACTCTTTCATCACTTTCCGGGGATTGCTCTGAAGTCCAGATAATAGTGGTGCTTGTGTAATGGCTGCATTTTTCAGGTGTGGTGATAAAGATGTTTGAATATTCATCTTGAATCGCTGCAATCAATCCTCGCCACAATGGAGATGCTTGAAGCTGGTCAGGTTGATCATGCACCCATAATAACGGGATCAAGAGCTCCTGCTTTTCGCGAGAACGCCAAACAGAGATCCCCATCTGCTGCAAGAAAGCAATTGAACGTTGTTGCATCGGCTGATTCTTCATGACTCAAAACGTTACCATAGCGGATCAAAAAGGCCTGCTCAATGAGCAGGCCTTAAAATCTGGCAGGGGCGGAGGGACTCGAACCCCCAACCGTCGGTTTTGGAGACCGCTGTTCTACCAATTCGAACTACACCCCTAAAGACGCAGCGTAGTATACCTAAACATTGATAAAGGTAAAGAGCAATTTTCATTAAAAAAATCGATTGGGTAAGCTTTAAGCAATTTAAAAGATAATACATCATTCTGACTGCGGAATTTGAGACCGCCGAGTGAGAATAAAGAGCAAAATTCCAGCCAACAGACACCAAGTCATGACTCGCCCTACCCATGGCATCTCTACAAAAATGAGCGTTGTAGCAGAAAAAATGAGCATACCACTTGCCAACCATTTAGCGCGGCTAGGGATCACTCGATGCTGACGCCAGTTCGTTATAATTGCGCCAAAATAACGATGGTTCAGTAACCACGACTCGAAGCGTTTTGATGCTTTGGAAAAACAGACGCACGAAAGCAATACAAATGGCGTTGTGGGCAGTAACGGTAACACAATCCCTATAACGCCAAGCCCCAACGAAAGCCAACCAATGCAAAGCAAAAGAATACGTAACATCTTAAGAACACCTTAAAATAACTCGTGATCCAAAAACCAGCTTATCCATGGTTTGCCAACAATCTATACAATTAATCTGACAATATATTTACTGTATGTCAAAAAATAACCGTAAGGCGAATTTTTTTGATTTGGTGTTTGACATCAAATCAAAATAACCGTTTAATAGCGCTCCATTAAGCGTCGCCGACTTAGCTCAGTAGGTAGAGCAACTGACTTGTAATCAGTAGGTCGCCAGTTCGATTCCGGCAGTCGGCACCATCTTAACGTTTAGTCTATTTTCTTCATTTATTTCATTGTTATTGTTGTTATCGGCTTATCTCTTTTTTGATTTCCTCTGTATTCGATCCATAGATATAACTATTTACCATAATGTAAATTTCTATAAAGAAAGATGATCTAAAAAAATGCTGCATTAACATAATCCATATTCAGCAGCATATTATCTTTATCTATCGATATCTATTGGCCCTAATTAGCTGGCAAAAAACAACAAATGTGCAGCTCAATTAAAAGGAACGACGATTAGAATCTAATTCATCTTGGCGAGCGGAGTGCGCTAATATAGCTTCGGCTTTATCAGTAGTTGAAGCAAGTTGTTCTAAAGCTCGTTCCAGCATGAAATCCAGCGTTTCCTGCGTCTTTGCACGACGGAATCGAATCAACCAATCTAATTTTGTACGTGGAGTGTTTGTCATTGAATCTTTAAACCAATCAATATGTAATTGATGAAATAAGCCATAGATATATTTAAGTATACACTAAAAAAATAACGAATGACTTTATAAGGAAATTACTCATTTATATCGATAAAAAGAAAGTCACAAAAACAATAGTCAAATAACAACACCATTTATGTTGTTATCATTCACTACATAATAAACAATATGTTAAGTAGCAAATAGTGATTCTAATATTTTGGTACTTTCTGTATAAATGGTCCCTTACGGGACATTTTCAAGCCCTACGAATAAAAAAATTTGGGTTTGACCACTAACTCTGCCACAATTTGTAGCCAACTATGAGGAATCAGTAATGCTTGAAACACTCCAACAATTTATCCGTGATGCTTTTGGCAGCGATGAACAACAATCCCAAAGCCCAGAAGAACAATTGAGGCTTGCTACAGCTGCATTATTAATTCAGGTTAGTGGTGCCGATGCAAACGAAAGTGGAGAAGAGCAATCCGTCATTTATCATCAGCTAAGCCAATTATTATCTTTAACACGTGAGGAATCAAGAGCCCTTTACATTCAAGCGCAAAAAGCCACTGAAAAATCCGTCTCTGTTTACGAATTTACCCACCTAGTAAAAGAGTTGGAATACGAAAAACGATATAAAATGATATTGGCGCTGTGGCAAGTTGCCTATGCAGACAACAATTTAGACCCACACGAAGAAGCACTTATTCGTAAAATAGCCGATTTAGTTTATCTCGATCATAGTGATTATATCCGAGCCAAACTTTCCGCCCAACCCAACGATTAATAATCAGCGTGGGTCATTCGTTGGTAAATCAAGGCTGATTTATGCCAGCCTTTTTGAGCCAATCACTGGCTAAAGTTCGATCAAAAAGATGACACCTCATTGCAAATGATTCCCACAATAACAAAGAATATATCCTCAATAACAAAAACGACCGCACTATTGATGTCACAGAGCAATAATCTACAATAGAGATGTCCTGAATTATTTATTAATAGGAGTTTTCCTTGCAGAATCCTCGCGTTGTTAATGCTCGTCGGGCTATCGCCACAATCGGCGGCGGCAGTGGACAATTTGTATTACTCAGTGCCCTGCGTGATGCCGAAAGTTTAGATGTGAGTGCAATTGTATCGATGACTGACAGTGGTGGTTCAACCGGACGTTTGCGCGATGAGCTGGGGATTTTACCGCCTGGTGATATATTAAAATGCATTTTAGCGCTATCGCCCCATCGAGACATGGCTCGTAAATTGTTACTCAAACGTTTTACCGGAAACCAGCGGCTGCGCGGCCATAGTGCGGGGAATATGCTGCTCACGATGTTGAGCCAATATTCAGGATCTTTTTCAACCGGGATCGAAGCATTGGCCCAATTGCTCGATGTTCGTGGTGAAATTCTTCCCGTGACGACCGACAAATCAACGTTAGTTGCACAACTGACGAATGGAGAACAAATCTATGGTGAAAATGCCATCGATGTGCCAAGAGGCAATCAGCGTCAAAAGATAGCCAATGTTTTCTTAGTCCCTCATCACAGCGATCAAATCACTGTTTTCCCGCGAGTCATCGAGCGACTGCGCCAAGTTAAAGCCGTGATTTTAGGCCCGGGGGATCTCTATACCAGTATCATCCCCAATTTGTTAGTTCCGGGGGTCCGCGAAGCGCTACAAAAAAGTCCTGCAAAACTCATTTATATTAGCAATATTATGACTAAATTTGGTGAAACAGATGGTTATACGTTGGAATCATTTGTTTCGATTCTGGAACACTATATTGGTCGTCCAGTCGATTGCATCATCTATAATAATGCAACCGCCAGCGAAGCAACCTTAAAAAACTATCGTAAACAGCGTTCTATGCCGGTTAAGATTACGAATCGTAAAAAACTGCTCAAACATTATGAGATTGTTGAGACCGATTTATTAGAGCAAGACTCAGGCATCATCCGCCATAGTGTCGAGAAATTAGCAAATGTGCTTCCCTCATACTTAGCAGATGATGCAAACATCGAACGCAGAACCGTTCAATCTAAAACGTAGCTTATGAATCGAGCGGATTATTTTTCCGCTCCAAACGTTGCTTTTTATTTCGTTTGTGGGCTTGATGCATTTGTGGTGTCATAGGATTCTTATCTTCGCCAACATAATTCTCCCAAGCCTGTTCATAAGCCTCAGTCGGGACTTGACTATCATCATTAAGCAATTTATCAAGCATGGCCTGTGAGCGCAGACTCTGCCGTAAAAATTCGCCATCATAATCTTCTTTAAGAAGCTGCTCGCGTAACAATTTATTATCATAAGATTTAAAAAACTCACCAATTCGATAGGCTTGATTCGCACGCCATCCCAATTCAGAGAGCGCATCAACCCCTAACGCCACCCCTGACCCTAACGTTTCCCGATGCACATAATCAACCCCTGCACGCATCAGCTCCAAAGCGTGGGGACGATCGACTGCGCGAGCTAAAATAATCAAATGCGGAAAATTTTGCCGCGCCATCCGCACGATCTCGAGCGTGCGCTCTGGATCATCAACCGCTACAATCAACAATTTGGCATTCTCAGCACCAGCTGAACTTAATAAATCGGCCCGAGATGCATTCCCATAAAAGACTTTAAAACCAAATCGTCCTAAGGTTTTAATATGATTCGCATCATGTTCAAGAATCGTCGTGCCAATATGATTACTATGGAGCATTCGCCCAACGATCTGACCAAAACGACCGAATCCAGCAATAATCACTGGATTTCCTTCATCAGTGACATCGCTTTCTGGCGTCGCCGCTCGATTTTTATATAAACGAGGGAATAGCCATCCCTGCGCCGCTATCATTAATAACGGTGTAGTGGCCATTGATAAGGCAATCACCAATGTAGTCATGTCCACAACCGATTTGCTCAGTACATATGAACTACCGGCAAAGGAAACCAGCACAAAACCAAATTCACCACTTTGCGATAGCGCCAAAGAAAATATCGCCAGATCTTCACCACGTAATTTCGATGCAACACCAACAGCAATCAGTACCACTAATTTAATCACCACCAAAGACAGTACACATAGGCTAATAATGCCAACGTGCTCGGCCAAAAAATTAAAATTGATATTGGCACCAACTGAGATAAAAAACAGGCCCAGTAATAACCCTTTAAAAGGCTCAACGTCTGCTTCTAGTTCATGGCGATACTCACTATCTGCCAGAACCACCCCAGCCAAAAAGGTCCCCAATGCCGGAGATAAACCAACCATATCCATGGCTTGGGCAATCCCAACGACTAGCGCTAACGCAGCCGCCACAAACAGTTCTCGCATATTCGACTGTGCCACCATGCGGAACACGGGGCGTAATAAATAATGCCCCCCAAAGATAATGCCCGCGATCACTGCTGCAATTTCAGTCACCCGCAACCAAGCCGGAATTGAGGAATTAACTTGCACCATCGCACTCGATACGGCCAAAAAAGGAATCACGGCCAGCATCGGGATCACGGCAATATCTTGAAACAGCAATACCGAAAAGGAGTTCCTTCCTGCCGGTGTTTTTAATAATCCTTTTTCCTGCAAACTCTGTAGCACTAATGCCGTTGAAGAGACTGACAAAATTAACCCAAGCGCAATTGATACCCGGCCAGATAACCCAACAGCGAGGCCTATCGACCAGATCACCAAACAGGTCAGTACGACCTGCAATCCGCCGGTAAAAAAGATCGATTTTTTAAGTCGCCATAACCGAGATGGCTTGAGCTCTAGGCCGATCAAAAACAACATAATGACCACACCAAACTCAGCAAAATGCATCACGTCCGGTGAACCACCGACAAATCCTAAGACGTAAGGGCCAATCATCGCCCCAGCAATCAGATAACCTAATACGGATCCTAGCCCTAAACGAGTAGCGATTGGCACGGACAAAACCGCCGCGGCTAAATAAATGAAGGCATCAAACCATAACGAATGCTCCATTATGCCTCCGCTTCCGGGTGAGAAAGGTAATGGCAACTTTCATCAATCACTAATGATTCATCTCGAATCTGCTCCAATAGCAACCGATAACGGCTGGCGAACTGTCGAAGGCGCGTAGCATCACCATGTTTGTGTACACCATCAATGACAAATGGAGGTAAATAGCGCATTCCACACAAAATGGCCGTTTGCTCAAACGGCAGTAAAAACTGACGCAACGTATAACGGTTATAACCATCAGGTTGATACGAGGTTAGCGATCCGCCACAACTGACAACCTGAAGCATCTGCGTCAGCTTTGCGGTTGAATTTTCCTGGTCAGGATAAACATAGCTGCGAGTTAAAACTAGATCCATCCACTCTTTGAGCAATGCTGGTGCCGAATACCAGTAAAGTGGGTGTTGCAGGACTAAAACATCATGCTGAGACAAAATAGCCTGTTCTGCCAACGTATCAATAAATCCACTCGGATAGTGCTGATAAAGATCACGAATAGTCACGTCTTGTATCGTATCAATTGCATCGATTAAATATCGATTAGATAGACTCTTATGAAAAGCTGGGTGGGCAAAAATTACTAAAATGCGCGCCATAAATTGCTAATCCTATTATTTACTCTTTATCATCAATGGACTATTTGAATAAGGTTTAAAAATAAAAACTTGATCTCCCCTAACAATGACGATACCGAATCTTCAAATTAATCAGTGGATGACGAGAATATCGAAAGTAATAGTTGTCACAACTGATTAATGTATAAAAAATAACTGATCTGTATCACTAAGTGTAGGCCTATTATTAAAATAACACTTTATGATGAATGAACCATTAACTATTTGTTATGTGGATAGTATCCCATCAGTAAGCAATGCATATCGCGATATCATAGAACGCATGATAAACGTACTAAATGAATGGGTAGCTACGGTAATCTCTTAAAATAAAGTGGCAATAAACAAGTTTAAATTGCCTGCAATAGCTGTCTTTCTCATTGATTTAGCTCGAAAATAACCTTTTATAGAAGACTACATGCCCCCATCAGGAGGAATAATCATCGCTTCTTCAAGGAGAGCAAAATCAAGCCCTTAAAATTTGTCATTATGAATAATAAAATTACACTCTTTCTGAAGCAGGATAGCCGGTAATTCTCACGCGGGGGAGCGTACTTATCTTGTGGGTATTTAGCCTGCTGGGTAGGCAATTTTTCCATACTTGCAACTTTAATCGAGTCGTTTTAATTGCTGTCGCTTATGCAATCAGCAATCGTTTTTCAATCAATGGTTTAATTCCCTAAAAAGATAATGGTTTTAAATTCGTCTCTATCGCTGTGTGGCGCGATTAAATAATAGGTCGTACTATTTGCAATCCCCGACATAACCAGAGCTAAAACATCATCAATACTGGGCAAGTCATCCAAGCCGAGGTATGATCAGCACTGACTTATTCGTTCGCCATTGATCATGAATTCTGAGTTATTAGCCCCCATCCACTCTTTTTTATATTGCCAAAGCCCACAAGCATGGGTTGATGAAGCGCTCAAACCCACTAATTTACCAGTCTTACTCATTGATCATCTGGTATGTGAGCTAAAAGCCGCACAATCGGGCATGTACTTTATCCGCCGTTACGGTGTTGATCGCGCCAGCAACGAGCAATTATTAGACTGGCTTGCACCTTTTGAAAACTTTATTTATCACCACACTGGCAATTGGCAACAACTCAACCAGCATAACCGTTTAGGCAAAAAGTTACTGGCAAAGGGCGACAGTCCTTACGCCCAAACGATTATCGATAAGATGGTGTTACTGATTAAAGAAGAGCTTCACCATTTTTATCAGGTGCTTGAAGTGATGAATGAGTTTAAGATTGAATACCACAACATCACCTCAAGTCGCTATGCCAAAGGACTGCTTCATCATGTCACTACCCATGAGCCCCAAACACTGATCGATAAACTCATTTGCGCCGCGTATATTGAAGCCCGTTCCTGCGAGCGCTTTGCCGCACTCAGTGAGCATGTTGAGCCTCGTTTGGGGCAATTTTACCAGTCATTATTACGTTCTGAAGCACGCCACTTCCAAGATTACTTGCACCTGGCACGACAAATTGCTGGCGAAAACATTGAAGAACGGATCGCTTTTTTCAAACGCATCGAAACAGAACTTATTTTAAGTCCCGATCCGGAATTTAAATTTCACTCGGGTGTGCCTCAATGTCTCTGAAAATATACACAAAACCCGCGAAAAGCAGGCATTTGCTCTCAACCAAATTCGCATCACGATTCGAGTAACGTCTGGCCTAAATAATGATTGGGCGATTTAACCCCTGGTAACGCAAAGAAGTATCCTCCACCAAAGGGCTTAATATACTCTTCAAGAGGTTCACCATTGAGTCTATTTTGCGTATCAATAAACCCCTTATCCAGATCACTTTGATAAGCAATAAATAGTAGCCCCACATCCAATTGACCTGAAGCGCTCGTGGTATAGGAATAACTATATCCGCGACGTAGCAATAGGTATTTGGGAAAATCCGGGGTCCGTGGATTCGCTAAGCGCATATGCGCATCCATCGGGATCCGTTTCCCATGTGGATCACTGGCATAATCGGGATCATCGTGCTCATGACGCATCCCCAAAGGCGCCCCCGTATCACGGTTACGACCAAAAATAGTTTGTTGTTCTTGCAACGGTGTTCGATCCCAGTGTTCAACATAAAATCTAATAAGGCGTACCGCTTGATAACTTCCTCCTACAGCCCATTGCGGTTCATCCGCTCCCGGTTGCACCCACAACATCTGACGCTGTACTTGATGATCATTACCGGGAGGGTTCACTGTCCCATCTTTAAAACCTAATAAATTAATCGGTGTTTGTTGCCCTGCAGAGGCTGCTGCATGCGCCGAAATAAAGCCATCTCGACGCCAGCGCACAGCGAGTGAACCCGGGCAATGTTTAATAATATCGCGTAGTGCATGTAAAGTAGTATCGGGGCTATTCGCGCAAATCTGTAACAAAATATCCCCATGACAATATTCACTTTGCAGAGCATCATTCGCAAAGCGGGTCATCTTTTTAAGCTGTCGCGGTTTGAGATGGCTTAATCCAAAACGTTGATCAAATAGTGACGCCCCCACTGACACAGTAATAGTCAGGTTATCTGGTTCAATGACAGGGCCCATAATACCTGAGTCCATCGGAGGATATTTAGCATCGCGCTGAGGGACTGTCCCGCCATGCATTAAAAAAGCGATTCGATCGTTTAACGTTTTAAACATGGTTTTAAGCGATGTCCGGTCGGTCGCCAACACATCAAAAGCGACTAATGCGACATTTGCTTGCTGCGGTGTAATGATGCCACTTTGTTCATTCCCATAAAACGGTTGGCGTTTGTTAGCACTATCAAAATCCACCATTGCTGGATTGCGCATGTTCGTTTGACCGTAGGCTAAATTAGACAACCCACTATACGCTAGAGCACCACCAGCCACGCCAACCATACCTTTAAGCATTTTACGGCGGCTGGTATCTTTAATATCTGATTTTGCTTGCTTTTTTTTACCCAAATGAAATGGACATGCCATCATTGACCTCCCACAGCTAATGATTGACTCAGTTGATGTAAGTCACGTTGAACCTGCTGTGCTGTGCGTTGATTTTGACGCGTTCGAAATTGGCTTAAATCGCTTTTAAATTGTTTCAATTGTTGAGGATTAAGATGCTGCATCACCGGTTCAATTAACGTCACGAACTGCTCTGTCCCCTGCAATAAGGCTTGCGTCATAGCTGCGTGCTCTCCAGTATAGGTGGCAAATGCATGTGCGAGCACATCAATGACGTCACGCGTTGTCATCGACTGATGCAGCAAGAGTTGTTGCCACTGCGAAATCTGCTTTTGAAGGTGTGAATAATTGGCAGATGCTGGCGCTCTATTCTGAATAGTTGACGGCGATAACTTCCTCACAAATAAATGCAGTAATTGATACTGACCACTATCAGCAACCTTTAACTGAGTTGGCTCACGAGCTAAGGTTTTACTTAAGGCTCGGGCACGCATAATGAGCTTAAATTTATATTCGCTCGCAATCGCGATCAGATCTTTCGATTGCACTTGGTAGTCCATGCCACCTTGAGGAACTTTGACGACTAACTGACCTTGCGGATTCGTTAATAAACCACAGGTCATAGCGTATTTGCCAGGTAACAGATCCACCGTCATTTTCTGATAAAAACCAGGCGCGATATTCTCTCGCTCGGCAACCACACGAACGCCTTTTAAGATTTCCCATTCGAGAACCCGTGAACTTTTATTTTTAATAATAAACCGAGACTTTCCTGCAAAGATCTGCATCGACATGGGTTGGCACTGGTGGTCTGTCACGACGATGTGATAATCATTGACCGACTCTTTAGATTGCACTGATAACACACAACCAAAGATGCCACTGAGGAAAATAGTGGCATAAATTAAGTAATTTCGCATATCCATTAGCCTTATTAGTTAAGTCCTAATAAACCTCGTAATTGCGAGAGGTCTTCAGCTAATACCGTAATAGGGCCTTGGAGTGCACGTCGATCAGCTTTGGTCAGTTTACTGTAGGATTCAAATCCAGATGGCGTCTGATATTTGGCTAAAATAGAATCAACCTGGTGAAAATTCTTATCTATTTTAGCCAATAATTGGGGATTAGCTTGCTTGAGTATGGGTCGTAACAAATCAACAATTTTTTCTGACCCCATCACATTCGCTTTGAAATCCCATAAATCTGTATGGCTATAGCGATCTTCTTCCCCACTGATTTTCGACTGGGCCACTTCTTCAATTAAGCCTGCAGCGCCATCAACAACTGTACTCGGGGGGAAAGCAAGGCCTTGTAATCGTTGTTGCAGATCTTTGACATCAGCCATGAGTTTGTTCGCATAGTGATCTTGTTCTTTCGTTGAACCTTTGACCCATAGACTGTGTTCTAAGCGATGAAACCCACTAAAATTAGCATCTTTTACACCTTTTTGGAAATCGTCTTCACGAGCATCAATACTCGAATCTAAATCCGAAAATAACTCTGCGACAGGTTCAATGCGTTCATAATGAATTCGAGCGGGGGCATATAATCTCTTTGCCTTTTGCATGTTCCCGGCCTTAATCGCATCGGTAAATTCTCTCGTGTCCTTTACTAATTCACCCACTTGCTCAATGACATAAATTTTATATTCAGTCATTGGTGCTGTTAACTGGCGAGAGTAATCTTTAGCACTCGCTAAACTAGAAGCTGTGAGTAGCAACCCTGCTGTAAGAGTAAGTGAGCTCTTATAATTCATCCTTTTTCTCCTTCGTCCATTGTCGTTATGTTTTTGATTTGCGTGTATTCACTTGCGAATTCATGGTTTGTTTGACGATAAACCACGTCAAAGCAGGAATAAGATATAAGACATAGATCAACACTTCGCTTTGTGATGGCGTTTGCTGATAGCCCAATAAACTTTCTAAGAGCGTTCCCAAAAGACTTTGTGTTGAAAGCCATTCACTGCTATTAAAGGCCAGTGCCTGCAAGTGATTCCATAACCCAGCCTCATGAAACGCTCGAATCGCTCCCGCAGCCAACCCAGCCGCGACAAATAAAATGAATAATGATGTCCAGCGAAAGAAAGCCTTTAAAGGAACTCGGACCCCTGCAAAATACAGCACTAGCCCCATACCAATCGCAGTCGCTAACCCCGTTACAGCCCCAATCGGTGCTTGTAAACCGACATCTTGAGAGAACGCGCTCAACAAGAAGAACACTGACTCAAGCCCTTCGCGAGCGACCGCTAAAAAAACCATTAGCAGTAGAGCCCGAGCAGGCCCTTGTCGAGTAGTTAATGCATCTTCAACTTGCTGGGTGATTGAGACACTATTGGCACTGTTCTGCATCCAAAACACCATATAAGTCAGCATAATGACAGCAATGACCGCCACAATGCCTTCGAATAACTCTTGCTCAGCTTGAGGAAATTCTCCGCTGCCAATATGAATTGCAATCCCCAGAGCAAGACATAGGCTCGCTGCACTAATGACCCCGATCCAGACATACTTCATCCATTGTGACTGCCCAGTTTTTTTTAAGTAACAAGCAATCAATACCACGATCAACGTAGCTTCGAGTCCTTCCCGCAGCATAATAAGGAATGGGTAAAAAAACATAAAAACCTAAATGAAAATCATTATCAACTTCATTCAATAATATGGATTTAATTTTTTTATGCAATATTTCTGTGAAAAAAATTAACGCCTCAGCACAAAGATCGCCTCCACATACATGATCAAATGCAGAGCATAGCGGGATTATTTAGCAGGGTGACTCGTGAAACAGCCGTGAGGTATTGAGGCATGATGGCAATTGCGCAAGATTATAAATGGTGCAATACAGACAACGACTGTCCTTGCCAAACACATGGATACTCAAGCGATTTAGGCCAATCAAGGCCAACGCAATCTGGCATGCAGGGGAAGATTAAACGAGGGAAAGAGTATACCTCGCCACCTGTTTTAATCATTCCATAGTTTGTTGCGAACGACCCACCATAATCTCTCTTTATTCGATATTTCCTTAACAAAAGAAAGGTTTGATGGGTGTATCTAGAAAGACAAATGGCTCTATTTTAATCACCAACACGCCTTTAGAGTGATGCCGATCAGCATCATTCTCAATGAGGCGTATGCTCATGCCAATGTTTACATTTAGAGGTTTGACCTATCCCTGGGTTAAACGCATTACATGGGTCGAGTTCTTGATAAAATTTAGCCTGCTCAGACCCAGCTGGATACAGATGGCCGACATTATGTTCAGCCGGATACTGTGCCTGGCGCTGATCGAGCAATGCCCACATTTTATGCTCTAATTCCAAACAATTGGCGCCTTTACGAATCACATAATCCTGATGGAAAACATGGCAGAAAAAATGGCCATAATAGAGCTTAACTAAGATATCTTTATCAATATCCTCTGGTAGATGTTCTTCCCATTGACGTTCGTTGCGTTTTAACGCTATATCCAAAGCGACGATGTCCTCAACCGTATCGGGATGCACAGCCCGATAGCGCACCGCTGCACCAGCGGCTGCAAAGCGATGTAAAAAGGCTTTTTTCCCCTCATCTGGAGTACATTCAAAAAAGTCACCTTCATGGCTCTTAAAGAACGCTTTTAAATACTGGCGGGCTTCATCAATACCATCGCCAGCCATTTTGAGTAATAGGTGATGCTCATAGCCCTGACGATATTGCTGCATCCGTTTTGGCAAATGGTTGGGGAACAAGCGACTCAGCCCTTGTAAAATACGATCACTTAGTGTTTCGGACAGTCCAGGGATCTGGGCACACCAACCATCAAAGCGGCTTTTGAGTGAAAAAAACAGGGGTAACCGATCGGTTCCCAGCCAGTTGATCATTAAAAATGTGTCTTTACCGTATTTTTCTGCAATATCGTAACAATCACGGTGAATATATTCGCCCGAAATCGGTAGCGACTTAAAATGCGCCAGCATCTCACGACGCAAATCTTCAAGCACATCTGGATCATTCGTTCCAATGTAAAAGACTTGGTTGTCTTTTTGTGCTTCAAATGTATCAAGACGAACGGCAAATACCATTAATTTACCAGCGCATCCGGACGCTTCATATAAGCGTCGAGGATCTGCATTAAAACGCGCCGCACTATTAGCATCTACATCACGAATATGTTCTTGATATTCGTTATCGCTGGCTTTGGCGTTTTCCATGCTATGAATTTGCTTAAATTGCCCTTTTTCTAACTGACTGAGAATGGTTTTAGGATCATCTCCCAATTCAATTCCCAAGTGATTAACCAGTTTTAACTGCCCCTGTTCATCAAGCTGAGCAAAAATTGCCAACTCGGTGTAAGCTGGCCCACGCCGCACCAGTGAACCACCTGAGTTATTACAAATTCCGCCAAGCACCGAGGCCCCCAAACACGATGAACCAATCACTGAGTGAGGTTCACGTCCCAAAGGTCTTAGTCGTTTTTCGAGCTCGTCGAGGGTTGACCCTGGCAGACAAACGACTTGCTCACCATTCTGAATTAAGTGAACCTGATTTATGCGCATCACATTCACAATAACTATCGGTCGATCATAATCATCGCCATCCGGAGTTGACCCCCCCGTTAGTCCCGTATTAGCCGCTTGAGTAATGACAATCACATCTGCTTCAACACAGGCTTGTAAAATTTGCCATTGCTGATAAAGCGAACCCGGCTTAACTACAGCCAGAACAGGGCCATCGCCAAAGCGAAACCCTTTGCGATAACGACGAGTTGCGGAATTTTTGGTGAGAACGTGAGAATGACCAACGATGTCATTAAACCGCCCGATCAATTGGCGATTTTCTTCACTTAACTGTGCCATATAGCTCCTTTGACATCATAATTAAAACATCGGAAAAACGGGTCAAACCTCGTGGTTTCATCGCAATAATAAGGCTATGGTACACGGACTTAAAAAGACGTCGCGACGCGTTCTTGGTCGATCGCTTTTTCGTTATTTAAATATTATTTTTTTGTTAAAAATCTCTGATAAATTTACGCCGAAAACGCTGATTAATCAATGTGTCAAAGCCGCATCAGTCAGATTAAATCAGGATGCATATCCGTATTTTTACGATACAGAGCACTCGAACATCACATACCATTCGTGAGTCATTTCTCTCATATTAATAACCGCCAGATAAAAATCGGCATCTTGAGTCATCACAACTTAGAATGACGATTGAAAAATAACACTGCTCAGGAATAAATAGCGGTTTAAAAATTAGCTAAAAATAGCGAAGGCAATATTCTTTTGACATTTTCAAAAAGTTAAACAAGTGCCTTGGAAAATCGATATAAGTATTTAATGACATATTTTTAGCAAAATTAGAGACCATTAGAACAATGTCCTCCGATTGAATGAAGCTTAAGATTTTGAGTCTATTTTTTACATGCACCGTTATATGAATTAATTTTTTTCGCTCGTAAATATTTATTTATAAAATATGGAATCCAGCATTTTGTAGCTCTGATCTTAGATTATCTACCGAAGGGATATGACCGTTACCATACAATGATAACGGCCTTGTTTGTTACTCAGGAAATTCCAGAGGATCGGGGCCTAAACGCCCGCCGTTATCGATGGCTGCAATATTCACTAAATCATCTGCATCTAACGCGAAATCAAAAACATTAAAGTTTTCTTGAATCCGACTGGGTGTTACCGATTTCGGGATGACGATTCGTCCCTGTTGCACATGCCAACGAATAATCACTTGCGCTGAGCTCTTCCCATGTTTCTCAGCAATAGCATTAAGCGTAGGATGATTTAAAGCCTTTCCTTGTCCCAGTGGACTCCATGCTTCGGTTTCAATCCCCAGAGTCTTGTGCGTTTGTTGCAGAGCGTTTTGCTGCCAGAAAGGATGTAACTCAACTTGGTTCAATACAGGTGTTACGCCAGTTTCATCAATCAAACGCTGTAAATGCTCCAGATTAAAATTCGATACGCCAATCGATCTGACCTTTCCTTGTGCTTGCGCTGCAATCAAGGCTTTCCACGTTTCAAGATAAAGATCCATCTTTGGAAATGGCCAATGAATCAGCAATAAATCGACATAGGATAATTGCAACCGCTCCAGACTGGCATCCAAGGCCGCGGTAGCTTTATCAAACCCTTGATCCGTGTTCCATATTTTGGTGGTTACAAACAGTTCCTCTCTAGAGATACCCGCTTGCTTAATCCCCTGCCCAACCCCTTCCTCGTTCTTATAAACAGAGGCGGTATCAATATGACGATACCCAGACTCAATGGCTACATAGACGGCATTGGCTGCTTGCTCTTGGCTTGCTTGCCAAACGCCAAGTCCTATCTGCGGGATAGTGTTGCCATCAGATAGTGGAATGAATGATTGTTGAGTTGGCATAAATACCTCGTATTTCATGAAGTCAGTAGTTATTTTATCAGCGAATATGATGTCTGACGGTCTATCGAACTCCTTAGGAAATATCACCAGTAAGATAACCGCCAAACCGGGGATAGCGTATTGAGTGTACCAATTTTTAACGTTACGTATACAACTGATGTTTCATACCATCATGATGTCTATAGCGTAAACAATTTATCTATCAGTTGGTCACTATACAGCCAATACCTGATGATATTCTAGATAATAGCATCATTGCGTCATTAGACCCGATAGATTGGTTAATACGCCCAAACATGCAACGCCCATCGATTGATCATGACTTAAAGTAAGCCGACACGGGCCATCCATAGAGTCCCATCGGTATCATTGAATTTTGCCTCGACAATAAATTGCTACTCAAAGCGCAACGCCATTAATTTACTAGTAAATCAAAAACCAAATCCGCTAAAATGGATGACATTATCGGCCAGAGACATCCGAACAGTCCTCACCAACACTGGCTGTTTATGATTAGGAGTATGATCTCAATGCAACAAGCTGAGCTCTATATTGGCGTTATGTCAGGAACAAGTTTGGATGGAATCGATGTGGTTGCTGTCGATTTTTCAAAGCAGCAACCCACATTAATCGCTAGCTTCAATGACCAGTTCCCATCAGAACTGCACGAGTTACTCCATCACATTGCTCTTAATAAAGCACTTCCTATCAGTCAGATAGGTTATGCCACAACTTGGCTTAGCCAATGCTATAGCGATGCGATTAATCACATGTGTGACTGTGCAGGTTTCGATAAAAAGGATGTCCAGGCCATTGGGTGTCACGGTCAGACCGTCCAGCATCACCCACAACCACCGTATCCCTATAGTATACAACTGAATAACCCGAGCCTGATTGCAGCGCAAACGCAAATTACCACTATTGCCGATTTTCGCAGCAAAGATTTAGCCTATGGGGGACAAGGTGCGCCGTTGGTGCCAGCATTTCACCATGCATTATTCGGCAAGAGTGATGAGACAGTGGTCGTTCTAAATATCGGGGGAATTGCCAATATCTCAATTTTACAAGCAGATACGCCGGTAAGTGGCTATGACACCGGCCCAGGGAATATATTACTCGACAGTTGGATCAACCATTGTCGGCAACTACCAATGGACGAGGATGGCCGCTGGGCGCTCACTGGAACCATCATTCCCGAGCTCTTAACGGCCCTTCGTCACGATGACTATTTCACCCAACCCGCCCCAAAAAGCACCGGACGAGAACATTTTAATCTCGATTGGCTGCAATCACACTTGAATCATCAAGAAAAACCAGAAGATGTGCAGGCAACCTTGTTAGAGTTGACCGCCATAACCATTACCGAGCCACTGCAAAACTACCCATCTGGCGAGTTACTCGTATGCGGAGGGGGCGCCCACAATAGTGCACTGATGAAACGCCTACAAAACCAGTTACCCAATTGGCAGGTTCTAACCACCGACGAAAAAGGTATCCATTCAGACTATATGGAAGCGATAGCTTTTGCTTGGTTAGCAAGGCAATGCTTAAAAGGTATCGCTATCGATATGCCCAATATATCCGGTGCCAGCAGAGCGTCCATCTTAGGTGGTATATTTCAGGCTGATCCAATCATTCGATAAAAGAGAGCAGAATGCAAAACGATAACCTCATTCAGGAACTTACAACGCTGACTTCCGAGCAATCAAATCCAGCGACGCAAAAGCTGGATGAGCTGAATAGCCTCGCTATTGTGACTCTGATGAATCAGCAAGATGCACAGGTACCAAACGCCATTGCCAAAATTCTGCCACAAATAGCCCAGGCTGTGGACCTGATTTGCCAAAGTTTTCGCCAAAATGGCCGTCTAATCTATGTGGGTGCAGGAACCAGCGGTCGCTTAGGCGTATTAGATGCCAGTGAATGCCCGCCCACTTTTGGTGTCAACGATCAGCAAGTGATCGGCTTGATTGCAGGTGGCAAAGAGGCGATGTTTAAAGCCCAAGAGGGCGCTGAAGACTCTCCAGCCCTTGCCCAAGACGATCTACAAGCACTTGAACTAACATCAAAAGATGTCGTCGTCGGAATTGCTGCCAGTGGCCGAACCCCGTATGTGATTGGCGCGCTAGAATATAGTCAGGTTATCGGTGCAACCACCATTGCTCTTAGCTGCAACGCTGATTCACCCATTGCCCAAAAAGCACAGCTGGCATTAACACCAATAGTGGGTCCAGAGGTACTCGCAGGTTCCACTCGGCTCAAATCAGGCACCGCACAAAAATTAATTCTCAACATGCTCACCACCGCAGCAATGGTCCAGATGGGTAAATGTTATGAGAATTTTATGGTCGATCTCAAAGCATCTAACCTAAAGCTCAAAGCACGCTCATTGGGTATTCTCATGCAATTGACAGATTGCAATCGAGCTCAGGCTGAGCATCTACTCAGAGCAGCCAACGGACAGTTAAAAATCGCTATTTTAATGGCCATGACCCAGTTAGATGCAGAACAGGCTCAAACACAGTTAGACAAAGCAGATGGACATTTAAAAACAGCGATAAAAAATACCCTGTCTGTCTATTAAATAGCCGAAGTTAGCTAGGGAGCATCCACTGCAACACACGTTGAATATCTTGATCCCAAAATTCCCAGTTATGTCCGCCTGGTTCACTATAAAATAGCAACTGAGCCTGACGCTGAGTCAATTGTTCTTTTACTTTAAGATTGAGCTCATAAAGCGGATCGTCCAACCCAATGGACTGATAAAGTGCAGGGATAGCACGACCACTTGCTTGAAGATCGTCATACAGTTTTATTAAATCTGAGTTGCTTCGACGTAAATTCTGCGGATCTTTGAATAATCGATGCCATGGGATTGGACCATCATCAACACCATATTGGGGTGACTCATGTAGATAGGCTAAATCTAATGCCCCGGATAAACTGGCAGCCTTGGCGAAGCGCTCTGGATGTTTAAGTGCCAAAAGCCAGGCGCCATATCCCCCCATTGAAAATCCGGCTACGAATGTTTTACTGCGCTCAGTCGAAATTGGAAAAACGTTGCCAACCATCTGCGGTAATTCATCCGCGAAGAAGTCATAATATCGATTGCCATAGACTTCATTGTGATAAAAGCTGTTCTCAGCCGATGCCATTACCAATACGCAGCGATGCTTCTGCGCATAGCGCTCAATACTGCTAAAACGAACCCAAGAGTGGCAGTTTCCATAAGCGCCGTGCAATAGATAGATGACTGGAAAACCACTTTGATAGGGATAATTTTGCACAAAATTTTCTTCAATAATTTGTTCTTCACCTTCTGGCGTTGGCACTACGACATTGATAGTGACGTTTGTTGCCAATACTGAACTAAAAAATTGACATGTTGAGAGCATACAAATCCTTATCACGCATCCTTAGCGCGAAGTCGACGCAGGGCATCAACATTGCGAGCCACTGCCTTTTTATTTAATGGATACAGGAACCACAGCACAATCACGAAAGCCAACGAACTGATTGCTGGAATGAGACAAGTAATATCATAAATTCCATCAACAACCGGCTGGCTAAAAGCAGTTGTCGATGAATACCCAACGACGGATAACATGATCCCGGTTAAACCAGAAGCTAATGCCTGACCAATTTTTCTGAAAAAAGAATAGAGAGAATAAACAGAGCCATCTTCTCGCCGGAGTGTCTTGAGCTCATTCGCATCAATGACATCCGTAATCATCGCCCAACAAACCAGGGTAAAAATTGCAATCCCAATATAACCAATGGCATAAAAAACGAACCAAACATAAATGTTATGCGTATGCAGCCAATAGAGTACAAATAGCGAAACGGTACTCACTACAGAGCTTACAAGTGAGATCTCTTTCTTCCCAAACCACTGGGATAATTTCACTACAAAAGGGGTAAAAGCAAAGGTAATAATGACACCCAGAAAAACAGCAACTGAAAAAGCCGAAGCATTCCCAAAATAATTGGGGTAGATATAGGCACCGGTTCCGGTTAACGACAATTGCGTAACCAACAACAATAATGAGCTAAACACGATCCCGATAAGAGCGCGATCATGAATCAGGCTGGATAACAGCTTCGCAAGTGAAAACTTCACTGTTAACTTTTTTACTTTAATGCGCTCAGTACACATAAAGTAACAACCAATATAACAACCAACCATTAGAAACGCACAGACAAGCGCCCCAACGGCCAAGTGTTCAGATGACAATACCGAGTGACCATTAGGTTGTTTATAAAAAACAAATAACGGTAAGATCACCCCAACAATCATAATCCCCACGGTCGCTCCCACCGTGCGCCAAGATGACAAAGCCGTCCGATCAATTGGGTCGCTAGAAATAGCAGATGCCATTGAGCCATATGGAATATTAATCCCGGTATAACAGACACTTCCCCAAAGAAGATAAGAGAAAAACATCCAGAACACTTTAAAACCCATTGGCATATGAGCAAACCAAACAGGGAATAGCAAAACAGTTGCAACAGCCACCGGACCACTCATTCGCAATAACCAAGGGGCAAATTTACCTTTTGCATTAGGTTGACAGCGATCAACCAGCTGTCCCATAGTCACATCGGTAAAAGCATCGACCACTTTACTCACCAACATCATGAAACCAACAAGTTCAGCTGAAACCCCCATGACATCGGTATAAAACTTTAAAAGAAAGACTGCAGAGATCACGAAAGTAAGATTATTCGCCAAATCACCTAAAGCGTATCCGATCTTATCTCGCATACCGAAAGGCTTTGCTAATTCAGGCATTTTTACAGCTGTCTGATCCTGATGAGAATGAACATCCATCTTGCTTCCCCTATCACAATGGAATATTCATATTATTGGTTAACCAATTTTAAAAATGTTAAATAACTCATATAGATAAAAATATTTAATAGATCTTACAAAAAATATAATTTTGATCACATATTGGCCCAATACATGAGCTAAAGCGAAAATTTGGTTATCCAAAATCTGAATTCAGAAATAAACGAACATATTTCGACATTCACAGCATCACAGCATAAAAAAATCCGATACCTGCAATCGGTATCGGATCTTCAATATCTCAACACTATTTAGATGGTTGGCTTACGCTATAATTGTGTCCATCCAAAGAGCTCCGTTTATAAAATGCCAGCGATCGAGTGGATCAACCCCTGCTGCAATTTTGGCAGAGCCTCATTGAAATCTAGGTTCACTTTATTGGCGACACTAATGATACGCGTTTGATAGCGTTTCCAATGGGTTATCTGAGTACTGGATATTTTTTTAGAGCCGCTGGTCCCTTGGTGCAATCGCGCATTATCCTCTTCTGTTACCTTCACGCCTTGCCCAGCCCGCTCGGAGATTTGCACATCCGTCACCATGGTAAAATACACATCTTCAACCATCGCATCGGCGGCCATCCCAATCAAGCCGCCTATGAGTCCGGTGCCAACACGCCCTGTTCCCCCACCGGCGATGGAAGCCCCTACAGCCGCACCAACGATGCCCGAACCATATCCACTTAGCAGCGCAGCTTGAGAGCCACTTTTATCACTTTTTGACACCTGGAGAATATTGGCTTGGATCATATAGTGCGCTTTATCTGGGTCATCGGTCACCCGATATCCCTTGGCTTCAATCGCAGCCACAATTTGACTCTTAATTTTTATATCTTGCTGATCTGATGTATTACGGATTTGTAAAAAGACCACCCGTTCTGACGGTTTCACCGGATCTAAGAAAACCGTATCAGACATCTTCGTCTGCACATCAAGATTTCGCTTTTTAATCGCCGTATACGTTGCTGAACAACCAGTTAACATCACACACATCGCTGTAAATGCAATCACAGCAATCTTAGGGAGCACTCTCATTGACTTGAATTCCTTTCAAAGTAACCTATTTATTTGTAAAGAAACCAAATTATAATCAAAAAAGTAAATAATCATAGACCCATACTCAGATCACATCGTCATCCATGTAAATTTCACACATTCGTATGATAGTCGATCATTATTTCGTATGAGATCCGTTCATAAAAAATTGGTCAAACGGACTGGGAAGCGTGATACGGGCAGGGGCTTTGAACAATAACAGAGAGCAGAATGAGCGCTGGAAGATAAACACGAGGGAACACCAGGCAGTGCCCGTCAATCAACAGCAATCCGGAGCAAGGACAAAATCCCACCCATAAAAAAAGCCCCATCCAACGGATGGGGCTCAATTCGAAGCCTGGCAGTGACCTACTTTCACATGGGGAAACCCCACA
>NZ_SMGD01000014.1:178205-438629 GCF_004339545.1 Celerinatantimonas diazotrophica | reverse complement strand
TTTGTGGAGAATAACTACACGGCACAACGTTTGCCTTGCCTAAATCCCTCTCAGATTTCTGCAAAACTAATCACAAAAGGTCAACAGTCCCTAGTGAAAATCGCGGGATTTAATGGGGAGATTGGCCAATTTTTCAGTTTCGTCAATGAGTTTTCCTGCAATGACATGTATAACTCGTTCTTCGCGTTCAACAATGCCATGGATGGCTAGTAGCTGAGACTTAACTAATGCCCGGCGTTGTACTTTTGCTGTTGCGGACCAAACAATTACATTGACTTGCCCAAATTCATCTTCGAGCGTGACAAAGGTTACATCAGCAGCACTGCCAGGGCGCTGCCTGCCGGTCACTAATCCACAAATACGAATGAGTTGGCCATGATGGCATTGCTGTAATTGATGACTGTTAAGCATATGAGGAAAATAACCCCGTTGACGCAAAATAGCCATTGGATGTCGACCTAGACTGACCCGAGCGTAACGATAATCCTGAATAATATTTTGATATTCATCTGGCCCCGGTAGTTGGATGGGGAACGGATGGGGTAAATTATTAAATAGAGCCAGAGGGGGCAAGAGGTTTTTTATCTCCCAATGAGCCTGATAACGATGACCAAATAAAGATTGTAATGCTCCCGCTTTTGCCAATGCTTGTTGGCTGGTCAAATCAAAATAAATAGGGAGGTCATCTTGATTGATGGTTCTGTTTCGCTTGGCTAAGAATGCCTCACAAGCATGACGATTTAAATCTTTGACCAGACATAATCCGAGACGTAACTTTCCCGATTCAATTGTGTGTTGCCAATGGCTATAGGAAATATCGATAGGTAATACACTCACACCATGACGTTGAGCATCTTGAATTAACTGGGCTGGTGAGTAAAACCCCATTGGCTGGCTGTTCAGCTGTGCGGCACAAAATTGAGTTGGATAATAGTATTTAAGCCAAGCTGAGAAATAAACGAGTAATGCAAAGCTTGCCGCATGAGATTCAGGGAACCCATAGCCACCAAATCCCCTGATCTGCTGGATCAATCGGTTGGCAAACGTTGTGGAATAGCCGTTAGCTGCTAACCCTTGCTGTAGTTTTTGTTCAAAATGACTAAAATCTTGATGTCGTTTCCAACTTGAGATCGCGCGCCGCAGTTGATCGGCTTCCCCGGCACTAAATCCTGCTGCAACCATGGCTAATTGGATCACCTGTTCTTGAAAAATAGGGACGCCAAGTGTGCGTTGCAGTACCTTTTTTACAGCTTCATTAGGATAATTGACTAATTGTTTATGTTGGCGCCGAAGAAGGTAAGGATGAACCATTTCACCTTGGATGGGGCCCGGCCTCACAATGGCGACTTCAATGACTAAATCGTAGTAACATTGCGGTCGCAATCGCGGCAGCATATTCATTTGGGCACGAGATTCAATTTGAAAGACACTAATGGTATCGGCTTGGCTGATCATCGTATAGATTTTGGGGTCTTCTTTGGCAATATCACTTAAAGAGCGGGGAGCATGGGGAAGCTCTCGAATAAAATCCAATGTTTTTCGAATGGCGCTAAGCATGCCAAGTGCCAGTATATCAACCTTCATCATTCCTAATGATTCCAGGTCATCTTTATCCCACTGAATTATTGAGCGTCCCTTCATGGACGCTGCTTCAATTGGCACTAGATCAACAAGTTGATCTTTTGCAATAACAAACCCTCCCACATGTTGAGATAAATGGCGTGGTTGCCCACGCAAATTATCGACGGCCTGGGCAAGTTGCTGGCATTGTTCAGTGCAAAGTAGTTGACACGAAGCCAATTGAGCCTGGGTATTGAGCGCTTTGTTGCGCCAATCAGGCAAGCGGGTGAGTTGCTCAATGATCCATTCACTAATACCCAGAGCTTTACCGGCATCGCGCAAGGCGCTGCGAGTTCGATAGGTGATGACTGTTGCTGTTAATGCGGCACGATTGGCACCGTATTTTTGGTAGATATACTGAATGACTTCTTCGCGCCGCTGATGTTCAAAATCAACATCAATATCTGGCGGTTCCCGGCGTTCTTTTGAGATAAATCGTTCAAATAATAAGTTGACTTGTTCGGGGTCAACCTCAGTAATATGCAGTAGATAACAGACAATTGAGTTGGCTGCTGAACCGCGGCCCTGATAGAGAATATGGCGTGAACGCGCAAATGTAATGATATCGTGAATGGTTAAAAAGTAATTGGCATATTTTAGTTCAGCAATCAACTTCAGTTCTTTCTCAAGTTGTTGTTGATGATGCGCTTTCATTCCATTGGGAAATCGTTCACGGCTACCCTGTGTGGTAAGTTGGCGTAAATATTGATCGGCATTGCTTCCTGCGGGAGCATGATCATCAGGATACTGGTAGCGTAAATGACTTAGAGAGAACTGACACTGAGCAGCAATCTCCAGCCCAGCTTGCTGTTCGTGGGGATGATAGCGTTTGCGGATGGTCTCAAGCTTATGAAGTCGCCGTTCAGTATTTTGAGCTAGTTTTTGACCCATTTTTGAAATGGGCTCTAATGCGTGAATCGAATCAATTAAATCAAGGTGTGATTTTTGTTCACGATGTAACATTCGTGGCCAGCATGAGGCAACGGGTATTAAGTGGTCATGAGCTAACTTCTGGCGTAGATTGTTCATCTGCTGGTTGGGTGCGATTAATTCATCGGTGATGAGAACGTATCGGTCTCGCCAGTGATTCACTTGAAGTAGCTGTAATTGTTCCTGATATGCCTTTAATGAGGTTGGCCGCCATAAAATAAAACAATGTGTGCAGTTGATCAATTGTTGGATATCGATGCGATAGCCTTTTTTCTGGTGCTGTCGTCGGGCTTGGCTAATGGCTCGACATAGTTGCTGATAGCCAGTCATGTCTTTGGCCAATGCCACCAGATAAAGGTTTTCTGTGGTTATGAAAGAGGCACCGTAAATAATATTTATGGGTGTGATCAGACTTTGCTGCCAAGCTCTAACGGCCCCGGCAAGTGAGCATTCATCGGTGATTGCAATGGCTTTGTAGCCACGGTGATAAGCGCCGAGTACAAGCTCCTCGGGACTAACGATACTGGTTAAAAAACTAAACCAACTGAGTGCATTTAATTCAGCAAAATGACTTGATTGCTCAGGCAAACCAACCATGCAGCCACCAGCCCGCAGGCGTTGCCTTAGGAGCATAAAAAGCCCATCCTTGTGCACCGGAGTGATTAAATACAACCCGTTGATAACTGCGAATGACCCGAATACCGTGTTGTTCAAGTTCAATGAGTTCTGGTTGATCAAGACACACAAAAGAATTGCCTGAAATGGGTTTAGGCTCTGTTAAGAGCCACAATGGTCGAGCTCGTTGGGGTAAGCTTAGCGGAGGTTCCGCAGGTTGTTCTTTCTGGCTTAATGCGGTCAGCCTAGAAGCCTGTTCCGGTAAATGAGTGTCACAATGGTTTAAATAAAAGATGTTGTTGGGACCAATTCTTTGACTTAATTTATCAAGAAAGTTGGTATCAGTATGGCTCTCTTCATTGTGCCATAAGTCATATCTGTGACTTTGCACGGGTTGGCAAGGACCACTTTGCAGGGTTAGGGCGATCACTGGTTCTGGTAACTGTAAATAATCTAATTGTAAATCAATTAGTGTTTGCCATGTTTCAGCCTTATGTTGCAGTTGAACACTATTGATCATGAGCGTTTCAGTCAGCCTCTGACGATAATGTAATTGTAGAGTTAAGCACTGACAGGCAAGTTGATGGGTTCGCAAATAATGTGCTAACGAATAAGTAAGCTGCCAACAACTATGGCTTAGCTGGTCGCTTTGTGTCGCTTCATAATTAAGGGTCAGTTTGCGAGTAAATTGCCGGATAGGTTGTTGCCATTGGTAATTGATTGGACATTTTCCCAAGCATTGATCTAAATAATTGAGTAGTTCTTGCCCAAAACGAGAACGTAATTCTGTACGAGGCAGTTTCAGTAACATTGTAAGTGAGGTTAACCCCATATCGGCAAGCTCTGTGACCATCGAGACGGGTAGTTGACTGTAGGCCAGTTCTAAAGAGCATTGATCCGCTCGCAGGAGTATTCGCGGTAAGTCTTTTTGAGTGTGGCGTTGCCGGGCCAGCCATATAGCTAACGGCGCGCTTAATGCTGCGACACCATCAACTGGAAGCTGTTGTTGGCGAATCGCTGTTAACAATGCTCTTAGGTGCTGCTGAATCGTTGGGTAGATAGATTCCATTCCCTCAGAGTAGACAAGCAGTCCGTGAGTTGAAACAACCGTGACTTTGGGGGTTAGCTCCAATAATTCTATTGCTAATTGATGGAGCTTTTGCGTAATTTCATGGCCATTAAAGGTAGCTATTTTCAATGAAGGCGCGAGTTGTTGAGCCATGATCAAACTTTGCCCTGACTGAACCCCTAACATTTTGGCACTTTGGTTTACGTGTGTTACTTTTTGCTGCTCAATAAGCGCCTGTGGCTGAGAGCTTGGCTCTGATGCATTTATACTCAGAGCCAGATCACTAAGGTCTAGATAAAGCCAGTACATATCGGTATCCGCTAATAAATATTAATCATTATTTCTATCAGAAATAAGCTATTAGCAATGAAAACCATCTTGATATGGGCAAGCGGCTATCGTGGTTGGCCAACCTCCATCACGTTTAAACAAATCTAAAGAAAAAGTGCCACTTTGCTGATTTGCATTCACTTCAATTCGATTATTGGCTGGGGATGACACTGAACGCTCTTGATGAGGCCTGAATAAAAGTGCCATGCTGCTTCCTCGCTTTGCTGCAAGTTTTAAACGTCGTAATTGCAGAGCCGTTAGTCTTTGCGTCCACCCCAAAACAACACTGCATGAACCGCTTTGTAACGCTTGTTCAATCGCCCAGAACTGATCATTCATTGTTTTAGGGTGTACCACTAAAATTCGGCTGATATCAATGTTGAGTTGTCGTAGCGCAGGAGCATTCGGCATGGCAGGTGGCGCAATCCAGATAATCCAGCGTTTTTGTTCACTCAATGATGATAGAGCAGGAGCAATCAGCTGTAATTCGCCTTGACCCGGTGAAGAAACATAGATCTCATTGACGCTAGCTGCTGCCCAGCCGTGTTCAGCCAATTGTTGATCTAGCTTTTTATAACCAGTGGTCGTTAGCGGGTGATGGCTGGGATGCCAGTCTTTTCCTTGCCAAACTAATTGTTGATCCATCATCGATGTTAAAGAAGCATTCATCACTCACCTCACAAAAGTACTGTTTAAATATACAGTGTATTTTTATACAGTATTTCTAAAAAGACTGTATTGCAAGTATTTTTGAAGTTTTTTTCAACAATTTTATATTTGTTTGGGGTGACTGCTGGTGTAAAATCAACCAAACTGATAAACTTCCGCCCTTATTTGGCATGTCGTAGCGACATGGAGCTTAGTGTTGCGTTATGTGAGAATAGATGTAGGGGAACACATGAATCGATTAATGCTTTCAGCAACAGCAACGTTATTTGCGGGTCAGGCTTTAGGCCATACACAGCAATCAATTAATGTTCTACAAATGAGTGGATTTCGGTGGTTAGCGGCTGCGATGATCGCAGGTCTTATCTGTTATGCCATTCGTCATTGGCGACGCGGTTAAGAGTTCTACTTGCTGAAAAGCCCTCTTTTAGTTTAAGCTTCGCGGCTTGATAAAATATATGAGCCGCGAAACTATGACTTTCTCTTCCTTTGCCGGATTTGATTTTGGCACTTCTAATTGCGCTATTGGTTTATACCAAGATGGCCGACCTACTTTAGTTTCTTTGCCTGATCATGGCTCATATATGCCATCGACACTATTTGCGCCAACTCGTGATGTCATTAGCGGCTGGTTATATCAAAAGTTAAAACAAAAAAATATGGCCGATGTGTACCAAAATGCCCGAGCACAACATATTGAGACGAGTTTGGGCGCATTGCGTGAAGCGATGTTGGATGGTTTTGATAGCGAGTTGTTATTTGGTCAGCAGGCTTTTGATGCTTACATGGAAGATCCTTTTGATTGTTACTATGTGAAATCGCCGAAATCCTTTTTGGGCGCGAGTGGTTTATCTGCTCGTCATTGCCAGTGGTTCGAAGATATTATTGCTGCCACGATGTGGCATATGCGCGGTCAGGTTGCGCAGGCAACTGGAGAATACCCAGATAAGGTTGTGATTGGCCGTCCCGTTAATTTCCAAGGGCTTAATAGTGAACAAAGCAACCGACAGGCCATTTCGATTTTAACTCAGGCCGCTAAGTTTGCTGGATTTTCACAAATCGAATTTTTGTATGAGCCACTGGCTGCTGGATTAACTTATCAGGCGAGTTTAAAAGAACCGAAGCGAGTTTTAGTGGTGGATATTGGTGGAGGAACCACGGATATCTCGATGATGGAAATGGACCCTAACTTTGACTATAAATTCGATCATCAACGCTTAGTTTTAGGCTATTCAGGTGAGCGAATTGGTGGCAATGATTTTGATATTGCCTTAAATTTGCAAACCCTGATGCCACACTTAGGCATGAATCAAACTTTAGCTAATGGGCAACCAATGCCCCATAAAATCTATTATGATGCCGCTTGTGTGAATGATTTACCTGCTCAGAGTCATTTTTATAGCCGTGAGAGTGAAAAATTGTTGCTTGATCTTAAAGATGACATGCAAAGTGATTACTGGCAGCGACTTCACCGATTAAAGCATGAACAGTTAACCCAAAGCTTAAATCGCAGTGCTGAGCAGAGTAAAATCGCTCTTGGAGATAGCATCGAATATCAATGCTATCTGGATTATTTAGAAGATGGACTGCAGATTTTTGTCTATCAACAGCAATTAAAACAAGCGAGTGAAAAATTAACTCGTGCTTTGTCGAGTTTAATTCATGAGGTTCTCACTCAATCGGGATGTCAACCTGATGTATTGTTCTTAACTGGGGGAAGTGCCAATTCGCCGGTGATTAAGCGTTTTCTAGCAGAGCATTTTCAAGGTATTCAGCAGGTCAGTGCAGATAATTTTGGCAGTGTCACCGAAGGGTTAACCCGCTGGGCAAGGCAAATTTACAGTTAAAAAAAAGCGCTTTAAAAGCGCTTTTTTATCCAGCTTAATCCGTGCAATAGTTAATAACCAATGGCTGCCCCTGCGGGGCGACGGGCATCGTTGGCCCCATACAGATAACCAGGGCGGATTTTCCCCGATACCGCGGAATCGTTGCCGGAACTGTTAACTGTATGAGTTGATTTCGGCAATCCTACCATAATGAGTTCTGCCGCTCCCCATGGTGTTTGCTCGACCATGTGATAGCCCATTTTTTTCAAAATGGCCAGTGTGTCAGGCGACAGTCCTCGTGTTTCGTAATATACCTTATCGGGTAACCACTGGTGGTGGATTCTTGGGGCATCGACCGCTTCTTGAGGCCCCATGCCAAAGTCAATAATATTTATCACTGTTTCAAGAGTAATTGTAATAATTCGAGACCCTCCGGGGGAGCCTACGACTAAGTAGACATGGCCGTCTTTAGTCACAATGGTGGGTGACATAGAGGAGAGTGGCCGTTTGCCAGGAGCAATAGCATTTACTTTCCCTTGAACTAAGCCGAACATATTTTTCGCACCAATCTTACTAGTGAAGTCATCCATCTCATCATTGAGAAAAAATCCTGCGTGAGGAGCCATGACTCCGGCGCCAAAACGACCATTAATGGTATAGGTTGTTGAAACTGCATTTCCCATATGATCAACAATCGAATAGTGGGTCGTTTCAGGTTTTTCATGCGGCCAAACCCCGGCATGTAATTTGGCTGAACTAGCAACATTGTCTTGTTTTATTTTCTGACGAATCTGGGATGCATATTGTGCACTTAACAACTTTTTGATTGGCATTTTGACAAAGTCAGGATCTCCTAGCAACGTGTTGCGGTCCACATAGGCATGACGCATTGCTTCAACCATGTAATGAACTGACTTAGCGGAGCCATAGCCCATCGACTGCATGTCATAACCTGAGAGAATATTCAAAATTTCACACATGGTCACGCCACCAGAACTAGGGGGAGGGGCTGAGATAAACGAATAGCCTCGATACTGGCATTCAATTGGTTGGCGTTCTTTAGCCTGGTAATTGGCAAAATCTTTAGCACTGATAATCCCACCGTTTTGGGCTGATGCTGTTGCAATCGCTTGAGGGATTTTTCCTTGATAAAAAGCTTTAGGACCCTCTTTAGCGATAGCCTCAAGTGTATGAGCTAAGTTTTTTTGAACCAGTCGATCCCCCGGCTGGAGCGCTGAACCATCGGTTCTTAAAAAGATGTTTTTCGCCTGTGAATCGTGGCGGAAAGTCGCCAGTTTAAGATCAAGAATATCGGTATCAGCGCGGGTTAACACAAAGCCTTTTTTAGCTAGTTTTATCGCCGGTGCCATGATTTGTGCACGGGTTAATTTCCCACTGCCATAACGAGTCAATGCAAGCTCTAAGCCTCGGACCGTTCCAGGAACGCCAACTGCTAGGTAACCGTGTAGGCTGGCACCTTTAATTAAGTTACCTTTACTGTCTTGGTACATCGTTGCGGTCGCTTTTGCTGGCGCTTTTTCACGAAAATCAATAAAGGTATCTTTACCGTTAGCCAAATGAATCGTCATAAATCCACCGCCGCCAATATTACCGCAACATGGATTCACTACTGCTTGGGCATAACCCACGGCAACTGCTGCATCAATGGCATTTCCGCCCATTTTTAGAATTTCGATTCCAGCTTGTGATGCCAACTTTTGTGATGAAACCACCATTCCATGCTGAGCTTCAACGGCTGGTAATGTTGCTGCCCAACTAGATGGTATGAGCAGTCCCACCGTTAGTGGCAGATAGAGCACGTATTTCATTATTGTTTTATACATACTGTTCCCTGTATTCGATGTTTGTGTTTTATTTATGTAATGAACCTATCACTTCGCTGATTAGATTATCAAAAATAACTAAAAAAGGGCGAAAATTTTAATTTTTTGTAAATTTGTCAGAAAAAAGAATAAATTTTGCAAAAGAATAGGGGATAACTACGCTAACTACTGGACAAGTAAGTCGAAAAAGATCAAATATTACATTTATGTAATATTTGTAATTACAATGTGGCTCTTATTATGTATAAGTACGCCTTTCTTTTTTAACTAATTAGTTAAAAATCTTAATTTAATTAAGGATTTATAATGATTACTCTAGGCGAATACATCGTTGCCAAGCAATACCAATTCCCAGAAGCTTCCGGGGAGTTTACACGGCTACTCGGGTCGATTCGGCTCGCAGCTAAAGTGGTTAACCGAGAAATTAATAAAGCTGGATTAGTTGATATTATCGGAGCGACTGGGGAGGAAAATGTCCAGGGTGAAGAGCAACAGAAACTCGATGTTTATGCGAATGAAAAATTTAAAGCTGCTCTGGAGGCTCGCGGAGAAGTGTGCGGGGTAACGACCGAAGAAGAAGAAAATTTCATTATTTTTAATAGTAAAAAACAAAGCCATAGTAAGTATGTGGTCCTAATGGATCCCCTCGATGGCTCATCAAATATTGATGTTAATGTCACTATTGGCACCATTTTCTCTATTTATCGGCGTATCTCCCCCGTTGGCTCACCTGCAACTAAAGAAGACTTCCTACAGCCGGGGAATAAACAAGTCGCGGCTGGTTACGTGGTTTATGGTTCTTCAACTATGTTGGTTTATACCACAGGTTACGGCGTTCATGGTTTCACTTGTGATCCATCGTTAGGGGTCTTTTACCTATCTCACGAAAATATGCAAATTCCTGCTCAGGGGAATATTTACTCTATTAATGAGGGGAACTATGTAAAATTTCCTGATGGCATCAAGAAATATATTAAATATTGCCAGGAGCGGGATGAACAGACTCATCGCCCATATACCTCGCGTTATATTGGCTCATTGGTCGCCGATTTTCATCGTAATATGATCAAGGGTGGCGTGTATATGTATCCATCTTTTGCCAGTGCCCCGAAAGGCAAATTACGTTTGTTATACGAGTGTAACCCTATGGCATTTTTGGCTGAGCAGGCCGGCGGTAAAGCTACCGATGGTTATCGGCGTATTCTCGATATTATCCCAAGCGAATTACATGAACGGACTCCGTTTGTGTGTGGTAGTCGAGACATGGTTGATATGGTTGGCGATTTTATGCAGGAATATTCAGCTGATGGGCATCCTGAGTATCATAAAAATATTAAATAATCCGAGGGGGCTAATCTAAACCGTGTGGTTTGGTATGTGTCCGTGTTTTCTCTTCGCCAGCGTGATGTTTCTCGCTGGCGATGTTGTTTTGTGGTTCGACCATTCGTTTTAACCATTGTAGGTAGACATATAATTGTCCGGTAGTAACCAAAATTGCTTTCCTTGTCCATAAACCATCACAGCTCGGTCTATATTGGTTGTTAGCGGTTGATATGCAGCATGACTTGGTGTTAGCCAGTATTGCCGAGGAACGATTTGATAAAGATAACGCTCTGATACGTTGAGCTGGCTGTCAAATAGCCATGTTCCATCTTTAGGGCTCCTTGGGGCAGAGCATGGCTGAAATAGTCGTCCTTGCAGAATAATCTGTTGGTTAAAGTGATAATTCGGGTAACGTAGTCTTAATTGCTGGATTTGCGGGTGGTATCCCATAGGTAACTGATGGGTCAGCATTCTTGAGAGTTTGTGGGTAAAACGGTCTTTGAGGTTCGGTCCTATCCATTGCCACTTTTGTGCGAGCTGAAAATAAATATAGAACTTCACCGCAAGTTCTATATGGCGAACACAACGATGTTGATGATCGGCTACTAGCAGGTCAATTGCTCCAATCGTCTGGTTTTGCTCTATGATTTGCCTATTGTAGGCAATCAATTCTAGATCTGGATGGCAATCAATTAATTTGAGCCATAATTGTTCATACCACAAACCAAGACGGGGCTGAAAATCAGGTAACGTTGCAGGTAAAGACGGGAGAGACTGAGTAAACCAACTTAGCTGCTGTATCGTTGCAATTGCAGGGTGAACAGTACTGATTGGCTCGCAACTCAGGCAGTATTGATACGTCTGTTTAATATGCTCTTGCTCAAAGGATAATTTCACTGGTTTTACTTATCTAACATTGCGTCTGAATGATGAAGATCCTACCATGGCATCTGTTTTCTAATAGTTTGAATGAGTGGTGTGCATGGATCCATTTCGATTACAAAATATTCTAAATGAAGAGCTTCGAACCTTTGCAATTAAAGATTATTGCCCGAATGGTTTGCAGGTGCAAGGGCGAAGCGAGATTAAAAAAATTGTAACGGGAGTCACCGCCAGCCAAGCATTGATCGATGCGGCAATTGAACGAGAGGCCGATGCAGTTTTAGTTCATCACGGTTATTTTTGGAAAGGTGAATCACCGGTGTTAACGCACATGAAGGGGCAACGAATTGCTGCTTTGATGAAACATCAGATCAATTTGCTAGCCTATCATTTACCACTGGATATTCATCCCACATTAGGTAATAACGCACAGTTAGCGGCCTTATTGGGGATAGAGCTTCGTCGCGGTTTAGAGCCATGGGACAAAAATAGTGTGGCGATGGTTGGTGAACTAACCCAACCGATAAAAGGCGAACAATTAGCAGAGCGTATCGAGCATGTGTTAGGTCGTCGCCCATTACATATTCAAGGACATCAACACGAGATTAAAAAGATCGGATTATGTACTGGTGGCGGGCAAAGCTTTCTGTCATTAGCTGCTGAGCAAGGTGTTGATGCATTTATTAGTGGTGAGATTTCAGAGCAGACGACTCATATTGCGCGTGAGATGGAGGTCGATTTTTTTGCGGCGGGTCATCATGCAACCGAGCGTTATGGGGTGAAAGCTTTGGGAGAGTGGTTAAGTGAAAAATACCAGCTTGAAGTGTGCTTTGTTGACATTGATAACCCTGTCTAGCGTGACGGATTTGGTTCTTTTGCTTCAGCCATAAGGGTTAATCCACAGGGAATTGTATATTCGAGCATGGCTTTCTGTCCGCCCAATAAACCAATATCTACTTGCTGATGTTCAAAACGAGATTGCCATCGCTGGAATATTTGTTCGTCAGCAACCAGCTCCTGCCAGACTGTAATTGGAATGAGTATTTGCGAAATTCCAACTTGTTCTCGCGTGTTCAGTAATTGGCCAACTGACCTGGGGATCCAGCAGATACGAATTGATAACGTCAACAAGTCAATGACTGATGCGAGTTGCTCATGACCTGGCGGTGAGCCGTCAAAGACGATAAAAAGTTGTGAACTATTCAGCTGATAAAGTTTGAGGGCAGCTTTAGCTGCCTCTGTCAGCTTATGATTTTTCATCTGTTCGCAAAGCACTTGCCACTCTATGTAATAATGTTTGGCCTTATCGAGCTTTCTTGGTGGCCAACTAAATGTTCCAAATGGTTGTTCTTCTGACATTTGATAAACCAATCCGACATTATGATCCCCATAAATTGTTTGGTGATTTAACCAGCGTAAATATCGCCGATAAAACCGTACCAAAATAGCATTGAGTGATTCATCGAGTTCATGATCTTCTAAGCTGGCTAAGATATTCAGATTTAATTGGCCTGCAAAATGCTGACAACTATGTAAAAGAACCGGTTGATTGACATTGCCTATTAACAGTAAGGGTAGATGTGGATAATAATGGGCGATTTGCATTAATTCTTGACGAAGCTCTGAGTTCTCATCGACACAATAAATAATCCCTAAAAGAGGTTTAATATGTGTTTTATACTCATCTTTAGTGGTTAAAATTGCACTTGGAGGAATTAACGGGGTAATTTTCTGAACCAAATTTTCAGAGATAATTACTTTGCCATCGAGTAACCATTGGTCGTAATGTTCCATGAGTTGCTGATGCCATATTTGCAGCTCTTCTTGCAAAATTGCTTGAGTCGGGCAGTAACAAAAATCGGGAAAATCTTCGATCATATCTGGTAATTCACCCGCAATAAATAAACGTGCTTGTTCAAGGTGTTTCAATAACGGCAGGCAAAGTTTGAGATTTTTTTCGGTTAATAAATGATCAGTTAAAATGATGGCATCGATATCTGTATCATTGAGCAAATAATTCACTAATTCCCCAATCTTATGACAATACAAAACCTGTGTCGCATCGATTGGTATATCTAGCAATGTTCCGGCACTGATAATTCGCGATAAACTACTGACACCATTTGTTTGCAAAGGTGTCAGTAGTAATGCGAGTTCTTGATCTAAAAGTCTATGTGATTGATTGCTCATTCATAGTTTATAGAGATTGCACTTATGACACTTTTAACATTTTTCACTGATTGTTCAACTGTTTTCGCGTTTCCGAGTGCAACACCAAGGCGCCGTTGACCGTCAATTTCTGGTTTACCAAATAACCGTATCTGACAATTTGGAATTTCAAGAGCCTTGCTAATCCCTTGATAAGAAATGTTTTTTGACGTTCCTTCCCCTAATAATACAGCCGATGCACTTGGCCCATATTGCTCAATATGGCCAATAGGGAGGCCTAAAATAGCACGTGCATGTAGTGCAAATTCTGATAAGTTTTGCGAAATCATCGTCACCATTCCGGTGTCATGAGGGCGAGGAGATATCTCGCTAAAGTACACTTGGTCACCTTTGACGAACAGTTCTACCCCGAAAATGCCATAACCACCTAAATTGTCGACAACCGCTTTCGCGATACTTTGGCTGTTCTTTAAAGCTGTCTCACTCATTTTTTGAGGTTGCCAAGATTCGCGATAATCACCCTTTTCTTGGCGGTGGCCAATGGGCGCGCAAAAATGGATCCCATCAATGGCTCGAACGGTTAACAAAGTGATTTCATAGTCGAAATCAATGAACCCTTCCACGATGACTTTACCTGCACCAGCGCGGCCGCCAGATTGAGCATAAGCCCATGAAGCGGCTTTATCCTGCTCTGAGTGAATCACCGATTGGCCTTTACCTGACGAGCTCATAACCGGTTTGACAACACAAGGATAACCCACAGCATCGACGGCTTGGTTAAATTCATCTTCGGTACTGGCAAATTGATAGGGGGAGGTGGGTTGCGACAGTGTTTCGGCTGCAAGGCAACGGATCCCTTCACGGTCCATCGTTAGCCTAGCGGCGCGGGCCGTTGGAATAACGTTAAAGCCCTCGTTTTCTAATTCTAGTAATGTTTCTGTCGCGATGGCTTCAATTTCGGGCACAATAAAATCAGGGCTTTCTTGTCGAATCACTTTCTCTAGTGCTTCAGCATCAAGCATATCAATCACATAATGTCGTTGTGCAACATGCATAGCTGGGGCATTGTTATAGCGGTCAACCGCGATGACTTCGACCCCATAGCGTTGAAATTCGATAGCAACTTCTTTACCAAGTTCACCAGAACCTAATAATAATACTTTGGTTGCTGAAGGGGTTAAGGGTGAACCAATTTTCATGTATCCAGTGCTCCTAAATAATGGGGGGGAATAAAACTATCAAAGAATATACTTAGGTGGTTATTATAACTGAGTCGGTTTGCTTATGATATCTATCAAGAAGTTGCGTTGGATAGAACTCAACATATGACACCAATTATCCCACAATGTCGCCAGATCTATATTTATTGTGCGGTGTGCAACAGGTGCTTGCGCTTACCCATATTGCCATCAAAATATAAATTATTTGGTGATAAGACAGTCGAAGTATTTATACATAATATAATACATACTGATCCGATTTTTTGTTACTTAGAGCGATTAGGCCATCGGATTCCGAGGATTGGCTTTATTCAAATGGAAATAAGGGGCAAACGTATGGATTTAGTGCGGATTTTATGTTCTGTGTTATTCCCCCCATTGGGTGTTTTTCTACAAGTTGGGATTGGTGGCGCTTTTTGGCTCAATATTTTACTGACATTATTAGGCTATATTCCGGGCATTATTCATGCGGTCTGGATAATCGCCCGTCGGTAAGTGTCATGAAGCCATTGGCAAATCTGTTTGCATGACCCTTAATTCCTATCAAATGTCGATTTTGATCGTGGATAAGTTTATTTATACTTTATCAAAAGGCCTAGCTTAAGCTAGGCTCTTCGTTGATGACATCGAGAATGAGTTAGTTGCCTGATTTTTCTTTATACAATCTACTCATACTGATATCAACAAAGCTATCCTCATTGGGGAGGCCACAATAGTGATCCTGTTTACGACCTCCCTGAATAGGATAGCGTATGCGTCTAACACAGCAAAATTAGTCGGTGAGGGCCAGCGTTTCTTCCATCGATTGAGCACTGCGTTTTAAGGTCATGCTCATTCGCTGAAACATTCCCTGGATCATTTCAATATCAGACATTGATTTTGCATATTGAGCTATTTCAGTATTAAGTTGTTGGCAAGCTTTATCGAAATCTTCGCTATATTTGCCTCGAGTTGCTAATAAATACGCGTCAGCTAGTGCTTTGTTCCAGTCATCGTAATGCTTTAGTTCAACCCCGGTCAATGAGGTACAAAATGAGTGGAAACGGATAATGACGTTGCCGATGTTTAGTCCAGTTAAGCCAAGATCAGTAACAATACGGGTTTTGGAGCGCTGATCATAAGCCGTTAATCGCAATAGACGGTCAGCCATTCGGCGATTAAACCAAGAGGTTGGGTTTTGTTGGTTGCCCAATAGTAGAATATCCTGATAAGTTGAATTAAATATTCTCTTTACCATGAGTTTGACCCCCGGACCCTCAAACAACTGAAATAGCCAATAAAGCATGGTTACACCCACAAAGATCCCTAAAGCAGAACTTAATGTGTAGTCAATATGGAATGCTCTGCTCATATTCACACCGGCACTAGGGCGCACTAAAATCGTAAATGGAATTAGAAATCCTAAACCATACGGAAGGGTTGGTCGATTTGCTAGCGCAATGAGTCCAACAAAAAATGGGCCGGCTAAAATCAGTAATAACTGTCCGAGTTGATCGGAACTTTGCGCAATTAAATTAATAGCAAAGAAGATCGAAACAGGAATTGATATTGCTACGCCCACGAGCATCCGACGTAATACTAGACTGACGAGCATAAGCGGCAGACGATCTAGCATAATTGAAAAGATGACCGGTAAAATCATGATCATTAACGCGGCGTAAGACGCGGTTTCAACCCATATAAATGAGCCTATAAAGAACATGATAGCTGAACGACCACCACGAGTGAGCCCGATCAATGGATCACGATAGGGCTGCATTCTGGGAGCATGGAGTAACGTTGTATCGCGATTTTCTAATGCTCGAAAGGCTCGTAACAGAATGATTAGATCGGATGCCATATCCAGAGTGATTTTTAACAGTCGCGCTTCCAATGGATTTTGTGAAAAGTGCGACATCCGATATTGAGCTAGTTCTCGGCGAAAAAATTTTATGCGTTGGTAACTGACTTCAAAATTATCCGAATGCGAAATATCAATAAATATATCGCGTTGCCGCTTGAGAATACCAGCCAACACGGGGGTCACTAGCTCAGCATTGCGGCGCTGCAAGCGCCCAAAAATCTGGATAACTGATAACAATGATAAAATTTTGTGGCAGATCTGGTTAGCGGCTCTGGCGCGCCCTGGACCTTCTGGGCCTTCATATGTCACAGCACTTGAATCATCACTGACCTCGGAGAGGGTTTGCATGATTTGATCAATATGTTGATGGCGTTCTTCGTGAGAACCATCAGGGTCAAGTTCAATAGCCAAATACTCTAGGGTTTGATTAATTGCCTTTTTAGATTGTTGTTGAAGAACGTGTTTTACTTTAATCGGCCAGAGTAAGTGACTCACAAGCCCGGCACAGATTGCGCCGATAATAATTTCACTCATTCGAGCTTGCGCGACATTAAAAATATATGCGCTTGAGACAACCGAAGGCTGAGCAACTGATAGCACGATAATAACTTCGGCTGTAACACTGGCAATTGCCAGTCCATAGATGAAGTTAATACGTCTTATCATCGCAGATAAACCTGAGTTCACACTTAGCCAGATCCCTAAGAAGGCTAAACCTAGATAAGGGAAATCGATAAAGTTTGCGAGAATAAAAATCCCAACTAAACCACCAATGATTGTTCCAACAATCTGGCACAAAGCTTTTTCTGCAACCAAACCACTTTCAGGCCGAATCTGCAAAAAAACAGCTGAAATGACAGCCCAATATGGGCGGTCTAGTTGAAGATAGATGGAAATGCTCAGTGCCATTGCCATTGCAATAACGCCTTTAAGTGCAAAAAGAACAGAGCGCTTTTGAGGCATTAACATCGTTTGCAAGACTATACCCAAATCTATCTCCTACTTCTGTTTTAGTTGGATTGAGACGGTCATTCCTGCACTTAAGTGAACATCTTTTGGCAGTGGATCAAGTTTGATATCGACAGGAATGCGCTGAGCTAGCCGAACCCAGTTAAAAGTCTGATTAATTTGGGGTAATAACTGTTGGTTGCCGTTGGTATTAGAGTTTGAAATTGCCCGTCCAATGCTTTCAACATGCCCAGTAAATGGTTTGCCGCCACTCATTAGGGTAATGGTTGCTTGTTGTCCAACATGGATAAGCGGTATTTTGGTTTCTTCAAAATAACCTGTCACATAAAATGAGTGGGCCTTGACAATCGCCAACACCGCTTTGCCGCGACTGACATAGTTCCCTTGATTTAGCGACAGATTTACAATATCACCTGCTTCTGGTGCTATGACTTTTGTCCTGTTTAAGTTCAACTGAGCTACAGCAAGTTCCGCTTTGGCCAGATCAAAGTTTGCTTTAGCAACTTTTGTATTAATCCGCGAAGTTTCCAAATCTTCTTCACTGATTGCTTGTTTATCCGTTAGTTCTTTGCGCCGTTGATACTTATGTTTGGCAAGTTCCCAAGAATATTTTTTATTTTCCAGAGTTGCTTTAGCCTGAGCCACGGCGGCTAGATAGCGTTTATTATCAACGCTAAATAGGGGTTGATTTTTAGCCACTTTTTGGTCGTTAACAATATCTAATTTGGTGACCCAACCTGATACGTCAGGGGCAACCGTAATGATCTCTGCACGTATGCGTCCATCACGGGTCCATGGTGAATACATATAATCATTCCAAATCCACCATCCAGCAGCAATTGCAGCAGCTACCGAAAAAACAGTAATAAGAATACGTAAAGACTTCGCCATTTAATGAATTGCTCCATGAGATAGAAATATAATGAGTGCCAGATAACAAACGAATAGGGATACTTCAAACCATGCTACTTTCCAAATGCGCTGATGCAGATTGAGCCGGAACAAGATAAAACGAGTCAAAGCCGTTAAGGCAAATGCCGCAGGTAAAAAAATAACTAAGGGACTGAACAGAAGTCCACAAAAAACGATGTTTTGATACATAAGATAATTATTTGTCGCTGTTCGTTTGGACGAATCATTGCAAGGCTTAATTCAATAATAGATTTAAACTAGCAATGAAGCCAAGGGTGGGACAGAGATAAGATTTCCCATTCATTTGAGTGTATCATACATATTTGTGTGATACACCCCTTTTGCTGATAATTTTACTTAGACTTATCACCTTTATTAGATAACAAGTTGATTTGTATCTCATAACAATGCGTTACCGAGGGTCGGTTGAATGAGACGTTTCAATCAGATGGATTTGAGGATGCAAACTTAAGAAGTTATCGATCTCTTTTTTGAAATTGATCGTTGATTGATTCATCCATAGCTGTATTGCTGTCACATTTTCAAATGAGTAATCAGAAAGTGCAACTTGTGATAATAACAAGCTTAATGGTGATGCGGATGGATTAAATGCAGCATTTTCAATATACCAGCTATTGGCGATAGCGACTTCTCCCTGATAAGCAATTAACCCAATTTTGCAACCACTGTATGGGCTATAGCTTTTATTGGCTAGTTCTTGGATATCTCGGAATGCTTCGTTTTGAGCGTTAAGAGAAACACCGACATTCAGATCGTCGGGGCCGAACGAGTGAGGCAGTAACTGTTCAAAGGTATAATTTTGCCCATTAAAAAATATGTTCAGATTAAAGCAATTCGGATACTCACGAATAAACTGCCGACAATGGCCGCAAGGAGCGGCATTGACAACTAACTGAGTCAACGGGGCGCAGTCATGGTTGAGAGCATTAAAAAAAGCGGCCTGTTCAGCATGTAAGGTGACTGAGAGTGATAACTGTCGCATCTCATAGTTGGCACCCATAAACATTTGCCCCTTAGCATCAATTAAAATTGCTCCGACTTGAAATCCTGATATTGGCGTGATGGCAAATGAACTTGCCATAGGGAGTAACTGTTGAGCGAGTTCGAGTTCATCAATTTGCAGAGCGCTTTTAAGTGCTAAGACTTGGTGGGTATTAATTCGAGATAAACAGGAATTACCGATAATTTTTAACCAAGCTTGTTTTAGGGTTGGCGTCAGTTCGACTGTATCAATAGTGCAATTTGTCATGTCTGCTTAACTCTGTGTTAGAAAATGGATAATCCATTGAATCACAGGGGCAAGCAAAGCGGTAGTGATCGCGCTTAGAATTAGCGCAATTGAACTGAATGCTGCAATTTTTGGATTAATTTCAGCTGCCTTAGCTGTTCCTAGTGCATGGCTGGCACAACCAAGCGCCATCCCCATCGCGGCTTCTGAGCGAACTTTTAATAGCTTAAATAAACTGAATCCACCAACGGAACCGAACAAACCTGCAATAATGACTAAGCTTGCAGTTAAACCAGGTTTGCCAGCAATCATTCGAGAAACTTCCATTGCAATAGGGGTTGTGACTGCTCGAGGGGCAATCGTTGCAAGCATTTGTGCATTTGCTCCAAGTAAAAATAACACACCTATACTGACAATAATCCCCACCATTGCCCCCACGACCACACAGGTAATGATGGGAATAAACTGGCGACGAACTTCGCTAAGTGAAGTAAACAAAGGATAAGCTAATGCGACAATGCCAGGATCAAGGAAAAATGTAAGCGCTTTGGTCCCTTTTTGATAATTAGAGTAGCCAATACCAGTGATTAGCAAAACTCCAATAATCACCACTAGGCTAATCAGAAATGGTGCCAGCAATGGGTTTGGAAAGCGTTTATAAAGCTTCACAGCACTGTAATAGATAATTAAAGTTAACGGTAAAAATAACAGGCTCATTTTTTTTCCATCCATTGGAAAAGATAAACAATGGTCAACACCATCGCTAGCCAAGCAATTGCCATCGCTAGCACCAATTGCCATCCGAATAAGCGGATATCATCCATATCCTGAATAACAGAAACACCAGGAGGAATAAAAAATAGGGCGATGATTGAAAGGATTTTTTCGGCGCCAAATTCAACCCAACGGGCAGGAATAATACGTAACGAAAGAAGAATAAACAGAACAATCAAACCGATAATACTAGCAGGAAATTCAAAGGGAATGAGCAGTGCAATACCGCGACCAACCATCAGACATCCATAGATGATTAACAAGTCCCGAACCAAGCGAATAAGCCACATGAGCGTAGATCTAAATTAAATCGAACAAATTAAATAAGGGCCGCATTATAACTGTAAGAAGTCGGTAGCGCATGCCCTTTTCGTCTATATCAGGGATCACATTTTAAAAAATTAACGGGGATGATGATCCTGATCATTATAGACTTTCGATGTAGTGATAAATCGACTTGAGAATGGTTAATTTAGCTGGCTCATGTTGATGAGTTTGCGCTAGTGTTTCAATATCAAGTAATCTTTTTTCAATTTGTGCGGGTAGGACACTTTGGCGATGGCTCATCCATTGTTGTTGTTCGGCATCGGTCAATGCATAAGGGTAGTTACGTGCTTTATAGCGAAGCAATAGCTGGTTAAGACGCTTATCTTCAAATATAAATGCCTCTTTGCTGATTGCTGCCGGATCACTACTGTGAAGCATTTCCATCAATGCCTTGTCACCTTTTCCAATAAAACCACTATAAAGTTCTCCATCGACATCTGCGTCATTTTCGAAGCTTCTCGATTCGCTAAAGACCTCAATTAATTTGTCGCGTATTTGCTGAGCATTTTTTAGTTTTTCTAAGCTGAGTCGACACTGTTGACGATCTAAGCCAAGCTCATCTGCTCTGGAGGAACTAAGGGCTCCGGCTGGAGCAACAAATGGGCATTTATTAATATGAATTAATTTGACAGGGATAGGTGGTTCGCCATCCAAGTCAGCCTTTGGTGTATAAAGCCGTTTTTTGATCTGTTCGCCGTCTAATTCAAAGAGCGGTGATACATCTTGGTTTAAGTCAATTGCGATAACGGCATTTTTATTGGTTGGGTGCCAAGCCATTGGTAATACCCAAGAAACACATCCTTGTTTTGCGCCAAACATTCCAGAAACGTGGACTAACGGTTTTTGATTGATAAAGTCCATGAATGTAGCAACTCGGCGTTTATCTCTAAGAGAAAGAGCAAAATCAAATAACTTCGGCTGCGCTTTTTTCAATAACTTAGCCAGTGCAATAGTTGCTTCGACATCTGCAAGAGCATCGTGGGCATTGTCGTGTATGACACCATTGGCTGCGGTTAATTTTTCCAGACGAAAAGAAGGCAGTCCCTGTTCGTCGGTTGGCCAGTTAATACCTTCAGGACGTAAGGCATAAAAAGCGCGAGTGACATCAATTAAGTCCCACCGTGAATTGCCATTTTGCCACTCTCTGGCATAAGGATCATAAAAATTACGATAGAGAGTATAACGGGTGACTTCATCATCAAAGCGAATGTTGTTATAGCCAACGCCACAGGTTTGAGGTTGGCTGAAATGAGTATTAATTTGGGCAATAAATCGGGCTTCACAGATCCCTTTCTGTACGGTTAATTGTGGGGTAATGCCCGTGATGAGACAAGCTTGTGGGTCTGGCACATAATCATTAGCGATTTGAGAGTAGAGCTCAATGGGCTCGCCAATTGGATTTAGGTCACTATCTGTTCGAATCGCAGCAAATTGAGCAGGGCGGTCGAAGGCCGGAGAGGTCCCAAATGTTTCATAGTCATGGAACAAGAAAGTATCAGTCATGAACATTAGCCAGCATAAAAAAGTCAAAGCCGTATGCTAACAGAACTGTCTTGATTGAGCACCTATGCCCAGAAGGAAAAAGCCCACCGCAATTGGGAGAATTGCAGTGGGTATTACTTAGCGTAGCAGCTGTAAATACAGCAAAAAGGTAACTAAACATCTCTTATATTAAAAGATTTTCTCGAGGAGTCAATGAAACCGCGAACATTTTCCTTTTCGCATGAAGTTTTCTATTTGAAATCTTCAATTAAGTGGTAAAAATTTTTTAAAGATGGCAATAGTAGGCATTTTTTATAACCGCAACTAAACTTATTTCAATGCATGTGGAATTGGAGCGTGGTGATGGAATCTATACTTGTGCGTGATTATATGTTGCCTCAACCGGTGATCTTTCATCCTCAGCAGCCACTGACTGAGGTCGTTAATGAACTCATGCAGCATAATCAAATTGGCGGGCCAGTGTGTGATGCGCAATTGCATGTAGTTGGTTGGATATCCGAACAAGATTGTGTGCATCGTTTACTTGATGATACCTATCACTGTGAATCGGTTTCATTGGTCGATGATGTGATGCGCAAAGATGTGCTAACCGTTGACCCTCAAATGAGTATTGTTGAACTTGCGCAGATGATTACGGGCCAAAAACCTAAAATGTATCCAGTTGTAGAGCAGGATAAATTGATTGGGATTATTACCCGACGAGAAGTTCTGAAAGCTATATCAGCTCAACTAGACAGTTGTTTTGTCCATAAAAAGTAGCTTAAACAGTGTTTAGCCAGTTGGTTTAGTGGCATAGAATTGGTAGCATTTGCGCCTAACTTAGGGAGGTGCAAACTTGCAACCGTCAATTGCTCAGCTTCAAGATCAATTATCAGAAGTCTTATGTAAGGACCGACATCGGTTTTCTCAGGCGCTTAAAAGACTGCGTCGAAATCCGCCATCATCCGCCCAAGCGCTTGAAAAATTAACAGCGCAAATGGCTGCATCTAAAATGAAGGTACAGCAACGTTGTGCAGATGTTCCTAGGCTTGAATATCCAACGGAGCTGCCGGTTGTCAGCGCCAAGGATGATATTGCTGAAGCGATAGCAAATCACCAAGTTGTGATTATTGCTGGAGAAACGGGGTCAGGGAAAACGACTCAGTTACCTAAAATCTGTTTAGAGCTAGGACTTGGCCAACGTGGCCTCATTGGTCACACTCAGCCACGACGCCTAGCCGCTCGCAGTGTATGTGCTAGGTTATGTGATGAAATGAAAGTGCAGCAAGGCGAGCAGGTTGGTTATAAAATTCGCTTTAACGATCAGGTGAGTGAGCAAACGCTCGTTAAGTTGATGACTGATGGGGTGTTACTGGCTGAGCTGCAAAATGATCGGTTTTTGAGTCAATATGAAGTACTGATTATTGATGAAGCCCATGAGCGTAGTCTTAATATCGATTTCATTCTGGGATACCTCAAACATATCCTCGCTAAAAGAGTTGATTTAAAAGTTATCATTACTTCAGCAACGATTGATCCAGAACGTTTCTCGAAACATTTTGATCATGCGCCAATGCTTTTAGTTGAAGGGAGAACTTATCCCGTCGAAACCCGTTATCGTCCAGTGAGTGATGACGGTAAAGATCGTGACCTTATTGATGCAATTGATGATGCGGTAGATGAGCTTTATCGTGAAAAGCGCGGTGATATTCTCATTTTCATGAATGGTGAGCGAGAAATTCGAGATACGGCTGATTGGCTCAGAAGACGACAGTTACCCCATACCGAAGTGCTACCGCTTTATGCTCGGTTATCTAATGCCGAGCAAAATAAGATTTTTTCTTCCCATACTGGTAGACGTATCGTATTGGCTACCAATGTTGCAGAAACCAGTTTGACAGTACCTGGGATTCGTTATGTGATTGATCCGGGGACCGCGCGCATTAGCCGTTATAGTGCCCGTGCTAAAGTGCAGCGTTTGCCCATTGAGGCAATTTCTCAGGCCAGTGCGAATCAACGTAAGGGACGTTGTGGCCGTGTCAGTGATGGGATCTGTATTCGCTTGTATAGCGAAGAAGATTTTAATTCACGCCCTGAATTTACCGATCCAGAAATTCGCCGGACGAATTTAGCCTCTGTTATTTTACAAATGGCTGCGTTGCGTCTTGGCGACATCCAAAACTTTCCATTTATTGATCCTCCAGAACAGCGCAGCATCAATGATGGTATTAATCTGTTAGAAGAACTGGGGGCAGTGAAAGCACAGCGAGGACGTAAAGTTCAGGTTTCATTAACATCGATGGGGTATCAACTCGCACGTTTACCAGTGGATCCTCGTATGGCCCGAATGGTGATTGCTGGTGGCCAATTTGGTTGTGTCCGGGAAGTTATGGTGATCTGTGCCGCATTGTCGATTCAAGATCCTAGGGAACGTCCTCTGGATGCGCAGCAAGCGGCGGATCAGCAACACCAGCGCTTTGTTGATAAGAGCTCTGACTTTGTGAGTTATCTTAACCTGTGGGATTATTTGCGTGAGAAAATTCGTGAGTTGTCGAATAACCAGTTCCGCAAGTTATGCCGTAAAGAATTTTTAGCCTATTTGCGGATTAGAGAATGGCAAGACATATATCAGCAGTTGAGACAGGTTGCTGCGGAATTGGGGCTGAAAGTTAATCAGCAGCGCGCGGATTACGACCTTGTCCATCAAGCGATGACTTGTGGTTTACTGAGTCAAATTGGTTTTCGGGATAAAGAACGTGAATTTTTAGGTGCTCGTAATACCCGATTTGTTATTTTCCCAGGCTCAGCCTTGGCGAAAAAGCCGCCCAAATGGATAATTAGCGCTGAACTTGTTGAGACATCACGTCTATTTGCACGTGATGTTGCAACGATCAAACCCGAATGGTTAGAAAAGCTTGGCGATCATTTAGTTAAAGTCAGTTATAGCGAACCTCATTGGTCAGCTAAACAGGGAGCAGTATTAGCTTATCAGAGTAAAACGTTATTTGGGGTGCCGATTGTTGTGCGCCGTTTGTGTCAGTATGGTCAGGTTGATCAAAGGGTCTCTCGTGAGATATTTATTCGCGGTGCGTTAGTTGAGGGCCAGTGGCGTCAGCAGCCTGATTTTCTAAAAGCTAACCAATCGCTGATTGATGAAGTTGAAGAGCTTGAGCACAAAAGTAGGCGTCGTGATGTACGAGTCGATGATGAAGACTTATATCAATTTTATGCAGCTCGCTTGCCTGATGACATTGTCTCCATCCGCCATTTTAACCGCTGGTGGAAAAAAGTTAGTCAAAAAGATCCTCACCTGCTTAATTTTGAAAAACAAATGTTGATGCGTCACGACGCAGAGCAAGTCACTAAAGCACAATATCCTGATATGTGGCAACAAGGGGCATTGAGTTTACCTTTAAGTTATGTGTTTGAACCTGGGCATATTGATGATGGCGTATCGATAACCATTCCACTGGCTATGCTCAATCAGGTGGATGATCGCGGGTTTGATTGGCAGATCCCCGCTTTTCGTGAAGAGCTCATAATTGCTATGATTAAATCGTTGCCAAAAGTGCTTCGTCGCAATTTTGTACCCGCACCGAACTATGCCAAAGCAGCACTGGAAGCATTACCGAGTATGGCGGAAGAACCGCTTCATAAAGCTTTAGCTCATCAGCTGTTGCGTATGACCGGTGTCCGAATTGATCCCGAAAGCTGGGACTTAAGCCAGCTGCCTGATCATCTGAAAATGAATTTTAAAATTACTGATAATGGCAAGCTTATTGCACAGGGAAGGGATTTAAGCGAGTTAAAAGTAAAACTTAAATCTCAAGTGACGAAGCAGCTTAATCAAAGAGCTAAGCAGGTCGATTTACAAGAAAAAAACCTAACAGATTGGCCTTCAAAAAGTTTGCCTAAAGAGGTGACCTCTGAAGTTGCAGGTCTTAAGTTAAAGAGTTATCCAGCGTTAGTGGATCAAAAAGATCACGTTGCTATTCAAATGTTTGATCGCCCTGAACAAGCCTCGCAAGTTCATCGAGCAGGAGTCCGTCGGTTACTATTGCTGCATGTGCCATCACCCATTAAATATCTGCAGCAGAAACTACCGAATAAAACCAAGCTCGGTTTGTACTTCAACCCGTTTGGTAAAATAGAAAATTTATTAGATGATTGCATCGATGCTGCGGTAGATAAACTGGTTGAACCTGACGGTATTCGTTCTGAAAAAGATTTCTTTGCAGCAAAAGAAAAAGTCAGAGCAGAGCTTGCTGATACAACGTTAAAAATAACCGCTGAAGTTGAACAAGTGCTTTCGGCACATTACTCGATTACTCGAAAAATGAAAGGTAAAGTCGCGTTAGATCAGGTCATGGCCTATAACGATATAAAATCGCAACTCGAGTCTTTGGTGTATCGGGGATTTGTATGTCAAAGTGGTGATCAGAAAATAGCTGATTTGCAGCGTTATTTGAAAGCTGTTGAAAGACGCTTAGAAAAATTACCCATTGATCCTAATAAAGATCGTTTAGCGATGATTCAGCTTAAGCCTGCGATGGATGCATATCAAGGGCTCGCGAGTAAGCTGACGAATCATCCTGGAAAAGATCAAATACTCTCACAAATTCATTGGATGATTGAAGAATTGCGAGTGAGTTTATTTGCGCAGCAGCTTGGTACTGCTATGCCTATATCGGCTAAACGAGTGTGCCAACGTGTTGAATACATAACTAAGGAGCTGTGATGAGTCAATGTATATCGATGAAGCCTAGAATTGCAATTCATTACTGCAATTTATGCCGTTGGGTGCTGCGAGCTTCGTGGTTGGCTCAAGAACTATTGTTTACATTTGACACTGATCTTAGTGAAGTAGCGCTGTGTCCAGGACTTAAAGGTGGCTTTGATATTTATGTCGATGAACAACTGATATGGAGTCGCAAGGAGCAAGGGCGTTTCCCTGAGGCCAAGGAAATTAAGCAACTCGTCCGCGATATCATCGATCCAGAGCGAAATCTGGGCCATAGTGATCGTAAACCGACCGACCACCAGTGATAGTTGATAGTGTGGGATTGGTAGAAATAAAAGCATTAAAAAAGCCGCTGTTATAGCGGCTTTAACCATTCTGAGAAATATCTTATTTAGCGAAGTTTTCGCCAACAAATTCCCAGTTAACCAATTCCCAAAAGCCTTTCAGGTAATTAGGGCGAGAATTGCGATAGTCGATGTAATAAGCGTGCTCCCAAACATCACAAGTTAACAGCGGTGTTGCACCGTCAGTCATTGGGTTTGCCGCGTTACTAGTATTGACAATAGCCAGCTTGCCATCTTTAGTTTTAACCAGCCAAGTCCAACCAGAGCCGAAGTTACCAGCAGCACTGGTGTTGAACTGTTCTTTAAATGCATCGAAAGAACCAAACTCAGCGTTGATTGCGTCAGCTAATGCGCCTGCTGGTTGCCCACCTTTAGGAGACAAGCAGTTCCAGTAGAAAGAGTGATTCCAGTGCTGAGCTGCATTGTTAAAGACACCGCCAGTTGAACTGGTTATGATCTCTTCTAAAGATTTGCCTTCAAACTCAGTTCCCTCGATCAACCCATTAAGTTTAGTAACATAGGTTTGGTGATGCTTACCGTGGTGATATTCTAATGTTTCTGCAGAAATATGTGGTTCTAATGCATTTTTCGCATACGGCAGTGCAGGTAATTCGAAAGCCATAATTATCTCCATGATTGATAGGTTATAGATATCCACGGGCACAAACTATGTGAATATGAATAACTTATATTGTTATTTGGATTAATTTCAGTTCTCAGTTTAACAACAAACCCTGATGACCTACAACAGATTTAAGAAAAAATCATTGATACTGATCAAGGGTGAAACATTGTGTAACTTTTGTTATATTTAAATCATTATCGGTGTTATTGATTCACCAAATAATATGGGTGCAAGATTTGTTACTTTCAAGGCAAAGATGCCCAATTAATTTTAAGCTGTAGTCAGTAAATCATGGCTCGCAACGAACAAGAGAGAAAAATTAATGGAAACTGTTGAGAAAATTAAACAGCAAATTAGTGAGAATCATATTTTGTTGTACATGAAAGGTTCGCCTAAATTTCCAAGTTGTGGATTTTCTGCGCAAGCCGTGCAAGCTTTAATGCAATGCGGCGAGCGCTTCGCCTACGTTGATATTTTGCAAAACCCAGATATTCGTTCTGAGTTGCCTAAGTATGCTAACTGGCCAACTTTTCCTCAATTGTGGGTTGAAGGTGAACTTGTTGGGGGATGTGACATCATTATGGAAATGTTCCGTGAAGGAGAGTTACAACCACTAATTAGTCAAGCTGCTGCTAATCATCCTGCTGATGACTCTGTCGCTGGTGAGTAATCGAGTGCTCCCGATGTTTTAGGTTTAAATATCGGGAGACATTTAGTTTAAAAGAGCGTATAGTGCACCCCTTTTAAACAATCAAAGGTGTTGTATAAGTATGACTGACGTAAGTTCAGGCTTTGCTCAATTTTCACTTCCATCAGAAATCCAAAGGGCTGTTGCCGAACTAGGTTATACTGAGCCATCGCCAATTCAGGCGCAGACTATTCCGTTATTACTCGAAGGTCATGACGTACTTGGTATGGCCCAGACAGGAACCGGAAAGACTGCGGCATTCTCTCTTCCTTTATTGGCACGTGTTGATGCCGAGCAAAAACATCCACAATTATTGGTGTTAGCTCCAACTCGCGAATTGGCCAGCCAGGTGGCTGAGTCAATCGAAACATATGCCAAAGAACTTAAACAGATTAAAATTCTGGCACTTTACGGTGGTCAGGATTATGGTCATCAATTACGTGGTTTGCGTCGTGGTGCTCAAATTATTGTCGGTACTCCTGGGCGAGTAATCGATCATATGGAGCGTGGTTCTCTTAAACTAGAGAATCTTAACGCACTGGTGTTAGATGAAGCTGATGAAATGTTACGTATGGGCTTTATCGATGATGTTGAAAAAATTATGTCTCAGACGCCTAAAACACGTCAGACAGCTCTATTTTCGGCAACTATGCCTCAGGCAATTAAAAAGCTAACTCGCCAATACATGAATGATCCTAGAGAAATCAAAATTGCATCTAAAACTGCAACAGTCTCTAATATCAAACAGGGGTATTGGTTAGTAGAGCATTACAGCAAACAGGAAGCTTTAGCGCGTATTCTGGAAATGCAGGATAACGCAACTATTGTATTTGCACGCACCAAACAGGCAACTGTTGAATTGGCCAGTGCAATGGAGTCACGTGGATTCCGCTCACAAGCATTAAATGGTGATATGAGCCAAAATTTACGTGAAAGGGCAGTTGAGCAATTAAAAGATGGGACGATTGATGTGGTCGTCGCAACGGATGTTGCTGCCCGAGGGCTTGATGTTGAGCGGATTGGTTTAGTTGTAAACTATGATATTCCATTTGACAGTGAAGCGTATGTTCACCGGATTGGCCGTACGGGTCGAGCTGGTCGTTCAGGCGAAGCTGTTTTGTTTGTGGCACGTCGTGAACAACGTATGTTACATACAATTGAACGAGCAACGCGGCAGAAAATTGACCAGATCAATTTGCCAAGTGCCAAAGAGCTTGAAAACCATCGTTTAGAGCAGTTTAAAACAAAACTGACTAAACAAGCAGAACGCAAAGACTTTGCAGATTATCGCAAGTTAGTTGATGATTTAATCGGTGATAACCAAACTTCGGTTGAAGATTTAGCGGCTCAATTATTGATGGTTGCTCAGGGGAACCGACCACTAAAAGTGGTTGAGCCACCTAAACGGGCAAATGCCGATAAAGCACGCGTTCGTAAACCTAGTAAACCTGGTAGTCAGAGTCAGGGAAGTCAGGGACGTAGTAGCCGTCGTCGTCAACCAACTGCCGATGTGCCAATGGAACGTTTCCGCTTGGAAGTAGGCCGCAGTCATGGGGCCCAACCTAAGCACATTGTCGGTGCTATTGCTAATGAAGCAAATATTGAAAGCCAGTATATTGGCCGAATAGAGCTGTTTGATGATCATAGCACGGTTGAGTTGCCGAAAGGTATGCCAGAAACAGTTTTCCGTGATCTGGGTAAAGCGTATGTGAAACAGCGTAAATTGCGAATTCGTCGCGTTTAGCTATAAGTTACATATGAGTTAATAGGCAGCTTAGGCTGCCTTTTTTTATGGACTTTGCTAAGCTATCGACCTCATTATTTTTGACTAGGTCAATCTCGTGAATTGGGTATACCGACTTATTACTTTGTTCGTTTCTCTCTCTGGAATTTTCGTAAGTTATGCAATGGAGCCACCGCCAGGATCGTTAGTTCAAACGATTGCTCCTTGGCAAAACAATGCTCATCAGCAATATCTGGTAAAACCAGCTAGTATTACCAAGTTATTAACCGCAACCGCTGCCTGGCAGACTTTAGGTCCAAAATTCGTTTTTAAAACTTCACTTCATTACCGAAAAATTGCAGCCCATCAAGCAGATGTTCAGCTAGTTTTCAGTGGTGATCCAACTTTAAAATTAGATGATTTGATCAACCTAATTGGTCAGCTTAAACGCCTAGGTATTACTCAAATTCGCCATTTTCAGATTGATGATAGCCGTTATGGTGGGCATCAGTGGGGATTAGGGCAGGTTTGGAATGATCATGGCATCTGTTTTGCTGCACCGATCAATGCTGCGATCGTCGATCATAACTGTGTTTTGGGTAATCTGAAGCCAACTGAAATTGGTCAACCGGGCCGGTTATATGTGGCGAGCTTTGCTGGTGTGAGTTTTTCTAATCAGACGATTACAACTAAAACAGAGGATAACTGTGAGCCACTGCATGCTGTTAACAGTGACAATCATTTTCGTCTTTATGGTTGTATTGGAGAAGATCATATAGTATTACCACTGGCCTTCTCAGTTGTAAATGTTCCGGCTTACATCACTGCTTTAGTTAAGAAAATCATGGCGGATGCGCATATTGACTTGGTAGATAAAATTCGATTTGCCAAAGTTATTAAGCCATATCCCAATATGTTTACGCATTCATCTCAACCACTTTCCAAACTATTGCATACCATGTTGAAGCATTCGGATAACGTCATTGCTGATAGCTTGACTAAACAGCTAGCATACGTCACGACAGGTCGCAGTGGTACCTTTAAAGCAGGGGTTAAGGTGATTTGGCAAGTACTGGCAGAGCATCATATTGATCGTGAAAATCAGGTATTGAATGACGGTTCAGGGTTGTCACGCGAAAATTTAATTTACCCTGAGACTGTCTATAAAGTATTACGATTATGGTTAGATAATCCAAAGTTCCATCCCCTTATCGCTAATCTGCCTGTTGCTGGCGTTGATGGTACACTACGTTATCGAAGTAGTGTCATGAGCCCGCCTTTAAGGGGGCATATTATTGCTAAAACTGGTTCAATGAATGGTGTTTCTAATTTGGCCGGTTTTTTGAAAATAAAATCACAGTTAGTGCCATTTGTGATTATGAGTAATCAGGTCAGCAGTTCCAACCCGAATGAAAGTGCGGTAACTATCATGAAAGAAAATGAGACTAAATGGCTTACAAATGGAATGATTCACTATGAGAAGCGTCATTAGCTAATTTTATATTGCATTTTTAAGATAAAATTTGTATAGATTTTACACACAATGACTAATTTATCGAAGGATAAACTAGTCATTTTTTTATACTTGAATTTTTATTCTGACTATTTGGATAGAAATAGTTTAAAATTACAAATAAACCATAAAGAATGCCATGATTGTGTAATTATATGCGATTTTGTGGTTAAATATAGCTGATAATAACGAAATTAATTATAGGAAATATTTTTAGCGCATGAGTAACACAACATCGGTTAATAGTCGTTGGTCTAGCAAACTGACCTATGTTCTTGCCGCTACAGGCTCGGCAGTTGGATTAGGTAATTTATGGAAGTTCCCTTACATCATGGGTGAAAATGGTGGTGGGGCATTTGTTTTGGTTTACCTTTTTTGTGTCCTAGTGATCGGGATTCCGGTCATGATGGCTGAGGTTTATATTGGCAAGCAGGGGCGGGCGACGCCTGCTCATGCCATGGAGAAAGTCGCCAAAGAACATGGACTGAGTCCCAAGTGGTCTTATAACGGGGCTTTAGGAGTCCTTTCCGGATTTTTAATTCTAAGTTTTTATGTTGTGATTGCTGGTTGGGCTGTTGCATACATCTACTATTCTGCAACGGGAGCTATTGGAGCAGCGGATGGCCATTCAGCCGTTATCCAGGGAATTTTTAGTGCGTTACTAGGATCTATTAGTAAGCTGATTTTATTTACATCAATTATTGTGGTTGCTGCAGTTTACTGTTTGGCCAGAGGAGTGAAACGCGGGCTAGAAGCGGCAATTCGTTACATGATGCCAGCTTTATTTATCCTATTGCTGATTGTAATGATTTATTCCTGTGCTACAGGTGATTTCTCTGGAGCTGTAAACTTTATGTTTTATCCAGATTTTAGTAAGTTAAGTTTCGGTGGCTTTATTGTTGCTCTAGGGCACGCATTTTTCACCTTAAGCTTATCTCTCGGTATTATGATTATGTATGGCGCATATTTACCGGAAGGGACATCGATTGCAAAAACATCGATTATTGTTGCTCTGGCTGATACATTGGTTGCCCTCTGTGCTGGGTTAGCTATCTATCCAGTTGTTTTCGCTCATGGAATTGCGCCAGGGGCTGGTCCTGGTCTATTATTCCAATCCCTTCCTATTGCATTTAGTAATATGCCTTTAGGAACAGTGATCTCGACGCTATTCTTCATTATGGTTACTTTCGCTGCATTTACTTCAGTTTTATCTCTATTTGAAGCACCGATTGCGTATTTTGTTGAACGCAAAGGAATGAGCCGAGGCGCGGCGGCTATTTTATGCGGGGTATTGATCTGGCTGCTAAGTTTACTATCTATTTGTGCATTTGCAAAAGTCAGTTGGGCGAGTTTCCATACCCCAATAGGTGATGGCATTTTTAATATTCTCGATTATATTACGGCTAATATTATGCTGCCAGTAGGTGGGTTATTCACTGCTATTTTTGTCGGTTGGCGGTTGAAACCATCGCTTCGCACGTCGAAAAGTTTTGAGATGAAACGTTTCTTTAAGCCTTATGTTGCATGTATTAAATATGTGTCACCAGCAGCAATTGTATTAGTATTTCTAAATGCGATTGGCGTGCTTTAATAAGCTTGTCTCGAAGACTAAAAAACCGGCATCGCGCCGGTTTTTTAGTCTTATTAACGGTGAGAGATCGATATTGTAGAATATTTTGTTGATTTTTAGTTGCTGCCATAAACAGTTTTATTACACTAGGGGGAATGAATTTTTGATAAGGATTAAGATACATGTCTACCCCGGTTGCCAAATATCGCCAAGATTATGTTGCCCCTGCATTTACGACCTCCCACATTGAGTTAGATGTAGTACTGGATGATCATCAAACCAAAGTTACCGCGGTGCTTGATATCAAACAGCTGCGAGTCGGCGAACCACTCCACTTAGATGGTGACAAGTCACTAAAACTCGTTGAACTGCTCGTTGATGGTACACCATATACAGATTATAACCGCGATGATGAAGGTTTAACCATCAATGGGATTGGTTCTTGCCAACTGACGATCATCAATGAAATAGATCCAAAAAATAACACAGCGCTGGAAGGATTATATAAATCGGGTAATGCGTTTTGTACTCAATGCGAAGCCGAAGGCTTCCGTAGAATTACATTTTATCAGGATCGTCCGGACGTTTTAGCTACGTATACTACGCGTGTTGAAGCTGACAAAGCTGGTTATCCATTTTTACTCTCTAATGGGAATAAAATTGAAAGTGGGGAACTTGATAGTGGCCGTCATTGGGTTCGTTGGCAAGACCCATTTCCAAAACCAAGTTACCTATTTGCCTTGGTCGCTGGTGACTTTGATAAGCTTACTGATAGCTTTAAAACCCGCAGTGGTCGTGACGTTGCATTAGAAATCTTTGTCGATAAAGGTCATTTAAACCGAGCTCATCATGCCATGGCATCGCTGAAAAAAGCGATGGCTTGGGATGAAAGTCGATTCAGTCTTGAATACGATCTCGATATCTATATGGTTGTTGCTGTTGATTTCTTCAATATGGGCGCAATGGAAAATAAAGGCCTGAATGTTTTCAACTCAAAATACGTGTTAGCAAGTCCTGATACAGCCACTGATACTGATTATATGGGAATTGAATCTGTTATCGGACATGAATATTTCCATAACTGGACAGGCGATCGTGTAACTTGTCGAGATTGGTTCCAACTATCTCTCAAAGAAGGATTGACGGTTTTCCGTGATCAGGAGTTTAGCTCTGATCTGAATTCTCGAGGCGTGGAACGAATTAATAATGTGCGAATTTTGCGTAGCCATCAGTTTGCTGAGGATGAGGGACCTATGGCGCATCCGATCCGTCCGGAAAAAGTAATCGAGATGAATAACTTCTACACATTGACGGTTTATGAAAAAGGTGCAGAAGTTATCCGTATGATGCACACCTTGTTGGGTGAAGAAAAATTTCAGGCGGGTATGGCACTTTATTTCGAGCGTCATGATGGCCAGGCAGTTACTTGTGATGATTTTGTGCAAGCGATGGAGGATGCCTCAGGTATTGATTTAGGATTATTCCGGCGCTGGTATTCACAATCGGGGACTCCGCAGTTAACTGTGAAAGATCATTATGATCCATCAACGCAGTGTTATGAGTTGACCCTGACCCAGATGACACCGTCAACGGCTGATCAAAGTGAAAAACTGCCATTGCATATTCCGGTCGATATTGAGTTGCTGAGTGCCGATGGTACACCTATCACACTCAAAGGTGCTGAGTCGCAACGGAATAATTCGGTACTTAATTTAACAGATGTTAAACAGACGTTTGTGTTTGAATCGGTTGCGAGTAAACCGACGCCTTGCATACTCCAGCAATTCTCAGCACCGGTTAAATTGTTCTATGATTATAGCGATGAACAGTTGTTACTGATTATTCAGAAAGCAACGGATGAGTTTTGTCGTTGGGATGCGCTACAACAGCTGATCCATAAATATGTTCGTTTGAATGTGACTGCTTATCAGTGTCAAGAAAAGCTGACTGTTCCAGAAGCGTTTGTTGACGTACTCCGTGCAGCCCTGCTTGATCCGGAGTTAGATCCTGCTTTTACCGCATTATTATTTAATTTGCCAAGTACTCGTGAGCTGATTGAGTTATTCGATTGTGCTGATATTGATGCGATTGAAGCCGTGCGATTCTGGTTACAAACTTATATTGCTGAGCAGCTTGAGGATGAAGTCAGTGCGTTAATCACTAAAGCCACGGGGATCGACAAAAATGAGCTTGAAAGTGAACAGATTGGCTGGCGTAGCTTAAAAGCTCAGCTTCTAAAATATGCAGCTTTTCGTAATGAAGCTTTAATTAAGCGCGAATACAATCAGGCTCAGACTATGACAATGACCTTGGCGGCTCTGACCAGTGCCAATCAGGCGCAGCTGGCATGCCGTGATGAGCTAATGCGTGATTTTGAGCAAAAATGGCAGCATGATGGTTTGGTTATGGATAAATGGTTTACGCTCCAGGGAACTTATCCAGGAAATGATGTATTAGAGCGAGTCAAAACACTTATGAATCATCCGAGCTTTAGTCTGAGTAATCCAAACCGTACCCGTTCATTGATTGGCAGTTTCTGTGAAGGTAACCCTGTTGCGTTTCACCGTGAAGATGGGAGTGGTTACGAATTCCTGAGTGATATTTTGCGTCAGCTCAATGAAAGCAATCCGCAAGTAGCGGCGCGATTAGTAACCCCTCTTATCCAGTTTGGTCGCTTGACTAAGAACCATCAAAGCAAGATTAAAGAAGTGTTAACTTCTCTTGCTGATATGGATAATATTAGTCGAGATTTATATGAGAAAATTGATAAAGCCCTGGGGCAGTTCGCTTAATCGTTCGTTAGTTAAAAGGAGCCTTAGGCTCCTTTTTTCGTGATACTGATCGATAAAATAGATGGTTCGATGGTTATAAATTTAATTTTTAAACTTATCGCAAATTAATATGACTTGAGACAAGGTAACCTCTGAAAAGGTCGCTGATCTAGTCGCTTGATGGTGGAACTATCATTAATAATGAAATATTACCGATTCAATATTAGTGTCAGTTATGAAGAATTTTTACAGGTCTATCAAGGCAGCGCTCGATACTTGGTTATAGAAACTGACGAGGGTTTGACCATCAAAACTAATGCTTCAAATTTTTTGCCATTTGTCAGTCAATTGGGGATTAGAGGTTATTTTTGTCTGATAACAGATGACCTGAATAAATTTCATTCACTAGAGCGTATCGCTTGATGCAGTGGCAGCTACCTAAATTACGAATTTTATTTGTTTTTCCAGATAAATATTGTGGATCTACTTCTATATTTAATGTGGGTCCGTTTCTATATTTAATAAAGCCGTTCGTATTCCGAAGTAAGGATCACAATGATGACCAGAATGCATGTTTCGTCTGTATTACTTGAAAAAGTTTATTCTATAGTGGCTCAAAAGTTGGATGAGCGAGAGGCCGTAATTGCTCAACAATTCATGGCACAGATGTTTGATGGGCTGTCATCCCAAGATTTAGTGCATCATAGTGACAGTGATTTGTACGGAATGGGGATCAATCTATGGAATGCGCTGCAAGATTCAACTGTCGATAAAACTCACATCTATGTTTTTAATCCTGAATTATCAAGACATGGTTGGCAGTCACCTCATACGATCATTGAAGTAGTTGTCAAAGACCGGCCTTTTTTAGTGGATTCTATTCGGATGGCGCTCAATCGAGTTGGGGTGAACGTTCATCTATTTTTGCATGAGCCTCTAGCGGTTGAGCGAGCTAAATCGGGGGAAATCGAATTAATTGCCAAAACACACCAACGCAAAGATATTCCGCATCAGACTGCGTTTTTAATCGAAATTGATCGGCAAACATCAAAAGATGCACTTGCTCGTCTTAAAGATGAAATTGACCAAGTGTTAACTGAGATTGCATTGGTGGTTGACGATTGGCAATCCATGCATAAAAAACTATTAGAAGTGTGTGATGATTTAGCTGCCGAGGGCAAAAAGCAGAATCTTGACTTCACTCAACCCATTGATTTTCTAAAATGGTTAAGTGACGATAATTTCACATTTATTGGTTATCGATTTTATTCTCTAACTCCCGTAAGAGGTGATTATCATCTGGAACCTTCGGGAGATGAAAAATATGGGATTTTCCGCGGCGATATAGAAACCCGCACGGTATCTTTATCATCTGTTCCTGAAGAAGCCCGTTTTTTAGCTTTGAATAATGATCCGTTGTTACTCAATAAGAGTCGCTTTAAGTCACGAATCCATCGTCCAGCTTATATTGATCACATCGGTGTCAAAGCGTTTGATAAAAATAATAATGTCATTGGTGAGCACCGTTTTATAGGGCTGTATGCCTCGGTTATTTATAACCACAGTGTGATGGGGATTCCGCTGATTAACCAAAAAGTGAAGCGGATAATGGAGCAGTCCGGATTTGCTCAAGGCTCACATGCATATAAAGCACTAATGAACTTTATTGAGACCTATCCGCGTGACGAACTGATTCAAGAAAGTGAAGATGAGTTACTCGAAACAGGGACTGAAGTTTTCCAGATCCAAGAGCGGGATCAAGTTAAACTGTTTGTGCGCAGAGATGTCTATGGACGATTTTATTCGTGCTTGGTGTATACCACTAAAGATCGTTTTAACACGGCATTTCGTCAGCAAACCCAAAGCATTTTAAAAAGTTATTTTAACGGCGTGGGAGATGTCGAGTTTTCGACTTACTTTACCGAGGGCGCATTAGCCCGAACTCATTATCTCGTGCGTGTTGAGCAACCAAGAGAAAACGTAAACAAAGCAGAACTGGAGCAGAATTTGATCGAAGCCGCCCGCAATTGGGATGATAAATTAATTGACTCATTGAGTGCTAATTTTGGCGAAGATGATGCCCAGCGATTGGCTCATCGCTACCAATCGGCATTCCCTCGTTCCTATAAAGAATCGGTTATGCCGGGGTCGGCTGTTGCAGATATTATTGAGTTAGAGCAGCTACAATCAGAACAGCAACTTGGGATGATTTTCTACCGAGCTCAGGAGCAAAAACGTAGTAGTAGTTTACTCAATCTTAAACTATTCCATTATGGGGCTCCGCTGTTTTTATCTGATATTTTGCCTATGCTCGAAAATATGGGGCTTAGAATTATCGGTGAGTCACCTTATCGAATCCAAACCAGTGACGATAAAGATTACTGGATTTTAGAATTCACTATGTTTTATTCGGGGTCCCAAGAACTCGACTTGGAGTTGTGCCGGGATAATTTCCAAGATGCCTTGTCGAATGTATGGTCAGGCGATATCGAAAACGATGGGTTTAATAGACTGGTTTTAAGGGCTGGTTTGACTGGGCGCAATGTTGCAATATTACGCGCCTATGCCAAGTACATGCGCCAAATCGGCTCTAATTTTAGTCAGCAATATATTGAAGAAACGCTAGGCCGATATGCTGAAATAGCGGCAATGTTAGTGAATCTATTCCATAGCCGCTTTTGCCCGGAACGAGTCGATGCAGAAACAGAAAAAACCTTACATGAACAGATTATCGCGGCTCTCGAGCAGGTCGAGAATCTAGATGATGATCGTATCATTAGACGCTTCTTAGAACTGATCGAAGCGACGATCCGAACTAACTATTATCAAGATAATCAGCAAAAATCATATATATCATTTAAATTCTTACCGGCAAATATTACGGAGATGCCTGAACCTCGGCCGAAATTTGAAATTTTTGTCTATTCTCCCAAAGTAGAGGGGATCCATTTGCGGGCTGGCAAGGTTGCTCGAGGAGGACTGCGTTGGTCTGATCGGCGCGAAGATTTCAGGACCGAGATACTAGGATTAGTAAAAGCGCAGCAAGTTAAAAACACGGTCATTGTTCCTGTAGGGGCCAAGGGGGGATTTGTTTGCAAACAATTACCGGATATCTCTGATAGAGATGCTTGGTTGAAGGAAGGCAAATCTTGCTATCGAATATTCATCCGTGGGTTGTTAGATATTACCGATAACATTGTCTCAGGAGAGAGTGTCCATCCGGATAATGTAATCTGTTTAGATGAGTTAGATCCCTATCTGGTCGTTGCTGCCGATAAAGGGACTGCGACTTTTTCGGATATTGCTAATGAAATTAGTTCAAGTTATAACTTTTGGATGGGTGATGCGTTTGCTTCAGGCGGAAGTCATGGCTATGACCACAAAGGGATGGGGATTACGGCTAAAGGCGCATGGGAATCGGTAGAAAGACATTTCCGTGAATTAGGTAAGGATTGCCAAAAAGAACCATTTACTTGCGTGGGTATCGGGGACATGGCTGGAGATGTTTTTGGTAACGGTATGTTGTTATCTAAGCAGACGAAACTCTTGGCTGCATTTAACCACATGCATATATTTATCGATCCAACACCGGATCCAGTAAGTTCCTTTGCTGAGCGTCAGCGCTTGTTTAACTTACCGCGTTCGAGCTGGGATGATTATGATCGGAGTCTGATATCAAAGGGAGGCGGAATATTTTTGCGATCAGCTAAGTCCATTAGCTTAACACCGCAAATGCAAAAAGCCTTAGGCTGTCAAAGTAAGAAATTAACGCCAAATGATTTGATCAAAGTGATCTTAACTGCTCCGGTTGACTTACTTTGGAATGGCGGAATCGGTACTTACATTAAGTCCTCTAAAGAGAGTAATAGTGACGTTGGTGATAGAACGAATGACCCACTGAGGATAGATGGGAAAGACGTTCGGGCCAAAATTATCGCAGAGGGAGGCAACCTAGGGGTTACCCAATTAGGGCGGATCGAATTTGCGCTTAATGGTGGTTATGTGAATACCGACTTTACTGATAACGTCGGGGGCGTTAACTGTTCTGATAATGAAGTTAACATCAAAATATTGCTGAACGCATTGGTTAGCAATGGTGACCTCACAGAAAAACAGCGTAATTCAATGCTGGTGAAAATGACCGATGATGTGGCAGCTATCGTTCTAAAAAATGCGTATCGTCAGAGTCAAACGATTAGCATTACAGACGCGCTAGGTCAGGGAATTAGCAAAGAGAATATCCGGTTCATTCACGAATTAGAACGTGATGGGTTGCTCAACCGTCAGTTAGAATATTTGCCTAATGATGATGAATTAAGTGAACGTATCGCCGCCAACATCGGACTTACTCGACCAGAAATGGCGATTTTAGTGGCGTATGCGAAAATGGTGCTGAAAGAACAGCTTAATACTCCTGAGTTGAATGACGATCCCTACTTTTCACAGGTTCTAAACGAAGCATTTCCCTCACTACTAAGAAAAAAATATGCTACGCAAATGGAGAGTCATCCTCTGCGCAACGAAATTATTGCGACGCGATTGGCGAATCAGTTAGTTGATGATATGGGCTTTAATTTTGTTGCAAGGTTGAAAGATGATACCGGTGCGAGTGCCGTGGAAATTTGTATTTGCTACATCATGAGCCGTGAAATATTTAAAACGAGTGAGTTATTTACAGCGATCGAAACGTTAGATAATAAGGTTGAAGCCAAACTTCAATTGCAATTGATGGGTAGTGTTCGGGGGCTGATGCGCCGAGCTGTGCGGCGTTTCTTGCGTCAGCGTAATCGTAAGTTGACGATTAATGAACAGATTGCGCGTTATCGAGGTGTGCATCAAACGTTACTTGAGTTAATGGATGACGCATTGGTTCCTGAAGAAGTGAAAGAAATCCAAGATCTTGTCAATGATTGGCATTCACAAGGTGTACCTGAAGATATTGCTCGGCAAGTTGCAGAGCTAAGTTCCATCTTTGCTTGTCTAGATATTGCTGAAATCAGTGAACAAGTTCAAAGCTCGGATTTCTATGTAGCTGATTTGTATTTTAGTTTGGGAGCTAAAATGGGGCTGCATTGGTTCCTCAATGAAATTCTAGTGTTGCCAGTGGATAATCACTGGCAGGCATTAGCTAGATCATCGTTTCGTGAAGAGCTCGATTGGCAGCAACGCGTATTAGCGACACATACGATACGTTGGCTTGAGCAGAAGCATCTTGAAGCTGATCCAGGAGTTGATGATTGGATGAATGCACACACTCAAATTATTGGACGTTGGCAGCACATGTTGGCTGATTTTAAGACATCAAACACACATGAATTTGCTAAATTTTCAGTATTATTGCGTGAACTCAATTTATTGAATTTAAACTGCGCTGATTTCAGGTAAACTATGCCCCCCGAAGCCCCGCACCTTCGGGGGATGACCTTAAGGGAGTTCCAATGTATTATCCACTGGCAAAAAGTTTACTGTTTCAACTCAACCCAGAACGAGCACATGATGTTATTCTGGCAGCATTTAAGGCCACCGGGCGTACCCCTGTGAGTTATCTGTATCGGCAGGTAATAGAACACGCGCCTATTCATTTAATGGGAATCGATTTTCCGAATCCAGTCGGGCTGGCTGCAGGGCTAGATAAAAATGGCGAATGTCTAGATGCATTTGCAGCTATGGGATTTGGTTATTTAGAGGTGGGAACAGTGACTCCTAAACCTCAGGATGGAAATGATAAGCCCCGTATCTTTCGGTTAGTTGATGCCGAAGGCATTATCAATCGAATGGGATTTAATAATAAAGGGATTGATCATTTGATCGAACAGATCAAAAGATCAAATTATAAAGGCGTCCTAGGAATTAATATTGGTAAAAATTTCACCACTCCTGTAGAAAAAGGAAAGGATGATTATCTTATTTGCTTAGAAAAGGCGTATCCTTATGCTTCTTATATTGCAATTAACATTTCTAGCCCTAACACCCCGGGGCTGCGGACACTGCAATATGGTGAAGCTTTAGATGATTTATTAAGTAGTCTTGATAATAAACGTGAAGAGTTAGCGAAACAATTAGGCGTGCGTAAGCCATTAGTCGTTAAAATAGCGCCTGATCTGACCGATCAAGAATTGGAGCAGATCGCCGATAGCCTGCTTACTCATCATATCGATGGAGTGATTGCAACCAACACAACTATCGATAGAAGTATGGTTGAAGGAATGCGCTATAGCAATGAGCAAGGCGGATTAAGTGGTCGACCTTTGCAAATGCCTTCGACTATTATTATTAAAAAATTACATCACTATTTAAATAACCAAATTCCAATTATTGGTGTTGGAGGGATTGATTCAGCAATGGCTGCAAAAGAAAAAATAAATGCAGGCGCTCAGTTAGTCCAAATTTATAGTGGATTCATTTATCGTGGACCAGAATTAATCCATCAAATTTGCCAAGCAATATAAATTTTTGTTGAATATTCAACTAAAATGAAATATACCTAACGCATACTTTTAATAAAGGTTGGGATATGTTGTTGCACCCGAATAAAAATTGGCATTGGTTGTTTGACTCTAAATTACAGCGGATGACGTTGTTGCTTGGAGAACAGATGCAGTTTGTCAGTGAACTTGAGGGACGCAAGATGAGTTCGGCTGCTTCACAAGCTGGAGAGTTTACTTGTGAGCAGACTCAGGATTACCTTTATTTACTAGAGGTTTTAGAAGGGATTGATTGGCCTGACCCGATTAAAGTTCAGACAGCACTGAATGCATTGACCATGAAGTATTATCATAAACCAATGATGCCTCAAAGTTGGTTTTTTGTGCAGGGTAGTGAGATGCAGCCTTGCCAATTTGGTGAATTGATCCAACTGAAAACCCAAAAATCTTTGGCTTGGTTTATGGTGGTTGAAGCTGAACCTACTTCGGCGCTTTGTATGTACCTTGATAAGGAACTTTGGCTCAGTGATGCAAAATCGATGAGTCAATTTGATGTGATCAAGGTGATGCGTGACCGCATTATTGAGCCCGAAAGTGTAAAGCAGTATGCGCGGGCCGTTTAGGGTACCGCTAGGATAAAAATACCTACCGAATCTGGTAGGTATTTTTATTTAAATGCTGGTACTGGTTTGTATTGTTTGACGAAGTTTACCGTTTATGGGTGGGTTCCATTTTTCATAATGATGGCTCAATCGCCAAAATCGAATAAGCAACATGACTGCTGCACAGCTTAAGCCGAACACAAATGCGAGCCAAAATCCTATAGCACCTAGTGGCTCTGGCGTTAACCATTCAGTCATTCCCAATATGCAACCACTGCCCAAACCAATTGGCCAATAGCTAATAAATGTAATCCATAACACACTGCGGGTATCTTGGTAGCCTCTTAATACTCCAGCAGTAACGACTTGCAGAGCATCAGATAGCTGAAATGCAGCCCCAACGAGTAATAATCGAATTGCAATTGCTTGAACTTGATGATTATTGGTATAAAGTGCCACAATTTGTGGTCGCAATAGCCAAGTAAGTGTTGCGGTAACAAGTGCAATGAGTAGGCACAGGCCTATTCCTAAGAGCCCGATCTTGCGAGCTTTTTCTAATTGCCGTTCTCCGAGTAGATGGCCTATTCGGATTGTCATCGTCATCCCAATACTTAAAGGCACCATAAATATGACACCGATAAAATTGATAGCGATTTGATGTGCCGCGACAGTATTCGTCCCAAATGGCGCCATAAGAATCGTAATGACTGAAAATAGACTTGTCTCAAAGAAAATGGAAAATGCAATAGGGATCCCGAGTTTAGCGATGGCTAAGATCCGATCTTGGCGCGGCTTTATCCGGATATGTAACAGCTTTAATGGCTTATAACGTTTACAGCAATAGACATAAATAGCCAGACTGATAGCCATAAAAGTAAATACAAGCGCCGTTGCTACGCCACAACCTGCACCACCTAGTTTGGGCATGCCGTACAAACCATGGATAAAAATATAGTTAATAGGAACATTGAGAAGAATCCCAATTAAACCAAATACCATAATGATACGGGTATTGCCAACGCCTTCGTTAATCCCTCGCCATGCTTGATAAAAACAAGCCCCAAAGATCCCCCAAGATAGAAAATCAATGTATTCATTGGCCAAATAAATTAAGCGCTGATCATGACTCATCAGCGCGCAGAGATGATATAGCTGCGTTGAAATTAATTTCGCGAAGATACTGAGTACTAAAGCTAACCATAGAGACTGCATTAGCGTGCGACGAATATACCGGTATCGTTTAGCGCCATAATGGTTAGCTATGATTGGTGTAACTGCTAATAACGTTCCTTGGCAGAAGAAAATAAGCGGCATAATTAGACTGCTTCCCAAAGCAACTGCAGCGAGGTCAGTTGCACTGACCTGACCGGCCATGAGTGTATCGACAACACTCATTCCCATCATAATTAGCTGAGTGACTAAAATAGGAAAAGCGAGTTTAATTAAACGCACCATTTCTTGTTTATAGAAACGCTTCATAACAACACAATATTATTCTTAAAATTATTTGGATCTGTAGAGGGTACATTCTTTTGAATGATAATACGACTTTATTTGTTTTGTTGAGTTTTAGCGAAATGATCAACTTATCTTAAGTACAATTTCATGTTCTTAACACTTTGATTAGACACGTTAAAAACTAAAATTAGATTGCTTAAATAGTCATTATTTCCATTTGAGTTTATGGGTTGGTTCCGTTACGATTAGCATCATTGTCCGATAGTAACGGACAAGCTCACAAAATTTACTTTCAAATCTATAAATAAATTCATATTTGCATGTGATGTTTGGTAGGCGTCACCACTGTGAATGTAAGGAATCATTATGCCAGTTATTACGCTTCCTGACGGAAGCCAGCGTCAGTTCGATAATCCAGTCTCAATCGCTGAAATCGCATCCAGTATCGGTGCCGGTTTAGCTAAAGCATGTATTGCAGGTCGAGTAAACGGCCAACGAGTTGATGCTTGCGATACAGTCAGTGACGATGCGAAAGTCGAGATTATTACAGCGAAAGATGAAGACGGTCTAGAAATTATTCGTCACTCTTGTGCGCACTTGTTGGGGCATGCAATTAAACAATTATGGCCCGATGTGAAAATGGCCATCGGCCCAACTATCGACAAAGGATTTTATTACGATGTCGATATGGAACATTCGCTGACGCAGGATGATCTGGAAACGTTAGAAAAGCGCATGAAAGAGTTAGCTAAAACTAACTATGAAGTGATTAAAGAAAAAGTTTCGGTAGATGAAGCAAAGCGTGTGTTTAGTGAACGCAATGAGCCTTACAAATTAGAAATTATCGAAGGCATCGATCCCAGCGACCGTCCAGGTTTATATCATCACATGGAATATGTGGATATGTGTCGTGGCCCTCATGTACCTAATATGCGTTTCTGTCAAAATTTTAGATTGATGAAAGTGGCTGGAGCATATTGGCGTGGTGACAGTAACAATAAAATGTTGCAACGGATCTACGGGACTGCTTGGGCTGATAAAAAACAGCTTAAAGTTTATCTGACACAACTTGAAGAAGCAGCCAAACGAGACCATCGGAAAGTCGGAAAAGCTCTGGATCTGTTCCACTGGCAAGAAGAAGCACCAGGCATGGTTTTTTGGCATAATGATGGTTGGACCATTTTCCGTGAACTGGAAAAATTTGTTCGTGAAAAACTAGGTGAATATGATTATCAAGAAGTGAAAGCACCGATGATCATGGATCGTGTATTGTGGGAACGTTCTGGTCACTGGGATAAATATGCTGAAAACATGTTTACCACGAATTCAGAAAATCGTGAATACGCGATTAAACCAATGAACTGCCCAGGCCATATCCAGATTTTTAACCAGGGACTTAAATCATATCGTGATTTGCCGCTGCGAATGGCTGAATTTGGGAGTTGTCACAGGAACGAACCATCCGGAGCTCTGCATGGGTTAATGCGGGTGCGCGGTTTCACACAAGATGATGCCCATATTTTCTGTACAGAAGATCAAATACAAGACGAGGTCTCCTCATGTATTAAAATGGTTTACGACATGTACAGTACTTTTGGCTTCGATAAAATTGCTGTCAAACTGTCAACTCGTCCAGAAAAACGAGTCGGGAGTGATGAAATCTGGGATAAAGCTGAAAATGCACTGAAAGATTCGTTAGTGCATAATCAACTTGAATATGAGATTCAACCTGGCGAAGGTGCGTTTTACGGGCCTAAGATTGAATTTACTCTATATGATTGTTTGGACAGGGCATGGCAGTGTGGTACAATTCAGTTAGATTTCTCAATGCCTGGGCGTTTGGGAGCATCTTACGTCGCTGAAAGTAACGAACGTAAGGTTCCGGTGATGATTCACCGTGCTATATTAGGTTCTTTAGAACGTTTCTTTGGTATCTTAACTGAAGAATATATTGGCTTCTTCCCGGTATGGCTTGCGCCAACTCAGGTCGTTGTAATGAATATTACGGATAATCAGGCTGATTTTGTCAAACAGACTGTAGCTGCGCTTAAGGAAGCTGGAATTCGCGCGTCTGCAGATTTTAGAAATGAAAAAATTGGTTTTAAAATCCGGGAACATACGCTAAAACGGGTACCCTACTTACTAGTCATTGGTGACAAAGAAGTAGAAGCGCAAGAAGTTGCAGTTCGTACTCGTAAGGGCGTCGATTTAGGTAAAATGAAAGTCGCTGATTTTATTCATCAAGTGCGTACCGAAATCGACAACCGTGTGATAACAATGTCGGAGGAATAAGTTATAAAAGGTGGAAGAAGAGGTCAGCAAAAAGTTGTTCGACCAAATAAAATTAACCGTGAGATCCGAGTTCCCGAAGTCCGCTTAATTGGTACTGAAGGCGAGCAGATAGGGGTTGTTTCAATTGAGGATGCTTTAGATAAAGCACACAATGCAGGTGTTGATCTGGTAGAGATTAGCCCTAATGCTGAGCCTCCTGTTTGCCGAATTATGGATTACGGGAAATTCCTCTACGAAAAAAGTAAATCTGCAAAAGAGCAGAAGAAAAAGCAAAAACAGATTCAGGTCAAGGAAGTTAAATTCCGACCTGGAACTGATGAGGGCGACTATCAGGTAAAACTACGCAACCTGATTCGCTTCATTGAAGAGGGCAATAAAGCCAAGGTGACTTTGCGTTTCCGTGGACGGGAAATGGCACATCAACGTTTAGGGTTTGATCTTTTGAATCGCATTAAAGACGATCTGGAAGAACTGGCTATCGTTGAAGCATTTCCTAAAATGGAAGGCCGACAAGCCGTCATGGTACTTGCTCCTAAGAAGAAGTAGTTAAGGCTTTCAAGTAACTTATAACCAGCTATTCATATGAATAGCTGGTTTTGTTCGCCTTGCTGCTGTTTATTAATCCCAATGCGGAGTGCATGTAAATGCCAAAATTAAAAACTGACAGAGGCGCAGCGAAGCGCTTCAAAAAAACCGGTTCTGGTGGTTTTAAATGTAAACAAGCTGGCCTGCGTCATATCCTGACTAAGCGTCGTACGAAAGTTAAACGTCAATTGCGTGCAAAAAGCATGGTTGCAAAATCTGATATTGCATCCGTCGTACGTATGTTGCCTTACGCTTAAGTTTAAAGGAGATTACAGATGGCTAGAGTAAAACGTGGCGTAACAGCTCGTGCGCGTCATAAAAAAGTCCTGAATCAGGCGAAAGGTTACTATGGTGCTCGTTCACGCGTTTATCGCGTAGCGTTCCAGGCAGTAACTAAAGCTGGTCAATATGCTTATCGTGACCGCCGTCAGCGTAAACGTCAATTCCGTCAATTATGGATTGCGCGTATTAACGCCGCTGCTCGTCAGAACGGTCTGTCATACAGCCGTTTCATCGACGGTTTGAAAAAAGCGTCTGTCGAAATTGATCGTAAGATCTTAGCTGACATCGCTGTATTTGATAAAGTTGCATTCGCTGCTTTGGTTGAAAAAGCTAAAAGCGAACTGTAAGTTTTTGAGAATATGGAAGAGCCCGGCAATAGCCGGGCTTTTTCGTGTCTGAATTCCTTGATAATGTGGCACTTTTGGGTTGGTTGCCTAGCCATTTTAGCGACTTTCGATTAATATTTAGCTCTTATATTTTTTCGCACACCCGATTCCGAGCAGGATAGAGGAACACATGCAACAACTTGAAACGCTGGTAAACCAAGCTCTTTCTCAAGTGGAAGAAGCTAGTGATCTGGCAGCGTTGGACACAGTCCGCGTTGAATTTTTAGGTAAAAAAGGGTTAATGACTCAGCAGATGCAGACCCTGGGTCAGTTGAGTCCGCAAGAACGGCCTGCTGCAGGTCAAGCAATTAACCAAGCAAAACAGGCAATTACTCAGGCGATTAACGTCAAACGTGAAGCTCTTCAACAGGCCGCTCTTAACGCTAAATTGGCCAGTGAGAGTATCGATGTTAGTTTGTCCGGACGGGGTAATTCTTTGGGGGGATTGCATCCGGTCACCCGTACCATTAGTCGTATTGAGCAGTATTTTGGTCAACTTGGGTTTACGACTCGACAAGGGCCTGAAATTGAAGATGATTTTCACAACTTTGATGCGCTAAATATCCCTAAACATCATCCTGCGCGCGCGGATCACGATACTTTTTATTTTAATCCAGAACTTGTCCTTCGTACTCAAACATCTGGGGTGCAAATTCGTACCATGGAGGCTGAAAAACCACCCATTCGGATTATCTCCCCCGGACGAGTATATCGTAATGACTATGATCAGACTCATACACCCATGTTCCATCAGGTCGAAGGGCTCATGGTTGATACCGATGTCAGTTTTACTGAGCTTAAAGGTGTTTTGTATGACTTTTTACAAAACTTTTTTGAGACCGATCTTAAAATTCGCTTTCGGCCTTCATATTTTCCATTCACTGAAACATCTGCTGAAGTTGATATTCTAGGTAAGAATGGTTGGTTAGAAATCCTTGGATGTGGAATGGTTCATCCAAATGTTCTCAAGGCTGTGAATATTGACCCTGAACACTACACTGGTTTTGCTTTTGGCATGGGCGTAGAGCGTTTGACGATGTTGCGTTATGGCGTGAACGACCTGCGGGCTTTTTTCGAAAATGACCTGCGTTTTCTCAAGCAATTCAATTAAGGGATAGGTAGACAATGAAATTTAGTGAAGCTTGGCTGCGCGAGTGGGTCAATCCGCAGATCGACTCAAATGCTTTATGTGAACAAATAACAATGGCAGGGTTAGAGGTTGATACAACTGAACCTGTTGCTGGTGAATTCTCTGGCGTCATTGTAGGGAAAGTCATTGAGTGTCAGCCGCATCCAGATGCGGATAAATTGCGAGTGACTCAAGTTAACATCGGTGCATCTGAACCTGTTCAGATCGTGTGTGGTGCGCCGAACTGTCGTCAGGGACTAAAAGTTGCAGTCGCTACAGTTGGGGCTCTTTTGCCAGATAATTTTAAAATTAAGAAGGCAAAACTACGTGGACAACCATCAAATGGGATGCTCTGCAGTGCTAGTGAATTAGGGCTAAGTGAAGACCATGATGGCATCATCGAATTGCCATTAGATGCCCCAGTAGGGCAAAATTTGCGAGAATATCTTCAGTTGAATGATATTTCTATTGATATCGATTTAACCCCAAATAGAGCCGATTGCTTGAGTATTGCTGGGATTGCTCGTGAAGTAGGCGTTTTAAATCAGTTAGATGTCACACCTATTGTTGTAGATGATGTTATTGAGGATTCGTCTAGTACGATCAATGTATCAGTTGAAGCGCCTGAAGAATGCCCACGCTATCTTGGTCGAGTGATTGAAAACGTTGATCTAAGTGCCAATACCCCGTTATGGATGAAAGAAAAGTTACGTCGTAGCGGTATTCGTTCTATCGATCCGATTGTCGATGTTACTAATTACGTTATGTTAGAACTGGGGCAGCCACTGCATGCATTTGATGCCAATAAGGTCAGTGGTTCAATTCATGTTCGTTTAGCGACTGATAGTGAAACGCTGATTACTCTTGATGAGCAAGAAGTAAAATTAAGTGATAACACGCTCGTTATTGCTGATGATAACGGCCCAATTGCGCTTGCAGGGATCTTTGGCGGTCTACACAGTGGTGTTACTAAGCAAAGTCAGTCAATCTTCTTAGAGAGTGCATTTTTTGCACCGTTGGCTATTACTGGCCGAGCCCGTCAATATGGTTTACATACCGATGCTTCACATCGATTTGAGCGGGGTGTTGATTGGCAATTACAAGAGACAGCACTGCAACGAGCTAGCGCCCTGATCCAACAGATCTGTGGCGGTCAAGCAGGGCCGGTAATAGTGGCTGAAAATCGGGATAAATTGCCAAAACCACAGCCGATTACATTGCGCCATGCTCGTTTAAACAAGTTGATTGGTCAAGAATTTTCAACAGAGCAGGTATGCAGAATACTTAACCGGCTAGGTTTAGATGTCAAGCAACAAGGAGATACTTGGACAGGGATTTCACCAAGTTATCGATTTGATCTAGAAATTGAGCAGGATTTAATTGAAGAAATTGCTCGTGTATATGGTTATAACGAAATCCCCAACGTGTCACCAAATGCTCATTTAAAAATGGCGTTAACACCTGAAGCTTCACTAGCTTTAGGACGATTGAGAGATATTTTAGTTAATCGAGATTACCAAGAAGCGGTGACTTATAGTTTCGTTGATCCTAAAAAGCAGCAAAAATTACATCCACAGCAAGAAGCGATGAATTTGCCAAATCCAATTGCATCAGATATGTCGCAAATGCGCCTGAGTTTATGGACTGGATTGCTAGATACTATTTCATATAATCAGAAACGACAACAGCCAAGAATCCGTGTTTTTGAAACAGGTTTGCGCTTTATTCCCGATGCAACTGAATCATTAAAAGTACGTCAGGAACCGATGATTGGTGGTGCGATTGTTGGGCCTATTTCTGATGAGAGTTGGCATGATGGTCAACGTGAAGTTGATTTTTTTGATATTAAAGGTGACGTTGAAGCATTGATTTCGGCGAGTGGATGCGAAGACGAATTTGAATTTATCAAAGCTGAACATCCGGCGCTTCATCCAGGACAAAGTGCGCAAATTCTTCGCTGTGGTAAATGCGTCGGTTGGGTTGGGGCGATTCATCCTCAATTAGAAAAAACATATTCACTGAGCGGTCGTGTGTTTATGTTTGAATTGCTTCAATCAGCACTAATTGAAGGGAAAATTCCACATATTGAACCGGTTTCAAAATACCCTTCAAATCGTCGAGATTTAGCAATTGTTGTAAATAGTTCCGTTAATGCCGCAGATTTAATAAAATGTGTTCGGAAAAATGGCACAAATCAATTAGTTGGCGTAAACTTATTCGATGTATACCAAGGTAAAGGTGTCCCTGAAGGTAAAAAAAGCATTGCGCTTAGCTTAACTTTACAGGATAAGACCCATACTTTGGATGAAGCTGAGATTGTCGCAATTGTTGATGATATTGTCGCCGCTCTCAAATCCGAATTCGATGCATCCTTGAGGGATTAGATATGGCATTAACTAAAGCTGACCTGGCAGAGAATCTCTTTGATCGGTTGGGGTTTAGTAAAAAAGAATCGAAAGATGTAGTGGAATCATTTTTCGAGGAAATCCGCCTGGCATTAGAATCTGGGGAACAAGTTAAAGTTTCCGGATTTGGCAATTTCGATCTACGGCAAAAAAATGAACGTCCGGGGCGAAATCCAAAAACAGGGGAAGACATTCCTATTAGTGCTAGACGTGTTGTGACTTTTCGACCCGGCCAGAAATTGAAAAGCCGTGTTGAAAACGCTGAACCTAAGTCTGAGTAATATTAGATGTAGTTTATTGTGAATAGATGGTTTCGTCGTGAGTCGGCGAAGCCATTTATTTTTCTTTTATTTCTCATTACCTTGCTAAATATGCTAATTTCATCTTAAATCTTTATATTAATTCCGGAATGCCACTGGAAATTCGGTATGTAACCCGGTAAGTTAGTACAAATATTTTTAGAGATGATGTGAGTTAGTATATGTTGCAAACGGCCAGTAAAACGATCTGCAGTATTAGGCCCCTTGAACAGGAGTGGTGCGGGCATCTTTACGACCGATTTTCAACAACTTTCTATCCTTCCGAACCGGCTAATTTGGATGACTTCCATCAACAATTAATAGAAACTTGTGAAAGTTGGATTGCACTTCGCGATCAAAAAATCATCGGTTTTATTTGTATGAGCTGGGATGCTGACTTTTATATGTTTAAAGAGGCCAATATTCCTGAAATTACGACGCTAGTCGTTCTTCCGGAAATGCGCCGTCAAGGGGTCGCAACGGCCTTGATGAGTCGCATTGAGCCGAAAGCTTTGCGCAGTAGACGGCGTATAGGTATGGGGGTTTCTTTGTCTCCAGCTTACCAAGGAATGCAGCAGTTGTGTGCTAAGCGTGGATTTATTCCTACTTCTCAGGGGTTGTATTATAAAGATAAACCTGTTGAACATAATCAACAGGTTTATCTAAATGAACATCTTCAACTTTACTATATTAAACAGCGTTTATAGTTTAAATTGTCCAATGTCTGCTCGAACTTTTTCACTAATATCTGACAATATTTCAGCCTGTTTCGCATTGCTTTGAGCGGTTTTATTGAGTTCATCAGAAACTTGATTAATGTTATTAGTGTTTTCATTAATTTCAGCTGTAACAGATGTTTGTTCTTCGGCTGCAGTTGCAATTTGAGTCGCCATTTCATTAATGGTTTCAATTGCTGAGCGTATTTCAACAAAGCTTTGTTTAGCCAGATCACTATCATGAACGCTTTGTTGGGCAGTTGCGTGGCTGCTAGTCATGCGAGTTACCGCATTGTCTGTTGCTTCTTGCAGAACTTTAATCATATTGCGGATCTCTTCTGTCGAAGAATGAGTCCGCTGTGAAAGCGAGCGCACTTCATCTGCGACTACAGCAAATCCTCGACCTTGCTCTCCCGCTCGAGCAGCTTCAATGGCTGCATTAAGAGCTAATAAATTGGTCTGCTCAGCAATAGCTGAAATAGTCGATAGGATTGACCCGATTTCTTGCACATGTTGATCCAATTCACCTATTGCTTTAGACGTATCCTGAATTTCATCTGCTAATTGGTTAATACTAGTTTGGCTTTTGTTCACTTCAACTAAGCCTTGTTCACTTAAGTGAACTGCATTATCAGAAGTTGAGGCAGTATTTGCAGCATTATTAGCTATTTCCTGGGTCGCGACAGTCATTTCGTGAACAGCGGTTGCAACCATAGTGACTTCTTGCTGCTGATTATGGATCTGTTTGGCGCTCTCATCAGAAACTTTGTTTGCATTTGAAGCTTCCGATACTAGGCTATCTCCAACAACTTTGAGCCGTGAGATAATTCCATACAAATATTCGATAAAGGTATTAAAGTTACTGGCAAGTTCTCCAATCTCGTCTTGTGATGAAGTTTGGATCCGCATAGTTAGATCTCCGCCGCCACTAGCTATATTCGCAAGACCTTTGGAAACTTCACGTAAATCTTTAAACAACCAGCGAATAATGACTATTGAAGCGATGATACTGATGATCAACAGTACGACAACGATAATTACTATTTTGATAAGCAACTGATAAATGGATGCATATAGCACATTTTTATTCATCACAAAGCCTAAGATCCAGTCAGTGTTAGGAACTGGATTGAGATAAAGTAGGGTATCTTTGCCTTGAATTGATAAGTCATGAGCAGAAGGCTTGCTAGATAATTTAATAAGATTATTTGTGTCTAGACGGCTACTTAACGTTTTTGGTGCTTTGAGGATCATATTTTTTTGCGGGAAGGCTGCAATTGCACCACGTTTATCCAGTAACATGGCGTAGCCATCTCCCTGAATTTTAAGTGAGAGAACGTTGTCCACTATTTTATTTAGATAATAAAGTCCTCCAATAGCCCCCCGAAACTTGCCATCAATGATAATTGGCTGAACAAAGGTAATTGCTAGTTTTTTGCCAGTTACGGCAATATAGGGCAGGGTAATAAAAGGTTTTTCAAGCTTTTTAGCTGTTTTATACCAACCTCGTACACGAGGATCATAGCCAGCTTTGTCAAGGCTCGGGTCATGGCGATACATGGTTCCGTCTTCGAGTCCAACAAAAGTTAAGGCAAAATCGCCGCTTCTCTTCGCCTGGTTTAAGAATTTCAACGTCTCGGTGTGATTTAGTTTTCCATCTGATTTTAACTGTGAACTTAGCTCTATACCAAGAGCTGTCATCATATCTCTACGGTCTTTTGCCCAACTGGATAAGTACTGCGTAAACGCTTGGGCCTGTGCGTCGCTCTGTGATGATATAGCCTGTTCTCGAGAATTAGCTAATTCATTGTAAGCAAGATAACCTAAACAAACTGCAATTATCGTTAGAAAAACTACTGTTACTGAAATCAGTTTCCCTTGTAGAGATAATCTCATATATTTCAACCTCATGCCATCTTCAGCCTTTTTAGTGTAGTTGGAATATTAGAAGTTATCGGCGAAATTAATTTAATTATTAGAAAAATAAATAAATATGAGAGGTAGTCTATATCTTGCGATATAGACTATTCCCATAACAGAAGATTAATGATTAAGGATCTGACTTAAGAATAATTTTGTGCGCTCTGATTGTGGGGAATCAAAGAACTTATCTGGTGTGTTTTGTTCAATAATTTCTCCTCGGTCCATAAAAATCACACGGTCTGCAACCTGCTTAGCAAATCCCATTTCGTGAGTAACACAAATCATCGTCATGCCTTCTTCGGCAAGTTCCACCATTACGTCCAGTACTTCGCGAACCATTTCGGGGTCTAAGGCTGATGTAGGTTCATCAAAAAGCATAATCGAAGGGTTCATACATAAGCTTCGGGCAATCGCGACTCGTTGTTGCTGTCCGCCGGATAATTGCCCCGGATATTTATGGGCTTGTTCTGGAATTTTCACCCGTTCTAAATATTTCATTGCGGTTTGCTCAGCTTCTTTTTGCGGCATATGTTTAACCCAAATAGGAGCCAGGCAGCAGTTTTGCATTACAGTTAAGTGTGGAAACAAATTAAAGTGCTGGAAACACATTCCAACATCACGGCGTACATATTCAATATTTTTAATATCGTTGTTTAGTAACGTATCATTGACAATAATTTCACCTTCTTGATGTTCTTCTAGTCGGTTAATACAGCGAATCATTGTCGACTTCCCAGAGCCTGATGGACCGCAAATGACGATCCGTTCACCTCGGGTGACATTTAAATTGATGTCCTTTAGCACATGGAATTCACCATACCATTTGTTCATTTTACGCAGCTCAATCACGGTGTCTTGCTGAGTGAGCTTAGATTGCTCTGTCATACTAAAATCCTTTTTGATCAGTTCTTATGGCCGGTGTGCAATTTGTTTTCGAGATAGATGGAATACCGAGAGATCCCAAAACAAAATAACCAAAAGACAAATGCGATGAATACATACATCTCAATAGAGAAGCCAAGCCATTTAGGGTCAGACATTGCTGATTGACCTATTGCCAATAGATCAAAGATGCCGATAATTAATACTAAGCTGGTATCTTTAAACAGCGAAATAAAGGTATTGACGATCGATGGAATGGTGATTTTTAACGCTTGAGGTAGAATGACAAAGATCATCGATTTCCAGTAGCTTAATCCCAAGGCTTCAGCCGCTTCATACTGACCACTAGGAATTGCTTGTAACCCCCCACGAATCACTTCAGCCATATAGGCTGAGTAGAACATGGTGATACCGATCATCGCTCGTAACAATTTATCGAAATTCACTTCTGAACTCATAAATAGTGGCAGCATAACCGAAGCCATAAATAACACTGTAATCAGTGGAACTGCCCGCCAGAATTCAATATAAATTGTACTAACAGCCCGAATAACTGGCATCTTAGAACGTCTTCCCAAGGCGAGAACTGTCCCAAATGGCAACGAAACTACAATACCTGAGACAGCGAGAACCAAGGTCACCAACAACCCCCCCCAGAGGCTTGTTTCAATAGGTTTTAGTCCAAATATGCCACCACTAAGCAGAATAACTGCAATAAATGGGTAGATGAAGATGGTAAATGCTCCCACCCAAACTTTTTTAGGCAGTTTGGGAATAGCGAGCCATCCGATCAAAAAAGCACAGCTTGCATAAACTAAGTCGGGGCGCCAACGCTCAGGCTGTGGATAAAAGCCATAAATTAATTGCGAGAAACGATTTTCGACAAAGACCCAACATGCGCCACCACCAACAGTACAGGCTTTGCGACTATCTCCAATCCAAGAAGCGTCAATAAACGCCCACTGAATAAAGTGGTAAATAGGTGGAACAAATAAGTACAACACTAAAAGAGTGAAAATAGAATTATACCAAGTCGAAAACAAGTTTTTACGCATCCAGCCTATGAAGCCAACCTGAATCGAAGGTGCCGGGCGATCAGGTTTAAATTGATATTCACTCATAATTACCTCTCGACCAGCGCGACTTTACGGTTGTATAAGTTCATTAGTAATGATGTACTTAAACTAATCACCAAATAAACAGCCATCGTCATTGCGATGACTTCAATTGCTTGTCCTGTCTGGTTTAATGTTGTCCCCATGAATACCGAAACTAATTCAGGATACCCAATGGCGGTAGCGAGCGATGAGTTTTTCGTTAAGTTAAGATATTCACTGGTGAGCGGCGGAATAATCACCCGCATTGCCTGAGGAATAATAACCAAGCGTAAGGTTTGTGATTTAGATAATGCTAAAGATTGGGCGGCTTCTGTTTGTCCCTTGTTCACAGCTTCAATTCCTGAGCGAACAATTTCAGCGATAAACGCGGAGGTATATAATGCCAGTGCTAATAACAATGAAGTTAACTCAGGAATAATTGTCAATCCACCTCTAAAATTAAAACCTGCTAGGTGAGGAAAATCTAAAGAGACGGGGCGACCTGATACAAAATAACCTAAACATGGCAGCACGATTATAATAGCTAACGATGTCCAGAACACAGGGAAGGGTTGGCCAGTTCTAACATGGCGCCGTTTCGCCCAATAACGCAATATTATTATTGCGACAATCGCCGCAATAATAGCGGCAACTACGAGTCCAGACCCAGCCATAAATACTGGTTTCGGAATGTATAATCCTCGACTATTTAAGAAGAACCATTCACCAATATGGTAGCTCTGTTTGGGACGAGGTAGCGGTGCTAACACTGCGTTATACCAGAAAAATATTTGCAGCAACAATGGTGTGTTACGCAGAATTTCAACGTACACGGACGATAATTTCGAGACAACCCAGTTATCAGATAATCTGGCGATGCCAACAATAAATCCGAGAATGGTTGCCAAGATAATCCCTAAAATGGAAACCAGTAAGGTATTCAATAAACCTACAATGAAAGTATCACCATAAGTACTGTCTTCAGTGTAAGGAATTAACGATTGAATAATTCCGAATCCAGCTCTTTGATCTAAAAAACCAAAGCCTGTATTAATGCCTCGTGCATCTAGATTGTTTAACGCATTGGAAATAATGTCGTGTAAAAACCAAGCAACAAGGCCAATAACAATAACTTGAAAAACTAACGAACGAACATTTGGATCGAACCAAACCGTACGTAACGTTAACTTCGTTTTAGGAGAAGGCCGTTCAGCCATATATCAACTCCGATAAGTCAATTAAACGTTAAAAGCATCAGTCCACTAAGAAGTAGAGCTGGTTGCAATCCAGCTCTACAGGGATTAAATCAAACTATAGTAGTGCTAACGCACTGGTGGTGCGTATTGAATACCACCGTTAATCCATAGCGCGTTTAAGCCTCGTTTAATTTTAAGCGGGGAGTCTTCACCTACATCACGTTTAAATGCTTCACCGTAGTTGCCTACTTGTTTAACGATGTTATAAGCCCATTTGTTACTAATACCTAGCATTTGCCCCATATCAGTATCGACACCTAGTAATCGTTTGATTGAAGGATTGTTTGATTTGAGCATTTGATCAACGTTTTTAGAGCTTACACCAAGTTCTTCAGCGTCGAGCATTGCAAATAACGACCATTTAACAACATTAAACCATGCATCATCCCCCTGACGAACAACAGGTCCCAACGGTTCTTTGGAAATAACTTCAGGCAGAACAACAGCATTTTCAGGTTTGGCTAATTTAATGCGTAATGCATACAACTGTGACTGATCTGAAGTTAAGACATCACAACGACCCGCTTCAAATCCTTTAACACTTTGGTCTGAGGTATCAAATACTACGGGGGTATATTTCATGTTGTGACTGCGGAAATAGTCAGCAAGGTTAAGTTCGGTCGTCGTGCCTGACTGAACGCAAACGGCAGCACCATCAAGCTCTTTGGCCGATGTCACTCCTAAGTTTTTGCTTACCAAAAAGCCTTGACCATCATAATAGTTTATACCCGCAAAGTTGACACCCAAGGATGCATCACGGGTTAAGGTCCAAGTGGTATTACGAGATAGCATATCGATTTCCCCAGACTGCAATGCAGTAAAGCGTTCTTTCGCTGTCAGGGGGGTATATTTGACTTTACTCGCATCACCAAGAACTGCTGCAGCTACAGCTCGACAAACATCAACGTCTAAGCCTTGCCAATGACCTTGAGCATCTGGGTTGGAGAATCCAGGCAATCCTGTGCTGACCCCACATTGAACATAGCCTTTCTTCTGAACATTTTGGAGTGTTGATTCTGCATTAGCATATGCGGAGAGCATGAGAGTAGCCGCCGCAACGGTTGTCCACACTTTGGTCTTTTTGAACATTGTTTTCATCCCTGTACATTTTTATTGTGTTGTGCATATGGCCTAATAGCACTTAGCGATGTTCGACAGCCTTGTCCATTAGGCCTATGTTCAACTTAAACTTTAATCTCGCATTCTGTCAACCATATTTTTATCTATCCATAGTGCAAAAACAGCAACATATTTGGAAATGTCTCAATTTAAGAGAATTATTTTTCAAATAAGATGATTTAACTATTGATTAAATATCATCGTTTGTAAAATTTTTAACTCATTTTTGACCCTGAATTAAACTTATACTGAGATATTTATCTATAATTCCCATAAATTAGAATGATTAATAATCTGTTTAATAAAGTAAAATTGCTTCGGGTATCTCCAGTTCAAGATAAAGATATCAGGGGCAAAATAGTGTCAAATTAACAAAGGAGTCATGGTGAAAGTCGTTGTTTTAACAGGGGCAGGCATATCTGCTGAATCGGGGATTCAAACCTTTCGTGGTGACACAGGACTTTGGGCTGACCATCGGGTCGAAGATATCTGTACTCCCGAAGGATATCAGCGTGATCCGGTTCAAGTTCAGGCGTTTTATAATCAACGTCGCCAGGAACTACTTGACCCTAAAATTAAACCCAATGCAGCACATATTGCTCTAGCGGAACTGTCGGAACGTCCAGGAATAGAAGTCACGTTAGTGACTCAGAATATTGACAATCTTCATGAGCGAGCTGGCAGTCAAAATATTTACCATATGCATGGCGAGCTGATGAAAGTACGCTGTGTCAAAACAGGCAAACTTTATCCTTGTGATCATGATATAGCAGTAGATGAACCATGCCATTGCTGCACACCAGCAAGCCCTTTACGTCCTCATGTTGTTTGGTTTGGTGAAATGCCTTTGTATATGGATGACATCATGGCACATATTTCTCAAGCTGATCTTTTTATTGCTATCGGGACTTCCGGAGTTGTCTATCCAGCCGCTGGTTTTGTTCGTCAGGCATCTCTATCTGGGGCTAAAACTGTTGAACTAAATCTTGCACCGTCTCAAGTTGAAAGTGCATTTGACGAAAAATATTATGGTCCAGCGACGAAAATTGTGCCGGAGTTTTGCCATCAAATTATGGGGTGATTGGCTAAAATCAATGAAGTTGTTAAACTAGAACGCTAAAATTAACATAGGGAGAACAACTTGCGTTGGCTTTTTTATATAACTACATTATCTATTTTAGTGGGTTTGCCTGGGTGTGATTATCGCTCTTCAGGAAACGTTTGGGCGATGCCTGGTTTGTCATTGCCTTCTTCAAGTCTCCCTAAATTCACTGACGGGCAGTCATCATCAGCAAAAAAACAGCAATTTACCGAATATCTGCTGCCGCTGGTAAAGAATATGAATTTTGTTATCCTCAAAAAGCGAGAATTGCTTAAGAAAGCATATGAGCAGTATCGTGGAAAAGAGTCTTTATCTCGCTCAGCAAAGAACTTCGTGAAACGGCTGGCTAGTGAATATAAAGTACCAATTGATGATGAAGGTAGCCTTTCTGACAATATCTTTAAACAGCTACTGTTGCGGGTTGATGCCATTCCCCCTAATTTAGTTTTGGCCCAGGCTGCTAATGAATCGGCTTGGGGGACATCGCGATTTGCTCGTCAGGGAAATAATTTATTTGGGCAATGGTGCTACCAGAAAGGATGTGGAATCATACCAAATGCTCGCTCTGAAGATGCAACTCACGAGGTGAAAAAGTTTACATCACCGGCTCAATCAGTGGTTGCTTATATGCGTAATCTCAATACTAACCCGGCATACAGTAAATTTAGAAGTATTCGTCATAACCTCCGCCAACAAGGTAAAAAGGTGAGTGGTAGGGCAGTAGTTAAGGGATTAGTGAACTATTCGGCTCGCGGAATGGGGTATGTTGATTCACTGACATCACTGATGAACACGTATAAGGATAATTGGCCTGATGCACCTCAGGTTGAGACCAATTAAAACAAAAAACACCATATATATGGTGTTTTTTGGGTTGAATCATTAAATTAATTGGCTGAGGCATCAATAAATTGAACTGTTAATCTGTCTCCACTGTTTTGCTCATTAAATTTTTCAACCCTCTTCGTCTCACTTTGTTCAGGTCGATCAAAGGCTATATCACCACCATCGATAATCCCATTAGATATATCAACATTTTTAAAGTCGAAGAAACTACTATCTAAAAGGTGTGAGGGAACAACATTTTGAATTGCTCTAAACATTGATTCAATGCGCCCTGGGTAGCGTTTTTCCCAGCTGTTAAGCATCTCTTTAATCATCTGCCGTTGTAAGTTTTCTTGCGAACCACAGAGATTACAAGGAATGATTGGAAACTTTTTAATTTGTGCAAAACGCTCTAAATCTGCTTCTTTACAGTAGGCTAATGGACGAATAACGACATGTTCTCCATTATCGCTGACTAATTTCGGTGGCATCGCTTTGAGTTTACCACCATGAAACATATTCAAAAATAAGGTTTCAAGGATGTCATCACGATGATGACCTAGCGCTATCTTGGTTGCTCCTACTTCCTTCGCTGTACGATATAAAATTCCACGGCGCAATCGTGAGCATAATGAGCAGGTTGTTTTTCCTTCGGGAATTTTTTCTTTGACGATAGAATAGGTATCTTCTTCAACAATCTTGTAATGAACACCTAATTCATTAAGGTAGCGGGGCAATACATCTTCAGGAAACCCTGGCTGTTTTTGATCCAGATTTACTGCAATTATATCAAAATTAATTGGGGCATGCGCTTTTAAGTGCAATAGTATTGCTAGTAAACCATAGCTATCTTTCCCTCCAGAGAGGCACACCATGACTTTGTCGCCAGCCTCGATCATATTGTAATCTGCAATAGCTTGCCCTACCTGGCGGCGTAGGCGTTTGTGAAGTTTATTGGCGTTATAGATAGTTTTGGGTTTTACAGACATAGACGTTGACCATACTTTAAAATAAAAAGCGCGCCCATTATAAAGGCGCGCTGGCTGACTGCAAGCAGTACATTATGAGTGCGGTTATTTAGTGCTCGGTATCTAGTGATTCCGGTCGTAATGCGAGCAAATCGCAGTTGAGTTGATCGATCACATGTTCGGCTGTATTACCAATTAATGCACCACTCAATCCACTTCGACCGCAAGTACCTAAAACGACAACGGCTGCATCCAGATTATAAGATGTATCGATAATCGCATCGTCAGGTAACCCTTCTTCTAGATGAATGAAATTTTCGTCAAGGTCGTATTTTTTTACATACTCTTTAACTAATTCTTCATGCTGCTCTTTAACGTTTTGATTATATAATTCAGGATCAAAATCGGGCAGCTCGATAGCGATATTGGCCGGTGCGGGAGGGTAAGCATTAATAGCGTGCAATTGACCATCGACAAGGTCTGCTAAATCACGGCTATAACAAGTAATCATATCATTGAGTTTCAGATGTAATTCATCTTCAGCACCCAAATGAACTGCTGCTAGGATTCGACCATGCGATGGCCAATTATTATTTTTCACTAATAATAATGGGCAGGGGGTTTTGCGCAGTAGATGCCAATCAGTTGGTGTAAAGATAACCGACTGTAATTTAGGATGGCTATGGGTACTTTTAACAATTAAATCGTGTCCGAATTCTTTGGCTTCATTAATAATGGCTTCATAGAGACGGTTATTCCAGAGAACTTTGGTTTCGATCTCGATTCCGTTGTGTTGGTATTGAGCAACGAGCTTATCAAGCCATTCTTTTCTATCAGCGATGACTGCTGAACGCATTGTTTCGCGTTCGCTAGATGAGAGCATTGATGTCATTTCATACGAGAAATCATAGATAGTCAGGAGAGCTTTAATAGGGGCCTGCTGTTTTTGTTGAGAAAGAAAAATCGCTCGAGAAAGGGCAGCCTGTTCATCTTGAGTGGGATCAATCACAACCAAGATATTTTTGTACTGAATCATAATATGCTCCTTAATTAAAGGGCTTAATGAACGATACTCTCAGATTAGCTAAAACATAGAAGAGGGAAAGCGACCTAGTTCAAAGAACAGAACTAGGTCAAAAATACTGTTACTTTTTCGCACCCGCTAATTCTGCAAGTTTATCGTGATTAACGATTGTAATATATTTGCCTTTTACGTTAATCAGTTCTGATTTTTGAAAACGGCCTAATAAACGACTAATTGTTTCAACAGTTAATCCTAAGTAATTACCAATATCGCCACGGGTCATTGTTAAACGAAATTCTCGAGGAGAAAATCCGCGTTGAGCAAAACGATTTGATAAACCAAATATAAACGCAGCTAAACGTTCTTCTGCATTTTTCTTACTTAAGAGCAGAATCATATTTTGATCGCCACAAATCTCATTACTCATCAACCTCATCATTTGATGACGTAACTTAGGCATCGCTGATGATAAATCATCTAACACTTCATAGGGGATTTCACAAACCATCGAAGTTTCCAGTGCTTGAGCAAAGCTCGGATGGATACCACGATTTATTGCATCAAATCCGACCAAGTCACCAGCGAGTTGAAAACCTGTGATTTGTTCGTCACCTTGTTCGGTGATTGTGTATGTTTTAATCGTCCCTGAGCGGATAGCATATAAACAGCGCATCGTTTCACCGGCTGCGAATAGTTCTTCGCCTTTTTGAATCGGTTTTTTACGCTCGATAATCCGATCTAAGCGGTCTAATTCAGTTTCATTGAGGGAATAAGGGATACATAACTGGGCAATGCTACATTCTTGACAATGAATTTCACATCCGCCAGTTTGAATTCGGTTATGTCTGTGGTTAACGCTCATAGCAACTCGACCATCCGTTTTGACTCAAATCAAGTTTACTATTTTTCAAATTACTTTCATAGACAAAAAAAGCATTTTACTTATAACTTTAAATGAGCCCATTTCAACTAGAGCACGAACAATACATGAGAATCAATGGGGGAGGCAAGCACTTTAAAAGTTAAATTAGTGTAACGCTCTTATAAAAAATGTATTTAAAACAAACAATATGTTATCGCTCTCAGAGGATGGCATTGATTAAGTCCACTATAAAACATGATAAATTCATAAGTAATTGTATTATAATAAAAAATTAATTATTAAGTATTCTCCAATCATACTGGAATATGACATTTTTATGCAGAAGACAATCCAGCTAGTATAAAAGCACAGAATATACAACTGCATTATGCTTAATTAGTAGTATCTAATTGCATTTTTTTGAACTGGGACGTCTATAGCAATTCGTTAGGGCGCGATTAAGAAAAAGCAACGAACAAGTAATACTTTTATAAATAATGAGATCGATTTTGGCGTGAGATGTTTTATCGCAGTCATGAATGGGTTAAAGGTAATCGTGTTGAAGCATTGAACAATGACTCCAGACGAGCCCCTGGGTAGAAACCCGTGTTTATGTGGCTAGTCTAGTGCTGCTCACATAGGATCCACCTGTGAGCATGGCTATGATAAATCCTGCCGACAAAGAAATTGTTTCCTAAAAGCGATTGAACTCATTCGGTCAGTACGGTTCTGATCTAAATTAGATAACTTGTTGGCTACACTAAATTAGCTAAGTAAAAAGGAAAATCACTAACGCGCAAGTGGTGAAATCATGTCCGGAGTCTGTGCATGGAACAAAATGAGAAGTTTCGGTATGCTTGTTTTTCAGGCACCGGAATGAAGCCTTGGGAAACTGTGTTTTTGTTCGATCAGTATTTTAAATGCTGAAGTTTTAGAATATATAATTTCGCATAATGTATATTATGTTAAATAGAGTATTTTAGCCCATAGTGAAAACGTAAAGTGCAGCTGTTCTTGTATTGTGCTCGTGATTGTAACACGCTGAATAGCTCGTACAGCAGCACGACTCATGGTCTGTTGTTTTCGCCCATTCTGTAAATTCCTGGCTGATGGACTCGGGACCATTGTTACAGCGGTTCGTCAAGGGTTTGGGTCGCCATCCAAGCAGCTGTTTTAGCGTCCCGACCTTATTACCCGCAGCGTCGGCAGCGAAAACCAAGCTTCAATAAAAGTCATCGATGACGTTGAACAACCGATAGCTGCGCCCATCTGCAAGCTAGTCATACATAAAATCTATCGACCACACTGGATTCGATTTAATTGAGTGGGTTCTGTCAGCAGCTCTGGTGCGTTTCGCTTTAGTCGTCGGCGTGGTTTTATACGCAGATTCAGCGCTAAATCGCAGGATCCGCTTGTGGTTCCATGTAGTTCCAACCGAAGCCTTTCACATTGCGCCGCAGATAATAAAAACATTACCCACAGCCCGAGTCCGTTTCTTTTTCTGTTAAATCAACAAGCAAAGCTGCGGTCTGCGCATTCTCATCGTCATAAACAGGCTGATATCGGTAGTAGGTTTAGCTGATGGAAAATGCCGCGCAGGCCAAGCGAATTGTCATTTTCCGATTGGCCATTGCGTGTTGTGCCATCGCTTCCTGATCAAGTTCTTTTAGGCGAGCCATCAACGACGTATCCATGCTGCCGAATTTAGCTCATTTGTAAAAAGTCGCCGAACTCATGCCATGCTCCCGGCATAGCTCAGGAACGGGCGTGCCGGCTTCGGTTTGTTTGAGGATCGCCATGATTTGGCTGTCTGTAAATTTTGATGTTTTCATGCAGAATTTCCTGCGTTTGGAGTACGAGAAAATTCTACTTTTGACGCCTGTTAATTTACGGGGGTATTACCTAGGCAGTATCGATACGTCGTACTAAGTAATGATGGTTTTGAGGAAAGTTGATTTTTTTCATGGTGTTACTAGAAATCCTATTTAACAATAATGAGTCCAATTTACCATAAAATAGATTATTTCTATTTAGCTATCTTTCTATTTTATCCAATCTTATTGGCTTCATATCACGATATCTCAATAGAAAAAACTATCGCATGTAGTGGCATCAATGCTCCCGGTAAATCATAGATCAGGGATAACACTATATTCTAGGATTTTGAACCAACTCTTAGCTTTGGAGATATCAGCGGACATCAAATTAGGCTCCTCCCTTGAAAAATATCTAAAAGAACATGATTTAATAATTTTGTTAAGTGAATTAACTATCTCAGTATTAGGTTATTCTCCAGTTAAAATAAATAGCCGTTTATTTCAAAAGTATATATGTCCATGTATTTAGATTGAACACACCTAGCTCTAACTTTGCGATGGTGTTAACATACCGCCCGCTTTCATTATATTAAATAACAGTTGTATAAATAATATCCATGAAAAATTTAAAAGTTTTAGTTGTTGATGATTTTTCAACCATGAGAAGAATCATTAAAAACATTTTAAAGGATTTAGGTATCGAGCAAATAGAGATGGCTGAGGATGGAGTCCATGCCTTGTCTATGGTGCAACATACACAATTTGATTTAATTATCACCGATTGGAATATGCCTAATATGAATGGTCTCGAACTGTTAAAGGCTATTCGGAAGACCAAAAGCATTGATGAGCTCCCTGTTCTTATGGTTACTGCCGAAACCAAACGAGAGCAGATTGTCGAGGCGGCTAAGGCTGGGGTGAATGGTTACATAGTTAAACCATTTAGCCAAGTAACCTTAGATAAAAAAATTAAGTTTATTTTTAGAAAAATATACGAAAGAAAATGTGCATAATATCTATCGGATTTGCATCTATACCTGTTTGATTTATAGAGAATTTTATGTTCGCTAAAGTTTCTGTATAATAAATGCTACAATTGTGGTGAGCGTGTCGTTTATCTTCAGTAAGCTGATTATTGAAAGGAATTTATATGAAGCAAAGCAGCCAGCAGTCTCAAGGGTTATTGCTGTTCAAATTAACTTTGCAGCAGACATTCGCTTTAGGCACTCTAAAAGTTCGTGAAATTATCCCTTATCAGCATTTAACTATTCTTCCTCAATCGCATCCTTATGTTATTGGTTCTACCCCTTTTCGCGGGAAAACGATTCCCATCATTGATATGGCATCTGCCGTAGGGTATCGCAGTATTCAAAAAGAAGAATATAAAAAGTGCTTCATTATTGTGACAGATTGTCAACGTCAGCTGGTTGGATTTATGGTACGTAAAATTGACCGCATTATGGAGTGCAATTGGCGAAACATCCACCCTGCCCCTACCGCAGTCGGACGTTCAGCTTATGTCCTTGGAGTAACAGAGTTTGATAATCAAATGGTTCAACTGATTGATATCGAGATGCTTTTATCACATATTTATCCGACTTCTGAAGACCATCTCCATGCAAATATTGATGCGACCGATCGAGCCAGACTCAGAGAACACCGGATCTTAGTCGTCGATGATTCTTCAGTCGCTCGTCGACAATTATCTGAGGCACTTGAGTATGTGAATGTTCCATTTGAAGTATGTGCAGATGGTTCAACTGCACTTGACATGATGTTGAAGTCAACGGCCACTGATAACAGTATTGATATTTTAGTAAGTGATATTGAGATGCCTGGTTTAGATGGCTATGAATTAGCTTTTGAAGTCCGTAGCCATCCGAATATTGCTAAGTCATATATTATTTTACACACTTCCTTATCAAGCGAGATTAGTGTGGATCGAGCTCATCAAGTCGGTGCAAACGAAGCCTTAACTAAATTTGATGCAGCTGAGTTGATTCAGGGAATGCTTCGGGGTGCCAATCACATTGAAAATGGGACAGTTAGCCCAGGCGTATCTGGTCGTTAACCATTTTCAAGACAACGCTCATCTATGGATTTAAAAGCTACTTCTGCTAAAGTGGCTTTTTTGTTGATATTTTTTGTATGCTTAATCTTTCTATACTCGCCAATCCCCTACCCTAGACCTACCATCGTTTGCTAGACACCTACAGTAACCTATGAGATATAACGCAGACTCATGTCAAGCCGATAAGTAATGCAGCGTAAGCCGCGCAGCTAAGCTATTGCATCAACTGTTCATTAAAGTCGTGTGACTTAATAGCCTACGTCTGTGTATGGCCTGACCTGCCTGTCATCATTGTTTATACATTTGAGCAACTTTCACAAAAATGGTTTTCAATTAGTCGATATTTTTGGATGAATGGAATAATCGAAGATCTAAAATGGTTATTGATTGGACAACTAGCTCCCAATCTAGAAAAAACCACTTGCACCAACCTCCCCCTCTCGCTAATATACGCTCGCTTTCGAGGTAGTACGACCGTAGCTCAGTTGGTTAGAGCATCACCTTGACATGGTGGGGGTCGGTGGTTCGAGTCCACTCGGTCGTACCAAGAAAGTAAAAGTATTTATATACGACTGTAGCTCAGTTGGTTAGAGCACCACCTTGACATGGTGGGGGTCGGTGGTTCGAGTCCACTCAGTCGTACCAAACAAATTAATATTCTGTAATACGACTGTAGCTCAGTTGGTTAGAGCATCACCTTGACATGGTGGGGGTCGGTGGTTCGAGTCCACTCAGTCGTACCAAGTTCCTGTCTTAAAGATAAGTTGTTGCATTATTTACCTTCCTTTTGTCTTGTCGATCAGATTATTGCTAATATAATGAATGGTTGAAACCCATGTATGTCTATTGGGATCCCATGAAGGTTCACCTTCAATTTTTTGATAATTACGTGCATGATTAACCAATAAATCGTTCCCCTGCTCGTCTACGATAAAATTATAGTGTCCTGGACCAAAAACTTTTTGATTATAATTTGTTGTAAAAATTGTCTTATCCGATTTATGCCTAGTTAGGCGCACCCAATAAATTGGTACTCTCTTCTGCCCAAGCCGAATAATTGCCTAACTTTACCATTGCGGATCATTGGGTCAGTGAAGGTATCATGTAAACGAACTACATTAAAAAGCATCGCTAGCTTTTAAACCAAATATGTCTGTATAAAAAAAGTAATAATAAGATTCATTGAGGAAATGACGACATTTACAGCTATATCACCTGCAAAAAAACATTTTTTCTAACACCGATAACTTAAATTTTTCCATAACTCTATACCTATGACAAATTTGGAAAACAATCGGGTATTTATAGAGTTATCGTATGTAGATAAGCTAAAAAATTGTGGGATAGATACTGGCTGCTTAATTTGTAGACTAATATTCATAATAATTACTATGACTCTCTGTGCAGAGGGTTTAGCGACTTTATCTATGGACGAAAGCTTACTTGTAGATATATATAGAATTTTACCAATGCGGTTTGACCTTATACATCAAGCCCCAATCAGTAAGTAATAATGCCCGGCGGGTAGCGATAAAAGCGGTGATTGTGTATAGTTGAAGCCTACTTTTTATAAAGGGTTTTATGAATTCAGATGTTTAAAGATAACCCGCTATTACAGCAACTGAAGAAACAAATTAAAGACAGTTTACCAACGGCTGAAGGCCAAGTGAAAGCGACAGAACGTGGATTTGGCTTTTTGCAGTGTGAAGGGAACAAAAGTTACTTCATTACCCCATCTCAAATGAAGCGGGTTATGCATGGCGATAAAGTCTCAGGGATTATTCGCGATGGCTCAGATGGAAAACAGAGCTTTGAGCCAGAAAAATTAATTGAAGCCGGTATTGATGAATTTATCGGTCAAGTTCATTTTAGTCGAGATGGGCGTCCGGCTGTTATCCCTGATCACCCACTGATTAATTTTCCAATCAATGCCAAAGTTAATAAAAAAGTTACTGAGAAACTTGGTAAGCAAGATTGGGTCGTTGCAAAAATGCTACGTCATCCTCTCAATGATCGAGATTTTTATTGTGAAGTACAAAAGGTTATCGCTAAATCTAGTGATCAGTTTGCTCGCTGGAAAGCAACGACTGCTCGCCATCATTTAGCATGGGATGCACCTGCAGACCTAGATGAATATACCCTTGCACAAGAATCTTTAGAACGTCGCGATATCACTGATGTTGATTTTTTCACAATCGACGCAGAATCAACATTGGATATGGATGATGCGTTACATATTGAGAAAATTGCGGATGGCTGGGAGTTGTTAGTTGCGATTGCTGACCCAAGTGCCTATATCACGCCTAATAATCCACTGGAAGAGACTGCAAGGGAACGTGGATTTACACTTTACCTTCCTGCCCATACTGTCCCCATGTTACCAGCGCATTTAGCCGATGAATTGTGTTCTTTACATCCTGAACAAAAACGTCCGACTCTCTGTGCTCGCATTCGTATTGATAATACTGGCCAACTGAATTATAGCGAAACAGAATTTTTTGCAGCTTGGATGCAAAGCAAACATCGTTTGAATTATGAGAATGTTTCTGATTGGATCGAGTCTGACGGCCAGTCATCATGGCAACCAGGCAGCAATTTACTAGCTATCCAGCTCAAAGAACTTCAGGCAATGACGGCACAGCGTACTAGTTGGCGTCAAAAAAATGCGATTGTGTTTGCTGATCGCCCTGATTATCGATTTGAAATAAATCCTGATGGAAGTGTAGCTGATATCCATTGTGAGCCTCGCCGCATTGCTAACCGGATGGTTGAAGAGGCAATGATTGCGGCTAACATTAGCGCAGCTAAGACTTTAAATGATCATTTTGGCTTTGCTGTCTTTAATAGTCATGCCGGTTTTGATGAAAACAAGATTGCTCAGGTTGAAGAGATAGTTAAACAAGCGGGCATTGAGATGAGCCGCGAAGAGTTATTGTCGTTTGAGGGATTTTGTAAACTACGTCGCCAGTTAGACAATGATGAGATGACATACTTGGATCTACGCCTTCGTAAATTTTACAGTTTTAGTGAATATTCTGCGCAAGCAAAACCTCACTTTGGCTTAGGCGAACCTTGTTATGGCACATGGACTTCACCGATTAGAAAATATGGGGACTTGCTCAACCACCGCTTACTAAAAGCGATGTTGCTTAATGAACAAGTTGACTCTCCACTTGATGAAGCGTTATCTGTTCATTTAGGTGAATGTCGTCGAGCCCATAAATTTGCTGAGCGAAATATGAGTGATTATCTATACAGTGAATTTTATAGCCGTCATTTAAAAGAACGTGGCAATGAACAAGGGCAGTTAATTGACGTAACCCGTGGTGGCTTAAAAGTCCGTATTAATGAAACAGGGGCAGTTGCCTTTGTTCCTGCGACTAAAGTTCATGCTGTTAAAGATCAACTCAATTGTGATAGCGATAATGGTAAAGTGTTCATTAATGGTGAATGCAAATACCAGTTAGGTGATGAGCTATTCATCAACGTATGTGAAGTAAAACAGAATGGTTCAAGTTTGATTGCTGAGCTTGTCTAAGCTGACATTATTTTCACTCAATAATTATTACAAGGCTCAACTTGGGGATTTTTCTTGTTTGAGCTTTTTATCAATTCTATCCACTTTTAAGGAAGACCTGTGGACGAAAAATCACAACAACTTCATAGAGGACTTAAGAATCGCCATATTCAACTAATTGCTCTTGGAGGTGCAATTGGTACAGGGCTATTTTTAGGCGTTGCCGACACAATAAAAATGGCAGGCCCGGCAGTATTACTCGGGTATGCAATTGCCGGATTTATTGCCTTTTTAATTATGCGACAGCTTGGGGAGATGGTCGTTGAAGAGCCTGTTGCAGGATCTTTTAGCCATTTTGCATATAAATACTGGGGAAACTTAGCTGGATTTATTTCAGGTTGGAACTATTGGGTATTATACATTCTGGTTTCAATGGCTGAATTATCCGCAGTAGGTAAATATGTCCAGTATTGGTACCCGAGCGTTCCGATTTGGGTTTCAGCACTAGTATTCTTCATTATGATCAATCTGATCAACCTAACTCATGTTAAGTTATTTGGTGAGATGGAATTCTGGTTTGCTATTATTAAAGTCCTAGCCATCATTTGTATGATTTTGTTCGGCGCCTATTTATTAACCACTGGAGAGGCTGGTCCGCAGGCAAGTATTTCTAATCTTTGGGCTCATGGTGGATTTTTCCCCAAAGGTTGGCATGGTGTGATCATGTCACTGGCCATCATTATGTTTTCATTTGGTGGTTTGGAGCTAGTCGGCATTACTGCTGCTGAATCTGATAAGCCTAGAAAAACTATACCCAAAGCAACCAATCAAGTGATCTATCGGATCTTGATTTTCTATATCGGTGCGCTAGCTATTTTATTATCACTATATCCATGGGATAAAGTTGTTGATAGTGGCAGTCCTTTCGTACTGATCTTTCACGCGCTTAATAGTGATTTTGTCGCTAATATTCTAAATGTTATTGTTTTAACTGCTGCACTATCTGTTTATAACAGTAGTGTTTACTGTAATAGTCGTATGCTATTTGGTTTAGCTCAACAGGGAAATGCACCGAAATTTTTACTTAAAGTAAATCGTAAAGGAATTCCTGTCATTGCTTTAAGTTGTTCTGCGTTAGTTGTTGGCTTGTGTGTAATATTGAATTATTTTGCTCCAAAAGAGGCATTTGGTTATTTAATGTCTCTGACTGTTTCAGCACTGGTGATTAACTGGGCAATGATTAGCTTTACTCATTTAAAATTCCGTAAGTTCCAAAATCATCACGGAAAACGAAGCTACTTCCCTAGCTTTTGCTATCCATGGAGTAACATTTTATGTTTGCTGTTTATGGTTCTCATTTTAGTCATTATGTTACTAACACCAAGCCAACGGATTTGCGTATATTTGCTTCCAGCTTGGGTGGTGCTCTTAGCTATCTTCTTCTTCATCAAGTCAAATCGAAGTTCGCAAACTAGCAGTGCTAATTTTTCAGAAAAGTCGACTGAAAATTCTTAACTAACTGGTAAGGGCAACAATGACAGATGTTGCCCTTTTCTTCCCTCCGCTCAATTACCTATCTATAAATTCTTACTACTTTTAACCCGCTCAGATTCAGATGGCATTTTTATAAAGCTCCCCCTCAATATTGATAACCTTACAACTAATTGAATTTATTAAATATTTTGTTTTTATCATTGTCTTTTATATCTCTACTTATTAAAATGTATCTTTGAAAAAGTAAAGTTTATTAAAATTATAATTGGCTGTTAGATTAGGCTATAGATGAAGTCATATTGGAGTATCTAGTGTCAGAGTCTGTTGTATCTAAATTTTTTCTCAGAAATGAGCTCATCAGTTCCACTCCTGAAGCACATAATCCTGCAATTGCTTATCTGATTTCTCTGCAATCAGTGAGGAGTCGACAGACAATGAAGTCTTTTCTAAATATTGTGGCCAAAATTCTAGGGTATATCTCCTTTAAAGATTGTCCTTGGTCTGAACTAAGAAGGCACCATATACAAGCAGTGATAGAAAAATTGTTAGCTAAAGGTAGAAGTCCGGCAACAGTTAATACTTATTTGGCAGCGATCAAAGGAGTGATGTTAGAAGCATGGAGTATGAATCAAATTGATACGGATACCTATACACATATTCGTCAAATTAAATCTGTGAAGGGGTATCGCGTCAGCCGAGGGAGAGCCTTAAGTCAATTTGAGATCAAGCAACTATTTACTACTACTAATGAAGATTTTTCCTGCAAAGGTGTCCGTGATGCCGCAATTATTGCGCTATTATTAGGCTGTGGTTTACGGCGAGCCGAGTTGGTTGCATTGAATTTAAATGATATAGAATATTCAAGTAAAACGCTTGTAGTCATGGGAAAAGGCAATAAACAGCGTCGTTCTTTTATGCCATCTAGCAGCTGGGAATATCTACAGAAGTGGATCTATGATATCAGAGGGGAATATTCTGGGCCTCTTTTTACCCGAATTCGACGTTTTGACGATGTAACTTTAGATCGGCTAAGTGACCAAGCGATCTATCATATTTTACAGATACGACAGAAAGATGCTGAGATTGAACCTTTTGCCCCGCATGATCTTCGCCGAACGTTTGCATCCATGATGCTCGATAATGGTGAAGATATTGTTACGGTCAAAGATGCGATGGGACATGCCAGTATTAATACGACACAACGATATGATCGTCGTGGTGATGAACGATTACAAAGAGCAAGCTCACGCATTATCTTCTAATAAAAAAACCACCTCAAAGAGGTGGTTTCAAAGATTATAAAAAGTCCGTAAGTAATCGACGCTTTACTTTTTCTCGTGAACAGCTAAATCTTCAGCAATATCTGTAGCTTCATCAAGATAAGCATCAGGAGCTTTAAAATTTGCAGGTTTATCGGCAATCGATTTAACTGGCTTTTTACCTGCGCGTTTTAAGCGCTCATTTAAACGAGCCAATTCTTCTTTATCTTGTTTCTCTCGCTGAGCTTTACGAATTTGATAATTTAAGCTAATACTTTTTTTATCTTTTCTGGCTTGATACTGCTTAATATCAGCAATAATATACTGAAACTCAGGTGACTTAGCGATCCGTTTCTTATGATCTGCAATTAAAATGGGCAACAGTTTTTTAAAGCTTCCAACCTTATGGTAATCAGCTGATTTAATATGATCCCACGGCAAAGCATTATCATTGGCTGATTCACCAACTTCTGAATGTGGTAATGCTGATGGGAAAATAATATCAGGCATAACCCCTTTGCGCTGAGTTGATCCACCATTAACTCGATAGAATTTAGCTACTGTATATTGCACATGCCCCATCGGGTGCTCAAATAAATCATAAGTTCGTCCCAACCCACGATGCTGTTGGACCGTTCCTTTACCATATGTTTGTTCACCAACGATGATCGCTCGACCATAGTCTTGCAGAGCCGCCGCAAAAATTTCTGATGCTGAAGCACTATATTGATTAACTAGCACAACTAATGGACCTCTGTAGACAGTCGAACCGCTCATATCCTGATTCACTCTGACGCGACCTAATTGATCACGAACTTGAACAACCGGGCCTTTCGGGATAAATAAACCTGTCATACTAATCGCTTCACTTAATGCCCCTCCCCCATTTCCTCGGAGATCAACAACCAGAGCCTGAATGTGTTGCTTTTTAAGTTTATTAATCGCTTTAGCTGAATCTTTACTTAGGCCAACATAAAAGCTTGGAACTGTTAGAACTCCGATCTTATGGCCATCAACTTTCATAACCTCGCCACTAGCGGCACGATCTTTTAGCCGAACAACATCTCTAACCAATTTAATCTTACGTGTTTTGCCATCGGCTTTACTGCCTGCAGGTAATATCTGCAGATAAACCGTAGTTCCCTTAGGTCCCTTAATCAAATCCACAATATCATCAATACGCCAACCAATGACATCAACCATCGGTTTACCATCTTGAGCGACCCCAACAATTCTATCTCCAATTTTCAGCAGGCCGCTTTTAGCCGCGGGTCCACCGGGTATAAGTCGGCGAATGGTCGTATATTCATCTTTATTTTCTAAAACAGCTCCAATTCCTTGTAGTGAAAGGCTCATTTCGGTATTGAAGCGTTCTGACGAACGTGGTGATAAATAACTGGTATGAGGATCGATTGAACGTGAAAAAGCATTCATAGCTGTTTGAAAAACATCTTCACTTTCTGTTTGCGTCAACCTTCTGAGCGCATAGTTATAGCGTTTGGATAATAACTTAACAATTTCTGGCCACTTTTTACCGGAAAGTTTAAGATTCAAGGCATCGAACTTAACTTTCTTCTTCCAAAGTGCTTTTTGTTCAGTTTTATCCTTTGGATACGCTGCATCGGTACGATCAAATTGATAGCGTTCTTTATCTTTGAAAGTCAAAGGCTTATTAATATTAAGTAGACTTAAGGAATAAGCCAATTGCTCATAGCGACGTTTTAAACTGAGATTAAAAATTTTATAAAACGGAGAGAGTTGTCCTGAAGCTATATCATCATCAAGTTGCGTCTTATAATCGTCCATAGCTTCAAGGTCAGATTGTAAAAACAGATCATGATGATAATCAAGCTGATTCAAATAGCGCTTAAAGATCTTTTTTGAAAGTGCACTATTTAAAACAACATTGACATAATGAGTACGCGTATAAATAGCTGCAATTCGCCTTGCTTCCGTGGCATGTTGGCTTTGTGGAGCTAGTTGTGGCAATGCTGATTCTTTGATATTGACCGGACTAGCAAATGCACTGGTCGATAAACTCAAAGAAAGGGTCAGTGCCACAAGCAGCGGGCCAATTAATCTCATAAAGACGCCTCTTGAATAAAATTAAGCAACGATATGCTCTTTTTTGACTTTGACTTGCATACCAGAATTAAGCTGCACTGAAATCTCGTTTTTCACGATTTCGGTAATAATTCCTGGCATAGGGGTCTTTCCGACTAACACACGGATTTGTTTGCCAGTATGTAACTCTTCGCTAGGAACAACTTTAACTTTAGCCGGATGAGGCGTGTTATTGTTTCGCTTGGGACGACGAACTGTATTAGTTCGTTCTGGTTTTGTTTTGGCTGGTTTTGCTTCTTTTTTAGCTTGGGCTTTAGAGCCAAAAACTTTTTCTTTACTTTCCTTTAATTTTTGTTGCGCGTGATCGGCATGTTCCTGCTCAACAACTTCAGCGGGTTGCCCATCTAAATCAACTCGATTCACTCCCGTTTTAACACCATGAAGATAACGCCAACTGGAAGTATATTGGCGCAATGCACTACGCAATAGTGTATTGCTTACCCTAGAGTCATCTTTTAACCGACTGGTTAAATCTTGAAAAATACCAATTTTCAATGGCTTGGCTTCCCCTTTCAATGAGAAGCACTGAGGGAATAATTCTGCCAAATAGGCAATTACTTCTTTACTATTCTTTAGTTTATTAACGGTTTCCATGAACAACCTTAAATTACACAACTAGATAGCACAGACCGCTCTGTACTTGGGTTATTATAGTGGCCAAGCTTGGAAAAGCTATTAAAATTCAATATCTGGTAAGGCATTAGCTAATAGATTAAGCAATTTTTGCAAACCTGATACGTCATGTTGATCAAACCGATTTAAAACGGGACTGTCAATATCCAAAACTCCTATAAGCTGAGTTTTTGCGTAAAAAGGTAAAACAATCTCAGATTCGCTTGCCGCATCACACGCAATATGTCCGGGAAACTCGTGAACATTCGCAACAGCCAATGGTTTACGTTGCGCAAATGCTGTTCCACAGACACCCTTTCCAATATCAATATTAGTACAAGCTGGGTTACCTTGAAATGGTCCAAGAACTAATTGCTCACCACTTTTAAGGTAAAAGCCAGCCCAGTTGATTGTATCAAGTTCCATCCACAATAGCGCTGCTGTATTTGCAAGCGTTGAAAGCCAATGAACGTCAGGTCCTGTAAAAGCTTCAACCTGTTGAGTTAACCGTTCATAAAATTTGGCTCTATCATTCATTCTCAGATGCTCCTGATAGCATATTTACTTCAAACTCTCGTCCTTTTAACAAATTATTGACACAATTGCGATTATTAGCGATAAAAAATCCTAATTCTTCAGCTTGAGATTCATCGATTTTTACCTCAGATTGGCGTAAAAATAAGGCGAATTGATCGGCGATATCTAACATTTTATCGTATGCATCAGCCTCTTTTTTCGAAGTAAAGGTCATTTTTTCTACACCATCTCGTTCAACTACATATTTGATGACGACTGCCACGGTAACTCCAAATACTGTATTTATGTACAGTGCCCTATTATACGGATATATGTAAAAAAATCTAAGAATTCAAGAAAAAAGCGGTTGATAGAAAAATATCGATGCGAAATAGATTCAGATCAGTACAATATGCGCCAGTGTATTTGTCCCATGGATCTGCAATTGTGGCTGTTTCATTACCTGAGCCGTTTGTCGAACTTATTTCTAAAAGTCTACCAACACCTGACTACCTTGAACAATTCCTCGAGTATTGCGATAAACCATTGCGTCGCAGCATTCGTATTAACACCTTAAAAATCACGCCGGATGACTTTTGCCAGCGAATGCGCTCTAAGGGTTGGCACTTAGAACCAATTCCTTGGTGTGACACTGGATTTTGGATAGAGCGTGATGATGATACGATCGCACTAGGGAACACAATAGAGCACCTTGGCGGATTGTTTTACATTCAAGAAGCCAGCTCAATGTTGCCAGTGAGCGCGTTATTTCATCTTATCAGCCCAAATGATGCCCCGCTTATTTTAGATGCTGCAGCTGCACCTGGGTCTAAAACGACTCAGATAGCCGCTATATTGGAGCATCAGGGTGCTATCGTTGCCAATGAATTTTCGGCAAGCCGTATCAAAGGTCTCTATTCTAATATACAGCGCTGTGGTATTGCCAACGTGGCTTTGACCCATTATAACGCGGATGTTTTTGGTCGCTGGCTCCCAGAAATTTTCGATGGAATTTTATTAGATGCGCCCTGCTCCGGAGAGGGAACTCTAAGAAAAGATCCGCAAGCAATGAATAATTGGTCAGTTGAGCATGTTAAAGAGATAGCGACATTACAGCTGACGTTGCTTGATAGTGCATTGCATGCCTTAAAGCCTGATGGGGTTGTGATCTATTCTACATGTACTTTAAATCGACTTGAAAATGAACAAGTGGTTGAATTAATTCAGCAACGTTATCCGCAAGCGGTTGAGGTTGTACCATTAGGAACGCTATTTCCTGATGCTCAAAGAGCACTTACAACCGAGGGCTATTTGCATGTATGGCCACAAGTTTACGATAGTGAAGGATTTTTTGTTGCTGCAATCAAGAAAAAAGCATCATTAACTATCAAACCAGTGCACAAAAAAGTTCGGCCATTACCCTTTACTAAAGCTAGCCCAAAACAGCTGCAGCAGATCAGCAGTTATTTGAAACGACAATTTGGCATTGTTCTACAAGAACATTATGTTGTAATGATTCGAGACAACGAATATTGGCTGTTTCCTGAAGCAATTTATCAACTGACTGGGGAGATTCGCTTTGACCGTATCGGTTTAAAAATAGCTGAGCAGTTTAAAGATCAATGGCGACTCACTCATGAAGCGGCTATCCACTGGGCAGAACAGATTAATAAAAATACCATAGAATTAACACTTGAGCAGGCTGCACGCTATTATCAGGGGCAAGATATCAAATGGCCTGACTCCAAAGCCGGTGGGGGGGAAGTTTTACTTAGCGCTCAAGGTGTTCACTTAGGTCTGGGGAAACGACTTAACGGCAAAATTAAAAATCGACTCCCTAGGGAACTTGTGCGTGATGGCGTCCAGTTTATTTAAACTGGAAAATTAGCTAAGCCTAGCTACACTTAAAGTGTTGGTAATAATTAGCGCAAGGCCCATGCGGGCCATTCCCCTATGTCCGGCGCAAGGATTCGCACCGGACTTTTTTTGTGCTTTTTATTCAATTTTCCCAAAAAGTTTTTGAAAGTTCTCTGTAGTCACTTTTGCAATGTCCTCATAGCTGACGCCTTTAAGTATCGCGAGCTGTTCTGCGACTTGACGTGTATAAGCAGGCTGATTTTCTTTACCTCGAAAAGGTACCGGTGCCAGATATGGTGAGTCGGTTTCAACGAGAAGGCGTTCTAAAGGCAACTTAGCAAATGTTTGTTGTACTTTCTTCGCCGATTTAAAAGTAATGATTCCGCTAGCTGAAATATAGTATCCCATGTCGATGGCCTGCATCGCCATCTCATAATCTTCGGTAAAGCAATGCAAAACACCACCGATATCTGGATTCCCGTATTTATTGATCAATTCTAGCGTTTCTTTTTTAGCATCTCGAGTATGAATGATGACTGGTTTTTCTAGTTCTCTACTAACTTTCAGATGCTCGATAAAACTTTCAATCTGTTGTTCTCTTGTTTCAGGGCTGTAAAAATAATCTAACCCTGTTTCGCCCAATGCAACAACTCGCTCTTGAGCGCCAAGGCGTCGGAGGCGTTCTACCTCAATTTTTGATTCATGAACATGTAACGGATGAACACCACAAGAAAAAAACAAATTGGAATAGTCATTAAGAGACTGACGCATATTCTGATATTCATCAAGAGAGATACTGACCACTAACATGTAATGTACATCTTGTTGGACTGCTTGTTCAATGACCTGCTTTGGATCTCGGTGCAAGCTTTCATAGTTGAGGCGGTCAAGGTGACAGTGTGAATCAATCAGCACGATTACTCTCCGGTTGATTTAAATAGCTAAGTAATGGGTAAACTTGCAATGAAAAATTTAATGCTGGATGTTGCGCTAGTTTTTCTCTTAACTGTACAAACATTTGCCAGGCATCTATGAGTTGATTCTGCGTGAGTTGTGTTAAAAGAGGACAGATATGGTCCCGCTTATGGAAATGGTTTTGCAGTGAATCAATGATAATCTGACCAAGCCAGCTTAATTTATCTGGCGATTTCTCTAGTTGCTGAGCAATTGGATCTATATCATGCTGATTGAGCCCCTCAACTGCTTGGGTAAACTTACTCAATTCGTCCTCACCATTATTGTTAAAAAATTCAGCACATTCAGTGGGTCCATCCAGCCAATGTAATGCGAGTTGTAATCGCTCTAAATGAATATCCGGGTACCATTGTTGGAGCAAATCAAGCGCTTGAGTTGGTGATGGTGAATGGATCACCCAGCGTTGTGCTCGACTAATAATAGTCGTCAGTAGTGAACTTTGGAGAGGCTTTAGAAGTATGAAATAGGTATTTTCTTTAGGCTCTTCAAGCATTTTTAACAGTGCATTAGCTGCTGAAGGCGTTAACTTATGGCTTTGTTCAATTAGTGCGACTTTACCATGCCCATGGGTTGGTTTTTGCACTGACCAGTCTTGCAGTAAACGGACATCATCAACACCAATACTTTGGCCTTTAGGTGCAAGTGAATAAAAATCACTGTGACTTTCAGACTCAAGCATGTGACAACTGTGACAGTGGCCACAGGGCGTATATTTCGCTGTATGACTTTGACATAAAATGAGACGCACCAAGTAGTTACTTAGCGTTTCAACAGCTGCTCCTTTTTCATAATCAAACAATAATGTCTGAGCTAAGCGATGATTAGCAAATTGGGCGCTTAATTGTTCAACTAAACGCTCTTGCCACGGAGGAAGGCTAGTAATCATAACTTGGCTTATGCAAAAAGTTGGTAACTATTTTTCTTATGGACTGCTGAACATCATCGAGTGATTGTCCCGCGTCGATTTTGATACATTGGGGGTTGCGGGTGACTTCATCCAGATACACCGCTCTCGCTCGTTTGAAAAAGTCTAATTGCTGTTGCTCTATCCTATCAAGTTGACCACGAGCCTTCGCTCTGGCAAGCCCTTTGACGGGATCGATGTCTAGATAAAGTGTTAAGGCAGGCCTAAAATTTCCTAATGTTAAATCACGTAATTGATTTAGTGTATCCATTGAGATTTGACGTCCCCCCCCTTGGTAAGCGCGCGAACTAAGATCATGGCGGTCACCTAAGACCCACTTACCCTGGTTTAAAGCGGGCTTAATCACGTTTTCAACCAACTGGCTGCGTGCTGCATACATCAACAATAGCTCGCTTTGGGCTGTAATTGCTTCATCTTGATAGTGCTTTAGAATATCACGTAACTGTTCTGCCAGAGGGGTGCCGCCCGGCTCTCGAGTCGCAATAAAATCAATACCTTGTTTTGTCAGGCATTCTTTTAAGGTTTCTAGAGCAGTACTTTTACCAGCGCCTTCTAACCCTTCTATAACTATAAATTGGCCTTTGTTCATCGGTTTAATATATATTTCCTTACAGCACGATTATGTTGTTTCAATGTTTGTGAAAAATGATGACCACCAGTTCCATCGGCAACAAAATAATAATAGTGGGTTTGTTCTGGATGAGCCGCTGCTTTTAGCGCAACTTTCCCTGGCATAGCGATGGGGGTTGGCGGTAAGCCATGAATCACATACGTATTATACGCATTTTTAGCTTTGAGATCGGCTCGCGTTATATGACCGTTATAGGCATCGCCTAATCCATAGATGACAGTCGGATCTGTCTGCAAACGCATGCCTTTATGTAAACGATTCACAAAAACAGATGCTACTTTCGGCATTTCGCTATTAATGCCGGTCTCTTTCTGGATCAATGAAGCGAGAATAATCAGTTGATAACGTGAGGTAAGCGGTAAATCTTTATCGCGATTTTCCCATAATTGCGAGCTTATTTGTTCCATCGAATGATAAGCTCTGCGAATGACTGCAATGGCTTTCGTTCCGTGCGTATAATAATAAGTTTCAGGTAATAATAATCCTTCCAGATTAGTCGATGGCGCCTTGAGTTGAGCTGCAATTTCTTCTGGTGACTTCTGCGGTGGGATCAATCCTGGTGAATTGCTAAGTCGCTGCCACCACTGCGATAAGGTTTCGCCCTCAACTAATGTTAAATGGTACTGATATACTTTCCCGGACCGGAGAATCGCAGCGATATCCGCGAAACTAGATTGAGCTGGGAGTTCATAAGTTCCAGCTTTAATTCTTGCCAACTTGGGATGAATTCGAAACCAAAATTTTAAGCTAATTTGCTGCGTTTTATTGAGTACAGTTAATTGAGAAAGAACGTCAATTAGGCGCTCACCTGGTTTAAGCGTGTATAGTTGTGATTTGGTTAAGTTTGGTTTTATCCATAGTTGATGAGCGAACTTATACCCTTTAAACAACAATCCACTTAAACCAATGACGAGGAATAAACTGATGATTAAGAAAGCTTTTCGCATGGGCAATTAGTATCCTAGATCCCCTAATAAACGTTGAGTAAATGAGAAATCTTGATATGTCTTGGACTCAAACTGTCGCACCGGTACAATTGGTAACAAACTATTGGTTAACCATATCTCGTCGGAGTTTTGAATATGAGCAAGTGGATAATTATCAATATTTAACTCGAAATCAGCAAATTCACGATGTTGTAATTTCTCTATAAGGTAACTGCGCTGAGTCCCAAATACACCGGCTAACTTAAGTTCTGGGGTGTATATTTTTTTGCCTTTACGCCAGAACACATTCGCAGTGATAGCTTCACTGACATTCCCCAGATAATCTAATACCAATAGCTCGTCATTATCCTTGGTTAATTCTTGTTTAAGAGCCACCTGCTCTATTCTATTCAGCGTTTTTAAATGACTAAAAACATTTCCGACCGCGAGTCTGGTTTTTGCTAAGGCTAATCGCACCCCGACTTCTTGCCATTCCTTATAAATAGGAGGCAACGCAAAACTACTAATAATCCAGTTTGGCGAAGGATGTTCGGGACTTTGGTAGCCTCTTCCACCGACGCCACGGGTAATGGTTAGTTTTAATCCACCATCATTCAGCGATGTTGCCTTTTGCTCAGTGAATTGCCAGATTTTAGCAACATCAACTGAAAAATTGAGTAACCTTAATCCATGCGAAATACGAATCTGATGATAATCTAAGTTTTGTATTTTCCCATTCCGCACTGCCATCGTCGTAAAAAATCCGTCACCATATTGTAAACCGCGATCCTCTACCGGTAGCGAGTCGGATGGTTGTCCATTTACCCAGTGCTTTATCACAGAGACTCCTTAATTTGGGTATAAAAAAGCCCGATGCCATATTAGCGACATCAGGCTCAATGCTCAAATGACAGTTAAACTATATTTTTTTAAACAGTAAAGAACCATTTGTGCCACCAAATCCAAATGAATTGGATAAGGTATATTCAAGTTCAACAGGGCGAGCTTCATTGGCAACATAATCCAAATCACATCCTTCATCAGGATTATCCAGATTAATGGTTGGTGGAGCAATTTGATCTCGAAGAGCTAACACCGAGACAATCGCTTCAACAGCTCCGGCAGCACCTAATAAATGCCCGGTCATCGATTTGGTTGAGCTAACCAACAAATGGTAAGCATGATCACCAAAGACACTTTTAACCGCATTGCTTTCTGCCACATCGCCAGTAGGTGTCGAGGTGCCATGAGCATTAACGTATCCCACAACAGACGGATCAACTTTGGCATCTTTAAGGGCATTTTTCATCGCTAATACGGCGCCATCACCTGAAGGTGCCGTAATATGATGTGCGTCACCACTCATTCCAAAACCAACGAGTTCGGCATAAATTTTAGCACCACGAGCTTTGGCGTGTTCATACTCTTCTAACACCATAACACCAGCACCATCACCTAAGACAAACCCATCTCGGTCTTTATCCCATGGCCGACTCGCATGTTGCGGGTCATCGTTGCGGCTACTAAGCGCTCGAGCTGCGGCAAAGCCGCCCATACCAAGTTCGGTCGATGCTTTTTCTGAACCACCGGCGAGCATGACATCCGCATCCCCATAGGCGATTAATCTTGCCGCAAGACCAATTGAATGAGTTCCGGTTGTACATGCAGTCGTTACTGCAATGTTGGGTCCTTTAATTCCTGTTTTAATCGACAGGTGCCCTGCAACCATATTAATGATTGTCGATGGAACAAAAAAAGGACTGATTTTACGGGGTCCTTGATTCATCAAGCTTGTGTGGTTTTGTTCGATTAAACCTAAACCACCAATCCCAGAACCAATGGATAAGCCAATCCGTTCTGCGTTGTCATCTGTTACTTCAATAGCTGAGTCTTCAAGTGCCATCAAACCGGCTGCTATGCCGTATTGAATAAAAAGATCAGTTTTACGTTGATCTTTTTTGGGGATATATTTATCAGCATCAAAGTTTTTAACTAAGCCAGCGAAACGAGTTGGAAAGGCCTCTGTATCGAAATGCTCAATGGGTCCAATACCGCTTTGGCCTGCAAGGAGAGCTTTCCAAGAATCTTCCGCCGTATTTCCTACCGGCGACAACATACCAATGCCGGTTACAACCACTCTGCGTTTTGTCACAGATTAGCCTCCAGAAATGGGAATACGAAATAAAGAGTGAGATCAAAACAGGCAGTCAAACTGCCTGTTTTAGAAGATTAGTCTTGATTAGCAAGAATGTAATCAATAGCTGTTTGAACGGTAGTGATTTTTTCAGCTTCTTCATCTGGAATCTCAGTATCAAACTCTTCTTCCAGAGCCATCACCAGCTCAACAGTATCCAAAGAATCAGCACCCAAGTCATCAACGAATGATGCTTCTGGTTTTACTTCATCTTCACCAACACCAAGCTGTTCGATGATAATCTTCTTTACACGTTCTTCGATTGTGCTCATGACAATAATTTTCCTTTGTATAATACGCTTTTGCGTTGTTGCGATAGTGTATTCAAACCGCGAAAAGTTGCAACCCCTAGTTGCATGATCGCTTTCGCGATTTATCACTGAATTTAACGGAGAATGCCTTATTTAATCACTTTAAAAGTGATTATGCCATGTACATTCCGCCATTAACATGAATCGTTTCACCTGTAATATATGCTGCGTCATCACTTGCTAAAAATGCAACTGTCTTCGCAATATCTTCAGGATCTCCGAGTCGAGCCATTGGCACTTCAGCTAAAATAGCCTTGCGCTGACTTTCGTCAAGGGCTCTGGTCATGTCTGTTTCTACAAATCCGGGTGCGACTGCATTGACAGTAATTCCACGAGAGGCGACTTCTTTTGCCATTGAACGTGTAAAGCCTAATAACCCGGCTTTGGCTGCTGAATAATTAGTTTGTCCAGCATTACCCATAGAACCGACAACTGAACCGATATTAATTACGCGACCGGACCGTTTCTTCATCATAGCTCGTAAAACGGTTTTCGATAATTTAAAGACAGATGTCAAATTCGTGGCGATGATATCATCCCATTCTTCATCTTTCATCCGCATTAACAAATTATCGCGAGTAATACCGGCATTATTTACTAGAATATCGATATCGCCATACTGCTGCTTGATATGGTTGAATAATTCTGTGATTGATTCATTATTTGTGACATTTAAAACCATGCCACAGCCACCTTGTGCTTGCAGATATCCGGTTATTGCTTCAGCACCTTTGTCAGATGTTGCTGTTCCAATAACTGTTGCACCTCGGTTGGCAAGAACCGTAGCGATCGCTTTGCCAATACCACGGCTAGCGCCGGTCACTAATGCTATTTGGCCGGTAAAAGACATGTTATCAATCCTTTATTATTTAGAAATTGTTTCAATGGCAGCATCTAAAGATGCAGTATCGTTAAACGATACAGACGAAAGTTGTTTATTAATCCGTTTAGTCAAGCCAGAAAGCACTTTACCCGGACCACACTCGACTAAATGAGAAACACCTTCATTTGCAAGCATTTCAACTATTTCAACCCATCTTACAGGACTATAAAGCTGTTTAATTAAAGCTTCTTTGATCTGTTGGGCGTTTTCAGACACCGATACATTATAGTTGTGAATGACGCGATAGAGTGGATGATGAAATTTGAGTGTGTCTAGTTTTTCAGCCAATTGCTCAGCCGCCGGGCGCATCAACTCACAATGGGATGGAACACTAACCGGCAACGGAAGTGCTCGTTTCGCTCCAGCTTCTTTACACAAAGCGTTGGCGCGTTCCACTGCTGCTTTATTTCCTGCAATAACAACTTGTCCTGGCGAGTTGAAATTAACAGCGGTTACAACTTCACCTTGCGCAGCTTGCTCACACACCTGAATAATTGTGTCATTGTCAAGACCGATAATCGCCGACATTGCACCAACACCAGAAGGAACAGCTTGTTGCATGAGTTGGCCACGTAATTCGACTAGTGTCACCGCATCAGAGAAATCAATGGCCCCTGCACATGCTAAAGCTGAATATTCTCCAAGACTATGTCCTGCTAGAAATGCTGGCTTAAAATCAGCCCTTTCCTGCCAAACTCGCCATAGTGCAACAGAGCATGTTAGCAACGCAGGTTGGGTAACTGCCGTATCATTTAACTTTTCGACAGGACCATTCGCGATAACATCATCGATGCGATATCCCAGAGCATCTGAAGCCTGGGCAAAAGTCTTCTGAACAGTTGCGTTTGTCTGGGCCAGTTCGGCTAGCATCCCTACACTCTGGGATCCCTGCCCCGGAAACACAAATGCAAATTTCGACATGAGATATTCCTATATCTAAATTTAAACAGCCCCACGTGAAGGCGACTGCAGTCTTGGCAAACTATAAATAATGAATTAATGTTTGCAAGTATAACCACTTCGCCAGCACATCCCAAGTGGCATCTATGCTTTGGATAAAGCAAGCGGTTAAATATTCCTCAATATGTGCGATTTATTATCAATTTTCTGACAATGTAGCCTGATATGTTTGTATTTTTTCCCCTATCATATCGGGGATATGCAATTTTGATTGCTCAATTGCTTCGCAGATCGCCTGATAAAACGCATCACTATCCGCTCTGCCATGACTTTTAATCACACTACCATTTAAGCCTAACATACAGGCTCCATTATATTGAGACGGACGATATCGATTAAGTTGGGTTGCGATTCCGGGTAACAGTCTGCTGATTAAATATCGCTTGATACGTCCTTTAGGCATAAAGGATGAAAATATATCTAATAAATATTCAGCAGTCCCTTCAGCTGTCTTTAGTGCAACATTCCCAGAGAAACCATCACAGACAATGACATTACATGAACCATTGAACAACTGATTTCCCTCAATAAATCCTTGATAATTTAGATGTTTTGTTTGAGTAAGTAAATGACTAGCATGACGAATTGTATCGTTCCCTTTGATTGCTTCACTGCCAATATTCAAAAGCGCAACCGATGGATTGTTGACGCCCCAAAGTTGTTCAACTAAGACAGAACCCATCATTGCAAATTGAACAAGCAGGTTGGCATTGCAATTAATATTGGCACCTAAATCTAGTAAAAGTGTTTTAGTACCTTTTTTATTGGGAAGTGCTGTGACTAATGCTGGTCGAACGACTCCGGGTAAAACTTTTAAGATCGAATGTGATAAAGCAACCAGTGCACCAGTGCTACCAGCACTTACACACGCATTAGCCTGATGATCCGCAACAAGCTGCAAGGCTTTAGCCATGGATGATGAGCGACGCGAACGTAAAATAGTTAGTGGCTTGTCGTCAGGTAATATGACTTCACTAGTACATACCAGATGAACTCGGGGATTTTCCTGCAGTTGATAATGCTCAATAAGCGGGGTAAGTATCACCGGATCACCAACTAGGTGAACAGCAATATTAGTATAGTTTTCAAGAATGCGTTTGACGGCAGGTATAACGACAGGGGGGCCAGAATCTCCCCCCATAGCATCTAACGCAATCGTTAGACGTTGCAATTGCGTTGCCTTACTTGTTAATAACTTTCCGGCCACGATAGAAGCCATCAGCAGTTACATGATGGCGACGGTGAGTTTCACCAGTTTCTTTGTCAACGCTCAGTGCAGCATTGTTAGTGATTGCATCATGAGAACGACGCATGCCACGCTTAGAACGGGTTTTACGGTTTTGTTGAACGGCCATTGACCCTTTCTCCTAATTTTCTTTTTTTAAACTTTGTAAAATAGCAAATGGATTCGGCTGCATATTCCCTTCTTGAGTCGGTATTTCACCAAACGTCCTAACCTGTTCCTGGACTTTACAGTCGGCCAAAGAATGCATTGCAATCAAAGGCAGAGCTAATAAAAATTCGTCCTCTAGAACTTGCCGGAGGTAAAATTCCCCGTTTTCATTTAACTCAAGCGGTTCATATGCTTGCGGTAACTCATCCATCAACTGATGATCATTTACTGGAGCATATTGAAATTCAACGTGTAGTGCCAAATTAAATGGCTCGCCACATCGTTGGCATTCAAGTACGACTTCAGTTGTTGCCTCACCTGTCATCACTGTTAGCCCTTGCGGGTCAATGTCAAAGTGAATCGAAGCTTCAGCATCTTTACTTACAGCTAAGGTTGCTTGTGCAAGTCTTGGCATTTGCCCTGCGGGTACTATGCCTTGATAATCCAGCCGGCGTTTCGCCGCTCGGAACGGTTCAACCTCAACCGGTAATTTAACCTTTTGCATAAGGCGCGCATCATATAGATTGAAAGCCTGATAGTCAAAGGATTTTAATCAAAACCAATCACTTTACAAGCCCTCGCTTGTTCGACGCACAGAGTTTACAATCAGTCCGTTAAAATAGCGAGATGATTTTATGCAACAATCTATAATTCTTGCCTCTAGCTCACCTTTTCGCCAAGAGCTGTTGGCAAAACTCAAAATTAAGTTTCATTCCCATTCTCCAGATATTGATGAGACTCGTCTCCAGGGCGAAACGGCCCGAGCATTAGTTGAGCGTTTAGCGATGCAAAAAGCTAAAGCACTAGCGGATATTTATCCCAACCATCTTATTATTGGGAGTGATCAAGTTTGCTGCATTGATGATCAAATATTGGGTAAGCCACTTTCTAAAGAGCGAGCCATTGAGCAACTTAAACTAGCCAGTAATAAAAAAGCCCGTTTTTTGACGGGGCTTGCAGTATTGAACTCCAGCACCAATCAGTGGCAAATAAGCGTCGAACACTTTGACGTGTTGTTTCGAGAACTATCTGAACACTTAATTCGTCGTTATGTCGAAGTAGAAGAGCCTATATACTGTGCAGGTAGTTTTAAAGCCGAAGGCAGTGGTATTGTTTTATTTAAGTCCCTTACGGGAGAGGATCCAAATACACTGATTGGTTTGCCGCTCATTCGGTTAGTTGAATTTCTCGAGTCGTTTGGGGTAGAGATGTTAAACATGTAGTGGCGATTATTTCCTCAGCCAATGACGTTGGATGAGGAAATAAGCTTTCATTTAATAGCAATCCACTTCCGATGCTAAATGATCGACAACTTTCTGCAGTGATACATCTAAAGGTGCCATCAGTTTTATTGTTTCACCTGATTTGGGATGAATAAATTCAATTTTCCAGGCATGCAGAAACAGTCTGCCTAATCCAAAGGCTTTAGCTGTACTCTGTTGCTCGTGGGTTGAATATTTTGTATCTCCCGCGATGCTGTATCCAGCATTTTGACAATGAACGCGAATTTGGTGGGTTCGGCCTGTCACTGGGGATGCTTGAATTAATGTCATGTCGCCGAGTTTTCGCTCAAGTTGAAACCGTGTTAAGGAAGGTTTTCCGTCAACCTCATTGACTTGAACAATTCGTTCTCCAGAGGATAAAGCATTTTTTGCCAGTGGTGCATTTACTTTTTTTAAGGCTCGGGGCCAACACCCATGAACAAGAGCTAGATAATGTTTATGAACAATTTTTTCCCGAAGTTGACGATGTAGTTCCCGTAAAGCACTGCGTTTTTTGGCAATCATCAACACTCCCGAAGTATCACGGTCTAGTCGATGGATAAGTTCTAAAAAACGCGCATCAGGACGTAACGCTCGGAGCCCTTCGATAACCCCAAAATTTAGTCCACTCCCCCCATGAACTGCAAATCCTGAAGGTTTATTCAAAATCAACAAACAATCATCTTCAAATAGAACACAATCATTTAAATGAGAAACTTTATTTAAGTTAGCATTTGCAATGGGTTTGTCTTGCTGAGTGGTGCGAACTGGTGGGATACGAACGTCATCATGACTGACTAATTTGTAATCGGGTTTGATTCTCTTTTTATTCACTCGTACTTCACCTTTACGCAAAATACGATAAATTAAACTTTTCGGCACGCCTTTAAGCTGCCGTTTTAAGAAATTGTCTATACGCTGTCCGGCTTCATCGTCACTGACGCGAACAACACGAACCTTATTGTTTTGATCATTCATGTAACAGATATTACCACAAAGATGAAATTGATTGCTGTAAAAATGTAGCTTTGCTATATTTAACACGTTAAACGCACTCGTTTTATTATTTTAAGTGCGTTACGCTCAGTTCACTGATGTGCGCCGTATTATACAAGTCATTACGGCCTTTCAGCGAGAACGTATAAAATAAATTAAAACAACCGAGCAGGCATCATTTACGTTGCCTTAAAACGCGAAGAGCGAGTAGATTTTACACCAGGTTGCATGTTTGCCACAGAGCTATCTGCAGCAAGGTAATTACGACGCGTCATGTTATGCGCCCTTTTATTGACGAAGCCGCAGCCGTGAGGTTCCATTTCCGTTATTTTTAAAAACACAGGGCCTTGCCGTTATAAGGCAGGTTGAATGCTCTGCTTGGGGAATACACCAAGGCAGAACGAATGAAAAGAATGTTAATTAATGCCATGCAACTTGAAGAGATGCGCGTGGCACTAGTAGATGGACAAAAATTGTATGATCTGGATATTGAAAGTCCAGGCCATGAACAGAAAAAGGCAAATATTTATAAAGGTAAAATTACTAGGATTGAACCTAGCCTTGAAGCCGCATTTGTAGACTACGGCGCCGAACGACATGGTTTCTTGCCAATCAAAGAGATTTCTCGCGAATATTTCCCCGAAGGATATGTCTATAAAGGCCGGCCATCAATTAAAGATGCCGTAAAAGAAGGCCAAGAAGTCATCGTGCAGATTGATAAAGAGGAACGTGGTAATAAAGGTGCCGCGTTAACAACATTTATCAGTCTCGCGGGAAGTTATTTGGTATTGATGCCCAATAATCCCAATGCAGGTGGTATTTCCAGACGGATTGAAGGTGATGATCGAACCCAACTTAAGGAAGCTTTAAACACAATTAAAGTTCCCAAAGGTATGGGACGAATTGTTCGAACAGCCGGAACTGGGAAATCAGCTGAAGAGTTAGAGTGGGATTTAAAAGTGCTTCTTAACCGTTGGGACGCGATTAAATCTGTCGCAGAAACCCACCCTGCTCCCGTTCTTATTCATCAGGAAAGTAATGTTATTGTGCGTGCGATTCGCGACTATTTACGTCGCGATGTCGGTGAGATCTTGATCGATAATAAAGCGATTTTTGAAGAGGCAAAAGAACATATCTCACTCGTACGCCCTGATTTTGTCAATCGGGTTAAGCGTTATGAAGGTGAAGTCCCCTTATTTAACCATTATCAAATTGAATCGCAGATTGAATCTGCATTTATGCGCGAAGTCCGCCTACCGTCAGGTGGGAGTATTGTTATTGATCCAACAGAAGCGCTCACTTCTATCGATATTAACTCGGCGCGCGCCACTAAAGGTGGTGATATTGAAGAAACAGCCTTACAAACGAATCTTGAAGCTGCCGACGAAATTGCACGTCAGCTACGTTTGAGAGATTTAGGCGGTTTGGTTGTGATTGACTTTATTGATATGACGCCAGTTAAAAACCAACGGGAAGTCGAAAATCGGTTCCGCGAAGCTGTGCGACAAGATCGCGCTCGTATTCAAATTGGGCGAATCTCTCGTTTTGGATTGCTCGAAATGTCACGCCAGCGAATCCGACCTTCGTTAGGTGAATCATCAACACATATTTGCCCTCGTTGTAATGGCCAAGGTACGATTCGGGATACCGAGTCATTGGCGCTCTCAATTTTACGTTTACTTGAAGAAGAAGCACTCAAAGAGAATACTAATGAGGTGCGTGCTGAGGTTCCAGTTTCAGTGGCAGCCTATTTATTGAATGAAAAACGAACTTCGTTAAATAAAATAGAAAAGCGCCATCAGGTTCGAATCATTATCATTCCGAATCAACATATGGCAACACCTCATTACGAGGTTACTCGAGTCCGTCCAGTTGAGCAGACCGATGAACCTAGTTATAGCCTCGTGACAACACAGCCAACGCCTGTTTATGAGCCACGCACACATGCTCGAGAACAGAGCCAGGAGCAGCCTGTTTTGAAAGGTTTTGCGCCTATTGAACCAGCCCCTGTAAATAAAGCAGAATCGCCTCAAACAAGCGCACCACAGTCATGGTTTTCTCGTTTGATGAAAAAGCTTTTGTCTCCTACTCCGCAAGTTGAAGAAACGAAAGCCCAAGACACTACACCTGAGCAACAGCCAGCGCCAGATAACAAGCCAAAAACTGAACAATCGTCTAATTCAGAACAGCTACGTAAAACTCGAGAAAGTCGCAATCGTCGGCAAAATCGTTCGAAACAAACGGGTGGCGCTAACAAACCGAAAAAGCAGGATGAAACTTCGCAAGCGCAAAGCACGACGAATACTAAAAAGTCAGCAACGACTAAAGATGAAAAATCGGCTCAGCCTCAGAAGAAACAACGTTCACCTGCGGCCAAAGCCAACGATAAAAAACCAGCGGAAACGCAATCTCAGCAGAATAAGCCACAAGCGAATAAAGCGGTAGAAGATGTTGTGAAACCCCGTCGTCAGCAGCGACGAATGCATCGAAAAATCCGAATGCAGGAGGTTGTGAAAGACGTTGAGCAATCGAAAGTTGTTACAACTACTGAGACTGTTGATACAACTATGGCCGCTGAAAACGTGAAACAACCAGCAGTTAATCCTGAGCCAAGTAAAGCGATTGAATCACCAGAAGTTGAAAAAGTATCCAAACAAGCACCCGCAGTAGAACAATCGGTAGAACTTGTGACAACATCAGAAGAACAACCTGTTGAGGTCTCAAAAGAGTCGACTAAAGCGGATGATGATGCTAAAGAAACAACGTCGAGTTCATCTAACGATGAGCTTCAGGCTAAACCTAAACGTCGGCGTCGTCGTAATACTCAGTCTCCTTATGTGGGAGAGCGTAAGCGTTTTAGCGATTTACCAAAAGCGGATATTGAAAATAATGAGGATGCAGAACCGGAGCCAATGCAAAATAGGCCTGACACCGGTGAAGATAAAGTAACAACGACAGAAAATGCTAAAACAACATCCTCTGAGGTTGAAGCTGCTACAACTTCTTCTGCGCAAAACGCAAACTCAGTTGCAAAATCGGAAACAGTAGACGCTCAAGAGGCTTCGGCTGAAAAAGAATCTGCACAACCGTTAGAACAAGATAATATTGAAGAGGTAAAAGTTACATCTAATGAGTCCGTGCAGAAAAAAGATGACAGTGCTCCTGTAGCTCTGGGATTGATTGGAACAGCGAAAGGCTATGCTTTTGCACCAATGACCAAACCAGAGCCTGCGCAAGTTGTCCAAGTGACCATCGAGACTCAGCCATATGAACGGCCCCATTTTGTGCACAGTGGTCGGCAAGCAGGCATTGATGGCGCATCTAAATGGGTAAATGCACCAATGCAGAAGACGATGTGATCCTATCTGGTGCAAATTTAACCAGCATCTGATTGTAACAGGCCTATCCTAGTGATAGGCCTTTTTTAATCACGATTGATATAGATTTATTGTTTTTTAGTTTATTTTTTTATAAAAAAACTAAACAATAAGTTTCTATATAAAAAATTCGTATTTCAGATGTTTCGTATAGAAATTCTTTTAAATTTTTTTATCTATAAAAATCATATAGTTAGTTTTTTAGCATGCAAGTGCATCCCTCCTTTTAAATATTTTCATTATTTCCATTAAATACCTTAGGCATGATTAGTGCATCTATTTTATGCTCAGTCAACGTGTAAAAGACTTTGACAAAGTTAGGTGGTCAATCAAAAACTAAAATAGATAGGGGTGAAAAATTGAGTCTGGTTATTGAGTGACAGAATAAATATTAAAATTTTTCTTTTATGTTTTATTGGGTTATTCGGTTATTAGTCTAATCTTAAAGTAACTACATAACGAATTCGTTTGTGAAGTCTATCTGATTTTCGGATGGAAGCGATGTTAGGGAGAATGCTATGAGCATATTCAATCATTATCAACAGCGTTATGAAGAGGCTCGCCATGAGGAGCTATCTTTAGAACAATATTTACAGTTATGTAAGGATGACCCTTCAGTCTATGCTTCTGCAGCAGAACGTTTGTTAATGGCTATAGGTGAACCTGAATATATCGATACGGCAAAAGACCCTCGTCTGAGTCGGCTTTTTTCTAACCGGGTTATTGCCAGATATCCCGCTTTTGAAGAATTTTATGGGATGGAAGATAGTATTGAGCAGATTGTTTCCTATCTCAAACATGCCTCTCAAGGACTGGAAGAACAAAAACAAATTCTATATTTGCTTGGTCCTGTGGGCGGTGGTAAATCATCACTAGCCGAAAAACTAAAAAGCTTGATGCAAAAATTGCCAATTTATGTACTGAAAGGCTCACCTGTTAACGACCACCCTTTTGCTTTATTTGATGCTGAAGAAGATGGTGAGATCTTGCAAAAAGAATATGGCATTACCCGACGTTATTTGCGGCCGATTATGTCACCTTGGGCGGCAAAACGATTGCATGAATTTGGCGGGGATATCACTCAATTTAAAGTAGAAAAAATCTACCCGTCTATATTGGATCAGGTTGCGATCGCTAAAACTGAACCCGGTGATGAGAATAACCAAGATATTTCTTCGCTTGTTGGTAAGGTGGATATTCGTCAGCTTGAGCATTATGCCCAAAACGATGCTGATGCTTATAGCTATTCAGGAGCTTTATGCCGCGCAAACCAAGGGTTAATGGAATTTGTGGAAATGTTCAAAGCCCCCATAAAAGTGCTGCATCCGCTTTTAACTGCAACCCAGGAAGGAAACTATAATGGGACAGAAGGTTTGTCTGCATTGCCTTTTTCCGGGATTATATTGGCTCACTCGAATGAGTCTGAATGGCAGGCATTTCGTAATAACAAAAATAACGAAGCCTTCCTCGATCGTGTGTATATTGTCAAAGTACCATACTGCCTGAGAGTTTCAGAAGAGGTAAAAATTTATCAGAAACTTCTGGATAACAGCGAACTTAACCATGCTAACTGTGCACCGAGCACATTGAAATTGTTGGCTGAATTTTCAGTTTTATCTCGATTAAGAAATCCTGAAAACTCATCACTCTTTTCAAAAATGCGGGTTTATGACGGTGAGAGTTTAAAAGATACGGATCCAAAAGCAAAATCCTATCAAGAATATCGGGACTTTGCGGGTGTAGATGAAGGGATGAATGGCCTATCCACTCGATTTGCCTTTAAGATCCTATCGCGTGTCTTTAACTTCGATCCAACCGAAGTTGCAGCTAATCCAGTTCATTTGTTTTATGTACTTGAAAAACAGATTGAACGTGAACAGTTCCCACAGGAAGTTTCCGATCAATACATGGAATATCTTAAAGGCTATTTAGTTCCGACCTATATTGATTTTATTGGCAAAGAAATTCAGACCGCATATCTGGAATCCTATTCGGAATATGGCCAGAATATCTTTGACCGTTATGTAACTTATGCTGATTTCTGGATCCAAGATCAGGAATTTCGTGACCCAGATACCGGTCAGTTATTTGACCGAGGGGCGTTAAACGATGAGCTGGAGAAAATTGAAAAGCCAGCAGGAATTAGTAATCCAAAAGATTTCCGAAATGAAATTGTAAACTTTGTTTTACGCGCCAGAGCAAATCATGAAGGTAAGAATCCGAGTTGGACTAGTTATGAGAAACTTCGCACTGTCATTGAGAAAAAAATGTTCTCAAACACCGAAGACCTTCTCCCTGTCATTTCGTTTAATACGAAAACTTCGGCTGAAGACCAACGTAAACATGACGACTTTGTCGACCGTATGATGGAAAAAGGTTATACCCGCAAACAGGTTAGACTTCTTTCTGAGTGGTATTTGCGTGTTCGTAAGTCGTCTTAGCCATCGGAGGTTCTTGTATGGCTCATTTTATTGACCGACGTTTAAACGGTAAAAACAAAAGTGCTGTGAATCGACAGCGCTTTATGCGCCGTTATAAACAGCAGATCAAAAAAGCTGTAACTGATGCCGTCAATCAGCGCAGTATTCAAGACCTTGATTCTGGAGAAAGCATCTCTATTCCTTCACGAGATATAACTGAACCATTTTTTCATCAAGGTGAAGGGGGGGATCGCACTCGTGTATTGCCTGGTAATGATCAATTTTCACCCGGAGATCGGATAGAACGCCCCCAAGGTGGGGGCGGCAGTGGTTCTGGTAAAGGTGATGCGAGTAACAGTGGGGAAGGAACTGATAACTTTCAGTTTGAAATATCAAAAGATGAGTATCTAGATATTCTATTCGATGATCTGGAGTTACCTAATCTGCAAGAAAATAGTACTGACCGAATGATTGATTTTAAAACGATTCGAGCCGGCTTTACCAATGATGGTGTTCCTTCAAACATTAACATAGTTCGGTCGTTGCAAAACTCTCTATTGCGTCGTACTGCAATGTCTGCAAGTAAAAAACGGCTTTTACATGAACTTGAACAGCAAATTGCAAAATTAAATGAATCGCCTCAAGAGAATGAAGCTGAAATTTTAATTTTAGAAAAAGAAGCTGATGAACTCAGAGAACGCATTCGCAAAGTGCCATTTATTGATACGTTTGATTTAAAATTCAATGCGTATGTTAAACAGCCAGTGCCGAATTCACAGGCCGTGATGTTTTGCTTGATGGATGTATCAGGTTCAATGGATCAGGCCACTAAAGATATGGCTAAGCGCTTTTATCTTTTACTGTATTTATTCCTAACACGGAATTATGAACGAATCGATATAGTGTTCATTCGCCACCATACACAGGCCAAAGAAGTCGATGAACAAGAGTTCTTTTATTCACAGGAAACTGGAGGGACAATCGTATCAAGTGCACTGAAATTAATGAAACAAATCATCGCTGAGCGTTACCCTGAAGATCAATGGAACATTTATGCAGCGCAGGCATCGGATGGTGATAATTGGGCTGATGACTCCCCCGTATGCCGAACATTGCTTGATCGAGATATCTTACCAGTTATCCGCAATTTCTTTTATATAGAGATTACGGCCAGAGCACATCAGACACTATGGCGGGAGTACGAATCACTCGCCCAACAACATACAAATTTTGACTTGCAGCATATTCGTAAACCCGAAGATATCTTCCCGGTATTCAGAGAGTTTTTCCGAAAAGAAGTTGCATGAGGAGGAGAGCATGGTCAAAAATAAACGTCTAGATGACGGGCCAGACTGGACTTTCCCGCTCATCGAGCAGTATCACGAAGTGATTGCTGCAACAGCTGAAAAGTTCAAATTAGAAACTTACCCGAATCAGATTGAAATTATTACTGCTGAACAAATGATGGATGCCTATTCCAGTGTCGGTATGCCAATTGGGTACAATCACTGGTCGTTTGGTAAAAAATTTATTCAGACAGAACAAAATTATAAGCGAGGCCAAATGGGGCTCGCCTATGAAATTGTGATTAATTCAAATCCATGTATTGCTTATTTAATGGAAGAAAACACGATGGTTATGCAAGCGTTGGTTATGGCGCATGCTAGCTATGGGCACAACTCTTTCTTTAAAAACAACTATTTATTTAAGGCTTGGACCGATCCCGGGTCAATTATTGACTATCTATTATTTGCCAAAAACTATATTGCAGAATGTGAAAAGCGCTATGGCATCGAAGCGGTGGAAGATATCCTTGACTCTTGTCATGCCTTAATGAATCACGGCGTCGATCGTTATAAACGCCCCTCTCCTATTTCTCTTGCAGAGGAAAAAGCTAGACAGAAATCTAGGCAGGAATATCTACAAGCTCAGGTGAATGAGTTATGGCGAACAATTCCAAAAAATGAAAGTGAACAACAATTCAAACCGAAAAATTTTCCAGAGGAACCACAAGAAAATATTTTGTATTTTCTTGAAAAAAAAGCACCACTTTTGGAAACCTGGCAAAGAGAACTCATTCGGATTGTGCGTAAAATTAGTCAGTATTTTTATCCACAACGTCAGACACAGGTCATGAATGAAGGTTGGGCAACCTTCTGGCATTACACAATTTTGAATGATATGTATAGTCAGGGGTATGTGACAGATCGTTTTATTCTAGAATTTTTACACAATCATACGAATGTTGTCGCACAACCGGCGTATAACAGCCCCTATTTTAATGGGATAAATCCATACGCTTTAGGTTTTGCAATGATGTGCGACATTCGACGAATTTGTGAAAATCCGACGGAAGAAGACAAGTATTGGTTTCCAGATATTGCCGGTGGTGATTGGCTTGAAACGCTGCATTTTGCGATGCAAAATTTTAAAGATGAAAGCTTTATAAGTCAGTTTTTATCTCCCAATCTTATTCGGGATTTTAAATTGTTTAACCTCACAGATCTCCATAACATGCCATATTTGGAGATCAGCTCAATCCATAATGAAGCGGGCTATCTAGCGGTTCGTCAGGCGTTGTCTAACCAATATAACTTATCGACGATCGATCCAAATATTCAAGTATATAATGTCGATGTTCGAGGGGACCGTTCCATGACATTGCGATATACCCCACATAATCATATCCCATTAGCCAAAAATTTGGATGAAGTTTTAAAACATTTACATCGGCTTTGGGGGTTTACTGTTCGGTTAGAACAGGTGACAGAGTCTGGAAATGTCGAACTTTTAGCCACTTGCCCATCTAAAACAGTTGATTAACAACATGAGCTACTGTATGGCAGTACAGTAGCTTTTTGGCCTCTCATCGCTGTTTGTACTGAAAGGCCATTTTTATATAGAAAACTACGTGTAAAATGCCTCATTTGACACATTAAAATTTTTTATAATTAAGCAACGTATTACACCTATTTACGTAACAAGCATAAACATCATAAAAATAGATTGTTTACTAAAAAACGCTCAAAGGTTAATTTGAGTCAAGGCTACCAACTTATTCGAGTTCTTCTTAAATCAATGAGTTTTTTTAATGCAATATTTTAATTTAGAATAATTCTTAAATGCATTTTGTTATGTGTTTTGGACAGGTATTCTATTTACTATAAAATGGATCACTCTTTTAACAGGATATTAGCGCAATTATGACCAATGACTCGTTACTAACGGCTTTTACTTCTAACTTTCTTGGGAAGTCCCCCAAATGGTACAAATTTGCCATAATCGCCTTTTTAGTTGTCAACCCAATAATCTTTTCGCTCGATCCGTTTGTCGCTGGATGGGTTTTAGTCGTTGAATTTATTTTTACGCTTTCGATGGCATTAAAATGCTATCCATTGCAACCTGGTGGTTTATTGGCAATCGAGGCGGTTGCCATTGGCATGACATCACCAGAAACAGTCAAACATGAACTTTTAGCTAACTTTGAAGTTATCCTCTTGTTGATCTTCATGGTTGCAGGCATTTTCTTCATGAAGCAGTTATTGCTTTATGTCTTCACCAAAATGCTCACCAAAATTCGCAGCAAAGTGATTTTATCCTTAGCGTTTTGTATCGCGGCAGCTTTTTTATCAGCTTTTCTAGATGCATTGACTGTGATCGCTGTTGTTATCAGTGTCGCAGTTGGATTTTATGCTATTTATCATAAAGTTGCCTCCGGTAAAGACTTTAATATTGAACATGATCATACTCAAGATGAGCAGCTGAAAGATGAATTGACACGCCAAGATTTGGATGGTTTTCGAGCATTTTTGCGTAGTTTATTAATGCATGCTGGGGTTGGTACCGCTCTTGGTGGTGTATGCACGATGGTAGGAGAACCACAGAATCTTATTATTGCCGATCAGGCCGGATGGCATTTCAGTGAGTTTTTCTTGCGCATGGCCCCCGTTTCTGTACCTGTATTTGTGCTAGGCCTTGTCACATGTGTTGTGTTGGAAAAAACGAGCTGGTTTGGTTACGGTGGAAAACTTCCTGACCGTGTTCGTACCATTATGCAGCGTTTTGATGCATATGAGGATAGTCGCCGTACCCGCCGTGATAATGTCAAACTTATTGTTCAAGGTGTTATTGCTATATGGCTTATTACTGGCTTAGCACTTCACTTAGCCGCTGTGGGATTAATTGGTCTGTCTGTCATTATTCTAGCAACGACTTTTGCTGGCATTACCGAGGAACATCAGTTAGGTGAAGCCTTTACTGAAGCATTACCATTTACTGCTTTATTGGCTGTGTTTTTCTCAGTAGTGGCCGTGATTATCGATCTTCATTTATTTAAACCTGTTATTCATTGGGTTTTACAGCAGGAAGGACATGCTCAGCTCATTGCCTTTTATCTTGCTAATGGTGTGTTATCTATGGTCTCGGATAATGTGTTTGTTGGCACGGTATACATCAACGAAGTTCGCTCAGCCCTGATGGATGGCCAAATCACCCGTGATCAGTTTGATATGCTAGCGGTAGCAATTAATACTGGGACGAACCTCCCGTCAGTTGCAACCCCTAATGGGCAAGCCGCATTTTTATTTTTGCTGACTTCATCACTAGCCCCACTACTGAGATTATCCTATGGACGGATGGTAATCATGGCGCTTCCGTACACAATTGTATTAGTTGTCGTCGGCTTGCTTTGTGTTAATTATCTTCTAATGCCTGCCACAGATCTATTTTACCAGCATGGATGGTTAATTCATCACAGTGCTAAAGTTGCAGCGGCTGCAATTGGTCATTAAATTTGGTACAAGAAGGGGCTATTTGCCCTTTCTTAGTCGACTTAATAAGGAATTGATGTGGCAAAAATTTTTCGAATTTGGTCAATGCAGCGCAGACCATGGCTTATTCTTGCTCTGAGTGCGATCGTTTTTGAGCTAGTAGCGTTATATTTTCAATATGGCAAAAACTTACAACCCTGTGTGATGTGTATCTATGAACGCACCGCAATGCTTGGTATTGTTCTTAGTGCCTTATTGGCCTTTATTGCACCGCGATGGTTGTTGTTGCGCTTCATCGCCACTGTAGGATTTATTGCTTCTAGTAGCTGGGGATTATTGCTTGCTTGGCAGCATATGCAACTGCAATTGCACCCTTCGCCTTTTACCACTTGTAGCCCATATCCCCATTTTCCTAACTGGCTCAAACTTAATGACTGGTTTCCATGGATGTTCCAACCTCATGGCGACTGCTCTTTGGTCGTGTGGAAACTGATGAATTGGAGTATGCCGCAATGGTTGATGGTTGCCTTTGGTGTTTATTTGATCATGGCGTTGTTGATTTTGGCTGGACAATTTCGACGTTAATCCATTGCCGCTTATTTTAAATAAATGACTTCGGCTATAATAGTTTCTTATATTAACCTCTCTTTTGCTTTGTTAGATAGGAGAGGTTCTTAGAAAATTCTCGGCTTAACAAGTTGCTCGGCGAACACCAGCGCAGCAGTCAGATTTTTAATATTTTAGTTATCGCCTGTTCAAGATCACTGATAGCTGTTGTCCTCGTGAGCGTTAATCTTCGCACTCATCTAATGGCCAATAGGCAATAAAGTCCTGAAATTCACCGCTAACTGCTGTTTCACTAATCGTTTTACCTCGGATGGATGCGCCAATGCTATGCATGAAAGTCTTATCTCCATTGTGGCGAAGTGGGTGCCAAAACGGTAGTGCCCTGCCTTCATCTAAACGACGATAAGCACAACTTGGTGGTAACCACTGAAAAGACTCCCGGTCATTGAGTGTGATTTTGACACAATCACTGACCTTGGTGAATCGATTGGCATAATCACTACACTGGCAACTTTGCTGATCTAATAGCTGACAATTAATATCGGTAAAATAAAGCTCATCAGTATCGTCATCAATAACTTTGGCTAAGCAGCATTTCCCGCAACCATCACAAAGAGCTTCCCATTCACTATCATTCATTTGTTCAAGTGTTTTATGTTGCCAAAATGTTGGATCGCTAATCACCAAATATACCTTTCAAATCGTGTCATAATTGTCTTTCACAAACATAGTGAAAATCGCGTTTATCTTCGCAAAGTAGCGGCCGTTTTATCGCTTATATGAGATAAAAAAGACTGAAATTAATTTGAGTCAATGCCCTACTGTCACAGAATATCCATATCATCCCAGTTGTCTGATATGGATAAAATTACTGTCATGATATCAAAAAAGCATTGGTCAGGTCAGCGTAAATCAATTGGTGGGTAAGCGATACGATCGGCCAAGGTTCCAACGGTAATCGCAAAATAGTTAGACCGATTCCATTTAAGCAGTGTCTCATAGTTATGATATACCAAATAAATACGCCCATTACGGTCGTCTGGAACGACTAATCGAGCCTTGATCTGCCGAACGGGCAAGTCTTTTCCGCTATAGCGCCGAACGCCTAATTTTTCCCAGACAGAGAGTAATTTTGCTGATTTGATGTTGGGCTTTTCTAAATCGAAATTTTTAGGTAAATGAACTTGTCGTCCCCAGGTCATATCATCTCTCCAACCGATTTTGTGGAGATAATTGGCTGCTGAAGCTAACGCATCGGGCACACTATGGGTCAGATCAATTTTACCGTCGTCATTGCCATCGACCGCATAAGCCAGATATGTTCCTGGCATAAACTGAACCTGCCCCATTGCGCCGGCCCATGAGCCTTTAAGTTGACTACGCGTCATTCCATCTCTTTTCATGATGGCTAGTGTTGCTATAATCTGACGTTCAAAAAAAGCCCGTCGACGCCCTTCGTAGGCAAGCGATACTAATGCTGACATCACATCATAATGCCCCGTAAACTTTCCAAAATTAGATTCGATTCCCCACAATGCAACAATAAATCGAGGCTGGACATGATACTGAGCTGAAATTTTAGTCAAAAGAGGATAATACTGTTTATATAATTTGCGCGCTTTGGCTACTTTCCATTTAGGTAAAGCTTTAGGGATATAAGTATCCAGAGTTAAACGAAATTCTGGTTGGTTTTTATCGCTATAAATCACCTTTTTGCGTAATTTAATCTGTGCAAAAGCCTTATTTACTAATGACTGAGAATAGCCCTGTTCAAGCGCCTGATGTTTAAGAGAAAGCACATAATCATCAAAGGTTTGTGCTTGAGCATTCAAAGCATAGCCACACAATAAAATCAGACACCCAATAGCTACTTTAATTCGGATCATGTATCCCCTTAGAAGCTTTAAATGCTTCAAGTTCATTCGTCACAGGAGGAGGTAGTTGCAGATAAAATCCATCCTTTCGGATTGCCTCACGAACTTTATCAATATCCGCTATTGCTAGTTTTATCTGTTTTGCCAAATTAATAGTCATCAACAATTCAGGCTTTCCAAACATCGCTAATAACTGCTCAGGAACGTTTTCAAACTTATCCCTTTTGGCTATATAAAGGTATGTTTGTTCTTTTTTTAAGCTTTTATAAATATAGCACAGCATGTTTTGACTCTTTTTATTGTTTCATTACACATAAATGGGCAAACTATAGCAAAATAGATTGTATACACAACAATGTGCCACTAAAGAGACTAAAGTAATAGGAATAGTTAATCACATGGCCGAACCAGAAGTTGAAATAAAAGGAACTACGTTTACGATATCTGTCATTCATTTGATTGATAATGACTTGGAACATATCAAGCAGGTGCTTGAGAAGAAGATGGCACAAGCTCCCAAGTTTTTTGCAACAGCACCCGTCATTGTCAATGTGAGTTTAGTGGATGAACCGATCGATTTTTCAGCACTACGAACAGCGATAAATGCCACAGGCTTTGTTATGATTGGTGTAACAGGGACGCGAGATAGTGAACAAAAACAGCTTTGTCACTCAGCCAGTATTCCAGTTTTAATCGCTGGGCGTGATGTCGAGCCTAAACCGATTGAAACTTCGCAGGAAGCGAATATTGGCCAGCCACCTAAAGTGGTTCGAGGACAGGTTCGTTCAGGGCAACAGGTTTATGCAAAAAATTGTGATCTAGTCGTTTTAGGTAGTGTCAGTAATGGCGCAGAGATCATTGCTGACGGAAGTATCCATGTTTATGGTGCGTTACGAGGCAGAGCAATTGCTGGAGCGAATGGACAGACTGACTGTATTATCTGTTGTCAGAATCTTCAGGCAGAACTGGTCTCGGTGGCTGGACATTATCAGTTATCTGAAAACCTGCAGCCCATGTGGCAGCAAGCATGTTGTATTGAACTACGGGAGAGGCAATTAACATTCGTCCCTCTAAACTAAGTGTTGAAGGAATTATATGACCAAAGTTATCGTTGTGACTTCAGGTAAAGGTGGCGTAGGTAAGACTACATCTAGCGCTGCTATCGGTACAGGTCTAGCTGTTAAAGGCCATAAAACCATTATTATTGATTTTGATATCGGCTTGCGTAACCTCGATCTTATCATGGGGTGTGAGCGTCGCGTCGTCTATGATTTTGTGAATGTTATTAACGGCGAAGCAACCCTTAACCAAGCGATGATCAAAGACAAACGCCTTGAAGAACTTTATGTTCTGCCCGCTTCGCAAACTCGAGATAAAGATGCACTCACTAAAGAAGGTGTCGAGAAAGTAATTAATGAACTGGGTGAAAAAGGCTTTGAATATATTATTTGCGACTCTCCTGCAGGAATTGAGGCTGGTGCGATATTAGCGTTATATTTTGCAGATGAAGCAATCGTCACCACAAACCCAGAAGTTTCATCGGTGCGTGACTCAGACCGCATATTAGGCATGTTAGCAAGTAAGTCTCGCCGAGCAGAGCAAGGATTAGAGCCAGTTAAAGAACATTTACTGCTCACCCGATATTGCCCTGCGCGTGTTCATCGAGGCGATATGCTCAGTGTTGAAGATGTATGTGAAATTCTAGCTGTACCATTGTTAGGTGTGATACCCGAATCACAGTCGGTCTTGAAAGCATCTAACTCGGGCGAGCCTGTTATTTTTGATACAGAAAGTGATGCAGGTCAGGCCTATCAGGATGCAGTTGAACGTTTATTAGGAAATTCGCTTGAACTTCGCTTTGTAAATGAGCAGAAGAAAGGATTTTTCAGCCGGATTTTCGGAGGTTAGTAACACATGGCTCTAATTGATTACTTTCGTAGCAGCAATAAAAAGGGCTCTGCGAAGTTAGCCAAAGAACGTCTACAGATTATTGTGGCTCACGAACGCAGTGAACGTTCAGGGCCTGATTATTTACCTGCACTGAAGCAGGATATTCTTCAGGTAATTCAGCGTTATGTTCAAATCGATCCCGATCAGATCCAAGTGTCACTGGACAATAAAGAAGCTGATTTATCGGTGCTTGAGCTTAACATTACCTTACCTGAAGATAATAAAAGCAAAGGTAAATAGATTTATTGACTGGATATTCACGATATGAGCCCGCAGTTGCGGGCATAGCAGAATAAGAAGGTTTATAAAGTAGGTAAATATGGCTTGAGAACCTCTTCTCGCCAACCGTTAATCAGCGCTGGTTTATGGCTGTTTTGTCGTTCTTGTTCAGACAACTTCCAATGCCAGGTAAAAAACTCATGGATCAATCGCTTCGGAGCTAAAACATCAGCTGGAATACCAGTCTGGTGTTCTGCTTGTGTAGCTACTTCCCGAAATTTGCTAAGGGTTGGCTTATATTCGGGATAATCGATCATTCGTTTAATCTTCTCAGGCCATTGTTGTTCCGGTATTTGTTGAGCTTGTTTAACAATATGCAGCAAGTTCTGGGCATGGATACGAAAAGCCTGTGGAGATATGCCGGTATTTTTTAAGTCATTTTTAGTCTGTGGTTGATGCTTGGCAATTGCCCAAAGCGTGTCAGCATGAACAACCTTATTGACGGGCATATCTCTTTCGATAGCGGTGCGCAGTCGCCATGCAGCTAATTGCTGTAATATAGCGAGCTCTTGACGGTTTAACTTCCAAGCATTCTTCACATCAAGATAAGCATTTTGTTCTTTTGGTTTTAAACAACGAATCGCAGCAATACGAGCACTTTCACTAAGTACATAGTCATATAAACCTTTGGCTTTAAGCTCTTCACACTGTTGCTCATATGCCGCTTTAAGATAAATAACATCTTTAGCTGCATAATCTAACTGGCGTTCGCTCAAAGGACGCGCGAGCCAATCGGTTCGTGATTCCCCTTTATCAAGTAATACTCCCGTCGTCTGTTGGATTAGCCCTTGGTAACCTAAGCTAATACCGTGTCCCAAAAAAGAAGCCGCAATCTGAGTATCGAAAACAGATAAACCAAACTGACGAACATGCGGGTTGATAATTTCTAAATCTTCACCAAACGCATGTAAAACCCAATGATGTCGTTCTAAACGCTGCCAAAATTCACATTTATCTAGATCATTTAAAACCGGATCAACTAATAAACACTGATGCCCATCGAATATTTGGATGAGCCCTAATTTAGCATAATAGGTTCGGGTCCGAACGAATTCAGTATCCAACATTAAAGTAGTCGTAGGTTGATCTAGAAACTCACAAAGAGCCGTGAGTTGAGAAGGTGTTTGAATAATCTGATAAATCATAATTAACAATAAACAACGAACAGGTCGTCGACATCACTTAGGGAAATAGCTTTTTAGTCTAACAAAATTGCCAGACAAAGACTTGTCTGGCTTAACTTAATTGCTTATTTAAGCATCAATATCGTTTAATTTTCTATGGGAACCAAGGATCACAATAAAAAGGATAAAAACGCGGAGGCAACGGCTCTGGATTAGGTTGTACTTTGGGCCAAAGATAAAATGTCTTTGCATTGATAGTCGGAACTTTTTGTTGAAACTTATCAATAACAACTGTAGTCGGTGTAGTGATCAACCCTTTAATTGAGATGGTCCGTCCTGGGGCATAGATCATTGGGTCTAAAAACTGTTTAACATGAGCGACAAAACGACCCGGACTATTATCACCAACAACTTTACCTTGGTAATCCAACTGTTGCATCACGACCTGGATCTGAGTGCCTTTATCATTATTATTCACTTTGGCTATACTCCCCTGCCAAAGTGCCCACTGCCCCTGATGGCCCCCTTTAAGTGCTTGCAGATATGAAGTATTCGTTTGGTTATCAGATAGCTGAACAGACTTTGGAAGGCTACTGCACCCAATAAGAAATAAACAGCTAAGCAAAGAAGCTAAACCAACTATTTTACGCATAAATATCAACACCAAAGATTAAATTAATATGATTGCGCTTCGCCAACATATGGATTTCTTGGTATGCACGTAAAGCACCCTGAGTATGAGCGGATGGTAAATCATAGCTAATCGTATCAAAGATAGAATCATCATCAATGACCTGCAATTTGTCATGACCTGATTCAGAGCGTTTCTTGGCTCGTTTCTTATCTTTTCGAGCCCCCTTATTGGGGCTCTTTATGGGATAAGGCGCTTGATTAATACCACCAACTCTCACAATTTATTCTCTCCCGGGAAGTTTTTTCCAGGTTACTTTATCCCGTAAATAAACGGGCTGAGCACTAGCTGCAGTTGTGGTCTGACCGTTGGCATAAAACTGCTTAGCTAGTTTAAGCATATCGTAAGCTCGCGGAAGTGCAATATCTGTTTGGCTCACTAACGGATATTTTTCGCACAAAATATCACCATAGGTTTCCCAGCCAGTTCCGACCGCAACGCCTGGCATAGCCGCCATGCTTTCAACAGCTTCTGGCGAGATAACCTGTTCAGTGTGTGTCATGACGGCTTGCCCATGATGATTGGCAAAAATCGCATGATAAATTTCCCCCATTCGAGCATCAATGGCTGCAACGACCGTATTAGCCCCCGCGCTATCAATCGCTTGTTGAGCCATCGCTGCAAGCGTTGAAACCCCTATCATTGGTAAATTTGCACCAAAAGCTAGCCCTTGAGCTGCTGCAACCCCAATGCGCACTCCTGTAAAACTACCTGGGCCTTGGCCAAATGCAATTGCATCTAACTGACTGAGCTTCACCTCGGCTTGCATTAAAACTTGCTCGACCATGGGAAGAATTTTCTGCGTATGTTCTCGGGGACATCTCTCAAAATGAGAATAGATTTTCCCCTGCCAACTCAGTGCAACAGAACATGCTTCTGTTGCTGTATCTATGGCTAATAAATTAACGTTTAACTTTTGATTCATGAATTTATATCACTTATTGCGGTGTCTTCCGCATGATTCATCTGACTAACAAATTGTGTTACTTGCTCTAAATCGCGACAACGGCGCATCGGCGGCAAGCTTTGCAAAAAGAGTTGACCGTAATGACGGTTCACCATGCGATTGTCGCAGATGACAATAACACCTTTATCCCGAGTATCTCGAATAAGTCGGCCAACCCCCTGCTTTAACGTAATAGCAGCCTGCGGTAGATAGACCTGCTGAAATGGATCGCCTCCGCGGAGACGACAATCTTCGCTTTTGGCTCGCATTAACGGGTCATCAGGAGAAGCAAAAGGAATCTTATCAATGACGATAAATGATAATGCTTGGCCTCGAACATCAACCCCTTCCCAAAAAGATCCCGTGGCAACCAAAATAGCGTTACCGGCTTGAATAAATTGATTTAATAAAACACCTTTAGCGGCTTCGCCTTGGGTAAGCACTGGAAGCGTTGTTTGCTCATGCAAAAGCTTAGATAAGCGTTGGATCATTGCATGGCTGGTACATAAAAAGAAGCAACGTCCGCCATTTTTCTCAATAATAGGCAGCAATTTCTGCACAATGACCTTTTCAACCCCTTGGGAACCGGGCTCTGGAAAATAACGAGGCACACACAAGAGGGCTTGATTAGAAAAATCGAATGGACTTTCGAGCATGAGCTGCTCAGCGCCATCCATACCTAACTGGCTAACAAAATGATCAAACCCTTGGTTAACTGCCAACGTTGCACTGGTAAAAATCCATGAAGCATCGCGCTCATCGAGCTCTTTACGAAATCGTTCGGCGATATTAAGCGGTGTAATGTTAAGTGAAAAATGCAACCTTGAAGTATCATACCAATAGCTAAAGCCGGTAACCTGCGTCTGCTGCATTTTCTCTAACAGCACTTGCAGCTGAGTGACTCGCTCAAAAAGATGATCACCGAGCTCACTGCGCGATAAAGCCAATTTTAAAAGTTCATAGACAAACTGTAAATCATCACTCAAGCGCTTGAGCTGCTGAGTAAATTTAGGTTTCTTTAACAATGGCCGCCAATCACCGCGTTCTTTTTCACCTTCAAAAGCTAGCCGTGTATCTTGCGCACTCACTCGCAATTTAGAGCCCGCTTTAGCGAGCTGGGCCATGTCTTTCAACTCTGTTCGATATAGCAGCTCGATATCTTTACATAGATCGCTAACCACCCGACTCGAAAATGTCTGGCCAAAATATTGAGTAGCAATATCTGGTAGTTGGTGAGCTTCATCAAAAATATAAGCATCGGCTTCAGGCAATAACTCTCCAAAGCCGGTTTCCTTCACCGCCATATCAGCAAAGAAAAGGTGATGATTGATCACAATGATCTGTGCTTGCATGGCTCGATTCCGAGCCTTAACTAACGCGCACTCACTGTAACTTGGGCAGTCTCTGCCAAGGCAATTATCATTTGTACTGGTGATCAACGGTAATAATTCTGATTTTTCAGCTAATGGCCCTAGTTCAGAAATGTCACCATCAGCACTCGTTATCGACCATTGGCGGACTCGCGCTAAGTCTGCTAACAATTGCTTATCCATATCACGTGATTGCTGCATAAAATGACTAAGCCGTTCAATGCACAAATAATTGTTGCGGCCTTTTAGTAAAGCGACAGAGTGAGAATACCCGAGAGCCTTGACCATAGTCGGCAGATCTTTATGGAAGAGTTGATCTTGAAGCGCTTTCGAACCGGTACTGATAACAATTTGCTGGGCACTATGTAATGCAGGAACCAAGTAAGCGAAAGTCTTACCGGTTCCTGTTCCAGCTTCAACTAACAAGATTTTTTTACGCTTGAGGACGTCTGATACAGCTGCGGCCATTTTCTGTTGTGCTTTGCGCGGTGAAAACCCAACAATGCTTTTTGCCAGCAATCCCTCAGGCGCAAAATAATCTTCTTTCAAGTTCCCAAGCCTAATTTGTTGTAAAGGCTTATTATGACAAAAACAAACCCTGCTCGCATCTATACAAACAGATCAATTTCATGATCAGTTAGCTGCTGTATCTTGGTATTTTCTTTTTGCTCTTTCTCGTTTGCTTCTGCCTTGTCTTGCGTATTTTTATGATTCGTATTTTTATCGCCTTTAGTGCCCTGACGATTGCCATCCGAATCTTTAACCTGTCTTAAAGGCGGCCCTGTCGGGCGCTGAATGACAGGCGGAATGAGATCATTTGACGGCATATCAATTCCCCTAATCGGTAATGACATTACCTATATCGGCTAAAAAATGATCTCTCTTAATTTATTTCATTGGAATTGCAAAAAATAGTTGCTTTTTTGGCTTGGGTTGTTAATGTAATTACACATTAATCAATTTACCAGAAAGACTAAAATGTTAAACATCACTGTTAAACATCATCACCATCATCACCATCCCGAATAAGTCTTTCAGGAAAATTGGTGCTGGAAGACTCATAGAGGCTTCCAGCGGTTGACAGAAATTTTTAAACCCTTGGAAGTCCATCTTCCAAGGGTTTTTTAATTTTATATGTCAAGGGATCAACCAAATGTCAGAACAACAACGTTTACGTATCGCAATTCAAAAATCTGGTCGACTGAGTAAAGACTCGCAGCTCATGTTTAAAAACTGTGGGATGAAAGTTAACTTACGTGAACAGCGCCTTATTGCCCACTGTGAGAATATGCCAATTGATATCTTACGAGTACGTGATGATGACATTCCGGGCTTAATTATGGATGGCGTCGTCGATGTAGGGATTGTCGGTGAAAACGTTCTTGAAGAAGAAACACTGCTCCGGCAGAGTCAGCAAGAGAATACTGAATTTAAAATGCTTACTCGTCTTGATTTTGGGGGATGCCGATTATCGCTAGCCGTGCCGGAGGATTTTGAGTTTAAAGGCCCTCGTTCATTAGCTAATTTGCGAATCGCAACAACTTATCCAGGGTTACTTAAGCGGTACATGGACACTCAAGGAATAGATTACACCAATATCATGTTGACTGGCTCAGTTGAAGTGGCTCCAAGAGCCGGATTGGCCGACGCTATTTGTGATCTGGTATCGACAGGCGCAACCCTTGAAGCCAATGGTTTAAAAGAAGTCGAAGTCATCTACCGCTCCAAAGCAACTCTCATTCAATCATCAAATCCACTCTCCGCTTCAAATCAAGCCCTTCTTGATAAACTGCTACTTAGAATTCAAGGCATCATTCAAGCCAAAGAAAGCAAATACATTATGCTGCATGCCCCTAAAGCCAAACTAGAAGAGGTAATTGAATTAATGCCTGGTAGTGAACGCCCAACTTTACTGCCATTAGCGGGTCGAGATGATCTAGTTGCAGTGCACATGGTTAGTACCGAAAACTTGTTCTGGGAAACCATGGAAGCCCTTAAAGCGCTAGGTGCAAGTTCAATTCTTGTGATGCCAATTGAAAAAATGATGGAGTAGTGACATGCAAACGCTGATTTGGAATCAACTCAACCTAACACAGCAGCAAGATGCACTACAGCGTCCGGCAGTCAGTAGTGCCCAAAAAATTAGTCAAATCGTTAAAGAAATTATTACTCAAGTTAGAACTGAAGATGATGATGCGCTCAGAGAATTAACAAAGAAATTTGATAAAGTCGCTGTAGAGCAACTACGAGTTAGTCAGCAACAGATTCGCAGTGCAGGGAATAATTTAAGTGGTGAATTTAAGCAAGCAATAAAACTAGCCAGTAGTAATATTGCTAAGTTCCATCAGGCCCAAAAGCCAACACCGACGATGATTGAGACTCAGCCCGGCATTCGTTGTGAGCTGCGCTATAGTGCGGTAGAAAAAGTCGGGCTATACGTTCCCGGTGGCAGCGCCCCACTCCCTTCAACAGTCATGATGTTGGCTATTCCAGCTAAAATTGCTGGATGTTCAAAAATCATTCTCTGTTCTCCCGCTCCGATTAGTGATGCCATTCTGTATACCGCTGATATGTGCGGTGTTGATGAGATCTATTCAATTGGTGGTGCCCAGGCTATTGCAGCAATGGCTTATGGAACGCAGTCGGTACCTAAGGTTGATAAAATTTTTGGTCCTGGTAACGCGTTTGTAACCGAAGCCAAACGGCAAGTTGCAGAAGATTATCAAGGGGCGGCAATGGATTTACCTGCTGGTCCATCAGAAGTGTTAGTGGTGGCCGATGCGCAGGCAAATCCAGCCTTTGTTGCTGCAGACTTGCTCTCGCAGGCCGAACATGGTCCTGACTCACAAGTACTTCTCGTAAGCGATAGCAACGAGCTTACTAACCAAGTCAATGATGAGATTAATCGTCAAACCACGCTTCTTGAACGCCGTGAAATTGCCGAACAAGCATTAGCTAATAGCCGTGCTATTATTGTCGAATCTCTTGAACAAGCCATGGAGGTTTCAAACCGCTATGGCCCAGAACATTTAATTATTCAAACTGAGCAACCACGACAGTTGCTGCCTTGGGTTAAAAATGCGGGAAGCGTATTTTTAGGTGCTTGGACGCCTGAATCAGTCGGGGATTATGCCAGTGGCACTAACCATACGCTGCCTACCTACGGTTATACTCGAACCTATTCAAGTTTAGGTACTGCTGATTTTATGAAGCGTTACACCGTTCAGGAGCTTAGCGAGCAAAGCTTACGCAACTTAGCCCCCACCGTCATTGAAATTGCTAATGCAGAGGGGTTAAGTGCACATCGCCGTGCAGTGACGCTTCGAATAGGACAGGAGAAATAGCAATGCCAACACAACAACTTGCCCGCGCTTGTGTCCAAGTGTTAACACCTTATCAGTCTGCTCGAAGAATTGGCGGCCATGGTAATATCTGGTTAAACGCTAACGAAAGTCCAGACAGTGACGATTACTCACTGGCACACTTGCGCCTGAATCGCTACCCTGAATTTCAGCCGCCAGAGCTCATAAGTGCTTATGCTGAATATGCTGGTGTCGAAGAAGAGCAGGTTTTAGCCACTCGTGGGGCTGATGAAGCTATTGATCTGTTAATCCGAACCTACTGTGAGCCAGGACAAGATCAGATTGTTATCAACCCTCCAACTTACGGTATGTATGCAATCAGCGCTCAAACATTTGGGGTTGATGTGATCAAACAACCTTTAGATGATGATTTTAACCCCGATTATCAGGCGCTCAATCAAGTCAACGCTAAAATTATATTTATCTGCTCTCCCAATAATCCAACTGGCAATTTAGTCTCCATAGCTGCGCTTCGCACCTTAGCTCAAGCGCAGCAAAACAAAGCGATTATCGCTATTGATGAAGCTTATATTGAATTTAGTCCTCAAGCCTCTGCCAGTGCACTGATTAATGAATTTGATAATATTGTCATTTTTAGAACGCTCTCTAAAGCATTTGCGTTAGCGGGGGGCCGCTGTGGTTTTATTCTCGCCCCTAATGAAATCATTCGAATGTTGGCAAAAGTGATAGCTCCCTATCCTGTTCCGTCTCTTGTTGCATCAGTCGCAACAAAAGTACTCACGCAAGAGATGTCGGCTATGCAACAGCGAGTGACTGAATCGAATCGTCTGCGCACTGAATTTATCAAACAGATCGACTCATTAAAGATTGCTGACACTATTTTTTCGGCAACAGGTAACTTTATATTGGTTCAGTTTAAAGCAGATTTGTTTGATTGCATTGCTCAACGCGGCATTGTGCTTAGAAACTTTGCAGATAAACCGCGGCTGGAACGCGCTATTCGCATTACTATCGGCAGCCCGCAGGAAATGGAACAAACTATAGCGGCAATCAAAGAGTTGTCGCAAACACGGATCGGAGAAGCATGCCAATGAGTGTCAAAAAAATTCTTTTTATTGACCGAGACGGAACACTGATTGAAGAGCCACAAAGTGATAAACAAGTGGACTCTCTGGAAAAGCTCACATTCGAGCCATTTGTTGTCCCCGCGCTATTAAAGTTAATTGATGCAGGGTTTCAGCTAGTCATGGTCAGTAATCAAGATGGCTTAGGAACCCCAAGCTTTCCAACTGAAGATTTTCAAAAGCCGCATGATAAAATGATGGATCTGTTTAATTCTCAAGGAGTTCAGTTCCATGAGGTGCTTATTTGTCCTCATCTACCCCATGAGAATTGCAGTTGCCGTAAACCGAATTTAGGGCTGGTTCAGCCATATTTGACCCAAGGTAAAGTCGATTTCACAAAAAGTGTTGTCATTGGTGACCGGCCGACTGATATGCAACTAGCTGAAAATATGGGGATTCGTGGCATATTGTATGATCGTAATCGCAATAACTGGCAAGCGATTGTGGAACAACTTACATTGACAGGCAGAAAAGCGAAAGTACAGCGAAATACCAACGAAACACAAATTGATGTTGCGGTTGATTTGGACTCCCGAAGTAAAAGCACAATTAGTACTGGGATTGGCTTTTTTGATCATATGCTCGATCAAATCGCAACGCATGGTGGATTTCATCTCGACTGTCAGGTCAAAGGTGACTTATATATTGATGACCACCATACAATCGAAGATACCGCGCTGGCAATGGGTCAAGCTCTTGAACAAGCGTTGGGTGATAAACGCGGCATTAATCGGTTCGGTTTTACCTTACCCATGGACGAAGTCTTAGCTCAATGTGCCATCGATCTTTCCGGGCGGGCATTTTTAAAATTTGATGCTTCTTTCAATGAATCTAAAGTCGGCCAAATGAGTACAGAAATGGTGCCACATTTTTTCCGTTCGCTTGCCGATTCGCTGCATTGTACTTTGCATCTGAGTGCCAGCGAAGGGAATACCCACCATGTTGTCGAATCGTTATTTAAGTGTTTTGGCCGAGCGTTAGGACAAGCCATTACTCAAACCAGCGATGTTCTGCCGAGTAGCAAAGGAGTGTTGTAATGAACATTATCGTTGATACCGGGTGTGCGAATCTTTCATCCGTGCGCTTTGCGGTTGAACGCTTGGGCTATGATGTCGCCATCAGTGCCGAGCCTGATCTGATTTTAAATGCTGATAAAGTATTTCTCCCTGGTGTTGGCACCGTTGCGGCAGCGATGCAGCAATTGCATGAGAAACAGTTGGTAGAAGTTGTACAATCAGTAACAGCTCCCCTGCTAGGGATTTGCTTAGGGATGCAGATTTTAGTTGAGTCTTCTTTTGAAGGAGGAGCGAGTGTTGCCGAAACTGCTCAGGATTGCTTAGGGCTGATTCCTGGAACAATAACTAAGCTGGAACCTAAGCAAAACTTGCCGCTCCCACACATGGGATGGAACCAAGTCAAGCCGAATAATCATCCCCTCTTTGCCAATATCGACCCTCAGAGTTTTTTCTATTTTGTGCACAGCTATGCACTTGGTGTTAGTGATGTCACGATTGCTGAATGTGATTACGGGGCTTCCTTTTCAGCAGCGATCGGTAAAGATAATTTTATGGGGGTGCAGTTTCACCCAGAGCGCAGCGGTAAAGCTGGCGCACAACTATTAAAAAACTTTCTGGAGATGTAGATGATTATTCCAGCTCTCGATTTAATTAATGGGCAAGTTGTTCGTCTCTATCAGGGCGACTATCAACAGCAAACCACCTACAGCGATGATCCGTTGAGTCAGTTTTTAAGTTATCAAAATCAAGGCGCACAAGTTTTGCATTTGGTCGATCTGGATGGTGCCAAAGATACCACAACTCGCCAACTGAGTGTGATCCGCCGTCTTATCAGCAAAACTCAGGTTAAAATTCAGGTGGGAGGTGGCATTCGGGATGAAGATGCTCTTAGTGATCTTCTCGAATCTGGTGCAGCCCGAGTGGTCATTGGCTCTATGGCTGTTAAACAGCCCGAGGTGGTCTCTCAATGGATAGAACGCTATGGCAGCGAGCAAATTGTCTTAGCGCTCGATGTGAATGTGAATGCAGCGGGAGAGAAGCGAGTAGCAGTTTCAGGCTGGCAAGATGACAGCGGTATGCAAATTGAAGCACTGCTTGATCATTATTTAACATACGGGCTTAAACATGTTTTATGTACCGATATCTCGCGGGATGGAACGCTGCAAGGCTCAAACACCACAATGTACAAAGAACTTTGCCAGCGTTATCCAACCATACAATTTCAGTCCTCTGGCGGCATTGGTTCGCTTAAAGACATTGCAGAGCTACGCTCAACTGGCGTGGCTGGGGTGATCGTTGGCAAAGCATTACTAGAGGGCAAATTTACCGTTGAGGAGGCGATCAAATGCTGGCGAAACGAATAATTCCTTGTCTGGACGTTCGCGATGGTCAAGTTGTCAAAGGTGTACAGTTCAGAAACCACGAAATTATTGGCGACATTGTGCCACTGGCGAAACGCTATGCGCAAGAAGGTGCCGATGAGTTAGTTTTTTATGATATTACCGCTAGTAGTGATCGCCGAGTTGTTGATAAAAGTTGGGTGAGTCGAGTCGCTGAAGTTATTGATATTCCATTTTGTGTGGCTGGCGGACTTAAAACAGAAGAGGATGTCGCGCGAACGCTAATGCATGGCGCAGATAAAGTCTCCATTAATTCTCCTGCTATAGCAGACCCAAGCCTTATTACCCGGCTCGCTGATCGTTTTGGTGTACAGTGCGTGGTAGTTGGAATTGATAGTTATTTTGATGATGAAAGTGGGCAGTATCAAGTTAAACAGTTTACTGGATCTGAAAAATCGACGGTGACAACACACTGGAATACCCTCGACTGGGTCAAAGAAGTACAGGCTCGAGGAGCCGGTGAAATCGTTTTAAACATGATGAATCAAGACGGTGTCCGTCAAGGCTATGACCTTAAACAGCTGAAGATGATCCGTCAGGTCTGTAAAGTGCCTCTGATTGCTTCAGGCGGTGCGGGTGAAATGGTTCATTTTGCTCAGGCGTTTAAAGAGGCCGATGTCGATGGCGCGCTAGCGGCAAGTGTATTTCACAAACAAATTATCCATATTGGTGAGCTAAAAGCTTACCTTAATCGTCAACACGTGGTTATCCGATTATGAAAAAAGAGTTGTTAGAACAAATTAATTGGCAAAAAGTCGATGGCTTAATTCCTGCGATTATTCAAGATGAACATAGTGCTCAGGTCTTAATGCTGGGGTATATGAACCCTGAGGCCTTAATGAAAACGTTAAGCGAAGGAAAAGTTACCTTTTTTTCTCGTAGCAAAAAACGTCTTTGGACCAAAGGGGAAACTTCAGGGCATTTCTTAAATCTTAAATCGATACAACTCGATTGCGATAACGATACTCTATTAGTGGTTGTTGAACCAATTGGACCCACTTGTCATACCGGAACAACCAGTTGCTTCGGGAATGAAAGTGTCACTGATTTGGGCTTTATTGCAGAATTAGAAGCAGTGATCGCGAGCCGTCACAACAGCTCGCCGGAAGAGAGCTACACAGCCCGCCTATTTGCTGCTGGGACCAAACGCATGGCACAAAAAGTAGGAGAAGAAGGTGTTGAAACAGCCTTGGCTGCAACCGTTAAAGATCGTTATGAATTAACGAATGAAAGCGCCGACTTGTTATTTCATCTACTAGTATTACTTGAAGATGCCAATTTACCGCTTTCAGAAGTGATCAGTTGTTTAAAAGCACGCCATAAATAACCTCTTCCCCCATGAATAATCGTAATGAGCTTCATGGGGGACCTCCGTGACGGTGGTACCTTTGCTTGCTCCAAGGTAATATACCAATTCTGTTATATTATTAGAGACCTCATGCAGTTATTCCGACATCTGAACTGGTTTTTTCGCCGCTACTGGTATACCTACTCACTCGCTCTTGTAATGCTATTTAGTGTAGGTTTAATTAATATGGCCATTCCTTGGATGATTGGTCGAGCAATTGATCAGCTGTTAGCGACTCATCAACTATCAAATACAATTCATTATCTGTATTTACTGGCTCTTGCTGGAGTGATTGTTTATTGGCTGCGTTTTGCTTGGCGACGGCTGCTGTTTGGCACGTCGTATAAACTCGGTAATATCTTGCGTGAGCGCTTTTATCAACGACTCACCAAGCAGGGACAAGCTTTTTATAGTGAACATTCCACCGGGGATTTGATGGCTCGCGCAACGAATGATATTGATGCCATTGAAACTGCTGCCGGGGAAGGAATTTTATCCGGATTTGATGGCATGTTGACCTTTGTTTTGGTCATGATCATGATGTTTGTCTTTATTGACTGGCGATTAGCGATGCTAGCCCTATTGCCCTTCCCCTTTATGGGCGCTAGTTTTTATCGGTTATCGAATTTGATCCATCATCAATTCAAGGACACTCTCGATAAGTTTTCGAAACTAAATGAACAAACCCAACAATCAATGGTTGGGATCCGCATGATCAAATCGATGGGCCGAGAAGCAATCGAAAAAAACGACTTTGATCAAATTGCTGAAAACGCTGCGTTGAGTAACTACAAAGTTGAGCAATCTGATGCTAAATTTGACCCTATTATCAAACTGTGTCTGGGAGCCGCATTACTCATTACCCTACTCGCTGGGGGATGGCAAATTCATGAAGGAAAACTCACCATAGGTCAATTAACCAGCTTTACTCTATATCTTGCGGAACTAATTTGGCCTATGTTTGCCTTTGGCTGGCTAATGAACATTCTTCAACGTGGTAATGCAGCCATGGGACGTTTACATGAACTACTTTCGATCCCTGATACTATTCGCGATAGTGGCAGTGAATGTCCGGATAATTATCATATTGAACTAGTTGATCTGAGATTCAGTTATCCAGACGATGAACAACTTTCGTTAAATCATATCAACCTTGATATCTACGAAAATAAAGTCCTTGCAATTGCAGGTCCTACCGGCTCTGGAAAATCTACACTACTCAAATTACTCATGCGTTATTGGGAAGCCCCAAAAGGGCAATTGCTTATCGCGGGACAACCCATTACTCGCTATCAATTAAGTGCGCTTCGTAGTTTATTTGCGTATGTGCCACAGGATTCATTTTTGTTCAGCACTACAATTGCCGAGAATATTCGTATGGGACGACCCAATGCCAGTGATGAGCAGATTTATGAAGCAGCTCGCGTTGCTGCCATTCATGATGATATTTTAGGTTTTGAGAAGGGCTATCTGACTCAAGTGGGTGAGCGAGGTGTCACGCTTTCAGGAGGACAACGTCAACGGTTGGCGATCGCCAGAGCATTGATTAGTGATGCTCCTGTGTTAATGCTGGATGATGCCCTTTCAGCGGTTGATGTTCACACTGAGAAAAAGATTATTCAGCATCTACGAAAACGAGAAAATCAAACCGTAATTATCGTGAGTCACCGTCTCTCAGCCTTAGAGCATGCTGATGAAGTTATTGTTCTTCATCACGGTCAAATCAGCGAGCGAGGTTCACATTTATCATTGCTAAATCAAGATGGTTGGTATGCACAGATGGCGACTTATCAGCAGATGGAACAAGCTATAGGGAGTTCTCAACATGACTGAGTTAAACAGTAACGAATCAGTCGACTCATCTGGTTCGTTTCGACTGTTAATGAGTTATGTATTTGCCGATCGTCCCTTATTTATTAAGGCACTATTACTGGTAGTGATTGCAACTGGATTGGATGTTTTAGGGCCTATATTAGGTAAAGTATTTATTGATCGCTTTATCATGCCCGACGACTATCCGCTATGGCCAATTGTCGGAATCATCAGTGCCTTTATTATCACCACTGTATTAGGAACATTTTTACAATATCAGCAGACATTGAAATTCATCAATATTGCACTCAAGGCAGTGCTTGATATTCGCAAACGTGTTTTTTCTCATGTTTTAAAACTGCCGATGGCGTTTTTTGACAAGGCTCGGACAGGCCAATTAGTCAGTCGAATCACCAATGATACCGAATCCATTAAAGATATCTATGTTCAGTTTTTGGCCAATGTACTGTCAAATGTTATATTGCTCATCGGCATTTTAACGGCGATGGCAATTCTCAATATTCAGTTGATGTTAATTGCCCTTCTCCTGTTGCCAATCGTTGGTGGATTGATTTTTATCTACCAACATTTTAGCGGTAAAATTGTCGCCAAAAGCCGCCAATTACGCTCAGATATTAATGCCACTATCAGTGAGTCAATTGCCGGCATGTCGGTCATTCAGGCAACCAATCAACAGCAGCCCAAATTGGCTCAGTTTAACGAAATAAATCAAGGATATTATCAGACCCGTTTACAGACCATTAAAATTGCATCATTCCTGTTACGACCCGCTATTAATCTACTCAGTATTATAATATTAGTTGGTGTGGTTTGGGTTTTTGGTCGACAGGTGGTCGAAGGTGTGGCCCAAATTGGTGTGTTGTACGCCTATCTTAATTACCTAGGGCGTTTTACCGAGCCGCTCGCAGAAATAACCCAACGTTTTAGTCTTTATCAACAGGCCATGGTTGCGGGTGACCGTGTTTATAAACTGCTTCAAGAACCGGCTTTAGTGCAATTCCCTAACCATGGGGCCGCCATTGAACATGGAAAATTAACCGTTCGTGACTTATCGTTTGGCTATCACCAAGACCAGTATGTACTCAAAAAGATCAATATTAACATCCAAAGTGGCGATTTTTATGCCATCGTTGGCCATACCGGAAGTGGTAAAAGTACTCTATTAAGTCTTCTACTTAATTTTTATCAGCCGCAACACGGTAAAATCTTTATTGATGATCATCTTCTTCCAAGTTTTGACCACGATACTTTGCGCAATGGCATTGGCTTTATTGCTCAAGAACCATTTATTCTTTCTTCTACCATATACGAAAATATCGATATGGGGCGCTCATTAGGACAACAAGCTGTTGAACAAGCAGCCCGTGAAGCTCACTTAGATGAGGTTATTCAGCAAATGCCCGATGGTTATCAGACTCAGCTAGGAGAAGGTGGGCTGCGCTTGTCAACCGGACAACGTCAGCAATTGATCATCGCAAGGGCCCTCGCCGGTTCGCCCAAAATATTATTGCTGGATGAGGCCACTGCCAATGTTGACTCAGAAACGGAACAAGTTGTTCAAAAAGCTCTAAATCGACTTAGAGGTAAGGTCACAATGATTGTCGTTGCGCATCGGTTATCAACGATTAGTCACGCCGATAACATTTTAGTCTTAGACAAAGGCGAACTCGTTGAACAAGGTAATCACCGTGAGTTGATGAGACTTAAAAGCGGGGTTTATCGCTCAATGTACGAACTACAACGGCAAGAGCGAAAGCTAGCTCAATTGCAGGCGTAACTGCGCGAAAAAATAGTATATTAACTCATGACCAGTTCACCTTAACACGTTTGAGCATTCACATTGATGCAAAAACGAATTGCAATAATAAACATGCAAAAGTAGTTAGCTACCTGACTCGCTTTATTTATCGTTCCCATTAAAAAACCACCTCATATGAGGTGGTTTTTCAGCCTAGCAACAAAATGTCTTAATTAGAAGCGATAACCAACACCAACACCTAATAGCCATGGATTGATATGACCTGATGCAGTGACATGGGTGCTACCAACAGTAGTATGGACATCAGTACGCAAGAATATTTTCTTAACATCAACGTTAAATGACCAATTACCAGCAATCGCATAGTCAAAACCAGCTTGCAGTGCATAGCCAAATTTATCTTTATAATCGATTGATGAGTTTGCACTACCCGTGTCTTCAGCATAGAAATGAGTATAGTTAATACCGGCACCAACATAAGGACTAAAGCGCTGTTTTGGCATAAAGTGATATTGCAAAGTTAACGTTGGTGGTAATAAGCGCACTGAACCTAAATCAGTGTTACCAGTCCATTTGAGGTCATGTTTAGAAGTACCCGCGATCAATTCAGCTGCGATGTGATCGGTAAAGAAGTACGAAAAGTCAAGTTCAGGAATAACGTCATTATTAAGATCAGCACTCCCTGGGATAGAACCAGTAATATTTTCTTCCGGAACCACATCTACAACACGGGCACGGATTAAAATATCCCCTGCCGATTTCGGTTTGAAAGTAGCAGCATTAGCAGTTGAAACAGCAAGAAGTGACGCAGAAATCACAGTCAGAGCCATCCATGAAGGACACACATTGAATTTCATAAAGATATCTCCAGAATCTATTTATTATGTAGGTGTAAAAATGCCTTTTTAACGCATTATTTATATTGATCAATATCAAGTTGATCTTGGTTATTTTTCATAACCCCTCAACTTGTTTAAAGAATATGCAACGAGTCACATTTATAACTAACATTTAATTCAAAAAGTGTTAAATAAATGTGTGAATTTACTTTAGATGTATTTGAGATGGATTATAAAAAACAGTGATTCAGTGAAACCGGAGGTGAAAATAATAATTTTGTTATCATAGAAAAAAGACCAAAGTAAATTACTAGTGCAACTATATTAAATAATTGTTAATAATTTAACTTGGTCTTATCATATATTTTAACAAATAGCTAAGCAGTGATCAGTTCAATCGGCTGTTTCTTTAAGAATTCTATATCATCAACAGGAGCATCTTGACTCGTTACCAACATATCGAATGCCCCTATTGATCCACCTAATGTCGATGGAAATATCAACCCAAATTTACTCGCATCTGTTAATACTATATTGCGTCGTTGCTTGGCTAAAATCGCATCAACGACATCGGCTCGCATCATATCACGACTGGTGAACCCGGTATCCTGATGGAAGCCATCGATACCAATAAATGCTGTACTAAAATGAACTTTTTCGATGCAATAACGAGTCAGCGGTCCAACTAAGCTTTCGCCCTGATGCTGGTATACACCACCCAGTAAAATGATATTTGAATTGGTACTACGTAATAGATGGGCAATATAAGCGCTGGATGTGATCAGAGTGACATCCTCGCGTTCGGCCAATTCACGAGCCAATAACGCATTTGCGCTGCCTCCTTCAATCATCACTGTTTCGCCAGATTCAACTAAAGCAGCGGCTCTTTGAGCCAGTTTTTGCTTGGTCCCAAAGCGTACTTCCATCTGTTGAGCAATATCATCGTTATCAATGGCAACTGCCGCGCCATGGATGCGCTTGACATATCCAAGTTGTTCGAGATAGTTGAGATCTTGTCGGATAGTGACCTCAGAAACACCGGTGTGCTCAGAAAGCTCTGAGACCGTAATTCTGTATCGTTGATTCACAATTTGAATGATTTCACTGCGTCTGGCGTTCATTTTGGTCTCATCGCTAATGGATTTTTCGATTTTCTTGCGCATGTAAGATAATCGAAATAGATTCTATCCCTAACGAAGGACAATAATCAACCACTATCTATGATTCTTTTAGTCTAATTCACATTGAGTTTTGGGAACAAAGCTATCAAAGAGAGCTGTAACTAATATTGTTTGATGTGTATAAAAACCATTTAATAAAAGTGGTTTTATTAAATTAATATTATTAATTCAGCTAATAAAAACTATAATGATAGCATTAAATATAGATCACGATATCGCTAAAACAATTAAAGATTAATTATTATTTTAAACCACCCAATCACTGTACTGATAGTTATTCAGAATAGGTAAATACACCAATGCATTATATCTTTTTTGATTATTTATTAGCTTCTGTTCACATAGGTGGTAATTTAAATTACTAGCTATTATCCGCCCATTAATTGCCTAATAAAATAATATTAGGAAACTATTATCAATAGTTAATCCATAAGACTGTTGATAAATCTATTCCTTCTCTCTATTTATAGGCGGGAAAAACAAGATCTTCAGAAGGGCCCATAACATGGGCTTTATCAATACATAGAGTTATATCACTAATGAGTCGAAAAGCCTTTACCATCCCATCGATAATTCTCTTCAATTTGTAGTGATGTAACATTTGCAGCGGGCGATGCATGGTTTAGGAACTGAATAAATTGACTAACTTGTTCTTCCGCGCCTTTTGCAACGACTTCAACGCGGCCGTCATTAAGATTTCGGGCAAATCCTACGAGTCCTAAACGCTTCGCTTCAAGCATGGTGTAAAAACGATATCCAACACCCTGAACCCGACCAGAGACTAAAATACGCTTACAAACCACCATCCCTTATCCCCAAGTTCTCAATAAATTTTTACCATTGCCTAATCGACTACCTAGTTCAACGGGCTGAACATAATATCGATTCAATTCCCCTTGCTCATCTTGGCTATTAATTTCGTTAAAACCAAAACGTTGCCATAGTTGACGTAATTTATTGTGATAACAATTGCACAATAGAATAAGCTGGTTATAGCCTTCAGAGACACTTTGCTGATAAGCCCAATCAAGCATTTTTTCTGAATAACCTTGACCAGCGACTTCCCTAATCACTGCTAATTTATGGACAAACAAACTGGCACGGCGTTCAGATTCGCTAATCTGAGACCAATGACAACGATTATTAAAAATCATAGCTGCGACAGGTCGTTTATCCACATACCCTAAAAATAATTCGTCGATCCGATAGCGTGCTAAAATAGTATGAGGAACAATCTGCTGGCGATCCCAAAAAGCTTCGCCATCATTTTCAAACCAGCGAGTAGCATCCATTAAAATTTCGCAAAATTTATAAAGATCAATCGCTCGTACAGCACGAACTTCAAATGATTGCACAACGTTATCCATATCTTTTTATTACCTTATTGGTTTATACAAACATCAACCAATATTTATACCTACATTTTTAGAGGCTTTAGCATATCAAACTTTCAGCTGATGCAAAAACTCTTGGCGTGTTGCAAGATTGGATTTGAATTCACCGCCGAGGGCTGTTGTCGTCGTATCGCTGGAGTGATCAGCCACACCACGAGATTTCACGCAATAATGCACCGCATTAATTCGAACCGCAACATCCTGAGTTTGTAAAATGGTTTGAAGGGCGACTAAAATCTGTCGAGTCAGTCGTTCCTGTACTTGGGGACGTTGCGCAAAAAAACGAACAACTCGATTAATCTTAGACAGACCAATCACCTTTGTGCGTGGGATATAAGCGACATGAGCAAATCCGTCAATCGCAGCAAAATGATGCTCACAAGTGCTGATCATACCAATGTCTTTGACTGTCACCATTTCATCGACATCCATTTTGTTGTCGATCAAGGTAATTTTAGGGAAATTTCGATAATCTAGTCCTTGGAATATTTCCTTAACATACATTTTCGCAATGCGATGGGGCGTTTCGGTTAAGCTATCATCGGTTAAATCCATTCCCAATACTTTTAATATCTCTTGGAAATGGTTCTCTATATGGGTAATTTTTTCACTCTGCTGCAGAGTGGTTTCTATGCTCGGTGTTTCAATACCGGCAGCAACTAATGCTGTTTGAACCTTTAAAGCATCGTTGGAAAATTCGCTCATGTAAAACGTTCCTTAATATGGAAATATTATGGTCAATGTCCCTAACCGTTTAATCATACCAAGTCCAATTACTGATATGATGACGTCTTCTCATTCATTCTATAATTACGAGGATCATATGGACCCGTGTTCTAACCCTGAACTATTGCTCTTAGAAGAAGCACGCTCTTTTTTAATTAATAAGCTTCCTATTATAGCTACTTCGGCGCCATGTTCCTATCATTCTGCTCATGGTCACTATTTAGCCAAACGTGCACAAGCATCCACAGCAATTCCAAGTTTTCCCAATTCAGCCATGGATGGTTACGCCTTTGCTTATGAAGACTTAGCAAAATATCAAAACTTAGCTATTACACAAAAAATATTAGCGGGTGACACCCACCAGTATAAAATCAATGCAGGTGAATGTGCCCGTATTATGACGGGTGCTCCCATGCCACAAGGGGCCGATACAGTTGTGATGCAAGAGCATACACAAACCCAAGGCACTAAACTAACAGTGACTAAAAGGCCTAAACAACACGCCAATGTGAGACTCGCAGGCGATAGTATTGCTAAGGATGCAATCGTTGCTGAGCAAGGCGAGCGACTCAATGCCGCCCACATTGGTTTACTCGCGAGTATTGGTACTCAGCAGGTCGAGTGCTATCAACCGATTACTGTTGGAATTTTTTCAACTGGAGACGAGCTTAAAGCGCCAGGTGAAATACTTGAGTTTGGTCAGATTTACGACTCAAATCGTGCCATGTTAATTGCGATGCTGGCGCACCTACCTGTTAAAGTCATCGATTTTGGCGCAATTGATGACTCATTGGAAAATATTAGCAATGTTTTATTAAAAGCCAACAGCCAATGTGATGTGATTCTCTCCAGTGCCGGCGTCTCAGTGGGAACCGCTGATTTTACGAAAGATGCACTCGAAAAACTAGGTAAAATCGAATTTTGGAAAGTAGCGATGAAACCTGGCAAGCCAGTTGCCTTTGGCCAGTTGAGCGACAGCTATTTCTTTGGATTACCGGGCAACCCTGTTTCTGCGGCAGTAACCTTTTTGCAATTGGTTAAGCCAGCGCTTGAGAAGTTGGGAGGGGGAAACGTGCAAATCCAACCTCAGTGGCAAGCAAAGGCGAGTGCTAAATTCAAGAAAAAACCGGGCCGGACTGACTTTCAACGAGCCATTGCAAATATTAACGCTCAAGGGCAATGGGAAGTGAAACCCGTGGGTAGCCAAAGCAGCGCTTCATTACTCAGCTTTACTCAAGCGAACTGCTTTGCAGTGATAGAGCTCGAACGTGGTGATGTTGAACCAGGAGAAAATATCACGATTGAAATGTTCCCTGCTCTTCTCGTAATGTGATTTAAGATTAACAGCCTGGCATTGACTCAGGCTGTTAATTTAAGATATTGACAACCTAGACATCCCATTTATTAGCTGCTTGAACATCACTTTGTCGTTGTTCCAACCAATAACTTTTGCCTTGCCGGTTTTCTTTTTTCCAAAATGGTGCGGCAGTTTTCAATTTATCCATGATAAATTCAGCCCCAGCAAATGCATCATTTCGATGAGCGGCACTAACTCCAACAAACACTATCTGTTCGTTGACTTCAAGTTGCCCTACTCGGTGCACAACATTCACATCACTTAGATGCCAACGTTCTTGTGCTTGACTGACAATCTGTTCAATAACTTTCTCTGTCATATCGGGATAGTGCTCTAAAAATAATCCGGAGACTGACTCATCTTGATTCATATCCCGTACACAACCGACGAAAAAAACAATAGCACCCGCTTCTGGATTATTTGCTAGCCGGGTATATTGCTGACCCACATTGAAATCTTCCTGCTGGATTTTAATCATGACTAGCCTCCAGTTACAGGTGGGAAAAAGGCTACTTCATCACCACTTTTTAGTACTTGCTCAAATGTGACTTGTTGGTGATTTACGGCACAGAGCACCTCAGTTTCAGTAAGTGTTTGCCAGCGAAAATCATCCGTAATCAGCGCATCGAGCAACGCCCGAATAGTCATCGGTTCAGATAATTCCCACTGTAGTAATGGCTGGCCAATCTGTTCGCGCAACCGCGCAAACAATCTAATGGTAATCATTGGGCCTCCTGATTAAGGTAATGACCACTTTGCCCACCTTGTTTCTCTAGCAGACAAACACCTTCAATACGCATATCTCGCTGCAATGCTTTACACATGTCATAAATAGTTAGTGCAGCAACACTAGCAGCAGTGAGCGCTTCCATTTCAACACCTGTTTTACCGGTTAATTTAGCCATAGTTTCAATTCGAACTCGATGCTGTTCAATTTCAGCAGTCAGCTCTACACTGACTTTGGTTAACATCAAAGGATGACATAATGGGATCAGGGTACTAGTTTGTTTTGCGGCTTGAATCCCAGCGATTCGAGCAGTCGCAAAAACATCCCCTTTATGATGATGACCTTGAATAATCGCATTCAAAGTTTGCTCATTCATCACGACAAATGCTTGAGCCTTAGCAATACGGACAGTTGACTGTTTGTCTGAAACATCAACCATATTAGCTTTGCCCTGTTGATCGATATGACTAAAACTATTCATCAAACCTCCAGATTCATAACAAAATTACAAGGTTTATGGCGGCTATCCAGCTGTTCGGCGAGAAGCTTATTCCAACCTGTACGACATGCGCCTGTCGAACCTGGTAAACAGAAAACAACGGTATGATTAGCCATACCACCGAGTGCTCGACTTTGAATAGTTGAAGTCCCAATTTCTTCCATAGAGATAGCTCGGAAAGCTTCACCAAAACCTTCGACTTGTTTATCTAATAAAACCGCTATCGCTTCTGGCGTATTATCTCTGTCACTAAAACCTGTTCCCCCTGTGGTAATAACCACGTGGATCTCTTTATTGGCAATCCATTGGCTGACAATCGAGCGAATCTGATACTTGTCATCGATAACAATTTTGCGATCTGCTAATTTATGCCCTGCCTGAGTTAAAGATTCAGCAAGAAATTGTCCTGAGGTGTCATTTTCTTCACTGCGTGTATCAGAAACAGTTAACACTGCGATGTTTAATGATTTAAATTCTTTAGCGCTATGACTCATGCCGCGTCTCTCCGTCTAAATAGGCAATAGCTTGTTGCCATTGCTCAGGGGTATTTGTATTCGTTAATTCTTGTTGGTTCGAACAGGTTACTGCTTGTGCGCTTAACCCCAAAAGCCAAGGTTTTAAAGCAAAATTACCACTTTGTTCACATGTTTGGGTGTATTGTAAAGTTCGTGAATTAATTGGCAGCCAAATTGGAAAACGGGATTTGTCGCTAAACCAGCACCTTTCAGGCTCAGTAATTAGAGCCAAGAAATCAGACAGCCCATTTTTAGTTAAAAGGGGCATATCAACTGCGATGATGAACAAGGTATCCGTTTGCGATTGCAATGCCCGCATCGCTGAACCTATTCCAGCTAAAGGTCCTTTAGCATCACTGTCATCTTTAATACAATTAAACTGTGGATAATCACCGCTGACCCAAACTGGCATTTTGAATGATTTAAGTAACTGAACTTGCCGACTAAGAAGTGGTTGATGAGCTATGTTTAGTGTGGCTTTATCTTGGCCCATCCGCCGCGATTGACCGCCACTTAAAATAAGGCTAATAAAGGGGTATCGATTCACATCAACCCCCAACAGATGCTAGATGAATCGTCTGCCCTGGATTTCGATCATGTAGATGATGCCCTGCAAGTTTGTCATCGAGCGCTCTATGAATGGCATCTTTTAAGGCTTTGGAGTCATTGTCGCCTAGGTGCGGACGTAAATCGTAACCATGCTCTCCAAACAAGCAAAGATGTAACTTACCTGTGGCTGAGATCCTAAGTCGATTACAACTATCACAAAAGTTTCGCTCGTAGGGGAGGATTAATCCTACCCGACCTTGATAATCAGGATGAGAAAAAACTTGAGCAGGACCAGCCGCATTTTCACGAGTTTGTGCTCGCCACCCTTTTCGTATTAAAAATTGCTTAAGCCTTTCGCCACTGATATGTTCTTGTTCAAAAAATTGGCGTTGTTCCAACGTTTCCATCAGCTCGATATAACGTAGCTCAACTGGCCACTGTTTAAGCCGCTCTAAATTGTGCTCAAATTGATGAAAATTATAACTATTCATTAAAACAGTATTCAGTTTAACTTGTAATCCGCAGTCAATGGCACTTTCGATCCCCTCAATGACTTTAGAATAACGGTTAGTCCCTGTAATTTGATTAAATAGCCGCTCATCGAAGCTATCAATACTGATATTCACTCGGGATAATCCGGCATCCTTCCAACACTTGGCATTATTGCTAAGGCGATAGCCATTGGTTGTCATCGCTACCGTGTGGATTTGCGAAGGTGCAGAACAACATTCAATAATTTGTTCAATATCACGTCGTAATGTGGGTTCTCCACCAGTAATTCGAATCTTACTCGTTCCGGATTGGGCGAAGGTTGTGACAAGCTTATCAATTTCATCTAGAGATAAAAATTGCTGCATTTGAGATGGCCGCTGATAACCATCGGGCAAACAATACTGACACTTAAAATTACATACATCGGTAACCGACAAGCGTAAATAGCTAAATCGGCGATTGAAGTTATCTATAAACATGAAACCTTTCCAAATATGGGAGGCATAGTCATTTCTTTCTATACCCTGTCTGCAAGCTACTTATAAGCAGAGGTACTTTGTCCATATCACCATGGAGACAGGCGCAAAGTACTCGGTTCGACAGCCATTATATTCAACATGTGCTATTTTTTCATTATTGGATCGTTTTAAAAATCACTTAACGACTCATTGTTTGATACAAAGCAAGCAAAATGGAATCAAATTTATTGCCTGTAGGATGGACTAATAGATTGAAAACACAGCAACTGCTTCCAATATTCCCGTTTCCGGCGCAACTCATGCCTGATGGCAAGCTCGCCTTGCGGATTTTTGAACCGCGTTATTTAAGGATGGTAAAGGAGTGTGCTCAAAATCGATCTGCATTCGGTATTGTAATGATGGACTGCTGTGAAGTTTACTCCAGAACAATGGCGGTTCAGCCAATTGGTACGAGTGCTAAAATTATCGATTTTGACCAGCTTGAGCATAATGTCCTAGAAATCACGGTGTATGGAGGTCCATGTTTTAAAATCAATGAGATAAAGGTCGAACGCGACGGATTAAATATTGCGAATATAGAATATATCCCGTTATGGCCAGCTCAGGCCCTGACCAAGCGAGAGCATTATATTGCACAACAATTATGTACTATTTACGAACAGTATCCAAAGCTGGGAGATCTTTATACCAGCAGAAAACTAAATAATTTGACTTGGCTTTGTCAGCGCTGGCTGGAAATCTTGCCTCTGAGAGTTGGGCAAAAACAGGAACTGATGGCAACTGACACCTGTGAGCGAACTCATCAATTACTAACTAAATTACTTCAGTTGTAGCGCAGATAGATAAAAAACCCGACCATGAGAATTAGGTCGGGTTGCCAAATAGCAAGTATACAGGAGTCAATGTCAAGGTAATGATGACATACATTATAAGGTTTAGCACAACTCCCCCTCTTTTGTGTATTCTTCTTTCAGCATTTTTATGGATTCTGTTTAACGCTCATTCATACAGAATCCGGTTAAAGAGCACTACCCCAAATTGTAAGAAAATTTTATAGCATGAGTCATAATTTCCCACAGCAATTTAGCATTTATAAAACAACGGTTTAATTTTTATGGTATGGTATATTTTCATTCAAATTGCTATTAAATGAGTTTTTATCATTCTGATTTATATGGATATAAAATAAATAATTGGGAGAGAAACAATCATGTTTGTCTTTAATCACGATATTGAATTTGAGGATTTAGGTGGCGGTGTGAAACGCAAAGTTCTCGCACACAATGGTAAAATGATGGGAGTAGAAGTCCACTTTAATAAAGATTCAATTGGAGCAATGCACCATCACCCTCATGAACAACTCACTTATGTACTAAGTGGCCAATTCCGTTTCACAATTGATGGCGAAACCCATGATGTCAGTGCAGGTGATACATTATATAAAGCACCCAATGTAGAACATGGTTGTATCTGCTTAGAAGAAGGTGTGCTTTTGGATACTTTCACGCCAATACGTGATGATTTTTTAAAGTAGTCATCATAAGTAATTAAGCCAATCATGTGGCTTAATTACTTCGTAAGTTAATTTTAAAGCACAGCAACAATCGCTTTACATAGTTGGTCAATATTTTTAAGTGTCATACATGCGACACAAATACGCCCAGAACCAACGATATATACAGCATGATCTTTTTTAAGCTTTTCAATCTGAGTTTTATTTAACCCAGAGAAAGAGAACATGCCATTCTGATGACTAATGAAGTCAAAATTCTCTGTTGCCCCATATTCTTCCAACTTAGCAACAAATAAATCACGCATCTGTTGTATACGGGCACGCATTTCACTAACTTCTTCTCTCCATTTTGCCGCCAGTTGAGGATCTTCTAAAATAGTTGCAACTACGGCAGCACCATGTGCTGGCGGATTCGAATAGTTAGCCCGAATACCTGTTTTCATTTGGCTAAATGATGCCTGAGCATTCGTTGCTGTTGAAGCAACAATGGTGGCTGCGCCTACCCGTTCATTATAAAGACCAAAATTCTTAGAAAATGAACTGGCAATCAATAACTCATCATGGGTATCAGCAAACAGTCGCAATCCCGCTGCATCTTCATCTATACCTTTCCCAAAGCCTTGGTAGGCAAAATCGAAAAACGGTAACCAACCTTTTGCGAGAGATATCTGATTAATTTTTTGCCACTGTGCAAAAGTTGGGTCAATTCCAGTTGGATTGTGACAACAACCGTGCAGCAACACCATATCATCACTTGGAATAGTTTCGAGCGCTTCACACATGCCCGCAAAATCCATTGAATGGGTTAATGGGTCATAATAACGGTACGTTTTAACTTCTAGCCCTGCTGCTCGAAAAACACTAGCATGGTTTGCCCAGGTTGGATCGCTAATCCAAACAGTACGAACTCCAACATGTTTAAATGCAAATTCGGCTAAAACTCGCAAACCTCCTGTCCCTCCCGGAGTCTGTGCAGTCACTGCCCGCTGATTTGCGATAATGTTATGCTCTGGCTTAAATAGCAGTTTTTGAACTTCTAATGCATAATCCGCTCGCCCATCAATTCCCAGATAGGCTTTACTGGTTTCGGTATCGACAAGCCTCTGTTCAGCTATTTTAACGGTCTCAAGAATAGGCGTTTGACCTTTTTCATCTTTATAAATCCCTGCGCCTAAGTTAATTTTATGATCTCGAGGGTCTTGTTTAAATGCCTCGGTAAGACCAAAAATAGGATCGGCTGGGGCCGCATTCACTCGCTCGAACATAAAATAACTCCCTCTAAATTTTCAGTCTAAAATCACCTATCAGACTACCTCAATTCAATCATTGAGTCTCTATAAGCCAAGTGTTTTTTTGATAAATCTTCCACATTGAAACTAAAGAGATAAAGCCGACAAATAGATCTATGTTTTTATTAGGCCATGGTATGATAATCGATCACGCCATAAGTGATTAAACAGATTGTTTTTTAAACAATAATGAGGATTGATTATGCATGTGGGCTGGGCTTTTGTATTAAAAAAATGGCTAGCTAGCTTGTTAATGCCACTTAACGTAAGCATTATTTTGCTGTTATTGGCTTTTTATTTATGCTTAAAAAAACGTGCTTATTTAGCATGTCTGCCATTGGTTGGCGCTTTAACGATTATGATTTTAACCAGCAATTATAGCTGGGTTTTCAATCGGCTCTATTCTTTGGAACGCCAATACCCACAACCCACAAAGATAGCGAATCGTTTTGATTTTATTATTGTATTAGGCGGTGGCCATGTTTCCGATCCCTCTCTCTCTCCTATCGAGCAACTAAGTGAAGCTTCCCTTTTGAGAATCCTTAAAGGAATTAAACTGGCGAAAGCGAACCCTGGCGCACGCTTAATTGTTTCCGGTTATGGGGGAAGCGATCCAAAAACCAATGCTGAATTAATGAAATTGGTAGCAACGCAAGCCGATATTTTACCGGCTAGTATTATTACCATTCCTAAAGCCCAAGACACCGCTCAAGAAGCTCGACTTATTTCAATTTATATTGGCCAACGTCCGTGTGCACTGGTCACCAGTGCTATTCATATGAAACGAGCTATGAAATATTTTCAACAATTTAGTAACCATATTACACCCGTCCCCACTGACTATTTAGGGAAGCAACTCCAGGCCCCGCTATCGAGTTATCAATACCTACCAGACCCAATTGTCATGAGCCGCTTTGATGCTTATTGGCACGAGAAACTAGGAATCGCGTGGGAAGAGCTCCAGCAAAAATTACCTCAATGGTCCCAATAAAGGGAATTATTTCTATTCGACAAACTGAATATCTCGAGTCAGGAACTCTAGCCGTGAATTCATGACTTAGAACAAATTATCTCGGGCTAACGATAGCTACAGTTACATTTCTTATGTAATTAAATTTCAATTTGAGCTAGGATCGAGCCACTATTTGTAAAAATTGTAATTCGTCTAAAGGAGATGAGAATGAGAACACCACTGGTAATGGGAAACTGGAAACTAAATGGTGATAAAGCTTCTGTTGAAGCGTTGGTGAAAGGTTTAATCAAACCAGCAAATGATGCAACCGGTGTTGAAGTTGCTGTTTGTGCCCCAACTGTTTTCTTAGGAATGGTTGAACAATTGGCTGCAGGTAGCAAATTGGCATATGGTTCTCAAGATGCTGATGTCAACACTCAGGGAGCATTCACTGGTGAAAACTCTCCGGTTATGCTCAAAGAATTTGGATGTAAATACAGCCTAGTTGGTCATAGTGAACGCCGCGAATACCATAATGAAACAGACGAAGTTGTTGCTAGCAAATTCAAAGCAATTCAAGAGAATGGTTTGCTTCCTGTACTTTGTATCGGTGAAAGTTTAGAGCAAAATGAAGCCGGTGAAACTCAGGCAGTTGTTGAGCGCCAGCTAAAAGCAGTTATTGATTTATGCGGTATTGAAGCATTTAACAATGCTGTGATTGCTTATGAACCTATCTGGGCAATCGGTACTGGTAAATCAGCTACAGCAGAACAAGCTCAAGCTGTTCACGCGGGGATTCGTCAGTGGCTTGCCGCACAAAATGCAAATGTTGCTGAAAAAGTACAAATTCTCTATGGTGGTAGTGTTAAAGCTGCAACCGCTAAAGAGCTGTTCGGTCAATCAGATATCGACGGTGGTTTGGTTGGTGGGGCTTCATTAAAAGTTGATGAATTCTCAGGCATTATTGCTGCCGCAAAATAATTATTTTTAAATATTCCCGACTATGTCGGGAATATTCCCCCTATAGATTTCTCAAATCGACTCATAAAACTTTTTAAAATCGGTCACTTATAAACCAATTGTGCTACATTAAAACGCTATCATATATTGACTCATAAAAAGAGAAAGGCATGCCTGACCCACATCTTTTAGCTCTTGCAATTGGCGTTGTCGTTTTGGGAGCTATTGTTCAGAGTCTTATTGGTTTTGGTTTAGCTGTCGTTGCCGCACCACTACTATACTTTATTGATCCTCAACTCGTCCCAGTCCCACTGCTGATTCTTGGATTTACGATCTCAGTGATCAATTGGTATCACAATCGTCATTATGTCAATTTAAAAACGATGAGTTATGCGTTAGTCGCTAGGTTTCCCGGGGCTTTAATTGGCCTAGCATTATTGATCTATTTTGATCAAAAAGGGCTGCAAATATTAATTGCAATAGCCGTCTTGATGGGAGTTGCTACAACATTGACAGATAAGACGATTCACTTTAACCATCGGAATTTGGCGATTGCCGGGCTTTTATCTGGTATTTTTGCAACTGTTGCGGCTATCGGCGGCCCTCCGATAGCCATGTTACTTCGTCACCAGCAAGCGGGCTCAATTCGCGGTAATCTTTCAGCTTTTTTCACAATTAGTACATTAATTTCTGCGGTAGTACTCATTGCAGGGGGCAAGTTCCACCTCCATCACTTGGTCAGTGGAATGATTTTGTTACCTGGAGTGTTTATTGGATTTTTCATTAGTAAAAAATTTATCGAGCAATTTAATAGCTATTATATAAAGCTGACAACCCAAGTTGTATGTAGCTTGTCAGCTTGTGTTCTGTTATATCAGGCATTATGTTATTAACTAGCTTATATCGACCAGCTGAGCCTGTAACTTTTTCACTTCGTCACGAATAGCTGCTGCTTTTTCAAATTCCAGGTCTTGCGCATGTTGGTACATCTGTTTTTCAAGTCCGTTAATTTGCGACAACAGCTGCTCTGGTGTCAAAACTGAGTGCTCTGCTTTGGCTTTAAGCACACGCTCAACCCGGCCTTGTCCCAGCGACATAATATCACTCACTTTCTTATTCAACGCTTTGGGCACAATACCATGTTCTTTATTAAATCGATCTTGAATTTCCCGTCGCCGGTTCGTTTCTTGAATCGCTTTCTCCATAGACCCCGTTATTTTATCAGCATATAAAATAGCCATCCCTTCGAGGTTTCGAGCTGCACGACCAATTGTCTGAATGATTGATCGCTCTGAACGTAAGAACCCTTCTTTATCAGCATCTAAAATAGCAACCAACGAGACTTCTGGCATGTCCAGACCTTCTCGTAATAAGTTAATACCGACTAAAACATCAAACTGCCCAAGGCGCAGATCTCGAATAATCTCCATACGTTCAACAGTATCAATGTCAGAGTGTAAATAGCGAACTTTTACACCATGTTCTGATAAATAGTCTGTCAAGTCCTCGGCCATACGCTTAGTCAAGGTGGTAACCAATACTCGCTCGCCTTTAGTCGAACGTTTGCGTGCTTCAGAAAGCAAGTCATCAACCTGAGTATTCACAGGACGCACTTCAATACGAGGGTCTAGTAATCCAGTGGGACGTACAACTTGCTCTACAAAACGCCCATCCGCTTTATCTTTCTCATACGGACCTGGTGTTGCTGAGACAAAAATAGTCTGAGGGGCAATTGCTTCAAACTCTTCAAATTTAAGTGGCCGATTATCTAATGCCGAAGGCAAACGAAAGCCATATTCAACTAATGTTTCTTTACGAGATCGGTCGCCTTTATACATAGCCCCTAATTGCGGGACGGTGACATGCGATTCATCGATGACCAACAACCCATCAGCCGGCAGATAATCAAGCAACGTCGGTGGTGGCTCACCAGCAGAACGACCTGAAAGAAACCGAGAATAGTTTTCAATACCGGAGCAATAACCAAGCTCATTAATCATTTCGATATCAAATTGTGTGCGTTGCGTTAATCGTTGTTCTTCAAGCAATCGATTATCACTTAGCAGCTGAGCACGACGTTCTTTAAGTTCAATTTTGATGTATTCAATGGCATCGAGTAACGTTTCTCTAGGTGTTACATAGTGTGTTTTGGGATAGACAGTGGCCCGCGATAGCGTCTGTTCAACGGTTCCGGTTAATGGATCAAAATAGCTGAGACGTTCGACCTCATCATCAAATAATTCAACTCTCAATGCGTTGCGATCAGACTCCGCGGGGAAAATATCAATGACTTCACCACGAACCCGGAATGTCCCACGTTCAAAAACAGCGTCATTTCTTTTGTACTGAAGTTCTGCCAATCGTTTTAAAATCTGCCGCTGATCAATAATGTCCCCAACCGTCAGGTGCAGCATCATCTTCATATAGGATTGGGGATCCCCCAAACCATAAATGGCTGAAACTGAGGCAACTAATACAACATCTCTACGCTCCATTAACGCCTTGGTGGCGGATAAGCGCATTTGTTCAATATGCGAGTTAATCGAGGCATCTTTCTCAATAAAAGTATCGGTCGTTGGGACATAAGCTTCGGGCTGATAATAATCATAATACGAAACGAAAAACTCCACCGAATTATGCGGAAAAAACTCTTTCATCTCCCCGTAAAGTTGGGCCGCTAACGTTTTATTCGGCGCTAACACAAGAGTTGGTCGCCCCTCTTGGGCTATCAGATTGGCAACTGTGAACGTTTTACCTGAACCGGTAACCCCTAATAGCGTTTGATGCGCTAATCCGTCATGCAATCCTTCTTGCAGTTGGGCAATCGCTTTGGGTTGATCGCCCGATGGTTTGTATGATGATACTAACTGAAAAGGTTTCATGTCGACCTATCAAAATTTGAAGAAATCTGAAAGAAAATCACAATGTGATCTTAATCAACTTGTTGCAAAAGTATAGCATGCAATCATCTTCATAATCGCTTGCGTTATCCGCCAAATGTCAAGCCATTTATATTGAAAATAGCCGTAAATGTAAAATTTAATGCACAGCTATTAACATTTATTAAAGTGAACTGCAATTGGATCATTTAAATAATAAAAAAATTCATTGCACCTTTTTAACTTATTGAAATATATATAATTTTATAAATGATGGATTTTTGCGTAGTTCATTCAAACCCCAGTATCCAAGCGGCCTACAGCAAGATTTATTCTAACCATTCACATGGTTATCCACAGATTTAGTGGATAACCACTGACACCCCGCATCCGACCTTGGCTAGACAAAATGTGAATAACCATGCCCTGCAATGGAGCCCTTAAGTAGTGCATATTTTTTGAGCAAATGAAAGCCGCTATTTTCCTTTTACCCCATTAACAAGGTGGTATAAAAAGAGCTAGGAACACTGCAAATTTCCCACAAATTTATGCCAGAAAATTTGCCAAATTTAGCCTGAATAGACGTTGACAGACGGAATCGTCATGACTATGATTCGTCTCATTAAACGTTCAGTTCAATGAATTCCCCAGTAGCTCAGTTGGTTAGAGCGGTGGACTGTTAATCCATGTGTCGTTGGTTCGAATCCAACCTGGGGAGCCAGTCATATTATCCCACTCATTTTATTGAATAACGATATTGCCCATTGATGTTATACAGCATCTGGCCAATTGACGATTGCTGTTAAACCCACTAAAGATGAATTTGAATATCGGGATGCTGTGCATCGCCAGAACCTGCTCAAAGCAGATACTGGCGCTTAAGCATTAATGTTCAGTCGATTTAAGTTGGTCTTTATCACGTTGTTCTTGCAATGCTAACTGAATCAACCGCGTCGTCAGCTCTCTCGGCGATACACCACTGGCGGCCCATAATTTAGGATACATGCTAATGGCTGTAAAACCTGGCAATGTATTAATTTCATTGACTAGCACTTCGCCATCCGCTGTTAAAAACATATCGACCCGTCCCATTCCTCGAGTTTCTAGACACCGATAAGCTTGCAATGCGGTCTGGCGGAGTTTGGTAAGCGTGGACGCATCAACTTGCGCAGGGATCTGTAGTTGGGCCCCAGTTTCATCAACATATTTTCGATCATAGCTGTAAAATTGATCGTTGGTAATGATTTCACCCGCTACGTTAGCTACTTCAGCATCATTATTGCCAAGCACTGCACATTCAATTTCGCGACCAACAATTGCCGCTTCAATCATCACTTTAGTATCATAATCAAACGCATGGGTTAACGCAGCGATAAGTTCCTGAGGGTGGTTGACTTTACTAACCCCCACTGATGAGCCCATATTAGCGGGTTTGACGTAGACTGGATAACCCAATCGCTGTGCAACATGTTCAGGTAACTGTTCATTGAGTTGATAAGCCCGCAATGCTATATAATCAGCAACAGGGATACCACTATCACGCAGTAGCCGCTTCGCCACATCTTTATCCATCCCAACGGCGGAACCTAAAATATCACTCCCCACACAAGCAACATTTGCTAATTTAGCAAGCCCTTGGATCGAACCATCTTCACCAAATGGACCGTGCAGAACTGGAAATAAGACATCCACTGAATCGATGATCTGGCCGTTGCTGATCAGCTGCCCGGTTTGATCACTCGCGATAAGAGAAACATCGGTATTGCACTGATTAAGTGCCACCAGTTTGGGATCATCATTCGTAAGTAACGGTTGGCTCGCATCATTAAGATACCATTTCCCTTGTCGATCAATACCAATCAAACAGACATCAAACAACTCTGGGTCAATTGCTGCGATCACATTTTTAGCGGACTGCAAAGAAACTTCATGTTCGGCGGAACGTCCTCCAAAGAGGACCGCAACGCGAATTTTTTTTTGTTGCATAATATATCCAGAAACTCATTAAATACCGCACAAGAAGCGCGATTAAATTGCTTCATCTTGTCAGAAACACCTTTTTCCCATACCAGTTGGTTATACATTAACTTTGTTATGTTGCCAAATGCCTTCACATGTTCACTTTATCAACCGCGCAATTTTAAGGCAGTTTAACCCGCGTCACTGAGATAAAACACCATATCAGTCGCTAAGCGGTGAGGCTAACATATGGCTTTTTCAACGAACATCTAGTCGGGAAATCCTTTCGTACTGTCAAGCGTAATAACTTGGCTAGTGTGCCCCCGAACTTAAAGTATTATAAAAATTCACGTCTCTACGTTGGGCACAAAAATCCCGTGCAATTGTTAAAATGCAATGCTTTAATTGGCTGTTAAGACGGCATTGAGTAATCCGGGGAAACGCTGCTGAAGTTCTTGCTCTCGAAGAATATTATAACGCGAGGTTCCCTGATGACATGAAGCAACAATTCCGGACAGATACAATATCTTGATATGGTGGCTCAACGTTGACTTACTCAATCCAAGTTTAAAATCACAACAACGACAAGCGCCATGTTGCTTTAATTGTTTAATAATCAAAAGACGTGTCGGATCGGCAAGCGCGCTAAGGACATCTGTTAATGATATATCATGAAGCGGCATACACTGCCAACGACATATTGCCTTGTTTTCGCTTAATGGCTCGGTCATGATGTCCTCACTGCTGAAACTGCTTTGTTCGATATTGATCGAACTTTTAATTTTGGTGCGTTAAAATGCCACCGTCTCTTAAATAATTCAAACTAATCTACGGACAATATAATGGTCAGATCAAAACTATCGCTCAATTCAACACTGGCGATGGCTGTATTATCTTTTGCCTTATTTTTGGTATACGTGACGGCCAATGCCCCTACCCCTCTTTATACATTATGGCAACAACATATCTCATATAATACCACTGGAATTGGTATCATATTTGTGGCCTACCATATTGGCATTGCAATTTCCTTGCTTTCTTTAACTCGAGTGCAAAACGCAACAACAATCAAGCGGCTGTTATTGTTAGCGCTAGTTGGCACAATTTTCGCTGGAGCACTATTTAGCTCTGCTGAGCACTTCTGGCAGTTAGTGACGGCTCGGTTAATTATTGGTCTATGTTGTGGAACATTTGTTTCATGCGGTATTTCATTGATCGTTAAAATCGGACTCCAGCAGCAAGTGCATAATACACCGTTAATTGTCACCTTAGCATGCGTTCTCGGTTTTGGTATTGGTCCTTTTTACGCAGGCGTTTTAGCCGATCTAATTCATCCTCCGTATAGCAGTATTTTTACACCATTAATGATTTTGCTAACGATATGTGTCGTTATCCTCGCTAGAATGCAACCCGAAAAAGAACTGGTCGAATTGGGACATCACGAAGCCAATGGCCCTGTTGAAGAAGGTAAAAAAAGCTATGGACTGACATTTGTGACAGTGGGTCTATTTGCGAGCCCATTTGCCATAGCCGGCTTATTTATATCGATAGGACCTAAGATCATTACCACGCTCATGCATACTGACAGTCACACAATTGTTGGTGGCATTGCCTTGTTAATGTTCGGTGCAGGAATTATCAGTCAGCTTTGTCTTAAAAATCTTTCTATAGGGAAACAAGTTTTAGTCGGCACTGTTTGTGCCTCTATTGGTGGTGTTAGTATTCTCATTGCCGAAGTATGGCATTCAGCGGCTATTATGGCTATCGCATCGATATTTGCTGGTGTTGGACAAAGTATGACGCAATTGAGTGGAACCCGAGTGTTAAAACAACATCTTCCGATGGGAACATTTCAACGTTCAACGGCAACTTTTTTCTTGGGTGGGTATCTATTTGCAGCTATAAGTATCTTTTTCTTGGGCTTCTTAGCCAGCCACTTAGGTTTACAAACGGCAACACAGGTCTTTTTATATTTTTGCTTTATGCTGTTAGGGGCATCCTTTGGCGGCTATGTTATTTTGCATCAAGAGCCGGCTAAGGCATAAAAATATCCCCTAACTTACCGATTCAGTTAGGGGATAGAGATCATTCAATTAAGCTTCAAATGCCTGGCGAAAAGCAGCATAGGCTTTTTTAGCTTTAGCCGAGTCTGCTTTCGGTAATAAAATTTGTAACTCCACGTAAAAATCACCGGGTTGTTTTGATGGTAGCCCACGTCCACGCAAGCGCATTTTTCGTCCCCCCGATGAATTAGACGGAATTTTTACATCGACATGTTTACCGTCAGGCAATGGAACACTGACTTTTTCACCCAAAGCAGCTTCCCAAGGCGCAACCTGCAGAATATAGTAAACATCAGATCCATCGACCCGATAGTAACCATCTTTACGAAAATGGACTTGCAACAGCAAGTCGCCATTTTGGCCACTGCCCATTCCCGGTTTACCTTGACCCGCCAGACGAATTTTCTGACCATCTTTAATTCCGGCTGGAATTTTAACATTCAACGTACGTTGCTGACCGGCTATATTCAGAGTCATCGGTCGACTGGCGCCTAAATAACTATCAGCAATATCAATCGTTATTTGGGCTTCCACATTATCGCCTGTCTGGCTAAATCCGCGGTTACCTTCAAAGCCACCGAAACCACCACGACTTTGGCCGGAAAAACCACCTTGACCAAATATGTTTTCAAAAAAATCACTAAATCCGCCATTCGCACCGTTGCCAAATGGATTACCTCCACCCCGTGCATTTTGCCAATGGCCCCCTCCGGCACCAGCACCACTAGCAGCTTTCCACTGACTGCCGAACTGATCATAAGCGGCTCGTTTTTGCTTACTACTAAGCACTTCATAAGCCTCGCCTATTTCTTTAAAGCGCTGTTCAGCATCCGGTTCTTTACTAACATCCGGATGATACTTACGGGCTAATCGCCGATAAGCTTTTTTTATCTCTTGTTCACTGGCGCTCCGCGAGACACCTAAAATACTATAAAAATCTTTTGTACTCATGCTGCCTCATACACCCTTTTGTGAAACAACACCTAAAAATTCGTATCATCACAATACGATCCATGGCACTAATATGGGGACAAATCTTTAAAAAAAAACCCTTTTATTTCCACAAATGTTGTTTCATGATGATTTACGACACTTTTGTCGCGCATCATACAAACATTCCCCTAGGGTAGATAACTTAATAAAGGATAATCATGTCAAATGCAGAATTGTCATTATTAAATGGCATTAGTCAAAGAGCTCAGCGATTAGATGAGTCCCCTATTCGTTCAATTGCCAACTATGGGATGGGAAAAAATGATGTGACGCCACTATGGTTTGGCGAGGCTTCATCGGCAACGCCAGATTTTATTTGCCAGGCAGCCAGTGAATCATTATCACGTTATGAAACCAAATATACGCCAAACACTGGACTCCCGGAATTATGTCAAGCCATTGCGCATTACCAAAATAACCTGTTTGGGTCACATTTTGCTCCCGAGAACGTTTCTATTACCGTCTCTGGGACTAACGCCGTTATGATTGCTGCACAAAGTTGTCTTAATCCAGCCGATAAAGTTGTTGTCATCGAGCCATTATTCCCAACTTTAGCGGCTATTCCTGAAATCCTTGGTTGCCAAGTGATTCGGGTGGCCTTAAAAACTAAGGGTAAAACTTTTTATTTAGACACAGAGGAACTCTTTTCTTCGCTTCATGGGGCACAGGCTCTTATTATCAATAGTCCCTCGAATCCAACCGGATGGGTTGCTAGCAAAGAGTTATTAACAGAAATCCTTAAATTTTGTCGTCAACGTGGTATTTGGATTATTAGTGACGAAGTGTATTCACGCCATATCTTTGATAGCGAGGCGGCCCCCTCATTTTGTGAGCTTGTGAGTGAATATGACCGGGTTATCATCTGTAATAGCTTTTCGAAAGCCTGGGCAATGACCGGATGGCGTTTAGGTTGGCTGAATATTCCGAAAGCATTGATACCCACGGTGAGAAAGTTAACTGAATTTAATGTTTCCTGTGCCAGTGCCTTCTCTCAAGCCGGAGGGTTAGCCGCGATTGAACAAGGCGAAGATTTTGTGCAAAGTAGTGTGGCTGCTCTGAAAAAAAGCCGTGATTGTATGCTGCAGTTCCTCGGTGATCTCCCTAATACGACTTTGTATGAAATGAAAGCTACTTTTTATGGCTTCTTAAAAATCGACGGCCTTGGTTATGATAGTCAACCTTACTTACGTGAAATGATCGATAAGGCCAAAGTCGGTGTTGCACCAGGAGAAGCATTCGGTGTCTCTGGCGCTGGACATATTCGCATTTGCCATGCAACCCAATTGCCGCTGTTAAAACCTGCTTTAGAGCGAGTACGCGAATTTATTTTAAATGTAAAACCATTCTAACAAGCAATTAGTCTTGATACTTTATACAGCCAGTATCAAGGCTAATTGGAATTAATTCGCGCAATACTATAGAGCTTGCGATAACGAGAAGGAGACATTCCGACATGTTTTACAAAAACACGCCGAAAATACCCCGTATCGTGATAGCTTAGCTCATCTGCAATTTCTGCGATGGTTAGACCTTGTTCAACTAGCTGGTGCTTAGCCGCTGAGATTTTTTGCAGTTGTATTGCTTCCCCTAGAGAACAGGCAAACGTCTGTTTGTAAATTCGACCTAAGTAATCGACATTGCACTTTAAAGTTTGCGCGATTTGGCTGGGAGTCAGTGGCTCATTATAAAATCGACGAATGACTGAGCGGGCACGGTATGCGAGCTCTTTGGGTTTACTTAGCTGGTTTGCATCCATTTTCAGGCTAATTTCTCGCAAAATAACCAACAGCAATAAATTAAGTGTCATTTTATCTACACCAAGCTCTTGCTCCCTAAGCATTAGATTAAAGAGCTCGGTAATTTTTGTCACATCGTTGACCTGCCCAATTTTGTTTAAATCTATCGTTGTGTCGACGTTTCGCTGATGACGTAATGAGTGCAAACGAAAATGAACCCAGTAAAATTTTAAATCGGATGGAAAATTCACAATTCCCTGATGCTCAATTTTTGGATGCAATATCAACGCATCGCCACTTCTTAAGAGATAATCGTGAGTGCCTTCACGTATCGCTAACGTGCCATGTAATACAAAAATAAGCTCATAGGATTTGATCACCCGTTTAGGGTGAATCCCTCGACCGTTAGAAATAAAAAGCCCACCATTTTCAATCTCAAGGGGATGCTCGATGTAAATATTAGCCATGGGATTCCCCGCTTTTTATCTTGGACTTTAATCTAAACGGGGTTTTATCTGCGAAAAAAGATATAGCTCACAAATTCAAATACAAAGTCGGATTTGTCCTGTTTTTATGTTGATACATTCTCTATCTGAATTTCCAAAGACAAGCCACACTCGTTCTAAACAATAAAAACTAGACCCCTACAATAAGAATGAGGCAACATTATGTCCCAAACTGTAAAAGACACTTTAGTATTGGGTGATACACACAAAGTTGACCCTGCAACAGTACACATCGGACCGGGTGAAAAATTCGGTTATGGCTTAGGGGATGCGGGCGGAACAATTATTACCGCCTTAATCGGTAACTTTCTAACATTTTTCTATACCGATATTTTTGGTTTAACACCTGCCATTGTCGGTACGCTGTTTTTAGTATTAAGAGTATTTGATGCGGTTACTGACCCTATGATGGGCGTAATTTCGGACAAGACTCATAGTCGGTTTGGCCGATTTCGCCCGTGGCAGCTATGGATGGCCATCCCCGTCGCAATAGTCGGGATAATGACCTTCTCTGTCCCCGACGTTAGTTACACCATGAAGGTTGTTTATGCCTTTATCACTTACATGATGCTCTCTATCAGTTACACAGCGATTAATGTTCCGTATTGCGCACTTATCAGCACCATGACGACGAACCCTAAAGAAGTCGTGCAATGTCAGGCATGGCGATTCGTGTTAACAGGAATCGCCGGAGCAATGGTGTCTGTAGGGTTACCATGGTTTGTTGGGCTTTTTGATAAACAACAGACCGCTCTTGGTTATCGCTATGGCGTGATGATTCTCTGTGCACTTGCAGCTGTCATGTTCATTTGGTGCTTTGCCGCCGTTAAAGAGCGTGTGTCAATCAGTGCGATGGGAAACTTTTCGTTTAAAGAACATATTCACAATATTCGTAAAAACGACCAGTTGTTATTGATGTTATTCATGTCTTTTTTTCTGATCAATATCTTCAACGTTCGCGGCGGCGGATACATGTACTTTATCCATTATGCATTGCAAGGTAGTAGCTCATATACCGCCATCTTTTTTGCCATGGTCACTGCCGGTGGCGTTATTGGACCACTAACGGTCAATTATCTAACCAAAATGATTGATATTAAAAAGCTGTACATGTACCTGAATTTATTTTTGGCTCTCTACTCAGCAGCTATGTTTTTATTGCCGGTCGGTGTACACAGTCAAATGTTGTGGTTGGGGATCATCTTTATCTACCACATACTATTAGGCATTACCTTACCTTTACACTTTTCACTAATGGCATTCGCTGATGATTATGGTCGCTGGAAAACTGGCATTAGTTCATCAGGGCTTACCTTCGCTTTTAATCTGTTCTTTATCAAACTGGCCTGGGCATCTAGCGCCGCAATTATCAGTTTTACGCTCGTGATTATCGCTTATCACCCAGGGTTAGCGAACCAAACATCTAAGTCCATCACGGGAATCGTTTCTATTGAAACCTTTATCCCTGCGATTATTCATTTGATCTTGGCTCTTATCATTGCCCGAAGCAAATTGGATACTCATCTGATGGATAAAGTTTCTCAACAAATTAAACCACAACAAGCATAGAAAGAATAACGATATGAAAACTGATCATACAGAATCTCAATTTACTCATATTGCCATTACGGATTCATTCTGGATGCAATATCAAAAGTTGATTACCGAGGTTGTCATCCCTTATCAATGGTGTGCACTCAATGACACAATTGATGATGCCGAACCCAGCCATGCGATCGATAATTTCAAAATTGCAGCCGGTCAAATGCAAGGAGAATTTTATGGCATGATTTTTCAAGACAGCGATGTAGCCAAATGGCTCGAAGCTGTAGCATACTCACTCTCAAACCATCCTGATCCACAGCTTGAATCCATCGCCGATGATGTCATTGATCTAATCGGCAAAGCACAACAACCCAATGGCTATGTAAACACCTATTTCACGGTTAAAGCCCCCTCTGAAAAATGGACCAATGTTTGCGAGTGTCATGAGCTTTATTGTGCTGGACACTTGATTGAAGCTGGCGTGGCTTATTATTGTGCGACTGAAAAGACAAGGTTGTTAGATATAGTCTGTAAATTTGCAGACCATATTAACGAAGTCTTTGGTAAAAAACCGGGGCAATTACTAGGGTATCCAGGGCATCCTGAAATAGAGCAAGCATTGATGCGTCTTTATGAAGTAACGCAAGATACAAGATACAGCCAATTGAGCCAGTTTTTCATTGAACAGCGAGGTCAACAACCCCACTATTACGACATCGAATACGAGCGACGTGGCCAAACCTCATATTGGCAAACGCATGGCAGCGCGTGGATGATTAAGGATAAAAATTACTCTCAAGCGCATGCCCCAATAACTAAACAGTCCACCGCAACAGGTCATGCAGTCCGATTTGTCTATTTGATGGCTGGCGTTGCCCACCTAGCACGCATCAATCACAGCCAAGAAAAATTAACGGCTTGTCGAACCTTGTGGCAGAACGTCACTAACAAACAAATGTATATAACTGGAAGTATCGGTTCTCAGAGCCAAGGCGAGGCATTTAGTTGTGATTATGACTTACCCAATGATACAGCTTATACCGAGACATGCGCCTCGATTGGTTTAATCATGTTTGCCAATCAGATGTTACAACTTGACCCTAATAGCAATTATGCCGATGTCATGGAACGTGCTCTTTACAATACAGTTCTGGCAGGTATCGCACTGGATGGTAAACATTTCTTTTATGTCAATCCGCTTGAAGTCTACCCTAAAGCAATTGCTTATAATCATATTTACGAGCATGTCAAACCCATTCGACAACAGTGGTTTGGTTGTGCTTGTTGCCCTCCAAACCTGGCTCGTTTGATTGGCTCAATTGGTAATTATATCTATACGGTTAAAGATAATACGATATATACGAATTTGTACATTGCCAGCGAAAGTACCTTATACCTATCTGATGGTAATATGACGCTCCTACAGAAAGGGAACTATCCGTGGCAAGATACGATTACCTTTACAGTTAAAATGGCACAACCGTGTCAGGCTGATATCGCCCTGCGTGTTCCAAATTGGTGCCAACAACCACAACTAAGTATCAACCAAACTGGCTTTGCTGCTGAAAACATAGCTAGCGATGGGTATATTCATATCAAACGGCAATGGCAAAATGATGATGAAATCATTTTGCAACTCCCCATGCAGCCGATACTGGTTCGGCCAAATCCACTATTGCGCCATGATATGCGCAAAGTTGCCATTCAACGAGGACCGTTAGTCTATTGCATTGAACAAGCCGACAATGGTGAAGAGCTACATAATTTATTATTAGATTCAAGCAGTGAACTTAAATGCATTGCGGGCAGTGGCATTTTTGCCGGGAAAACGTTAATCAAAGCCACAGCCTACCGCATCGATTCAATTCACGCGCACAGCCAACCTTTATATTCATTTAATAGTGAAAAACCTGCGATGACAAAGTGTGAATTAACACTTGTGCCCTATTTTAGTTGGGCAAATCGAGGTGAAGGCGAAATGCGAGTATGGATTAACGAACTGTAATTATTCATAGAAACCTAAAGGTACTCTGTAGAGTACCTTTTTAATATTGCACTGCGTTTATTTTTTACGGCAGTAAGCTGCAATAACATACATAGACTGCCCGTTGACTTTTCCTGAGACTAGCGTTGGATCATCAGATAAATTGATCCCTCGGATCACTGTCCCTTGTTTAATCACCTGCTTAGTGCCTTTTACTGGCAAATCTTTAATGACGGTAACACTGTCACCTTTACTAAGTTCCGCACCATTAGCATCTAAGGTTTTTTCTTGATCATCGCCTAGGCCTAATTCAGCCCATTTTTGCACATCATCTTCCATGTACATCATATCCACGAGATCTTGTGCCCAGCCATTTTCAGCACTTAAGTGCTTTAACTGACGCCAAGCTAATACTTGAACCGGAGGGTGCTCACTCCACATGCTTTCATTTAAGCAATGCCAATGGTTGACGTCGGTTTGTTCTGGGTCTTCGAGTTGCACTTTGCAGTAGTCGCAGAGCATAACGCTGTGATCGACACTCAATTGCGTATGTGGTGGAACCACATAAGGACTTAGAGAAGTTTCAGCAGAGCAAAGCTCACATGTTGAGTTGCTGCGCGCTAATAAAGTTGCTTCGGTAGACATTATCGTGTCACTCAATACATAAGTTAAATGAGCCGCGTATTATCCATTTAATCCACAAAATGGAAAGGGAAATTTCTTTGATCATGCAGCTAACATAAGCGTTAAATCCCAAAAAAGCTGGAATTAGCACACTTATCAGTGCATTTTTGGTAGAAACAGCCTTGTTCGAGAACTGACTAATGAATAGTGCAGCTGATCTTCAAAATTCTTGTAATTTATGGATAGGTTGTTGGTTTGAGTGTCCATAGAAGCTAGTAATAATGGCCGTTACGTTTATATTCGTTTGAGTGGACCGTGAATATAGTGGCAGATAATACATTGCCCGCCTCGATATTGATATATCCTCTCGCGACCATTGTACTTGGGGAATCAGGAAGTCGGTAAATTAATTGATATTTATAGAGTTAAAACCACAACTTGCATTTGTCATTATAATTGTTTTAGTTAGCAGCTGTGTAGATAGGAGTTTATTATGGGAGATCTGATCGATCTCCCATAATCTAAAGTTTAGTTTAGTTCGGTCATCGTTGGTAATGCCGTCATCGCCCCTCTTTGGGTGACAACATAGCTGCCTACTTGGTTGCCGCGCGCTAAAGCTTGCTCGAGTATATCTTGTTTTCGCCAGTCAGGAGTACTCGCTAATACACTCAACATGCCTCCGACAAAACCGTCTCCAGCTCCTGTACTATCAATCACATTGACCTTTTTAGATAGCGAGCAGTGTAGCGCGATATTCTTGTCAAAAGCCTTCGCACCATCGGCTCCAAGAGTGACCACTAGTAAGGCATCTGTGTATGTTTTTAACTGTTCGAGCGCTAGTGTAACATCATCGTATCCTGTTAAAATTTGTGCTTCTTCTTCACTCACTTTAACAACGTCACATAAAGGCAACACGTCTCGAATGGTCTCGATCATGGTCTCATGGCTCGACCATAACGTAGGTCGAATGTTAACATCGAAAAACACAGAGGCTTGATTCGCTCTTGTGCGTGTCATTGCTTCTTTAGCGGCTTGTCGAGTCACAGGCCCAGCCAGAGCAATGGAACTCAATTGTAACCACTGACCCGCGACAAAATCAGGTAATTGGTCACTCGATAAAAACATGTCAGCACTCGGGTTCACCAAAAAAGTAAAACTACGCTCGCCGGTATCATCAAGTGTCACTAAAACAGTGGAAGTATGATGTTCATCATCTTGGAAAAGATAATCAGTAGCGATCTGCTCGTTGGCTAATACCTCACGCATATAGTCGCCCATCGGATCGGCCCCACATCGGCCAATAAATCCCGTTTTCACACCTAAACGACTCAGAGCAACCGCCACGTTAGCTGGGGCACCTCCAGGACATTTTTTATAATACGAAGACCCTTCTTCAATCAGGTCAACAACAACATCACCGAGACACCAAACTTGCGTATTCATCACTAAATTGCTCCTTCATTAACGTATTGATACAGGACGTATCCAAAAAGCGTACCTTTAACTCTCCAGCAACACCCAAGACTGTTGCATGAGTGACAGAGGTATTCGGAAATATTCGTCCCGTCATGACGGCTTCGCCATCATTAATGAACAACTCAAAACTGGAGTTATCAATAAACAGTTGCAGCTGCTTAATACAACCATCGCGACTTTTATATTGGCGTATCAAATCCATGCCAACGGTACAGAACTCGGTTCTATCAACAGTCGCTTCCCCATTTTCATCCCACGTAATCACTAACGATTCTTTAGGGTTGTCTACCGTCAACTGACCTGCACCTTTTAAGTTATCGAGCTCGATGTAACAGGTATTTGTACACTCAAACGATGCCATTTTAAAAGTGATCGGCAAAACGGTATTCGGTTCAGAAAAGGCGGCGAATAACTCGGCCAAAGGTCGCTGACGTAATGCGCCATTTTCCCATTGACAGACGCGGGGCATCGTTAACTGACCACACCATTGTTCATTAGCTACAGAAGGTTGCTCTGGATCATCAGGTAATCCCATCCATCCGATTAGGATGGTTTGCCCTTGTGGATCAACAATACTTTGTGGCGCATAAAACTCAAACCCATGATCTAATAGTAAATAATCACTAGTAAATCTAATTTCGCCATCCGCATCTTCTTCAATCTGAAAAAAGCCACTGAGATTTTCATTAGAAGAATAAGGATCGGAGCAATTAATCCCTTGTACACAACAAACTAATACAACTTGGTCACCAAACTGCAGTCGATCTGGACATTCCCACATATAACCGAGCTGGTCATTTGCCCAACCAATAGGGTTAAAATAATGCCCCCTTAATTGCCATGTTCCTTCTGCAGTTTCATCGAGTACGGCAACGCCCCCTTTTAAATCTCGGTTCTGAGCCGCAAGCCACATTCTTCGCTGCTGATTAACATAGAAAACCTTCGGATCTCGAACATGGCCTGTAAAATCTTCTAGTTGCTTAGTCCATAGCGGCCCTTGATTTAAATACTGCTGCCCATCTTCTGTGGTTACTAAGCATTGGTAACTTTCCCGAAGTTCTCCATGGCGAACATTCCCGGTATAAAAAAGAGATAAACCGCCTTTCTCTACTAGACCGCTTCCAGAATAACAACCATCTTTGTCAAACCAATGTGTGGGGGCCATTTTAAAGGGTTGCTGTTGCCAGTGAACTAAATCCGTACTTGTCATTAAGCCCCAGTGCTTATTGACATGTTCACAACCGCTTGGATTCCATTGAAAAAACAACCAATATTGATGATTAAAATAGCTAAATCCATTTGGATCATTCATTAACCCATAGGGCGGAGCAATATGGTAGCTGGGACGCCATGAAAAAGGTCCCTTGTGATTATCAGATTCAGAGTTTATCGACATAGAACAATCCAGAATAATACGAAAGAAAAATCGCACCTCGAAGTTTAATAAATTCTCCTAGATATGCAATCGGTTCCATCCTGACATTATTAATTCAGTGATATGCATCACAAAATACGTGATTAACTGCAGTTATATCTCCCGCAACATCACATTTTTCCACTGTTCTTTTTTACCAATTCAGATATTTCGAGCATCATTATGGAACCGATTCCAACTATAGTTTCCCCTCACAAAAAGGAACTTTATGATGCAACTAAAAAAAACCATACTCGCTTTGGCAATAACATTACCTTTTGCAGCTCATGCTGCTGAGGAAAATCCGCAGCTTACGACTAAAATTCAAGCAATTCAAAAACAATTACATGAACTAGAGAAACAACTGCAACAAACTAAAGCGGCTCAAGAAGCGGCATTTAAAGCACAAAAGCAGCAAGAGCAAAAAGAAGCTCACTCACATCACTTTGAATTTCATGGCTATGCACGCTCGGGCATTTTAACCAATGACCATTTTTCATCCACCTACGGACAAAAAGATCTAACCCCTGCCGGAAGCACCGGTGGTTACTTGGGACGACTTGGCGTTGAACAAAAGACGTATGTCGAAATGAACTTTGAAGACCACCAAAATTTAGTCAATGGCGCTCATGTCCGATACAAAGTGATGCTTGCCGACGGACAAACTAGTTACAATGATTGGACCGCGAAGACATCTGAATTAAATCTAAGACAAGCTTTTGTCGAAATGTCTGAACTTCCTTCATTTTCAGGACCATTTAAACACGCTTCTTTGTGGGCTGGGAAGCGATTTGACCGCAACAATTTTGATATCCATTGGCTTGACTCAGATATCATATTTTTAGCCGGAACAGGTGGCGGGATTGATAATGTGCAATGGAATGACCATGCCCACTCTAGCTTTTCGATCTATGGGCGAAGTTATGGCGACCTAGATAACAGTGGCATTGATAATTTTACCCTCACGGCCAATAACTATTATAACCATTGGCAATGGATGGTTAATGTCATGCGGGCGCAAAATAATAAGAAACGCTTAAACACAGGACTGTCTGAACACTATGCCACAGACAAAGGGATCCACACCATGCTCGCCTATCATGGCAGTAACTTTTACGGAATATCTAAAGGGACCTCCAAAATTGCTTTGTTATACGGCCATGGTTTAGGTGCTGAAGTTAAGAATATTGGCTCAGATGGTAATTTGATCAATCAGGCCAATACTTATCGATTAGCGACATACGGGACAACAAAACTCAATAAAACATGGGCAATCGCTCCTGCATTAATGGCTCAACGCAGTCACAACCGCTATCTTAAAAGTGACAAATATGACTGGTTAACGACCAATATTCGCTTAAATCAACAGATTACCTCTAACTTTTCAATGCAGTATGAAACGACCTACATGTATATGGATATAGACCCTCAAGGTTTAAAAGGTGATCAGGCCGTCAAAGGAAACGTCTTTAAATTTACGATTGCCCCGACGTTCCGTCCTCAGGCATTTACAAGTTTCTTTGAGCGTCCAGAAATTCGGTTCTTTGCAACCTACATGAACTGGTCTTCGGCACTGGATAAATATTCAACAACAGATGCCTTTGGCTCGGCAGGTTTCAAAAGCGGCGGAACAGTCAACCTAGGTGTACAGATGGAAACATGGTTTTAGAAATCGATTTCATGTCAAACCTCTTCCGAGGTCTGTTTTAATGTGATTTTGATCACAAATGACCTTATTTTTTATAATAAAAGTCAAAATAGAGACCTGATTTATGGTTATAAAAACCTTTATTACGTATTATTGCAAACCAAATGTGGAACCGTTACCAGTCAATCAAACTCATCGACATTGTGTGATGGCAAAGAGGAGTAATCCAAATGTCTGAAAAAAGTACAGCCCAACAAATATTAAAACTCATTGGGGGCAAAGAGAATTTAGCCAGTGCTGCTCATTGCGCGACACGCTTACGCTTAGTCCTTAATGATACGGATATCGCAGATACAGCAGCAATAGAAGACTTAGATCTGGTAAAGGGGGTCTTTACCAATAGTGGTCAGTATCAAATTATTATTGGTACAGGCATCGTCAACCGCGTATTCGAGCATTTTGCGGCTGCCGCAGGTATAACTGAAGCTTCAACAGCTGAAGTTGCCACTCAAGGGGCAAGTAAAAATCCAATTCAAGCCGTTGCTCGTACTTTGTCAAACATTTTTGTTCCGATTATTCCTGCGATTGTGGCCAGTGGTTTGTGTATGGGGGTCTTGGGTTACCTAAAAACAAACCATCTGATTGATACCCATAACTTCTGGTATTACCTACTGGATATGAGCTCGAGTGCAGCTTTCATCATTCTACCAATTCTTATTGGCTTCGTTGGAGCCAAAGTCTTTGGGGGAACCCCGATCTTGGGAGCTACATTGGGTGGGATCCTCACCCACCCCGATCTGGTCAATGCTTGGACCATTGGACACGGATTCCCTTCTGTCTCGCTTTTTGGCTTTCATATCGGTTTAGTGGGGTATCAAGGCACCGTGTTCCCAATGCTCATGGCCGTTTGGTTCATGTGTAAGATGGAAAAATTAGTTCGGAAGGTTGTCCCCAATACCCTCGATATTATACTCAGCCCATTTTTAGTCTTGACCATTACCGGGTTTGTATCCCTAGTCGCTATCGGTCCTTTTGGGCGTTTACTAGGGAATGGAATCTCAACTGGATTGATGTATTTATATACTCATGCCGGGGTTTTAGCTGGCTTTGTATTCGGTGGCACCTATTCAATGATTGTGATCACAGGGATCCACCAAAGTTTTCATGCAATCGAATTAGGGCTGCTAGGGGATCCTAAAATCGGATTCAACTTCTTACTTCCAATTTGGTCGATGGCCAATGTCGCTCAAGGCGGAGCTTGTTTCGCTGTGATCTTTAAAAAACGAGATAAAAAAGTAACTGCTTTAGCACTTCCATCTGCTATTTCGGCGATTCTTGGTATTACTGAACCCGCTATTTTTGGGGTTAATCTTCGCTATATGCGTCCATTCCTAGGTGGATTAGTGGGTGGAGCCATTGGTGGCGCCTATGTCGTTTATACCAAGGTTGGGATGACATCTGTAGGATTAACGGGAATTCCAGGACTTGCAATTGTCCGTAACGGTTCAGTTGTCGACTATATTACTGGCTTTGCCATTGCTTTCTTAGTTGGATTTATTGCCTCTTACCTATTAACCAGTAAAAAAACAGCGCCAGCTAGTTAACTCTCCTTTCCTGTCAGTGAGTCATTAATGGTGACTAACTGACAGGATGGACGCCAATGGAAAGAACCTTGATGAGTAAACGCAATTTGCTCAGATTTTTTTCCTTTGATCTGTGCGATCAATACACGGGCAGCTTCTCGGCCCACATCATGGTAATTGTAATGAATCGATGCCAATGAAGGTGTTAACAATTCACACAGTTCATCATCTCCGACCCCGACAATAGCAACTTGTTCTCCAACCGCCAAACCTGCATTACTCATCGCTTTACTCGCCCCCGCAGCAATTCGGTCCGTTACAGCAAAAATACCATCGGGTTGATAACCTGATTCGAGGACCGCTTGAGTTTGCTTTAAGCCCGACTGTGCATTAAGCTCACAGTCAGCAATAAATTGACACTCTACGTTAGCGAGGCTGATTGCATCTTCAAACCCCCTCCGGCGCTGTTTTCCGAGCGCAACATCCATTGCCGAAATTCCTAAAAATAACAACTTCGAAGCTCCGACTTGCAGCAATTGCTGCCCGGCCATATATCCACATCGGTAGTCATCGAAAAAGACACTCGGAACCTGATACATCGACAGATCTTGTCCAACCACAACCACTGGACATTCAGATTCATTAAATGCGCGAATCAATTCCTGATTATACCCTGCAACCAGCACAATCATGCCATCAACGCCTTTAGAATTGAGGGTTCGTACGTTCACAGAGGCCTTTCGAGTATCCATATTGGCATTCATTAGTAACAACTGAATACCATTTGATTCAAACTCAACCGACATACCATGTATATAACTCGCCACCGTTTTTGATGTCATGAGCGGTACGAGAACTCCAACCGTATCTGAATGGCCGGCTTTGAGATTCTTAGCGGCGATATTCGCCGTAAAATGACTTTGGTCAATTAAGGCTTGTATCTTTTCGCGAGCTTTAGGATTTACACCTGGACGATTGTTTAATACTCGAGAAACAGTTGACTTAGATACGCCTGCCGCATTAGCGATGTCCGAAATGGTTTTCATTGCTATCCTTTAGAATTTCTATAGCAGAATATTATCATACCATTGAAATAAAAGAATATGCGTTAAACAAGGCCTTATCTAAGGTACTAAGAGGGTGCTACAAGTTTAGGAGGTGTTTGGCTTGAACAAAATTCAACCACAAAAGTTCAACAATCCCGCAGAACTTTGCGCAACAATGAAATGAATTTAACAAGGAGAACGGTAAACGTTATTTTCTATGGCCTGCCCCGATGCCTCAAAAACGAAAGTCCCAATTTTTGTAAAACCAAGGTGTTGATAAAATCCATTAGATGCATTTTCAACCCAAGTATATAACCAAAATGGGTGACCAAATCGTTGCTCTACTTCACTTAGCAAGGCTTTCCCTATCCCTTGTTGTTTAAAGCGACTATCTATATAAAGCTTTTTGATTTCAAAACCGTTGGAGGGCGTTTCAAAATGAGAGTTGAGATCTAACAGCACATACCCTTGTAGAGCACCTTGGTGTTCACAAACCAAAACTCGGCAGCTTGCTTGATTCAGGATTTGCGTGAAGTGAGCTTCAGTGAATGTCGAAAAAATATATTCGGAAAACTCTCTTCGAATACCAACTATCGCATAGTTTTCCAGCCATACTTTAATTGATAATGCCGCCAAATTAATGCAATCACTTTCTTTTGCTTCTCTGATCACCTTTCCCCCAAATTCTATCGTGTCTTAACCTGATAATTTTACTAAAAGTAGATAACCGATAAAACCAAGAGCTGTCTAGACGATTACTAGAATATTAAAGAAGAACATCTGTAAACTAGCATCAACCATACAAATAAGGGTGTTACCTGTAACATATCAAGAAAGTGTTATGTTTTTGATTTGTAACGCTAAGAACAAAATGCTATTGGTTCAATTAGCAACCAAACCCATTGTTTACCGACTAAACAATAAAGCATGATGCCTATACACCTTGCTAATACAATACCTGCGGTTTTTCACCCAGATACTGGGTAAAACGTAGCAGATAACCATCCGGATCTTGGACTAAAAACTCACGCTGACCAGAAAGAACGTTACCTTCATCATACCAATTCTCGTTTGGCTCTCGATAAAGTACAACATTAGCAGCGTTTAAACGCTCTAGTATCGGTGAAATGTCCGTTAACTCAATTTGAAAATTAACACCTCGCCCTAGCGGGTATTCCAACTCTCCAGTTACCCAGCCTGTATCGTGAATTTGCTCAAGCATGATTTGAGCCTTTTCGTTTTCCAAGTATGCAAAGTCTGGATTCGAGCGTTGGTTCCTAATTTTAAAGCCAAGTAAATTTTGATAGAAGTTTAACGATTCTTCGAAATTGCTCACTGATAATTCAGGAACCATCGGATTCCAATATTCTTCCATTTTGTTCCTTTCTAATCGATGTACTCAAGTGTGTTATAATGCCCGCTTCAGCTGCACCAAAGCCGGAGTGTTTTTGTGTTAATGTTTGAGCGTGGCGAGTGACATAAAAACGTGGGGGTTTTGGCGTCAGACTGGAAGCGCTTGTTAGCCCTGTGCACAACTAGTACATGTAACCTAACCAGTCTACATGCCCAACTGACCAAGACTTGCCACTGATTGATTTCACAAATAGCTCATCAATATGGTCGACCGCTACACCATAGTTGGTATGCTCATGAATTCTTAACCACGAATTAATATCCTCTATTTTGGTGTAGCCTCTCTTTTGGTAAAAGTCCTCTAGTTCGGAAATAAGTATAATGAAATCAACATCTGTCCCCTCTGCGAACGAGGTAACTTCAGACAGCATCAACGAACCAATGCCTTTTCCTCGGTGCTCTTCGGTAACGCAGAAATCAATAATACCCAATACGCTATATACTTCGTTACTGACTTTAACCGCACGATAATCTAAACCCAAATAACCAACAAGGTTGTCACCCTCATATTGCAAAGCACGCATATGAGGTTTTTGTTTATAATAGGAGTAATCTGATTGGTGCTCTGGAAATGACTGATTTCTCAGAAGTTTGATTGACTCGTGCTGTTCTTTTGTCAGCTTAATTTCATACACGATATCCATATTCTTCCTTGTAAGGGCTAACGTTCGTATTTGCGGCTGGTTTGAAGCGCAGCTTAAAACCAGTCCGGCAACATACGCTCGTTAGATGAATTTCTATCGCATGATCAAGCCACCATCAACAGGTATTTCACTTCCCGTTATATAGGACGAATGTGGGGAAAGTAAAAAAAGGGCAACATTAGCAGCTTCTTGGGCAGTACCTGAACGCCCAAGTGGAACTTGATCAATTACGAATTTCTCGAACCCAGACTTTGCTTCTTCGGGCAGAAAGCGCCTAAAATTTGTCTCAATTGGCCCAGGAACAAGTGTATTGACCCTAATATTCCTTGGGGCCAGTTCTCTGGCCCAAGCTCGAGCTGCTGCTGATACAGCACCTTTTGAGGCAGCGTAAAGACTGGTTGCTGCTGCACCTTCATAAACTGAACTTGAGCTTGTAACAATAATGGAAGCACTATTGTTTAAATGCTTACTCAACGCTGCAACTTGCAATATCGGACCTTTTACATTGATGTCCATAACTTGAGCATATATCTCATCTGTTATTTCATCGAAATTACCCAGCCTTGCAATAGCAGCATTAAGCCATAAACCATCTAGACGTCCATGTTTCGCAACTGTTTCAGCAAGTATAGTCCCTGTTTCTGGGCTAGCTGAATCATTTTTCAAAGCAACTATATTCTGACCATATTTCTTTGATAACTCGGATAGCTTAGATTCATTTCTTCCTGTAACAATTACTTTTCCACCAAACTCAATTATATTTTCTGCTGCCACCAACCCCATTCCGCTGGTTGCACCAGTAATTAAAATAAGCTTGTTTTGAAAGTTATACATCTTAGCTCTCCTAAACATCTAACGTCAAATTAAGGGGTGAACAACGCCACCACCATACATTAAGAATTACACTTTAAATCACTAAATTTGATTCAAGCTAAAATTGCCGCGCGTTGTGAATCTGCTTGAATTGCTTGTTATAGACGTGCCAACTGGTTCCAAAACTTTTCAGCACTTGCTCTGGCACGTTTTTCTGAATCAGATATTGGATAACTAATACGTTGGAATAGCTTATTCAAACAAACCAAGATTGCTCTCATATGTGATAAAAGACTAAATACATCTTGAACTGTATGCCCATTATCAGCTACATCATAGCTGCCATCTTTATGCGCAAGTAGGCGATCCCTTAATAACTTAACTCTATCGACTATACCTGAGGAAAGTAATTCACTAATACATGTTACACAGTCGCTAAAGGTCTTATTAAACTCAAGCTTTCGGTCTTCAATGTATTGTTCATTCCACCCCCCACTTTCTCCACCAAGAGCAATAGTTGATGGTGGTTTTACATATTCCTCTAGCAAGTGCTTTGATTGGAAATTTCCGTCAACCAACTGGTCTAACAGTTGATGTAAGCTCAAATTCGATGATTTATTTGATTTATCAAATAACCAAGTATGAGTTTCAACAATCAAAGAGGCATACATTGTATCTTGTATAACAAGAATGCTCCTTTTAACCTGTGGATCCAAATTTGTAAAAGATTCATGTAAATCAATTGATGTTGATAAAAGTTCTTTTCGTTCGAGTAGATTGATATAGCCAATCATCGCTGCATTAACTTGCTTTTTAAACTTCGAAAGCTGTTCTTTTCGCATTTTACCCTCAAAGTACATAACGCCCGCGTAATAGGCGCGAGCTTGCAAGCGTCCTAGTTGACGCGTTGTTATAACGCTGTTTTCATGACTTAGACTTTTCACCAAGATATTGCGAAAACCTCAAAAGGTAACCATCTGGGTCTTGCACTAAAAACTCGCGCTGCCCAGAAAGGCTAAGGCCAACGTCATACCATGTATCTTTCTGTTCTTTGAACAATGATACCCCAGCTAACTTGAGACGTTCATAAACAGGCTCGATGTTCGATAGTTCAATTTGAAAATTTACACCACGCCCGAAAGGCGCTTCTAAGCTTCCAGTCACCCAACCGCTATCTCCAACATGATTTGTACTTGTTCAAATTCGATGTAAGCAAAATCTGGTTTTGTTCTTTGACTTCTAACCTTAAACCCTAAGATTTCACAGTAAAAATTCAGTGATTTTGAGAAGTCTGATACCGATAATTCTGGCACCATTGGATTCCAATATTCTTCCATACAATCCTTAATATGTGTGATGAACTCTACTGCGTTATAACGCTGCTGTTGCTTGCTTTTGTTATGTATTTATTTGTGGTTCTTCGTATTTTCCTTTGGACCCAAAGTAAATTTAGACTTTTTCCCTTTTCTAACTTTGTTTGCATCGGGAAATAATTCAACCATTTTGTCTGTAGAAATGTTTAGCCAATGAGCAGCCTTAATTAAAGAGAGAACTATATAAGATAAATCCGTTCGGTTTTGAACACCTGTACCTCGCCCATTAGCTTCGCTTCTATAGTAAGAAATTGGCAGTATATGCGTGAAATTTGAAACTAGATCATAAAACGCATTAAACTCGCCAATATCTAATCCTAATTTCTCTAGTAGCTCGTCTCGCGACGGGATCATAAGTGCATTTCCTTTTAATAGCTTTTTTTGAAGCTTAGACGGGAGTCCGTGAAAAAAACCAGAACCTTTTAAGCGCTCTTTCAGCTTGGTTTGCTGTTCACGGAAACCCGCTTCATCTTCCGTGCTTCTTATATTTTGATGAAGTCTTATTCTGCGAGTACAGTCATTGAGGTGCATGACGTTGAGTTTTACGTACCATTCATCTTCACTAATAGGGGCTTCAGACAAATAAAAGAACAGAAGATACCCCTCCATTAATGCACGAACATGAGGAGCTATAAGACTAAACTCCCAGCACTCGTAATCTCGTTTCGCCCATCGGGTTTTCGGTAATGCAGAAATAAGAGCCTGTGAATGTAAACACATTCTCGTAAAAATATTAGAAGAGTATCCTTTATAGTGAACAACATAGCGGCTTCCCGTAAAGTTACTTACAGCGCACGCCTCGCAAACAGCTTTATCAAATGTGCTTAAAGCAATATGAAAGTCGTCCATGTTGTAGCTAACTGATTCAGTTTCCACAGAACGTCCTCATAAACACATAACGCTTAGCTCAATGGTGCCCCACTGAACTTACAGCAAAATAGTAACTTCAAGCCGCGAACGCCGGACGTTAAATGCATCCATTGCAGCGCCTTGTTAGCTGCTTTGCTATAGAATATTTTTTTGAGCATCCTTTAATGCTTTTATTTTATTAACTGTATCCTCACCAATTCTACTCCATTCAAACCCTGATAGATTGATAGAAATTGTTTGATCAAGAATCTTCAGTTCATTTATTAAATTTATGGTTGAGTTATCATCGAAAGTCATTTCCTCGAAAAACTCAATGAACTCATTATCATTCATCGATTCAGGGTTTTTCTTAACAGATTCGTACAAAGAGTGTCGCTCTATTAACTGCGCAAGGATGATCAATTCCCTTTTCTTTAGAATCGAATACTTACTAAATTTGTATATTCGTTGGGCTGTAAACCATGAGCCAAAAGCTGCAACAGCGGCTAACCCAGTCGATACAGCAGCTGCTATTGCTGCCCAATTACTAGGAGTAAAACCTGTTCCACTCATATTGTACCTACCAGTAATAATAATATACATGCTTAAATATGTGCAGCTAACGCCGCTAGCACACGCGACTTTGTAGTGAAGGCGAAGCCGCAACGGAAAAGACGTCGCCGTGCCTAGCCTTGTTATAACAACTTACTTCCAATCGAGCTCGACGAAACCGACATCATCTACACCCGTAAGAAAACGAATAAATAAAGAATGTTGATAGCCTAACTGCTCTCTGAATGCTGCAAGCTTGGCCTGATCTTTAAAGCTATGCTCTTGATTAGTCGATTTCTTGATTTCAACAGCTAGTAAATTATCGTTTGTCATGCGTCTATGAATAATAATATCCGGAACTACATTTCGCTCGCGGGCCTCTCCGGTAGGCGAAACCGCATAAATCAACCTTTTCACTACTTCCATTTTTCGACTGTATTCGCAGTCAATGTCCCAAACAGGAAAATACGAAGCAAATTTCATCGCCAGCAGATGCGATATTGCTTGCTCGCTTACGTCATTCCTAAAAAGTTGAGCTTGTTCGTCCACAAACTCATCAAGCAAGGTTTGAATATTCACTTCGCCGATTACCACATGCTCTCCAGAGTTTTATAACGCCGCCATAAGTGGCGAAAAATAGTTGGCTACAATTTGTGAGGCACGAACAATAGCCAACTGTTTTTTGTCCGTTTTAATGGCCTTGTTAAGTGTCTACTCGATCAAACTTTCGCCATGAATTGCATACAAAACAAACAGGAACATCGAGAATACTTTTAGAGCATTAGCCTTAGAAGCATATTCTTTATGCATTCCATGTAATACACCGTGCCTATTTGGTGTTTTAAGAGCACTTTCAGGATCTGCTGGATCAATATTTTTCATAGGATCTGCCCCTATGACAGAGAACATTTCTTTGTATACTTCATTGAACATACGACGAAGCACCGAAGCATCTTTAAACTGACTAATTAGTTGTTCTAAAGACTCTCTTGCTATGACATCTTTTAAATGAACATCAGCTTCTGCCTTAGCTCTTTCACCTTCTTTTTTGTATAAACTCTTTCCGAAGTGGTCATGGAACACGCCATCAGCTTGGCTGAAAAATAGATGTATAGACGCACCATATAAACCAGACTCAAAGCATTCTTTTGCTTCGAAAAGCAATGAATATTGGGAAGGCTCAGCTTTGAAAGCTGCATCCCAAAAATCATCCCAGTTTTCAAGTAACAAAGACTCAATCATACTGGGAAAATCATCGTAATCTTCTATTTGGCTATAAATCCCAAATAGTAATACTTCATTTAAATACCAACCTTCAGATATAGCTGCTTTTGAAATCAGAGACATCTCATCGGTACGTTCTTTAGGCCAATGCTCGACCCAATTTTGGATATTATTAATAATTGTACTGAAATCCATATCACTCCATGACACTTAACATTTGTATATTGTGCACGCTCAAACACCACCTGCACATTTTCATCCTAAATTTCTATAATGTTTATTATATCAGATAGATATATGGTGCTACTTAAATACACCTCAAAATAAAGTTTGCGTGCACAATATCTTCCCAAGGTGATTTCATAACATTCTGTTTTACTTGATTTTATCAATACAAAGAAAAATAAAGTGTGCATATAAAATCAAAATATCCGCAATGTCGTCGCTTAGGGCAATAATACTGTTCATATTTACATATTTCTTTATTGACTCTACCGGGATTCATAAGCTATTTAGGTAGATGCCCTTGGCGATAGTCACCAATCTAATATGGCTAGTTTCCCAAGCTAGATGATTTTGGAGCATACCTGATGTATTAAAACACAACAGGTAACATATCCAACTCAAGAGATAATCACATCGATAATTGCTTTAGTGGCAACAAACTTACTCTTATATCGAACAATTTCTATGGAAGAACTTGATATTAGCGAGTGCCGCACTTCGAAGTTGAATTCGGGTTTATTGAAAAGATAAATGTAAAAAGCCAACTCATTGAATTGGCTTCTTGAAAGATGGCGCACCCTACAGGATTCGAACCTGTATATTAGGTTAAACGTTTCCAAGAATTTAATAGCAAATAAAGAATTACTATATCATATTGTTTTATAATAGAAAAATTTAATTTCAGATTAGATAACAACTTAGAATAGCCAATGCACCATTGGTGCATATATATAATATTGCAGATTATAAATTTCCAGCAAAATACCTCACCAACACAATTGAGACCAATCCATAAAATACATTTCTTACATAGGCATTCGATGACTTTGTCCACTTCCCCATTCGGCAATAGACCCGATAGACTCGCTTATGATTAAACGGATAGCCCTTGTATCGGAGTCGGCCAAAACACTTCCAAAAATCAGCTTGGTGTTTTCATCTTCTAACTCTTTCATTCGTCGCAGTTCTGATGCGTCCATTCCGCCGTATTTTGATTTCCATTTATAATAGGTGGCCGAACTCATGCCATGTTTGCGACAAATGTCTTCCACTTTCATCCCCGCATCCGCTTCTTTGAGGATATTGACGATCTGAGTTTCAGTAAATCGAGATTGTTTCATGGTTCTCTCCTACATCTATTAGTGTAGAAAACTCCATTTAATTTTGTGTCAGTTTAGGGAAAGTGGACATTAGGAAATCCATATTCCTCCCTGAATTCACTAAAATATAAAATTGTCTTAAATTTACCTACAGAATAGTTCAATGAACAGCGAAGCGAAGCAAGTGTAACTTGAAATGGGGCAGATTTAGTTAGTCCTAATTGATTAACTAAATTATGGACATAACTTACTTAAAGTAGATCGCCCATAATTCTGCTTTTAGATAACGTCTCTTATGCCAAAATATCAACGACTACCGTCGATATCTGTGGTCAATTTGCAAAGAAATGGTCAATTTCGTTCATCCCCTAACGTTAAGTATCAGATCTGATTTATGCAGAAGTTGGTAAAAAGTATTCGGTATTCCTTTCATGCCTGAAACGTTTGCCCACTATGTGTCAACATCGATTCACCCCCATATTTTACCAGGCAGTTATTTAGCCAAATTTTTACAGTCCTGTTTATGATATAATGTTGTATCTAATGACTAGTTTTGAATATCAGATAACACAAAGCATGAGTCGGCGTGGAAACTGTTGGGATAATTCGCCGATGGAGCGCTTCTTTAGAAGTTTGAAAACAGAATGGATGCCAGAGCAAGGCTATCGAACTTTTTTAGAAGCCAAGCACGTGATAACGGATTATATCGTAGGATATTTCAGCCAAGTTAGGCCACATCAACACAACAACATGTTGCCACCCTGTGAAGCTGAAGAGCTGTACTGGAAAAACTATAAAACCGTGGCCAGTTTTACTTGACCACTACAGAACTAATATATGAAAGAAAAGAAATTTCAACGTTATGACGCAGATGAACGGAAGAGTTCACTAATTAAAAGTACTTTAAACTGTTTAAAGTTAGATGGTTATGCTGGATTATCTGTACGTAAAATCACACGAGAAGCAAATGTTTCACAAGGAATGATCAATCATCATTTTGGTTCAATCGATTCACTTGTCATTAATGCCTATGATGCTATTTCGAATGAATTTTTTGATCAGACCAATGCCCTTATTGACTCTCACAAAGGTAGTGCATCAGAAAAGCTGATTATTTTCTTTCGCTCTTACATATCTGAAGACAACCTTGACCCTGATTTAATGAAAGCATGGTTAGTCTTTTGGAGTCTAATTAGAAATTCTCAGGATATGGCTAGCACATATGAATATGTTAATGAAAAAATTGAGACTTTACTAAATAACTTGTTGCTTAATATTAGTAAGGAAGAAGGCCTTGATATTACTGACACATCTTTAGCTGCTCAAAGCTTAATAGCTTTGCTAGATGGTGCTTGGGTTAGAACTTGTTTATCTGAAAAGAATTTGCCACCAGAAAATACAATGAAAATTTTTATGAAGTGGTTAGAGGCATATAAATTAGGCGTTTTCTCATAAAATAAAAGCCATCCACTATATAGAATGGCTTTTTTATAAGCATTTTTAAATTTATGCTGTAACAGGTTTCCTTTCGTTAAGTTGATTTTTTTTAACAAGAACAGTAGCTAGTATTAGTCCTAACAAAGACATTCCACCCAAGAAGCTAAATATCATGCTGTATCCACTATTACTGTAAGTATCGAGCCAATGGCCAAACATCGTAGAAAGGAATAGGTCAGGCGTATAACCTATAATAGAAGCAATACCAATAGCTGTACCAGCAACTTTCATTGGAATTCCGGTCTCACGTACAATAGAGAAAACTAAACCGTAAAGCATAAGACCAAACGCACCGGGAAGTAACGTATAAATACTAATCGAGGTTGCACTCATTGTTGATGGCAAGAACATCACACCAATAAATGTACCCGCTAGCAATGCAAATAAAACAACAAATAGCTTAGATGTTGATTTAAACACTTTGTCAGCCAAGTAACCACCAAAAGGAGCAATTAAGTAAAATAAATAACTTCTAATGATAGAGAACATACCTGAGTCATGTACTGATATACCAACAACATTTGTTAGATACGGGTTAAAGTAAGTCGTACTACTGAAAATGGAGTAACCAGTGAAAACGATGATAGAAAGACACCACAACATAGGGTCTTTGAGCAGTTCTTTCACATGAGAAAAATTAATTTTATCATCACTTGATGTTTCGTCAGATTTGTCAGATTTGTCTTTGAGTACAACAAACACCAACACCCCTGACAACAGAATACACCCAGCCATGACAATTACTGCGTAAAATAGGCTTTGTTTTGGATCCAGACCAAATGATGCTGCTTTTAAGGCTAATCCGTTGATTGCCGCACCTGCTAAGCCATTACCAGCATAATAGATACCATATAGCCTAGCATTCTCGCTACTATCACCGATTATGCTTATTGCTTTTAATAGTGATGTCCAAAAGACAAATGCTGTGGTTATAGCAAACAAGAACCAGAGAACCAGAGCCATACTGTATGACATTGTGTAGGCGTAAATTAAGCCTAAAATGGCAGTTCCAAACAGCGAGTAACTAATTGCTTTTCTGGGTGAAATTCTATCTGTAAGAATTCCTCCAGGAATATAAGTTAACATACCACCCAAAGCATACATTGTAATTAGAAAGCCTGATTGCATGTTATTAATATTCATCACCTCTATCTGTGTATCGTAAAATACATATTTGAGATATGGAAGTGTGTAAATTGATCCCCCTGCAAGCGATAAGACTAAAATCGTAAAGTATTTATAAAGTGTTTTATTCATAATTGTTCTCAATCATCCTTGTTAAAAAACATTGAAGGTCTACCTTCCTACTTGAAGTTGCAGCGGTGTTGTCAACGTCCATTATTCCCAGCCATATAGTTCTCTATGCTCATGTGGTCTCATTCACTTGCTGCCTGCCTGTAACTCCAAGTAGTTTGGGTATAGACGTTATGGTTCAATTAACTACAGGAATATCAGGGAAAGTAGATGGCTCGGGTTTGAATAGCTCTTTGGCTACTTCTCTAGTAGTTTTCCCACTAGTCAAAGCTTCTTCAAAAACTTTACGTGTCTGACGTCTAATAATGCTCATGGTATCTTCAGCAATTGCTTCTGGCTCTGGTTTAACCAGACCGAATACAACTACTTCATAAATGCGTATGCCGCCCATATTAGTAATGAAATCAACACAAATATCAACTCCATTTTCAGCAAGAATTTTATCTGCTTCTGGAGTCACAGGGATGTTTGCGGCCTCAACAACTAACGACGCTTTTACCTTATGCGCATTATCTTTATTAATAACGTCTTCCAAGGCCGCGGGAACTAGGATGTCGCAGTCAATATCGAGCCATTCAACGTTATCGTGAATACGGTATGAAGATTCGAAACTATCTGGATTAAGCTCTCCTTTAGGTTTACGAGTCTTAATTAGCTCTTTTACATTAAGTCCATCTTCACAAGTAACCAAGCAATTCGCATCAGCGATACCAACTACTTTGTAACCCCAATTATCCAGACAATTTGCCATGCTAGCACCGGCACAACCGAAACCTTGTAAAACAACGCGACTACCTTCTGGTATGTTTCCTTTTAACTTCCATGCCTCATCTAGTGCTGCTGCACTACCATAGCCAGTGATCATGTCGTACATTAAAAAGCCATCGTATTTCATAGAACAAACATCATCATGATCCTTGATTCGTTGCTGTTGTAATGGATCATTACGCATAGCTTGTGTTTGCGGAAGTCCAATACCGATTTCATCTAGAATTTCTAGCACATCGTTATAGTCGACACCTAGATCCCCACCAATAGACACACCACTGTTAATGTACGGACTCATTGCCTTAAGGTAGCGTCTTAGTACATCCTTTGCATCAGGAGCTTTATAGTCATACGCTATACCGCCTTTACACCCACCGGTAGTAACGGATTCACAGGCTTTGTATTTGTAACCCATAGCAGTAGCTAGTCGCACGACTTCTTCTGCAGTAACTGTTGGGTGCATACGTGTACCGCCACCACAATAATTATTTACGAAATTATATGCACACAGCCATCCTTTTGCATCCGTCTCTGTGTCATTCCATTCTACTAAAATATATGGCTTACTCATTTTTTCGTATCCTTATTTATAATCAAATTATGAATTAGTATTCAGCCTACAATACAATCATACGATCGTTCAATAGTAATTTTTTTATTTTAACAATAATAAATATTTGATTATTTTTGGTGCAACGAACCAAATTTGGTCACCAAAAAAGGACAAATGAAAAGAAAATAAATATCTTGCCCAGATAATCATACAATCGTATAGTTACATATATTGTTAACTATGAAATTTTCAGATAACTAATAAGGCGTGATTTTGAAAGTTGTTATATCAGATTATAAAGCATCACTGAACTTTGATACAAATTATGCAGTATCTTACTTAAGAGACACCTTAGGAAGTGATACTAAAATTATTATTTATGAATTTGATGGGAATAAGAATGAATTAATTAATGTATTAAAGGATGCAGATGCATTAATAACAGGATATTTAGAGGTTGATAAAGAAATAATACAAAGTCTAAATAATCTAAAAATAATTTCCATAATGGCTACGGGCTTCAACTTTATCGATATTGAGCAAGCAAATCATTCAAATATCGGCGTTGCTGTCAATCAAGAATATTGCACCCAAGAAGTATCGGAACACGTTATGTCACTCTTGCTTGCATTAAATAGAAAGTTAAAACACTATACAAATAATGTTGATACAAAAGGAATTTTTGATTATGGGACAACTAATAATCTGATCCGACTAGATGGTTCCACATTAGGTATTTTTGGCCTTGGAAAAATAGGACGCGCTGTTGCGAAAAAAGCTCAGGCTTTCGGAATCAAAGTTATCGCATATGATCCTTTTATTTCTGAGGAGCTAGCTAATGAGTACAACGTAAAATTACTGACAATTGACGAAGTATTATCAAATTCAGATAACATTAGTATAAACATGTTACTAACTAATGAAAATATAGGTTTTTTAAATATGGAAAAATTTGAAAAAATGTCTAAAAGACCGTATATAATAAATGTATCAAGAGGTGCATTAATTAACGAGAATGATTTAGCTGAAGCTCTAGATAAAGAATTAATAAAAGGGGCAGGTCTTGATGTATTAGTATCTGAATCACCTGTTTTAGATAATCACCCATTAGTTCAGCGCGATAATGTAATCATAACACCTCATAGTGCTTTTTATTCTGAAACATCTATCCTTGAGTGCCAGAGAATAGCTTGTGATAATGTTGTTAATTATTTAAATGGGAGTTTTAATAAAATGTTCAGGCTTATTAATACTCAGGTTTTGGAATGAAAAATTGTTGATAAAGATCGAACATGTATTATAGTAAAATTAATATGTTAAAACTAAGAGTCCCGATTGTTAAATGACAATCGGGATTTTTACTTTCTAACCCTAGAACCAGATATACTCTCACTCATACCCTGTTGTGAATCAAAGGTTTCAGCGTACTTGCATAGCAATGCAGTAACGACATTACTGATTATCAACATCATTTTTGAACGATAATGGGAGAAAGTGTGCATTGCCTCTTTGTTTCCAGCCATGAGTAAAAATACTGCGATTTCAGTGGCACGATCTGCCACTGATTAATTGCGTTAAATTGTTTAATGGGGCATTTTCGTACTAGCTAAGATCAAGCTGACACGTTGATGGACAATAAACGTGATAGAACTTTTCCACTAATTAGTCTATTCCGGATTAAAATTTCTATGGCTTAACGCTTAAATCAACCGCGCGATTTTTTTGCGGCGGCTGAATTTATTTGTTAAGTCGTTTTTTTATGTTAAACAACATACCTACTGGCGACATATTGACCTCTTGTTTTCGTTAATAAGCTCTTTGATTGAAGAAGGTAACTCCTTTAACTTTGGAGCGCCCAGAATCTGGTCAGCCCCTAGAGCAGCTAAAGCCCATACGAGAATATACTGTGCCAGCGCGTACTGTAGTTCCTTGCTTGGTCTCATCTCTGGTCAAAAAATAAGGCTTATAATCCTCATTTTTTATTGTAAGAACATCCAATTCTTTACCATCAACTATAATTGAATCCAATTTTACATTTGGTATTTTGTGGTATGCAAAACTCTTAGTTCTTAAGAAATTAAGAATATCCGCCTGTGTATAGCGCACATCGTTTTCGCTGAGGCCAGTTATCTCATAATCGTCACTCACTCCAAATATGATAAAATGGTCGCAGTCATAGATGATATTTGCTAAACACAAAAGATCATGAAGGTTAGAATGGTGTTGTTTTTTTGAAGTCCCACCAATCCCTCTCTCTCTTTTGCTTCACTAACTGTTCAACTAATCCTTTCATGTAACCTCAGAGCCAGGCATGTAACAGTGTCTTTATAAGATTTTTAAAAATACAGACACCATAGCAATAACATACTGTTCTGTATGTCTTATCCATTCTTACGCTCACAAATTGCAGAGCATTCAGTATAGTCGTAAGAACTTAATTAGGCTCATAATCAGCCATGCATAAAAGTAGGTCAAGAACTGAATTAAGACCGTGATCAAGAAGCTCGTGCTAAACGATTTTGGGGCAACTATTTGCCCCAGAAGGACAAGTCAGTGTCCACTTGTAGTGATGTGATGGACATCCCTTATTCAGCGCAAGTTCTGCCACACTTATGCTGAGTGTAATTTTTCCGAGGTACTACATCATGAACTCGATAAAAGTCATTGGTATCGACCTGGCTAAATCTGTCTTTCAGGTTTGCGTCTGGATGAACGATGGGAGCATTGCATTTAACCGCAAGGTCTCCCGGGCTAAATTGATGGATACCGTTCGTCAGTTTCCTGCCTGCTCGATTATTGCTATGGAGGCCTGTGCTACTTCGCATTATTGGGGGCGTACTTTTCAGTCAATGGGATTTATCATTCGACTCATCCCCACTCAACACGTAAAAGCGCTCACACATCACCAAAAAAACGATGCCAATGATGCGCTGGCAATTTGTGAAACTGCCCTTCGCCCGGGTATTCATTTCGTTGCCATCAAAACGGTTGAGCAGCAGGACATGAAGGCTCTTCGAAGTGCTCGTCAGTTGATGGTGGAGCAGCGGACTGCACTGGCAAATCAGGCCACATCAGTATAACGGTGGCCTAACGCCCAATGAATCGGAACGATTATATTGGGAAAACTCTAAAACCGTGGCCAATTTTAGTTGACTATTACACCACTACAGTTTTCATTGCAATGATACCAAAAACAATGAATATAGAAGCTACCCACCTCCAAACATTTACTTTTTCTTTCAAAAAGAAAACAGCAATAAATGAAGCAAATAATATGCTACTTTCTCTCAATGAAGCTACTAAAGGGATTGGAGCTATGGTAAATGCCCATACTGTAAGCCAATAAGCCCCCAGAGACATAATTCCAGCAAGTAAGCCAGGTTTCCACGAAGAATATAAGGTAGTGAACCACTTAGTACCATTGAACCATATTCCGAATATGATCATACCGATAGCATCGAAAACAACCATCCAAAGTATAAAACCAGATACACTTTCAGCCAATTTTGCACCATATCCGTCGACTAAAGAGTAACTTGCGGTAAAACACGCCGTTATGATGGCAAAGAATATACCTTTTAGATTAAATACTTCCAAATTATTTCCTTTAAACGTCAATAGTACAATACCAAAAGATATAGCAACAATGGCAAGCAATTGTTCGTTAGAAAATGATTCACCTAGAAAAAAAATTGAAATAAAAACCAGTAATAATGGTGCTGTTCCCCTAGCGACTGGGTAAACTTGACTCAAATCCGCAACTTGATATGCTCTTATTAAGAAAATTTTGTAACCTGTATGTAATAGTGCAGCGAAGATAATAAGATGCCAAGATTCCAACTTTGGTGGTGTAGCAAAAAAAAGCAACGGTATAGCTATTGTCGCTTGTACTATAGCTAACAGAATAACAGTAGAGAACCTATCAAGTCCTAGTTTTAAAATACTATTCCATCCAGCATGCAGTAATGCACCTAATAGAATTATTAAATAAACATTACTATCCATATTTACTTTTATTCCTTTCTAAATAATGATGTTGTTGACATGGCATCCTAGGACGGGTTGCTCATGTCAAAATATGTTCGTATTGTGTCTGTTTTTTATTCGAGAAACACTCGACTTTTAGATAAACTTATTGTTCCTTTAAGTAACAAAGGCAGGATGCTGTATTGAAAAGACGAAATATTCCTCTAAATGCACTACGTGCATTTGAATCAGCCGCAAGACATGGGAAAATGCTTGACGCTGGCAATGAGCTATGTGTGTCACACAGCGCGATTAGTCGCCAAGTAAAGCGACTTGAAGAGATCCTGGATACCAAGTTATTTTGCGGCCCTAAAAATAATATTAGATTGACACCAGAAGGGGAGCGATTACTTTTAGACCTGACCTCAGCCTTCGATATGTTAGAAGCATCTATAGAGACATTTGACCGTTCCAATGGTCAAAGTATCAATCTTTCTTGTTTAGGTACATTGTCTATGAAATGGTTAATACCTAAATTAAAAGATTTTTATCTCGAATATCCCGATATTAAGATTAACTTGACTGCTGATGATAACCCAGTCAACTTAGCCAAAGATAATATAGATATCGCTATAAGAATCGGACGAACGCAAAGCGATAATCAAGATATATTGATTGAGATGTTCGATGACTATGTTGGACCAGTGTGTAGCCCATCACTTATTAACCCAAATGAAACGTTTACAGAATGCCTATTATCGAAACCTTTACTTCATACTATAACTCGGCAAAATGCATGGGATGATTGGTCGTCACATACCTATAAAATTAAATCAAAACAACAACAAATAGTATACGAGCATTTTTACTTTATGATTGAAGCAGCTATGAGCGGTTTAGGTATTGCAATAGCCCCTTATATTCTCGTTAAAAATGAACTAAAAATGGGTAATTTAATTGCACCATTGGGGTTTAAAAAGAATAATCTCAAATATCACATTTTACATAAAAGTACCGTAAATAAGCCAATTCAAAATCTCATAAATTGGCTTATTACTCAGTCTCAATTGGAAAGTGATTTATTATTCAATGAGTTATCGAATTCTAACTGATTTAGGCTCCCTATCCTATCAATTAATAATGTTGTAAATTTTATTGTATCTAGTACGCCACCAAGATCCTGAGTTCTAGTACTTTTACTAGATAATTGAATATTGGTTGCTTTAGATAAAATTTCAGATGCGATGGTATATTTTTTATCATGTGAAGAACCATACAATTTAAGCAACATTACTGTAGAAAGTATGAGTGCTGTGGGATTTGCAAGACCTAGAACTTCTTCATATTACAGTTGGATACTATTTACTAGTATTTCCAACCTCATTCAGAAATAATCCATCAGATAACATGCCAATCGGAAAAGACAAGTTAAGGTCTACTTTTTAGGCTTTTCCTGCTAAAAGTTCTAGCTCATGCGTTTGACTCTTGGTGTGAGTGTCGCACTTCGAAGTTGAATTCGGATTTATTGAAGAGATAAATGTAAAAAGCCAACTCATTGAGTTGGCTTTTTGAAAGATGGCGCACCCTACAGGATTCGAACCTGTGACCACCGGCTTAGAAGGCCGGTGCTCTATCCAGCTGAGCTAAGGGCGCGAAGCGTGAATATCTCACTTAGTGCGGCCGCATATTACTGTTATTCATCCAGACGGTCAAATATTTTTAACCTAATTTATTACTCATGATAGATATAACTGACTGTTTTGGCTAAATTATGAGCGAATGATTCAATATAAAATCAACAGCCGATCATAACAAAAAGCCATTGGCCTAATGAGCGCTTCATGCGACAATATTAATCATAAAATCATAACCCCCATGAATAGGTATGTCAGCTCAAATCATTGATGGTAAAGCAATCGCTCAATCTCTTCGTCACGAAGTGGGTGAAAAAGTAAAAGCTCGTTTAGCAAAAGGACTTCGAGCCCCAGGTCTTGCGGTGGTATTAGTCGGTAGTGATCCTGCATCTAAAGTGTATGTAGGTAGCAAACGACGTGCTTGTGATGAAGTTAACTTTGTCTCACGTTCATATGATCTGCCGGTTGAAACAACGCATCAACAGTTAATCACGTTGATTGACAAACTCAATGATGATAGTGAAATTGACGGGATCTTGGTGCAATTACCGCTCCCAGAACATATTGACGAAACTGAAGTAATTGAACGGATCCGTCCAGACAAAGATGTTGATGGATTTCATCCTTATAACGTGGGCCGTCTCGCGCAACGTATCCCTGCCCTACGCTCTTGCACACCCAAAGGCATTATGACCTTAATTCGCTCCACGGGTGTTGATACTTATGGCATGCATGCGGTCGTTGTTGGCGCATCAAATATTGTCGGGCGGCCAATGACCTTAGAATTGCTGCTTGCCGGATGTACTACGACTACGTGTCATCGCTTTACTAAAGATTTAGAAAATGAAGTTCGCCGCGCCGATCTGCTAGTAGTTGCAGTGGGTAAAGCTGAGTTTATTCCTGGCGAATGGGTTAAAGAAGGCGCAGTTGTCATTGATGTAGGTATTAGTCGTAATGAAAATGGCAAACTGATTGGTGATATTGAATTTGCCACCGCTAGAGAAAAAGCTAGTTGGATCACCCCTGTTCCCGGCGGAGTTGGACCAATGACCGTTGCCAGCCTGATTGAAAATACGCTGGAAGCTTGTGAAAAATACCACGATGCTTAAATAGCGTTCGGAGATGGTTTAAAGCGCTCTTGTGAGCGCTTTTTTATTTCTGTTATTTTTTAGGGCAACTGATTAACTCGAAGCGCTTATCAAAACAGATCCCAAATTCGCTGCCTTGTCGACTAAGCCATTTATTTTTTAATTGGGGATTATTTCGTTTCATCCACTGAATTGCTTGAGATGCATTTAAACTAGCAGGTGGCAATTTAAACTGTTGGTAAAGTGCTTGTTCTTGGGCAAAGTAACTTTTGGCATTCGGGAAATCACAAGCGCCATGTTTTTCCCATTCGCCTTGCAACAGGGCTGTCCCTGGACTCATGCACAAATAAGGTTTAATCGTGCTCAGCGCCAGTTTGGGCAAATCACCTTGGCAAAAACGAGGGTGTTGATGAATATTCCCAGATAGATATGCCGCTTTAGATTCGCCCCACAACCCATGCACAACCCAACCAAATTGATGACCTGAGTCACATTGGAACTTAAACTTAGGTTGGTTCTGGCGGCCCCTACAAAAAATACTTGAATTGGAAAACACCAGCATAAAAAAATCAGTTTTGATATGGGCATTTTGATAATCGAGGGTTTGATCATAATTAAGGTTAAGATTGCTATCATTAACTTGGCATTGCTGGGCCAAGGCTACTAATGGTAACGCGGCTAACACTAGAGCATAAAAAATACCTTTCATCATAATCTCCTAGTTTTTAATACACTCAACTGCTGTTTGAGCATGAATCACCATGGCATCCCACTGCAGATGGACCGATATACCAATAATCATCTGAGCCAGTTCATGGATAATCTCTAAATAGCGCAGTGGTGATGGCTGAAGCATATTGCCAAGGCAAAGTTCTTTGAATATACGCATCCATTGCTGTTCACTTGGAATCATCACATCCAATGCAAATTTACCTAATCCTTATGATCACAAATCTTTTACGCAGTACCATCGGCAATATGCAACCGGGATTGAGATAAAGCTGTCGATCGCTGCGACTACCTTGTGCATGGTCTTAATACAAATCACCAGACATGGGGTGACAGCAAGCTCTAATTGATGCGCTTTTTAACCGAGCAATGGCATCTTCTTGCCAAAGATTATTACGCTGCATCTGTTCGATTGACGCAACATTAACACTGGCCATCACTCATTCAATCCTATGCAGACCACCTCACTGCGCTTTCACTTGTTCTTTAATCAGCTGGTAATAATTGGGCATCGACTCTCAACTCATGTCGCCTAATCATCCAATGATCCCCTCGTTATCTTTTCTTCAAAACTCATATTCTGCAAATCGGCTCAACGCCTCATCACTAAAACGAAAATACTCTTTATCTGTGACATGTGTAGCACCGATTTTACGATAAAACGCCCCTGCTTTAGGGTTACTTTGCTCTGCAGTCCAATCAAGGCGCGAACAACTATTCTCAAGCGCGAGTTTAGCAAGATATTTTAATAGCTTTAATCCTAAACGCTGAGCACGATATTGTTCGCTAATGAACAAATCTTTAATAAACATTTGGCCACTTAATGCTGGCGCGGGAAACAGAATTGTAAACGTTGCAAACCCAACCAATTTATCATCACTAAAAATACCCATAACTGTCATGGGTGAGTTGTCACTTAACACCCGTTTGCATAAATAGGGTTCGATATCGACAAATTGAGGTGGCTTAGCAAAATAAAACTGATACATTTCATCAAAAATGACAGCGGCCTCATGAACATCATCTAGGGTTAACTGGCGAATAAGAATACTCATTATTAAATTATAATTAATCCATCGTGCTATTAGTTATACCTAAATGGTTGATAATTAGATAGTCGTTAATTGCCGATAAGTTTGTTTAAAAATATTAAATAACGGCTCATCAAACAGATAAAAGTAGATATCGAAATGATTCACATATTCAAGAGCCACGTTTAATGCAATCTCCGCCGCCTCATGATGCGGGTACATATATACGCCGCATGATATGGCTGGAAATGCAATGCTCTGACAGGCATGCGATAAAGCCAATTTAAATGAATTCTCATAAGCATTGATCAAGTGCTCTCTTGGTGCTTTATCAATATTGTAAATCGGCCCCACGGTGTGAATGACATAACTGGCACTAAGGTTTCCTGCAGAGGTGATGCGAGCTTCCCCGGTTGGACAGCGTTGCCCGTTCACGGATGGCACATTTTTGCACTCAGCTAGCAGCTTGGGGCCTGCTGCACGATGAATCGCGCCATCAACACCACCGCCGCCGAGCATTCTTGAATTAGCCGCGTTGACAATAGCATCGACCTGCGCGGTGGTAATATCGCCTTTAAGAATATGAATTTGTCCCATCAATGGCTCCTTGATACTTAGACATGACAAACTGCTTCTATATTATTCTCGTCGGGGTCAATTAAAAAGGCGGCATAGTAATTCGGTTCATATTCACACCTTAATCCAGGCGCGCCATTATCAATAGCACCGTGTTCTAGGCCAGTTTGATAAAAGGTATCGACCAGTTCGCTCGTATCAGCAGCAAAGGCAAAATGGCGGGGAGTAAACGGGCTTTGCGTCTCAACAATCCAGAGTGAATCAGTACCTGGTACACCAAATGAACAGATCCACTGACACGGAAACTCTTCACTGATATATTTGCTAAATTCATAATTAATTTCATAGCCAAACGGCTCAAACAAAGCGGCGTAAAAGTCCCGGGTACGAGGATAATCAACAGCGTAAGTACTTAGATGATCAAAAAACATGACAGATCCTTTTACTGTTAAAAGGATCTCTACTTAATCATTTTTAACTCAATAAAAGCGTGATTACAATCACATTGTAACTAGCCATAAGTATGGACAAGAGCACTGATAATGCAAACCATTGCAGCAGGCACACCAGAAGCAAACAAAACTAGTTCACTAGTATAATCAACACGTCCTTTGTGGTTGATTTGTGTGGCTTTTTCCTGCTCAGCATCCACCAGCGGTAATTGACGATTTTTACGAATCACTTTCATTTCGTTGGCTCGACGTATAAATGCCCCGCCCCGCCAACTAACCACTGCAATTCCCCAAAGGATAATCACCATTTCGAAACAAAAATCACTAATGGAAGCGACTCGCAGTGCAATAACAAAATGCGATAGTATAGCGACAATAATCGCTGTAATGAGATTGGCGATTATGATTTTTTTTAAATATTGCATAGAGTAAACCACTGCGTATAAAAGCTGCTCATCCTAACCTAAATAGATGCATTGTGAGCAAAACTCTTTTTATGAATGATAAAAAAGCGACTATTATATAGTCGCTTTAAGCAAAGTAAATTATGCTTTTCGCCAAGTGGTCCCTTGCGGACCGTCTTCAAGTACAACTCCCATGGCATTTAGTGCATCGCGTGCTTGGTCGGCTGCCGCCCAATCTTTAGCATGACGGGCATCATTACGTTGCTGGATCAACGCTTCAATTTCTGCACTCTGCTCATCATTACTACTATCGCCTTGCAGATAAACTTCCGGGTCCTCAGTGCAAAGGCCAAGAACAGATCCCAGTTCAACCAAAACGCTAGCATATTGCCCAGCATGTTCTGGCGCAGAATCTTTGGCTTTGTTAATGGCTTTGGCCAAGTCAAACAGCACAGTCAACGCTTCTGGGGTATTAAAATCATCATCCATCGCTGCAACAAATGCATCACGATACGATTTAACCAATTCAACTGAAGGTTCCACCAACACAACGCCACGTAGCGCGTTATAAAGGCGTTCAACCGCCGCGCGAGCCTGCTTCAAATTATCTTCTGAATAGTTCAGCTGACTCCGATAATGGCCTGAAACCAAGAAATAACGAACGCTCTGACCATCGTACGCATTAAGCACATCGCGAATGGTGAAGAAATTTCCGAGTGATTTTGACATTTTCACTTTATCAACCTGCACCATGCCACTATGGATCCAGTAATTGACATATTGGGTGTGGTGAGCACAGCAGCTTTGAGCAATTTCGTTTTCGTGGTGCGGGAATGCTAAATCAGAACCACCGCCGTGAATATCAAATGTTGAGCCTAAGTGCTTCATATTCATTGCAGAACATTCAATATGCCAACCTGGCCGACCTTCCCCCCAAGGGGAACTCCAGTGCGGTTCACCCGGTTTAGCCATTTTCCACAATACAAAATCCAATGGATTGCGTTTATGTTCGCTAACATCAACCCGAGCACCAGCCTGTAGCATTTCCAAATTTTGCTGGCTAAGCTTGCCATAATCAGGGTAACTGTCCACCGCAAACATCACATCACCATTATCACCAACATAGGCATTACCGTTTTCGATAAGCTGTTGAACAATTGTGATAATTTCCGGAATATGCGTAGTAACAGTCGGCTCAATATCTGGTTTTTGAATCCCCAACGCAGCAAAATCTTCATGCATAGCATTCGTATAGTACTCTACTAGTTGGTCGCAACTTTCATTATTGTCAGCAGCCCGTTTAATAATTTTATCATCCACATCAGTAATGTTACGGACATAAGTTAAATCGTAGCCGCTCCAGCGTAGGTAACGAGCAATCGTATCAAAAGCGACAAAAGTTCGTCCGTGGCCAATATGACAGAAATCATAGATGGTTATTCCACACACATACATGCCGATTTTACCTGGCTCGATGGGTTTAAACTGCTCTTTTTGGCGTGTGAGTGTATTGTAGATTTTTAACATTCGGCCGACTCTTCTTAAATCCGTTGTTAGATGAATAACTGATTTTACCATCGAAGTGCCACAAAAACAGCTTAGAGGATGATTGAGAAATCTATTTGATTAATTGACAACCTATTAGTTTAAGTGGTCTTAAAAACAACCGTTAAGCGGGTATCATCCTGCCTAGTTTCTCATTTATACTGAACAGACTGGCATCTGTCATCACAACTCGCTAGAATTTAGCGATTTTTAATTCAAGGGTATATCCAATGGTTACGTTACATACCAATTATGGCGATATTACATTAGAGCTATATGCAGACAAAGCTCCAGAAACTGTCGCAAATTTCTTAAAATACGCAACATCCGGCCATTATAATGGAACCATATTTCACCGTGTTATTGATGGTTTTATGATTCAGGGCGGTGGCTTTGCCAGTGGCATGCAAGAAAAAGACACTGACACTCCGATTAAAAACGAAGCCAAGAATGGTTTATCGAATGAACTCGGCACCATTGCTATGGCGCGGACGATGGAACCTCATTCTGCGTCAGCGCAGTTTTTCATCAACATTAACAACAATAGCTATCTGGACTTTAAATCAGAAACACCTCAAGGCTGGGGTTACTGTGTTTTTGGAAAAGTGACAGAGGGTATGGATGTCGTTAATAAGATCAAAGGCGTTCCGACCGGTACAATTGGTTATGTTCATCAGGATGTGCCACTTGAAGATGTACTCATCGAATCAGTGACGGTGAGCGAATAACCTTTAATGGTCAGTTATTTTATTGCCGACCTGCACTTAAGCGACGAACGCCCTGATATTCTTGGGGCGTTTGTGCGTTTTATCCGCTCCGAAGCAGTGCATGCTGATGCACTCTATATTCTGGGCGATCTATTTGAAGTATGGGTGGGTGACGATATCACAAATCACACCAGCCAAACCGTTGCAAGCGAACTGAAAAAGCTCACTGATACAGGCGTGCCATGCTATTTCATCTGTGGTAATCGCGATTTTTTAGTTGGCAAACGCTATTTAAGCGAGTGTGGAATTCAATATCTGGCAGATGAAACGATCATCAATCTGTACGGCCATAAAACTATGCTCTTGCACGGTGACATTATGTGCACGCTTGATGAGGATTATCAAAAATTCCGTCGTAAGGTTCATAATCCAATCATTCAATGGCTATTTCTATGTTTACCAAAATTTGCGCGGATAAAAATAGCTAAAAACATGCGGATGCATAGTCAAGCGCAAAATCAGAACAAAAGTGATTCGATCATGGATGTCACAGAACAGGAAGTAACTCACCGCTTTGAGCAACACAATTTAGAATGGATGATTCACGGTCATACGCATCGTCCAGCTATCCATTCCCCTTTTAATGATGAACGCCAGCGTATTGTACTTGGAGACTGGTATCAACAAAGCAGTGTTTTATCTGTCACTGCCGAAGAGCTTCTCCTTGAAGGTGATAAGCTTTAATCAATTCCCCAAAATCTAGCTAGTCTCATTTCTGTTCATTCCATTATCACAAATAGTTGTTTAGATAATTTAATAAATAGGGACATTTATCTAGACACTATGCCAACACAAATATATGTCGCAGAATAGCTTCTGCTGTTTAAATGACTCTTTATCGGTTAATGGGTGGTGTAGCGGTAATCTCGCACCACGCCTTCATGAAATAAAATCACTAACGTTTTAGCAGGCATTCTTACATCTACCCAAGAGTACGGCTTTTCCCCGGCGGCACGATAGGTCCATCGCTGCCAATCATTACCCATTATGGTCTTTATATAAGGTTGACCAAACATCGATACAATATCATCTTCACTGGTATATCCGCGTTCAATCTGCGAGACCTTACCATCAGTGATCGTCGCAGAACTTAATACTTTATATAGCGCGCAGCTACTCAGTGACAGACTGATGATTAAAATAAGTCCTAACTTAGAAAACCGATCCCCCGTGAATCGTTTTTTTAGCCAATTTAATGCCACTTTTTGTTTGCAATTGATCATCCACAATCCATTGGAAAATAGCCTTAATAATCATTTCGATTGTACTACATATCCTGAAAAAATGAGGTAAAATAACTAAGTTGTATTGAGCATAATCAGCTCAGGCAGCATCTCTATCGCTGGTAATTTTCGGCAAGCAAAACATATCGCCAAGCCATCAACCACATCTACCAGCACCCATAATTAGGTCGATATATATCTGAGGTTTTATGCGAACTTCGTACTGGCGCCAGATGTATCAGGCGCAAACTGGTGTGCTATTGTCATTTATGACTCTGACATTTTTTACTGGGCTTGGTGGCGCACTATTTATTCCAATCTTAAGCTTATTCTTAACGACGCAAGTCCATGTTCAGCCCTTCGCGGTTGGCGCTTTTTATACGGTAAATGCAATCGGTGGAATTTTCTTTACCCAAATAGTCGCACGTTATTCAGATAATAAAGGTCACCGCAAGCGCATTATTTTGATGTGTCTGGTTATGGGCGCTTTAAATTGTGCACTTTTTGATTGGTGCCGTAATTACTGGATACTCATTTCTCTGGGGATCTTTTTATTAGGCATGGGGGCGTCTGCCATGCCTCAAGCATTTGCGCTGGCTCGCGATTATAAAGATCAGTCTGGTAGATCCTCCATAATGTTCACTTCGATTATGCGCGCTCAGTTATCGCTAGCTTGGGTCGTTGGCCCCGCGATTGCTTTTGGTATTGTGACCGCTTATGGATTTCGCACACTCTTTTTATTTGGCATGGGAATTTATGTCATCGGTTTTTTTATTACTTTATTAAAACTACCCGATCTACCCAATACTAAAAGTGCTAAACAATCCGAGCAACAGCCGACCACAATGCGGCATCGTTCCGATGTCATTAAACTGTTTATCTGCTCTACCCTAATGTGGGGCTGTAATAGTATTTATATTATCTCGATGCCCCTTTATGTCAGCAAGCAACTCCAGCTGCCTCAGGAACTAGCCGGGTGGATGATGGGAACCGCAGCCGCTCTGGAAATCCCAGTCATGTTAATTGCTGGCTATTTAACTAAATACTGGAAGATGAAATGCATGCTGCTCTTTGCTGGAATTGCAGGCATCGTTTTTTACATCGGTTTACACTGGTTGCACTCTCCTCACGCATTGTTAGCTTTACAACTTGGCAATGCTGCGTTTATCGGCATTTTAGGAGGGCTTGGCATGATCTATTTTCAGGATTTAATGCCCGGGCGAGCAGGTCAGGCAACAACGTTATTTACCAATAGCATTTATACTGGCTCAGTAATTGCCGGAGCAATGGCCGGTAGTATTGCCCAATATTATAGTTATGGCGCAACTTTTATTGTTTGCGGCATTTTTGTCTTAATCGCCACAATACTACTCACACTGGTTAAACCTATTTAACTACCCTTAACCTGAGTGGCTAACACTTAATGCCAGTCAATGATGGCTGGCATTTTTATGTATCACGCCATCGGCAATAATCTTTTACCTAAAGCCTAGGATTAGACAGACAACTGCATGGTTCAGCTAAAAAATGAGCATTGTTTGAAAACAGATATAGACACGAATACCATAAAAACCACGACTCAATCTAAATGAGCCGCTATGTCTGCAAACTCATTTAACACATTGAGTCGTTTATCCATGTCGTAGATTGGGATGGTAATCATAATCTCATCGACCTCAGAGAGTCGAATAAACTGCTTTAATTGATGCGCCACAGTCGCTTTATCACCGACTAACGAATAATGAAGGGTCCGATCAACCATCATTAACTCAGTATTGCTAGCATGCTCTGCTAAGCTTGCATCCGGTTTCGGGAACGCTTCATTGAGTCCTCGGCGCAAATTCAAAAACTGCTGTTTAGCTGAACTGAATAGATATTGCGCTTGCTCATTTGTTTGTCCGATCACAACCGCAACGCCAGCCATCGCATAGGGACTATCAAGCTGTTCTGAGGGCTTAAACTGGTTGCGATAAATATTCAGAGCTTGCGTCAGAAAATCTGGTGCAAAATGTGACGCATACGCATACGGCAAGCCAAATTCAGCTGATAGCTGAGCACTGTATAAACTTGAACCAAGTAGCCACAATGGGACTTTCGTTCCACTACCCGGAATTGCCAATACATCGCTCGCGTTGTCTGAAAGATAACTTTTAAGCAGTTGTACATCATCAGGGTAACCTTCTACAACATCCATTGTTGGCCGACGCAAAGCGTGTGAGGTTTTCGGATCCGTCCCCGGAGCTCGCCCTAACCCTAAATCAACCCGATCGGGAAACATTTCGGCCAAAGTGCCAAATTGCTCTGCCACCATTAAAGGCGCATGATTGGGCAACATAATCCCACCGGAACCAATACGAATCGATTGTGTAGCCATACCTGCCTGGGCAAGCATAACAGCAGTTGCTGAACTAGCTATCGCTCGCATTCCGTGATGCTCAGCCAACCAATAGCGCTTATAACCAGCATTTTCGGCCGCCTCAGCCAATTTGCGACTATTTGCTATCGCTTGGCGAACGCTTTGTGATTCTCCAATTGGGGCCAGATCTAAAAGCGAGATTGGAATCATAACTACTCCATATTTGAATGATTGCTCAAATATGCCTTAGCCAAACTGAAACTTCAACCTTACACCACTTTGTTACGAACAATTACGCCATATTGACAAATATTAACTATGCTCAATAAAGATTTCTGAATGAAAACAGACAGGGTTAACCAATGAGTCAATTAGAATCAAATTCACCCGATACGCCGAAGCGATTAGATGAAAAGGCTCGACTTCATAGCTTTGCACAATTGAGCTTATTCAACTTGCAACCCGAAGAACGGTTTAATCGGTTAGTTGAGCTGGCTCGACATATCACCCAATCTCAAGCGGCGATGTTTTCACTCATCGATGAAGATCGTCAATGGATCAAAGCGCAGGTTGGTATTGCCATACCACCGCTCCCTCGAGAGTGGTCAATTTGTTCACATACACTCAATCAACCTTCTGGGATTTTAATGGTGGAAGACACCCACAAAGACGATCGCTTTGAGAACCACCCTTTGGTAACAAAAGATCCCCATATTCGTTCCTATTTAGGATGCCAAATTAAATCACATTCAAATTATGCTTTGGGAACGCTATGTGTATTCGATCAAAGCCCGCGAACATATAGTCAGGCCCAGATTCATGAACTCACTATGTTAGCGGATATTATTAGCTCAGATATCTGGCGTGACCAACAGCTCATTGAAGCTCATCGTGATTTGCTACAAAAAACGCTCTATGATCCGCTTACTGGCCTCCCCTGCCAACAGTTGTTTATTCAGAAGCTCACCACTATTTGCGAGCAATATAGCGCCCAGAATTATCAATTGTTAATGCTAAATATCCAGCGTTTTAGAATCGTTAATCGAATATATGGGCATTCTCGAGGGGACAAAATATTACAGATTTTTAGTCAGATCTTAGAGCAGGTTAGTCCTGAACACGCGTTCATTTCGCGCCTAAGAGATGATCGATTCACCATTTTATATCGATTAGATGAAGAACAAGACGAGTCAATGTTGCTGATTCGATTGCGGACGTTTTTAGAGCATCCCCCTATTGAAAATGAGCCTTCATTAACAATTTGTGCCTCTGTTGGAGTAGCTAAAATAACCCCTGAATTTAATATTCCGGATGAACTGATTAATCAGGTCAGCACAGCAATGCATGCAGCGCCGGATTTATCTAAAGGGATCAGTGTCGAAAGTTTTGAACCATCACAAGAAACTCATCTCGCTCGCAGCTTCGAAATAGAAAATAAATTAGCCCAAGCCATTGAAAAAAATCAGTTCGAGATGCTGTATCAACCCATTGTACGATTAAAAGATGGACAGATGAGCGGATTTGAAGCTCTCATTCGCTGGCCATGGAAAGAAAACGAATATATCTCCCCCATGGAATTTATTCCGGTTGCGGAGAACAGTGGCTTGATAAAATCACTCACACGTTGGATTATTCGTAAAACCTGTACAGATTTTGCCCGAATCCACGACAAGTTACCAGAATCCGTTTATATGTCAGTTAATATCAGCAGCGCAGATTTACTTGATCCTAGATTTACTGATGATGTCCTTGATGTCTTGAGAAAAAACAACCTTCCGGCGCAGAATTTAAAGCTTGAGGTCACAGAACACTCGGTAATTAGCGATCTCAAAACAGCCATCGAGCAGATGAAGATCTTGCAACAATCAGGGATCCGTTTTGCCATTGATGACTTTGGAACGGGTCATGCTTCACTACGTTATCTGCAGTTGCTGCCTGCTGCATACTTAAAAATTGATCGTTCATTTATTGGTGGCGTCACCGAACTAGAACGCGATGCGGCCATTACTAGAGCCACTATTGCGCTAGCTCATAGCCTCAATAAAAATGTGATTGCAGAGGGCGTCGAAAAATGGGAACAAGCTGAGTTTTTGCGTGCCCATCAGGCAGAATATGCACAAGGCTGGTTCTACGCCAAGCCAATGCCAATTGAAGAGCTGGCAAACTATCGCCCCCCACAGTTCCCTGAAGAAAGCGACTAACCGAATGCTCTTGGATCAAATAAACTATAATAGGGCCGATTCACAGTGAGGCGCATGATACCTCGGAATATTCGCCAAGCGGCCCACAGCCATAACAAGCCGAGAATGAAATAACCGATTAAAATAATGGAGAGTGCAAAACCAATAATCGACCACCCCAGTCCCCACCAGAAAACAGTAATAATATTTTCATAGTGATCCTCAAACAGACTCCCTCTGGCATCATTGATTTTAACCATTGCCCAAATCGCACCAATAAACCATAACACACCCGTAAAACAACCTAATATCATCAAGATATAGGCTATCAATGCATGATTTTTGGCATCAAGCTCAAATTCGCTGAGCTCTTCAGGTGATGTAAAAGATGAATGATAGGACCTCATACTTGTCACCCTCTTTGATTTCATTACTTAAATTATATAACGTATACAAAATAGTGCACGTTCAGATAACATTGTACTAACTATGTTATCGTTACTTTAACAAAAATAATGAGGGTAAAGTGTTTAATTTAAAGTCTGCATCACATCCTAGGGGTTATCCATAGTATGTGGTTGGATTTTGTTCAAGTCTTTAAAAGAGCTCCACAGTCCCTAGCGATTAGCATTAGCCAGACCGATACCAAAACTAATAAAGATAGCACCACTGACTCGATTGAGATATTTCTGGCTTTGCGCTGAATCAAGCGAGCGTTTTGCAAAGCGGGCCAAATTAGCATAACCAAAATGGATAAATAACACGAGCGCTACGTAACTTAGCACTAGCGCAGAAAACTGGATGGCAAAGCCCTGCGAATAGTTTACAAATTGCGGAAAAATTGCCATAAAAAAGAACACCGCTTTAGGATTGGTCACTTGAATGAGAAACCCTTCAAAAAAATGACCTCGTTTGCCCTCTCTTTTGGGCTTAGAAAACGCAAAACTTTTGGTTCCCGTACGCCATTTTTTAACACCTAAATAAATAAGGTAAGCCGCGCCAACCCACTTCATAATGCTAAAAGCCACCGTAGATGTTGCAAGCAACAGTCCTAGACTACTCGCCGACACGAAAGAGACGAGCAACGTCCCAAGAACAATACCTGCAATTCCCGATAGCGCACCCGTTATGCCATCACGCAGTGAGTTGCTCAACGTCAGTAACACGCCAGGTCCTGGGCTTAGTACAGTCAATGCAGCAATCAATAAAAATACACCGTAACTTGTCATATCGTTACCTATGTAATAAACCAAATTAACCTTATTCAATAATAAGGTATTGATAAATAAATTAATATACAACACAAATTATGGCATTCAGCAAATTTTTACTGCCAATTTGAACGCTTCGCGTATACCATAACCGAACCTCTTTTTGCATGCATTTAATGTCAAAGGATTTGCAATGGCGACGCAACCAGCAACCATCACAGTGAAAGCCAGTGATGCTTTATTAATTATCGATCTGCAAAACGATTTCTTACCTGGTGGAGCATTGGGAATACCCAGCTCATATCAGGTGATTGAACCGATTAACCGCTATACTCAGTATTTTGAGCGTTCTCAGGCCACTATTATTTTAAGTCGTGACTGGCATCCTGAAGAGCATTGTTCATTTATACAACAAAATGGCCCATGGCCACCCCATTGCATTCAAAATACTCAAGGCGCTCAAATTAGTGCTGATTTTGCATGGCCAACTCAAGCCTGGCTTGTCTCTAAAGCAACATCTGTTGAAAAAGATGCCTACTCAGCGTTTGATGGCACTGAGTTATCGGTACAGATGAAACATTGTGGAATTAAGCGTTTATTTATTTGTGGATTAGCAACTGATTATTGTGTATTGCAGAGTACATTGGATGCACTTGCTAATGGCTTTGAATGTTATTTGTTAACAGATGGGATCGATGCAGTTAATGTCAATGAACATGATGGTCAACAGGCTATCGAAAAAATGTGTGCACATGGGGCAACCCCAATTCAATGGCAGACATTAGCCCCACTCGCTCACTCATAAAACGATAAAAAGCCACCTGAATACTCAGGTGGCCGAAAGCAACGGTTAATGAATTTCGATATGTTGTGTTTCAGGTGTGCTCACTTTGGTCTTTGGTAAACTCAAATACAGCATCCCATTTTCAAAACGGGCATCAATTTCATCAGTCTTAACATCGCTAGGTAGTTGATAGCGACGTGTAAACTGACCATAGAAACGTTCATTCAGCTGTAGTTTTTCATCGTTTTTTTCATGGCTTCGTTCACCAGACAACACCAAGTAGCCATCTTCTAGAGAAACTTTAATATCCTCTTTACGAATTTCTGGCAATTCAACTTTTAATTCATAACGATTCGCTGCTTCAACAATATCAGTTGCCGGCATCCAACGTCTTTTCTGGTCAGCAAACGGCATTGGCCAGTTCATCAGGCGATGGACCATTTCGTCAAAATCTTCGGTCGGATTCCAAGGACGCAATTTCATGTTCATGATAAAACCCCCTCAGTTTATGTAAAAGGTAAATTAAACCTCAAACCATTAAGCTTGGAACTTCTTGCTTACACTACTGATATTAGTGCTACTAAAATAATTTCAATGGCAAAAATTAATAATTTTTAAGCATAAAAAATGGCCACTATATAAGTGGCCATTCTTAAATATAAACATTATTTTTGTCGTAAACGAATTTGATGTTTACGAACAGAACGGCGGATACGTGCCGACCGAGTCCGATCTTTATCGCCTACTTTTAATAAAGTTTTTTCTTCTGCGGGTAATTGCACCATTGAACGCAAATAATTCACTGTTTGCAGATCAACTTCTTTCCAAGCACTACGAGGTAACTGTTTAGGCAGAATAACTTGACCATAACGGGTACGAATCAATCGGCTAACCTGGACTTCTTGCGACTCCCACATCCGTCTAACTTCGCGATTGCGTCCCTCGTTTAAGGTCACTTTTAACCATTGATTCAGCCCCTCTCCTCCCTGACGTTTAATACTGGTAAATTTAGCAAGACCGTCTTCGAGTTGAACGCCAGTGCGTAAACGCTGCATAGCATCATCACTCACTTGACCAAATATTCGAACCGCATATTCACGTTCCACCTCAAAGCGTGGGTGCATTAAGCGATTTGCCAGTTCGCCATCATTGGTAAACAATAATAGCCCCTGCGTGTTAATATCCAGTCGGCCCACAGCAATCCAACGCCCGACTCTAAGCCTTGGCAGACGAGCAAAAACGGTTGGTCGTCCCTCCGGATCACTACGTGAGCATATTTCACCATCAGACTTATGATAAATTAGCACGCGGCATGGTTCATCAGCCGCCAGCTGCGTATTTACTTTATTCCCATCGAAGCGGATGAGATCCTCGGCTTCGACACGATCACCCAGTTTGGCAGTTGCTCCATTGATACTGGCACGACCGGCATCGATGGCCGCCTCCATCTCACGACGGGAGCCTAGGCCACAGCGGGCAAGGACTTTTTGTAATTTTTCACTCATTTAATATCTATCCGCTAAAAAGTTGCGCTAAGTCTGAAAGTCCTGAGGAATTTTTTCAAGTAAAGATTGATCTAATTCTGGCAGATGACTGAGACTTTTTAAATTAAAGTAATCCAGAAATTCTTTGGTTGTTGCTAACAATGCCGGTCGCCCCGGAACTTCTTTATGCCCAACCTCTTTAATCCACAAGCGCTCTTTCAATGTACTGATAATCGAGGAACTAACGGCCACCCCTCGGATCGCCTCAATTTCGCCACGAGTTACCGGTTGGCGATAGGCAATAATAGTGAGCGTTTCAAGTAGAGCTCTGGAATATCGTTGCGGCTTTTCTTGGAATAAATAGGAAAGATACTCTGCCAATTCAGGGCGTGACTGAAAACGCCAGCCACTGGCGACTTCGGTTAAAATAATACCACTATTGTGATACTTCGATACCAGCTCTTCTAAAATCATCAGGACTTGCCCCCTAGCCATCTTAAAATTAGCCAATACCGTCTGCTGTAGATCGTTAATCGTCAGGGGACGTCCGGCAATAAATAAAGCCGCCTCGACTAACTGGATTAAATTAGGCTTGGAAGGTTGATCCGTCACTAATTAAATTCCTCATCCGATTCACTGGGTTGTTCATAGAGCGTGACTTGAATCGGTGCTAACGGCTGACTTTGTAAGCATCGAATCAAGCGATTTTTAGTCAATTCTAAAATGGCCATGAAGGTAACAATAACCCCCATTCGCCCCTCTTCTGGTATAAAAAAACTCTGAAAATCGGTTAACACCCCCACTTTAAGTACACTTAAAATATCACTCATACGTTCTCGAGTAGACAGCTGTTGACGGCTAACTTCGTGATGTTCAAACTGCTGAGCTCTTTCTACAACCCCAGCAAAAGCTGCAATTAATTCAGCTAAATCAACATCAGGATGAATGACTGCAGTAGGCATTGATTCAGATTTTGCTACTTTCGCTAAATAGATATTACGATCGATGCGAGGTAATTCATCAACTTTCTGCGCTGTATTTTTATATAATTCATACTCCTGTAGCCGTCGAATTAATTCAGCTCGAGGGTCTTGCTCCTCCTCATCTTCACTCGGTGGCTTAGGTAGCAACATTCGTGACTTAATTTCCGCTAACAGAGCCGCCATTACCAAATATTCTGCAGCCAATTCCAACTTTAACACCGCCATGGTTGAGACATAACTCATATACTGCCGAGTAATTTCAACAACAGGGAGCTCGACAATATTCAACTTTTGCCGACGAATGAGATAAAGCAACAGATCTAAAGGCCCTTCAAATCGCTCTAATATTACTTCCAAAGCATCAGGCGGAATATATAGATCATCAGGGATGTCTAGCCACGGCTGTCCATCAACCGTGGCTAGAACCAGTTGCTTTGGTATCGATTGACTATCCACAACAGAGCTAGAGGTCAATGATTATTGCTCACAAAAATACTGAAACATCACCACTTCCTTGACGAAGCACCTGAACCGTATCATCCGAGAGATCGATCACTGAAGTTGGCTGTTCCCCCACAACTCCGCCATCAATGATCAAATCGATCTGCTTCTCGAGCTTATCGCGAATCACCTCTGGGTTTGATTCAGCAACGTTATTACCAGGCAAAATAAGTGAGCCAGATAGCATGGGCTCCCCAAGAGCATCAAGTAGTGTCAACGCAATACGCGAATCAGGGACACGCAGTCCAATCGTTTTTCGTTTAGCGTTTAATAACCGCCGAGGAACCTCTTTTGTGCCGCGCAAAATAAAGGTATAAGAGCCAGGGGTGTTGTTTCGTAACAGCCGAAATGCACTATTTTCAACCCGAGCATACACAGATAGCTCAGATAAATCTCGACACATCAATGTTAAATGATGGTTTGGATCAAGCTGCCTAATCTGCAATATCCGCTCTAAAGCTCGCTTATTCCCGGCCAAAGAGCCGATCGCATAACCTGAGTCGGTAGGATAAACTACGACACCCCCCTCACGAATGATGGCAGCCGCCTGACTCATTAAACGAGCTTGCGGATTTTCTGGATGAACTTGAAAGTATTGACTCATAGGCTTACCTCCTAATGTTGGAGTTCAATATCTGGCAGAATCTGATGCCAAATCGGTAAAATATTATCCGGTAATGCTAGGTATCGTCCTAACTCTCGCCAAGGCATCGGTTTATGAAAATCAGAGCCGACCGATGCCAATAGCTGATGTTCTTGAGCTAGTGTAACCAACCAGCGCTGATGATCTCGCTTCAACTGAGGCATGCCAATCTCAATGCCATCGCCCCCATCTTGAGCAAAATCGTTAACCAAACGACGTAGCCACTTATTTGATAACTGATAACTCAATGGATGAGCTAATACCGCTACACCACCTGATAAATGAAGTAATTCAACCGCTTGTTTAATACTCATCCATGGACTTGGAACATAACCCGGATTTCCCCGAGTCATATATTTATTAAAGACCTTAACAAACGAGTTCTCCACACCGCGGTCAATTAAAACCTGCGCAATGTGCGCTCGTGTGATAGTGCCCCCATTAGCAAGCACTGCCGCATCTTGATACACAGGATCAAGACCACGCTTACAAAGTCGATCGCTTATTTCTTGAGCACGCCAGTTACGCGTTTCTCGCTGTACTTTAAGCGCATTTTGCAGTGATTGATCAGTGAGATCAAATCCAAGCCCAACGATATGAATATCAAACCCTTGCCAAGTCGTTGAAATTTCGACACCGTTGATAATTTTAACTCGGCTAGCAAGCTCTCGAGCAGGCATTATAGCAGCAGTTGTATCGTGATCAGTGATCGCCAAATAATCAATTTGCATGTTTTCAGCGCGTAAGATCAATTCTTGAGGATTCAATACACCATCTGAAGCAACGGTATGGCAATGCAAATCGATTTTCATAAGTCTCCACAAATTTTTCTTGACTTTCTTGGGGTATTTCCGTTTTACTAATGCTATCAAATTGTACGAGGTTAATCATGACAGCGATTCAAATCATCAACACAAAAAATTGGTGGTGGCACTCTCCATATCGGCGGGTGTGATTTGTCATGCATAATTAACAAGCAATCAAATTCATAAAGCCCGCATTCATGCGGGCTTTTTTGTTATCTAGGCTAGGAGATAAAATTAATGACGGGGCAATTACCATCGTTGGTGAATATCATCGAACGAGTCAATTATGTCGATGATCCACTAGCACTTTATGAGAGTTTCCAACAAAATAACCGGGAAAGTATTTTGCTTGAGTCAGCAGAAATCGACAATAAGGTTGATCTGAAAAGTCTGCTGCTTATCGATTGCTGCGTGAAAATAGTCTGTCATGATAGAGAGGTTCGCTTCACTGCTCTATCAGACAACGGTAAACAAGTGATTCGAGTCTTAGAGCAACACTTTTTATCGACTCTAATCAAAGAGTCCAACAATACTGACCTACTCTTGCACTTCCCGTTGCCTGACCCACAATTAGATGAAGATTCTCGATTAAAAGCACTCTCGCCAGTAAGTGCGTTGCGCGAGCTCATTAAGCTGTACGGCTCACAAGCAACTCACCCAGAAGGTTTATATTTAGGTGGGGCATTTAGTTTTGACTTTATAGCAAGCTTTGAAACGCTCAATGAAGTGGCGCTTAGCGATAACACCTTACCTGATTTTCAATTTTATCTCGCTGAAACACTCTTAGTTATCGACCATCAACATCAAACCAGTGAGCTTATCGGCAGTTTATTTGGCGATCATCCTGAGTTTCGTTTAACTCTGAATAGCCGCTTTGCCCAAATTCGTCAGGCTTGTCAGGATCTCCACTCAACGTGCCACCACTACAATCAACCATATCAAGGACGTGTTACTAGTGATTTAAGTGATGATCAATATGCCTCAATGGTTACACAACTCAAAGAATCTATTATTAATGGTGACATCTTTCAGGTGGTCCCTTCACGAAGTTTTTATTTAGATTGCCCTGATAGCCTGGCAGCCTACCGTCAGCTCAAACAGACCAATCCCAGCCCTTATATGTTCTTTATGCACGATCCTCAGTTTGCGATATTCGGAGCATCTCCAGAAAGCGCGATTAAATATAGCGCCAATAGTCGAGATATTGAGATTTATCCAATCGCAGGCACGCGACCACGTGGACGCAATGCAGACGGCTCAGTAAATCTTGATTTAGATGGTCGGTTAGAGCTTGAGTTGCGGATGGATAAAAAGGAGCTGGCCGAGCATCTCATGCTGGTTGATTTAGCCCGTAACGATGTTGCTCGTATCAGCGAACCAGGGACACGCCACGTTGCCAATCTACTCAAAGTTGACCGTTACAGTCATGTCATGCATTTGGTTTCCCGGGTGGTAGGCACACTCCGTAGCGATTTAGACGCATTACATGCCTATCAGGCCAGTATGAATATGGGAACCTTAACGGGCGCTCCTAAAATTAGTGCGACACACCTACTGCGCCATTACGAAGGGAAGCGACGTGGCAGTTATGGTGGCGCAGTTGGGTATCTTACCGGTGACGGCAGTATGGACACCTGCATCGTGATTCGCTCAGCTTTTGTCAAAGATAATGTGGCACAAATTCAGGCAGGTGCTGGTGTTGTTTTTGATTCAGACCCAATTGCTGAGGCAAATGAAACTCGCACTAAAGCTGCCGCAGTGATCAATGCCATTGCCCGGGCTCATGGTTCAACTTTAGCGGAGGTTTCTCGTGGCTAAGACTATTTTTTTACTCGATAACTTTGATTCATTTACCTACAACCTTGTGGATCAATTTCGTTCAATGGGTTATCCGGTCAAAATCTATCGCAATAATTTAAGTGCGCAGTTGATTAAACAGCAGTTGGATGAATGTGAAGATCCGGTCTTGGTGCTCTCCCCTGGTCCAGGAAATCCTAAACAGGCCGGATGTTTATTAGAGCTTATCGGCTTATGTAGAGGCCAGATCCCTATACTCGGGATCTGTTTGGGGCAACAAGCTTTAGTTGAGTATTATGGCGGACACATTGGCAGAGCAACCGAGGTAGTCCACGGGAAAGCATCGACTATTGAACACGATGGTCAACGAATGTTCCATTCGTTTGCGAACCCGTTTCCAGTGGCTCGTTATCATTCATTAGTTGCAACTGAGGTCCCTGATTCATTAGAAGTTTGTGCACATTTTCAAGGAATGCCGATGGCTGTTCTTAACGAACAAGACAGAGTTATCGGATATCAATTTCACCCAGAATCCATTCTCACCAGCCAGGGAGAAAAACTCCTGCAACAAACACTTGACTGGCTCACAAGCAGCTCACAGGAGGACAATGCTGCATGAAAGAATTAGAACTGTTATATCAAGGAAAAGACTTGACGCTTGAACAAAGTCAGCAGATTTTTGCAACGATCGTCACCGGTTCGATGGACCCGATTGTGATGGGCTCGCTTTTAACAGCACTCAAAATTAAAGGCGAAACACCACAAGAAATCGCCGGAGCTGCGCAAGCCTTACTAAATAATGCTGCAGATTTTCCAACACCGGATTATGAATTTGCAGATATCGTCGGCACTGGCGGAGATGGCTATAACACCATTAATATCTCAACAACTTCAGCATTTGTTGCTGCCAGTTTAGGGGTAAAAGTGAGCAAGCACGGCAATCGTGGTGTCTCTAGCAAATCAGGTTCATCGGATTTATTGCAGGCATTGGGCATTAATATCGAAATGAGCCCCGAGAAAGCACGAGAGTGCTTAGATGAACTGGGCGTTTGTTTTCTATATGCCCCACAATATCATCAAGGGATCCGCCACGCCATGCCAGTGCGTAAGGCTCTTGCAACTCGTACATTATTCAATGTGTTAGGTCCATTAATTAACCCAGCGCATCCGACCATGGAAGTGATGGGGGTCTACGACAAGGCACTGTTAAAACCAATTGCCGAAACATTCCAGCAAATGGGAATGAAAAAAGTGATGGTGATTTATGGCGCAGGACTTGATGAAGCAGCCGTTCATGGCCCAACCGATGTTGCAGAAGTCAACGGCAATCACATTGAGTATTATCAGATTACTCCAGAGGAATTTGGCGTAGCTAAAGCAAGCATTGAAGAACTTGAAGGCGGAACGCCAGAGGAAAATTGCCACATTAGCGAACAGCTTTTACAAGGTCAGGGAAAAGAGGCTCATCTTAATGCAGTGGCAGTCAACGTCGCATTACTCTTAAAACTCGCAGGAAAAGTTGCTAATGTGCACGAAGGTGTGGAACTGGCTCTTCGTGAAATGCGCTCTGGCCGACCACTGCAACTGGTTCATAAACTTGCGGAGAAAAGTCAGTGATTATCCGAGAAACCGGCACCATTTTAGATAAAATTGTAGCCGACAAAATCAAATGGGTGGAACAGCGAAAGCTCTCTCAGCCATTAGCAAGCTTTAAAGATGAACTCACCATAAGTGACCGCAGTTTTATCAAAGCACTCTCACAATCTGATACTCAGTTTATTTTAGAGTGCAAAAAAGCATCGCCTTCCAAAGGCCAGATCCGTGAGGAATTCGATCTCGCCGCAATTGCGAGCGTCTATAACAATCATGCGGCTGCGATATCAGTCTTGACCGACGAAAAGTATTTTCAGGGGAATCATGAATTTTTGCTGACAGTTCGTGAGCATGCGCATCAACCAGTATTGTGTAAAGACTTCTTTATCGACCCGTATCAGGTCTATTTAGCTCGTTATTACCAAGCAGATGTCATTTTATTAATGCTGTCTGTGCTAGATGATGAATTATACCAAACGCTTGCTCAAACAGCTCGTTCTCTGGGGCTTGATTATCTAACCGAAGTGAGTAACCAAGAAGAGCTTGATCGAGCTATTGCTTTAGACGCGCCGGTTATTGGCATTAACAATCGTAATTTACGCGATATGTCGATTGACTTAACTCGGACCGAGCATCTAGCTCCCCAAATACCGGCAGATCGGATCGTTGTCTCTGAATCAGGGATTTATACTAATGCCGATGTTCATCGTCTAAGCCATCTGGTCAATGCCTTTTTAGTCGGCAGTTCAATTATGGAACAAACCGATATTGAAATGGCTTGCCGAAAAATGATCCTTGGAGAGAATAAAGTCTGTGGTTTAACGCGACCAGCCGATGCAATAGCGGCTTATGAAGCAGGTGCTGTCTTTGGCGGCCTTATTTTTGTTGAACGCTCCCCACGCTTTATTGAATTAGCTCAGGCCACAGCTATTTGTAAAGCGGCACCACTTCAGTTTGTTGGGGTTTTTGCTAATGCCTCCATTGAAAAAATTGCCAACATCGCAGAACAGTTAAATCTATATGCCGTGCAATTGCATGGCAATGAAAGTGACGCTGAGATAGCAAATCTCAGGGGGCTATTACCGAAAGGGACACAAATTTGGAAAGCAGTCGGCGTCAGTCATCGTACTCCCGAGCTGCCAGAAAATGTTGATCGCGTGCTATTTGATGCACAAATTGCCGATCTTTGTGGGGGTACCGGACAGACATTCAATTGGCAATTGGTAAAGGAATTTCTACCCAAAGCAATGCTAGCTGGTGGCCTTGGTCCTAACAATGTTGCCAAAGCAGCTACGTTAGGCGCATTAGGATTAGATTTTAATTCTCAGATAGAAAGCCATCCGGGAATAAAAGAACCTGCGCTTATTCAAGAAGTATTTACTCAATTACGCCATTATTAGAATTAGAGAATAATTATGAGTCAACTCGATCGTTATTTCGGTGAATTTGGCGGACAATATGTTCCGCAAATTCTACTCCCTGCACTGGATGAGCTTGAGCAAGCCTTTATTGAGGCTCGACAAGATCCGAAATTTATCAGTGAATATGCATCGTTACTGAACAATTATGCAGGTCGACCAACACCATTAACGTTATGTCAGAATTTAACGGATGGCACGAATACCAAACTTTATCTAAAACGAGAAGATCTGCTCCATGGCGGTGCCCATAAAACAAATCAGGTTTTAGGTCAGGCGCTGTTAACTAAACGGATGGGCAAAAAAGAGGTCATCGCCGAAACAGGCGCGGGCCAACACGGGGTAGCAACCGCGCTAGCATGTGCACTGATGAACCTTAAATGCCGGATTTACATGGGTGCAAAGGACATGCAACGCCAGGAACCCAATGTATTTCGGATGCGTTTAATGGGGGCTCAGGTCATTCCTGTGCATAGCGGCTCTGCTACCCTAAAAGATGCCTGTAATGAAGCGCTACGTGATTGGTCAGCAACTTATGAAACGAGCCATTATATGCTCGGTACAGCCGCTGGCCCTCACCCGTTCCCAACCATTGTTCGAGAATTTCAAAAAATGATTGGTGAAGAAGTAAAACAGCAGCTTGCTCATGATGAAGGTCGCTTGCCTGATGCCTTGATCGCCTGTGTGGGCGGTGGTTCTAATGCAATTGGCATGTTTGCCGATTTTATCCCCGATGAAAGTGTTCAGCTCATTGGTGTCGAACCTGCTGGTAAGGGCATTGAAACAGGTCAACATGGAGCACCACTGAAACACGGCCGTGAGGGCGTTTTCTTTGGCATGCGCTCCTTGCTGATGCAAGATGACGAAGGCCAAATTGAAGAATCATACTCCATTTCCGCTGGGCTGGATTTTCCCTCAGTTGGGCCACAACATGCCTATTTAGATAGCATTGGCCGCGCGAATTATGTCTCAGTCACTGATGATGAAGCACTCGAGGCATTTGAGCAGCTATCTCGACACGAAGGGATCATTCCCGCACTGGAGTCATCTCACGCATTAGCGTATGCACTCAAAATGATTAAACAAGATCCACAAAAAGAACAACTGCTAGTCGTAAATATCTCAGGGCGTGGTGACAAGGATATTTTTCAGGTTGCGGATATTTTTGCTCACCGGGAGGAATTTAAATGAACCGCTATGAAACGATGTTTGAACACCTAGATGCAGCGAATCAAGGGGCATTTGTTCCTTTCGTAACCTTGGGTGATCCAAATTTTGAACAATCCCTAGCCATTGTCGATGCGTTGATTGCAGGCGGTGCCGATGCCTTAGAACTAGGTTTTGCATTTTCCGATCCCGTTGCTGATGGTTCAACGATTCAAAATGCCAATGTTCGGGCACTGCGGAACGGCTCAACCCCATCACGTTGTATTGAAATGCTCCACACCATTCGGCAACGTCACCCAGATATACCGATAGGGCTATTACTGTATGCGAACCTAGTCTATAGCACCGGAATTGATAACTTTTACCAAAAACTAGCAAATGCTGGCATCGATTCGGTGCTGATTGCCGATGTTCCAACTTTGGAATCAAAACCTTACCGAGATGCAGCCACAAAATATGGTATCAAATCGATTTTCATTGCCCCACCCAACGCCGATGATGCCACACTCAAAAACGTCGCTCAATTAGGTTCAGGTTATACCTACCTAGTTAGTCGCGCGGGAGTCACGGGCACTGAGAGCAAAGCCGGAAAACCAGTGGATCATCTACTGGATGTGCTCAAAGCCAACCATGCGCCACCGACCTTATTGGGATTTGGCATTGCCGAGCCAGAGCAGGTTAAAGCTGCGATAGCTGCTGGTGCAGCCGGTGCAATATCAGGCTCAGCGGTGGTCAAAATTATCGAGCACAACCTTGAATCACCAAAAACGATGTTAGCTGAACTGAAGGCATTCGTATCAAAAATGAAAGCTGCAACAGTTAAATAACTGACACTAAGGCCCTTTTTATTGGGCCTTTATTTTATGTGTGGCAAACTAGTTATCACATCGCTTGTGAGTTGACCTTTTATAGAGACACGCTATGATGGCAGCAAGACAAATTGGTAATATTTAACAATTATATTATTACCCATATTTAGGCCTTAGTATGAAACAATTACTTGAATTCTTTCCGTTAATTGTCTTTTTTATCGTGTATAAAATGTACGATATTTATACGGCAAGCGGCGCTTTGATCGCAGCAACTGCAGTGATGTTGGTTATATATTACTGCATATATAAACGGATTGAGAAAAGTCACTTAATAACCTTTCTAGCTGTTGTGGTCTTTGGTGGACTCACCGTTGCGCTACACAATGATGTGTTTATTAAGTGGAAAGTGACCGTTATTTACGCCCTATTTACCATTATTTTATTGGTGTCACAATTTGGATTTAAAGCTCCGGTTATTAAGAAAATGCTTGGCAAAGAAATTGTTTTGCCTGAAAAAATCTGGAATCGAGTCAATCTCGCTTGGGCGTTATTTTTTGCCGCTTGTGCCATATCCAACCTTTACGTTGCGTTTTGGTTAAGTCAGCAAATTTGGGTTGATTTTAAAGTATTTGGCCTATTTGGGGCGACGTTATTATTTACCGTTGGGACTGTCATTTATATTTATCGGTATATTCCCAAAGAGACAGTCGATCAAAATAAGGATTAACTATGTTTTATGTAATTTTTTCTGAGGATGTCGACCAGAGTCTGGCTGCTCGAAAAAGTGTACGCCCTGCTCACTTGGCCCGTTTACAGCAGTTAAGAGATGAAGGCCGTTTACTGACAGCCGGACCAATGCCTGCTATTGATAGTGAAGATCCGGGTCCAAACGGGTTTACGGGTTCAACTGTAATCGCCGAATTTGCGTCGCTTGAAGAAGCGGAAAAATGGGCCGGTCAAGATCCCTATGTTGAAGCAGGTGTCTATGCCTCAACGGTTGTAAAACCGTTCATTCAGGTTTTCTAAGCCAAAAAGCCGATAAACCAAGTTTATCGGCTTTCCTTCATGTGCTATCGCCGCTATAAAGCCTAACTTTTTTGTTTAGCACGCTGATAGGCAGGCAGCCGTTCGACTCTGACTAAATAATTGCGAATTTGTGGATAATCCTCTAAATCACCTAACCGAGATTTGGCTAGGAGCAATGAAGTCGCCATTTGAATGTCTGCTCCACTTAACTCATTTCCGGCAAACCAGCCTTTATCTTGTAAATGTGCTTCAATCATCGCAAGCTGGGGGTCTAATCTAGGCTGAGTGAAATTACTATTAATCGCTGCAACTACTTTACGAACAATAGGACGCACAAAAAACGGCATTGGGGCCTGGACAACCTTTGACAATACCAACCCCATTACTAATAGTGGCATTAACGAGCCTTCTGCAAAATGTAACCAGTAGCGATATTCTAAGAAAGCTTCAGGTATTTGCGGACGCATTTTCCCATTACCATAACGATCAATCAGATATTCAATAATGGCGCCAGATTCTGCGACAGTAATATCACCATCAGTAATCACTGGTGATTTACCTAATGGATGCACCTGTTTCAGCGCTTCTGGGGCCGCTTGTGTTTTTGGGTCACGCTGATAGTGAACGACCGTGTATTCGATCTCTAATTCTTCTAACAACCAGAGTACTCTGAATGAACGCGACTGTTCTAGGTGGTGCACTCGGATCATATTGATCTCCTTAGCTATATGTCTTAACTTTCCAATGATCTGGTCGAATATAATACTGGACCATATGAGCTTGCATGGTTGTTAATATAGGTGCTTTTGCTGTATTTCACAGTACGGTTTACATTCTTTTAAGTTGCTTGAACTTAAGTGTTATTTTTCTGATATAAAAAACCCCGGAAAACCGGGGTTCGTTTTAATAATGATTCATCTTTTAACTGTGTTCTTCTTTTTTTAACCAATCATCAATATAGATAATGCGCTGATTACTGCTCCCTCGCCATGGTAGCTGAGCTGACAACTTATCTTGTTCAAAACGGCCATCAATTAGAACATCAATTAATTTAACAAGCTGCCACTGCAGTTCACTGAGTTGCTCAATCTCGTAACCAGTCCAACACCAGATATCTTTTCCAGGGCATTCCTGACGAACCCGTTTGACTAACTCTAATACCACCGGAACGTTATTTGGGTGCAATGGATCGCCACCACTTAAACTGAGTCCTCGTCGTGGAATATCAGTATCACTGAGATCATCAAGAATCTGCTGTAAGATAGCTTGATTAAATGGCATACCAGCATCAAATCGCCAAGTCGACTGGTTGTAACATCCTCGACACTGATGCGTGCAGCCAGAAACAAACAATGTGCAGCGAGTTCCTGGACCATTTACCACATCGACGGGATAGTAGCGACAATAATGCATTAGAGATGTTTCACTCGACGTTGAACTTCTTGCTGTTTTCCATAATTAAATGGTCGAGTATCTGGGCTGCCGAGATAACCACAAACCCGTCGAATCACGGATGCTTTAGCACTATCATGGTTGCCACATTGTGGGCACTCAAATCCTTTACTCGTCGGTGTAAATTCACCTTTATAGCCACATTCATAACATTCATCAATCGGTGTGTTAGTCCCATAATATGGCACATGCTGATAGCTATAATCCCAAACGTTTTCTAACCCTTCAATGTTATGACGCATATTCGGATATTCGCCATAACAGATAAAGCCGCCGCTGCTAAGAGGAGGATAAGCTTGTTCAAACTGCAGTTTTTGATATGGATTTACTTTTTTCTCAACATCCAAGTGGAAGCTGTTGGTATAATAACCTTTATCGGTAACCCCTTCGACAATCCCAAATTCTTGGGTATCTAATTTGCAGAAGCGACTACAGAGGTTTTCACTCGGGGTGGCATAAAGGCTAAAGCCATAGCCAGTTTCCTTTTTCCACTGTTCTGTGGCATCGTGCAAGCGTTTAACAATAGCAACCCCCTGAGCACGCAGGGTTTCATCATCATAAATATGGTGACTTTGCCCATACAAAGCAATGATTGTCTCATGTACCCCAATATACCCCAATGAGATTGACGCTCGGCCATTTTTGAATAGTTTTAACACCGAATCATCTGGACCTAAGCGATCGCCACATGCCCCTTCCATATACAAAATAGGTGCAACTCGAGCCTTCACATTAGCGAGTCGATCAATGCGTGTCATTAACGCCTTAAAACTAATGGCTAAACGTTGATCTAAAATTTCATGAAATTTTTCGATATTCCCTTTGGCTTCTAACGCAATCCGAGGAAGGTTAATACTAACGACCCCAAGATTGTTACGGCCATCATGAATCATTTCACCGGCTTCATTTTTATAAGGCGCTAAAAAGCTGCGACACCCCATCGGGGTTTTAAACGACCCAGTAACCTTAACAACCTGATCATAATTTAAAATATCTGGATACATCCGTTCACTTGCACATTTTAGAGCAAGCTGTTTAATATCGTAATTTGGATCACCCGGTTTGTGGTTCACCCCGTCACGAATAGCAAACACGAGTTTAGGAAAGACTGCTGTTTTGGCATTTTTCCCTAAACCAGCAATCCGATTTTGCAAAATAGAGCGCTGAATTAACCGCGATTGCCAAGAAGTCCCTAAACCAAAACCGAGCGTAACGAATGGAGTCTGCCCATTGGCAGTATGCAGAGTATTGATTTCGTATTCCAAAGATTGAAACGCGTCATTGCACTCTTTTTCTATGCGTTCATCCGCATAAGCACGTTGATCACTAATCCCCCATTGACGAGCAACTTCTAGATGTTTTTCATAAGAACGAGTGACATAAGTACTCAACACCTCATCAATACGGTTAATGGTCGTACCACCATAAATATGTGATGCAACCTGGGCAATAATTTGTGCCGTTACTGCCGTTGCTGTCGAGATTGAACGAGGGGGTTCAATCTCAGCATTGCCCATTTTAAAACCTTTGGTTAACATGCCATTCAAATCAATAAGCATACAATTAAACATCGGGAAAAATGGCGAGTAATCAAGATCATGGTAGTGAATTTCACCACTTTCATGGGCTTGCACAACATCTCGAGGCAGAATATATTTTTTCGCGTAATGACGTGCTACAATCCCGGCCAGCAAATCTCGCTGAGTCGGGATCACTTTTGCATCTTTATTGGCATTTTCATTGAGAATATCGGCATCGCTTTGTTCCATTAAACCGGCAATATCGCGGTTTAACTGACTATGCCGCTCACGAGCAACATCACGGTCGTGGCGATACTCAATATAAGCTCTGGCCAACTGACGGTAAGGGCTTTGCATCAGTTGTTCTTCGACAGCTGATTGAATTTGTTGGATCTTAACAGTTGAGTCATCAGTAAAACGTAAAGAGATGGCTTGAGCCACTGAATTGGCAAATTCTTCACTCACCGGTTCAGAAGCTTGACTAGCAGCTAACACTGCTTGATAAATGCGTTTTGGATCAAAAGGAACACGACTTCCATCGCGTTTTTCGACAATCGGTTGAAAATCCATCTTTGTTTACCATTTCTATATCTAGTACCTTAATACTATACAAAAACACTACATATAGTGCTTCAGGAAAAGTTCTCTCGTTGATCTAGATCAGAAATTTATCAATTAAAATGATTTTAGCGAATTTTTGACTAGACACGATACTCCATCACCAATGCGATAAATCCTTATAGGTTTGGGTGTTGTTATGTGGGCATTAAACAACGATAATAGTAAGCATTATGTGACATTATTTACGAGCTCATGACGCACTATTTTTTACTTTTTGTCGCTACAGTTTTAGTCAATAATTTCGTACTGGTGAAATTTCTGGGTCTATGCCCTTTTATGGGAGTATCCGGAAAAGTTGAAACGGCAGCAGGCATGGCAATGGCAACAACGTTTGTTCTCACACTGGCTTCGTTGTGCTCATTTTTAGTGGATTACTACATCCTGCAACCATTAGGGTTACTTTATTTACGAACGATGGCCTTTATTTTGGTGATTGCGGTCGTCGTACAATTTACTGAAATGTTCGTCAAAAAAACGAGTCCAACCCTTTATCGACTTTTGGGTATTTATCTGCCTCTTATCACGACAAACTGTGCCGTATTGGGGGTTGCACTGATCAATGTGAATGAAAGTCATAATCTAATTACTTCTGTTTTGTATGGATTTAGCGCAGCAGTTGGTTTTTCTCTCGTTCTTATCTTATTCTCAGCCATTCGTGAACACTTAGCACTGGCTGATACTCCCGCACCGTTCAAAGGCGCATCGGTAGCCATGATCACAGCAGGTATGATGTCGCTGGCATTTCTCGGCTTTACCGGACTAATCAAATTATAATTATGATGACTATTTTATATGCAGCGTTAGCATTACTGCTGCTTGGTTTAATTTTTGGAGCCATTTTAGGGTACGCCTCCATCCGTTTTAAAGTTGAAAGTGACCCGTTAGCTGATCAGGTAGATCAAATTCTACCGCAAACACAATGTGGCCAATGTGGTTATCCAGGCTGCCGCCCTTATGCTGAGGCGATAGCCAATGGAGATGCAATTAATAAATGTCCGCCTGGTGGCGAGGTAACTATAAAAAAACTTGCCGATTTGCTGGGAGTTGAACCGCCGTTAGACGATGCAGAGCAAGTCATCGATCATCAAAAGAAAGTGGCATTTATTCATGAAGATGCTTGCATTGGCTGTACTAAATGTATTCAAGCTTGTCCTGTGGATGCAATTATTGGCAGTACCCGACATATGCATACAATTATTGCCAGCGAGTGCACAGGCTGCGAACTCTGCGTCGCTCCTTGTCCAACTGATTGCATCGAGATGAAACCCTTAATTCAATCCACTCGCAATTGGGATTGGAAACTTAATAGCATTCCTGTAGTTGAAGTAGAGAGCCGTTGATGACGTTAAAAAATCTACAAGCGATTCGTGAAGGTAAATTGTGGTCGTTTCAAGGTGGCGTGCATCCCAAAACACACAAAAATAAGATTAGCACCGCTTACCCAACTCTATTTGAGCATCACGGAAACTACATCATTCACCTACATCAACATATTGGGGAAGATAGTGAACTGAGTGTAAAAATCGGTGATAGAGTGCTTTGTGCTCAACCATTAACTCGCAGTAATATTTATTCAGCACCTCCTGTACATGCACCCACATCAGGAACCATTGTTGCTATTGAAAAGAGTCTAACCAACCATCCTTCTGCGATTGCCGAAACAGCAATTACTATCAAAAGCGACGGTAAGAATGAATGGTGTAAACTCACACCTATCCAAGACCCAGCGGATCGCACAGCGCTGATTAATGCGATTCATCAAGCCGGTATCTGTGGCATGGGTGGAGCGGGTTTCCCAACTGCAATCAAAATTGCTTCTCGACGCAAAACCGATTTATTAATCATTAACGGCGCCGAATGTGAACCTTACATCAGCGCCGATGATACCTTGATGCAGCATTATGCCGATGAACTCCGCCAAGGAATTGCTTGGGTCCAGCAAATCACTAATCCTGATCTCACGATTGTTGCCATCGAAGACGATAAACCCAAAGCAATTGCAGCCATGCAAAAAGTCGCTGGCGAACAATTTATAGTTCGGGCGATCCCCGCCAAGTATCCATCTGGCGGGAAAAAACAGCTGACCGAGATATTAACTGGTCAAGAAGTTCCAGCGGGCGGCCTGTCAGCTGATTTAGGCCTATTAATGCTCAATGTTGGAACTGTTTATGCTATTCATCGGGCTATTGATTTTGGTGAACCCCTGATTCGCCGCATCGTTACACTAGCCGGTAAAGGGATTAAGAAGCCCCGGAATATGTGGGTTAATATCGGTACGCCTATCGAGGCCTTGCTACCTGACAAACCGATGAAGCATCCTCGCCTAATTATCGGAGGGCCGATGATGGGATACACACTCCCCGCGCCTTCAATACCAGTCATTAAAACCACTAATTGCGTGCTATACGGTAATGAACGTGAATTTGGTAAACCATCCGGTCAACACCCCTGTATCCGCTGCGGTGAATGTGCGAATGCTTGTCCAATTAACTTATTGCCACAGCAACTATATTGGTTTATCCAAGGAGACGAACTAGATAAAGCCGAGGAATATCATTTAAAAGACTGTATCGAATGTGGTGCATGTGCCTATGTCTGCCCTAGTGATATTCCATTGGTTCAATATTATCGACAAGGCAAAGCAACCATTCGAGCCCAGCATCAACTGGCAATCGATGCTGAACATGCCCGCCAACGTACAGAGCGCCGCAATCAGCGCCTGGAGCGGGAAAAACAAGAACGGGAAAATCGTCATAAACAAGCGGCTGCAGCTCATGTATCCACACAAAGTGATGAAAATTCAGATGCAATTGCAGCAGCAATCGCTCGAGTGAAAGCCAAGCAACAAGCTCAGGAAACAGAACCCAAAACAGCTGACTCGAGCAACGAGCGAAAATCAGCAGTCAATGCCGCAGTTGCTCGCGCTAGAGCGAAAAAGTCCGAACAAAATCAACAACCAGCGACCGAGTCATCAAATCGCAAAGATGCGGTGGCCGCAGCGGTTGCGCGTGCCAAAGCGAAAAAGGCTGAGCAGAACCAACAACCAGCGACCGAGTCATCGAGTCGCAAAGATGCAGTAGCCGCAGCCGTTGCGCGTGCTAAAGCGAAGAAGGCTGAGCAGAACCAACAACCAGCGACCGAGTCATCAAGTCGCAAAGATGCGGTAGCTGCAGCGGTTGCTCGTGCCAAAGCGAAAAAAGCCGAGCAGGATCAACAGCCAGCGACCGAGTCATCGAATCGTAAAGAGGCAGTAGCCGCAGCAGTTGCTCGTGCCAAAGCGAAAAAGGCCGAACAGAATCAACAACCAGCGACTGAGTCATCAAATCGCAAAGAGGCGGTAGCCGCAGCAGTTGCTCGTGCCAAAGCAAAAAAGGCCGAGCAGGATCACGAGAAAGCTGATGAAACGCCCTCTCAGCCAATTACTACTAACAACGACGCGAAAAAAGCAGCTATCGCGGCCGCAGTGGCTAAAGCAAAAGCTAAAAAACTCGCAGAACAACAATCATCTTCTAATCCTGTGAATGAGGAATCATCAAACTCATGAAATTGGCCATCCTCAGCTCGCCATTTAAACGCCAAACCCAATCCACCCGTGTCATCATGGCACAGGTCGCATTAGCCTGTGTACCGGGCATCATAACCCAGTATTATTTTTTTGGGATTGGCCATATTATTCAGATTTTATTATGCCTTGTGACTGCATGGCTTTGCGAGGCACTCGTTCTCATTTTGCGTCGTCGCCCGGTATTTCACATCCTCAGTGATAATAGTGCATTGGTTACCGCTGTTTTATTAGGCATCTCAATTCCAGGATATGCGCCGTGGTGGGTTGCAGTATTAGGCACGATATTCGCGATCATTTTGGCCAAGCATATTTATGGGGGCCTAGGGCAAAATATATTTAATCCGGCCATGGCTGCCTATGTCTTTTTACTAATTTCGTTTCCGGTTGCGATGACTGGCTGGATTTTACCTCACTCGTTGATACAACTCCCATTTAACCTGAATGATGGTATTCACTTGATTTTTAGTGGATTCACAACCGATGGCTTCAGCCTTCATCAATTGGCGCATGCCGATGCAGTAAGTCAAGCAACGCCTTTAAATGCTATTCGCACAGGACTTACCTTAAATCAAACACCTCAAACAGTAATGACCTCACCATTATTTAGTGCCATTGGTAGTGTTGCTTGGGGGCCGATTAATATCGCCTTTTTAATCGGTGGCATATTCTTGATGATTCGACGAATTGTTCGTTGGCATATACCAATTACATTTCTCGTAGTACTTGGCTTACTAAGCCTAATTGGGTACCTGTTTGATCCAAGTAAAATAGCCTCTCCTGCTATTGAATTACTTTCAGGTGCATCTATGTTTGGTGCCTTTTTTATTCTAACTGATCCCGTTACGGCTTCGACAACGAATAAAGGCCGCATCATCTATGCAACATTAGCTGCAATTTTAGTCTTTGTTATTCGCCATTATGGCGGCTACCCTGATGGCGTGGCATTCGCCGTATTAATTGCCAATATGTGTGTCCCCTTGATTGATCATTTTACCCAACCTCGCGTTTATGGATACAAAGGAAAATCATCACATGAGTAATCCAGTTGTCAAAAATGCGATTCTTTTAGCCTTATTTGCGCTTATTTGTACACTATTTGTTGTACTCACGAATCAACTAACAGCACCGCAAATTATTGCTCAGCAACAGCGAAAGTTGAGCAATTCGCTTAAACAAGTACTGCCAAGCCAGTACGTTAACCAAGAGTTACTGAAAAGCTGCCGGGAAATTCGCTATCCTTATTACTTGGGAAACAAAAATTGGCATAAAATCTGGATCGCTAAACAAGGACAAACAGTTAAGGGGATTGCCTACCAAACCACCGCACCAGATGGTTATAATGGTGCGATTCGCCTTTTAGTGGGAGTGATGGCAAATGGTCAAATTTTTGGGGTTCGCGTCATCAGTGAACACGAAACACCTGGGTTAGGCGATCAAATTGAACTGCGTAAATCCAACTGGATTTTATCTTTTAACCATAAAAGGTTATTAAGTGCTCATGACAAGCGTTGGGCAGTAAAAAAAGATGGGGGAATGTTTGACCAATTTACAGGTGCAACGATCACCCCACGAGCAGTAGTAAAAGCGGTCAAGCGAACCTTGGAACTCAATCAACTTAAGTTTGACGAAATAATTGCAAGCCAACGCCATTGTGGAGATCACTCATGACAGAATATCGTGAAATTGCGCATCAAGGGTTATGGAAGAATAACCCAGCGCTGGTACAAAGGTTAGGTCTTTGCCCAATGCTTGCTGTGACATCAACTGTGACAAATGCGCTTGGGCTGGGGATAGCCACGATGGTCGTATTGATCGCTTCCAATACGCTCATCTCACTCATTCGACGCTGGGTTCCAAATGAAATTCGAATTCCCGTATTTGTTACGATTATTGCCAGCTTAGTGACCTGCGTACAGCTTTTAATGAACGCCTACACCTATAACTTGTACCTTAACTTGGGTATTTTTATACCGTTGATCGTCACGAACTGCATCATTATTGGCCGAGCCGAATCGTTTGCCGCTAAAAATAGTGCACTAGCGTCTGCTTTTGACGGTTTGATGATGGGGCTCGGGTTTACCGCTATTTTATTCATCCTCGGCGGGATGAGAGAAGTGATCGGTAATGGGACCTTATTTGATGGCGCCAACTTATTGCTTGGTAACTGGGCAAGTTCGCTGAGAATTGAAGTGTTCCATTTTCATCAGCATATGTTGCTGGCTATTTTACCACCGGGTGCCTTCATCGGTTTGGGGTTACTAATCGCTTTGAAATACGTGATTGATCAACGCCTTAAAGCTCGTGAACAGAAACGCATTGCCCAGCAAAATTCTTCAGTCCAATCAGCTAGTGAAGTATCAGCCTCATGAATAACCAAAAACGCCGGGAAATATTAACCCGGCTGCGCGATGCAAACCCAAAACCAACAACCGAACTTAACTATCAAACCCCCTTTGAGTTGCTCATAGCAGTGATGCTTTCCGCTCAAGCGACTGACGTATCCGTTAACAAAGCAACAGCCAAGCTTTATCCTGTTGCCAACACCCCGGAATCAATTTATGCCCTCGGTGTAGATGGCTTAAAAACATATATTCGCACCATCGGATTGTATAATGCCAAAGCCGAAAACATTATTAAAACCTGCCAGATCTTAATTAATCAACATCATAGCCAAGTTCCTGAAAACAGGGCTGCGCTGGAGGCACTTCCCGGCGTTGGACGAAAAACAGCAAATGTTGTTTTGAATACAGCTTTTGGCTGGCCGACCATCGCTGTGGATACCCATATTTTTCGTGTTTGCAACCGTACTAAATTTGCATCTGGGAAAAACGTCAACCAAGTAGAAGAAAAACTACTTAAAGTTGTTCCAAGTGAGTTTAAAGTTGACGTTCACCACTGGTTAATTTTACAAGGCCGTTATACTTGTGTGGCACGTAAACCGCGTTGTGGTTCTTGTTTAATTGAGGATTTATGTGAGTTTAAAGACAAGACCAGTGATTAAATTGTGGGGAGCATGTAACGCCCTAGTTCACTAGAACTAGGGTAGAAAGCCGAGTTATAGTCCAGCACATTGAGCCCGGTTGGAAATTTAGCAACTTTTCGTATCCTAAAACATCAAAGATCACCGTTGTCAGCGGTGATCGATTTGCGCGGAACTGTATAAAATCTGCCACTCTTCACCAACCCGATTAGATTCATTTAATGCAGTGAGTATTCAATATTTCGCTTATCCTAGTGGTCAATTGAATTAGCGCCTGGCTCTTTCCATATCCAACAATGTTCTTTTGCGCTCCAGTCCCCAGCGGTAACCTCCTAAAGAACCATCGCTGCGCAATACTCGGTGGCAGGGAATAAGGATCCCAACTGGATTTTTGCCACAAGCGGCTCCTACAGCGCGAACCGCCTTCGGATTATCAATATGCGCTGCAACCTCACCATAGCTCATCACGTCCCCTTCTTTGATACTTAGTAAAAACTGCCATACCTTAATTTGGAATGCCGTTCCTCTGATATCAAGAGGAACATCGGGTCTGGGAGCACCCTGACTAATATGCTGATCTAAAGCCAACATCCAGCTATCCAGCTCTGGTGCGTCTTGTGCTGCAGAAAGTACAAGACGAGCCTCTGGAAATTCGTCACCTAACAGAGTTAGCAAAGAATCTTTGTCATCACCAAACTGTACCGAGCATACCCCCTTATCTGTCGCAGCCATGATCATCAACCCAAGCGCCGTCTCTCGACACGCATAATGGATAATTTCACCTTTACCGCCAGCTCTGTATACTTTTGGCGTCATGCCTATATTTCTGGTCGCTTCACCATATATCCGACTTATTGAGCCATAACCTGACGAATAAATCGCATCAGTCACACTCTCTCCCTCTTTTAACGAACGCTTAAATTTTCGCATCCGCACTGCATCCTGATAATGCTTGGGAGACACACCAAACATGTCTTTAAATGAGCGTTGTAATCGGGAAGGTGAAACCCCTGCAATATTGCCTAACTGGGTTAGTGTCATTTTGTCTTCGGCATGAGTTTCGATATAGCGAGCAACATCGATTAGCTGTTGAGTACGCGTGTCCTGTCCTGCTGGATTGCAACGCTTACAAGGACGATACCCTGCTTGCATTGCAGATTCGATATCGAAGAAGAATCTCAGGTTTTCTGGATTTGCCGCTTTGGTTGAACAAGAAGGCGAACAAAATACACCAGTGGTGATGACGCCATAGTAAAAATGTCCGTCAAAAGATCCATCTCTCTGCGCTACCGCATTTTTCATTTCATTGTCAGATAACTTTGGCATAGCAACACTCACTGTTTCGCGTGATTTATCAGTATCTCATCACACCAAGTTTGATGATACCATCCGATTTTTGCTGGTTAATTATTAACCCCCTCCATTTGAATATGGCGCAATTTTCAGATGTTTAAGAGCGGCTCACATCGTTAACATGAGTATTCATCAAACGCAAAATAGCTAATCAGGTATCACCTAATGAATACAAATTTCATTATAAAACCAATTGAAAAGAGCATGTTTAGTGAATACTTAAACCTCAACGACCAACAACTTGAAAAATTTAATGCAAAATGGTTGATTGCAGACTCAAAGCCTGGTTTTCCATGTCGAGTATCTTTAAAAGAAGCAGAGATTGGCGAGAGGGTTTTACTCATCCCGCACAAATATCATGATGTAAACTCACCATATAAAGCTTCTGGACCCATTTTCATTCGGGAATATGCTGTAGAGGCAAAATTGAACATCAATGAAATTCCCGAAATACTCACTAAACGATTACTGTCTGTAAGAGCCTATAGTGAAGATAGTATTATGATTCATGCTGAAACTACGTTGGGTTCGGGTTTGGAAAAGATTATTTACCATCAGTTGACCGACCCCAACGTTAAATACCTACAAGTTCATAATGCGAACCCTGGCTGTTTCAACTGTACTGTTTATAGAGCCTAGATGTATCAAATCCTGTGTGATAGGGAACTGGTCTGTTCCACCCAGACTGAAAAATTGTCCAAGCGAATTATTCTGCAAAGATAAAATAGAGGGTAAATGTTAAATCGTGATGGTTTTGGGGATATTTTGAGCGCCGCCCTCTACCGTCAGTTATGAACAAAAGTACTGTGATTCCATTAGAAATGTGGCAGGAAGCCAAAGTTATCATCCAACACATTGAGCCCTGTTAGAAAATACTGGGCTCTAGATTTCATGGCGAAAAAGTTGTGGCCGTATAGGTTGATTACTGCTGCACATGTTAACGATACATTTTGCGCTGTTCCCTGTCTCTGTCCTGGTCTGGATCTTCGAGAGCTTTAATATTTAAGATTTTTTCTAGGTAATATTCAGGTACACCAATTTCTTTTGCGCCGACTACCACATGATTCAAATACCAAGAATAAGGTAAAAGCGAATCATCAATTTTAGTTGCTATATATGCAACAGCTTCAAATATTTTTCCATTAGAATCTTCAACTTGAACAAGCTTTTCGTCATACCCATGCCCTAGCCCTTCGGCATGATCTAAGATTCTTTTCTCATTTTCATCAATCTCATACAAAGCGCCGAATATGCAATCTTGGACGTTATTAGTAAACAATGCATCACACTTACTAGAACCGTCCTGACTAACTTTATGGAAAACTAACTGGTGATTCTTAAGGCTGAACATCCCTAACCTTTTCGCACTCGGAACTCGTTTAATCAACCGAACGAAAGACATATTTGAGCCATAAGCAAAGTACTTCATATAGCTAATTCCCCTGTTCTATATTAGTAGATAGTACTCCTGACTTTACGTCAGCAAAAAGGAGCCCCGCTATTACCCGACCCCACATTGAGATTAAAATAATGGTATTGCTGCCAGTTAGTGATTTTCACTTTTGCCTTGCTCATATAGTGCAACCAACAAATTATAGATACAGATCGTACTGGCCGAATGAGTCCTATCTGATTTATGGAAAAACGCCATTTTCACATTTAACACATTGAATTAATGAACAAAAACAACTTCTCTATGATATGCTAAATAGGCTTTTTTGCGATCTGATAAACCTCTGATTTTTATTTTAAGATCAATATTCCATTGCTTTAATTGTGCTTCAATTTCAGCACTTGATATGAGTATCTCACCGGTATCAGAAATGGATATATAGCCTTTGTCAAACAGAGCATCTATATGTGGAGCCAACAAAAAGCCATTTTCAGGATCGAGGCGTTCCTGATTAGTCGATACTCTCCACGGTTTGATATGGCTAGCAATAAGAAATCTAGCATCAGTCGTACCAGTGATAGGACAACATGGAGAGCTGTTTAGTAGCGCCTGCCTATAACGACCTTGACCCATTCGTGAAGCTGTAAGTACAACTTTTTCGGTAGATTCATAGACGGCTGCTTGGGCGTCTAGCTCAAGCATTGACTCATAGGCATTTAACAATTGAACTGTGCATAGACCATCTTTATGGGATACAACAAACTTATCGCGTAATTCTAATTTATGGAGGTAGGTAGCAAGAGCCTTAATTCTAGATGGGAAACGGGTTATATCAGAACCTGAAAACTCACATAAAAAACAGTCGTCTTCGATAACGACAACACTTTCTTTTAAGGTATAACCGCGCTCACTAAACTTGACTTTGACCAAATGGCCACGAAGTAATGTGCTGAAATCAATCTGTGATGCTAAGGCATCAAAGAACTTTGATTTTCGTTTATTGTAGCTAATCTTTCTCATATTGTTGCTTAAACATAGTTTTTGATTCAGGGTAGGAAGAATTATATCTTTTAAGCTTTCTCATCCAAATAATTACAGCCTTGTATGACTTACTCGTCAATCAGTTCCTTGAGGCGGTGCAGTTGCTCACCAATGCGTAAACCTTTGAGCGGGATTCTGGCATTCTTAATCTGAGGCAACAAATATTTTCTATATTTATCACCAGCTAAGAAAATAAATTCATCCTCTTCTAGCGAAACAATCGCACTTATTTGATTAATAACCTTGTTTGCCCACATCTTAACCTCAGCAGTGCGCATATTATTTAGTGTTTGCTCATACGGATCAATTTCTTGCTCTAAGCTCAACAAGCCGTGTTTTGCAGAAAGAATATAGATGCCATCAGGCTCCAAAGTATTGGCATATTTGAGATTTAACTTAAACAGCATACTTGTATAAAGATTCTTTGCTTTTGCGCGATGAGATAACTTTTGGCTCACGCATGAAATAAGAACAATCCGTTTACTCATAGTTTTTCTTCTTTAAGTGTCAACACCAGCTGCTTTCAGCGGAGCAGACGAGCGTGGAAATCCGATTCGATTACCTTGTTATAAATGCAATTTGCACTAAAGAAATAGGTTTTGCTCTAGCTCCAAAAGGCGTTTTTTAAGTGCTAAACCGCCACCATAACCAACTAGTTCACCTTGTCCGCCAATTATCCGATGACAGGGAATAATAATTGCCAATGCATTTGCACCATTGGCATTAGCCACAGCTCTGACTGCATTTTCATTGCCAATTGATACAGCCAAATCTCGATATGTCGATGTTTCACCATAATCGACTTTTGCTAGAGCATCCCATACTTGTTTTTGAAAATCCGTGCCGACAAGTAATAGTGGAATATCAAAGTTGCGTCGCTCGCCAAGAAAATATTCATTCAGCTGTTTCTTAGCCAAATCGATAACATCGTCACTTGCTTCTACAAACGATGCATTCAGACCCCTCGCAATTCGGTTATCAACAGCTGTCCGCATCTTGCGGTATCTAAAATCACACAAGCATAACTTTCCACTATATGCTCCCAACACAAATTCAGCATAAGGATGCTTGAAGTATTGCACATTAACTTGCTTCACATATCCCCCTGTTATGACCAGAGCGCGCTATAACTTATAACGTAGCAACTATTCCTAACATATAATCGACACTGTTCCCGAAAAGGAGAAATCTATTTGAAATCACTTCGCATTGAACCATACCCGCTTTTGCTCTGGTACTCCTAGGTTTCGCTGAACCATTCAATGCTCTTTTTGGCGATTCATCTCTGGCCTTTGTTTTGTAAATCTGAGCAGGGGCTTAAGCTACAAAGACTGTGTCTGTGTTCGAAACGTGTTTAATTTGAACAAAGTGCAGCACTCTAATAACACTGCCAAGATAACGCCCATTCGTTTTCTTTGCCTTCTGCAGTGCCTTTACCAAAATATCCTACGCCATTATCACCCCACATCCAGTTTCCCTTTTCAGTGGTATCAATTTGAAATATGTATTCAGGACAAGCATCGTGCTTATTCCACGGAGCCCAAAATATCTCAGCTTGAAGCAATGTAGGCCAGCCGCCAAACTTAAAGCCACTGACATTATCAAACAGATCATAATAATCATCATCAATCTCTTCAGGGCATTCAACGGGAACATCATCCCAACATGGGTAGTCTTCTTCGACAAGGCGCGACTTCATTGGAAGTGATTTAATCCAACTCCCTGTTTCAATTTGATTAAGCGGTATCAAATCAGACACTTTTTCATAGGTACGGATTTGCCAGTTATTTCCGTTGGATGCATGAATAGGCAATTCTTCAGGTCCAATAAAAATTGTAATAAATTCAATATCTTCAAGACCTTTAGGTTTAAATGGAAAATCAGTTAAGTTTATTTGGGCCAAAGCATGCATCGGCTCACCGTCTTGCATTGGCCATTCTTCACCAGATCGACAAAAAGAAACTTTTCCAAACCAAGAGAAGAATGGATCTTCTGGAGGCCTAAACCCGCCAATATCAAGGACTATAGCCTTTCGATTAATGACTTCTCTGAATTTTCCAATTAATTCATCCATGCTCGATTCCCATGACTACAGAATACCTCACTACAAAAAAATAAAATGTTGAACCAGTAAAAACAGCCCATTACAGATTTTCCTGCCTGATTTACCTTATGACGTTTTTTAACACCAGAAGGGATATCACATCATTTTCTATCGCAATGCAGTTTACCTGCTTTTCCCCAATACTCATCATCAAAGTTCTGGAAAAATACGGTCACAGCTTCAGAGGGACTTCGTACACCTCGAATCATCGATTGGGTTCGCCCCCGTCTAACGAAAGCATGAATTAGCTTATTATGAATATAACAATGAAGCAAAATATATACGCCAGTGTAGTTACTGATGAGAGATTCGCATAAGGCCTATTGTTCTGTTTTTCGCTGTCGAAAAAATCGAAAGGGATAAGGCCCGAGGTATCCAAACACTTACTATGTCTTTAAAATGTTGTCGATCATATTGTTCTGGAGAAGTGACCTTTGTCCGGTGGAGGCACAAACGATGGAGTGGTTACAAATGGGCAAGTCTATAGCATGGGTGGCACCTGCCTGTGGTTATAGCAATACAAGCGCATTTATCATCGTCTTCAAATAGTATATGGGGAGCACATCAGGTAAATGGAGTCGTGTGTAAAGAGCATTGACCGGATCCGTTTTGCTTTCTGTAGTACTGGCGAAAAACTTAAGTGTTTCCATCCATAACTTTCTGATTTTAAAGTCCATAATACAGCGATAGAGGGCCAGGACTGTGTAACAGTGAAGAGCCAGTCCATAAGTCTTTTCGTAGGTGAGCTTTGAGTGCCTAATTAAGCGTATACTTAGATGCCTTTATTGATGAAAACCAAGAATTTGTCTCTGGCAAGTATAATAATACAGTGGCAGATAACTGCAGAGATACTTGTATAATACTAATAACCGCAAGTAATAAACTATAGTTAAGTTCTTGATTAATCGCATTTATAAATGGGACAAGACCTACAATTGCAAATACTGCATATATGATCCTACACCAATTTTTTCCCTTCCATATAAGATATAAAATAACACCAAGAAGCATGATTACAACCAACGTGAATACGACTATTACTTTCAACTGGAACTCAGATAGCTCAACAGTCGATGGAAATAATATGTATGTTTTGACTACCCCAATTATAAATGACACTATTGTAGCAATGATTACTAACGTAATCGTGTTTGGCCGTTCGATTCCTTTCATAGAATACCTATATGTTTAATATCTTTATGTTGTGCACACTCAAAAACTACTGGTACACTCTATCCTAAAACCTCATCACAGTTTACTTATCAGATAACTATCGAGTATGATTTCATAGTCTTCTTATTTATAAATTTTTAATCATCCTTCTGAAAATAAAATATTTATGAAAGACGACAAAATAAACTTGATGAGTACAGCTGATAAGCTGTAGCAAAACCCCTGATGCCCCAAAGTCACTGACACTCCTATCTGGGACTTTGGATTAAATCATGTTACAACCGTTCAAAACGCCAAACTGAATTTGAGTTCCAGAAGTGTAATACGGCGAAAGGAAATAATATTTTTATCATAAAAGAATCCACGTAAAATATCATGCTCAATTTGTTATTTTTTGATTGGGATCAAATTGCTATTTAGTCATCAATACACTCTAATTAATTAAGTTAAAAGAATTAATTAATTTCATGTAAATATGATTTAACTTTCTCAAACCATAATTAATGTGCATTCCTTTATCAGAACATCTATGAACTGTTATTTTAGGGAATATTAGTAAATCAGAGTGACGACACGGGATTGACGAATACTAACATAACTCACGAAATCAAATTTCGAGTAGCCCTAGCCAGGCAAGGTTGCTGTATTTGTATCTCTAAGAAATTGCATTGTAATTTCTGCCTAATTAAAGTTCTATATAGATACAATGACAAAACTTATTTGTAAGAAACTACTTAAATAAAAAGCCCGGCGATATCACCGGGCCTTGGATTTTTAGGTAAATGGCATAATTAAACTTTAAAGCTACCGACATAACTGTTTAGTTCGCTGAATAGATCCTGAATTTGATCTGAATGAGAGCTGACCATATTTGAAACTTCTTCAACACCATCGGTTTGCTCTTTTAACTCAAGCAAATTATGCATAATTGATTGCGATACCGTCGACTGTTCTGATGCCCCTTGAGCGGTCTGCTGAACCATCTCTTGTACATGCTGGAACGCATCCGATAAAGTATTAAATATTTCCGAAACTTCATTAAATGTTGCGATTGCACCATCTGCATTCTTACGACACCCCTGAATCGAGCTGGATGAGGCGCTAACGTTATTTTTAAGTTTATCAATAATTGTTTCAATCTCGTTAGTGCTGTCTTGAGTGCGGGTGGCAAGTGTTCGAACTTCATCAGCAACCACAGCAAATCCCCGACCTTGCTCGCCTGCTCGAGCCGCTTCAATCGCAGCGTTCAATGCCAGCAAATTGGTCTGTTCAGCAATGGTTCGAATAACCTCTAATACTGAACTAATTGCCGATGAGCTCTCCTCCAGTTCACTCGAACGGGCGAGTGTCTGTTCGATATCATTCGATAAACTCTCGATCGCCCGGCTAGCTGAAGCAACTGCATCTTGGCCCTGCTTAGAAACTGTCATGGAGTGATCCACTTCTTCAGCAGAAGTTCTGGCGGTTTCTTCCATCTGCTGATTTGACATCGTCATTTCATTTGCTGCACTGACAATATGCTCTGAAGTTTTAACCAATGAATGAGTGATTTTCTCTGCTTTATCAGAAACATTACTGAGAGAATCAGTCATCCCGCCTAGCGCATTCGACTGATGACTGACACTGCTAATAATCACCCGTAGGCGCTCAACAAAGTCATCAAATTGATGCGCTAAAGATCCTAATTCATCTTTAGCGCTGGAATTAATTCGTTGAGTTAAATCCCCATCCCCTTCGGCAATTTCTTTAATTCGGCGAGTAATATTTTCAACATCATTGGTAAGTTTCCGAGGTACATAAAAACCAAATGCCAAAGCAACCACAAAAGAAACGACCATCACAACTAAAGCTATATTTTGCAATTTAGTCATGTGAGCACGCATCTTTCTTTCTGCTTGATGAGCATATTTTCGTACTTCCTCACCCGCTTGATCAAGCAATTCTCGCAGTGCTGAAAATTTCTGATCCGCCACTTGAAAAGACTCTGGCAATTGACTGCGTTTTTTAGCAAGCGGGGAGTCTAAAAGCTTATGGCTTTGCTGAAACCACTCGTTGAACAGCATATCAAATTTACCAAATTTAGCGGTTAACTCTGGTTCATCTGCAAGCTGGCTACGATAATTATTAAAGCGTGCGATAACTTGCTGAGCATTTTCATCGAATGTTCTAAGATTTTGTGCAAAATCACCGATCCCGTTGATAATGTTTTGCTGAGCAAGCCGAGCTTGGTATATATCGCGGTCAGCATTAAGCACTTCAGTAATTGCATCAACATAACGCTCAATGTCATCGACTGACACCTTCGATTTAGTTTCTGCTGCTCGAGCATGAGCACGTAATTGCTCTCCTGCTGCATCAAGCATCGACCGAATTTTCAAAAATTTCTTATCAACATCGATAAATTTATCAGTCAATTCACGGCTGTTACTAAACCCTTGTTTCAAATTATTGCTGGCATCAAGCCACTCTTGGTAGCGCTCATCAAATGAAGAAAAGTGCTCTAGAACGTTAGGATCCGATGCTAGATATTTGCGATATTTTTTAAATCTATCTAAGACTTGTTGAGCATTCTCTTTAAACTCTTTGCGCAGTTTGTCGGAGGCATGAGTATTTAGCATTTGCTCTTGTGCTAAACGTGCCTGATATAAATCTCGGTCAGCGTTGAGTACCACAGCTATAGCTTCAAAGTAATTTTCACTCTGATGAAGCATGGCTTTTTTTTGCGTAGCATTCATATACAGTATCAAAATCGCCAATCCTGCAAGAATTACTGCCAACAATAAGATGGGTAACATCATTTTTATTCGAATTGAATGAAAGTTCATTAGCGTCCTATCCTTGATCCTCAACTGGAGAGCTTTATTGAGTCTAGGAAAGGATTTGCAAAGCAGCAAATTAGTTGAGTTTTTTATTTTTAATGTCGGTTAGTCTCTAAAATTTGTTCAATCTGAACTCGCCAAACGCTAAGGCAATTCGCTATCATACAATTAACTTTTAATTCACTGACGATTCGAGGTCAATAATGCGAATTTTACATACCATGCTACGAGTGGGTGATCTACAGCGTTCGATTGATTTTTATACTAGCGTGATGGATATGCAGCTACTTCGCCAAAGCGAAAACACTGAATATAAATATAATCTTGCATTTTTAGGCTATGGCTCTGAAAGCGAAGAAGCAGTGATTGAACTAACTTATAACTGGGGTAAAGATAGCTATGACCTCGGTGAAGGTTATGGACATATCGCGATTGAAGTTGACGACATCTATGCTACTTGCGATAAAATTCGAGCTAAAGGCGGCACAATATCCCGCGAGCCAGGGCCTGTCAAAGGTGGAACAACGGTTATTGCGTTTGTCAAAGACCCTGATAATTATTCTATCGAACTCATCGAGAAAAAAAGTGCTGGCAAGGGCCTAGAAGGCTAACCGAGTAAAATAAAACGGCTAAGCATTACAGTGCTTAGCCATTTTCTTTGCCTAACGAGATGACTACACGGCGGTTTTTCTCCCGCCCCAATAACGTTTGATTTGATGCAATAAAGCGTTTTTCGCCAAAACCGGTCACTTCAACTTTACTGGCATCAACACCTTGGGATACGAAGAATTGCTTGACACTCTGCGCTCGCTTTTTAGATAGTTTTAGGTTTGGGTAACGTCCACCATAACTATCGGTATAACCGTTAATTTCAATCATATCGACCTTCGGATCATACTTAACGTAATTTCCTACCATCGTCAGTTTGTGCTTAGACTCTTTCGTTAGCTGATCACTATTTTGCTTATAGTTTAAAACGGTAAACGCAATATCATTAAAAGAATAGGGTAACAATCGACTCACACATTGCATGAACCGGTCATAATGACTTTTAAAGTTGATCGAAGATAATCCAACTGCGGTAGCTTCGCCACCTGAATACCAATCATTAAAATAAAAGGTCGGGAAATTTCCACTATCAAGCTCCGAGAGCATTTGCCAAACTGGTTGATTTTCTAAACGGCCATTAAACTGCTGATAAAAATTCAATGTTGCCACTGTTTTAGCCGAACGCCCAGGTCGCCATGGTGGTGGAACGCTGCGTAATAATACACGATGAGTCTGAGCAGTAATCCGACGCATATCCAAAGAAAAATCCATATTAATATGGCGATTGGCTTTACTGACAAAATGAGCCACTCCAAAAGATGGGATCACATGATCCAGTTGGCAAACAAGTGGCGTAGACTCGGAGACCACCCATGTGGAATCATCCATAGTTGCTTGATACAAACGCAGTCCACTACTAGCGTGGACTAACGTCGTCAAGAAAAGTCCGCAAAATATAACTCGTCGCTTCATACTGCCTCACAATATCCTACAGACTAGTATCGGCATGGATTGACATTACTTTAATCGGATTCGCACTTAAGGCTACCATCTGCAATAATAGCGGGATGATTCATTGATAACAGCTTATATGACAGATAATACCGATTCATTCCTCTCTAACCGTTTTCGTGGTTATTACCCCGTTGTTATCGACGTCGAAACCGCAGGCTTTAATGCTAAAACTGATGCTTTGTTAGAAATTGCAGCCGCACTGATCGATGTCGATAGTGAGAATCGGCTCGTTATCGGACAAACTCTCCACTTTAATGTTAATCCATTTGAAGGAGCCAATTTAGAGCCCAGTGCGCTTGAGTTTACCGGTATTGACCCTTATAACCCGCTGCGAATGGCGGTGGATGAAAGCGAAGCGTTAAAGTCAATTTTTAAAGAAATACGGCGTAAGCTTAAATTATATGGGTGTAACCGTGCCGTCATGGTTGCCCATAATTCTGCTTTTGATATGGGCTTTGTGAATGCAGCCGTTGAGCGCACCAGCATTAAACGAAATCCTTTTCATCCATTTGTAAGCTTTGATACAACAACGTTAAGTGCTTTGAGTTTGGGACAAACAGTATTAGCAAAAGCTTGCAAAGCAGCAGAGATTGAATTTGATCCAAAAGAGGCCCATAGTGCGCTCTACGATACGACTAAAACCGCCGATTTATTCTGTTATATCGTCAACCGCTGGCAGCTCTTAGGGGGCTGGCCACTTGAAAAAGAAACTACGAATTAATCAGTCAATTCAAACAGTTCAACTTTTTTTGTTTTTTGAGGCATTATCTATTGACCGTTTCTGCTATTGAGGCTCGAGCATTACAAGCTCAATTTGATTTACCACAACCATTAGCCCAAATTAACTGCCCTTTTGCTCAACTTCAGCCTGATTTTAAGCGTGCACTGAATTACTTTTCTAATCAGCAAAATGCTCGTTTAATGTTGGTACAGACACCCGCATTCATCAATTTAGCGGATTGGACTCAGACGCTCTATCAAGCTAAAACGAAATCACCACTGACAATTGACCCAAAACAGTCAGCAATACGCATAGAGCATGCAAAACCCCAAAATACCACGTATATGACACTGAATAGTTCAACTCAAAGTGAGCTTGTCATCGCGCAGCAATTAAGCTGGCAAAGTCTGTTTGGGTTTTGTCCCAGTGAACTGAAAGACGGATCACTTAAAGTCGATGTAAATCGCTATCAGAGCGGCCTTTTGTGGCGAGCTGATCAAGGAATTTTAGCGGTTCCTGCTGAAGAATTAATTCGACAACGCAATTTATGGCATGTTCTTAATAGTATCGTTGAACAACAGCAATTTCCCTGGCAGGAACTGCAAAATTGGCCTGCACATGTGGATTTAGCACCTACGCCTATCCGCTTTAAGCTATTAATTTGGGGTGATTGTGAAATTCTTGATCAGCTGCTCAATGAATACCCCCGACTTTGGGATAATACAGCGGTACGTTGCGAATTAGCGGAAGATATCGAAGCGACCACTGAGCACTGTCAGGCCTGGCTAACGGCACTATTTCAGCACGCTCAAATACCTATGCCTGATGATTTCGAATTATGCGTCTGGCTATTGCGCCAAAGCAGCCGAGAGTGTGACCATCAACGCTATCTGGCACAAGACTTTTCCCAACTTGCGCACCTGTTACAATATGCGCAAACCTTTAATAACGGTCTAAACCTGGAAAACATCAAAAGCGCTTATCAGCAACTGCACCAGAGTTGCAATGGTGAGCAACGATGGTCATTGCGCAATTATCGCGATGGTCAGGTTAAATTGTCACTCAGTGGCAAAACCGTCGGCCAGATTAATGGGCTGTCAGTCTTAGAAAGCCCGGGAATCAGCCGCGCATTTGGTGAACCGCTGCGAATTACCGCAACAGTACAACCGGGAGATGGTGACCTAAGTGATGTTGAACGTAAAGCTGAGCTAGCCGGGAATATTCATGCAAAATCAATGATGATTATCCAAGGCTATTTAACCCGGCAATTTGCGCGTGATGGCCAGTTCCCCGTCTCAGGCACTATTGTATTTGAACAGTCCTACCATGAAATTGATGGTGATAGCGCCTCGCTGGCTAGTCTCATGGTTGTTCTCTCAGCTCTATCGAATCAACCGATTAATCAGTCATTTGCAACCACTGGTGCAGTGGATCAAATAGGTAATGTGCTCGCAGTAGGGGCGGTCAACGAAAAAATCGAGGGCTTTTATCAAGTCTGTCAGTTAGTTGACCCCGACAACACCCACTATGTGATTCTACCAGCGGCTAATCTTACCCAGCTTAATTTAACTGATGAGCTTGTCCAAGCGGTCAAAAATAAACAATTGATTCTTTACCCGGTCGAACATGTCAATCAGGCCATTGAGCTGTTATTCGACCAACGAGCCGGTTCAACTCATTCAGAAGAAGGCATTTTAGGCACGGTCGAACAACGTTCACGGGAGATGGCCAATATTGAAAATGGCCATCGTCGTGGAATTATATCGATGCTGTTACAACGTTTTTTTAAAAAAGCGCTCTAGGTGCTTGTCTAGCCTTTGCTGGTCAGCTAAAGTACATGCAATTTTTTTAATGAAAAGAGAATTATGTCGCAACAACCTAAATCACAAAAAGAACTCGGTAAACATAGTTTTGACCGAGATGAATTACTAGCCTGTAGCCGTGGGGAATTATTTGGTGAGGGAAACAGCCAACTTCCTGCTCCAAACATGCTGATGATGGATAGAATTGTTCACATCAGTGATGAAGGAGGCTTGCTCGGCAAAGGTGAAATAGTCGCTGAACTAGACATCAATCCTGATTTATGGTTTTTTGGTTGCCATTTTCCTGGTGATCCGGTCATGCCAGGTTGTTTGGGACTAGATGCAATGTGGCAACTTGTTGGCTTTTTCTTAGGTTGGCAAGGGGGGCTTGGTAAAGGTCGTGCATTAGGTGTTGGCGAAGTAAAATTTACCGGACAGATTCTCCCAACAGCCAAAAAAGTGACCTATCAAATTGATTTTAAACGTGTAATTAATCGTCGTCTCGTGATGGGAATTGCCGACGGTCGCGTTAAAGTCGATGGAAAAGAGATTTATCTAGCCAAAGACTTAAAAGTTGGATTATTTAAAGATACCAGCTCTAGTTCTTTCTAATTTTTGCTATTAAATCATAAGATCCTAACGCCCGGTACTGCCGGGTTTTTTATTTTATTAGCCAATAAGCTCAATCATTATTGATTTCTTCTTACGAACAGACCAGTTCATGAGCGCTATTTTTAATTAATCCCAAATGCTCCTTGAGTATCTAGGTCTGCCAATGCTCGATAAGCCATAAAGACAGATGACTCGCGCATATAAAGATGATTGTAAATCACACAGTTCAAAACAAAAATGAACTTGAAGCTCACAGACAAACCAAAAAAGCCTAGGATAATCCTAGGCTTTTTGGCAAGGCTTGTTAAACTATTGCTGCTGTCCCTTCTTCAACTAACAGCTCTCCGCCACTTTGCTCTTGAGACGCATCACGCCATCCTCCAAACCAATATCCTCGGGTGTCAGCCTGCATATATGGACACGCTTCTTTGGAACGCCCTGCTAAACCTGCCTGATAACCTTTTGCCCGAGCTCGTTCTAAACGATCACGTTTTTGTCTTTTCATAGAGCAACCCTCTTTAGTGGTAGTTCAAAAAAACAGGAAGGGATATTTAAATCACCTTCCTATCTAATATCGCTAACCTTGATGGCTACGTCAAAGAGCAAATTGTAAAGATTAGACTAACCGTTTGATCTTTTGATGACAAAACCTACTTATCTGATTGTTTTGTGAACAATCTCACAAAAACAACCGGTACTAACAATAAGATTAACCAAATACTGTCGGCACCTTGGCGACTATATTTCCCCTGATGGGGTTCATACGAAGGACAAGAAGACAGTGTAGTCGTACCGGGGAAACCAGCCCCGTTATGGGTGAGTCGTAATACCACCGGTGTACCGTTGTAACCATCAATAATATTTTGTTTTGACGAGAATTTTGTCCCCGAAGCAAGAACATAAATATTCCCACCATTACTACTTACCGAACGAACATTGGTAATCCGATAATAAGGGCGTTTGGCCACGCCTCCTTCGGTGTAGCAAGTGAGGCTCGCTAGCGACCACAAATATTTATCAACATTCCCGGTATCTGACATATAGTCGGGAACATCAAACAAAAATGCTTGTTGACGACGAGTGACACCGTTATAAGATGTTTGAGTCTGGTTTGATGCATCCTGACGCCCTACCGCAAGCCCATTTGCATGATCAACTGCAATAATCTCATTGTTTGAGCCAGTAAACTGATGGTTTTTCAGTGGCCACTGAACCACTCCGGCGCCATTTGAAGGAACACCGCCTGAGACGTTAGATAACTGGCTAATGAACATATTCACCGCTTGGTTATGCTCAGAGTGACCTTTGCTATCGGTATAACGCTCATTCCCAATCACATACACTTTAGAACTAATCGGATCGGTAATCCCAACCGCCCATTGATCGCGAATATCATCATCATTATTGTTTGTGACCAAACCGGAACCCGTCATTTGATAACGATTAATCGAGCTCCCATCAGAAGTATAAATGGCAGCTCGCGCGTAGGTATAAACATTATCGCCATCAGAAGTACTGCTATAGCCTGCCATAGTTCCAGAGCTATTCGCATCCAAAGCTGCCGCAGTATAAGCTCGTTTACTATCGTTATTCAACCAGCCGCTACCCTCCGCAGAAGGAGCTACCGTGGCAGCTCCCGCTGAAAATGTCACGCCGTTGAGTGGCCAAACTGTCGTATTGGTGCGAATGCCAGGGCAAGACATATAATAGCGTCCCCCATTTTCATCCCCATCTTTATAACAATTATCAAAGTACCCCGAATCAGCCGCTTCGGTGCTACTCATCCCCGCCACATATAATGTTCCGCCAATCGTTACAAATGTATAGCCAGCAGATAAACCGCCATTTGTCGCAGTATAATTAGGGCTCAGAATGATACGCTTAGAACCATCAAGGCTTTCGACAAACCCAGTAGGTAACGTTTTACTACCTGGGGCAAAATCATAACCAGTGACCCAATAAGCATCCACATTCCCAATCGTCTCTTGAGTGGCCGTCATTCCAGTGATGACTGTATCATGCGTTCCAGCACTGCCACTATCCAGTCCATAAAACCGCGATAAGATACTGCTATCAAGCGATTTAACATTGGTAAAAGTAGGTGATGCAGTGGTGGTTGCACTCGCTAACGAATGCCCCGTATTGGTCATCGCTAAGAAATTAGCGGTATACGTTCCGCCATTAAAAGCGTTTTTAACTGCTTGTCGATAATCATCAAAACCATTCGTAGCCGATGAGCCATCATCGCCTTCCCAGTCTAAACTACAGATATAGTTTGAATACTGGCAGCCGTACTGGAAGGTATATGGGCGGTTAATATCGTAGTTTCGAAATGGCATACGGATGTATTGTGCATTCGCTGCAAAATAATCGCCATTGGCACTCATCCCAGCACCTTCTAAATCTTGCTGTGCTCGAGATAGATCACCACTTTGATCCACACTGACTTCTTTAATGGAGAAATAAGGTGGAATACTCGGATCAGCAAAACTGTAACCCGTTGTTAAAAGAGCCGCTAACGGTATATAGCGCAGTAATTTTTTTAACTTCATTGCGTTTTTAATTCTTCCAATTCTTCCCAGCGGTTGAACAGTGTCTCCAGGTCGTCTTCAGCCTGTTTTAGCTGATCCAAAACCGGTTGTGTCATTTGCGCGTCCTGCGTAAAAAAGTCCGGTTGGTTGACTTGTTCCTGAAGCATGGTTAACTCGTTTTCTACACGAGCAATATTCCCCGGGAGCTCATCAAGCTCCCGTTGCAATTTGTATGACAATTTTTTTGAAGATGTTTGGCGAGATTTTTTTTCAATGCTTTTGGGTGGCTCTTCTTCGACAACTTTAGCTGATTCATTCTGACGACTGATCTGGCGTATTAGATCCTGATAACCGCCGACAGCCGTTTGAATTTCGCCTTGCCCCGCAAAAAACCAAACTTGAGTTGCGGTATTATCGATAAAAGCACGGTCATGGCTGACAATAAACAGCGTTCCCTGGTAATTGGCAATCAACTCTTCTAACAACTCCAACGTTTCGACATCTAAATCATTGGTTGGTTCATCAAGAATTAATAAATTCGTTGGCTTAAGAAATAACCGAGCCAATAATAACCGATTTTTTTCACCACCAGACAGCGCCTTAACAGGCGTAAAAGCACGTTTAGGCGGGAATAAGAAATCCTGCAAATACCCCATTACATGACGACTTCGGCCATTCACAGTCACTTCTTGTTTACCATCAGCCACATTATCCATCACTGACTTCTCTTCATCTAGAGTTTGTCGATACTGATCAAAATAGGCCGATTGCAGTTTAGTCCCCACTCGAAGCTGCCCTTGAGTTGGTTCCAACTCGCCTAAGAGCAATTTCAAAAGTGTCGATTTACCCACGCCATTAGGACCAACCAATGCGATTTTATCACCGCGTTGGACCTGAAAACTAAAATCATTAATGATGACTTGATCCGACCAATGGAAGCCAAGGTTTTCGGCCTCAAATACCAATTTGCCGGAACGCGCTCCTTCATCAAGCTGCATTTGCGAAACACCTTGGCGTTCAACTCGGTCCTGTCGCTCCTGACGCAATGCTTTTAAGGCCCGAACCCGCCCTTCATTACGAGTTCGCCGCGCTTTAATCCCCTGACGAATCCAGGTTTCTTCTTCAGCTAACTTTTTATCAAACTGGGCATTTTTCTCTTCTTCGACCCGGAGCCATTCTACTTTGCCCTCGAGGTATTGTTGATAGTTTCCTGGCCACGAAGTCAAAACCCCTCGGTCGATATCAACTATACGAGTGGCCAAACGCTGAATAAATGCTCGGTCATGGCTGATGAATACAATTGTGCCTGAAAAATTAAGCAGAAAATCTTCAAGCCAGCTAATGGTATCGATATCAAGATGGTTAGTTGGCTCATCCAATAATAACAAGTCGGGTTGACAGGATAATGCTTTAGCCAATGCCACTTTACGTAACCAGCCTCCAGATAACCCTTGTAACGATTGTTCTGGTTCAAGGCCTAACCACGAGATAGCCCGGTTAATTTGATTATCAAAATTCCAGCCATCCCGTGCTTCAATTTGTTCCTGCAATCTAGCCAATGCATTAAGTGTCTGTTCACTTGAGTCAGTGGCCGCTTTCAGGCTTAACTGGTGAAAATCTGCAAGCATCCGCCCTAGCTCTTCGTTACCACTGGCAACATACTCATAGACACTCATTGCCGATGCCGTCGGAGGATCTTGTTGCAACCTGGCAACCACCACACCATTGACAACCTGTCGCTCGCCCGAATCAAGCAATACATCGCCAGAAAGCACTTTGAGTAAAGTACTTTTACCAGCCCCATTGCGCCCCACCAGACAGACCCGTTCTTGGCGGTGGATTTTTAGATCAGCATTATCTAAAAGTGGATGATCACCATATGCCAACATGGCATTTTGTAAACTTAATAACACTATTTTTCTTCTTTAAATGACGAGCAACGACGTTTTACAACGCTTTTGCTTTAAATAAATAACTTCACATGAATCTGAGGGCCATTATTGTGCCTTATCATGACTCATTAACCAACATTGATGAATTGCTTTATTTCGTTGAAAATCCTCGCTTAAAGAATCTTTAGAAATATTAGCCCATGTAAATCCAGCCTCTTGCAGTGCTGCTTCATCAAGTTTAAATTGCCGCTTGTTGTTAGAAAAAATCAAGGTACCATCTGGCGTTAGCAGCTTCATCGCATCACAAAGCAGCTTCACATGGTCGCGTTGAACATCAAAGACATCTTCCATTTTTTTAGAATTAGAAAATGTTGGCGGATCTAAAAAAATCAGATCATATTGACGATTATTCTGCTCGCTGAGCCATTTCAGACAATCCGCACGAATAAACTCATGGTCAGAAATAGTCAGATGGTTAAGCCGGAAATTATCTTTGGCCCAATTCAGATAGGTATTAGACATATCTACAGTGGTCACTAATTTTGCTTTACCAAGTGCGGCTTGCACGCTAGCGGTCCCAGTATAAGCAAAAAGGTTTAAAACTCGTTTATCCCGACTATTCTCAGCTAAATAACGGCGCATATTACGATGATCCAAAAATACCCCAGTATCGAGATAATCATGCAGATTCACGTAAAATTGTGCACCATACTCATTGACCACCAAACGATGACTTTGAGTATCCATTTTCTGATATTGTTCTCGACCTTTCTGACGCGCTCGCTGTTTTACAATCACTTTATCCGCTTCTGCTAATCCAGCCTCAACAATACCACTGACAGCATCGAATAATCGTTGACTGGCTTTTTTAGCATCGATCGATTTGGGGGCCCGATACTCTTGAATCACCCAATAATCTTGGTAACGATCAACCGCCATATTGTAATCTGGTAAATCAGCATCATAAAGTCGATAACACTCAATATCTTCGCGTTTCAACCACTTATTCAATCGTTTTTGGTTTTTAGCCAACCGATTAATAAAGTCCTGTGCATAACGCTGACCATCACTGACAACCGGCGTTTTAGATAATTGGTAAAGTTTAAACGTACAATCGAGCGGACCATTAGAAAATTTGTATTGCTTATCTGAGCGCAGACGCAAATAGTCAAGCAGTTCAACCGATGAAGACAACATCGCGACACGCCAGTTAGCAAATTCAGCTTTAAGTTGACGACCTAAAGCACTAAATAAGCCAGTTAAAGCTGGCACTTCATCCAGACGTTCACCATAAGGAGGATTTGAAAGGATCAGCCCCGTTTCGGCCTCAGGTTCTGGATTGACCAACTTTTTAGCATCTTGCTGCTCAACGCTAATCCACTTGGCAAGCCCCGCATCTTGAATATTACGCCGAGCGATCTTAACCATGGAAGGGTCGATATCATACCCATAAAGGTGGCAATTTAACTGTGCTTTACTTTGCTCGGCCCTAGTATGCACTTCATCTTTAAGCTGTTGCCATAACAACTGATCAAAATTCTGTAGATTTTGCAAAAGATAAAAATCGCGATAATAACCCGGTGCAATATTCGCTTTACTCAACAATGCTTCTATTAATAGAGTTCCTGAACCACACATCGGATCAACAAGCGGCCCCTCAGACCAATCGGCACGCGCGACTAATGCGGCAGCTAAATTTTCTTTAAGTGGTGCGCTGCCCTGCACTTGACGATAGCCACGCTGGTTCAATGGTGCACCGACTAAATCGAGATAAATTGCCCCTTGATCACGATGAATATGCAACACTATTCGGACATCTGGATTTTGTCGTTCAACGTTGGGGCGAGCACCAGTTTTAGTGTTGAAACGATCCACGATCGCATCTTTAACTTTTAGCGCTCCAAACTGACTATTATTAATAATTTGATTAGTCCCAGAACAATGAACTGCAAAGGTTTGTTTGGCACTAAACCACTGCTCCCAGCCAATGTAATTAGCCCCAAGATACAAATCCATAACATCGTGAATAGCAAAGCTGGATAGCTGTAACATCACGCGTGACGCATAGCGGCTCCACAAACAAAAATGATAGGCTTGCTCTTGGCTGGCTTGAAATTGCACGCCAGCACCAGTCACCTTCAGTTCGGTAATCCCCTGCGAGCGTAATTCTGATTCAACTAATGGCTCTAAACCTTTGGCGGCCGATGCAAAATACTCTGGCATATGCTTCTATCTACTTACGTTAAAAATTGGGGCCTAGTATAACTTGCTTTGACTTTGAGACGTAGTTTTTCCCAAATTGATCGTAAATTAAGCGGTTGATTTGAAATTTTGGAATTCTTCTTGCTTTTAATTACCCGACCCCCTATCATGCGCAGCATCGGACGCGGGGTGGAGCAGTCTGGTAGCTCGTCGGGCTCATAACCCGAAGGTCGTTGGTTCAAATCCAGCCCCCGCAACCAATCCGATAATCTTATATTGTCGCGGGATGGAGCAGTCTGGTAGCTCGTCGGGCTCATAACCCGAAGGTCGTTGGTTCAAATCCAGCTCCCGCAACCAATTTAAGTCCCCTGTCGCGGGGTGGAGCAGTCTGGTAGCTCGTCGGGCTCATAACCCGAAGGTCGTTGGTTCAAATCCGGCCCCCGCAACCATTTTATCCCCTACTCTTTATTACATCTTATCCCCTAATTTTTATTATTTATCCCCTACTTTTTATTAATTACTATTAATCAAGCGCAGTTATTCAGCTTTTCTTGCGATTGCGTTACACTAAATTATCTGTTGTTTATTAAGATTATTTATGGCTTATCAAACTATTCCCGTGACGCCGTTTTCGCAAAATTGTTCCCTAATCTGGTGTGACAAAACCAATGAAGCAGCCATTGTTGACCCCGGCGGAGACGCCCCAACGATTATTGCTGCAGTTGAACGTAAACGTCTTGAAATAAAATATGTTTTACTTACCCATGGACATCTAGATCACGCTGGTGCAACCCTTGAAATCGCTGAATATTTTAAAGTGCCTGTATGGGGACCTCATATTGCCGATAAGTTCTGGCTGGATAGTTTAGCACAGCAGTGCCAGCTGTTTGGTTTTTTAGCGCAGCAGTCCAAAATGTTTGGTTTTAGCCAGGTAGAACCAGTTATTCCTGATCGCTGGCTGAATAATGATGAAGCGATTCATATTGGGCAGCTAACTCTGCAGGTCAAACATTGCCCAGGACACACACCGGGACACGTCATATTCATTGACAATGAACATCATCTAGCTTGGGTAGGCGATGTATTATTTCATAATTCCGTTGGCCGTACTGATTTTCCGCAAGGCAGTCACCCCGATTTAATCGCTTCAATTAAGAATAATCTGTTGAGCTTAGACGATGATTATGTGTTTATTCCTGGCCACGGTCCCGAATCAACAATTGGTGCAGAACGCTCGCATAACCCATTCCTCCAATAAACTAACGTCTTATGATTTCATGCGGGCCCTTTCAGGCTCGCTTTTGTTCTCTACTTAATTTTAACGATGACATAAAACTTCAGCCCTCGTTTTAAAGAGTGCGTAGCATCTCTCATTTTACTAAAAATTCACCCTCTCTCTGGCTAAGCACGCTTTTTAGCGAACAGGGTTAAGCTATACTTAACTTAACCATGGATTGGTCAGGAATTACACAATGATCTTATCCTTAGCAAACCAGCTAAGCTTTCAGCAAAAGACCTACGTCCTGCTTTTACCTTTTGTTGTGCTTAATCTTTTCTATATTGAACAAACCAATGATGCGAGCTTGCAGATTTTACTCTTTGGTGGGTTGTCACTTGTCATTATTAGACTTAATCAGGCAAAATTCCGCTACTGGATCGCTTATCTTCTATACGGTTACATTGCGCTGCATAATGGCCATTCGTCAGCACTAACGATGCTCCATTTAGAACTCTTCTTACTACTTGCCCTACTCCTTTTATATAATGATTGGTTGATGGTCGTTCATAATCTATTGGCTGGATTTGTTAATGTGGTCATTATTTTGGCGTTTCTAACCGCGGGGACATGGCATGGCTTTATGTCGAGTGCACCAATGGCATTTGCAGGACACTAATGCAGTCTCTAACCGAATGCAAACTAGCGTTTTTCAGCAAATGCTTGAGGCCAATAATACCGATAACAACTCGTGTATCGTCTTGCATATTATTTGGTAATCCACATTTGAAATCGCTGTCTTCACATTAACGCAAACCAGACGCACTTCTCAAAACCTGCTAAAAGTGGATCATGCTAATGCTCTGAAATAATGATTAGTTTCAGGATTTAAAAAATTCCCGATGCCGCGAGTAGCGAGCCAAATAACATGAAGAAAATTCCTACGAGTTTATTTCCTGTGTTTGTTGCTTTAGAAGATTTGATTTTTGATGATAAATATTCTGCAACGAAGGCATAGATAGACAAGGTGGTAAATTTAATGAGCACACTGCTAAATACCAACATGATAAACAGATGTAGATTAGGCGTTCCACGGCTTTCAAATTGTGGTAGCAAGGCCGAAAAATAAATTATAGCTTTCGGATTGCTTATACCGATAAAAAATGACTGTCGCCACAGCTTCCAGCATCCTTTTGGGAACGTATTGATTTCATTACCTAGCTTTACGGATTTTTTGCTAAAAGATTTAAATCCCAAATAAATGAGATAAATAGCACCGAGTATTTTTAGTCCGCAAAAGAGTGCTGGATGTTGTGAAAAAAATACGTCTATTCCCGCAGATGAGATTACCCCCATCATGAACACCGCTAGCACATCACCAGTAAGGGAAAAGATGGCCTGAAACTTTCCATACCTAATGGCGTTGTTGATAAGATTTACAGTTGATGGGCCGGGGCTGCCTGTTTGTATTGTCGCTAGGCAAATAAACACCAACCATGCGCTAATGGCCATCGTTTTCTCCAAGTCAATTGATCAAATTTGAATTTAATTAGAGATGCAGTCAATCAAACAGTGGCTATCTCGCATTTGATTATCGGTAGATTTTTATCTTGTTAAAATAGATAGAGTTTTGCTAATTTAAGTATACAGAACTTTATTTTATAGCTTCTGTATACCTTGTTTTTTTCTTTTCTGTATGTTCTAAGCTTTACGGAGCCACCAGTTACCATGCCTCAATACGTTAATATTGCGAATGTTATTTCTGATAGGATTCAAAAAGGCTTTTATCGCTCTGGCGAGAAGTTGCCTTCCATGAGAGAAATTTGTACTTCGTTTAATGTCAGCCTTGGTACAGCGCAAAACGCTTATCACTTTCTAGAAGAAAATGGCTGGGTGATTCCGATTGAAAGAACAGGCTATTTTGTTCGTCAAAGCCAATTAGTAAAAAAACACTTACCTAATGTTCAACCCGTTGTTCAAGAGCCTATAGACATTAAAAACTGGCATAGCATTTTAGAGCTAGCGGCGAGCTCTCCTAGTGATGGTGTACTTCAACTAGGGCGTGGCATGCCTGATATAGATTCTCCTTCCTTAAAACCGTTGCTAAAAGCGCTAAGCCAAACGGGAAAAAACACCGATAAACGGGCACTTTACTATGATGATATTTCGGGCATGAAAAAATTAAGAGAACAGATAGCCCGAATGCTAATTGATTCAGGTTGTGATATTGCAGCGGCAGAATTAATCATTACGAGTGGATGCCAAGAGGCGTTGTCTATTGCTATTCGGACTGTTTGTGAGCCAGGGGACATTGTTGCTATTGAGTCACCCGCTTTTCATGGCGCAATGCAGATTTTACAAGCCTCTGGTGTCAGAGTGTTAGAAGTACCAACTGATCCTATAACCGGGATCAGTATTGAATCATTAGAGATGATTCTCGAACAATGGCCAGTGAAGCTAATTCAAGTTACCCCCAATTGTAACAACCCCTTAGGTTTTATCATGCCAGAAGAGCGCAAAAAAGAGCTGCTCAATTTAGCCAAGAAATACAATGTGATGATTCTGGAAGATGATATCTATGGTGATTTATCCTATCGTTATCCTCGCCCTTTAACCATAAAGTCAATGGATATGGATGGCAGAGTCCTACTTTGTGGGTCTTTTTCAAAGACTATTGCACCGGGGCTACGCATTGGTTGGATTGCACCAGCACGATTTTTTGATCGTGTCTTATATATGAAATATACAGGAACGGGCAGCACTACGAGTGCGGCACAGATAGCGGTTGCAGGCTTTATAGAAGATGGGCACTACCTACCTCATTTAAGAAAAATGCGCACCATATACCACAGAAATTTACAGCAAACGGTTGAGTGGATAGGTGAAGCGTTTCCTACGGGAATAAGAATGAGTCAGCCGCAAGGCGGCTATATTTTATGGATAGAATTCCCTAAAAACTTTAATGCTGATGCTTTTAATAAACACCTTTTAAAGAGAAAAATACAGATCGCCTCAGGTAGCATTTTTTCATCTTCAGAGCGTTATAACCACTGTATACGAATCAACTTTGGACACAAATTGGCGCTTCTGAAAAAAGGTATACAAATCATGGGCGAGCTACTAAAAAGTGAATCATTCTATGGCTCGTAGTCATGCTGGTGAGTAAATTAAAAACTCATTTTTCATAATTATACCATGTAGCTCTATAGATATCTGTCAATGGTGAGTATGCCCTAAGGGATGCCAATTTATTGAACAGCCCTCAAAGGGGATGATGATGGAAATTTTTCAGTTTATTCATTGCTTACGCCACCATGTCCAGTCATTTTTGCTCCCACACCTTATATATCTACTTAAAATACCAATTTGTTTATCATTAACGAAATGACTCATATTGCACCAAAATAAATGAAAAAAACCAGAAACTGATTATTTTTTATAAATTAGTTAAATCATGGTAAAGTTTAACTTAACAAGTTAAGGGGATTTAGAGAAACCAAAATGCAACAGATCTACATTGCTGGCGGGTGCCTTTGGGGAGTTCAGGAGTTTATTAAATATCTGCCCGGAGTGATCACAACAGAAGCGGGCCGTGCCAACGGGAAATATAACCAAACCACTCAAGGCGAATATGATGGTTATGCAGAATGTGTTAAAACAGTTTTTGCCCCCTCGATCCTTAGTGTTTCAAAGATCATGGACTACTTATTTGAAATTATCGACCCTTATAGTGTTAATAAACAAGGGATTGATGAAGGGCCAAAATACCGTACTGGCATATATAGCCATAATCCTGCGCATTTAGTACAAGCTAAACAATATATTAATAATCGTAAAGATGCCGCCAAGATTACTGTCGAAGTATTACCATTAAAAAATTACGTGCGCAGTGATGACGAACATCAGGACCGATTAACACACTTTCCTGATGATTACTGCCATATCCCTTTCGAGTTATTGCATAAATATAGGAATCAGTAATGCAGGTGGCAACTTAAGCCGGCAGACAATGATGTCTGTCGGTACAAGATTAATACTCGAGCCGGATAATTTTTAGCTCATTAACATGGCCATTAGCGCCACAATAAATATTAACCATCACTGGGTATTGTTTCTTATCAGTCGTTGCATTACAAAAGAAGGCATACTTCATTCCATTACCACCTTGATGAGCAATTTCTAACGGCTCATAATGCACATTCCCGCCCTTCATTGAGTTTGCAAATAAATTTAAATCATCCTCTTGTACAGGAGAAAACAAACTCCACGCTTCACTTATTTTATCTGGCATAAAAGATCTCTTATCATATGGCTCAAATTGAGCTATTCAATTACAATAAACACAAATTTACGCTACTGCTAAAAATATATTAATAGCTTATTATAAACTGAGAAATATAATTTCTTAACTCATTCTTATCAATTTAAGTCGTTAGCATAATTTGTCTAACTTCATGTTTTTAAAAATTATTCATCATAATAACACTCTAACCAACCCAGCTGATTCTTTAGCTTGGCTAATTGGCTATCCATACTTTATATGGTTAATGAACAACGGATGGTTACGTGCTATGTGACTGAACAATGCTAATAATTATCATCCGAGCAGAAAACCGATGTCATTATGTTTTCTCTGTTCATGTTCAGTGTAGTCACTTTATACCTTACTGAGGTTGAAAGCTAGCAAAGATGCATTGCTGCGCCAATTTCAACATCGATTGTTGTCCATAATCATGTTAGGTTCTGAGTTTTATTGGTGAGTCTGATTCGATAGCTCCCAAGCCAGTTCAATCATCATTTTAGATACCGAATTTTTATAGATACCAACAAATAGCAATAAATAATATATTAATTATACGTATGAACCCACTAATAAATGAATTCTATCTAAACGCAATTTATAGTGCTGCAATGTGAAATAGCTCTCCACCTCTATTAGTAATTAATTAAAAATTCTATAATATAGATATAGAAACTTTAAAGTTAAAAACTAATATTATTAGTATTAGTTTTAATTAGTCAGAAAGACTAATTAAAACTCTTAGAATTACTTCTCTTTAGATTATCGCAACCGTCTTCGAACAGTTTTTCTAGCCTGGCCCGACATATTAATTAAACTTTGGCGGGTATGAGCATGACACAGAGAAACCGCCAAGGCATCTGCGGCATCGGCTTGAGGTGTCGCATTTAATTTAAGCATCTGCATCACCATCTGTTGCACCTGCTCTTTTTCTGCGCCACCAGTCCCGACCACCGATTGCTTAATTTGTCGAGCCGAGTATTCAAATACAGGAAGATCTAAATTCACCGCAGCGACAATAGCAGCACCTCTGGCCTGCCCTAATTTTAATGCTGAGTCGGCATTCCGAGCCATAAATACCTGCTCAATTGCAAATTCATCAGGCTGATACTGCGTGATGATCTCACTCACACCCTGATAAATTGTTTTTAAACGATGCGGCAACGGCTCTTTTTGCATACGAATACATCCGCTACCTAAATATTCAGCTTTACCATGCTGATAGCGAATGACCCCAAAACCAGTGAGTCTAGAACCAGGGTCAATGCCCAGAAAGATAGCCATTAATCAAGGCTTTCCATAATCTCATCTGAAATATCAGCGTTGTGATAAACTTCCTGAACATCGTCGTCATCTTCCAGCATATCAATCAATCGCATCAATTTAGGTGCAGTTTGCGCATCTAGCTCCGCGGAAGTTGACGGTACCATTGTCACTTCTGCGTTAACCGCATTTAAGCCGGCTTTATCCAAAGCGTCTTTAACATGGCCAAAATCTTCTGGTGTCGTATACACATCGATACTGCCATCATCATTCGTAATAATGTCATCAGCACCAGACTCTAGGGCCACTTCCATAACCTCGTCTTCATCAAGTCCAGGTTCATAATTAATAACCCCTTTTTTATCAAAAAGGTAAGAAACTGAACCATCGGTGCCTAAGTTGCCGCCACTTTTACTAAAAGCATGACGGACACTTCCAGCAGTTCGGTTGCGGTTATCGGTCATGCACTCGACCATAACCGCAGTGCCTCCCGGACCATACCCTTCATAGGTAACCGTTTCTAATTCTTGGCCATCAAGTTCACCTGCACCACGTTTGATCGCACGGTCGACGGTGTCACGAGTCATATTGTTGGATAGGGCTTTATCAATGGCCGCACGTAAACGTGGGTTGCTGTCGGCATCAGAGCCCCCTTCCCGAGCAGAAACTGTCAGCTCGCGGATCAACTTGGTAAAGATTTTCCCACGTTTGGCATCTTGTGCTGCTTTACGATGTTTAATGTTGGCCCATTTACTGTGCCCTGCCATAATGGTTCTCCACTTCAGTTCTAACTATCTAATTTGCAATAAAGGCCGAATTCACGGCCTTTATTATCTCTACAGCGAATCTCTGTCTACAAAAATAACAGATATCACATTAGCAATTACGCATCATTATTGTCTTTCACGGTAACTGCAATTCCCAATTCTTTAAGCACTTCAGGATTTGCCACACTTGGCGCATCGGTAAGAGGACACCCTGCCGTAGTCGTTTTGGGAAATGCCATGACTTCACGAATATTCGCTGCCCCAGTCATAAGCATCACTAACCGATCTAGTCCCAATGCTAGACCAGCATGTGGTGGTGCCCCAAATTGCAACGCTTGCAATAAGAACCCGAATTTATCCTGCGCTTCTTCTTCACTAATCCCCAGAACCTCAAATGCAGCCGACTGCATCTCTTGTTGGTGAATACGTACCGATCCTCCACCAATTTCGAAACCATTGAGTACAACATCATAAGCATTGGATAAAACATTAGCTGGATTTTCACGCAATTGTTGCGCTGTAACCCCAGGGATAGGTGCGGTAAATGGGTGATGCATCGCCCATAAGCGACCATCCGCTTCTTCAAACATTGGGAAATCAACTACCCACAATGGCTTCCAACATTGCTCAACCAGCCCCAGATCTTCACCTACTTTCAAGCGCAAAGCGCCGATGGCGTCACAAACAACATTATAACTATCAGCCCCAAAGAGCAGAATGTCACCCGACTGAGCATTGGCCCTTTTGATCAAGGATTCGATAATCTCAGTGGTTAAGAACTTAGCCACAGGAGACTGCACACCTTCGGCACCGGCATTGACATCATTGATTTTCATCCATGCCATACCTTTAGCTCCATATTTGCCGATATATTTGGTGTATTCATCTAATTGCTTACGAGATAACTGTGCCCCACCCGGCACACAAAGCATCGCTACACGCCCTTTTGGATCATTCGCTGGGCCTGCAAAAACCTTAAACTCAACGTCTTTTAATAGGTCAGCAACATCAATAAACTGCATAGGGTTTCGCAAGTCTGGTTTATCGCTGCCATATAAACGCATTGCTTCGTGCCACGTCATAATTGGGAAATCTCCCAACTCAACATTGAGCAGCTGATTAAATAGGTTCCGCAGTAACGCTTCGGTGACCTCACGAACTTCCTCGCTAGTCATAAAAGATGTCTCAATATCGACCTGAGTAAATTCAGGCTGACGATCGGCCCGTAAATCTTCATCGCGAAAACACTTAACGATCTGATAATAGCGATCCATCCCAGCAACCATTAACAACTGTTTAAATAGCTGCGGTGATTGAGGAAGCGCGAAAAATTTACCCCGGTTCGTCCGACTAGGGACTAAATAGTCACGTGCGCCCTCAGGAGTCGCTTTGGTCAATATAGGAGTTTCAATATCTAAAAAGCCATGATCATCCATATACCGACGAATAAAGCTGGTTACTTTAGAGCGGAACATCAGTCGTTGTGTCATTTCAGGACGACGGAGATCGATATATCGATATTTTAGACGTAATTCTTCGCTGTTCTCTTGATTGCTATCTAGAGGCACCGGTGCTGAACGGTTCAGTATTTCCAACTCTAAGCCCAACACCTCAATTTTACCGGTGATCATATCCTTATTGATCTGGCCTTGCGGACGGGGTCGAACTTTACCCCGCAATTTTACACAAAACTCATTACGCAACGTATTCGCAATCGCGAAGGAATCCTCACGATCCGGATCAAATACCACCTGAACAATGCCTTCACGGTCACGTAGATCGATAAAGATAACGCCACCTAAATCGCGACGTCGATTAACCCAACCAACCAGATCGATTTCCTGGCCTTCATATTCAGATGTGACTTGTCCACAGTACACAGTGCGCATAACGCCTTCCCGTTGCAGATTAAAATTCAATTATCTTGTCTGGGGTTATAAGATGAAAAGCAGTTTAAAACTAACCCAATACAGACGACTAAAAGCAGTCATTATATAGGATTTTTGACCTAAAACAGAATAGCCAACCCATAAAACTCTTCAGAGCAGCTCCAAGTGCTCAAAAAACATGCGAGTCGACCCACTACATGTATGCTAATGATCTCGAGCGACTGAATCAGGCCATGTCGACCCTCACGATAGAATATATGTTGCATCGAAATTTGAAGGCTCCTACGCTTAAAACCCAATAAGAAGAGGATGTAATCCATGAACAAGCAATATCCAATTGGAGAACCTGGTAAAAAGTGGGATAAAACACAAGTACAACAATGGCGGCAGAGCCAAAAACCCCAGCGCAGTTACAAGATTCAAGTTCTAGATAAATTGCAACAGTTACCACCTGCATGTGTAATTGAGCAATACGGCGAGCTCCACTATCAAAAAAACTACCCACTTATGGCGATAAAAAGCAGTGAATGGGTAAATGCTCGGCCAACGATTTTAATAACAGGTGGCGTACACGGTTATGAAACAAGCGGCGTGCAAGGGGCATTGTTATTTGCCAAGGAGTACCTTAAACAATTTCAAAACCAATTCAACATCGTTATTACGCCATGTGTTAGCCCATGGGGATACGAACATATTCAACGTTGGAACCCTAACGCAATCGATCCGAATCGCTCATTTTACCCGAACACGCCATCGGATGAGGCCAAATTATTAAGTGAATATGTTGCAACGATTGAAAGCCCTATTGTTTTGCACATGGACCTTCATGAAACCACTGATAGCGATGAACAAGAGTTCCGCCCAGCTCTTGCCGCTCGCGATGGTAAAGAGTTTCAGCCCCAGCAGGTTCCCGATGGCTTTTATTGTGTGGGAAAAACTGACAATCCGCAGTTAGACTTTCTTAAAGCGGTGATTGAATCGGTTCGACACGTCACGCATATCGCTCCTGCTGATCACAATGGTCAGATCATCGGCTCGCAAGTGCAAAGCGAAGGCGTCATCATGTATGCCATGGATAAGTTAGGGTTATGTGGTGCGTTAACGGATGCAACCTATCACACCACCACCGAAGTGTATCCCGACAGTCCCAAAGCGAGTGATGATATTTGTAATCAAGCTCAAATTGCTGCGCTATTAGGAGCCATTCACTATATTCAAGCACATACTTAGGTACTAGGGACTGTTGACCTTTTGTGATTAGTTTTGCAGAAATCTGAGAGGGATTTAGGCAAGGCAAACGTTGTGCCGTGTAGTTATTCTCCACAAAGAACGTTTAACGCTGGATAAATTCCTCTCAGATACTGCCCTTGGGGTTCATTTATGATAGACAATTAGACAAGACAGCCACGACAAAGCGCGTTAAAATGCCGCGGCAACTGTTGCCTCGGCATTTAGACTCGTTTCATCCACAGATAATAAAGCTATGCATCGCTCAGATAATATTTTTTCTAAACCAATCGCCCATGTCGGTGATTTTCGTTTTGATCAACAGGTCGTTGAAGTATTTCCCGATATGATCCAACGATCGGTCCCCGGCTATGCGACTATTTTAGAAGTCATTGGTCAGTTAACCGCTCAATATCATCAAGCCAATTCAAGATTATATGATTTAGGTTGCTCTCTTGGCGCTGCAACACTTGCGATGCGCCGTAATGTTCGTTTAGGCGGATGTGAGATCATTGGTGTTGATAATTCACAACCCATGATCGAGCGCTGTCGCAGCCATCTAGCTGCATTTCGCTCTGATACGCCAGTAACACTGCAATGCACCAACCTTCAAGATGTTCAAATTAGTCGCGCTAGTGTCGTCGTCTTAAACTTTACTCTGCAATTTATCGACCCCAAAGAACGTGACCAATTGATCGCTGCAATTTACCAAGGGATGCTACCTGGTAGTATTCTCATTGTCAGTGAAAAGGTACATTTTGGCGACACTGATATTCAAAGTCTGATTAATGACCTGCACTTGGATTTCAAACGAGCTAACGGTTATAGCGAGCTCGAAATTAGTCAAAAACGAACAGCCATTGAAAATGTGCTTCTCACAGATACGGCTGAACAACACATCGAGCGCTTTAAAACGGCTGGGTTTGCCCATGCGCAAGCTTGGTTTCAGTGCTTTAACTTTTTGTCATTTGTAGCAATCAAGGGAAGCAGTGATGATTGAGTTTGGCAACTTTTATGCGCAAATTGCAAAAAAATCCTTAGCCAGTTGGCTTGAAGTTCTCCCTAAGCAACTTAAGGTCTGGCGTGATGAGCAAGCACACGGACTTTTACCCAATTGGGAAAAAGTACTCGCAAAACTCCCTGATCAAAGCGGTGCGAAGATTGACCTCACCAATGGTGTGACAATAGAAGCCAAAGAAGGGCTCGCCGAGGGACAAATTCGCAAAGTCGAAAATCTACTGCGCAGCTATCACCCTTGGCGCAAAGGTCCTTATCGAATTTTTGATTTTGATATTGATACTGAATGGCGCAGTGATTGGAAATGGGATCGTCTAGCTCAACACATCAGCCCACTGAAATATCGGCAGGTGTTAGATGTAGGCTGTGGCAACGGTTATCATATGTGGCGAATGCTCGGCGCTGATGCAGAATTTGTGGTTGGTATCGATCCATCATCGCTTTTTTTAGCACAATTTGAAGCCATTCGGCAACTCGCGGGCAATCCCCAAAATATTCATTTATTGCCATTAGGTATTGAACAACTTCCCCCGCTTCAAGCCTTCGATACGGTGTTTTCAATGGGTGTTCTGTATCACCGTCGTTCACCGATTGAACACATTTTCCAACTCAAGGATCAGCTGGTTCATGGGGGGGAGCTAATTCTCGAAACACTTGTAGTTGAGGGGAATAAAGATACCGTTCTCACCCCACAAGGGCGTTATGCCAAAATGAACAATGTTTGGTTTTTACCCAGTGTGGATTTATTAGCTTTATGGTTGGAAAAGTGTGGTTTGGAGCAGGTCCGCTGTGTCGATGTCACTGTAACCAGTGTGCAAGAGCAACGACGAACGCAATGGATGACCAATGAATCACTTGAGCAATTCTTAGACCCTAACGATCCGAGTAGAACGATTGAAGGTTTACCAGCGCCCAAACGAGCCGTCATGATTGCTCGTAAACCCTCGGCCAATGATGACGACTAAGATTTATCCATCCCATTACGAGCTAAGAATTGTGCCATCGCTTGCGCGTTGGCAGAAGAACTTTGCGATAAATGTTGGTACACACCTTTTTGGTCTGCATCACTTCGATGTTGACCTAATTTTTTCTTCGCCTCAAGGTGATCAATCGTCAGTGAAAAACCCACAATGGCGCTTAAAAGCGATTGTTGAACTTGGTCATCCGCCATCTTGGATGATGAAACAAGCGTTGGTTCAAAGAACTGCATCTGTTGTTTCAGGATCTGCGCAGTTTGCTGGTGATTAAGCGTTTTAAAAACACCCCAAGCATGAACGCTGGCATAATTCCATGTCGGAACAGCTGGCCCCTTTTCATACCAATCAGGGGATATATAGTGATCGGGAGATTGAAAAATAGCTAAGCAGCGTTGCTCATGAGCAGTTTCTAATAAAGTATTGCCTGCGGCAAGATGACCGACTAATCGTCCATATCGGCTGCCATCATTTTGCCAGATCACGGGAACACTACTGGCGTTCAACGACCCATCAACCAATTGAGCGAAAGGAAACTGCTCCATCAGCAGTTTCATTTCCTCAACATCATGGACTTTATCAAAGGAAGTACTGTACATAAATAACCCTGCTCACGACTAAAATATGTTAACTCACTAGCTCGTTATATTTTTTGATACCCGGGTATCAAAAAATTGCCGCCAATGGAATTACTGACTAATGCATCGACTATACACCACCATAAAATCAAATGCATAGCGATTATGCCAGAGTCTGCAGGAGGATTTAATATTTAGGCCGTACTCGTTGATGCAACACCAAACGAGCGAGTCAGAAGCCGCTGTAACACGATAAAGATGAACAATAAAAAGCCAATGACAATTTTTGTCCACCAACTGTTTAACGAACCATCAAAGGTAATCAGTGTTTGGATGACTCCCTGAATCAACCCACCAAATAAAGTCCCTATAACAAAACCCACTCCCCCAGTTAATAGTGTTCCACCAATCACCACCGATGCAATCACATCAAGCTCTACACCTACGGCCGCCAGCGGGTACCCCGAAGAGGTATAAAGCGTATAAACGACCCCAGCCATACCACTCGTAAAACCAGAGAACGCATACACCCCAACCAATGTTTTACGAATGGGAACACCCAGTAACTCCGCAGAGGTTCGATCCCCGCCAATGGCATACACATTATTGCCAAATCGAGTAAAGTGGGCGATCACAATACCTAATACTAAAACGGCTAACATGATCATCGCCGATGATGTTAACCAGCCTCTGCCTGGTAATGGAATTGCAAATGATGCGAGATCATCCACCATGGGCGTTGAAATAGGCACGGACTGTAGACTGAGTACAAACGCTAATCCTCGCAAAAAAAACATGCCAGAGAGCGTTATAATAAATGGCTGTAGATCAAAGGCATCAATTAAGTACCCCATCAATGCCCCAAATGCACTACTTAATACTAAAGCAAACGCCATGGCACAAAGCGGATTCCAATGATAGTTAGTAATTAATGTTGCCGTTAAAACACCGACAAACGCAATCATTGAACCAACAGACAGATCAATGCCCCCTGTTAAAATAACCAACGTCATCCCAACCCCGGCAATGATGACAAAGGCATTATCAGTTAGTAGATTTCCCAGCACTAAAGTTGAGGCAAAATTTGGATATTTTATACCTCCGTAACTACAAATTAAGATAAAGACTGCGAATGTTGCGATCACTGAAATCCATTTATCGACGCGCATGGCGAACCCTCCATTTAGCCATAATTTTTTGCTTCATTTGCGGTGACTGGATAAGCAAAATCAACACAATCACTATTGCTTTAACCAACAAGGTATACTCTGCGGGTAAACCACTAACCAAAATCGAAATGGTGAGGCTTTGGATAACGAGCGCACCAAGTACCGTTAACAACAAAGAGAAACGGCCACCGGCCAAAGAGGTTCCACCAATCACAACGGCTAAAATGGCATCCATTTCCATCCACAACCCCGCATTATTTGAATCGGCTCCGCTGATATCGGCAGTAATAATCATCCCGGCAAAGCCCGCGCACAAGCCGCAAAGCATGTAAGCACCAATTAAGATCCCACGGCTATCAATCCCAGCCAAGCGACTCGCGGAAACATTCCCACCAACAGATTCAACAAATAACCCTAATGCACTCCTTCGAATCAGAATTATGATGACGATGACGGCTAGCGCAACCAACACAACACGCATCGGTAACCCTAAGAAATATCCTTCTCCTAATCCTTTGAATAACTCGCTATGAAACGTAACAATTTGCCCACCCGTAATCATTTGGGCAATTCCTCGACCCGCCACCATTAAGATCAAAGTGGCAATAATGGGTTGGATTTTTAAGAATGCCACTAAGATCCCATTCCACAAGCCACAAAGTAACCCGGCCCCCAATGTTGCCAATACGATCAGCCAATCCGGATATTGGTGCGCATCAACCAACACCGCCATCACCGCCCCAGCAATCGCAACCACTGCCCCAACCGATAAGTCAATTCCAGCGGTTGCAATGACCACCGCCATACCGACAGACATAAGGATCAACGGAGCCCCTCGATAAAAAATATCAATGAGGCTGCCATATAAATGGCCATTCACAAAAGATAGGTTAAAAAATGCGGGCGTAAAAATCGCATCAAAAACAAAGATCAAAACTAATGCTGTCACAGGCAGTGTTGCTTTACGTAACATAGCTATATTCCATTGTTTGTGGGCTGGCAAATTCACTCTGTGATGATGACTAATATCACTCATGATGCTATCGCCTCAATAATCCGCTGTTGATTGACTTGTTCGCCTTCTAGTTCTGCAGCCTGATGGCGTTCCCGAAGCACTAATATGCGATCACTAATACTGACGACTTCATCTAGTTCTGATGAAACCACTAACAGTGCCATTCCCTGCTCTTCACATAAACGGCGGATAAGCGCCACAATCTCAGCGTGCGCCCCTATATCAATCCCTCGAGTCGGTTCATCTAAAATGAGTAAGTTAGGGTTTGCTGCTAGCCAGCGCGCTAAAATTACTTTTTGTTGATTGCCACCACTAAGTTGACCGGCGGGTTTTTCGGCATCTGGGGTGACGATGCCGAGTTGTTTGATCATGTCATCGGCTATTTTATGTTGCTGCGCTTCACTAACAGGTTTTAACCAACCTCGTTTAGCCTGCAGCGCCAAAATGATGTTTTCTCTAACCGATAGTTCGCCAACCAACCCGTCATGACGACGGTCTTCAGGGCAAAAACCTAATCCTTGACGAATGGCCTGACGGGGCGAATGAATATGACAACTGTGTCCGTTGATTTTAATTTTACCTTGGTCAGAGCGTATCGCCCCAAAAATCAGATTAACCGTCTCACTTCGTCCAGAACCAAGTAATCCAGCCAATCCTAATACCTCGCCCGTGTGGACTTTCAGGCTAATCGGGTCCAAAACTCGTTTTTTACCAATTCCTTCCACATCTAAATACGGTATGTCATGATGAGCTTGAGTATGTTTTTGCATGCCAGCGCTTTTATCAAATGCTTTACCAAGCATCAGTGATACTAAATCAAGCTGAGTCAGCTCTTTGGTTAAATGGGTTGCGACATGCATGCCATTACGTAATACGGTAATCCGGTCACTCACTTCATAAACCTGATCTAAAAAGTGAGTGACGAAAATAATTGCGATTCCTTGACTCTTCAGTTCCCGCATCAAGTCAAATAAAATTTTTGCTTCTCGAGAGTCAAGGCTCGCAGTAGGTTCATCCAGAATTAAAATTTTTGCTTTCAGGGCTAATGCTCTAGCAATTGCAACTAATTGTTGGACAGCAATTGAATAGGAGCCAAGCGGCTTTTCCACATCAATATCAAGTTTTAACCGTTTAAGTAAATCGATAGACTGATCGTGAACACTCTTCCAGTTTATGAGCCCAAAGCGCCGCGGCTGGCGCTCTAAGAACAGATTACTGGCAACTGACATCGTCGGGATCAGATTCACTTCTTGGTATACAGTACTGACACCATGTGCTTGTGCATCACTAGATGATTTGGGAGTAAATGGCTTACCATCAAGCCACATATTACCCCCATCAAGTGAATAAACGCCGGTAATCACTTTAATAAGGGTTGATTTACCCGCCCCATTCTCTCCTAATAACGCATGCACTTCCCCCGGTTCGATACGCATGCTGACATCACTGAGGGCATGCACTCCGGTGAAAATCTTGTCGATATCTGCTAGACGTAAAATTGGATCAGTCACAACTTGTCTCCTATCAAAGCAATAGAAAGTTACATAGAACTGCGGCGCTGATATTCTTCTTTAGCAGTATCAGGCAGATACAAATTACCTTGTGTTTTAATCCATTTCGGTAATTTATCACCTGCTAAATATGCTTTGATTGCATCAAAGGTAGGGTTACCAAGATCGGATTTAAGCTCAATTGATGCATTTGTTTGTCCTTCCATCATGGCTTTAAATATATCTGGTACACCATCAATTGAGATGATTAATATATCTTTACTTGGTTGCAATCCTGCTTCTTGAATCGCTTGAATCGCTCCTAACGCCATATCATCGTTGTGAGAATAAACCGCGCAAATCGTCTTGCCACCATGTTCGGCTTTCAAGAAACTTTCCATCACTTTTTTGCCGCCACTGCGAGTAAAATCACCACTTTGTGAACGAATAATGCTCATGCGAGGAAATAAGTCGATCACATCAGCAAATCCTTTCTTACGATCTATCGCTGCACTAGAACCTACAGTGCCTTGCAACTCAGCAATTTTGCAATCCCCGCTCGTTTTCGCAGCCAACCAAGCCCCAGCCAAGCGGCCTTCTTCAACGAAATCAGACGCAATTTTGGTCACATAAAGGCTGTTGTCACGGACTTTTACGCCACGGTCAACTAAGAAGACGGGAATTTTGGATCGTTTGGCTTCTCGCAAAACTTGATCCCAGCCAGTTTCAACGACTGGAGCCAAAATAATGGCATCAACCCCCTGAGCAATAAATGAGCGTAAGGCCTTAATTTGGTTTTCCTGTTTTTGCTGAGCATCAGAAAATTTAAGATCAATATTACGTTCCTGAGCTGCTGATTTGATCGATTGCGTTTCAGCTGTACGCCAACCACTTTCTGAACCAATCTGAGAAAAGCCAACAGTTAATGCAGAGGCAATTGGCGTCACCGCCATGGCTGCAGCAGCCAGCATACCTATCGCAAGGCTTCGAATCGATACAGTCGCTTTCATTATCTATCCCTCATAATAAATGTATTTTTATAATCACTTATATCTGAGCCTGAAGGGATTAAACGAACCGCTTTATCTCGTGTAATCAAATTAGTGGCCCAGAGACATTCACACGCCTTTGAACGCAGCCATTTGATGACTCAAAACAACATTGGCTTTAAAGGTTTAATTAAATATAGAAGAGCTCTGATGAAGGAAAGGTGATATAGCTCCACTTCGGCAAGTGCAGCAATTTTGTCCATTGATATAGCAAAAAAATACGTGTTCGTTATCAACTACTGATGATTTAACAAAAAGTTAGAGAAACAACAGAAACAAAAAAGGCCGCAAAGCGCGACCTTTTTATCAAAAATTCGAAATCACATCATTACAGAGCAACGATGTTTTCAGCTTGAGGGCCTTTTTTACCTTCAGTCACTACGAATTCAACGCGTTGACCTTCTTTCAAAGTTTTGAAGCCGTCACCAACGATGGCACTGAAGTGAGCAAAAACGTCTGGGCCATTCGGCTGTTCGATGAAACCAAAACCTTTTGCTTCGTTAAACCATTTAACAGTACCAGTCACTGTGTTTGACATAATATTTCCTAACAATAAAACAATATAACTTGCGTCTGGTCAGTACCAGACACGTCATTCAGCCAGAAGTGCAACAAATTACTTACAACTACAGGACGAGGACGATTTAGAGCATACAATAGGCTAAACATCTAGTTAGCACGCTACACACCCTAGTGTACTTCGAAATGGTGGGTATAAATAACTTAACTTTCAAGCTGGTTTGAGTATAACAGTGCCTTACAAAAACACAATGACTATTTAAATACCTTTGCAAAGAATATGACGGCGTCGACAATTTGCTTTATGATCCGTGCTCTTAATAAGTTATCAGAACTTATTTTGTACTGGAATTTCTCCAAATTGCCACATCACAACCGAAAGTCACGTTATAAAACAGAGGTAGTTAATTGATGAATAATTCGTTTGATGGTCTTGCCTTGCCACAACGAATCGGGGCCGTAGTTACCGTTATTTTAGGGTTAATCATGGCTGTTTTAGATGGCACAATTACGAATGTTGCCCTTCCCAGTATTAGCCATTCACTTCATATAGCCGATAGCGCCTCCATCTGGATTATCAACGCTTATCAACTCGCTATTGTGATGCTGCTGTTACCCTTTTCGTCACTGGGGGAACGAATTGGCTATCGACGGATCTATCTCTTCGGATTGGTCGTCTTTTCACTAACTTCATTCATGTGTTCCCAAGCAAGTACACTGACAGAGCTAACTATTGCAAGGGTTCTGCAGGGAATCGGGGCAGCCGCCTTAATGAGCGTCAGTACAGCGTTAATTCGAACCATCTATCCCAAAAAATTATTAGGTCAAGGAATGGCCATTAATTCACTGGCTGTTGCGGCTTCTTTAGCAGCTGGGCCAACGCTTGCAGCGGCAATTCTTGCTATTGCAAATTGGCCATGGTTATTTGCTGTAAATGTCCCTATTGGCATGATTGCTGCTGTGATTGGCCATCATTTTTTACCTGATAATCCCATCAAAGGACAGCAACGCTTTAAGTTGTCAGCCTTAATATTAAATGCATTGAGCTTTGGTGCATTAATGTTTGCGCTGATGGGGTATGCCCAACAGTTTTCGCTGATTTGGGTTGCAATCAGTCTGCTGACATTTGTCATCGTCAGTCCCTTGTTTATCCGTACGCAACGACATCTCGATGCACCATTGTTGCCTTTAGATTTATTAAAGTTGCCGATGTTTCGTTGGTCGGTTATTACCAGTATTTTGGCTTTTTCAAGCCAAATGTTGGCAATGGTTGCACTGCCATTTTATTTTCAAAGGATTTTGCATTTAGATCAGGTTCAAACAGGTTTGCTACTCACCCCTTGGCCTATTGGAACTATCGTTATGGCTCCCTTGGCTGGCCGTTGGGTAAATAAAGTTCATGGAGGGATATTAGGTGGCATTGGCATGTTTATTTTTGCCTTGGGACTACTGGTCTGTGCTTTATTACCGTTGGGCGTTCCTATGATTTTTGTGGGATTAAGCATGTTTACTTGTGGTGTCGGATTTGGCTTTTTTCAAGCACCTCACAACCACACTTTAATTAGTGCCGCACCAACATCGCGTAGTGGCGGCGCCAGTGGGATGCAAAGTACAGCGCGTCTGGTTGGACAAACGTTCGGCGCTGCGTTAGTTGCTTTATTATTTAATCTTTTTGCTGGCCATGGCACTCACGCCGCACTGATTGCAGCAGGAGCCTTCGCTAGTATCGCAATCCTCACCAGCATATATCGGGTTAAATTAGTCAAACAGTACTCATAGTCTGAAATAAAAAACGGAGCCAACGATCATGATATGTGTACTCCGTTTAAGGCCGTATAAAGTCACATTGTTAAGCAATTTTAACGGCGATTCGCCCTTTAACTTGGCCATCCATCAACTGATGCGCATAATCTAATGCTTGTTCTAGAACAATTGTTTGACCAATTTTGCTAAGGACTTCCTCATCGACCAAATCGGCCAATTGCTGCCACGCTTCGATTCGGTCAGCTTTAGGGCGCATGACACTATCGATTCCCGCAAGCGTGATCCCTCGCAAAATAAATGGTGCTACAGAAGCAGGCAAGTCCATGCCTTGAGCAAGGCCACAACAGGCAACCACACCACCATATTGCATTCCTGCACAGACATTCGCCAAAGTGTGGCTGCCAACACAATCAATCGCTCCGGCCCAACTCTCTTTTTGCAATGGTTTGCCGGGTTTATCTAACTCACTGCGAGTCATAAATTGCACCGCACCAAGTTCTTTAAGATAAGGATAAAGCGACTCACGACCAGTTACTGCGGTTACCTTAAAACCCAATTTAGCTAATAAATAAACAGCAAAACTACCAACTCCACCACCGGCACCCGTCACTAGAATAGGTCCCGACTCAGGTGTTATGTGATGTTGCTGTAGGGCCATGACGCTGAGCATCGCGGTATAACCTGCGGTACCAATCCACATGGCTTGTTCTGGGGTTAACTTAGCAGGCAATGGGATCAGCCAATCGGCACGCAAATTAGCATACTCAGCCAGTCCTCCCCAATATTTTTCCCCAACGCCCCAGCCATTTAATATAACCTGATCCCCTGCGCTAAATTCATCACTGCGGCTATCAATGACCTCTGCAACCAAATCAATACCAGGAACCATTGGAAATTTCCGAACAACGGGACCTTTGCCAGTGATGGCGAGACCATCTTTGTAATTTAGCGAAGAATATAAAACTTTCAGATGAACATCTTCGTCAGTAAGAGCATCCGTTTCTAATTGGGTCAGTTCACATTGGTAGTGGTCATCCGTTTTATTGATAACCAAAGCACGAAAGGTCATAACACCTCCATAAGATAAGAATATTCTACAAATTCGCCAAAACCAGTTTGGCCAAGAAAGAAAGGATACAGATGCCCCTATTCTTCTTGATTGTAAAACAAAAGCCGCCAATGGATGGCGGCTAACATCAAAGAAGGAGCAATAATTAATGATCTTCGTTATAAATTTCTAAATTAGCGACTTCTTCTTGTGCAGCAATCTCTTTACTGTCGTTATTACGAAGGTGATCGATATAATCTAGATACTGTTGATCAATATCTTCTGTAATGTACTGGCCTGTGAAGACGGAAGTTTCAAACTCACGAATTTCTGGATTAGCTTCCTGACATGCTTCAATTAAATCTTCAATCGACTGATAAATTAGCCCATCAGCGCCAATCAATTGGCAAATTTCATCAGCCTCGCGGCCATGTCCAATCAATTCATTTGCCGATGGCATGTCAATCCCATAGACATTCGGGAAACGGATTTCTGGAGACGCGGAGGCGAAATAAACTTTATTAGCACCTGCTTCACGAGCCATATCGATAATCTGCTCTGAGGTTGTACCACGCACAATGGAGTCATCAACCAAAAGAACGTTCTTCCCTTTAAACTCGACATCAATAGCATTGAGTTTACGACGTACCGATTTACGACGCTGAGATTGCCCAGGCATGATAAATGTCCGACCAATATAACGATTTTTCACAAACCCTTGGCGATATGGTAAATCAAGGATCATCGCAATCTGCAAAGCAATATCGTTAGAAGTCTCCGGGATTGGAATCACCACATCAATATCTAAATCATCCCATTGTTGCTTAATTTTATGGCCTAATTTAGTCCCCATTCGAACCCGTGCATCGTAAACAGAGATTTTATCAATGGTTGAATCAGGACGCGCAAAATAAACATATTCAAAAATACAAGGATGATAAGTTGGGTTTTCTGCACACTGCTCTGTATACAACTGACCATCATCGGTGATAAAAATGGCTTCACCAGGTGCGACATCACGCATCACTTCAAAACCGATCGCATCAAGTGCAACGCTTTCTGATGCAACCATGTATTCAACATGACCTGTATCACTCTGACGCCGCCCTAAAATCAGTGGTCGAATTCCTTTTGGATCACGAAATGCCAGCAAACCATGGCCAATCACTAGCGACACAACTGCATATGCCCCGCGGGTTTGTTCGTTTACTCGCCGAATTGCCGCAAAAAAGTCGGCAGGCTGCATTTCAGTTCCTGTTTTATCCGTCTTATCAAGCTGATTATCGATTTCAAATGCGAGTAAATTCAAAAGGATTTCTGAATCTGAGGTTGTATTTATATGGCGACGGGCTTTGGTAAGCATCACATCTTTAAGCTCATGGGCATTGGTTAAATTACCATTGTGAGCAAGCGCAATACCATACGGAGAGTTAACGTAAAATGGCTGAGCTTCAGCAACACTTGAACTGCCAGCGGTAGGATAACGGACATGGCCGATACCTATGTTGCCTCGTAGTCGCTGCATATGACGTAACTCAAACACATCTCGAACCAAGCCATTTGCTTTACGTTGTTTAAATTTTCCATCAGTAATAGTCACAATCCCAGCAGCATCTTGTCCTCGATGTTGCAGGACTGTAAGCGCATCATAAATGCTTTGATTAACTGGGGTTGAGCCGACAATTCCGACAATACCACACATGAGGGGATTCCTTCTTGCTGCAAGAGTTATGGGGGGGTTAAAAGACTCGATGAGCCTTTTAAAAACTCAAAGAACCACTGTACTATGACAGTAAATTCTGGAATCAGTTGCGAATGCTGCCACCACGGTGTCTTCGCGAATACTGTAAATGATAAGACGAATAACAGCGCAGCAACGACAAACACGCCTCGCACCGCACCAAAACAGATCCCTAGTACGCGATCCGTTCCAGATAAACCGGTTGTCGAGACCAGTTGCGACAAGACATAGTTACATAACGCACCAATCAATAACGTCGCAATAAATAAACACAATATAGCCGCGCCACTGCGGTAATACGGATTTTCTATCAGCGTAAAATAACTAGCTACATCGCTATAAAAGTGGCTGGCAACAAAAAAAGCCGCAATCCAGCTGGCCAATGAAACGGCTTCTTTAACAAAACCTCGCACTAAACTAATCAGTGCCGATAAGGCAATAATGCCTATAATAACGTAATCAATCCAATTCATAAGGAAGCTGGTTGTCATAAAACGGAGGCATTTTATCAGAAAAATGCCTAAAGTGTGTGCTGCAAAATAGAATTTCCAAGATAGCTAAGAAACTCAAGGACTTGCTATTGATCCAATGGGTCAAAACGTCTAACAAAGCCTTTTAAACCCGTCAATTGTTTCAACTTAGCAATTTTTTTCTCCATTGCGTCTTTAGAAAGTTCTGGCCCTACAAAAATACGGTTTAACTTACCATCCACCGGTTCTTGTGGATAACTATGAGCCTGATATCCAGCATTACGCAATTTTTCAATGAGCCGCTGCGTGCTGTCGGCACTTTTCAGTGTCGCCAGTTGAATAATCCAGCCATTGCCAGTAAAAGCCTGTGACTGCGGCGCACTATTATTTGGCTCAGCGGCTGATTGAGCTGTCACTGTCGATGGCGATTGCGTTGGAGCCACAGCTGAACTATTAGCAGTTGATGAAGCCATCTGCCCGGTTTGCTGCTGAGCATCATTAGAAGGTTTACTCAAATCAATCATCAATGGCTTTTCGTCAGCGGGTTTCGGTGCAAACGGAATTGTACTGAACTGTTCTTTCACTGCTTCTTTATGCCCATCAATAATATCAGGCAAAATGATCACCAATAACGCCACTAAAACAATCGTTCCAATCAATCGATGCTTGAATTGAGAAGACACGTTATGAACCTCCACGAGCTGATAATACTTCAGCAACCGTTACAAACGAACCAAAAACGATCACTCTATCGGCTGCACCAGCTTTGGCTAACGCATGTTTATAGGCTTGATTGACATGTTCAAATCGCTCAAAAGGCTGTCCTTGCAAGGCTTGAGCTAACTTACTACCATCATCACCGCGCTCGCCATATAAGCCTGCAATAAACCAGTTATCAAACAAACCGTCAAGCTCACGAACTACACCGCTATTATCTTTGTCAGCCAACATGGCACAAACAGCATAACTTTTATCATGCCAACGGTGACGCCGAAGCTGAGTCGCCAAATATTGGGCTGACTGCGGGTTATGCGCAACATCAATATAAACAACAGGCGCATCTTGCAAACGCTGCATTCGCCCAGCAAGCTGCCAATTTTCAATACAATAGCGCACCTGTGATTGTGTCAAGCTCACTCCAAGTTGCTCAATTGCCGCTAACGCCGCAACTGCATTATCCAATGGTAGATCGGGTACAGGTAATTGTGAGTATTCAACTTGTTTTCCTAAATATCGCCATGTCTGACTATCTGGACTCAACTCAGCATGAATATTTTGTCCATTTGCCAGTAGCTCGCAATGAAGTGATTTAGCAACTTCATAAACACTGGATTGGATCTGCGGGTCTCCGGTTACAGCGTTGCCATGACTCCGGAAAATGCCTGCTTTTTCACGACCAATCTGGGCAAGATCGTTCCCCAAAAACTTTTCATGATCCAGAGCGATCGTTGTCACGACCGCGACATTCGCATCAATGATATTAGTTGCATCAAGTCGTCCTCCCAAACCAACTTCAAGCACTACAAAATCAGGCGCAAAGCGACGAAACAACCAAAGCGCAGCCAGAGTACCAACTTCGAAGTACGTCAGACTGATTTCAGCGCGTGCTTGTTCAATCTCAGTAAAGGCTTGGCAAAATAACTCACTATCAACAAGATTATCATTTATTCGCACCCGTTCACGATAATCAAGAAGATGAGGAGAGCTATAGACACCGACGCTATGACCATCAGCAAGTAACAATTGCTCAATCAGTCGGCAGGTTGAGCCTTTGCCGTTGGTTCCCGCGACAGTAACAACCGGCATAGCTAGTGAATCCAGCTGCATACGCTGCGCAACCGCTCGAATTCTTTCTAGCCCCAAATCTATGGCAATGGGATGGTGGTGTTCTAAATAACTGAGCCAGTCTGCTAAAGACCGGCTCTTCAATGATGTTTGAGTCATGTGATTATTCGTCAGTTGACTCACCGTCAAATTCCATCGAAACTGCAGACGCTGCAATCTCAATGTTCTCATCTATAGGAACTTGATTCACGAGCTTACCAATGACCGAAGCTAGTTTATCACGCATTTCTCGGCGATCCACAATCATATCAAGTGCGCCATGCTCTAATAAAAACTCGCTGCGTTGGAATCCCTCTGGAAGTTTTTCGCGAACCGTTTGTTCTATAACACGAGGACCCGCAAAACCGATCATTGCACGAGGTTCTCCGACATTGACATCGCCCAACATCGCTAGGGATGCAGAGACTCCACCATAAGTTGGATAAGTCATCACCGAAATGTAAGGTAACCCTTTCTGTCGAAGTTTACCAAGCGCCGCACTTGTTTTTGCCATCTGCATCAGTGAAAACAAAGCCTCTTGCATACGTGCACCGCCACTTGCGGCAAAACAAATTAACGGTCGGTCTTCAGCCAGACAACATTCAACCGCACGGACAAATCTTGCTCCGGCCACAGACCCCATGGATGCAGCCATAAATTTAAAATCAAATGCACAAGCAACAACAGGAATCCCTTTTAAAGCACCTTTCAGGGCTATCAATGAATCCTTCTCACCAGTTGCCTTTTGAGCTGCACTTAATCTGTCTTTATAACGTTTCGCATCCTTGAATTTAAGGATGTCTTTAGGTTCAAGTTCCGAACCTAATTCTTCATGACCTTTATCAAGAAATCGTTCCAATCGATCTCGCGCAGTAATGTGATCATGATGACCACATTTAGGACAAACATACAGATTTCTCTCTAACTCTGCACGATAGAGAATCTGCTCGCAAGACGAACATTTAGTCCAAACCCCCTCGGGGATATTCCGACGTCGTGAGGAGACGCTTTTACTTTTCGGAAGAATTTTCTCTAACCAGCTCATCGGAATCCTTAATTCATTTATCTATTAGATTTAATTATTCTAAATATATATCGCTTCGTACACATATGAAATAAAGTGCAACTGCATCAAAGTCTATCAATCCTGATAAAACAACGGCCCAGGATGCATTCGAGGAATTCCATATTGTTGTGGATAATCAACCTCGACTAAATACAACCCCTGAGCTTTGGCTGTCGCCGCAGCTTTGTTCCTATCTTTAAGCGCAAGCAACTCGGCCATCCAATCGACACTCTGATTTCCCTGACCAATTTCAATTAAGCTGCCTGCAATATTGCGAACCATATGGTGAACAAACGCATTAGCCTTAATATCAATTACAACAAAATCACCTTGCCGAGTAACGTTCAAATGATGCACGTTACGAAATGGTGTGCGACTTTGACATTGCACAGCACGAAACGATGTAAAATCGTGTTCACCAAGCAGACATTGCCCCGCCTGGTGCATTAATGTTTCGTTCAGTGGAAAATGGTAATGGCTTACACCCTTACCAAGAATCGCTCCACGATAGGCACTATTATAGATGATATAGCGATAGCGTCTCGCTGTCGCCGAAAAACGCGCATGAAATTCATCATCCACTTCTTTCACCCAACGTACTGCGATATCAGTTGGTAAATTTGCATTCATCCCTAATGTCCATGCTGATAAGCGACGCTGACAGTTCACTTTAAAATGAACCACCTGCCCCGTTGCATGAACTCCTGCATCCGTGCGCCCAGCACAAAACACTTCGACTTTTTGATCAGCAATCTTACTTAACGCCTTTTCAACACATTCTTGCACCGAAGGCACTTCTTGTTGTCGCTGCCAACCATAATAATTCGAACCGTCATACTCAATGCCAAGAGCTATACGCATACTACTTTCCACTTAACAATCAGCGGGTCATAATAAAAAAAGCAGTGACATTTGTCACCGCCTTTTTGTAAATTAGCCGTTAACATGCTTACCATATTAGATTTATTCTAACGTAATTGAGCTAATAATTTCTCTGCTTCTTCACGAACCGTGTCTGTTTGCGGCGCCGATAATAATTCCTGAAGAATATCTTTTGCACCATCAGCATCATCAATTTCCAAATAAGCCCGCGCCAGATCCAATTTAGATGCACCGTCAGAATCCTCGTCGACATCGATAGGATCATTGCTTTCTCGGTTAAGAATATCCGCAAATTCATCCAATCCTACATCTAATTTAGGCTCATTATATGGATTATGAACGTCCTCGACTTCTTCATCACTACTCATGAGTTTGTCGATATCGACAAACTCACGTTCATCCACCTCAGCTCGCCCTGGCAGTTCTGGCTGCTCATCTTCTCCCTCATCAAATGCTCCTGATGAAAAACCAGAGAAAATAGAATCAATATCTTCATCTTCATCTTCATCCAGATTAGCCTGAATGGGGGGGATGTCGTCCTCGTCCTCGTTATCAATACCTAAATCAAAAATGTCATCATCAACATCTTCTTCATCTAGCTCTTGTAAAGCTTCCTCAACACTCTTATCGGCTAGCGTTTCATCTTCAGATTCGGTCAACTCCAGCTCTGACGATAGTTCTGGTTCTAACTCTGGCTCAGGTTCTGGCTCCAGCTTTGGTTCAGGCTCCGATTCTGGCTCCAGCTCCGGTTCTGGTTCTGGCTCCAGCTCCGGTTCTGGCTCTGGCTCTGGCTCTGGCTCTGGCTCTGGCTCTGGCTCTGGCTCTGGCTCTGGCTCTGGCTCTGGCTCTGGCTCTGGCTCTGGCTCTGGCTCTGGCTCTGGCTCTGGG